>JAUCDD010000025.1:0-747875 GCA_034675505.1 Melaminivora sp. | reverse complement strand
ATATGAAGGGCGCTGCTGCGCGAAGCCGGCAGCGGCGGGCGGCTGACGCTCTTGCACCGCCACCGCGTCACCCAGCTCGACCACGAGGGCGGGCGCATCCGCGGCGCCGTGGCCATCGACGAGGCCAGCGGCGGCGAGGTGCGCCTGCGCGCCGATGTGGTGGTGCCGGCCACGGCGGCATCAACGGCGGCCACGAGCAAACGCGCGCCAACTGGCCGCCGGGCCGCCCCATGCCGCGCACCATGCTCAACGGCGCGCACCCGTTTGCCGACGGCGCGCTGCACCACGCCGCTGCCGCCGGGCTGGGCGCGAGCATCCGCAATGCCGGCGAGATGTGGAACTACGCGGCCGGCTTCCCGCACCCGCAGCCGCACTTCGAGGGCCATGGCCTGTCGGCCATTCCCTGCAAGTCGGCCCTGTGGCTGGACCACCGGGGCCAGCGCATCGGCCCCGAGCCGCTGGTCACCGGCTTCGACACCCACTGGCTGTGCCAAAGGGTGGCTAGCCAAGAGCAGCCCTGGACCTGGCACCTCCTGAACTGGCGCATCGCCGCCAAGGAGTTCGCGATTTCCGGGGCCGAGCACAACCAGCGCGTGCGCGACATGCAGTTTCCGCTGTTCCTCAAGGAAACCCTGCTGGGCAACCACCGCCTGGTGCGCCAGATGCAGACCGAGAGCCCGCATTTCCTGGTGGACGACACGCTGGCCGGGCTGGCCGCCAGGATGAACCGGCTTACCGGCGGCCAGCACGTGCGCGCCGAGGCATTGCAGGCCACGGCCGATGCGTTCGACGCCAACTTCGCCGCCGGCGGCAGCCTCAAGCTGGGCAACGACGACCAGATCCGCCGCATCCTGCACGCCCGCCAGTGGGGCCCGGACAAGCTGCGCACCTGCGCGCCCGCGCCGCTGCAAAAGCCGGGCGCCGGCCCCCTCATCGCCATCCACATGCAGCTGATCACGCGCAAGAGCCTGGGCGGCCTGGCCACCGACCTGCAAAGCCGGGTGCTGGACGGCGCCGGCAGCCCCATCGCCGGCCTGTATGCCGTGGGCGAGGCGGCGGGCTTTGGCGGCGGCGGCGCCAGCGGCCGGCGCTCGCTGGAGGGCACTTTCCTGCCCGGCTGCATCCTGACGGCGCAGGCGGCGGCGACCAGCATCGCCGCGGGCGGCTGACAGCCACCGGCACCCAGCCCGGGCAATCACGACAAAAAAGGAGACGACACCATGCAGGGCGACATTGTTTCGGGCGTGCTCTTGCCGCTCATCCTGGCCTTCATCATGTTCTCGCTCGGCCTGGGGCTGACGCCGGCGGATTTCCGCCGCATCCTGGCCCAGCCGCGCGCGCTGCTGGTGGGCATGGCCTGCCACTTCGTGCTGCTGCCACTGGCGTGCTACTTGCTGCTCAAGCTGACGGGCATGCAGGGCGTGTTTGCCGTGGGCTTCATGATCCTGGCGGCCTGCCCGACGGGCAGCACGTCCAACCTGCTGACGTATCTGGCGCGCGGCGACGTGGCGCTGGCGCTGAGCTTCACGGCGGTGGCGAGCGTCCTGACCATCTTCACCCTGCCCCTGGTCGTGACCTGGTCGCTGGCGCACTTCCTGGGCGCCTCGCGCGCGGTGAACGTGCCGGTGGGGCTGATGATGGGCCAGGTCGCGCTGGTGCTGGGCCTGCCCGTGGGCCTGGGCATGTGGGCGCGCAGCGTGCGCCCGGCCTGGGCGCTGCGCTTCGAGCCACGCGCCACGCGCATCGCCACGGTGCTGTTCGTGCTCATCGTGGTGCTGGCCGTGGTCAAGAACTGGGCGCTGCTGCTGGAGAACTTCGCCACGCTCACGCCCTTTGCCCTGGTGCTCAACCTCTCCATGCTGGCGCTGGGCTTTGCCATGGCCTGGGCTGCGCGCCTGCCGTACCGCCAGGCGGTCACGCTGGGCATAGAGACGGCCGTGCAGAACGCGGCGCTGGCGCTGGTGATCGCCAGCAGCGTGCTCAAGGAGGACGCCATGGCCATCCCCGGCGCCGTCTATGGCGTGCTGATGTATGCCGGCGGCCTGCTGTTTGCCCTGCTCATGCGCCGCCTGGGCCGCCCGGGTGCCCTGGGAGCGGCCGGCCATGCTGCCTGAACTGCTGCGCTACCCGGCCACGGCCCTGGACTGGCGCGAGCGCGCGCGCCGGCGCCTGCCGCGCTTCCTGTTCGACTACCTGGACGGCGGTGCCAGCGCCGAGCACACGCTGGCGGCCAACGTGCAGGACCTGCGCCACGTCCGCCTGCGCCAGCGCGTGCTGGTCGATGTCGGCGCCGTGGACACGCGCGCCCAGCTGGCCGGGCAGGACTGCGCCATGCCGCTGGCGCTGGCCCCCGTCGGCCTGGCCGGCATGATGGCGCGCCGCGGCGAGGCGCAGGCCATGCGCGCGGCAAGCAGCGCCGGCCTGCCCTTCACCCTGTCCACCGTGGGCATTTGCGCGCTGGACGAGGTCTGCGCCGCCGCGCCGGCGGGCAGCCCGCCGCCGTGGTTCCAGCTGTACATGCTGCGCGACCGCAGCGCCGTGCGCGCGCTGCTGGACAAGGCCTGGCAGCTGGGCTGCCGCACACTGGTCTTCACCGTCGACCTGCCGGCCACCGGCCCACGCCTGCGCGACGTGCGCAACGGCCTGGCGCACAGCGGCGCGCGCGCCGGCCTGCTGCGCGCATCCCAGGTGCTGGCGCGCCCGCGCTGGGCCTGGGACGTGGCGCTGCGCGGCAAGCCCCTGTCCTTTGGCTGCCTGGCCGACCAGGTGCCGGGCGGGCGCGACCTCAACGCCTTCAAGGCCTGGGTGGACGCGCAGTTCGACCCCACGGTGACCTGGAGCGACATCGCCTGGCTGCGCCAGCACTGGCGCGGGCGGCTGCTGCTCAAGGGCATCCTGGACGCGCAGGACGCACGTGCCGCGGTGGCCTGCGGCGCCGACGGCATCGTGGTGTCCAACCACGGCGGGCGCCAGCTCGACGGCGTGCCCTCGACCATCGCCGCGCTGCCGGCCATCGCCGCTGCCGTGGGCGGGCAGGCCGAAGTGCTGCTCGACGGCGGCATCAGGAGCGGGACCGATGTCTTCAAGGCCCTGGCCCTGGGCGCCCAGGGCGTGCTGATCGGGCGCGCCTGGATCTGGGCGCTGGCCGGCGGGGGCGAGGCCGCCGTGCGCCAGCTGCTGGCCGCCTGGCAGCGCGAGTTGGCGCTGGCCATGATGCTCACCGGCGTCACCCGCGTGGCGGACATAGGCGCGGCGCAGCTGGAGCCCGGAATCGAGTGAAAAACAGTCAAATACGCCACAAGCCGGCGTCAAACAATCGCTTGTAGCTATATTTTTAATAGCAATTTGTTCATTGTCCTGGGAGGATTTCGCCATGAACGGCGCTCAAGCCCTGATCAAGACCCTGGCCGACGCCGGCATCGAGGTCTGCTTCACCAACCCCGGCACGTCCGAGATGCACTTCGTGGCTGCGCTGGACACCGAGCCGCGCATGCGCGCCGTGCTGGCACTGTTCGAGGGCGTGGCCACGGGGGCGGCCGACGGCTACGCCCGCATGGCCGGCAAGCCGGCGGCGACGCTGCTGCACCTGGGCTGCGGCCTGGGCAATGGCCTGGCCAACCTGCACAACGCCAGGAAGGGCAAGGTGCCGGTGCTCAACATCGTCGGCGACCACGCCACGCACCATGTCCGCCACGATGCGCAGCTGCAATCGGACATCGAGACCGTGGCGCGCAACGTCTCGCCCGGGTTCGTGCGCACCAGCACCAGCACCGCGGCGCTGTGCCATGACGCCGTGCAGGCGCTGGCCACCTGCATGGGGCCGCCTGGCAACGTGGCCACGCTGATCCTGCCGGCCGACGTATCCTGGGGCGAGGGCGGCGTGCCCCAGCCCTGCCTGGCGCCGCCTGCGCCGCCCGCAGCCGAGCCCGCGCGCGTGCAGGAGATCGCCCAGGCACTGGCCGCCCGGCCCGGCAAGGTCGCCTTCCTGCTGGGTACCCGCGCGCTGCGCGACGGTGTGCTGCAGGACCTGTCGCGCATCGCCTGCCACACCGGCGCGCGCCTGTTCGCAGAGGTCTTTCCCGCGCGCATCGAGCGCGGCGCCGGGCTGCCTCCGGTCGAGCGCATCGCCTACCTGGCCGAGCTGGCCTCGGTGCAGCTCACCGGGCTGGAGCACCTGATCCTGGTGGACGCCAAGTCCCCGGTCTCCTTTTTCGCCTACCCGGGCAAGCAAAGCGACCTGCTGCCGCGCGGCTGCCAGCTGCACACCCTGGCCGCCGCCGATGAGGACGTGCCGGCCAGCGTGCAGCGCCTGCTCCAGGCCGTCGGCGCGCAGGCCGCGGCGCCGCTGCTGCAAACCCTGAAGCGCCCGGAGCGCCCTCAGGGCAAGTTCACCGCCGACAAGGTCTGCAAGGCCATAGGCCACCTGCTGCCCGAGCGCGCCATCATCGTCGACGAGGCGCAGACCAGCGGCATCATGCTGCCCCTGTTCACGGCCGCCAGCCCGCGCCACGACGTACTCACGCTCACGGGCGGCGCCATCGGCCAGGCCCTGCCCTGCGCGGTGGGCGCGGCGATCGCCTGCCCGCAGCGCAAGGTGCTGGCGCTGTCGGGCGACGGCTCGGCCATGTACACCCTGCAGGCGCTCTGGACCATGGCGCGCGAACGGCTGGACGTCATCAGCGTGATCTTCAACAACCGCTCCTACGCCATCCTGAACGTGGAACTGCAGCGCGTGGGCGCTGCGGGCGCGGGCGAAAAGGCGCGCAGCCAGCTCGACATCGGCACCCCGGCGCTGGACTTCGTGCGCCTGGCTGAAGGCATGGGCGTGCCGGCGCGGCGCGCCACCACCACCGAGGATTTCACCGCCGCCCTGGCGCATGCCTTGGCCACTCCCGGGCCCCACCTGATCGAGGCCGTGGTGCCGCCCACGCTCACCGGCCTGAAGCTGCGCGTGCTGCCGCACCTGCTGCAGTCGCTGGCCAGCCTGCCCCGGCCGGTGGCGCGGGCGCTCAAGCGCAGCATTGCGCCTTGAACCACAGGCGCAAAAAAACGCGGCCGAGGCCGCGTTGTTCCTGATTGCGAAGGCAGCGCTCAGGGGCGCACGACGATGCTGTTGCGCACGTCGCGCACGTGGTTGGAATTGCGCGCAATCTGCTCGGCACGGTCTTTTTCCGCCTGCGACTTGGCAAAGCCGGACAGCTGGACGGTGCCGTTGAGGGTTTCCACGCTGATCGAGGTGGCTGCCACCGTCTTGTCTTCGGCCATCTTGGCCTTGATGGCCGTGGTGATGCCCGCGTCATCGACATAGGACCCGACGGTCTGCTGGTGGCGCGCCACCGAGCAACCTGTCGAGACGATGGTGGCGCCTGCAACCAGGGCAAAGGCAAGGGCTCGTGCGTACTTCATGGTGATCTCCTCTTGGGGTAAAAAAACGGCTCAAAAAAATGCGCAGGGCGGCCGGGCCTGACAGCTGCCGCACCCGCGCTGCAATGCTAGCGGCGCAGCCAGTCGCTGAGTTCGTCGGCGTGCTCTTCCTCTTCGGCGAGCACGCCCTCCAGCATGCGCCGGGTGGTGGGGTCCTTGTCGCCGATCAGCTCGATCATCTGGCGGTAGGTCTCGACGGCGATGCGCTCGGCCACGAGGTTGGCGCGCACCATGCCCTTCAAGTCGCTGCACTCGTCGTATTCGGCATGGCTGCGCTGCAGCAGCGTGGCCGGGTTGAGGTCCGGCGAGCCGCCCAGCTGCACGATGCGTTCCGCAATCTTGTCGGCGTGCGCTGCTTCCTCGTTGGCATGCTGGAGGAATTCCGCGGCAATGGCGGGCGACTCCAGCCCGTCGGCAGTGAAGTAATGGCGCTTGTAGCGCAGCACGCACACCAGCTCCGTGGCCAGCGCGTCGTTGAGCAGCTTGATGATGGCCTCGCGATAGGGGCCATAGCCCGGCGTGACGGCGCCTTCATCCAGGTCGGCCGTGGCGGCCTGGCGTATCGCCGCCTCGTTGAGCTCCAGGGTCTTGGGTTCCTGGCCGGCCCCTGCCCCGCTGCCGCCTTGCGGCTTGGGTGATTTGTCCATGGCTGCGTCTTTTGCGGCGTTTGGTTGCTTTGGCATGAAGTCCCCCCTGCTCAGCGGTCGCTGCGGCGCGAAATCATCAGGGCGGTGGCAAGCGCCGCGCCTGCAGCCACGGCCATCAGCATCGACTTGCCGGGCTGGTCGGACACATAGCGGCAGGTCGCATCGGCCGCCTGGTTGAACTGGCGCCGCGCGCGCTCGCTGGTCTCGGCGCAATAGTTGATGCTGCGATTGGCGAACTCCTGGGCGCGGGCGGCCAGGTCGTCGATCACCGGATCGACCTCTTCCTTGACACGCTTGACGCCGCTCTCGGCCTTGTCCAGCGCCTCGTTGGCCATGCGCCTGGTGCTGTCGACCGCCTGCTTGGCGCCATCGGCCACGCTGCGCGCAGCGTCGTGCGCGGCATCGGTGGCCTTGTCGGTGGCTTTTTCAGTGGCCTTCTGGCCGTTTTCTTGTACGTTCATGGGGACTCCTCGGGGGTGGTTGGGTGTGTGGGATGGCGGGGGCTGGCGCAGGGCGGTCAGGGCTTCAGCCGCGCCGCAGCAGGCCCAGCACGAAGGTCACCACGGCCATGATCACGAAGACGAAGAACAGCACCTTGGCGATGCCGACTGCGCCGGCTGCAATGCCGCCAAAGCCGAACAGCGCGGCGATCAGGGCGATGACCAGAAAAACAACTGCGTAATGCAACATGGGGACCTCCTGGGTTGTCTTGGATTCGCTGGCCAGCGGTGTGGCTGAGCGAGTGAATGCAATGTATGACGAGGCACCGCAGCGCGACTGCCGGCCCTTGGCGCGCAGCGATGTAGGACGCTTTCGCCGCGCCCCAGGAGGCCCTGCGGAGGCCGCCGCGCCCGGGCGCAGGGCGCGTGGCTCAGTGCGCCGCGGCAGCTTGGGCCAGCGGCAGCCGGGCCGACACCAGCGTGCCCTGGCCGGGCGTGGCGCTCACCGTCAGCTGCCCGCCTTCGGCGTTGACGCGGTGGCGCATTCCCAGCAGGCCGTGGGCGCGGGTGGGCGCGGCCCCGGCCTGCGCATCGAAGCCGCGGCCGTCGTCGCGCACCTGCACGCAAACATGGCCCGGGTAGGCGTTCAAGCCCACCACGACCGTGCGCGCCTGGGCGTGCTTGAGGACGTTGGTGAGCGCCTCCTGCACCAGGCGATAGACGGTCAGCTGGGCCGACGCCGACAGCTGGGCCGACGCCGACAGCTGCACCGGCTCCAGCCGCACCTGCACGGCAATGCCGCTGCGCTCGGAGAACTCGCGCGTGAGGATCTCCAGCGACGCCACCAGGCCCAGGTTGTCCAGCGACGAGGGCCGCAGGTCTTCGATGATGCGGCGCTTGAGCGCGATGCCGCTGTTGAGGGTGTCGGTCAGGTGCTGCAGCCGCTCAGCGCTCTCGGGGGAGTCGGGGTCCATGCGCGGCTTCAGCCGGGCCACGTCCAGCTTGGCCGCCGTGAGCAGGGCCCCCAGCTCGTCGTGCAGCTCGCGCGCGAGGTGGGCACGCTCGTCCTCGCGCACCTGCTGCAGGTGGTGCGCCAGCTCGGACAGCGAGGCCGTGCGCTCGCGCACCAGTTGCTCCAGCCGCTCGCGCTCGCGCTCCAGCACCTGCTGCTCGCGCTCATGGGCCGCGCGCAGCGCCTGCGAGTTGCGCAGGTACAGGTGGAACGCCAGCAGCGCTGCCAGGGCCACCAGCGTGATGCCGATGCGCGACCAGGCCAGCGCCTCGTGGATGTCTGCGTCGCCGCGTTCGACCTGCTGGGCGCTGCGCCCGGACATGCGCACCACCAGCTTGCGGATGGCCTCCATGTCCTGCTGGCCGACATCGGTGGACAGCACGAACCGCCAGCCCTCGTCGTTGTCCTTGCGCCGCATCTGCACGGTCAACTCCATCTCGGAGAGCTTGCGCGCCACCAGCTGCACCAGCTGGTCGAAGTCCTGCTGGTGCGCTGGCGCCGGCTGCGCGTTGCGCAGTGCGTCCAGGTGCGACTGGATGGCCAGGATGGCGCCCTCGTAGGGCTGCAGGTAGCGCTCGTCCTGCGTGAGCAGGTAGCCGCGCTGGCCGGATTCGGCATTCAGCAGCCCCTGCATCAGCTGGTCCAGCGCCTCCTGGGCGGCGTGCGACTGCCTCAGCGCCTGCACGGCCTGCTGCGAGCGGTTGAAACCCGCCTCGTTGACCAGCAGCAGCACGCCCACGGCCACCAATGCCAGCGGCAAAGCCAGCGCAAATCGGCGCAGGCGCGGCCAGCTCATTGCCAACCGCCGTTACATGGTGCGGAACCGGGACGCAGAAAGTGCATATGATTGACCTGTACCGCCATGCTAGTTGCAAGCATGCCTGTGTGTTTGATAGGGATGCGGTTTTTCGCATCTCCCCCTGAAAGAAGGCTCAATGATCAATATCGGCATTGTGGATGACCATGCAATCGTGCGTTCGGGCCTGCGCCAGTTCCTGTCCGAACATGTGGATCTGCGCGTGGTGGGTGAAGCGTCCAACGGGCGCGAGGCCATCGACCTGGTGCGCACGCACGAGATCGACGTGCTGCTGATGGACCTGTCCATGCCCGGCCAGAGCGGCCTGGACGCGCTGGCCATGCTGCGCGCCAAGGCGCCCGACATGGGCATCCTGATCCTGTCGGGCTACCCCGAGGAGCACTACGCCATCAGCCTGATCCGCCAGGGCGCCAGCGGCTACCTGAACAAGGAGTGCGAGCCCAAGGAAATCGTCGAGGCCATCCGCACCATCTCGCTGGGCCGGCGCTACCTCACCCCCGCCGTGGCCGACCTGCTGGCGCAGCAGCTCAACCGCAAGGACGACGCCCCGCCGCACGAGCAGCTGTCCGAGCGCGAGTTCCAGGTGTTCCTGAAGCTGGCCAAGGGCGAGACGGCGGGCGACATCGCCAAGGCCTTGTCGCTCAGCGTCAAGACGGTGAGCACCTACCGCACGCGCCTGATGGAGAAGATGGGGCTGTCCTCGAACAGCGACCTGACCTACTACGCGCTCAAGAACCGCCTGATCGACTGACCGGCAACGCGGCTGCGCCGGCGTTGCCCGGCGCAGCAGCAGCCAAGCCAGGCCGGCCACGAGCCGGCCTTTTCTTTTTTATCCTTGCCGGCGGCGCCGTCAGCGCGCGCCCAGCGGCTGCGGCAGCACTTGGTGGGCGCTGTGGGCCGCGCAGAAATCCACCAGGGCCTCGATCTCGTTGGATTTGTCAAACACCGCGTCCACCCCCAGCTGCGCGCACCGCATGCGCACGTCGGGAGTGGCGTAATTGCTGAGCACCACCATCTTCTGGCTGCTCAGGCGGTCGCGGCAGGCTGCCAGCACGCCCAGGCCGCTGCCCTGGCGCAGGAACAGGTCAACGATGGCCAGGTCCCACTGGCCCGGATGGGCGGCCAGCCAGGCCTTGCCGTCCTCTTCGGTTTCGGCCACGCCCACCGCCTCGATCTGCGCCAGCTCCTGCAGGGCGTCGATCAGGTTGTCGCGGATGGTGGCGTTGTCTTCGACGATGTAGGTGCGCAGTTTCACGGACGGTCCTGTTCGGCCGGGGCCGAAAGGGGCCCATGCTGGAGGGCCGGAGAAAAGATGAAGTCCATTGTGCCCCCGGCGGCCCGGCGCGCCGTAGGAGCACGCCGCCCGCACCTGTACTACTGGCCTGGCATGTGGCGCTTGCCACACACCTGGCAGGCGGGGTCGCGCGCCACGCGCAATTGCGTCCACTGCATGTCGCGGCCGTCCAGCAGCAGCAGGCGCCCGGCCAGCGACTCGCCAATGCCGCCCACGATCAGCTTCAGCGCCTCGGCCGCCTGCATGGTGCCGATGATGCCCACCAGCGGCGCGAACACGCCCATGGTGGAACACTGCACCTCCGCGAACTGCGCATCGGGGGCGAACAGGCAGGCATAGCAGGGCGCGTCCTCGCGGCTGCGGTCGAAGACGGCGATCTGCGCATCGAAGCGGATCGCCGCGCCCGCCACGAGCGGCCTGGCGCCGTGCACGCAGGCGGCGTTGATGGCCTGGCGCGTGCGGTAGTTGTCGCTGCAGTCGAGCACCACGTCCGCGTCGCGCACCAACGCGGCCAGCGCCGCCCCGTCCACGCGCTCGCGCACGGCACGCACCTGCACCCCGGGGTTGATGGCGTGCACCGCCTGCGCGGCGGAATCGACCTTGGCCTGCCCCACGCGCTGCGCGGTGTGGGCGATCTGGCGCTGCAGGTTGGTCAGGTCGACCACATCGTCATCGACCAGGGTCAGCGTGCCCACGCCGGCCGAGCCCAGGAACAGCGCCGCAGGCGAGCCCAGCCCGCCGGCTCCCACGATCAGGACGTGCGCCGCCAGGATGCGCTCCTGCCCCTCGATACCGATCTCGTCGAGCAGGATGTGGCGTGAATAGCGCAGGAGCTGGTCGTCGGTCATGGCAGGCGTGCCCGCATCGGGAGCAGTCAATGAAAAGGAAAAGGCCGGGCGCGAGCCCGGCCTCAGAGCACCGCAACAGCCCGGATCAATTGTCCTTGGGCTCTTCCTTGCGCTCGGTCAGCGTCTTGCTGGCGACTACCGTGCGGCCCTTGAGCTGGTTCAGCGCCTGGGCCAGCTGGAAGTCCTTGTCGGTGCCGAACTCGGGCAGCCTGCGTTCCGCCAGGGGCTTCCTGGCTTCTTCCTCCAGGCGCTTCCTGGCTTCCTCGCGCGCCTTCTCGCGTGCCGGGTCCTGCGTTTCCGCGCCCTGGCCGCTGGACAGGTGCTTCTCCAGGTCGGCCTCGCGCATGCGCAGCGAGGCAAACAAATCGCCCTCGGCGGTTTCATCGACCATCACGTCCGGCACGATGCCCTTGGCCTGGATGGACTTGCCGCTGGGCGTGTAGTAGCGCGCCGTGGTCAGCTTGATGCCGGTGTCCGGCCCCAGCGGGCGCACGGTCTGCACCGAGCCCTTGCCGAAGGTCTGGCTGCCCATGATGGTGGCGCGCTTGTGGTCCTGCAGCGCGCCGGCGACGATCTCGCTGGCCGAGGCCGAGCCTTCGTTGACCAGCACCACCAGCGGCACGCGCTTGAGGGCTGCGGGCAGGCGCTTGAGCGGGTCGCCGCCGCTGCGCCGCTGGTAGAACTCGGGCGAGGCCTTGAACACGGCCTTGCTCTCGGCCAGCTGGCCGTTGGTCGAGACCACGGTGACGTCCTCGGGCAGGAAGGCGGCCGAAATGGCAACGGCCGCGTCCAGCAGGCCGCCCGGGTCGTTGCGCAGGTCCAGCACCATGCCCTTCAAGTTGGGGTCCTGCTTGTAGACCTCCTCGACCTTGCGCACGAAGTCGTCCACCGTGCGTTCCTGGAACTGCGACAGACGAATCCAGGCGTAGCCGGGCTCGACCAGCTTGCCCTTGACCGACTGGGTCTTGATTTCCTCGCGCGTGATGGTCACGGGGAAGGTGCGGCTCTCGTCCTTGCGGAAGATGGTCAGCGTGACCTTGGTGGCGGGCTCGCCGCGCATGCGCTTGACGGCCTCGTTCAGGGACAGGCCCTTGACCGCCGTGTCGTCGATCTTCGTGATCAGGTCGTTGGTCTTGAGGCCCGCGCGGAAGGCCGGCGAGCCCTCGATCGGCGAGACGACCTTGATCAGCCCGTCCTCCTGGGTGATCTCGATGCCCACGCCGACGAAGCGCCCGGAAGTGCCCTCGCGAAATTCCTTGAACGACTTCTTGTCGAAGTACTGCGAGTGCGGATCGAGGCTTGCCACCATGCCGGAAATGGCGTCGGTGATCAGCTTCTTGTCATCGACCGGCTCCACGTAGTCGGTCTTGATCAGTCCGAACACGGCCGACAGCTGCTGGATCTCCTCCAGCGGCAGCGGCGTCATGGCGCCGCGCGCCACGGTTTGCAACGAAACGGTGGTCAGGACGCCGGCCAGGGCGCCGACTGAAATCCAACCCGCAATCTTGAGTTTGTGGCCCATCAAACACCTCTGAAGCGTGTTTTTCAATATACCGCTTGGACAAAGCCCCCGGGAGCCGGTTCCCGCGGGCTGGCGCTTCTTTTGCGCGCCTTCTCAGGCCTTGCCTTGCGCCGCCACGGCGGCGGCGGCAAGCGCCACGGCCTCGGCATCGCCCAGGTAGTAGCGGCGCAGTGGCTTGAGTTCGGCATCCAGCTCATAGACCAGCGGAATGCCGTTGGGGATGTTCAGGCCGACGATATCGGCGTCCGAGATGCCGTCCAGGTACTTGACCAGCGCGCGGATGGAGTTGCCGTGCGCGGCCACCAGCACGCGCCGGCCGGCGCGCAGGTCTGGCGCAATGGCCTCGTGCCAGTACGGCAGCACGCGCGCCACGGTGTCCTTCAGGCATTCGGTCAGGGGCACTTGGCCCGGCTCGAGGTGCGCGTAGCGGATGTCGCCGCGCTCGCTGCGCGGGTCGGCGGCGTCCAGCGCCGGGGGCGGCGTGTCGTAGCTGCGGCGCCAGACCAGCACCTGCTCGTCGCCGTACTGCTTGGCCATGTCGGCCTTGTTCAGGCCCTGCAGCGCACCGTAGTGGCGCTCATTCAGGCGCCAGCTGTGCTGCACCGGCAGCCAGGTGCGGTCCATGGCGTCCAGGCAGTGCCACAGCGTGTGCGTGGCGCGCTTGAGCACGCTGGTGTGGCAGCGGTCGAACTCGTAGCCCTCGGCGGCCAGCAGGCGCCCGGCGTTGCCGGCCTGCTCGATCCCGGTCGGGGTCAGCTCCACGTCCGTCCAGCCGGTGAAGCGGTTTTCCAGGTTCCAGGTGGATTCGCCGTGGCGGATCAGGACGAGCTTGTGCATGGGTCTTCCAGGGGTATGCAGGCAGTGCGGTCGGACAAAACCCGGCATTTTAGAATCCAGGGTTCGCTGTTTGGCTTATTGCCTGGGAAACCCCGTGAAATTCATTCTCGACAACTGGTATCTGATCTTTCTGGCCCTGGCCTCGGGCGGGATGCTGCTCGTGCCCCTGCTCAAGGGCAGCATGGCCGGCGGCGTGAGCGCGGCGCAGGCGGTGCAGCTCATCAACCGCGAAAAAGCCGTGGTCATCGATGTGTGCGAGCCGGACGAATACGCCGCAGGCCACGCCGGGGGCGCCAGGAACGTGCCGCTGGCGCAGCTGCAGGAGCGGCTGCCGCAGGTGGTCAAGAACAAGGCCGTGCCGGTGATCCTGGTGTGCGCCAAGGGCGCGCGCTCGGCGCGCGCGGCCGGCATCGCCAAGGGCCTGGGCTACGACAAGGCGCAGTCGCTGACCGGCGGCCTGGCGGCCTGGCGCGAAGCCGGCATGCCGGTTGAAAAAGGCTGACGCCGCCTGCACCTGCACGGCTGACCGCCCCCAAGAACCACCCACCAACACCCGCGAAGGAATCCGCCATGCAAGCCGTCAGGATGTACACCACCGCCGTCTGCCCCTACTGCATCCGCGCCAAGCAGCTGCTGAAAGCCAAGGGCGTGGAGCACATCGAGGAAATCCGCGTGGACACCGACCCCGCGGCGCGCCAGCACATGATGGAGACCACCGGCCGGCGCACGGTGCCGCAGATCTTCATCGGCGACACCCACGTGGGCGGCCATGACGACCTGGTGGCGCTGGACGGCCGGGGCGGCCTGGCCCCCTTGCTGCAGGGCTGAACCAGCCGCCCCCGCCAGGGGGCCATTGCATAATGGCGCCCCTGTGCCCGCTGCGGAAGGCAAGCTCCCGGCGGGCTTTGTTTTGACTGAAAGACCCGAGACCATGGCCACCGAAGAAGCAACCCCCGTGTTCCAGATCCAGCGCGTGTACCTGAAGGACTTGTCCCTGGAGCAGCCCAATTCGCCCAACATCCTGTTGGAGCAGGAGCAGCCCAGCGTGGACATCCAGCTGGGCGTGGAAGCCACGCCCGTGGTCGAAGGCATCTTCGAAGTCGCCGTGACCGCCACGGTGCAGACCAAGATCAAGGACAAGACGGTGTTCCTGGTCGAAGCCAAGCAGGCCGGCATCTTCGAGATCCGCCACGTGCCCGAGGAGCAGATGGGCGTGATCATCGGCGTGGCCTGCCCGCAGATCGTCTACCCCTACCTGCGCGCCAGCGTGGCCGACGTGATCACGCGCGCCGGCTTCCCGCCCGTGCACCTGGCCGAGATCAACTTCCAGGCCATGTACGAGCAGCAGCAGGCCGCCGCAGCCGAGGCTGCCAACAGCACCGCGCAGTAACACCACAGCGCTGCAAGCCTGGCGCAGGCCCAAAAACAGCCGGCAGCGCTGTCTTTGGGCGTTTTGGCCGTCTTGCCGGCGCCAGCTGCCAATAGTTAGCTATGAAAATAGTAGTGCTTGGAGCAGGTGCCTGGGGGACGGCGATCGCCATCAGCGCGGCCGCCCATCCGGCCGGGCACACGGTACGGCTGTGGGCACGCGACGCCGCCCAGGCAGCCGCCATGCAGGCCGGGCGCGAGAACGCGCGCTACCTGCGCACTGCCGCCCTGCCGCCCTCGATCACGCTGGCCAGCGGCGATCCGGCCGCCCAGCTCGCCGGCGCCGACCTGGTGATCCTGGGCACGCCCATGGCCGCGCTGCGCACCATGCTGGCGCAGCTGCGCGGCTGCCGCGTTCCGCTGGCCTGGCTGTGCAAGGGCTTCGAGAGCGCTGCCGCCGGCCAACCCTTCGGCCTGCTGGCGCATGAGGTCCACGCACAGGTGGCGCCCGGCGTGCCTGGCGGCGCCCTCAGCGGCCCCAGCTTTGCGCTGGAGGTGGCGCGCGGCCAGCCCACGGCGCTGGTGGCCGCCAGCGCGCACGCCGAGGTGCGCCAGGCGCTGGTGCAGGCCTTGCACAGCCCGCACCTGCGCGTCTATGCCAACGATGACCTGGTGGGCGTGGAAGTGGGCGGCGCGGTCAAGAACGTGCTGGCCATCGCCACCGGCCTGTGCGACGGGCTGCAGCTGGGGCTGAATGCACGCGCCGCGCTGATCACCCGCGGCCTGGCCGAGATGACCCGCCTGGGGCTGGCGCTGGGCGCGCGCGCCGAGACCTTCATGGGCCTGTCGGGCCTGGGCGACCTGGTGCTGACGGCCACCGGCGAGCTGTCGCGCAACCGCAAGGTGGGGCTGCTGCTGGCGCAGGGCCAGACGCTGGAGCACGCCGTGCAGTCGCTGGGCCATGTGGCCGAAGGGGTGTACAGCGCCCGCACGGTGCTGGCGCGGGCGCGCCACGCCGGGGTGGAAATGCCGCTGGCCGCGACCGTGGCGGCACTGCTCGACGGCGCCATCGAGCCTGGCGCCGCAGTGCAGCAGCTGATGGCGCGCGACCCGCGCGAAGAATGACCCAGGCATAAAAAAAGCCCCGGCCGGAGGCGGCGCGGGGGGCTGGTGCGGCGCCCAGGCGGGGCGCGCCGCTCAGAAGCGGTAGGTTGCGCCCAGGCGCACCACTGGCAGCCAGCGGTAGTCGTTGACCTTGTCGTCGAACTTGCGGCGCTCTTCGCTGCACGCGGTCTATGCCCCAGTAGCGCTGCATGCCGGGCGAGACGTCGTACTCGGTGCGGGGCGAGCCATAGCTGGCGCCCAGGTCGGCGACGAAGGACAGGCCGGGGCCAGCCGTCGGCCCGAAGCCCCAGCCCACGCCCAGGTAGGGCCGCACCTGGCGCGTGCGGATGCGGCCTTCCACGTACTCGCCGGGCAGCACGTCCGAGTTGGCGCTGTTCTTGCCATAGGCGGAGACCGTGTCGCGGCCCAGGAAGGCGCCGGCCGTGACGCGGAACTGGCTCACGGCGAAGTAGTCGGCAAACAGGCCCACGGTGGTGAACTTGAGCTTGGCGCCGTAGTCCACGCTGCCGGCGCGGAAGTCGCGGTTGTAGTTGGCGAAATTCAGGTCGCCGCGCAGGTTGAAGCCATCCAGGTGCTGGGCATAGCCCAGCGTGGCGCCGGTGGTGCCGACCTGGCCATAGACCGATTGGGCGCTGGCAGCGCCGGCGCCCAGCAGCGCGGCAAGCGCGACAGCGGTGAAGGAAAGTGGAGACATGCGCAAATCCTCGTGGTTGAAGCCGTGAACGGGGCCGCCGATGCGGCGCCCATTGGTGAACAAAAGTAAAAATTATCTGGCATTCGCATCTTGCCTGCCAGACACGGCCCGCACAAGGAAAAACCCGCAGGGCTGGCGCGCCTGCGGGCATGGGGAGGGGGAATCAGCGCTGCAGCGGGGCGTCAGAGAACGCCGAACAACAGCAGCAACAGCACGACGGACAGCGGAACGCCGAGAAGCCACAGGATGACGGGCATGGAGAACTCCTTGGATGGGCAGTGGTTGGGATGGCTAGACCTTACGCAGCCCGCCCCTGCCAGCCTGTCCGCCGATGCTCATGGCAGGCGTAGGCGCGGGTTGACGCCGCGCTGCCCGTTGCCGCCGCAGCGGCGTCGCGTCCCGCTCTCAAAATTCCAGGTTGTCGATCAGACGCGTGCCACCCAGCCGGGCCGCGCCCAGCACCACCAGGCGGCCTGCCTGCGGCACTTGCGGCGGCTGCAGGTCGCTGCGCTGGCGCACCGTCAGGTAGTCCGGCTGCCAGCCCTGCCCGCGCAGCGCGGCCAGGGCGCGCTGCTCCAGCGCGGGCAGGTCGGCCCCGGGTGCGAGCGCTGCCTGCGCCAGCGACTGCAGCGCGGCCAGCAGCTGCACGGCCTGGGCGCGCTCGGACGGGCTCAGGTAGCCGTTGCGCGAGCTCAGCGCCAGCCCGTCGGCGGCGCGGCAGGTCGCGCCGGCCACGATCTCGACCGGCAGCGCGAACTGCCGCGCCATGGCGCGCACCACCATGAGCTGCTGGTAGTCCTTGGCGCCGAACACCGCCACGCCCGGGCTGCCTGCGAATACGCACGACAGCAGCTTGAGCACCACGGTACACACGCCGGTGAAGAAGCCTGGGCGGAAGTGCCCCTCCAGCAGGTCGGCCAGCTGCGGGTCGGGCTGCACCTTGAACGTCTGCGGCTCGGGGTACAGGTCGGCCTCGCGCGGGGCAAAGAGCAGGTCGCAGCCCTGCTCCTGCAGCAGCTGCGCGTCCCGCTGCAGCGTGCGCGGATAGCTGTCGAAGTCCTCGTGCGGCAGGAACTGCAGGCGGTTGACGAAGATGCTGGCCACGGTGACGTCCCCCAGGCCCCGCGCCTGGCGCACCAGGTCCAGGTGGCCCTGGTGCAGGTTGCCCATGGTGGGCACGAAGGCCGGGCGGCCGCGCCCGCAGAGGAAGGCGCGCAGGTCGGCGATGGTGTGGACGGTCTGCATGAAGCGCTCCAGGGAGGTTGAGAATCAGGCGGTCCAGGCGTGCTGCTGGTCGTCGGGGAAGCTGCCGTCCTTGACGGCGCGCACATAGGCCTCGATGGCGCCGCGCACGCTGCCGTCGCCCGCCCCCATGAAGCTGCGCACGAAGCGCGGCATGCGGCCCAGGTTCATGCCCAGCATGTCGTGCAGCACCAGCACCTGGCCGGCGGTGCCGCTGCCCGCGCCGATGCCGATGGTGTGGCAGTGCGCCAGCTCGGCCGTCAGCGCGGCGGCCAGGGGAGCGGGCACCATCTCCAGCACCAGCATGGCGGCGCCGGCGTCCTGCAGCTCCAGCGCGTGGCGGCGCAGCTCGGCCGCGGCCGTGTCGCCCTTGCCCTGCACGCGGTAGCCGCCCAGGGCGTGCACGGTCTGCGGCGTCAGGCCCAGGTGGGCGCAGACGGGCACGCCGCGCTCGACCAGGAAGCGCACGGTGTCCGCCGTCCAGCCGCCGCCTTCCAGCTTGACCATGTGCGCGCCCGCCTGCATGAGCTGGCAGGCGCTGCGCAGCGCCTGCTCGCGGCCCTCGCCATAGCTGCCGTAGGGCAGGTCGGACACCAGCCAAGCCGTGGCCTGTGCGCGGTGCAGGCCGCGCGCCACGCTGGCGGTGTGGTAGGCCATGGTCTCCAGGGACACGCCCACGGTGCTGGGCAGGCCCTGGCAGACCATGCCCAGCGAGTCGCCCACCAGGATGCATTCGACGCCCGCCGCGTCGGCCACGGCGGCGAAGGTGGCGTCATAGGCCGTGAGCATGGTGATTTTCTCGCCCGCCGCGCGCAGCTGCGCCAGGCGCGGCAGGCTGATGGGGCGGCGCTGCGGCAGCGGCGAGGCCGGCGGCAGGGTGCCGTAGGGGGTGGCGGGGCTGGAGTCGGTCATGGCGGGGCTTCTGGCAAGGCGGGTGGCGGCAGAAAAATGCCCCGAAGTCTATGTGCAGTGCAGCATTACCTGCCACCCGTGCGATGCGGCTATGCTTCGCGCCCCATGAAGACACCCTCCGACAGCCTTTTTTCCCCCGCCGCCGTGCAGGCGCTGGCGCTGGCCGACGTGCAGCGCGCGCTGGCCGAGGACGTGGGCGCCGGCGACCTGACGGCCGGCCTGATTGCTCCCGGGCGGCGCGCCCGCGCCCGCGTGCTGGCGCGCGAGAGCGCCGTGGTGTGCGGCGCGCCCTGGGTGGAGGCGGCGCTGCGCGCGCTCGACCCGGCCGTGCAGCTGACCTGGCACGTGGCCGAGGGCCAGCGCTGCGCGAGCGACCAGGTGGTGCTGGAGATCGAGGGCGACGCGCGCGCGCTGCTGTCGGCCGAGCGCACGGCGCTGAACTTCCTGCAGCTGCTCTCGGCCGTCGCCACCAAGACGCGCACCTACGTCGATGCGGTCGCCGGCACGCGCGCGCGCATCGTCGATACGCGCAAGACCCTGCCCGGCCTGCGCCTGGCGCAAAAGTACGCCGTGCGCACGGGCGGCGGGCTGAACCACCGCATCGGCCTGTATGACGCCGTGCTGATCAAGGAAAACCACATCGCCGCCGCCGGCAGCGTGACGGCCGCGCTGCGCGCGGCCCAGGGCCTGGCCGGGCAGGCCAGCTTCATCGAGGTCGAGGTGGAAACCCTGGCGCAGCTGGCCGAGGCGCTGGAGGCGGGCGCGGCCATGGTGCTGCTGGACAACATGCCGCTGGCCATGCTGCACGAGGCCGTGCGCCTGAATGCCGCCCGCGCGGTGCTGGAAATCTCCGGCGGCGTGACGCTTGACGGCCTGCGCACGCTGGCCGAGACCGGCGTGGACCGCATCTCCATCGGCGCGCTGACCAAGGACGTGCGCGCCACCGATTACTCCATGCGTTTTCAGGAACTGGCATGAGCAGCGCCACAGCGTCCGTGATCCCGGTCATCCCGGTCGAGTACGAGCAGCCCCAGGGAGCGGCCGCCTGCACCACGCGCCACGCCTGGGCGCGCGTGCCGCCCGAGCCCCTGCCTGCCGAGCGCGAGCGCCTGAAGGAGCGCATCCGCCGGCTGCTGCGCGAGAAGAACGCCGCCCTGGTGTCGCACTACTACGTGCACCCCGACCTGCAGGACCTGGCCGAGGAAACGGGCGGCATCGTCAGCGATTCGCTGGAGATGGCGCGCTTCGGGCGCGACCACGCGGCAACGACGCTGGTGGTGTCCGGCGTGCGCTTCATGGGTGAGACGGCGAAGATCCTGTCGCCCCACAAGACCGTGCTGATGCCCGACCTGGACGCCACCTGCTCGCTGGACCTGGGTTGCCCCGCGGACGCCTTCAGCGCCTTCTGCGATGCGCACCCGGAGCGCACCGTGGTGGTCTATGCCAACACCAGCGCGGCGGTGAAGGCGCGCGCCGACTGGCTGGTCACCTCCAGCTGCGCGCTGGAGATCGTGGGCGCGCTGCACGCGGCCGGCCACAAGATCCTGTGGGCGCCGGACCGCCACCTGGGCGGCTACATCCAGCAGCAGACCGGCGCCGACATGGTGTTCTGGCCCGGCGCGTGCATCGTGCACGATGAGTTCAAGGCCGGGGAGCTGGCCGCCCTGAAGGCCGAGCACCCGGGCGCACGCGTGCTGGTGCACCCGGAAAGCCCCGCCGACGTGATCGCCCTGGCCGACGCCGTGGGCTCGACCAGCGCCATCCTGCGCGCCGCGCACGAGCTCGATGCCGACACCTTCATCGTCGCCACCGACAGCGGCATGCTGCACCAGCTGCGCATGCGCAACCCCGGCAAGACCTTCATCGAGGCGCCCACCGCCGGCAACAGCGCCACCTGCAAGAGCTGCGCCAGCTGCCCCTGGATGGCCATGAACGGCCTGGCCGGCGTGGCGCACGCGCTGGAGACGGGGGCCGGGGCCGTCGAGGTGGACGCGGCGCTGATCCCGCGCGCGCGCCAGCCCATAGACCGCATGCTGGCCTTCACCGCCGCGCTCAAGGGCGGGCGGGACGCGGGCGCGCTGGTGCCGCACCTGGGCGCGGCATAGCATCCGTTTTGCTATTATTTAAATAGCAAACTGCCGGCTACTGGCGCCGGCTAGAGGCTGATTTGACCGAAAACCTCAGCGCACTGATCGATTTCGCCGACCCTCGGGAGGCAGGCGCGCCGCGCCTGCGCCATGCGTTTGGCGCGCCGCGCCAGGTGCTCGCCGCCTGGCGCCTGCAGGACGTGGCGCCGGTGCTGCAGGTGGTGGAGGCCGCCGCACGCGCCGGGCATTGGTGCGTGGGCGGCTTGCGCTACGAGGCCGCGCCGGCGTTCGATGCAGCCCTGGCCGTGCATCCGGCGCCGGCCGGGCTGCCGCTGGCCTGGTTCGCCGTGCACGCCGCTGCCCTGCCCTGGCCCGGGCGTGCGGGCGGCGCGGACGCGGCGGCACACCTCGAGTGGGATGCGCCGCCGGCACGCGCGGAGTTCGAGGCGGCGCTGGCGCAGCTGCAGCAAGGCATCGCCGCCGGGCGCTTCTACCAGGTCAACTACACGGCCGCCTTCACCGGGCGGCTGCGCGCGGGCACGCCGCTGGCGCTGTTCGCGGCGCTGCAGCGTGCCCAGCCAGGCGGCTTTGCCGCGTTCCTGCACATGGGCGCGGCGCAGGCGCTGTCGGTGTCGCCCGAGCTGTTCTTCGACTGGCGTGCCGGCGCGAATGGCGCCGGCCCCATCCTCACCCGCCCCATGAAGGGCACGGCCGCGCGCGGCAGCACGCCGGAGGACGACGCCGCGCAGGAGCAGCGCCTGCGCGCGTCCCCGAAGGAGCGCGCCGAGAACGTGATGATCGTGGACCTGCTGAGGAATGACCTGTCGCGCATCGCGCAGCCGGGCAGCGTGCGCGTGCCGCAGCTGCTGCGCACGCAGGCGCTGCCCACGGTGTGGCAGATGACCTCGGACGTGCAGGCCGAAACGCGCACCGGCACCCGGCTGGCCGACGTGTTCGCGGCGCTGTTTCCCTGCGGCTCGGTCACCGGCGCGCCCAAGGTCGAGGCCATGCGCGCCATCCGCGAGCTGGAGGCCGGCCCGCGCGGCCTGTACTGCGGCGCCATCGGCGTGGTGCGCCCGGACGCGCGGGGCGGCGCCGGCGCCATCGCCGCCACCTTCAACGTGCCCATCCGCACGCTGGAGCTGCTGGGCGAGCAGCTGCGCTGCGGCATCGGCAGCGGCATCGTGTGGGGCGCTCAAGCAGCAGCCGAGTGGCAGGAATGGGCCGCCAAGCGCGCCTTCGCCGAGCGCGCCAGCGCGCCGTTCGAGCTGCTGGAGACGCTGGCGCTGGAGGACGGGCAGCTGCGCCACCGGGCGCTGCACCTGGAGCGCCTGGCGCGCACTGCGGCGCATTTCGGTTACGCGTTCGATGCGCCCGCGCTGGACGCATGCCTGGACGCGCTCGCCCGCGCGCACGGCAGCGGCCTGTGGCGCGTGCGCCTGCTGCTGGATGGGCAGGGCCGCCCGCGCGCCGAGGCCTTCGTGCTGGAGCCGACGCGCCAGCCGGTGCTGCTGGCGCTGGCGCACCAGCCGTTTGCCGGCGCGCACGGCGAATTCGTGCGCCACAAGACCACGCGGCGCGCGCACTACGCGGCGTTTGCGCCGCAGCCGGGCAGCGGCGTGTTCGACACGCTGCTGTACAACGAGGCCGGCGAGATCACCGAGACCACCTTTGGCAACGTCGCCGCGCTGCTGGATGGCCGCTGGGTCACCCCGCCCGCCGCCTGCGGCCTGCTGCCCGGCGTGGGCCGCGCGGCGCTGCTGCGCGCGGGCCGGCTGCAGGAGGCCCGCATCACGCTGGCCGACCTGCCGCGCGTGCGCGGCTGGGCGTTCGTCAACAGCCTGCGCGGCTGGCTGGACGCGCGGCTGGCCGGCGGCCCGGCGCAGGACGCGGGCGCGTAGCGGCGCAGCCCGTCAGCGGTCGAACGGCGCGCAGTCCGCGGCCGGCCGCGCGCCCGCCATGCACTGGGCGAACAGCGCCGCCTTGGCCCACATGGCGGCGTTCAGCTCATGGCCTATGGCCGGCTCCACGTGGGTGTAGAAGGCCGCCGGGCGCAGCGCGGGGCTGGCGATGCCGCCCAGGATGCGGGCGCGCGCCGCGTTGGCGCCGTAGCCCGAGCTGCCCCGGCCGTTGGGCGCGAACAGCGCATCGTTCGCGCCCGAAATCGCCGCCACCGCGATGCGCTGCCCGTTGACCCGGAAGTCGTTGGGCTGGCCCCAGGTCTGCCCGTTCACCGTGCACGCGTAGTCGCAGCCGCCAGCCAGGGCCATGGCGCCCTGCAGCCGGTGCTGCGTGGCGACGGTGTAGATGAGGTTGCTGGAAAACGACGTCCCTGTCACCACGATGCGGCTGGTGTCCACCGGCAGCGCCTGCGCGGCAACGGCCTGCTTGATGGCCGCCAGCGCCAGGCCGAAGTCGGAGCTGGCCAAGTCGAAGGTTTCGTCCGGATGGGTGCGCGCGATCAGCGGTGCGCTCCAGTTGTCGCAGCCGCGGTATTGCAGCGTGGCCGCCGCCAGGCCGGCAGCGGCGAAGGCGTCGACGGCGCCCAGGTCCTGCGGCACCGGCGCCGGCGGGTTGCCGGACGGCGCCCAGCCGGCCAGCGCGATGACCAGCGGCGCCGGGGCCGCGGCCGTCGCGCCCGCCGGCACCTTGAGCGTGATGCCGGCCTGCGGCAGGTTGCTGCAGGTGGCCACCCGCCGCACGCCGCCCGCGTCGTAGTAGTACTGCACGTTGGGCTGGGGGGCGTAGGTCAGCTGCAGCGTGCGCGGCCCGCCCGGCGCGGGCGGCGCCTCGGGCGGCGTATAGCCCGCCAGCACGAAGCGCCCCTGCCCGTCCATCTGGAAACTGACGTCGGTGAAGCGCTGGCCATCGACCAGCAGGACGGGCAGCAGCAGCCGGCCGCTGGCGCTGGTGAAGGTGGATTGGGCCTGGGCGGCGGCTGCGGCGGACAGCACAGCGGCAAGGACGGTGGCGGCGCGAAGCGTGGCGTGCATGGCGGTCTCCTGAAGTGAGGGCGACGATCGGTCCAGGGCGGGCCTGCGCTGCTCACCTGCCTTACAGGCATCCTCCCGGGCGCATGGTAAGGCGATCGGCGGCGAGCGGGTGGGCGGCTACTGCGCGCGGCTGCCCGCCAGCCAGCTCACAACCGCTCCTTGACGTAGGACGGCCGGTCCATGTCCACGATCTCCACGCTCAGCTGCACCAGCACGCCGGCCGGGCGCGGTGTGCAGCGGCGCAGCACCTGCGCCACGCGCTCGGCCAGGTCCTGCTTGGCCTGGGGCGTGCGGCCCGCCAGCAGCCGCAGCTGGGCGTGCACGAAGGCGCGCTGCGCAGGGGCGGTACCGATCTCGAAGCCCTGCACGCGCACGAAGCGCGTCTTCAGGTCGGCCTCATCCAGCACCTCGGGGCTGGCGCACACGGCCGCGTTCAGCGCCGTGAGGGCTTCGGCCTCGGGGAAGGCGGGCAGGTTGGGCGAATACTCGACGATCAGGTGGGGCATGGCAGGTTCCTCGGTAGTGGCAGGGGGAAGGGCAGGCGAGGCGGCCGGCCGCTCAGCGCGCCGGCGGCACCAGGATGGTGGGCGCGGCCGGGGCGGCCAGGTCGGGCCAGTCGCGGCTGTAGTGCAGGCCGCGGCTTTCGCGGCGCGCCTGGGCGCTCTTGACGATCAGGTCGGCCACCTGCACCAGGTTGCGCAGCTCCAGCAGGTCGCGCGAGACGTGGAAGTTGGCGTAGAACTCCGCGATCTCGCCCTGCAAGAGCGCGATGCGGTGCGCCGCGCGCTCCAGGCGCTTGTCGGTGCGCACGATGCCCACGTAGTCCCACATGAAGCGGCGCAGCTCCTCCCAGTTGTGCGAGATGACGACGCACTCGTCGGCGTCGGTCACCTGGCTGTCGTCCCAGGCGGGCAATGCGGGCAGCCCGGCCGCGGCGCTACTGGCGATGTGCGCGGCGGCGGCGCGCGCCAGCACCATGCATTCCAGCAGCGAGTTGCTGGCCAGGCGGTTGGCGCCGTGCAGGCCCGTGCAGGCGGTCTCGCCGATGGCGTACAGGCCGGGGATGTCGGTGCGGCCGGCCAGGTCGGTGAGCACGCCGCCGCAGCTGTAGTGCGCCGCCGGCACCACGGGAATGGGTTGGCGCGTGATGTCCAGCCCCAGCTCCGCGCAGCGCGCGGCGATGTTGGGAAAGTGCTCCAGGATGAAGTCCGCGCCCTGGTGCGAGATGTCCAGGTACACGCAGTCCAGGCCGCGCTTTTTCATCTCGAAGTCGATGGCGCGCGCCACCACGTCGCGCGGGGCCAGCTCGGCGCGCGCGTCGTGCTGCGGCATGAAGCGCGTGCCGCCCGGCAGCAGCAGCCGCCCGCCCTCGCCGCGCACTGCCTCGGTGATCAAAAACGACTTGGCCTGCGGGTGGTACAGGCAGGTCGGGTGGAACTGGATGAACTCCAGGTTGGCCACGCGGCAGCCGGCGCGCCAGGCGCAGGCGATGCCGTCGCCGGTGGCGGTGTCGGGGTTGGTGGTGTAGAGGTACACCTTGCCGGCGCCGCCCGTGGCCAGGATGGTGTGCGGCGCGCGGAAGGTGTGCACCTCGTCGGTGGCTTCGTCCAGCGCGTACAGGCCCAGGCAGCGCTGGCTGGCGCCCAGGCCCAGCTTGCGCGCGGTGATCACGTCCACCAGCGTGTGCTGCTCGAACACCGTGATGCCGGGCGCGGCGCGCACCGCCTCGATGAGCGTGCGCTGCACCGCCGCGCCGGTGGCGTCCTGCGCGTGCACGATGCGGCGCGCGCCGTGGCCGCCCTCGCGCGTCAGGTGCAACTGGCCGTCCTCGCGCGAGAACGGCACGCCCAGGCTCTGCAGCCAGGCGATGGCCGCCGGCGCGCCCTCGACCACGGCGCGCGTGGCGCCCAGGTCGCACAGGCCCGCGCCGGCCACCAGGGTGTCCTGCACATGCGCGTCGAAGCTGTCGCCCTCGGCCAATACCGCGGCGATGCCGCCTTGCGCCCAGCCGCTGGCGCCGTCCTGCAGCGCGCGCTTGGTCAGCACGGCGACGCGGTGCGTGGCGCTGAGCGCCAGTGCGGCCGTGAGGCCGGCCAGGCCGCTGCCGACGATCAGCACGTCGAATTCGTGGTGTTGCTGGGTCATGGCGTTGGGTTCCTCGTCAGGCTGGCGTGTAGGCCAGGCGCACGTAGATCGGGGCGAAGGCTTCGGCCTGGGTGATCTCCACCAGCGTCTCCTTGGCCAGCTCCAGCAGGGCGATGAAGGTCACCACCAGCACGGTGCCGCCGCGCGCCGGGTCGAACAAATCCTCGAACGGGGTGAAGCGCCGGCCCTGCAGGGCCTTGAGCAGGTGGCTCATGTATTCGCGCACCGACAGCTCCTCGCGCGTGATGCGGTGGTGCTGCACCAGCCTGGCGCGGCGCAGGATGTCGGCCCAGGCCTGCTGCAGCTCGCCCGCCTGCACGTCGGGAAAGCGCGCCTGCAGGCCCTGCTCGATGTGCACCTGCGCGGCGAGCACGTCGCGCCCGAACGTGGGCAGGGCATTGAGCTGCTGCGCGCCCAGCTTGATGCGCTCGTACTCCAGCAGGCGGCGCACCAGCTCGGCACGCGGGTCCTCGGGCTCGGCCGCGCCCTCCTGCCTGCGCGGGGGCAGCAGCATGCGCGACTTGATCTCGATCAGCATCGCCGCCATCAGCAGGTACTCGGCCGCCAGCTCCAGGTTGCGGCTGCGGATCTCGTCCACGTAGCCCAGGTACTGGCGCGTGACATCCAGCATCGGGATGTCCAGGATGTTGAAGTTCTGCTTGCGGATCAGGTACAGCAGCAGGTCCAGCGGGCCTTCGAAGGCCTCCAGGAAGACCTCCAGCGCATCGGGCGGGATGTACAGGTCCTGCGGCAGCGAGAACAGCGGCTCGCCGTACAGGCGCGCCAGCGCCACCTGGTCCACCACCTCGGGCAGGGAGTCGGCGGCCAGGGCCATGGTTTGCTATGTTTTTAGTAGCTACATGCCGGCATTTGGTGCCGGCAAGCGCCTGATTTCACCAAAAAACGGGTCAAACGGCGCTGCTGCGCCGCCTCAGCCGTGCGTCTGGTAGACGTAGGGCTGCTGCGCCACGCGGCCGGCCTTGTATTCCTGCCACAGGCTGCGGTCCACCGGCTTGTCCCACAGCAGGGCGCGGCCCTTGCGCTGCTCGGCATCGAGCTCGGGGCGGCGGGCCTTGAGCTGGTTGATGAATTGCGTGGCATCGGACTGGTAGTCGGGGCGGCGGAAAAAGGACATGGCGGTGCGTGGAAAAGTCAGGCTACATTCGTGGCAACCGGGCATTCTAGCCAGCGCACCATGCGCCTGGCGCCCGCGCAGGGAGCAAAGCCATGGCTGGGCCACGATGGATCATGAACGCCGGCGCCGCCGCCCTGGCCGTGCTGGCCGGCGCGCTGGCGGCGGGCTGCGACGAGCAGCGCATCCGCGAGCTGGAGGAAGGCGTGGCCACCGAGGCGCAGGTGCGCGAGCGCTTCGGCGAGCCCGACCGGGTCTGGCCCGAGGACGGCGGCGCGCGCACGCTGGAATACGACCGCCAGCCGGCCGGGCGGCGCAACTACATGATCACCATAGGCCCGGACGGGCGCATGAGCGCCCTGCTGCAGGTGCTGGCGCCGCACCATTTCGAGCAGGTGCAGCCGGGCATGCACGAGGACCAGGTGCGCCGCCTGCTCGGCCGCCCGGCCAAGCGCGCCACCTACGACCTGAAGCAGCAGACCGAATGGGACTGGTACTGGAGCGACGGGCCGGGCCGCGAGATGGTCTTCACGGTGGTGTTCGACGCCGCCGGGCGGGTGCTCAGGAGCGGCAGCAGCGAGCGGCTGCACGACGGGCCCTGACGCAGCGCGCGCCCCCCGGCCCCGCTTCCCGCTTCCTGCGGCTCGCTACGCGCCCTGCGCCAGCTTCAGGCGCAGGCGCGCCTGCACCTCGGGCGAGACGAACTTGTCCACCTCGCCGCCCAGCGAGGCGATCTCGCGCACGAAGGTGCTGCTGATGAACTGGAATTTGTCGCTGGGCGTGAGGAACACCGTCTCCACCTCGGGCATCAGGTGGCGGTTCATGCCGGCGAGCTGGAACTCGTAGTCAAAGTCGGTCACCGCGCGCAGGCCGCGCACCATGGCCTTGGCGCCGCGCGCCACGATGAAGTCGCGCATCAGGCCGGAGAAGCTCTCCACGCGCACCTGGGGGTAGGGCTGTACCGCCTCGCGCACCATCGCGATGCGCTCGTCCAGGCTGAACAGCGTCTTCTTGTGGTGCCCCGCCGCCACCGCCACGATCAGCTCGTCAAACAGCAGCGCCGCGCGGTGCACCACGTCCTCGTGGCCGAGGGTGATGGGGTCGAAGGTGCCGGGATAGACGGCGAGCACGTGCGGCATGGCGGGGTCTCCTGAGAAGGGGCGGCGGCATTATGCCGGCCTGCCGGCGCGGCGGCCGGCGCCGGGCCATGGGCTTGCGCTATCAATCCTGCACTACAGCAGCGGCCTGCAGCAGATGGGCGTGCACCGCGCCGGCGTGCAGGTGCCGGTACAGGTCGAAGCCGAGCGCGGCCAGCGTGTCGTCCGCCCAGCGGGCGGGCGCCTCCAGGTAGGCATAGCCGCCCGGCGCCAGGGCCCGGGCTGCGGCCTGCAGCGCGGGCGTGAAGAAGCCGTCCTGGCCGAAAGGCGGATCGAGCAGCACCAGGTGCAGGCTGGCCGGTGCGGCGGCGCGCAATGCGGCCAGGCCGTCGCCGCGCTGCACGCGCACCGCGCCGGCGCCCAGCCGCGCGGCCGTGGCGCGCAGCTGCGCGGCCAGGCCGGCGTCGTGCTCGACCAGCAGCACCGACGCGGCCCCGCGCGAGGCCGCCTCCAGCCCCAGCGCGCCGGTGCCCGCGAAGGCGTCCAGGCAGTGCCAGCCGGCCAGGTCCTGGCCCAGCCAGTTGAACAGCGTCTCGCGCACGCGGTTGGGCGTGGGGCGCAGGCCGGGCTGGTCGGCCACGGGCAGGCGGGTGCGCTTCCACTGGCCGCCGATGATGCGCACCTCGCCGGGCGCCGGCACGCCCGCGCGCTGCGGCCGGGGCGGCGTGGCCGCCTTGGCAGCGCGGCTCATGGCTTGGCCGGCGGCTGCGCGCCGACGACCACCGTGACCATGCGATCGGGCTGCAGCTTGCGCTGCAGCGCGGCGCGGATGTCGGCCGCCGTGAGCGCCTGCACGCGGTCGGTCCAGTGCTCCAGGTAGTCCAGCGGCAGGTCGTTCCAGGCGATGTTGACCACGTTGGCCAGCAGCTTGCGGTTGCTGTCGATGCGCAGCGCAAAGCCGCCGACCAGGTTGTCCTTGGCGGCGCGCAGCTCGGCCTCGGTGGGGCCGTCCGCGACGTAGCGCGCCAGCACCTCGCGCGTCACGGCCAGCGCCTGGCCCGCCTGGTCGGGGCGCGTCTGCAGGCCGACGACGAAGGCGCCGGCATTCAGGCCCGGCGAGAAGCCGCTGTACACGCCGTAGGTCAGACCGCGCGCCTCGCGCACCTCGTGCGTCAGGCGCGAGGTGAAGCCGCCGCCGCCCAGGATGTGGTTGCCCACCAGCAGCGCGAGGAAGTCCGGGTCGCTGCGCACGAAGCCCGGCTGGCCGATGAGCACATGCGCCTGCGCCGACGCGAACGGGATGTCCTGCTGCACGGCGCGTGCCAGCGGCGGCACTGGCGGCACGGCGGGCAGGGGCGCGCAGGCGGCGCCAGGCTGCACCGGCAGGCGCGCCAGCAGCGTGCGTACCAGCTGCTGCGCCTGCGCCCGCGTCACCGCGCCAACGATGGACACGCGCGCACGGCAGGCCTGGACGTAGCGCTGGTGGAAGGCCTGCAGGTCGGGCACGGCGATGCGCGCCAGCGTCTCGGCGGTGGGGAAGTAGCCGTAGGGATGGCCGCCATAGACCGCAGCGGCAAAGGCCTTGCTGGCCACCGTGCCCGGGCGGGTGTCGGCCTCGCGGATGCTGGCTTGCCAGCGCGCGCGCTCGCGCTGCCAGACGGCGGCGTCGAAGCTGGGCTGGGCGAGCTGGCGCGCCGCCAGCTGCGCGGCGCGCGCCAGCAGGTCGGCCTCGGTCAGCGAGCGCAGCGAGAACACCAGGCCGTCGCGCTCGGCGCCGGCATCGAAGCTCGCGCCCAGGTCGGCCCAGGCCTCGCCCAGGTCGTTCTCGTCCAGCGCGGGCTCGCCGCCGGCAGCCGTCACGCCCTTGCTGCTCATCAGCGCCGCGGCGCTGGCCAGGCCGGCCTGCGGCGCCGGGTCGCGGCGCGAGCCGGCGTCGAAGTCGATCTGCACGTCCACCATGGGGATGGCCGGGCTTTGCACCAGCCAGACGCGCGCGCCGCTGGCTTCGCTCCAATGCTCGATGGGCAGCAGCGCCCAGGCCGGATTGGCGTAAAAAATGGCGCCAGCCAGCGCCAGGCAAGCGTGTTTAGCTATTTTCTTAATAGTTCTGTAGGACGTCATGTTCCTGTGCTCCCGTTCAGTGCATGCGCCCGGTGTCCGGCGTGCCGGCGGCCGCCGGCGGGGTGCGCGGCTGCGCCGGCCGGGGCTGGGGCACCAGCGTGGCGATGGTGAGCTGGTCGTCGCCGAAGTAGCGCGCCGCCACCGCCTGCACCTCGGCCGGCGTCACGCCGCGCAGCAGCTGCAGCAGGCGCTCGTCGGCGTCCAGCGGCAGGCCCTGCACCCAATTGCTGCCCAGGTCGCTGGCCTGCGACTGCAGCGAGTCGCGCGCATAGATGGTGCTGGCGGCCCATTGCGTGGTCACGCGCGCCAGCTCGGCGCTGCCCACGCCCTCGCGCGCCACCCGCGCCACCTCGGCGCGCAGCGCTGCCTCCACGTCCTGCGCGCTCTTGCCGGCGGCGGGCACGCCCGTCAGCATGAACAGCGCCGGGCCGCGCCCGACCACCGAGGCGTCGCTGCCGGCGCTGTCGGCCACGCGGTCGGCCCCCTGCGTGAGCGCACGCTGCAGGCGCGCGCCGTCGTAGCCGCTGAGCACCGCCGACAGCGCCAGCAGCGCCAGCGCGTCGCGGTCGCTGGCGGCCAGTTCGGCCACGCGCTCGATGCGCGGCACGTGGAAGGCCAGCGCCACGTAGGCCTGGTCGGCCGGCGCCTTGAAGGCGATGCGGCGCAGGCCCTTTTGTTCGGGCTCGTCGCGCGGCTTGCGCGGCGGCACGGCGCGCGGGGCGATGGCGCCGTAGGTCTTTTGCGCCAGCGCCAGCACCTGCTGCACGTCCACGTCGCCGGCCACCACGACCACGGCGTTGGCCGGCACGTACCAGCGCGCGTGGAACTGGCGCACGTCGTCTGCGGTCAGCGCGTCCAGGTCGCTCATCCAGCCGACCACGGGGCGGCGGTAGGGCGAGGCGATGAAAGTGCTGGCGTACAGCTGCTCGATCAGCGCAGCGCGCGGCTGGTCGTCGGTGCGCATGCGCCGCTCCTCCTTGACGACTTCCAGCTCGCGCTTGAACTCCTCGTCGGGCCACTGGTTGTGCGCGAAGCGGTCGGCCTCCAGGCGCATCACGTCCGCCAGGCGGCTGGCCGGGATCTGCTGGTAGTAGCCGGTGTAGTCGCGGCTGGTGAAGGCGTTCTCCTGTCCGCCCAGGGCGGCCACGCGGCGCGAGAACTCGCCCGGCGGCACGTCCCTGGTGCCCTTGAACATCATGTGCTCCAGCATGTGCGCCACGCCCGAGGTGCCGTCCACCTCGTCCATGGAGCCCACGCGCACCCAGACCATGTGCATGGCGGTGGGCGCGCGCCGGTCGGGCTGCACGATCAGCTGCATGCCGTTGGCCAGCTGGAACTGCTGCGCGCCGCTGGCCTTGCCCGCCTCGGCCAGGACAGGCGGCGCCGCTGGCGCGGCGGTGGCTGCGAACGGCTGGGCCTGGGCGTGCAGGCCGGCCAGCAGGAGGAGGAAAAGGGTAAGAGCGCGTTTCATAGAATGGCTGCGATTCTAAGAACCCGGCAATGTTCAGCTTTTTCAAGAAAAAACCCCCTTCTCCTCCTTCCGAAGCTGCGGGCCACGCCCAGGCGCCCGCGCCCGCCGTTGCGCCGGCATCCGGCGCCCTGGCCCCCCCGGCCGGCCAGCCCGCCGCCGCGCCCGCCCCGGGCGCCATGGCCTGGCTGCGCAAGTCCTTTGGCGCCGCCGCCCCCGACACCGCCGCCCCTGTCCCTGCCAGCGCGCCGCAGGCGCCCGAACCCACCGCCAAGCCGCTGCCCGCCGGCAGCGCCCGCCAGCACTGGCTGGAGCGGCTCAAGTCCGGGCTCAAGAAGACCGGCACCAGCATCGCCACGGTGTTCACCGGCACGCAGATCAACGATGCGCTCTACGAGGAGCTGGAGGACGCGCTGCTGATGGCCGACACCGGCGTGCGTGCCACGCAGCACCTGCTGGCCGACCTGAAGCGCCGCGTGAAGGAGACGAAAACCACCGAGCCCGCGGCCGTCAAGGGCCTGCTGGCCGATGCCCTGGCCGACCTGCTGCGCCCGCTGGAGAAGCCCCTGGTCATCGGCGAGCACACGCCCACGGTGATCATGGTGGCGGGCGTCAACGGTGCCGGCAAGACGACCTCCATCGGCAAGCTCACGCGCCACCTGGCCGAGCATGGCCAGAGCGTGCTGCTGGCGGCGGCCGACACCTTCCGCGCCGCCGCGCGCGAGCAGCTGGGCGTGTGGGCGACGCGCAATACGGTGGAGATCATCAGCCAGGAGGGCGGCGACCCCGCAGCCGTGAGCTTCGACGCCGTGACGGCCGGGCGGGCGCGCGGGCGCGACGTGGTGCTGGTGGACACGGCCGGGCGCCTGCCCACGCAGCTGCACCTGATGCAGGAGCTGTCAAAGATCCGCCGCGTGATCGCCAAGGCCGACGCCGGCGCGCCGCACGAGGTGCTCCTGGTGATCGACGGCAACACCGGCCAGAACGCGCTGGCCCAGGTGCGGGCGTTCGACGACGCGCTGCAGCTGACGGGCCTGATCGTCACCAAGCTCGACGGCACGGCCAAGGGCGGGGTGCTGGCGGCCATCGCCCAGGAGCGGCCGGTTCCCGTCTACTTCATCGGCGTGGGCGAGCGCGTGGAAGACCTGGAAACCTTCAACGCGCGTGAGTTCGCGCAGGCGCTGCTGGCCTGAACCGCGCGCCTCAGCCGTCCACCTGCTGCGCCACCCAGGCGGCGTAATCGGCCTCGGCCTGCACGGTGTGCGTGAGCAGCTGCGGCACGGCATAGGGATGCTGCGCGCGCAGCCAGGCGCGCAGTCCGACAGCCGCCGGAGCCAGCGTCTTGCACGACAGGCGCCACTCGGCCTCCTCGCACAGGCGGCCTTCCCAGCCATAGTGCGAGGTAACCGGCTCCACCTGCACGCAGGCCGCCAGGCGCCGCTGCACGGCCTGCGCCGCCAGGCGCCGGGCGTCCTCGGCGCTGGCGACGGTGGTGGTGACGATGGCCAGTTCCAGGGGGTCGCGGGCGGTCATGGCCGGCAGTCTCGCACAGCCGGATGACGCCCTGCTCCTACGCCGACACAGGAACTTATGGTCTTAGCACTCTATCCAATCGAGTGCTAACATGATTTCAAGACCGAACGAAAGGACATCTGCCATGGCTCTACAGACTGCCCCTTGCGCGACCAACACGCTGGCGCCCGCCAGCGCCTGGGCTCTGGTGCCCCCGCTGGGCAATCTGGACGCCTATATCTCCGCAGTCAACCGCCTGCCCCTGCTCACGCACGAGGAGGAGCAGCGCTACGCGCGCCAGCTGCGTGACGATGGCAACGTGGACGCCGCCGGCCGCCTGGTGCTGTCGCACCTACGCCTGGTGGTGTCGATCTCGCGCCAGTACCTGGGCTACGGCCTGCCGCACGGCGACCTGATCCAGGAGGGCAACGTCGGCCTGATGAAGGCCGTCAAGCGCTTCGACCCCGACCAGGGCGTGCGCTTGGTCAGCTACGCCATGCACTGGATCAAGGCCGAGATCCACGAGTACATCCTGAAGAACTGGCGCATGGTCAAGGTGGCGACCACCAAGGCGCAGCGCAAGCTGTTCTTCAACCTGCGGTCCATGAAGCAGGGCTTCAAGGCCGGCGCGCTGGACGCCGATACGCACCGCGACACGCTGTCCGAGCGCGAGATCGACTTGGTGGCCGAGCGGCTGAACGTGAAGCGCGAGGAAGTCATCGAGATGGAGACGCGCCTGTCGGGCGGCGACATCCTGCTCGATCCGGCGCCCGAGGGCGATGGCGAGCAGGCCTTCGGCCCCATCGCCTACCTGGCCGACGCCGGGCACGAGCCCACGGCCATGCTGGAATCGCGCCAGCGCGACGAGCTGGCCACCGACGGCATCGCCACGGCGCTGCAGAGCCTGGACGAACGCAGCCGGCGCATCGTCGAGCAGCGCTGGCTGCAGGTCAACGACGACGGCTCGGGCGGCATGACGCTGCACCAGCTGGCCGCCGAATATGGCGTGAGCGCCGAGCGCATCCGCCAGATCGAGGTGGCGGCGATGAAGAAGATGAAGAAGGCGCTGGCCGAATACGCCTGAGCGCGGTGGCGGCCTGCGGCCGCCGCGCTCGATAATCCCGGGCGCGCAACCCTTTGCCGGTTGCGCGCCTTGTTTGTGGGCCGGCGCCAGCGCTGCGCTGGTGCGGCCGCCCCCGTACAGGAGACTCCCCGCCCATGTCCCGCTCCTCCCCCCGCCCGCCGCAGCCTGCTGGCGCTGGCTGCCCTGACCCTGGCCGGCGCCTGCGCCGGCGCCGCTGCCCAGGGCACGCCGGCCACGCCCGGCTGGCCGGCCAAGCCCGTGCGCATCATCGTGGGCTTTCCGCCCGGCTCGTCGCCCGACCTGACGGCGCGCACCTTCGCTGAGCCGCTGTCGCAGGCGCTCGGCCAGCCGGTGGTGGTCGAGAACAAGGTCGGCGCGGGCGGCAACATCGGCGCCGACGCCGTGGCCAAGGCCACGGACGGCCACACCATCGGGCTGCTCATCAACGGCAACCTGACGATTGCCAAGCTGCTGAACCCCCAGGTGCCCTACGACCCGGTGCGCGACCTGGCGCCGCTCACGCTCATCGGCGTGTCGCCGCTGGTGCTCACGGCCCCGGTGGGGCAAAAGGACGTGCCGGCGGAGGGCGACGCGCGCGCATTCCTGGCCGCGGCGCGCGCCGCCGGCGACCGCTGGAGCTATGGCACGCCCGGCGTCGGCACGGTGGGCCACCTGGGCACCGAGCTGCTCAAGGCGCGCACCGGCATCAATCCGCTGCACGTGCCCTACCCCGGCTACCCGCAGGTGGCCACCGGCATGGGCGGCGGGCAGCTGCAGATGGCGCTGCTGCCCCCGGCGCTGGCGCTGTCGCAAGAGCGCGCGGGCAAGTTGAAGCGCATCGGCGTGACCTCGGCCGGCCGCAGCACGCTGGCGCCCGAAGTGCCCAGCCTGGCCGAGGCCGGCGTGCGCGACTTCCAGCTGGAGATCTGGAACGCCTTCGCCGCGCCCGCCAGCATGCCGGCTGCGGTGCGGGCGCGCCTGTCGGCCACCCTGGCGGACATCGCGCGCAGCCCCGAGGTGCGCACCAAGCTGTTCCAGCAAGGGTGGCAGGCAGTGGGCTCGTCGGCAGAAGGGCTGGCCAACCGCATGCAGGCAGACACCGCGGCCATGGGCCGGGTGATCCGCGAGCAGAAGATCAGCGCGCAGTAGCGCGCCGCACCGCCCCGGCCACGGGGCTGCGGCGGCTCAGCCGGCCTGCGCCAGCAGGGTGCGCACGTCCTGCGCCAGCGCCTGCGCGCCGCTGCCATAGCGGTGGTACACGCGCAGGCGGCCGGCGGTGTCGTAGACGTAGCTGCCGGCCGAGTGGTCCATGGTGTAGCTGGTCGGGGTGCTGCCGTCCACGCGCTTGTAGTAGATCTTGAAGTCGCGCGCCACGGCGGCCAGCTCCTGGGGCGTGCCGCGCAGCGCGATGAAGCTGGGATCGAAGCTGGCCATGTAGGCCTTGAGCAGCTCGGGCGTGTCGCGCTCGGGGTCGACGGTGACGAAGACGCCCTGCAGCCGCTCGCCGTCCGCCCCCAGGGCGCGCTTGACCTCGGCCAGCTCGCCCATGGAGGTCGGGCACACGTCCGGGCACTGGGTGTAGCCGAAGAACACCACCACCACCTTGCCCGCGAAGTCCTTCAGGCTGCGGCGCTGGCCGTGCTGGTCGGCGAGCGGCAGGTCGCGGGCGTAGTCGGCGCCGGTGACGTCCACGCCCTCGAATTTCGCCGCCTGCGGCGAGCATCCAGCAATAAAAAGCCCTGTTGCCGGCACCAGCAGCGGGCCTGCAGCTATATTTTTAAGAGCATCACGACGGCGCACGGCAGCCTCACAGTACGTAGTGGTCCACCAGCAGCGCGGCGAACAGCGCGCTCAGGTGGATCAGGGAAAAGCGGAAGGTCTTGCGCGCCAGCTGGTCGGAATAGCTGCGCCACAGGCGCCAGCCATACCAGCAAAATCCGAGGCCCAAGACCACGGCGGCCGCCAGGTAGATCCACGAACTCATGCCGTAGATGAAGGGCAGCAGGCAGCCGGCCAGCAGGATCAGGGTGTACAGGAACACCTGCAGCCGGGTGAACTCGTTGCCATGCGTCACCGGCAGCATGGGCAGGCCGGCCTTGCGGTAGTCCTCAACGCGGTACAGCGCCAGCGCCCAGAAGTGCGGCGGCGTCCACAGGAAGATGATCAGGAACAGGATCAGCGCCTCGGGCCCAACCTGGCCCGTCATGGCGGCCCAGCCCAGCACCGGCGGCATGGCCCCGGAGGCGCCACCGATCACGATGTTCTGCGGCGTGAGCGGCTTGAGGATCACGGTGTAGATGACCGCGTAGCCGACGAAGGTGGCAAACGTCAGCCACATGGTCAGCGGATTGACCAGCGCGTAGAGCAGCGCCGAGCCGGCCGCGCACAGCAGCGCCGAGAACGCCAGCGCCTGGGCGGGCGACAGCTCGCCGCGCGCCGTGGGGCGCCAGGAGGTGCGCTTCATGCGCGCGTCGATGCCGCGCTCGACCAGGCAGTTGAAGGCGGCCGCCGCGCCGGCCACCAGCCAGATGCCGGCGCTGGCGACGGCCATCTGCAGCCACTGCGCGCCGCTGGGCAGGCCGGGCACGGCCAGCACCATGCCGATGAAGGCGCAGAACACGATCAGCTGCACCACGCGCGGCTTGGTCAGGGCGTAGAACTGGGCGATGCGCGGCGGCAGCGCGTGCGGGGCCGTGCGGCCAGGCGCGGCGGCCGGTGCGGGGGCGGGGGCGGCACTCATGCGGAAACCTCGTTGATGGATGGCAGCGGCGCGGCGCGCTGCGGGGCCGGGCCGGCGGTGCGGCTGGCTGCCAGCGCCCAGGCCAGCACCACGATGAGCGCGGCAGCCCCGCCGGTGTGCAGCACGGCGGCAACCAGCGGCCAGCCCAGCACCACGTTGGATAGGCCGGTGAGCAGCTGGGCCGCACCCAGGGCCAGCAGCCAGCGCGCCTGGGTGCGCAGCGCGCCGGCACGCGCCAGCGCCCAGGCCAGCAGGGCCAGCGCGGCCAGCACGCCGTAGGCGGCGAGCCGGTGGACGTAGTGGATGGCGGTGAGCGCCGGCAGGCTCAGGGGGCCGCCGTCGGCGCGCTGGCCCAGCGGCCGCCACAGCTCGAAGCCCTCGGCCAGCGCCATGTCGGGCCACCAGGAGCCCTGGCACTGGGGGAAGGTGTTGCACACCAGCACGGCATAGTTGGTGCTGACCCAGCCGCCCAGCAGCAGCTGCGCCGTGACCAGCGCCGCGCAGCCGGCCAGCGCCGCGCGCAGCCAGGGCGCCAGCGGCACGCGCGCGCGGCCCTGCACCAGTGCCGTCATGCGCACCGCCTGCACGCACAGCAGCGCCAGCAGGACGGCACCGCCCAGCAGGTGCAGCGTGACGATGGCGGGAAACAGCTTCATGGTCACCGTGAGCGCGCCGAACGCGCCCTGCAGGCAGACCCACACCAGCGTGGCGGTGGGCCACCAGGGGTTCAACCCGGCCGGGGGCGCAGCGCCGCTGCGGCGCGCGCGGGCGCGCTCGCGCCAGGCCAGCAGCGTGGCGGCGATGATCAGCACACCCACGCCGGAGGCCAGGTAGCGGTGGATCATCTCGACCCAGGCCTTGCCATGCGTGACCGGGCCGGTAGGCATGGCCGCCTGCGCCGAGGCGATTTCGGCGCGTGCGCCCATCGGGCTGGCGCTGCCGTAGCACCCCGGCCAGTCGGGGCAGCCCAGGCCGGAATCGGTCAGGCGGGTGAAGGCGCCGAACAGCACCAGGTCGAAGGTCAGGAACAGCGTCAGCACCAGCAGCGCCTGCAGCCGGGCGGCGGCCGTCCGCCCGCGGCTGTTGCGCCAGACCCAGGCCAGCGGCACCAGCGCAATCACCAGGCCCAGCGCCATCAGCTCCAGCGCGGGAGCGAGGTTGTACAGGGATGGGGCGGCCGGGGTCGGCATGTCAGGGGTTCCCCGGTTCGCGGCCGGGCTTGTCCCAGCTGCTGGACGCGCGCAGCAGCCGCTCCAGGTCGCGCTTGGCCTGGGCGGCGCCGGCGCGGTCGAGCTGCGCGGGAAACCGCATCATCCAGTTGCCCTGCGGATCGACCAGGTACAGGTGCTCGGCCAGCGCATGGCCGGCGGCGGGATGCAGCCACTGCTGCAGCCCGCCTTGCGGCACGCGCAGCACCGTGGCCTGCGCCAGCGCGGGGGCGATGTCGGCGGGCAGCGGCGCGTCGTCGGTCACCAGCCAGACCCAGTCCACACGGTCCTTGTCGCGGCCCATGCTCTCGCGCAGCTGGCGCTGCAGGTACAGGTTGGAGCGGCAGGCCGGGTCGCAGGCGCCGCCCGAGGCGCTGACCAGCAGCCACTGCCCGCGCAGCTCGCCCAGGCGGTGCGCCGCGCCGTCCGGCGCCGTGGCCGCCAGCGCGCCCGGCAGCGGGCGCTGCGGCTCGATGAGCTGGCCGAAGTTGCGCCGCCCCTCGGGCCGGATCACGTAGTAGGTGAAGTAGGAAGCGACCACGGGCGCGGCGCAGACCAGCAGCAGCGCCAGCATCTGCCAGCGCCCGCGGCGCGAGCGCTGCAGCGTGGCCAGCGCGCTGCCGGCTGGCGGCAGGTTGTGCACGGTCAGGCCCAGCGGCTCATCGGCCGGCGCGGCGTGGCGGCTGCCCGGGCGCGCCTCAGGGCTTGCGGCGAGCGACGCGTCGGACGAATTGGAACCAGACATACAGGATTGCCACCAGGGCGCACAGCCCGAACCATTGGAATGCGTAGCCGTAGTGCTTGGCCACGCCGTGATCGATCACCGGCCAGTCGCGCGCCAGGCCGTCGGCGCCGGGGTCGGTCTGCAGCACCGACAGGGGCAGCAGCGGCAGGCCGGTTTCAGCGGCATAGGCCGCGATGTCGAGATTTTGCCGGATGCGCGAAGACCCTGGCCCTTCGGCGGCGCCGGCGAACTCGTACAGGCGCGAGGGCGGCTCGGCCACGCGGCCCTCCAGGCTCACCTGGCCGCCAGGGGTGGGCACGTCGGGCAGACGCGTGCGCTGCAGGAAGTCGCGCTGCACCCAGCCGCGCTGCACCAGCACCACGGTGTCCGGGGCGTCCGCCAGGCGCAGCGGCGTGAGCACGAAAAAGCCCGGCCGGCCGTACATCCGCCGGTTGTCCAGGAACACGCTGGCCTGCGCCACCCACTGCCCGCGCAGCTGCACGCGCCGGTGCAGTAGGGCCGGCGGCAGGCCGGCATGCGCCTGCAGCAGGGCCTGCGCGGGCAGCGCCGGCTGGCGCTGGCGCTCGTCGATGGCCGCCTGCAGCGCGAGCTTCTGGGCTGCGCGGAGAGCTGCCAGCGCCCCAGCGAGGCGGTCACCAGCACCGCCGCCAGCGCCAGCAGGGTGACCAGCCAGAAGCGCCAGTTGCGGCGCGGCAGCAGCCCGTTCACCGGATAATGCCTCTGCGCCCCGCCCCGGGGACGCGGCCGCGCCGTGCGGCCCGGGCCGGTGCGAAGCAGGGAAGGCAGGCGAGGACATGGTCATGGTGGCAAGAATGGATCGGTGGCCCGGGCAGGTTGCGATCGCGGATTGAAACATGAAGATCTTCATCGTCCTGGCGCTTCTCGCCATCCTTGCCAGCCTGGGCTCGGCGCTGTTTTTCATGCTGCGCGGCGACCGCGAGGGGCAGGGCGACAGCAAGCGCAGCGCGCGCATGGCCTGGTCGCTGGCGCTGCGCGTCGGCTTGTCGATCGCGTTGTTCCTGTGCCTGCTGCTGGCCTGGAAGCTGGGCTACATCCAGCCCACGGGCCTGCCTGCGGCGTCCCGCTGACTCCTGCAGCCGCTGCGGGGGCCTGGATCGGCGATTTCAAGCCAATTGGCGTGCTTGCCGGCCTGAGCAAACGTTTTATAGCTATGAATTGCATAGCAACTAGCGGCTAAAAAAGCGCCTTGCGGCGCTTTTTACCCGGCTGGGGTTCGCCCTACATCCAATACACCAGGATGTACAGGCCCAGCCACACCACGTCCACGAAGTGCCAGTACCAGGCCGCGCCTTCGAAGCCGAAGTGCCGCTCGGCCGTGAAGTGGCCGCTTTGCAGGCGCAGCGTGATGAACAGCAGCATCAGCATGCCCACGAAGACGTGGAAACCGTGGAAGCCCGTGAGCAGGAAGAAGGTCGAGCCGAACACGCCCGAGGTCAGCTTCAGGTTCAGCTCGGTGTACAGGTGGTAGTACTCGTAGCCCTGCACGGCCAGGAAGGTGACGCCCAGCAGCACCGTGACCCACATGAAGCCGATGGTGCGGGCACGCTGGCCCAGGCGCAGCGCGTGGTGGGCGATGGTCAGCGTGACGCCCGAGGTCAGCAGCAGCGCCGTGTTGATGGTCGGCAGCCAGAACGGGCCGACGGTCTGGAAGGGCTCGATGGTGCCGGCCGGCGAAGCCGTCGCACCGGCTGCCAGGCTGGGCCACACGGCCTTGAAGCCGGGCCACAGCACGCCGTTGTCCAGGCTGCCAAGCGCCGGCACCGAGCGCGCCCGCGCCCACCACAGCGCGGTGAAGAACGCGCCGAAGAACATGACCTCGGAGAAGATGAACCAGCTCATGCTCCAGCGGTAGGACAGGTCGATCTTGCGCCCGTACAGGCCCTGGTGGCTCTCGCGCGCGGCTTCTCGGAACCACTGGAACAGCACGAACAGCCACCAGGCGATGCCGAACCAGAACGAATACATGCCCCACTGCACGCCGTTGATCCACTGGCTTGCGCCCAGCAGCACGAAGAACAGCCCCGCGGCCGCGAAGATCGGGTGGCGCGACTCCCCCGGAACGTAGTAATAGGGCGCGGTGCCCGGTGTGGTTGCACTCATGTCAGCTCCTCGGTCTCAAGATGTCGTTGTCCGGGTCGTCCCGTGATTCGTTGTATGGCAGCCATGGCGTGGCATCGTGGCAGGCTAGACCACCCACCGCACCAGCAGGATCAGCCCGCCGACGAGGGCGAACAGCGCCACCAGGCCGATCAGCAGCACATGCAGCGGCTGGATGCTTTGCAGGTCGCGCTGGTATTCCTTGCCCGCACGCAGCCCGATCAGCGACCAGGCCACGGCGCGCAGCGTGCGCGCCAGCGAAGTGCGGCGCGGCGGCTCGGCGCCGGGGGTGGCGCGTTCACGCACCGCCCCCCCCTTTGGCGTGCGGCGCGGCAGCGGTGGACTGGGGCGCGGGCGGGGTCTTGCCGCCGACTTCGAAGAAGGTATAGGACAGGGTGATGGTCGTGACGTCGCGCGACAGGCGCGGGTCGATCACGAAGGCCACGGGCCACTCCTTGCTCTCGCCCGGCTCCAGCGTGTACTGGTTGAAGCAAAAGCACTCCAGCTTGGTGAAATGCGCGGCGGCCTGGCGCGGCGCGTAGCTGGGAATGGCCTGGGCCGCCATGCGCCGGTCCTGCACGTTGCGGAACTCGTACATGACGGTGGCCAGCTCGCCCGGGTGCACCTGGATGGAACGCTGCCCGGGCTTGAAGTCCCAGGGGCCGCGCGCGTTGGCGTCGAACACCACGGTGATGGTGCGGCTCTTGTCCACCTGGGTGTTGCCGGGCAGGCGGGCATCCGGGCCGGCCGAGCCGTTGCCGGGCACCAGGCGCTCGGATAGCGTCAGGATGTTGATGCCGGTGGCTTCGCAGATGCTCTTGTAGATCGGGATCAGCACGTAGCCGAAGGCAAACATGCCCAGCGCCACCACCGCCAGCTTGCCCACCATCTTCAGGTTTTCCTGCCGCATGCCCATTGCCGTGCCCTCGACTTCCTGTGGCGCCTGGGGCCGCTCAGCGCAGCCAGACCATCCGAACGAAGAAGCCCGCCAGGAACACCAGCGCCAGCGACGCCAGGATCAGCGCCAGGCGCAGGTTGGCCTTCTTCTTGTCTTCGGGCAGGTTGTTGCTCATGGCCGGGGTCCTGTGGCAGGTCGGCATCAGCCGATCACGCGCGTAGCGGTGGCGTCCAGCTTCGGGGGCTCGACAAAGGTATGGAAGGGCGCCGGCGAAGGAACTTCCCACTCCAGGCCCTCGGCGCCGTCCCAGGGGCGCTGCGGCGCCGGCGCGCCGCGGCCGCGCATGGCCGGCAGCACCACGAAGAAGAAGAAGTACACCTGCATCAGGCCGAAACCGAAGCCGCCGATGGAGGCAATCATGTTGAAGTCGGCGAACTGCATGGGGTAGTCGGCGTAGCGGCGCGGCATGCCGGCCAGCCCCAGGAAGTGCATGGGGAAGAAGGTGAGGTTGAAGGTGATCATCGAACCCCAGAAGTGGATGCGCCCGCGCGTCTCGCTGTACATCACGCCGGTCCACTTGGGCGCCCAGTAGTAGTAGCCCGAGAACATGGCGAACAGCGAGCCGGCCACCAGCACGTAGTGGAAGTGGGCGACGATGTAGTAGGTGTCCTGCAGCTGGATATCAAGCGGCGCCATGGCCACGATCAGGCCGGTGAAGCCGCCGATGGTGAACACGAAGATGAAGCCCACGGCCCACAGCATGGGCGTCTCGAAGGTCATGGAGCCGCGCCACATGGTGGCCGTCCAGTTGAAGATCTTCACCGCCGTGGGCACCGAGATCAGCATGGTGGCGTACATGAAGAACAGCTGCCCCGTCACCGGCATGCCGGTGGTGAACATGTGGTGCGCCCAGACGATGAACGACAGGATGGCGATGGCCGCCACCGCGTACACCATGGAGGCGTAGCCGAACAGGCGCTTCCTGCTGAACGCCGGCACCACCTGGCTGACGATGCCGAAGGCCGGCAGGATCATGATGTACACCTCGGGGTGGCCGAAGAACCAGAAGATGTGCTGGTACATGATCGGGTCGCCACCGCCGGCGGCGTTGAAGAAGCTGGTGCCGAAGTGGCGGTCGGTCAGCGTCATGGTGATGGCGCCGGCCAGCACGGGCATCACGGCGATCAGCAGGTAGGCGGTGATCAGCCAGGTCCAGCAGAACATGGGCATCTTCATCAGCGTCATGCCGGGCGCGCGCATGTTCAGGATGGTCACGATGATGTTGATCGCGCCCATGATGGAGCTGGCGCCCATGATGTGCAGCGAGAAGATGGCCACGTCCATGGACGGGCCCATCTGCAGGGTCAGGGGCGCATACATCGTCCAGCCGGCCGCAGGCGCTCCGCCGGGCATGAAGAACGATCCGACCAGCATGCAGCCGGCCGGGATCAGCAGCCAGAAGCTGAAGTTGTTCATGCGCGCAAAGGCCATGTCGGAGGCGCCGATCTGCAGCGGCAGCATCCAGTTCGCGAAGCCCACGAAGGCCGGCATGATGGCGCCGAACACCATGATGATGCCGTGCATGGTGGTCAGCTGGTTGAACATCTCCGGGTTCACCAGCTGCAGGCCGGGCTGGAACAGCTCGGCGCGGATCAGCATGGCCAGGATGCCGCCGACCATCAGCATGGTGAAGGAAAACAGCAGGTACAGCGTGCCGATGTCCTTGTGGTTGGTGGCGTACAGCCAGCGCCGCAAACCCGTGGGGGTGGCGTGATGGTGGTCGTCGTGCCCGTGGCCCGCGCCGCCGTGCCCGTGGTTGTCCAGAACTGCGCTCATGACTTGAATCCTCTTGTCCGTGCTATCCGTGCGTGGTTTGCCGCACGCTTACTTGCCGCGCTGGGCCAGGATTTCGGCGGGCTGCACCAGCTGGCCGGTCTTGTTGGACCAGGCGTTCTTGGTGTAGGTGACAACCGCGGCCAGGTCGGTGTCGCCCAGCTGCTTCCAGGGCGGCATGGCGCCGCCGGCGGCGCCGTTGAGCACGATGTGGATCTGCTTGGCGTGGTCCTTGTCGAGCACGACGGGCGAGCCGTCCAGCGGCTTGATGGGGCCGGCGCCCTTGCCGTTGGCCTGGTGGCAGGCGGCGCAGTTGGCGGCATAGACCTTCTCGCCGCGCGGCAGCAGCGCTTCCAGCGTCCAGACCTTGTTCGGATCGTCCTGCTTGGCTGCGGCCTTCTTCTTCTCGCCGGCCACCCAGGCGGTGTACTCGGGCGCGGACACCACCTTCACGTGGATGGGCATGTAGGCGTGCTCCTTGCCGCACAGCTCGGCGCACTGGCCGTAGTAGTCGCCCACTTTCTCGGCGCGGAACCAGGTGTCGCGCACGAAGCCGGGGATGGCGTCCTGCTTGATGCCGAAGGCCGGCACCATGAAGGAGTGGATCACGTCGTTGGCGGTGGTGATGATGCGCACCTTCTTGCCCACGGGCACGACCAGGGGGTTGTCCACCTTGAGCAGGTAGTCGGCCGGCGCCTGGGAGACGTTGCCGCTGCTGGACATCTGGCGGTGGCTGCTGTCCAGGGTGGAGACGTAGGCCAGGCCCTCGCCCTCGCCGGCAAGGTAGTCGTAGCCCCACTTCCACTGGTAGCCGGTGGCCTTGATGGTCAGGTCGGCGTTCGTGGTGTCCTTCTGCGCCACCAGCACCTTGGTGGCGGGCAGCGCCATCAGGATGATGATGACGAAGGGGATGACGGTCCAGGCGACCTCGACGGTGACCGACTCGTGGAAATTGGCCGCCTTGGCACCGCGCGACTTGCGGTGGTACCAGATGGAATAGAACATGACCCCGAACACGCCGATGAAGATCACCGTGCAGACGATGAGCAACATCCAGTGCAGGAAGTGCTGCTCCTCGGCGATCTTCGTCACCGGCGGGTGCAGGTTGAGCTGGTTGACCGCAGGGCCGCCCGGCAGGTCTTGCACGGCATGGGCCGCAGTGGCCGCCCAGGCCGAAAGCACCAGCGGCAGCGAGGCCAGCTTGTGGGAAATGCGCTTCATGGTTGTCACTTTTTTCCTAAGCTCCAATTGACCAATTCCCTGCCATGCGCACGAGTGCCCGGGCAGGCCTGCCGCGCGGCTGCGCTGCGTGCCTGCCAGGGCGCTGTGCGCCCGGCCATTCAATCAGTCCGGCCTGCCCCCTGAGGCAACCCGTCGTCTCCATTCACCCTGCGGTTGGGACCCGATCCGGCGCCAGCATGCCCGACATCGGCCGGCAGCGGCAATCCGCGTTAGTCCCGAGCGGCTGGCTCCAGGCGAACGCTGGTACAGCCGGCCTGCATGGCGCCAGGCGCCGGCAGGAAGTTCCCGTCCCGCAAGCAAAAATTATTGTAGCTTGCATTGATCGGCATCATTGACAAGCCAGGCGCCGTCAGCGCGACTGGCCGGCACTGCGCAGCAGCGCGCGCATGTCCTGCAGCGACACCGTGCTTTCCGCGCCGACCTGCACGCGCGGCGCGGGCTTGATGGCGTGGCCATAGACGATCTCGAAGGTCAGCGACAGCTGGCCGCCGTGCGCCGGATCGGCCAGGCCGGCCGCCAGCCGCTCCAGCAGCCGGCCATGCCAGCGGCGCCCGCGCAGCGCGGCAAAGCGCTGCGGCTGCAGGTTGCGGCCCAGGCCGCGCAGCTCCTGCAGCAGCCGCTCTGGCGTGGCGAAGGTCAGCGTGATGCGCTCCATGTCCATCACCGGCTCGGCAAAGCCGGCGTGCATCAGCATGTCGCCCCAGTCGTGCATGTCGGTGAATTCGTGGCTGGGCGCGGGCCAGCCTTCCTGCGCATACAGCGTGCGCAGTTCGCGCAGCGTGTCCGGCCCCAGGCAGGAAAACATCACGTAGCCATCGACTGCCAGCGCGCGGTGCCACTGCCCGATCAGCGCGCGCGGATCGGCGGCCATGTGCAGCGCCATGTTGGCCCACAGCATCTGCGCGCTGCCGGCGGCGGGCAGGCCGAAGCGCGGGGCGGCGCCGCTCCAGCGCGCCGCGCTCCACCACGGCTTGCCCAGCAGCGCCTGGGCCCGGGCCAAGCCTTGCGGCGACGAGGTCTCGGCCACCTGGCTGGCGGCTTGCGGCCACTGCTGCGCCACCAGCGCGTGGCCCTGCACGCCCCCGCGCAGCGGGTCCCAGTCGCACCAGGCGGCCGGTGCCTGCGCCATCCACTGCAGCCGCTCCTGCATGCGCCTGGCCACCTCCTCGTGCAGCCAGGGGGATTCGGCGGGCAGGCGGGCATGCCAGCGGGCAGCGGCTGCGGGGTCGATGGTGGGAGGCAGGTGATCGGGCATGGCAGGCCAGTACGCCACGCGCGGCGGTGGCCGGGCAAGTATATTGAGCCGATGTTCCCGCCTGCATTCCTGCAGCTTTTGGCCGGGCGCATCGCGGCGCAGGTGCCCGCCCAGTGCGCGCTGTGCCGCGCCTGGCCGGCGCAGCGGCTGTGCGCTGCGTGCCGCGCGCGCTTTGCCATGCGGGCGCAGGCCCGCTGCACGGGCTGCGCCCGCCGTCTGCCGGCCGGCCTAGTGCGCTGCGCCGACTGCCAGCGCGACGCACCGGTGCTGCAGCCGTGCATCGCCGCGGTGGACTACGGCTACCCCTGGGCGGGCGCCATCGCGCAGTGGAAGTTCCACGCCCAGCCTGGCTGGGCGGCAGCGCTGGCCCCCTTGCTGCGCGACGCGCCGGGCGCGGCCGCGGCGCTGCAGGACGCCGACTGGCTGCTGCCGGTGCCGCTGTCGCGCGAGCGCCTGCGCCAGCGCGGCTACAACCAGGCGCTGCAGCTGGCGCAGCGCCTGGGCGCGGGCACGCGCGTGCGGGCGCAGGTGCTGCTGCGGCTGCACGATACGGCGGCGCAGAGTGGGCTGGGGCGCGCCGAGCGGCTGCACAACCTGCGCGGCGCATTCGCGCTCGAACCCCTGGCAGCGGCGGGCATCGCCGGGCGGCGCGTGCTGCTGATCGACGACGTCATGACCACCGGCGCAACGCTGCATGCGGCTGCGCTGGTGCTGCAGGCGGCCGGGGCGGCACAGGTCGGCGCGCTGGTGCTGGCGCGCACGCCTTCGGTACACGATTGATTACAGCCCAAGCGGCGAACGCCCCCGCGCCCGTGGTGCAAACGGCGCGCGCTGACCCGACAATGGCGGCCATGTTCCATATCGTCCTGGTCGAACCCGAAATCCCGCCCAACACCGGCAACGTGATCCGGCTGGCGGCCAACACCGGCTGCACGCTGCACCTGGTCGAGCCGCTGGGTTTTTCGATGGACGACGCCCTGCTGCGCCGCGCCGGGCTGGACTACCACGAGTGGGCCGACGTGCGCCGGCACGCCGGCTGGACGGCGCTGCTGCGCACCCACGAGCCCGATCCCGCGCGCATGTTCGCGCTCACCACGCACGGCGGGCAGGCGGTGCACGACACGGGCTTCCTGCCGGGCGACTGGCTGGTCTTTGGCGCCGAGTCACGGGGCCTTCCGCCGGTGCTGCGCGACACCTTCCCGCCAGCGCAGCGCCTGCGCCTGCCCATGCTGCCGGCGCAGCGCAGCCTGAACCTGTCCAATGCCGTGGCGGTCACGGTGTACGAGGCCTGGCGGCAAAACAGCTTCCTGGCGCGGGCCGCGCCCACGGCGGCTGCAGCGCCTCAGTCAGCGGCGCCGTAGCTGCGCACCAGCGACTCGGCCACGCACACCGGCTTGGCTGCGCCTTCGCGCTCCAGCGTCACCTCCCAGGCCATCTGCAGGCCGCCCGGCGCCACCGGCTCGGTGCCCAGCAGCTTCAGGCGCGCGCGCAGCCGGCTGCCCACCGGCACCGGCGCCGGAAAGCGCACCTTGTTCAGTCCGTAGTTGACGCCCATCTGCGCGCCCTCGATGGCGTAGGCCTCGCCCATGAACTGCGCCAGCAGCGACAGCGTGAGGAAGCCGTGCGCGATGGTGGTGCCGAAGGGCCCCTGGGCGGCGCGCTCGGGATCGACGTGGATCCACTGGTGGTCGCCCGTGGCGCGCGCGAACAGGTCGATGCGCTCTTGCGTGATCTCCACCCAGTCGGTCACGGCGACTTCCTGGCCGATGCAGGCGGTGATGTCGGAATGGCTGCGGAAGGTCTTTTTCATGGCTGGCCACTGTAGCTAGGGCGGCCTGCGGCCTGTGTCCAGTGGGTGACTGCGGCGGGTTCAAGCGGGGCGCTGCGCCGCGGCATGCTGCGCCAGCCCGTCGGCCAGCGCATCGAACACCACCTGGCAGGCGCTGCTGCGGCGCAGGTCGCCGTGCATGGCGATCCAGGTGTCCAGGTGCAGCGCCACGTCCCCGGCCAGCACGCGCACCAGGTGCGGCTCGCGCGCGGCCAGCGCCGCCTGGCAAATGCCCATGCCCAGGCCGGCGCGGATCGCCGCCAGCTGCGCCAGGTCGCTGTCGGAGCGAAACGCAAAGCCGAGGCCGGCCAGCGCGGGCAGCTGGCTGCGCAGGCGGCGGGTGAAGCCGCTTTCCCGGCCAAAGCCGATCAGCGCATGCCCGGCCAGCTCCTGCACCGAGCGCGGCGTGCCACGCGCTTGCAGGTAGCCCGCATGGGCGAACAGGCCCAGCTCCAGCGCGCCCACGCGCCGCGCGAGCAGCGCCTGCTGCTGCGGGCGGAACATGCGCACGGCCACGTCGGCCTGGCGCTGCAGCAGGTCGTCCGCCTGGTTGGACAGCACCAGCTCCAGCACCAGCGCCGGGTGCCGCTGCTGCAGGGCAGCCAGCAGCGGCGGCAGCACCTCCACGCCGACCACCTCGCTGGCGGAGACCCGCACCACGCCCTGCACCGCGCCGTCCCCGGCGCCTGCGCCGGCGGCGGCGCGGCGCAGCGCCGCGGCCGTGATGGCCAGCGTGCCCGCCAGGGGCAGCAGCGCCTGGCCGGCGTCGGTGGGCGCAAGGCCTTCGGGCGAGCGCGTGAACAGCCGCACGCACAGCGCCGCCTCCAGCTGGTCGATGTGCCGGCCCAGCGTCGGCTGGCTCAGGCCGAGCGTGCGCGCGGCGGCCGAGAGCGAGCCCGCCTGCGCCACGTGCAGGAAGCTGCGATACCACTCCCAGCTGGGTTCCGCACCGTGAGCGTGATTCATATCCGTTTACCTGCCATGCAAAGACATGCATTTTCTTTTGTCCTGGCAACTTCCACACTGGCGCCCTTCGCAGCGGAAAACGCAAGGACCACGACATGAACACCATCGCCCTGTTCGGCGCCTGCGGGCCCATGGGCCGCAGCATCGGCGCCGCCCTCAGCGCCCAGGGGCGCCGCTGGCGCGCGGTCGGCCGCGAAGGCGGGCGGCTGCGCGCAGCATTCGGCGCCGACCCGCTGGCCGAATGCACGGTGTGGGACCCCGGTTCGCCGGCGTCGGTGCGCGCTGCCTGCCAGGGCGTGCATACGCTGGTCTATCTGGTCGGCGTGCCCTACTGGCAGTTTGCGCTGCACCCCGAGCTGATGCGCCGCACGCTGCTGGCCGCCACGGCCGCCGGCGTGCAGCGCATCGTGCTGGTCGGCACCGTGTACCCCTATGGGCGACGCCAGGGCGGCAACCCGGTGGGCGAGGACCACCCGCGCGCGCCGCACACCTTCAAGGGCCGCATGCGCCTGGCGCAGGAGGATTTGCTGCTGCAGGCGCATGCCGCCGGGCAGATCGAGGCCACCGTGCTGCGCCTGCCCGACTTCTACGGGCCGGACGTGGCCTCCAGCCTGCTGCACGGCGCCGCCACCGCTGCCGTGCGCGGGGGCACGGCCGACATGGTCGGGCCGCTGGACGCGCCGCACGAATTCGTCTTCGTGCCCGACGTGGGCCCGGTCGTGGCCCGCCTGCTGGACGCGCCGGGCGCCTGGGGGCGGGTGTGGCACCTGGGCGGCGCGGGGGTGACGTCGCAACGCGCGCTGGTGGCCGAAATGCAGCGCCTCACCGCGCGCCCGCTCAGGCTGCGCGTGGCCGGCCGCGGCATGCTGCGGCTGCTAGGCCTGGTCAACCGCACGGCGCGCGAGATGGTGGAGATGCACTACCTGCTGAGCGAGCCGCTGGTCCTGGACGACACGGCGCTGGCGCAGCTGATCGGCCCGCTGCGCAAGACGCCCTACGCCGAGGGCATACGGCAGACGCTGGCGGCCGTGCCGGCCCCGGCGCGCGCGCCGCTCACGCGCCCTGCGCGCCGCGCCTGACGAAGAACAGGCCGGCGCCCACGGCCATCAGCAGCGAGCCGAAGACGCGGTTTTGCGCGCGCATGGCGCGGCTGCTGCGCATCAGCCGGCGCAGCGCGCTGGCCCCGGCGGCGTAGCCGTTCATGACGATCAGGTCCACGGTGACCAGCGTCGCCGCCATCACCAGGAGCTGCTGCCACAGCGGCCGCGATTCGCTCATGAACTGCGGCAGCACGGCCACCATGAACAGGATGCCCTTGGGGTTGGTGGCGTTGGTCAGCGCGCCGGTGAACAGGCGCCGGCGCCGGCTCATGGGCGCGGCGGCCAGGTCGCCGGCGAGCTGGCCGGCCGCGCCCGCGCGCCACTGGCTCCAGCCTATCCAGATGAGATAGCACGCGCCCAGCACCTTGACCACGTTGAAGGCCAGCTCCGAGGCGATCAGCAGCGAGCCCACGCCCGCGCCGGCCACCACCAGGATGAACAACAGGCCCAGCTCCAGCCCCAGGATGGTCACGCCCGCGCCGCGCACGCCGTAGGACAGGCCATGGCTCATGGACAGCACCGCGCCCGAGCCGGGCGAGATGGCGATCACCCACGACGCCGCGAAAAATGCCAGCCAGGTATGCCAGTCCATGAAAGTGTGTCCCGATGCGTGAGGGGGTGGAGAACCAAGGAAAAAAGGGGGCGCCGCGAGCGGCACGGCACGCATTATGGTGCGGCGCCCCTGGAGCCCGCCGGGGGCCTGCTGCGGGTCATTTTGCATGAAAACCCCTTCTTGCCGGCGCCAACAGCCGATAGTTTGCTATCAATGTTGAAGAATATGGTACCCGCAGCGCGGGCGCGCAAGCCTGCGTGCTACGCTGGCTGCATGTTCAATCCCTCGCAAGCCGATGTGCGGCGCTTCTTTTGCGCCGTGCATGCCAAGCAGCAATCGGGCCAGCCGACGCAAGCCATCGAGACGCTCGCCGGCTTGTGGACTGCCGAGCACCCTGAGTTCCACGCCGAGCTGGCGGACGAGCAGGCCGCCCTGCAGCGCGTGTACGCCGATGGCGCCGACCAGGCCAATCCGTTCCTGCACCTGTCCATGCACCTGTCCATCAGCGAGCAGTGCAGCATCGACCAGCCGCGCGGCATCCGCCAGGCGGTGGAGCTGCTGGCGCGCCGCCTGGGCTCGCTGCACGACGCGCACCACGCGGCCATGGAATGCCTGGGCAGCATGCTGTGGGAGGCGCAGCGCGCGGGCCGCGCCCCCGACGGCCAGGCCTACGTCGCCTGCGTGCAGCGGCGCGCCACGGCCGACTGAGCGAGGCTAGCCGGCGCAGCGGCGCACACCCGCCCACGCAAAAAGCCCGCTTGCGCGGGCTTTTTTTTCGAGGCGCGCGGCCGGGAGGGGCCGTCAGCGAAAGCGCGACTCGGGCACCACGCGCAGGCTGGTGTCCAGCGAGCCCAGGTAGCCGGCCAGCTGCTTGAGCTCGGCGTTGGTGAACTGCTTGGCGATGCCGGCCATCACGCCGTTGCTGCGCCCCACATAGGTGCCAGGCTCGGCCTTGTAGGCCTTGAGCGCGGAGAACAGGTAGTCGGCGCGCTGCCCTGCTAGCTTGGGGTAGGACGGGTCGATGGGCTTGGAGAGATTGCCCCCGTGGCAGGACACGCAGGCGCCCTTTTGCAGCAGGGCGGCCACTTGCGGGCTGGCCTCGCGGGCCTTGGCCGTGTCGCCCCCGGCCCGCCCTTCGGCCGCGTAGTAGGCAGCGACGTCGGCGATGTCCTGGTCGGTGAGCGAATCGGCGATGCCGCGCATGGTGGGGTGGCGGCGCTCGCCCTTTTGGTAGGCGTGCAGCGCCGAGGCGATGTAGCCCGCGCCCTGGCCCGAGATCATGGGCACCTTGTACACCTCGGGAAAGCTTGCCTGGTAGCCCGGGATGCCGTGGCAGCCGACGCACATGGCGATCTTGCCGGCGCCGGCCTGGGCATTGCCCTTGATGTCCTGGGCGGTGGCCATGTTGGTCACGAGAGCGACAGCCAGGGCGAATATCGGGGTCAGGGTTTTTTTCATTTTGCGCGCACAATCAGATGATCGGTTGTCTCTGCGGTATCTCCAAAAGATTATAGCGAGCGCCTGTCAAGCCTCTTCGTCAACGATTTCCCTCGCTCATCAACTTCCTTCCCATGAAATTCCAAGGTTCCGAGAACTACGTGGCCACGCAAGACCTGATGCTGGCCGTGAACGCTGCCATCCAGCTGCAGCGCCCGCTGCTGGTCAAGGGCGAACCCGGCACCGGCAAGACGCTGCTGGCCGAGGAGGTGGCAGGCGCGCTGGGCATGCCGCTGCTGCAGTGGCACATCAAGTCCACCACCAAGGCCCAGCAGGGCCTGTATGAGTACGACGCGGTGAGCCGCCTGCGCGATTCGCAGCTGGCCGGCATCGAGGGCTCCGCGCGCGTCAACGACATCCAGAACTACATCGTGCGCGGCGTGCTGTGGCAAGCCTTCACGGCCGAGCAACCGGTGGCGCTTTTGATCGACGAGATCGACAAGGCGGACATCGAGTTTCCCAACGACCTGCTGCGCGAGCTCGACCGCATGGAGTTCTATTGCTACGAGACGCGCGAGCTGATCCGCGCCAGGCACCGCCCGCTGGTGTTCATCACCTCCAACAACGAAAAGGAGCTGCCCGACGCCTTCCTGCGCCGGTGCTTCTTCCACTACATCAAGTTCCCCGAAGCCGAGACGATGAAGAAGATCGTCGACGTGCACTTCCCCACGCTCAAGAGCGAGCTGCTCAGCGCCGCGATGAAGACGTTCTATGACGTGCGCAACCTGCCGGGCCTGAAGAAAAAGCCCTCGACCAGCGAGTTCATCGACTGGCTCAAGCTGCTGCTGGCCGAGGAAATCCCGCTGGAGGCGCTGCAGTCGGCCGACAGGAAGGTGGCCGTGCCGCCGCTGGTGGGCGCGCTGCTCAAGAACGAGCAGGACGTGAGCCTGTTCGAGAAGCTGGTGTTCATGAACCAGCGCAACCGCTGAACACAGGAGGCGCGGCACCATGGGCCAGGCAAGGCAACTGCTGCTGGAGGGCGCCAGCGACGCGGCGGGTTTCGTGGGCGGCGCGCTGGCCGGCCATGGGCTGGCGCGGCTGCTGGGGCTGGATTTGTTCACCCCGGGCTGGGGCGCAGCCAGCATGGGCGCCATCGCCCTGGTCGGGCTGGGCGGCGGCCTGGGCCTGCAGCTGGCGCGGCGCTGGCGCGGCGCACGCGCGGCGCGCAGCCGCCCGGCGGACCCGGCATGAATTTCGTCGCCCCCACCATCCTGGAGGGCCGCGGCGTGCGGCTGGAGCCGCTGGCGCTGGCGCATGAGGCCGGGCTGGCCGCCGCCGCCGCCGACGGCGAGCTGTGGCGCATCCGCGTGACATCCGTGCCCGAGCCGCAGGACACGCGCGCCTACATCGAGAACGCCCTGGCCATGCGCGAGGCCGGCAGCCGCTTTGCCTTCGCCGTGCTGGACAGCGCCAGCCGCCGCGTGCTGGGCAGCACCAGCTACCACGACATCCTGCCCGCCGTGCGGCGCGTGGAGATCGGCTGGACCTGGTATGCCAGGAGCGTGCAGCGCACGCACGTCAACACCAGCGCCAAGCTGCTGATGATGGGCCACGCCTTCGAGCAGCTGGCCTGCCACATGGTCGGCTGGCGCACCGACAACTTCAACTTCGCCAGCCAGCGCGCCATCGAGCGCCTGGGCGCCAGGAGGGACGGCGTGATCCGCGGCCATGCGCTGCGCCGCGACGGCACCATCCGCGATACCGTGATGTACAGCACGGCGGCCTCCGAGCGGCCCGAGGCGCGAGCGCAACTGCTATATCTTTTGGAGCGCCACCCCGGCCCGGGGTAACGGCCAGGGCATTTTTCATGCTGATCGACTTCTTCTACGCGCTGCGCGCCGCCAAGCTGCCGGTGTCGGTGCGCGAATTCCTCACCTTGCTCGAGGCCCTGCAGGCCGGCGTCGCCGGCCCCCATTCCGACGACGCCTGGGGCATGGAGGACTTCTACCACCTGGCGCGCACCGCCCTCGTCAAGGACGAAAAGCACTTCGACAAGTTCGACCGCGCGTTCGGCGCCTATTTCAAGGGCGTGGAGCTGCTGACCGACATCACCCGTGAAATCCCCGCCGACTGGCTGCGCAAGATGCTCGAGCGCGAGCTCACGCCCGAGCAGAAGGCCGCCATCGAGAAGATGGGCTGGGACGAGCTGATGGAGACGCTCAAGAAGCGCCTGGAGGAGCAGCAGGGCCGCCACGAGGGCGGCAACAAGTGGATAGGCACCGGCGGCACCAGCCCCTTCGGCCACGGCGGCTACAACCCGCAGGGCATCCGCATCGGCGGGCCCGGGCGCAACAAGAGCGCGGTGAAGGTGTGGGAGCAGCGCGCCTACCGCGACTACGACGACACCCAGGAGCTGGGCACGCGCAACATCAAGGTCGCGCTGCGCCGCCTGCGCAAGTTCGCGCGCACCGGCAGCGAGCTGGAGCTGGACCTGGCCGACACCATCCGCAGCACGGCCGCCAACGCCGGCTGGCTGGACATCAAGATGGTGCCCGAGCGGCACAACAACGTGAAGCTGCTGCTGCTGATGGACGTGGGCGGCACCATGGACGAGCACGTGCAGCGCGTGGAGGAACTCTTTTCCGCCGTGAAGAGCGAGTTCAAGCACCTGGAGTTCTATTACTTCCACAACTGCGTCTATGACTTCATGTGGAAGAACAACCGCCGCCGCTTCGCCGAGAAATTCCCGACCTGGGACATCATCCGCAAGTACAACAAGGACTACAAGCTGGTCTTCGTGGGCGACGCGACCATGAGCCCCTACGAGATCCTGCAGCCCGGCGGCAGCGTGGAATACAACAACGAGGAAGCCGGCGCCGAGTGGCTGTCGCGCCTGACGCACGCCTTCCCGCACTACGCCTGGATCAACCCCGAGCCCCAGGGCGTGTGGCAGTACCGCCAGAGCATCGGCGTCATCCAGCAGCTCATGGGAAACCGGATGTTTCCCCTGTCACTCAAGGGCCTGGAGGATGCAATGCGGCTGTTGTCCAAATAATCGCGGCGTGAGCATCCGCCCTTTCCCCCTCCCCCCCTCCCCGCTGCGCACCGCGCAGCCGCCCGCGCCCCAGGCGCCCGGCCGCTGGCCGGCGCTGCTGCTGACGCTGCTGCTGGCCGCCGCCCTGCCCGGCTGCGGCGTGCTGCGGGATGCCTTCCAGGGCCCGCAGGGCGCCGGCGAGCGGCACGGCGCCATCGAGTCCGACGCGCCCGAGGGCAGCGGCCCCGACGCCTTTGCCTTCACCGTCGAGGCGCCCGAGCCCGACGTGCGCGAATACCTCTCGCGCCACATGCAGCTGCAGCGTTTCGTCCACCTGCCCGACCTGCAGGACGGCGAGCTGCGCCGCCTGCTGGGTGCGGCCGAGGCCGACGCGCGCGAGCTGCTGGCCACGCTGGGCTACTTCAGCCCCGACATCACCATCGCACTGCACGACAACCCGGCGCCTGGCGCCGGCCAGCGCACGGATACGCCGGCGCGCAGCATCACCGTGAGCGTGGTGCCGGGCGCGCGCACCCACATCGCCAGCACCCAGGTGCAGGTGCTGGGCAGCGACGCGCCCGGGCGCCCCGACGCCGCGCGCCTGGCGCGCCGCCAGGAGCAGCTGCAGCGGGCCTTCGGCCTGCAGCCGGGCGCGCCCTTCACCCAGCGCGACTGGGACGATGCCAAGTCCCAGGGCCTGCGCCAGCTGCAGACGCGCCGCTACGCGCTGGCACGCGTGGACAAGAGCCGCGCCGAGGTGGACGCCGACCGCGCGCGCGCCGAGCTGCAGGTGGCCTACGCGCCCGGCCCCGAGCTGCGCTTCGGCGCGCTGCAGGTCAAGGGCAGCGAGCGCTACGACCCCGAGGGCGCGCGCCGCATCGCACGCCTGCCGGTGGGCGCGCCCTACAGCGAGCAAAGCCTGCTGGACGCGCAGCAGCGCCTGGCCAGCAGCGGCTACTACGATGCCGTGTTCCTGACGCTGCAGGCCGACGGCATCGACCGCCAGGCCGCCGAGGCGGCCGTGCCGGTGGTGGCGCAGGTGCGCGAGGCGCCGCTGCAAAAGGCCGTCTTCGGCATCGGGCTGTCCACCGACAGCGGCCCGCGCCTGTCGCTGGAGCACACGCACAACCGCCTGCCGGGCATAGGCTGGCGGGCGCTCAGCAAGATCGAGCTGGACCGCAAGCACAAGCTCCTGTCCACCGACTGGACGGCGCTGCCCGGCGAGGACGGCTGGCGCTGGTTCACCGGCCTGCAGCTGCAGCGCGAGACCACGGGCAGCTACGAGGTCAACAGCAGCCGCGTGCGCGCCGGGCGCACCAAGAGCGCCGAGCACATCGACCGCAGCTACTTCCTGCAGTTCGACGCCGCCCGCAACCAGGGCGAGGCCGCGCCGCCGTCCAGCAGCGCCCTCACCGCCAACTATGGCTGGACGGGGCGCTACTTCAACGACAACGCCAACCCCACGCGCGGCTTCGGCCTGGCCGCCGAGCTGGGCGCCGGCCTGACGCTGACCCCGCAGCGCGACCCCTTCGTGCGCACGCTGGTGCGCTGGCAATCCTTCATCGACACCGGCCGCGTCGAGATGGGCGAGGGCATCCGCCGCAACAGCCGCGTGTCGCTGCGCCTGGAAGGCGGCGCGGTGCTGGCGCGGGAGAGCGCCGTCATTCCCGTCACGCAACTGTTCCTGACCGGCGGCGACACCACGGTGCGCGGCTACGGCTGGCGGCGCATCGGCGCGCGCACCGAGGCGGGAACCCTGTTTGGCGGCCGCTACATGGCGGTGGGCAGCGTCGAGTGGCAGCGGCCCATCACCCTGCGCGGCAACCGCACGGATTTCGAAAGCGCCACCTTCATCGACGTCGGCGCCGTGGCCGACAAGCCGGGCGAGCTGCGCCCGCGCGTGGGCGTGGGCGCGGGCCTGCGCTGGCGCAGCCCCGTCGGGCCGCTGCAGGCGGACATCGCCTACGGCGTGCAGGAACGCCAGCTGCGGCTGCACCTGCGCCTGGGCTACACCTTCTGATTACTATTATTTCCATAGCTAGACGCCGGCCAAAGACGCCGGCGTGAGGCCTATTTCACCTGAAAACCGCCTGCGGCACGCCCGCCGCGCCCCTGCAGCCCTGCCTGGACGCAGGTGCGGCGGCGGCGCTCCTACAGCCGCTGCGGCCGCGCTCCTACAGGCGTTTCGCGCAGACCTTGCCGACCGCCCGGATGAACGGCATTAACCTTCGGCCGTCCCGCCGCCCGCCTCCATGCCCTCCTCCTCGCCCCAATCCCCCGACCCCTACGCCGCCGCCGTGGCGCCCCGGCCCGCTGCGGCGCACAAGAGCCGCTGGCGCCTGGCGGGGCGCGTGCTGGCGCTGCTGGTCGTGCTGCTGGTGGCGCTGGCAGCGGCGCTGTGGTGGTGGGCCGGCAGCGGCAGCTCGCTGGCTACCGCGCTGGACCGCGCCGCGCGCCTCCTGCCCGCCGGCCAGCAGCTGCAGGTGCAGGACGTGACGGGCTCGCTGCGCGCCGGCGGGCACATCGGCCGGCTGCGCTGGAGCAACGGCACGCTGGCCGTGCTGGCCGAGGACGTGGACATCGGCTGGCAGCTGGCGCCGCTGCTGTCGCGCCAGCTGAAGCTGGGCGAGGTGCATGCCGCGAGCCTGACCATCACCGCGCAGGACAAGCCCCCGGCCCGGACACACCCATAGAGCCGCTGCAGGAGCTGGTCCTGCCGCTGCAGGTGGACCTGCCCTTTCGCGTGGACCACCTGGTCTGGGCCGGACGCGGCGAGGGCGGCCAGCCGCTGGTCATCGACGACCTGGCCGGCCGCTACCGCTATGACGGCAGCGAGCACCAGCTGACGGTGGAACACGTCGAGCTGGCCCAGGGCCGCTACGCCCTGCAGGCCACGCTGGGCGCGCGCGCGCCCATGCCGCTCACGGCCAGCGCACAGGGCAGCGTGCGCACCGCCGTGCACGGGCAGCGCGCAGACCCTGCACGCCCAGGCCGAAGCGCGCGTGCAGGGCACCCTGGCCGGGCGCGAGGCGCGGCTGCAGGCCAGCGCCCAGCTGCGCGGCGGCCCGCAGGATCCCTCCGGCGACGCCCCGCTGCGCGCCGACGTGCAGGCGCACATCGCCCCCTGGCTGGCGCAGCCGCTGGTGCAGGCCGAGGCCGACGTGCAGGACCTGGACCTGGCGCTGCTGTGGCCCCAGGCACCAGCCACGCAGCTCGCCGGCCAGGCCAGCGTGCAGCCGCAGGGCGAGGGCGGCTGGCGCATCGCGGCCGACCTGGCCAACGCCCGCCCCGGCCCCTGGGACCGCCAGCAGCTGCCGGTGCAGGCCCTGCAGGGCGAGGCCGCCTTCGACGGCAGCACCTGGCAGGTGCCCCGGGTGCGCGTGCAGGCCGGCGGCGGCCACATCGAGCTGCACGGCAGCTACACCCCCCGCCGCGCAGGCCTTGCAGGGCCAGGCGCGGCTGCAGGGCGTGAACCCGGCGCAGCTGCACACGCGCCTGGCGCCGGCGCCGCTGTCGGGCACGGCCAGCGCCAGCATGGCCGGCGAGGACAGCGCCGTGCGCTTTGCCGCCGACCTGCGTGCCGCCGCGGCGCCCCGGGCCGCGGCGCGCGCCAGCCAGCGCAGCGGCGCGCCGGCGCCGATCGCGCTGCAGCGCCTGGCCGCGCAAGGCCGCTGGCAGGGCCGGCACCTGGACATCGCCCAGCTGCTGGCACAGGCCGAAGGCGCGCAGCTGCGCGCGCAGGACCTGCAGATCGACACCCAGGCGCTGTCCGCACGCGGCAGCGTGCAGGCCAGGCTGCCCGGCGCCAGCGCACAGGTGGACGGCCAGATCGCGCCGGCCAGCGGCGCGGGCACGCTGCAGCTGCGCCTGGCCGATGCGCAAAAGGCGCAGGCCTGGCTGGACGGGCTGGGGGTGCCGGCGATCGGCGCCAGCCTGGACGGGCGCGCCGAGTTGAACGCCCAGTGGCGCGGCGGCTGGCAGGCGGCGCAGCAGCAGCTGCAGGCCGCCGGCCTGCTGCCCGGCCCGGCCCCGGCGGCTGGCGCGCGCACGGGCGACTTCAGCCTGCAGGCGCGCCTGCAGGCGCCGCGCCTGCTGCTGTCGCGCGCGCCCCAGCCGGGCGGCAGCGGCGGCGCGCTGGCGCTGGAGCTGTCGGACACGCGCGCCGCGCTCAGCGGCAGCCTGGCCAGCCTGGCGCTGGAGCTGGACGGCCGCCTGCGCCAGAACAACGACCTGCAGGCCGAGGTGCACCTGCGCGCCAGCGGCGGCAGCCGCGGCGGCGCACGCTGGCAGGCCCGGGTGGGCGAGCTGCGCGTGCAGGCCGCCTTGCGCGGCCAGCCGGGCCCCTGGACGCTGCGCCTGGCCGAGCCGCTGGAGCTGGCGCTGCAGCAGCAGCCCCACCTGGTGCTGCAAGCCGCAGCGGCCAGCGCCCGCCTGGCCGGCCCCGAGCCCGGCGAGGCGCTGCTGCGCTGGCAGCCGCTGCGCTACGCGCAAGGCGCCCAGGGCGGCGCAGAGCTCACCAGCCAGGGCACGCTGCAGGGCCTGCCCCTGTCCTGGGCCAACGCCTTCAAGACCGACGGCCAGGGCGCGCTGGCGCGCCTGGGCGTCTCGGGCGACCTGGTGCTGGCCGGCAGCTGGGACGTGGCCGCCACGCCGGCCGGCCTGCGCGCGCGCGCCAGCGTGCGCCGTGCCGGCGGCGACGTGCGCATCGCCACCGGCGAGGCCCCGGACACGGCCGCCGTCACCGTGGTGCACAGCAGCGGCCAGGGCAAGGCGCAAGGCAGCCCGAAGGCCGAGGACGGCGCCAGCCCCGCCACCACCTCCGCCGGGCTGCGCGAACTGGCACTGGAGCTTGCCGCCGACGGCGAAGACGTGCGCGCGCGCCTGGCCTGGGACAGCGAGCGCGCCGGCCGCGTGCGGGCCGAGGGCAGCACCCGCCTGTCGCGCACGGCGGACGCGGGCTGGCAGTGGCACGACGACGCCCCGCTGGCCGCGACGCTGCGCGCCGAGCTGCCCGAGGTGGGCGTGTGGTCGATGCTCGCGCCGCCCGGCTGGCGCGTGCACGGCACGATGAGCGCCGATGTGCGCCTGTCGGGCAGCCGCGCGGCGCCGCAGTGGCGCGGCCAGATCGCCGCCGACCGCTTCTCGGTGCGCTCGCTGATCGATGGCGTGGACCTGCAGGACGGGCGCCTGCGCGCCACGCTGCAGGGCCAGCAGCTGAACATCACCGAGCTGTACCTGAAGGGCGGGCGCGGCAGCCGCGCGCGCATCGCCGGCTACAGCGGCAACCGCACGGCAGCGCCCGTGGATGGCGGCACCCTGCAAGGCAGCGGCACGCTGTCGTGGGCCGGCGCGGGCGCCGGCGAGGGCGGCCTGTCGGGCATCCGCATGGACCTGCGCGCGCGCGCCCAGGCGCTGCAGGTGCTGGTGCGCGCAGACCGCCAGGTCAGCGTCTCGGGCGAGCTGCGCGCGCGCCTGGAGCAGGGCCAGCTGGTGCTGCGCGGCGACCTGACCACCGACCGCGCCACCATCATCCTGCCCGAGGCGGGCGCGCCCTCGCTGGGCGACGACGTGGTGGTGCGCTCGGCGGCGCTGGACCGCGAAGCCGCGCAAAAGGCGCAAAAAAGCGCCCGCAGCGCACAGGCGCGCGAGCAAGGCAGCGTGCAGGCGGCGCGCACCCCGGACGTGGCCGTCGCCCTGGACCTGGGGCAGGACTTCGCCCTGCAGGGCCGCGGCATCACCACGCGCCTGACCGGCCGCCTGGACATCACCAGCAGCGCCGCCACCGGCGGCGCGCCGCGCGTGACTGGCGAGGTGCGCACCGAGCAGGGCCGCTACCGCGCCTGGGGCCAGTCGCTGGACATCGAGACCGGCCTGCTGCGCTTCAACGGCCCCTACGACAACCCGGCCCTGGACGTGCTGGCACTGCGGCCCAACATCGCCGTGCGCGCCGGCGTGCAGGTCACGGGCAGCGCCCAGGCGCCGCGCGTGCGCCTGTACTCGGAGCCCGAGCTGCCCGACGCGGAAAAACTCTCCTGGGTGGTGCTGGGCAGGAGCTCGGCCGCCGGCGGCGCCGAGGCGGCGCTCCTGCAGCAGGCGGCGCTGGCCTTCCTGGGCGGCAACGGCGACAAGAACAGCAGCGGCGGCATCGCGCAAAAACTCGGCCTGGACGAGATCGGCTTCAAGGGCCCGGGCCAGGGCGAGGGCGCGGCCGCAGCGGCGCTGACCCTGGGCAAGCGCCTGTCGCGCGACCTGTACGTGACCTACGAACGAAGCCTGTCGGGCGCCCTGGGCACGCTGTACATCTTCTACGACCTGTCCAAGCGCCTGACGCTGCGCGGCCAGACGGGCGCGCAAAGCGCCGTGGACCTGATCTACACGGTGCGCTACGACTGAAGCAAAAACAGCCAAAAACGGGTCAAATCGGGCGGACGCCGGCCTCCAGGGCCGGCCTGCAGCTATAAAAAACAGAGTAGCCAGCGCAAGCCCCCGGCCGGCGGCGCCCTGGCGGGACCGGCTTACAATCGCCGGCTTTGCCGCTCCCCGTAGTTCAATGGATAGAACGGGCGCCTCCTAAGCGCCAGATACAGGTTCGATTCCTGTCGGGGGGACCAGGCCCGCAGGAGGACCCGCATGCCGCCCAGGCAGTGCGGGTTTTTTCCTTGCCCCGCCGCGTGCCGGCGCCCACGGCCGGCGGCCCCACCCGGAGACCCCCACCATGATGGACGCCCTGATTGCCGGCAAGCTGCACGCCCGGCCCGAGCAACGCACCAGCAAGACCGGCAAGCCCTTCGCCACGGCCAAGCTGCGCGCCACCGCCGGCGACGGCGAGAGCCTGTTCGTGAACTGCATCGCCTTCGAGCCGGACGTGGTGGCCGCGCTGCTGGCCCTGGACGCCGGCGACAGCCTGGCCGTGGCCGGCAGCGTGACCCCGAAGGTGTGGACGGACCGCGAGGGCAACGCCCGCGCGGCGCTGGACATCGTGGCGGCCCAGGTACTGACCGCCTACCACATCGACCGCAAGCGCAAGGCTGCGCAGCCGCTGCAGCACGAAGGCCCGCGCCAGCGCGCCGCTGCCGCGCCGCTGGACGACGGCGCGCCGCTCGATTTCTGAAGGCCGCAGGCGCAACCGGCCCTGCCTGCGGCTTTCCGCCTACAGCATCTTGTCGCGCTGCTGCTCGGCGCGCGATGCGCCGATGGCGGTCTCCACCTGCTTGACCTCCTCGGGCGGGGGCAGCACGGCGGGCATGCCCAGGCTCTGGATCCACAGCTCGCGGCACCAGCCCTTGGAGTGGTAGAGGTGGTGGTCCTCGTCCTTCTCCACGGCCTGGTGTGCGCTCTTCAGGGCCTTGCCCTCCTCGCCCGCGGCCACCTCGGCCACCTTGCCCAGCAGCTCCCAGTTGGCATGGTCCTTGGTCTCGGCATACACCACGCACTCGCAGGCGACCAGCTGCGCAGCCGCCGGATCGCCGCCCTGCCGGGCCAGGGCGATGGCCTTGACCAGTGATTCGCCGATGTGCCGCACCACGGCGCGCGTGGGCGTTGGCTCGTCGGCATCGATGCCCAGCGCCTCGCAGGTGCTGCGCACGACGTTCTGGTGCGTCATCGTCTCCTGCAGGTAGCCCTCGAACTCCTCGCGCAGCTCGTCGTTGATGGCGCATTCGATGGCGGCGCGGTAGACCTGCTCGCCGCCGAGCTCGGTCTCCATCATCTGCAGCAGCAATTGCTTGAGCTGGGCCTGGTCGTAGCGTTGCTTGGCCATGGGGTGCATCTCCTTCGTGGGTGGGTGGGGTCCGGCGGGCCGGTGCGCAGCGATTGGAAGCCCGGCCGTGGCCGGCCCTTTGTAGGCGCAGGCCCTGACCCGTGCGCGGCGCGGCTCGCCCGCGCGCCGGGCGCGAGGTGACCCCTTCCTACACAGCGCGGGCGTGCAGCCGGCTACGTTGGCGCACTGTCCCCTGCCTTGCGGAGCCCCTCCATGCCCGACAGCCGCGAATACGCCTTGCGCAGCACGCCGCTGCCCCACAGCGAGCAGGTGCTGCTGCTGGTGGACGTCATCAACCCGATGAACTTCCCCCGGGCGCAAGACCTGCTGCCCCACGCCTGGGCGGCGGCGCAGCGCGTGGCACGCCTGAAGAAACGCCTGGAGGCCCAGGGCGTGGCCACCATCTATGCCAACGACAACTACGGCACCTGGCACAGCGAGTTCCGCGACATCCTGGCGGCGTGCCAGGTGCTGCCGGGCGCGCGCGGCGCCATCGCGCGGCGCCTGACCCCGACGCCGGACGACCTGGTCATCCTGAAGCCCCAGCACTCGGCATTCCACTGCACGCCGCTGCGGCACCTGCTGGGCAGGATGCAGGCGCGCCGGCTGGTGATCGCGGGCTGGGCCGCGGACATGTGCGTGATGCTCTCGGCCACCGACGCGCGCATGCACGGCTACGAGGTCTGGACGCCGCGCGACTGCATCGCGGCCGAGACGCCCGAGCGCTACGACACGGCCGTCCGGCTGCTGGGCGGGGCCTTCGAGTGCTCGGTGCGCCCCGCGTTCCGCAGCCGCCCGCCGGCTTAGAGCCTGTTCATGTTCTTACAGCTGAAAGCCCAGCGCCCGCACCATGCCCTCGGCCAGGTCGCGCGGCAGCGAGGGCGCGTGGCCCTGGTAGGGCTGCGCCTGGGCGATGTGGCTTGCGCACCAGTGCGAGAGCCAGCGCAACTCGGCGTCGCCGTAGAACGCGGTCATGGCCTCGTAGTTCAGGAACAGGCTGCGCGCATCCAGGTTCACCGAGCCGACCAGCGCCAGGTCGTCGTCGATCAGCACCGCCTTGGCGTGCAGCATGGCGGGCGACAGCCAGACCTGCGCGCCGGCGGCCGCCAGCTGGCGCAGCGCGCGCTCGCGCGCAATGTCGGCCAGCCGGTGGTTGGAGCGCGCCGGCACCAGCAGGCTGACCTGCACGCCGCGCCGGCAGGCCAGGCACCAGGCATCCAGCAGCCCGTCGTCGGGCACGAAATAGGGCGTCACGGCCACGATGCGGCCCCGCGCGTGGAAGGCGCCGGCCATCAGCAGGGCGTGCACCGTGTCGTCGGCGTGGTCCGGGCCGCTGGCGATCCACTGCGCCAGCGCGCCATGCTCGGGCTGGGGCAGCGCCGGCATGTGCGGTGCGCGGCGCATGCGCCGCAGCATGCGCCCCTGGGCAATGCGCCAGTCGGTGCCGAACTGGATGTGCGCATGCTGGGCCACCGGGCCGTGGAGCTCGAAGCTCAAGTCCACCCAGGCGGGGCGCTGCGGCCGGTCCATGAAGTATTCGCACGCCAGGTTGCGCCCGCCGCTCCACAGGCGCCAGCCGTCGGCCACCACCAGCTTGCGGTGGTTGCGCAGGTTGGTGTGGCCGCGCAGCGGGTTGTGCAGCAGGGGCATGAAGCGGCGCACCTGCACGCCGCCCCGCGCCAGCGAGCGCAGCATGCCGCGAGGGGTCTGCAGGCTGCCCACGGCGTCCACCAGCAGCCGCACGGAGACGCCGCGCTGCACGGCCTGCAGCAGCGCGCGCGCCACCTGCCGGCCCACCTCGTCGTGCGCCAGGACGTAGGTGCCCACGTCCAGCTGCTGGCGCGCGCAGGCGATGGTCGCCAGCAGCCCGGCCAGCGCCTGGGCGCCATCCTGGTGCAGCGCGACGTGCGGGTTGCGCATCGCCGGCGCCACCTCCATCCCGGCCAGCAGCTGCGCGGCCCAGGCCGGCCCCTCGCCGGCGGGCGGCGGCGCCTGCCAATGGTGGCGCCGCGCCGGCCGGGCAAACTTGCGCACGCCGAACAGCAGGAACAGCGGCAGCGTCAGGTAGGGCAGCGTGACCATGCCCAGCACCCAGCCCAGCGCCGCCGAGGGGTGGCGCCGCTGGTGGTTGATGCGCGTGCCCAGCACGTAGATCAGCAGGCTCAGCACGACCACGATGGTGTGGCCCAGGCCGGACAGCAGCGCCACGCGGATCATGCGCCGGCGCCCTCGGCCCGCCCCACGCCCTCCCGTCCACGCGCCGCAGCGCCAGGCGCACGCGCAGGCCGCCCAGCTGCGGCGCCTCCAGCAGCTCGAGCGGCGCGCCGTGCGTGCGGGCGATGCTGTCGGCAATGGCCAGGCCCAGCCCGCTGCCAGCCACGGGCGCGCCGTGGTCCTGGCCGCGGTGGAAGCGGCGCAGCGCGCTGGCGCGTTCCGCCGGGGCGATGCCCGGGCCGCTGTCGTCCACCGTGAGCACCAGGGCGTCCCCGGCCGCCTCCAGCGCCACATCCACCGTGCCGCCCCGGGGGGTGTACTTGATGGCGTTGTCCAGCAGGTTGCGCAGCAAGATGGCCAGCGCCTCGCCCTGCCCCGAGACGTGCGCCGCAGCGGCCTGCGGGGACAGCGGCTGCAGCCCCAGGTCGATGCCGCGCGCATACGCGGCCGGCGCGGCGTCGGCCACGGCGCGCTGCACCCATTCGGCCAGCAGCAGGGGCTCGGGCGCGCTGCCGGCGGCCCGCGCCTCCTGGCGCGCCAGGGCCAGCAGCTGCTCGACCAGGCGCGTGGCCCGGTCGATGCCGGCGGCCAGGCGCTCGGCGGCGCGGGCCCGGGCCTGGTCGTCACCCGCGCGCGCCAGCGCCTGCGCCTGCAGCTTCAGGGCGGCCAGCGGCGAGCGCAGCTCATGCGCCGCATCGGCCACGAAGTGCTGCTGCGCATCGAACGCCTGCTGCATGCGCGCCAGCAGCAAGTTGAGCTCATCCACCAGCGGGCGCACCTCGGCCGGCAGGCCCTGCGCGTCCACGCTGGCGAGGTCGTCGGCGCGCCGCTGGGCCACCTGGCGGCGCACGCGCTCCACGGGCGCCAGCGAGCTGCCCACCGCCCACCAGGCGGCCAGCGCCAGCAGCGGCGCCATCAAGGCAATGGGCCAGGCGGTGCGCAGCGCCAACTGGCGCGCCAGCGCGCGGCGCACGGCCATGTCCTGCGCCACCTGGATGACCTGCAGCGGCGTCTGCACCGACAGCACGCGGTAGGTGCGCCCACCCGCCTGCACGTCGGCAAAGCCCAGCACCGCGCGCTGCGGCAGGCCCAGGCCCAGGTTGGACTCGAACACCCGCAGGCCGTCGGCCGACCAGACCTGGAGCACGAATTCATGGCTTTCCTGGCCCGGCACCAGCGGATCGCTGTACTCGCCCCGCGCCCGCGCGGGCAGGCCGGGGCGCAGCGCCTGGGCGGTCTGCTGCATCTGGCGGTCGAACAGGGCGTCAGCCTCGTCCATTGCAGCGCGCCAGGCCAGCGCCGCCTGCATCAGCACGCCCAGGGCAATGGCGCCCAGCAGCGACAGCAGCAGCCGCGTGCGCAGCGAGTGCGGGACGCGCGGCGGCCTCAACATGCGGGCGCCCCGCCAGGCACCATGTAGCCTACGCCGCGCACGGTGGCAATGAAGTCGGCGCCCAGCTTCTTGCGCAGGCCGTGGACATAGACCTCGACGGCGTTGCTGCTGATCTCCTCGCCCCAGCCGTAGAGCTTGTCCTCCAGCTGGGCCCGCGACAGCACGGCGCCGGGACGCGCCAGCAGGGGCGTCAGCACCGCCCACTCGCGGGCCGACAGCAGCACCGGCCGGCCCTGCACGCTGGCCTGGCGCGTGGCCGCGTCGATGCGCACCTCGCCCCGCTCGAACACCTCGTCGCCACGCCCGCTGGCACGGCGCGCCAGCGCACGGATGCGCGCCAGCAGCTCATCCATGTCGTAGGGCTTGAGCAGGTAGTCGTCGGCGCCCGCATCCAGCCCCTGCACACGCTGGGCCACGGCGTCGCGCGCGGTCGTGATCAGTACCGGCGTGCGGTCGCGCCGCTGGCGCAGCGCGCGCAGCACCTGCAGGCCGTCGCGCCCGGGCAGGCCCAGGTCCAGCAGCACCAGGTCATAGCCCTGGGCGCACAGCGCCGCGTCGGCCTGCAGGCCGTCGCGCGCCCAGTCCACGGCGTGGTGCTCGGCACGCAGCAGGTCCTGGACGGCCTCGCCGATCATGGCGTCGTCTTCGACCAGCAGCAGGCGCATGGCGGTTTCTCACGGCAGGCAGGCATGGGCAGGTGTTGCAGCAAGGTGGCCTTGTGGAGGGTTGCAAGCGGCCAAGCGTAGTGCGTTTGGCGCCCGGCGTGCAACGTCCATGCGCATCGGCCACGCTCATCGCTCAACCCCGGCCTGGGTCAACCCAGCCGCACCGGCACGAAGATGCGGTTGCCCTCGCGCAGCACCAGCAGCGCCACCGACTTGCCGGCCTTGGCCACTGCCTCGCGCACCTGCGCCACGTCACGCGCCGGCGTGCCGTTGACGGCCAGCAGCACGTCGCCCTGCTGCACTCCGGCACGCGCCGCCGGGCCGCTGGCCTGCTCGATCACCAGGCCGCCCTCGACGCCGGCCTCGCGCTGCTCGTCCCGGGCCAGCGGCCGCAGCGCCAGGCCCAGGCGCGCCTTGGCTGCGCCCTCGTCGGTGCCGGCCTGGGCGCTGGCCTGCTTGTCCGAGGCGTTGCCCAGCGTGGCCACCAGCTCTTCGCTGCGGCCCTTGCGCCAGACCTGCAGGTGGATCTTGGTGCCCGGCGCCGCCAGGTTGATGAGGGCCGGCAGGTCGCCCGAGGCCACGATGGGCTGGCCATCGACGCTGCGGATCACGTCGCCGGACTTCAGCCCCGCCCGCTCGGCCGGGCCATCCTTTTGCACATCGGCCACCAGCGCGCCCTGGGGCTTGTCCAGGCCGAAGGAGTCGGCCAGGGTCTGGTTCACCTCCTGCACCGTCACCCCCAGCCGCGCGTGGCTGACGTGGCCGGTGGCCAGGATCTGCTGCTGCACGCGCTGCGCCACTTCGATGGGGATGGCAAAGGACAGGCCCTGGTAGCCACCCGAGCGGCTGTAGATTTGCGAGTTGATGCCCACCACCTCGCCGCGCGCATCGAACAGCGGGCCGCCGGAATTGCCCGGGTTCACCGCCACGTCGGTCTGGATGAAGGGCACGGCGCTGTCGTCGGGCAAGGCGCGGCCCTTGGCGCTGACCACGCCTGCGGTCACGCTGTTTTCGAAGCCGAACGGCGAGCCTATGGCCAGCACCCACTCGCCCACGTCGAGCGTCTTGGTGCTGCCCAGGCGCACGGTGGGCAGGTCGTGCGCATCGATCTTGAGCACGGCCACGTCGGTCTGCGGGTCGGCGCCCAGCACCTTGGCCCGGAATTCCCGCCGGTCGGTCAGCTTGACGGTGACCTCGTCGGCGCCCTTGACCACGTGCGCATTGGTCAGCACCACGCCGTCGGGGCTGACGATGAAGCCCGAACCCTGCCCGCGCACCGGCGTGGCCGAGCGCCCGCCTGCGCCCGGGGGCACGATGCCGAAGCGGCGGAAGAACTCCTGCGCCGGGTCGGCAGCCGCGCCGCCGCCGTCCTCGCCATCACCCATGGCCGTGCGGCGCGTGCCGCTGACGCTGATGTTGACCACCGCCGGGCCGTTCTCGGCCGTGATCCGGGCAAAGCCCGGCAGGGCCCCGCCCGGACTTTGCACCGCCGCCGCAGCCACCGCCGGCGCGGCCGGCACTGCCACGGCGTGGGCCTGGCGGTTGCTGATCAAGCCCGCGCCCGTGGCGCCCAGCGCGCCAGCGGCCATCAGGGCCAGGATGAGTCTGCGGGGGGTGGAGATGACGCTGTGCATGGTCTGCCTTTCATCGGAATGCTGCGATGACGGCCAGTGTGCGCAGACCTGCTTAAGCGAATCTTAGGAAGCAAATATGGGGGTCAGATTCCAATTATCAGAGCATGTGCTCCAGGAACGCCCGGGCTCGCGCGTGGCCCGGGTCGGTGAAGAATTCGCGCGCGGGGCGGGCGGTGATCAGTTCGCCCTGGTCCATGAAGGCCACCGTATGGGCCACTTCGCGCGCAAAGCCCATCTCGTGCGTGACGACCAGCATGGTCATGCGTCCGTCGGCCAGCTCGCGCATGGTGCGCAGCACCTCGCCGGTCAGCTCCGGGTCCAGCGCCGAGGTAGGCTCGTCGAACAGCATCACATCGGGCTGCATGGCCAGCGCCCGGGCGATGGCCACGCGCTGCTTTTGCCCGCCCGACAGGCGCGCGGGGTAGTTGTCGCGCTTGGGCGACAGGCCCACCCTGGCCAGCAGGCTTTCGGCGCGCGCGATGGCCGCGTCCCGCGGCAGGCCCTGCACCACCATGGGGGCCTCGATCAGGTTCTCCAGCACCGTGAGATGCGGAAACAGGTTGAAGTGCTGGAACACCATGCCCGCCCTGCCGCAGATGCGGCGCAGCTGCGGCTCGGGCACATAGACGCAGCGGCCCTCGCCATCGGTGGTGGCCAAGGTGTCGCCGCCAAGGGCCACGTGGCCGCTGTCTATGGTCTCCAGGTGGTTCAGGCAGCGCAGGAAGGTGCTCTTGCCCGAGCCCGAGGGCCCGATCAGCGCCACCACTTCGCCGCGCTGCACCGACAGCGAGATGCCGCGCAGCACCTCGTGGCTGCCGAAGCGCTTTTTCACGCCCCGCGCCTCGATCATCGGGGTGGCGCCGGCCTCACTGGTCATATTTGGCATGGCGTCGCTCCAGGCGCTGGAAGCCCCAGGTCAGCGCCAGCGTCATGAGCAGGTAGAACGCGGCGGCGACGATGAAGGGGGTGGTGGTGAAGTCGCGCTGCACGATGCCGCGCGCGGCGCGCAGCAGGTCGTTGAGCGCCAGCACGTAGATCAGCGAGGTGTCCTTGACCAGGGTGATGGTCTCGTTGCTCATGGGCGGCAGGATGGTGCGCACCATCTGCGGCAGCACGATGCGCCGCATGGTCTGCGGGTAGCTCATGCCCAGCACCTTGGCGGCCTCGTACTGGCCGCGGTCGACGGACTGGATGCCGGCGCGGAAGATCTCGGCGAAGTAGGCCGCGTAGTTCAGCGCGAACGCCGCCACGGCCGCCGGAAAGTCCGGCAGGCGCACGCCCACCACCGGCACGAAGGGCAGCGCGAAGTAGATGAACAGCATCTGCAGCATGAGCGGCGTGCCGCGCATCAGCCAGATGTAGCCGCCCACCGCCGCCGACAGCGCCCGGATGGGCGACAGCCGCGCCAGCGCCAGCGCCAGGCCCAGCGGCAGGGCCAGCGCCAGCGTGATGGCGAACAGCTTGAGCGTGACCGCTGCGCCCTGCGCCAGCGGGGCGAAGAGGGAAAGAACGTAGTCCATGCGGGAGTTGCGTCAGGCGGGGCGGGGCTGCGCGGGGAAGTGAAAAATGTCGCCCCCGTAGCAACGAGCCCTCACCCCAACCCTCTCCCAGAGGGAGAGGGAGCCAAGCCAAAAAGCGCGCGCGGCCGCAACGACTGGCGCGCCCCAGACCAGCGGACGCCGCGCAAGGGCCGTCCCGCAGCGCCGGCGTCGTCCCCCTTCCCGAATGGCGCAGCCATTCGAGAGAAGGGGCAAGGAGCGCAGCGACACAGGGGGATGCCCCGAATTACTTGATGATGTTCGCGCCAAACCACTGCTCGGCGATCTTCGCCGCCGCGCCGTCGCTCTTCATGTCGGCCAGGGCCTTGTCCAGCTTGGCCTGCAGCCCGGCATCGTCCTTGCGCACGCCCACGCCATATTCCTCGGTGCCGAAGTTGTCCTGCAGCACGGCGTACTGGTCGGGCTTCTTGGCCACGTAGTAGCGGCCCACGACTTCATCGACCACGACGGCCTCTAGGCGGCCGGTGGCCAGGTCCATGAGGGCCGTCACGTTGTCGCCGAAGGTCTTGAGTTCCTTGAAGGACTTGAAGGCGGCATCGTCCTTCTTGATGGCGTCCACCGCGCTGGAGCCCTCCTGGGCGCCGACCACCTTGCCGGCCAGGTCGGCCTTGGTCTTGATGGACGAACCGGCGGGCACCACGATGATCTGGTGGTTTTCCATGTAGGGCGCGGTGAAGGCGATGTTTTGCTTGCGCTCCTCGGTGATCGTCAGCCCGTTCCACAGCGCATCCACGCGCTCGGCCGAAAGCTCGGCCTCCTTGGCGCTCCAGTCGATGGGCTTGAACTGCACTTCCAGGCCCAGGCGGCGGGCGGCTTCGCGGGCCATGTCGATGTCAAAGCCGACCAGCTCGTTCTTGTCGTCGCGAAAACCCATGGGCGGGAAGTTGTCGTCCAGGCCGACGACGATCCTGGCTGCAGCCGCAGGCGCGGGCGCGGCGGCGGCGGGGGCGGCCGGCTCTTGCCTGGAACAGCCGGCAAGCACGGCCCCGAGGGTCAGCAGGGCGACAACAGCGAACTTCTTCATGGGTGCAAAAAGGAAAAGGGGGGACAAGGGAAGGAAAGCCGGGCCCCAGGCCCGGGAAAACCCGTAATTGTCCCACCTTTGCACCCTGGCGGCCGGGTGCCGGGGCAGCCGGCTGCGCGGCGCGCCAGTCAGTCCACCCGCGCGCCCGATGCCTTGACCACCGGGGCCCAGCCCTTGACCTCGGAGTCGATGAAGCGGGCGAAATCCTGCGGGCTGTTCTTCTCGGCCATGGCGCCCAGCTTGGCGTAGGCCTGCTGGATGCCCGGCTTGCCGAAGGCGTCGTTCATGACCTTGTTGAGCCTGGCGACGATCTCGGGGGGCGTGCCCTTGGGCGCCAGCAGGCCGAACCAGGACGTGACGTCGAATGGCGCGATCCCGCTCTCCTCCATGGTCGGCACATCGGGCGCCGAGGGCGAGCGCTTCCTGGTGGTGACGGCCAGCGCGCGCAGCTTGCCGGCCTGCACGTGCGGCCAGGCCGAGGGCATGTTGTCGAACATGAACTGCACCTGGCCCCCGATCAGGTCGGTCATGGCCGGGGCGCTGCCCTTGTAGGGCACGTGCTGGGTCTTGAGGCCCGTGCGCACCTTGAACAGCTCGCCGGCCATGTGGATGGACGTGCCGCTGCCCGACGAGGCATAGGAGGCCGTGCTGTCGTTGGCGCGCGCCCAGGCGATGAGCTCCTGCACCGTCTTCGCCGGCACGCCGGGATTCACGACCAGGATGTTGGGCACCTTGGCGCCCAGCGCCACGGCCTCGAAGTCGCGCGTCAGGTCGAACTTGATGTTCGGGTACAGCGTCTGGTTGATGGCGCTGGTGACGGCAGCAAACAGCAGCGTGTAGCCGTCCGCCGGCGCCTGGCGCACCAGGTCGGTGGCGATGTTGCTGCCGCCGCCGGGCTTGTTGTCCACCACGAAGGACTGGCCCAGCGCTTCGGTCAGCTCCTGCGCCATCAGGCGCGCGACGATGTCGGTGGTGCCGCCGGCGGCAAAGCCGACCACGATGCGCACCGGCCTGGCCGGGTAGCTGGCAGTCGATGGCGCCTGCGCCCGGGCGCCCGTGAAGGCGCCGCTGGCGGCCAGGCCAGCCAGTGCGCTGACGAGGGCGCGGCGCGAGAAAAGTCCGTTGGGCGGCATGGTGTCGGTTCTCCTGGATAAAAAAAGGCCCCGCGCGGACTGACCGCAGCAGGGCCGGGTAGCAGGAGACTCTAGGACGCCCAGGCGCCCCAGGCGAAGGGGGCTTTCCCGCAAGGCGGGCGGGACGCCGGCGGTGCGCCGCCTGGACGCCGCGCCGGCGCACCGGCGCCGCTTCAGCGCGGCAGGTCGGACTGGCCCATCAGGAACTCGTCCACCGCGCGCGCCGCCTGGCGCCCTTCGCGGATGGCCCACACCACCAGCGACTGGCCGCGGCGCATGTCGCCGGCGGCAAACACCTTGGGCACGCCCGTGGCGTAGCCGCCGGCGAAGTCCGTGCTGGCGCGGGCGTTGCCGCGCGCGTCGCGCTCGACGCCAAAGGCGCCCAGCACGCTGGCGGCCGGGCTGGTGAAACCCATGGCCAGCAGCACCAGGTCGGCGGGCCAGGTCTGCTCGCTGCCGGCAATCTCCACCATGCGCCCGCCCTCGGGGCGCACGCGCACGGTCTGCACGCCGGTGACGCGGCCGCGCTCGCCCAGGAAGGCCTTGGTGGCGATGGCGAATTCGCGCTCGCAGCCCTCCTCGTGGCTGGAGCTGGTGCGCAGCCTGAGCGGCCAGTAGGGCCAGGTGAGCGGCTTGTCCTCGGATTCGGGCGGCGTGCGGCATCAGCTCGAACTGCGTCACCGTCTGGCCGCGCCGTGGCGCCGGCTGGTGCCCACGCAGTCGCTGCCGGTGTCGCCGCCGCCGATCACGACGACGTGCTTGCCGGCGGCCGAAATCTTGCCCCTTGAGCTTGTCGCCGGCGTTGGCCTTGTTCTGCTGCGGCAAGAATTCCATGGCGAAGTGCACGCCCTTCAGGTCGCGCCCCGGCACCGGCAGGTCGCGCGAGACCTCGGAGCCGCCGGCCAGCAGCACCGCGTCGAACTGCTCGTCCAGCTGCGCCGGGCTCACCGTCTCGGCGGCCCAGTTGGTGATGCGCGTGTCCTGGCCCAGGCCATCCTCGCCTGCCACCAGCACGCCCGTACGGAACACCACGCCTTCGGCCTGCATCTGCGCCACGCGCCGGTCGATGTGGCCCTTGTCCAGCTTGAAGTCGGGGATGCCGTAGCGCAGCAGGCCGCCCACGCGGTCGTTCTTTTCAAACACCGTCACCGCGTGCCCGGCGCGCGCCAGCTGCTGCGCCGCCGCCAGGCCCGCCGGCCCCGAGCCGACCACCGCCACGCGCTTGCCGGTGGGCTGCGCGGCCGGCTGCGGCTGCACCCAGCCCTCGGCCCAAGCACGGTCGATGATGGCGTGCTCGATGCTCTTGATGCCCACCGGCGCGCTGTTGATGTTGAGCGTGCAGGCGGCCTCGCAGGGCGCGGGGCAGATGCGGCCGGTGAACTCGGGGAAGTTGTCGGTGCTGCGCAGCACGGCAATCGCGCTGGCCCAGTCCTGGCGGTACACCAGGTCGTTGAAGTCCGGGATGATGTTGTTCACCGGGCAGCCGTGGTTGCAAAACGGCGTGCCGCAGTCCATGCAGCGCGCGGCCTGGATGGCGGCCTGCGCGTCGTCCAGCGCGATGACGAATTCGCGGTAGCGCTTGACGCGCTCGGGCGCGGGGGGCGTAGCCCTCCTCGATGCGCTCGTATTCCAGAAATCCTGTGGCCTTGCCCATGGTGGCGGGTCCTTGGTCGATCGATGTTCGTGGGCGTTGGCAGCTCGGGCTCCTCCCCCCCTGGGGGAGGCTGGGATGGGGGCGGCGCGCGGGGGCGCCTGGCGGGTCATTCAGACGTAGCTGGCCCCCACCCTGCCCTCCCCCAGAGGGGGAGGGGAAAGGGAGGGTCACTTGGCCGGAGTTGCTTCCATTTCGATAGCTTCATCCCCTGGCGTGGCACCGGCTTCGAGATTTTTTTCTCATGCCGCTCGGCCAGGGCGCGCTTGTACTCGGACGGGAACACCTTCACGAAGCGCGCGCGCGCCGCGGCCCAGTTGTCCAGCAGCTCGCGTGCGCGGCGGCTGCCGGTCCAGCGGCTGTGGGCCTCCAGCAGTTTTTTCAGCTGCTCCTCGTCGCTCGTGCCCAGGTGCCAGTGGCCGGCGTGACCGGCGGCGCGCTGCTCGTCGGCCGGCATCACGCGCTCCAGGGCCACCATGGCCAGGTTGCAGCGCGATTCGAACTGCCCTGTCCTCGTCGTACACATAGGCCACGCCGCCGCTCATGCCGGCGGCGAAGTTGCGGCCCGTCCTGCCCAGCACGGCCACGGTGCCGCCGGTCATGTATTCGCAGCCATGGTCGCCCACGCCCTCGACCACCGCCGTGGCGCCCGACAGGCGCACCGCGAAGCGCTCGCCCGCCACGCCGGCGAAGAACGCCTCGCCGCTGGTGGCGCCGAACAGCACCGTGTTGCCGACGATGGTGTTGGCCGTGCTCTCGCCGCGGAACTCATGGCTGGGCCGCACGATGACGCGCCCGCCCGACAGGCCCTTGCCGGTGTAGTCGTTGGCCTCGCCCGTCAGGTTCAGCGTGACGCCGTTGCACAGGAAGGCGCCGAAGGACTGCCCGCCCGTGCCCTCGAAGTGGATGCGGATGGTGTCGTCCGGCAGGCCCTGCGGGTGCGCGCGCGTCACCGCGCCCGACAGCATGGCGCCGACCGAGCGGTTCACGTTGCGCGCCACCTCCATGATGCGCACGCTCTCGCCGCGTTCGATGGCCGGCTGGCAGCGCTCGATCAGCTTCACGTCCAGCGCGCGGGTGAGGCCGTGCTCCTGGTGCTCCATGTGCCGATGCGCCAGCACCGCCTGCGTGGGCACCTTGGCGAACAGGCGCGAGAAATCCAGCCCCTGCGCCTTCCAGTGCGACACGCCGCTGCGCATGTCCAGCAGCTCGGTGCGGCCGATCAGGTCGTCGAATTTGGCGATGCCCAGCTGCGCCATGATCTGGCGCACTTCCTCGGCGACGAAGAAGAAGTAGTTCACCACGTGCTCGGGCTTGCCCGAGAACTTGGCGCGCAGCTGCGGGTCTTGCGTGGCCACGCCCACCGGGCAGGTGTTCAGGTGGCACTTGCGCATCATGATGCAGCCCTCCACCACCAGCGGCGCGGTGGCGAAGCCGAACTCGTCGGCGCCCAGGAGCGCGCCGATGACCACGTCGCGCCCGGGCTTCATCTGCCCGTCGGCCTGCACGCGGATGCGCCCGCGCAGGCGGTTCAGCACCAGCGTCTGCTGCGTCTCGGCCAGGCCGATCTCCCACGGGCTGCCGGCGTGCTTGATGGACGACCAGGGCGAGGCGCCCGTGCCGCCGTCGTGCCCGGCGATGACCACGTGGTCGGCCTTGCACTTGGCCACGCCCGCGGCGATGGTGCCCACGCCGACTTCCGACACCAGCTTGACGGAGATGTCGGCATGCGGCGCGACGTTCTTCAGGTCGTGGATCAGCTGCGCCAGGTCTTCGATGGAGTAGATGTCGTGGTGCGGCGGCGGGCTGATCAGGCCCACGCCGGGCACGCTGTGGCGCAGCTGGCCGATGTACTCGGACACCTTGCCGCCCGGCAGCTGGCCGCCCTCGCCGGGCTTGGCGCCCTGGGCCATCTTGATCTGGATCTGGTCGGACGACGACAGGTACTCGGCCGTCACGCCAAAGCGCCCGGACGCCACCTGCTTGATCCTGGAGCGCAGCGAATCGCCGTCCTGCAGGGCGATGTCGGCCTCGACCTTGTCGGCGCCGATGATGGACGCCAGCGTCTCGCCCTGGCGGATGGGAATGCCCTTCAGTTCCTGGCGGTAGCGCACCGGGTCTTCGCCGCCCTCGCCCGTGTTGCTCTTGCCTCCGATGCGGTTCATGGCCACGGCCAGCGTGGCGTGCGCCTCGGTGCTGATCGAGCCCAGCGACATGGCGCCGGTGGCGAAGCGCCGGACGATGTCCTTGGCCGGCTCGACCTGGTCCAGGGGAATGGCGCGGGCCGGATCGACCTTGAACTCGAACAGGCCGCGCAGCGTCATGTGGCGCCGGCTCTGGTCGTTGATCAGCTGGGCGTATTCCTTGTAGGTGTTGAAGTTGCCGGCGCGCGTGGCGTGCTGCAGCTTGGCGATGGCGTCGGGCGTCCACATGTGCTCCTCGCCGCGCGCGCGCCAGGCGTATTCGCCGCCGGCGTCGAGCATGTGGGCCAGCACCGGGTCGCCCCCGAACGCGGCCAGGTGGTTGCGCAGGGCTTCCTCGGCGATCTCGAACACGCCCATGCCCTCCACGCGGCTGGCGGTACCGGTGAAGTACTTGTTCACCGTGTCGCTGTTCAGGCCCACGCACTCGAACAGCTGCGCGCCGCAGTAGCTCATGTAGGTGGACACGCCCATCTTGGACATGATCTTGGACAGGCCCTTGCCCACCGCCTTGACGTAGTTGTAGATGGCCTTGTCGGCCGACAGATCGCCCGGCAGCTCGCGGTGCATGTCGGCCAGCGTTTCCAGCGCCAGGTAGGGGTGCACGGCCTCGGCGCCGTAGCCGGCCAGCACGGCGAAGTGGTGCACCTCGCGCGCGGTGCCGGCTTCCACCACCAGGCCGGCCGTCGTGCGCAGGCCCATGCGCACCAGGTGCTGGTGGATGGCGGACAGCGCCAGAAGAGCGGGGATGGCGACCTGCGTGGCCGACAGCTTGCGGTCGCTGATGATCAGGATGTTGGCGCCGCCGCGGATCTCATCGACGGCCTGCGCGCACAGCGACGCGAGTTTTGCCTCGACCCCCTCGCGGCCCCAGGCCAGCGGGTAGGTGATGTCGATGGTCGCGCTCTTGAACTTGCCGTGCGTGTGCGCCTCGATCCCGCGCAGCCGGGCCATGCCGGCGAAGTCCAGCACGGGCTGGTGCAGCTCCAGCCGCATGGGCGGGTTGACCTGGTTGATGTCCAGCAGGTTCGGCTTGGGGCCGACGAAGGACACCAGGCTCATCACGATGGCCTCGCGGATCGGGTCGATCGGCGGGTTGGTGACCTGCGCGAACATCTGCCGGAAATAGTTGTACAGCGGCTTGTTCTTGTCCGACAGCACCGCCAGCGGGCTGTCGTTGCCCATGGAGCCAATGCCCTCCTCGCCGTTTTGCGCCATGGGGGCGAGCAGGAACTTGATGTCTTCCTGCGTGAAGCCGAAGGCCTGCTGGCGCTCCAGCAGCGGCAGCGCGGGCACTTGCGGCTCGGCGGCCGGCGCGGCCGGGTCCAGCGCGATGCTGTCCAGCTTGATGCGCAGGTTCTCGATCCACTGCTTGTAGGGCTTGGTGTTGACGACGTTGGCCTTGAGCTCGTCGTCCTCGATCAGCCGGCCCTGCTCCAGGTCGATGAGCAGCATCTTGCCCGGCTGCAGGCGCCACTTCTGCACCACGCGGCTGTCGGGCACGGGCAGCACGCCGGCTTCGGACGCGAGGATGACCAGGTCGTCGTCGGTCACCACGTAGCGCGACGGCCGCAGGCCGTTGCGGTCCAGCGTGGCGCCGATCTGGCGGCCGTCGGTGAAGACGATGGACGCCGGGCCGTCCCAGGGCTCGATCATCGCCGCGTGGTACTCATAGAAGGCGCGGCGGCGCTCGTCCATGCGCTCGTGCTGCTCCCAGGGCTCGGGGATCATCATCATCACGGCCTGGCTGATGGGGTAGCCGGCCATGGTCAAGAGCTCCAGGCAGTTGTCGAACGTGGCGGTGTCGCTCTGCCCGGCGAAGCTGATCGGGTAGAGCTTCTTCAGGTCGTCGCCCAGCACGGGCGAGGCCATCACGCCCTCGCGCGCCAGCATCCAGTTGTAGTTGCCGCGCACGGTGTTGATCTCGCCGTTGTGCGCCACGTAGCGGTAGGGGTGGGCCAGCGGCCACTCGGGGAAGGTGTTGGTGGAAAAGCGCTGGTGCACCAGGCCGATGGCCGAGACGCAGCGCTCGTCCGCCAGGTCCAGGAAGTACACGCCCACCTGGTCGGCCAGCAGCAGGCCCTTGTAGACCACGGTGCGGCTGCTCATGCTGGGGACGTAGTACTCCTTGCTGTGCTTGAGCTTCAGGTTCTGGATGGCGGCGCTGGCCGTCTTGCGGATGACGTAGAGCTTGCGCTCCAGCGCGTCCTGCACGATCACGTCGCTGCCGCGGCCGATGAAGACCTGGCGCAGGATGGGCTCCTTCTCGCGCACGGCGGGCGACATGGGCATGTCCTTGTTCACCGGCACGTCGCGCCAGCCCAGCAGCTTCTGCCCCTCGGCCTTGATGGCGCGCGCCAGCTCCTGCTCGCAGGCCAGGCGCGAGGCGTGCTCCTTGGGCAGGAAGACCATGCCCACGCCGTACTCGCCGGCGGGCGGCAGCTCCACCCCCTGGGCGGCCATCTCCTCGCGGTACAGCCGGTCGGGGATCTGGATCAGGATGCCGGCGCCGTCGCCCATCAGCTTGTCGGCGCCCACGGCGCCACGGTGGTCCAGGTTCTCCAGGATCTTCAGCGCGCCGGCGACGATGTCGTGGCGCTTGACGCCCTTGATGTGGGCGACGAAGCCCAGCCCGCAGGCGTCGTGCTCGTTGCCCGGCGCGTACAGGCCGTGTTGTTGCAGATGCGCGATCTCGGCAGCCGTGGTCATGGCGTGCTCCTTCTCACCAGAAAAACCGTGGGAGGCGCAGATTAATGCATCAACCCATGCACATCAAGCATATTAATTGGGGTCAGATTCCAATTAAATACGGCATCTGACTCGCTTCATTTTATTGGGGACATATAAAAAAGATAGCAAACTATCGCCTGCCGGCGCCGGCAAGCCCGGCATTTCACTCGATTTTGGTGATTTCGGCCGCTGGGCGGCCTGCGCGGCCCTGGCTCAGGCGCCTGTCGGTTTTTTGCTGCAACGCAACAAGAAAGTCGCCCTCGCCCAGCGCCCAGCCGGCATGCGTGGCGCGGCCCAGCGCCTCGCGCTCCTGCTCGCCCAGGCCGGCGCGCACCAGCGCGGCGTAGGCCGCCTCGCGGGCGAACGGCGTGTTGCCCAGCTCCCAGTACAGCGCGTGCGGGGTGACCAGCGGATCGGCGCGCAGGCCCAGGTGGTGCGCGTGGCTGGACCAGGGGGTAGTCCACCGCCTGCGCCACCAGCGCCGCGCGCACCGGGTTCAGGTCGATGTAGGCCATGCACGCCAGCAGGTAGCGCTCGGACTGCACGATGGTCGAGCGGTAGCGCCCCTCCCACAGCGTGCCGGTGCGGTGCTGGCGCCGGTTAAAGTGGCGCACGTAGCTGCGCCCGACGGCCTGCATCATTGAGGGCAGGCCATCCTGCGTCTGCGGCGTGGCCAGCAGATGGAAGTGGTTGCCCATCAGCACATAGGCGTGGATGGCAACCTGCTGCAGCCGCGAATGCTCGGCCAGCAGCTCCAGCATGAACTCGCGGTCGGCCGCGTCCTGGAAAATCATCTGGCGGTTGTTGCCGCGCTGGATGACGTGGTGCGGATAGCCGGGAACGGTGAGGCGCGGCAGCCGGGCCATGGCGGGCTCCTGGTCAGTGGCGGAGCGGCCGATGGTAGTAGGAAATTGGAATCTGACCCCAATAAGAATGGGGGTCAGATTCCAATTAAATCCAGCCCGCAGCCGGTCAGGTGCTTGCCGCCTGCACGGATGCGGCGGCTGGGGAAGGCAGGCCGAAGCGCGCCGCAAGCTCCTGGCGCAGGCCGAACTCGTCCAGCAGCGCGGCCAGGCGTTCGGCGGCGCTGCGCTTGGCCTGGCCGGTCCAACGCGCCAGGATCAACTCGTTCTTCAGGCTGTGCTCCCAGCCGACCAGCTCGGTGACGGTGACCTGGTAGCCGCTGGCCTCCAGGTGCAGGCAGCGCAGCACGTTGGTCAGCTGGCTGCCGATCTCGCGCGTGTGGATGGGGTGGCGCCACAGCTCGGCCAGGGGCGTGCGCGACAGCTGCAGCGCCTTGTTGCGGCGCAGGCAGGCGGCCACTTCGGCCTGGCAGCAGGGCACCAGCACCATGGCGCGTGCGCGCTTTTGCAGGCCGAAGGCGATCGCGTCGTCGGTGGCGCTGTCGCAGGCGTGCAGCGCGGTCACGATGTCGAAGCGCGCGGGCAGCTGCGCGGCAGCGGCCGCGTCGGCAACGGACATGTCCAGGAAGCGCATGCGCTCGAAGCCCAGGCGCGCGGCCAGTTCGCGCGAGCGCTGCACCAGTTCGGCGCGCCATTCGATGCCATAGATCTCGCCGCGGCCCAGCGCCTTGAAGAACAGGTCGTACAGGATGAAGCCCAGGTAGGACTTGCCCGCGCCATGGTCGGCCAGCAGCGGCGCGTGGCCGTCCTGCGCGGCCTCGGCCAGCAGCGGCTCGATGAACTGGTACAGGTGGTAGACCTGCTTGAGCTTGCGGCGCGAGTCCTGGTTCAGCCGCCCTTCGCGCGTCAGGATGTGCAGCTCCTTGAGCAGTTCGATGGACTGGCCGGGGCGCAGCTCGGCCAGCACGGCGGCGTCGGGCGCGGACGGCGCAGGGGATGATGCCGGGGCGCCCGGCGCAGGCCGGCCGCCGCGCGGCGGGCGGCCCGCGCCCGGGCGGTCGCCGCGCGCCGGGGGCTTGCCGGCGCTCATGGCTGGCCGCCCGGCGCGGTGGCGCCGCCCTGGCCGGCGGCGGGCGCATCCGCAGCCGCCGCAGCGCCCGCGTGCCGGGGGCAGCGCGGGCCCACGTCCAGGGCCTGCCAGCCTTCGGCGCCCAGCTTTTCCAGCACCTCGATGTTGCGCTCGAAGATTTCCTCGGCCTCGGGGAAGGCCTCGACCGCGCGGTCTATGCTGTCCTCGCGCAGCAGGTGCAGCGTCGGGTAGGGGGCGCGGTTGGTGGCGTTGCCCACGTCGCCCGGCTCGGTGCCGGCGAACTGGAAGCGCGGGTGAAACGATGCGACCTGCAGGATGCCGGCCAGGTCCATGGCCTCGACCAGCTCGTCGGCCAGTTCCAGGAAGTCGTTGAAATCCAGGAAGTCGTGCATGCAGTGCGGCGCCATCAACAGCGTGGTGTCGCGCTGCTCGGGCGGCGCCTCGGCTAGCGCCTCCAGTTCGCGCTGCAGATCCTGCAGCAGCGCGCGAGCGTCCTCGGCCTGGCTGACGGCGTAGTGGATCTGGCCCTTGGTGTGCACGCCCTTGGCGAACGGGCACAGGTTCAGGCCGATCACGGCGCGCTCCAGCCAGCGCACCATGTCCTCGGTGACGAGGGCGTCTTGCGGCCTGTCGGCATCGCGGCATGCGGCCGCTGCGGCCTGGGGGTGGGGTTGGTCGGTCATGGCAGGCCCTGCTGCGCAGGTGCTGAGTGGGTGAATGATTGAACGACGCGATTTTAGGAACCCGCGCCCTGCCCCTTCGGTCCATGTCCCCGCTTGCCGCAGGCAACGCGTGGCGCCGGTGCCGGCCCGCAGCCCGGCGCGTGTGCCGGACGCCCCTGCCTCACCCCAGCAGCCGCTGGCCGGTGATGCGTTCGTGCTCGCGCAGGGCGAAGCGGTCGGTCATGCCGGCGATGAAATCCGCCACCGTGCGGGCGCGCTGCTGCGCGCTGCCCTGGACGGCGCTGGCGGCCTGCGCGGCGGGCATCTCGCACGGCTGCGCGCAATAGGCGGCGAACAGCTCGCGCACCACCTGCCGCGCCGCGTCCGTGGTCTGCATGACCTGCGGGTGGCGGTACAGCGAGCGCATCAGGAACTGCTTGAGCTGCAGCGATTGCTCGCGCATGGCGGGCGAGAAGCACACCAGCGGCGCCAGCGCGCGCACCGCATCGACGCTGGCCGGGCGGTGCCGCGCCAGCGCTGCGCGCGTGCTGTCGATGACGTCGTACACCTGGTCGCTGAGCATGCGCCGGATGGCCTCGTGCAGCAGCCGGCGCTGCCCGCCGGGCTCGGCCAGGTGCGGGTGGCGCGCCTGGGCGGCGGCGCGGTAGCGCTCGAACAGCGGCACCTCGCGCAGCTGCGCCAGCGTGACCAGGCCCGAGCGCACGCCGTCGTCGACGTCGTGCGCGTTGTAGGCGATCTCGTCGGCCAGGTTGCACAGCTGCGCCTCCAGGCTGGGCTGGCCGCCGTGCAGGAAGCGCCAGGCCACGCCCTGCGGCTCGCGCGCCTGCAGCCACTCGGCGTTGCGCCGCGAGCAGTGCTTGAGGATGCCTTCGCGCGTCTCGAAGGTCAGGTTCAGGCCGTCCCAGTCGGGGTAGCGCTCTTCCAGGCAGTCCACCACGCGCAGGCTCTGCAGGTTGTGCTCGAAGCCGCCGAAGTCCTGCATGCAGGCGTTCAGCGCGTCCTGCCCGGCGTGGCCGAACGGGGTGTGGCCCAGGTCGTGCGCCAGGCAGATGGCCTCGACCAGGTCTTCACTCAGCTGCAGCGAGCGCGCGATGGAGCGGCCCAGCTGCGCCACCTCCAGCGAGTGCGTCAGGCGCGTGCGGAACAGGTCGCCCTCGTGGTTCAGGAAGACCTGCGTCTTGTACACCAGCCGGCGGAAAGCGCTGGAATGCACGATGCGGTCGCGGTCGCGCTGGTAGTCGGTGCGCGTGGGCGCGGGCGCCTCGGCGTGGCGCCGGCCGCGCGTGTGCGCGGGGTCGCAGGCGTAGGGGGCCAGCGCTGCGTTCATGGCCCAATCGGGCGCCTGCCCTTGCCAGCCAGCGATGGCTGGCCATGGGAGGTGCAGCGGGCATGCCGCTGGCCGGCCGCGCCGGGGCAAAAAACGGGCATTTTTGTTGAAAACAAGCTCATGCCGGCGCCAGCGCTTGATAGTTAGCTATTGAAAATATAGCGTCAATCATTCGGCGCAGCAGGCATCGATGACTTCGCGCACCAGCGCGTCCGGGGCTGGGCGCAGCACCGCCCGGCCGGGCTGCTCGATCAGCACGAAGCGGATCTCGCCGCCCTCGGCCTTCTTGTCCACGCGCATCAGCTGCAGGTAGCGCCCGGCGTTGTCCTGGGCATCAAGGATCGGCCCGCGCACCGGCAGGCCGGCGCGCGCGATGAGCGCGCGCAGGCGCTGCACGAACTCATCCTCGACCAGGCCCAGGCGGCGCGACAGCTCGGCCGCCATCACCATGCCCGCCGCCACGCCCTCGCCGTGCAGCCAGGCGCCGTAGCCCATGCCGGCCTCGATGGCGTGGCCGAAGGTGTGGCCAAAGTTGAGGATGGCGCGCAGGCCCGCCTCGCGCTCGTCGGCGCCGACCACCCCGGCCTTGATCTCGCAGCTGCGCTTGACGGCGTGCGCCAGCGCCTGCGGCTCGCGCGCCAGCAGGGCGTCCATGCTGGATTCCAGCCAGTCGAACAGCTGCATGTCGGCAATGGGGCCGTACTTGATGACCTCGGCAAGGCCGGCGGCGAATTCGCGTGCAGGCAGGGTGTCCAGCGTGGACAGGTCGCACACCACCAGGCGCGGCTGGTGGAAGGCGCCGACCATGTTCTTGCCCAGCGGATGGTTGATGGCCGGTCTTGCCGCCGACGCTGGAGTCCACCTGCGCCAGCAGCGTGGTCGGCACCTGCACGAAGTCCACGCCGCGCATGTAGCAGGCGGCGGCAAAGCCCGTCATGTCGCCCACCACGCCGCCGCCCAGCGCGTACAGCACCACCTTGCGGTCGCAGGCATGGGTCAGCAGCGCGTCGAAGATCAGGTTGAGCGACTGCCAGGTCTTGTGCTCCTCGCCGTCGGGCAGCACCACGGCATGCACCTGCGGGTAGTGGGCCGCGATGCGGCTGGCCAGCGCCTGCGCGAACAGCGGGGCGACGGTGCTGTTGGTGACGATCAGGGCAGAGGTGCCGGGGGGCAGCGCGCCGGCGCTGGCGAGCGCAGCGTCCCAGGCGGGGCCTATGCCGATGCGGTAGCTGCGCTCGCCCAGGGCGATGGGGACGCTGGCGGTGGTGGGTTCGTGAGTCGTGGGCATGGTTTGCCTGGCCGTAAAGAAAATCCCCGGGCGAGCCGGGGATTGGTCGTGCGCCTGGAGGCGGGTTACTGGATGGTCACGTTGATGACCGCCGGCGGCGCATTCAGCTGGCGCTGGTCATAGACCCGCACCGCCGTGGTACCCGCCAGCGCCCCGCCGGTGATGGACAGCACGTTGCCATTGATCGTCGCCGTCGCCACGCTGGAGTCGCCCACCGTCACGGCATACTGGCCCGAGCCACCGCTGATGAGCACCTGGGCCGTGGACGCGGCCACCGGCGGGACAGCCGTCGGATTGGCGCGATTGAGCGTCACGGTGTTGGCGGAACTGACCACGGGAGAGGTCTGCGTGGCGCATCCACCGTTGTCCACGATGGTGATCGCGGCCGTGGCCACTGCACCCAGCACGTCCACGGCTGTCAAGGTGACGACGGTGTTGCCATTGACGCAACGCGAACCCGCAGCGCCGGTCACCAGGGTCACCGATTGGGGATTGGTGGGGCAACCCATTTCGCGCGGCTGCAACTGCGTGCGATCGGTGTAGAAGCACACCGGGCCGGGAGCTGCGCCATAGATGTTCAACCGGATGTCCTGGTTGTCATCCTCGGTGATGGCCAGCGCGCCGGGCATGATGTTGAACTGCCCGGTGCCGTTGGTCACCTCGACAGTCACCTTGGCAGTCTGGCCCGTGGCGTCAGCCACCGACACGTCCAGCTTGGATGCCAGCAGGCCCTTGATGTGCATCTCATCGCCGTTGATGGTGACCTGGATGGCAGCCGGAATTCCGCCGGCGACCCGGTAGGGTGGCTGGCCGCCGGAGATCTTCACGACCGCATCCACGCCCGGGAATATCTTCAGGTCCGTCGGCGAGACACGCAGCTCGGGCGCGCCGACCTTCACGGCGATGTCCACCTTGGCATTGGCCGCATCGGTCACCGACACGGTTGCCGTGCCGATCGCAATACCGGTAACGCTGAAATCGTTACCGCTGCGGGTCACGGAGATCACGTTCTGGTCCGATCCCTGGACGGAGTACGGAGCCACGCCACCACGGATGGTGAAGGTCCGTGTCGAAGTCGGACCCACTCCCACCGTCAGCGCGCTGGGAGCACTGGTCGTAAGCGGCGTGCTCTTTGCAGCCACCGTGACCTTCACCGGCACCCGCGCGCCAGCGTTGTCCACGACCTCAATGGTCGCGCTGCCGCTGGCCACGGCGTTGATCAGCAGGCGCGAACCGTCCACGGACGCGTAGGCCACCTGCCGGTCGCCGGTGACGACGCGGTAGGGCGCCACGCCGCCGGCGATTTCGTATTGCGCGCCCGAATCGGGCATCAGGATGACTTCAGACGGAGCGGTGGTGCGCAAAGGCACACTGCTTGCCACAGTGACTTCGATCTCTTTTTCTGACCGCCTGCGCCATCTGACAATACGAACTTTACTGTTCCCAGAGCAACAGCCAAATTTCCAGCACATTGCCGTTCGTGATATTAGCGACGGCGACCTGAACGTTCGGGTTGGTAACGCGATAGGCGCCATTTCCACCAGAAATCTGGTAACGCGTAACGCTGCCCGGCATAAGCGTGACATTATCCGGCGCGTTGGTGGCCAAGGTACCGCCGACAGTCACGGCAACGGTGATTTTTGAACCGCTGTAGTCAATGATGTCCACCTTCGCACTGCCAACACTGAGCGCAGCAATATCCAGTTTGGTGCCATTAATCGTCGCGTTGGCGACACTGGCTTGACTGTTGCCCACGCGATAAGGGGGAACGCCGCCTGAAACCTCGTACCGGGCCGTGCTGCCCACTTGAAGACTTAGAATTGCCGGGGCCGTCGTAGTCAGCGCTTTCTGGCTCGGATTGCCCCCCGGCGAGCCTCCCCCGCCTCCACACCCTGCCGCCAGCAGCGTCATCACCACGGCAAACGCTGCCGCAATAAATTTGAGTAATTTCATTTTCAAAACACCTTTCAATCTCAACGCACTGGCCCGCGATCGGTGATTACCTTGGGAGTTATAAATACCAGCATTTCGTATTTAGTCGTCTGTTTTGTCTTATTTTTAAATAAATTACCCACCATGGGCACATCGCCCAATAAAGGTATTTTATTTTCTTGGCTGTTTTCCGCCATTTCGAAAATACCGCCAATCACAACGGTTCCGCCATTCTCAACCAAGACTTGCGTCTTGACATGCCTCGTGTCAATTGCAGGACCTTGAGGGCTCTCTTGACCACGGCTATCTTTATTCACATCCAGGTCCATAATGATATTTCCCTCAGGCGTGATATGCGGTATTACCTCAAGTTTCAAAACCGCTTTCTTGAATATCGTATTCGGCCCCTTATCACTCATTACAACGTAAGGAATCTCAGCACCTTGCTCGATTAGCGCCTTGGTTTGATCCGCCGTAATAAGACGAGGACTCGAAATAACCTTCCCTTGACCGTCCGCCTCCATTGCAGAAAGCTCCAAGGCAAGAAAACGATTTGCAGCGGCATTAAAAATTGACAAAGCAAAAGAGCCAGCCCCCCCCGTCCCCAAACTTGCAGCGGGTAAATTTACAAAGCTACCAATAGGATTTTCATTAGTAGCACTCACATCCACATTACCGCCAAAGCCAGAAGAGCTAGTAGCGTTACCGTAACGGGTGCCAACGGCCAAACGGTTTCCGCCTCCGATGGCGTACCCGCCATCACCGCCGCGCTGCGCGCGCAGATCGCCACCGCCCAGCCGAACACCCAACGAGCGTCCAAAAGTGTCTTGCGCCTCGACGATGCGCGCCTCGATCATGACCTGGCGCACCGGCACATCCAGTGTGGCGAGCAGTCGGGTTACCTCTTCTTGCTTCGAAGCAGTGTCGGTCACGAACAGCTGGTTGGTGCGCGGCTCGGCGATGGCGCTGCCGCGCTCAGACAGGAAGCGCACGCCCGCCACACCGCCCCCCGAGGCGGCCGAGGTGAGCTGCTGCACGATATCCGCCGCCTTGGCGTAGTTCAGCTGGTACGCCTGCGTGCGCACCGGCTCCAGCTTCTGGATGGCCTGCGCTGCCTCGTAGTCCTTCTTCATGCGCTCGTCGATTTCGTCCTTGGGCGCGATCCACAGCACGGTGCCGGACTTGCGCATGCCCAGGCCCTTGGCGTCCATGATGATTTGCAGCGCCTGGTCCCAGGGCACGTCCTTCAGCCGCAGGGTCAGCGCGCCGGTGACGGTGTCGGAGGTGACGATGTTGAAGTTGGTGAAGTCGGCGATCACCTGCAGGAGCGAGCGCACCTCGATGTTCTGGAAGTTCAGCGACAGCTTTTCGCCCGTGTAGTTGGGCCCCCGGCTGAGCTTGTTCAGGTCCACCTTCTTGGGCCGCACCTCGACCACGAACTGGTTGCCGCTTTGGTAGGCGCTGTGCTCCCACTCGCCCACCGGGTCGATGGCGATGCGCACGCGTTCGCCCTGCTGGGTGGCGGTGATGGTCTGGATGGGCGTGCCGAAGTCGGACACGTCCAGGCGCCGGCGCAGGCCTTCGGGCAGCGAGGAGCGCATGAATTCCACCACCAGCCCCTTGCCCTGCTGCTGCAGGTCGACCCCGACCTGGTTGCTGGCCAGGGCCACGACCACGCGGCCGGCGCCGTCCGGGCTGCGGCGGAAGTCCAGGTCGCGCAGCGGCAGCACATCCGGGTTCTGGCCCTGCGCGAACAAGGCGGTTGCGGCAGGAGCGCCGGGTGCCGCGCTCGCGCTGGCCACGGCGTCCAGCGTCACCAGCACCGTGCGGCCCTGCATTTGCGCGCGGTAGGCGGCGGGGTGCTTGAGGTTGAGCACCACGCGCGAGCGCTCATCGGTCTGCACGATGTGCGCCGACTTGAGGTTGCCCTGGTTGATCTCCACCAGCGAGCGGCCGGTGCCATTGCCCACGTCGGCAAAATCCAGCGCGATGCGCGCCGGACTCTGGGTGACGAAGCCGGGCGGCAGCTCCTTCAGCGGCTCGGACAGCTCGATGCGCAGCACTTCCGCTCCGCCTTGCTGGAAACCGCTCACCGATTCGATGCTGGGCCGGGCGTGCGCGCCCGCCGCCGCCAGCACGGCGGCCAGCGCCAGCAGGCCGGGGCGCAGGCATTCAGGCACAAAGGTGTTCATCCGCGTCATTATTTCTTCTCCCCGCTTCCCTCTTGCAATTCGAGCTTGGCCGCGCGCTCGATCCAATCGCCGGAGGCGTCCTGCACGATCTCGCGCAATTCGATGGCGGTTTCACTGATGGCCACGATCTTTCCGTAGTTCTGGCCCAGGTGGTTGCCCACCCGGACCTGGTAGAGCAGCTTGTCGGTGCTCACCAGCGCGGTCGGCGCGCCTTCCTTGTTCAGGCTGCCCACCATCTTGATGGCGTCCAGCGGGTAGGCCTCCAGGGGCTCCTTGCGGCGGGCCATTTCGGGGGCGATCAGCGAGACGTTGCTGGCCGACTGGGACGACTCGCGGCGCAGCGCCTGCGTCAGCCGCTGGGGGCTGAACGGGTCGGCGCCATTGTCTGCGCCGTAGCTGCTGGGCACGAACTGCTTGGGCTCAGTGATCTGCAGTGCGCGTGGACGCGTGCTGGCGCGCAGCTGCGTCATCCATTCGCGCAGTTCGTCCTGGCCATCGCCAGCGCACCCTGCCAGGGCGAGAACGGCCAGCAGCATGCCAGCGCGGCACTTGCAGGCTGTCCTCATTTGGCACCCGCCTTCTTCGTGGCGGCCTTTTGCGCCTGGATTTCCTCGGGATCGAGGTAGCGGAAGGTGCGGGCCGTGGCTTCCATGGTCAGGTTGCCCGTGCCTTCCTTGGCGGTGGCGGGGGCGAGCGAGATATTGTTCAGCGTGACGATGCGCGACAGGTGCGCCACGTCGGAGGCAAAGGCGCCGATGTCGTGGTAGCGCCCGACCACGCGAATGGAGATCGGCAGCTCGGCGTAGTAGTCCTTGGCCACCACCTGGCCGGGCCGGAACAGCTCGAACTGCAGGCTGCGGCCCAGGCCCGCCTGGTTGATGTCGGACAGCAGGGCCGACATCTCGGCCTTGCTGGGCAGCTGTTTTTCCAGCTGGGTCACGTATTGCTGCACCTGTTCGCGCTGCTTCTTCATCACGTCCAGGCTGACGGCCTTGACCAGCTTCTTCTGGAAATCGTCGCGCAGCTGCTGCTCGGTGGCGCGCTCGGCGGCGAGCGCATCCTCGTACTCGGTGAGCTTGAAATACCAAAGGCCGGCAGCCACGCCGACCGCGATGAACAGGCACAGCAGGATGCGCGGCAGCACGGGCCACAGCGAGGGGTCCTTGGGGTCGAGGTTCTGGAATTGCCGCTGCAGCTGCTCCTGCACGGCGGAGAAATCCAGTTTCGGTGACTTGCGTGTCGCCATGTCGTTCACTTCCTGGCCGGCTGGCCGTCGGCCTTGCCGCTGGCGCCGTCCTGGGCGCCCGTGCTGCGCGCAAGCCGAAAGCGCAGGTTGAAGGAGGCCACCCGGCGCTGGTCACGCGGCGTGAGGGCCACGTTGGCGGCGACGATCTCCACCAGTTCCGGCTTGGAGAACCACGGCGTGTTGTCCGTGAGGTTGCGCAGCATCTCGGAGACGCGCTCGTTGGACTGCGCCATGCCCTGCATGGTGACCACTTCGTCGACCTGCTTGAGGCTGGTGATATAGACGCCATCGGGCAGCTGCGCGACCAGTTCGCCGAGCAGGTGCACGGGCAGGTTGCGGTCGGCCTGCAGGTTCTCCACCGCCTTCTGGCGCGCCTGCAGGGCGGTGATTTCCTCCTCGATGGTGGCGATCTCCTTGATCTGGCCCTCCAGCAGCTTGATCTCGCCGCGCAGCAGGTCGTTGCGCCCCTGCTGCTCGGTGATCTGGGCCTGGATCCAGAGGTAGATGAGGGCGGCGATGGCCAGCCCGGCCAGCGCGGACAGGACCATCACGATCTGGAACGTCTCGCGCCGGCGCTTGCGCGCCGCCTCCCGGTGCGGCAGCAGGTTGATCAGGATCACGGCAGGAACCTCCGCATCGCCAGTCCGCAGGCGGTCAGGTAGGAGGGTGCCTCGCGCACCAGCTTCTTCAGCCGCACCGAGCCGCCGATTTCCATGCCGTCGAAGGGATTGACCGCCAGGCAGGCGGAGCCGGTGTTGTGGATGACCTGCTCGGTCAGCCCGGCCAGGGGCGCCGAGCCGCCGGCCAGCATGATGTGGTCCACGCGGTGGTAGGGCGTGCTGCTGAAGAAGAACTGCAGCGCGCGGCTGATTTCCTGCGCCAGGCTGTCCACGAAGGGGCGCAGCACGGCCGATGCGTAGTCGTCGGGCAGCTCGCCGCTGCGCTTCTTGGCTTCCGCCTCTTCCTGGGAAAAGCCGTACTGGCGGGTGATCAGCTGGGTCAGCTGTGCGCCGCCAAAGGCCTGGTCGCGCTCGTACAGCACCTCGTCATTGCGCATCACCTGCATGCTGGTGGTGAAGGCGCCGACTTCGAACAGCGCCACCACGGCGTCCACGCCGGCGCCGGGCAGTGCCTGGATGAGGCGGCTCGCGGCCAGGCGCGAGGCATGCGACTCGACGTCGATGATGACGGCCTTGAGCCCGGCCGCCTCGGCCAGGCCCTCGCGGTCCTGCACTTTTTCCTTGCGCGAGGCGGCGATCAGGATTTCCTCGTCGTTGGGGGCGTTCCTGGCCGGGCCGACGACGCAGAAATCCAGGCTGACCTCATCGAGCGAGAAGGGGATGTACTGGCTGGCTTCCGACTCGACCTGCACTTCCAGCTCCTGCTCGCTCAGGCCGCCGGGCAGGGTGATGCGCTTGGTGATGACGGCCGAGGGCGGCAGGGCGAGAGCGACGTTGCGCGTGCGCGTGCCGCTTTTCTTGACCAGGCGACGCAGCGCCTGCGCCACCTCGTCGAACTTCTCGATGTTGCCGTCCGTGATCCAGCCGCGTTCGAGCTGTTCGATGGCGCAGCGCTCCAGCACCAGCGTGCCGTCGCCGCTGCGCGCCAGCTCGACCAGCTTGACGCTGGACGAGCTGATGTCGACCCCCAGCAGCGGGACGGCCTTGCGGCGAAATAAGGATCCCACTGAGACCAAGGCGCCCCCTATGTAACTTTTATGGCGGTCAAAGCAACGAAATTTGCCTTTCGATGCTAGCAGCAAGAACAGGCCGCCCGCACCAGTGAACCCTGACGCGGCCAAGCCATCGTTGCCAAAAGCAGACGCTAGGGAAGGTCTGCACAGCCCTCGCGGGCGGATGCAGGCACAGGGCAGGATGGAGCGCAGGACGCTTTTTTCAGCCCGTGGCACTGCTGTGGGCAAGGGCGGCAGCGCGGCGATCCGCCCCGAAGCTGCTGCGCCGGCAGGCGCAGCCGGGCGCCCCGCTGGCGGCTTTCCGCACGACGGCGCTGCCAGGGGCGGATTTTTATAATGCCGGGTTCCCTGCCCTGAGCGCTTCATGACCACACCCACCGAAAACGACACCGCCCGGCCCTCTGCCGGTGCGCCGCGCTGGCTGCGCCTGATCCTGCTGGCCTTTGCCTGGCTGTTGGGCCTCGCGGCGGCGGGGGTGGCCGTGCTCGCCATCGCCATCGGCCTGGGCCTGGCCGTGGCCTACCCCAACCTGCCTGACGTCTCGGAATTGGCCGACTACAAGCCCAAGCTGCCGCTGCGCGTGTATTCGCAGGAGGGCGCGCTGCTGGGCGAGTTCGGCGAGGAGCGGCGCAACCTGACGCCCATCGAGGACATCCCCAAGGTGATGACGGACGCCGTGCTGGCGATCGAGGACTCGCGCTTCTTCGAGCATGGCGGCGTGGACTACAAGGGCGTGCTGCGCGCGGCGCTGGCCAACCTGGGGCGGGTCAAGAGCCAGGGCGCATCCACCATCACCATGCAGGTGGCGCGCAATGTGTATTTGTCGTCGGAAAAAACCTTTACCCGCAAGATTTACGAAATCTTGTTGACATTCAAGCTGGAACACCTGCTGACGAAGAACCAGATCCTCGAGATCTACATGAACCAGATTTATCTGGGCAACCGCGCCTACGGCTTCGCGGCAGCGGCCGAGACGTATTTCGGCAAGCCGCTCAAGTCCATCAGCATTGCCGAGGCCGCCATGCTGGCCGGCCTGCCCAAGGCGCCCTCGGCCTACAACCCCATCAGCAACCCCAAGCGTGCGCGCGTGCGCCAGCTGCACATCATCGACCGCATGCTGGAAAACGGCTTCATCAGTGCCGCCGACGCCGCCGCCGCCAAGCACGAGCCCATGCGGCTGCGCTCGCCCGGCGACAGCACGCGCATCCATGCCGAATACGTGGCCGAGATGGCGCGCCAGCTGATCTACGCGCAGTACGGCAGCGAGGCCTACACGCGCGGCCTGAACGTGTACACCACGCTCAACGCCGGCGAGCAGGAGACGGCCTATGCCGCGCTGCGCAAGGGCATCATGGACTACGAGCGGCGCCAGCAATACCGCGGCCCCGAGCGCTTCGTGCAGCTGCCGGCGTCTGCCGCCGAGGCCGAGGACGCCATCGACGACGCGCTGGCCGGCCACCCCGACAACGGCGACGTGCTGGCCGCGGTGGTGCTGGAGGCATCGGCCAAGAAGGTCGTCGCCGCACGCGCCGACGGCGAGAAGCTGGAGATCACCGGCGATGGCCTGAAGCCCGTGCAGTCGGGCCTGTCGGACAAGGCTCCGCCCAACATCCGGCTGCGCCGCGGCGCGGTGATCCGGGTGGTGCAGACGCCCAGGAAGACCTGGGAGATCACCCAGCTGCCCGAGGTCGAGGGCGCCTTCGTCGCGCTCGACCCGCGCTCGGGCGCGATCCGCGCGCTGGTCGGGGGCTTCGATTTCGACAAGAACAAGTTCAACCACGTCACCCAGGCCTGGCGCCAGCCGGGCTCGGCGTTCAAGCCCTTCATCTACTCGGCGGCGCTGGAGAAGGGCTTCACGCCGGCCACGGTCATCAACGACGCGCCGCTGTTCTTCAGCGCCGGCGTGACCGGCGGCCAGCCCTGGGAGCCCAAGAACTACGACGGCAAGTACGACGGGCCCATGACCATGCGCACCGGCCTGGCCAAGTCCAAGAACCTGGTGTCCATCCGGGTGCTGCAGGCGGTTGGGCCGAAGACGGCGCAGCAATGGGTCACGCGCTTTGGCTTCGAGGCCGACAAGCACCCGGCCTACCTGACCATGGCGCTGGGCGCGGGCTCGGTCACGCCCATGCAGATGGCCAGCGCCTACTCGGTGTTCGCCAATGGCGGCATGCGCGTCAATCCCTACCTGATCACGCGCGTGTCGGACCACAAGGGGCGCGTGCTGTCCAACTTCCAGCCGCCGGCGCTGGACGCCAACCCGCGCGCCATCGACGCGCGCAACGCCTTCGTCATGGACAGCATGCTGCAGGAGGTGGCGCGCTCGGGCACCGCCGCGCGCGCGCAGGCGACGCTCAAGCGCCCCGACCTGTACGGCAAGACCGGCACCACCAACGACTCGGTGGACGCCTGGTTCGCGGGCTTCCAGCCCACGGTGGCGGCTGTCGTCTGGATGGGCTACGACACGCCGCGCAACCTGGGCAGCCGCGAGACCGGCGGCGGCCTGTCGCTGCCGATCTGGATCAGCTTCATGGAAAAGGCCTTGAAGGGCGTGCCGGTCAGCGAGCCCACGGTGCCGCCGGGCGTGGTGAACGTGGGCGGCGAGTGGTACTACGACGAGTACGCGCGCAGCGGCGGCGTGTCCAGCGTGGGCCTGGAGGCCGGCGCGGCCTCGGGCGAATCACCCGGCGCGGGCCCTGCGCCCACGCCCGCGCCCCCTTCCGAGGAGCGCAACCGCATCCTTGACCTGTTCCGCTAGCCGGCTGGCGGCGCCGCCCTCAGGCCGTGAACTGCAAGGCCTCGCCGGCCTGGGCGCTGGCGTTGCGGCTGAGGTCGGCGAAGAATTCGCTGCCGGTCTTGCTGTCCAGCCACTGCGCGCCATCGAAGCGGTAGTGGTAGCCGCCCGAGCGCGCCGCCAGCCAGACCTCATGCAGCGGCTTTTGCAGGTTCACAATGATCTGGCTGGCGTTGGCGAAGGTGATGGTGACCATGCCGCCGCTGCGCTGGCTGTCCAGGTCGCAGTCGGTCTGCTCGCTGATCCGGTCGCAGCCGCTTTCCAGCGCCGCCAGCAGCAGCTCGGCGCGGTCCATGAATTCCAGGTCGGTCATTACTACAATTTGCAGATGTTCAAAGGCCGCCGCATTTTAGTCAGCACCCTTGCAGCCGCAGCCGTGCTGGCCCCCCTGGCCGGCTGCGGGCAGCGCGGGCCGCTGTACCTGCCCACCGGGCCCGCTGCAGCGCAGCGCGCCAGCCTGCCGCAAACCCTGCCGCCGGCGCCTGCCGCTGCTGCGCCAGCCCCTCCTGCTTCCACCACCTCCACCCGTCCATGATCCCCTCCCCCCTGCCCGGCCAGCCCCAACTGCACTACCAGGGCGACGCCCTGTACCTGGAGGACTGCCGCCTGTCCGAACTGGCGCACGAGCACGGCACGCCCCTGTACGTCTATTCCAGGGCCGCCATGCTGGCTGCGCTGGCCGCCTACCAGCGCGGCCTGGCCGGGCGGTGCGCGCTGGTCTGCTACGCCATGAAGGCCAATTCGTCGCTGGCCGTGCTGCAGCTGTTCGCCCGCGCAGGCTGCGGCTTCGACATCGTCTCCGGCGGCGAGCTGGCGCGCGTGCAGGCCGCCGGCGGCGACCCGGCCAAGGTCATCTTCTCCGGCGTGGGCAAGACGCGCGCCGAGATGCGCCAGGCGCTGGAAGCCGGCATCAAGTGCTTCAACGTGGAGAGCGAGCCCGAGCTGGAGGTGCTGAGCGACGTGGCCGCCGGCATGGGCCTGCGCGCGCCCGTGAGCATCCGCATCAACCCCAACGTGGACCCCAAGACGCACCCCTACATCTCCACGGGGCTGAAGGGCAACAAGTTCGGCATCGCGCACGAAGCCACGCTGGCGGCCTACCAGCGCGCGGCGCAGCTGCCGGGGCTGCGCGTGATCGGCATCGACTTCCACATCGGCTCGCAGATCACCGAGCAGACGCCCTACGTGGACGCGCTGGAGCGCATGCTGGACCTGGTGGACGCCATCGAGGCGGCCGGCATCCCTATCCAGCACCTGGACTTCGGCGGCGGCCTGGGGATCGACTACGGCGGCGACACGCCCCCAGCCGCCGACGCGCTGTGGGCCACGCTGCTGGCGCGGCTGGACGCGCGCGGCTACGGCCAGCGCCAGATCCTGATCGAGCCCGGCCGCTCGCTGGTGGGCAACGCCGGCGTGTGCCTGACCGAGGTGCTGTACTGCAAGCCCGGCGAGCACAAGAACTTCTGCATCGTCGATGCCGCCATGAACGACCTGCCGCGCCCGGCCATGTACCAGGCCTGGCACGCCATCGTGCCGCTGCAGATGCCACCCGCCGGGCGCGAGGCGACCACCTACGACGTGGTCGGCCCGGTGTGCGAGAGCGGCGACTGGCTGGGGCGCGACCGGCAGCTGGCCGTGCAGCCCGGCGAGCTGCTGGCGGTGCTGTCCGCCGGCGCCTACTGCGCCGCCATGGGCAGCACCTACAACAGCCGCCCGCGCCCGGCCGAGGTGCTGGTGGACGGCGGCAGCGCGCACGTCATCCGCGCGCGCGAGGGCATCAGCGAGCTGTTTCGCAATGAGCGATTACCCGACCTGAACGCTTGACCATAGGGCGGGTGCGCGCCGGGGGCGGGAATACTCGCGGGTTTCCACTCCCCGAAGCCCCGTCCCATGCAACCCCTGGAGCTGTACCGCGACCCGCAGCACGCCTGCCTGATGTTCACCGACCTGGTCGAGGAGGACGGCCAGGCGGTGCAGGCCAACCAGTTCCTGATCGTCGATGGGGACACCGGCGCCATCATCGACCCGGGCGGCACGCTGGCGTTCAACGAGCTGTTCATGGCCATGGGCCGGCATTTCGCGCCGCAGCGGCTGTCCTACCTGCTGGCCTCGCACGCCGACCCCGACATCATCGCCTCGCTGGACCGCTGGCTGACCAGCACCTCGGCCAAGCTGGTCATCTCGCGCGTGTGGGAGCGCTTCGTGCCGCATTTCACCAAGGCCGGCAAGACCGAGGGCCGCATCATCGGCGTGCCCGACGCCGGCGCCCGCCTGCCGCTGGGGCGCAGCGAGCTGGTGCTGCTGCCCGCGCACTTCATGCACTCGGAGGGCAACTTCCACTTCTACGACCCCATCAGCCGCATCCTGTTCACCGGCGACCTGGGCGTGTCCATGACCAGCGGCGCCGAGGCGCGCGTGCCGGTCACCGACCTCGCGCCCCACATCGCGCGCATGGAGGGCTTTCACCGCCGCTACATGGTCAGCAACAAGATCCTCAGGCTGTGGACGCGCATGGCGCGCCAGCTGGATGTGGCCATGCTGGTGCCGCAGCACGGCGCGCCCATCGTGGGCGCCCAGGCGATCAGCGACTTCTACGACTGGCTGGACGGCCTGGCCTGCGGCGTGGACCTGTTCGACGAGCGTGCCTACCAGATCCCCGGCGCGCGCATCGACCCGGCCACGCACGCGGTGCGCGCCGGTTGAGGGCCTCCAGCGGCCGGTTTTGAGCCAAATCGGCCCCAGGCCGGCGTGGATAGCCGGCCTCTAGCTATATTTTCAATAGCGACCCGGTTCGCCGCAGCACGGGCCGAGCCAGCAGCAGCAGCGCCAGGATGGCGCCATAGACCCACACCTCGGCAAAGTTGTTCTTGCCCGCGCGCATCCACCAGAAATGCAGGATGGCCAGCGCCGCCACCGCGTACACGGCGCGGTGCAGGCGCTGCCAGCGCTTGCCGCCCAGCCAGCGCATGGCGCGGTTGAACGAGGTCGCGGCCAGCACCAGCAGCAGCGCGAAGGCGCCCATGCCGACCAGGATGAAGGGCCGCTTGGCCACGTCGCGCGCGATCTCGCCGGCGTCCAGCCCCATGTCGAACACGGCGTAGGCCAGCAGGTGCATGAGCGCATAGAAGAAGGTGAACAGCCCCAGCATGCGGCGGTAGCGCGCCAGCGGCGCGAGGCCGAAAGCCAGGCGCGCAGGCGTCACCGCCAGCGTCAGGCACAGCATGCGCAGCGTCCAGTCGCCCAGCGCGCGGATCAGCGCCTCGGCCGGGTTGGCGCCCAGGCGATCGGCGGCCGCGCCAAAGACCAGCCAGGCCAGCGGCGCCAGGCACAGCGCGAACGCGAGCGGCTTGGCCCAGGGGCGCAGCAGCCACGCGCCATGCTGCGGCGCGCGCGCCATCAATAGAACTTCTTCAGGTCCATGCCGGCGTACAGCTGGCCGACCTGCGCCTCGTAGCCGTTGAACAGCAGCGTCTTGCGCCGCTTGGCGAACAGCCCGCCCTCGCCGATGCGCCGCTCGGTGGCCTGGCTCCAGCGCGGGTGGTCCACATCCGGGTTCACGTTGGAATAGAAGCCGTACTCGTTCTTCGCCGCCTTGTTCCAGGCGGTGCCCGGCTCCTTGTCGGTGAAGCGGATGCGGACGATGCTCTTGGCGCTCTTGAAGCCGTACTTCCACGGCACGACCAGGCGCACCGGCGCGCCGTTCTGGTTGGGCAGCACCTCGCCGTACATGCCGAAGGCGAGCAGGGTCAGCGGGTGCATCGCCTCGTCCAGGCGCAGTCCTTCCGTGTAGGGCCAGTCCAGCACGCGCGAGCCCACGCCGGGCATGGTGGCCTTGTCGGCCAGCGTGACGAACTCGACATATTTCGCGCTGCCCTGCGGCTCGACCCGGCGGATGAGTTCGGCCAGTGAGTAGCCCACCCACGGGATGACCATGGACCAGCCCTCCACGCAGCGCAGCCGGTAGATGCGCTCTTCCTGCGGGGAGAGCTTCAAGAGCTCGTCGATGTCGAAGCTGCGCGGCTTGTTCACCAGGCCTTCCACGGCCACCGTCCAGGGCCGGGTCTTGAGCGTGGCGGCGTTGCGGGCCGGGTCGCCCTTGTCGGTGCCGAACTCGTAGAAGTTGTTGTACGTGGTCGCGTCCTGGTAGTCGGTGGGCTTTTCCATCGTCACCGCGCCCGCCACGGCCGAGCGGCGCGCGGGCAGCGCCGCCAGCTTGCCGGCCGGGGTGAACAGCGGCGCGTCCGCAGCCAGCGCGCTGCGCCCGGCCCAGCTGGCCATCGCCGCGCCGGCCGCGCCGCCGGCCAGCTGGCGCAGCAGCGCGCGGCGGCTGTCGTAGACGGCGCGCGGGGTGATCTCGCTGGCCGGCGGCGTGCAGGCAGGGTCGTGTCGGGTATGGATCAGCATGGCGGGCTCCTGGGCGAAGGCGCCAGTCTGCCGCAGGACGCGCGTCCCTGCCGGCAGCGGGGCTTGGGCGCTGCTGTCCGGCCAGCGCCCGTCAGGGATTCACGTACAGCGCCCGATAACGCTGCGCCTGCAGCATTTCCTGCGAGTCCGTTCCGTAGCCGATGTACAGCTCCACGCCGTGCATGTCCCGCAGGTTCATGTCGCGCAGCACCTCGACCACCAACTGCCCGCCGGCGGCCGGCACGGCCACCTGCGACAGCAGCGGCAGCATGGGCCCGTCCATCACGCGCCACATACCCGTGGGCAACTTCTGGACGAAAACCGCGTTGGGCAGGCCGGTCACATGAGGAGGCAGCAGGGCCAGCACATAGACGTTGAAATGCTGCGCGCCAGCTGGCAGCCCGGCCAAGCTGATGCGGGCCAGTACCGAGCGATACGCGAGTGGCAAATAGCCGGCCCGGTCGGTGACGAACAGCTGCATGTCCTCGGCGCGCAGGCCGCCTTGCGGTACCGTCACCCCCTGCGTGGGCAGAGGTTGAGCGTCGCCGGCGCCGCTCAGGGCCACGGCGCAGCCCTCGGACAGGGCCGTCCGCGTATCGCCGGTGACAGTGACCACCATCCGCGCCGCGGAGCAGCTGGGGGTGAGCACCGTCATGCCGCCCTTGCGCGACAGGGCCGCCAGCGGCTGGCCCGAGGTGCTGTGCTGCAGCAGCGCGCTGCCGGTCAGCACCTCGGCTGCAAGCGCGCCGGACTCCGTGCGCACCACGCGCCCCTGGGTGCCCGCCTGGCGCGCGCTTGCAGTGATGCTGCCCCCGCCCGGCAAGGCAAAGGATTGCGGCTCGCCTGAAGCGGGCAAGTGTGCCGCCGTGATGCCGTCGAGATTGAACTTGTACAGGGTGTCTCCCTGCGCGTAGAGCGTGCGCGTACGCGCGTCGAAGCTCAGCGTCACGAAGGGGTCCACCGACCAGGACATCCCTACGATCCCCAGGCGATTGACGGCCGGCACGTCGCCATTGAGTTCGATCCAGGACGCCGCGCTGTCGCTGCTTTTGAGCACGCTGGTGCCGGCGATCGCATACAACGTGCCCGGGGCCTTGGGGTCCAACGCCAGACCACAAGCGCCTCCCCGGTCCGCCCAATGGAACCACCGATTCAACACTTCTTTCCAGGAAGCACCGTCGTCGGTGGTCTTGAACACCACGCAGGCGCCGGCGAAATTAACGCTGGGCACGCTTCGCGTCAAATATGCTGTTCCCGGCACGGCCGGGTCCCACGTCACGGTGTGTCGGCCCCAAGGGGAGGAGCCAAGCCATCCCAGCACGCCAGTGTTTGCCACCGGCATCCATGAGTCGCCACCGTCGTGGCTCTCGAACGCCCGGTTATCCCAAGTGGCGGCATAGAGGACGCCTGGCGTGGCGGGATTCGTCGCCAGGTTGTAGATGGATTGGGTTAGGTGAACCGGCGCGCCAGCGCCGCCGGGCAGCGGCAGGGTGCTGCTCCGGGATGCGTTCCAGGACGCGCCGCTATCGACGCTGCGGTACAGCTGGCCCTGCACGGCCGCATACAGCGTGCCCTGCGCGGACGGATGGGCCACAAGGGCATTTACAGCACTGGGGCCGGCGGGCAAGCCCTGGTTGATCGCCATCCAGGAGACTCCGCCATCGGCGCTTTTGTAGATCCCGCGATCGGTGCCGACATACATGGCATTGGGGGTTGAGGGGTCCAGCGCGAAGGCCGAGAGGCGAGGGGCAGGGTTGCTGGCCGTCCCCGTCGGCACGGGCGCCAGCAGGCTCCATGCGCTCTGGGCCTGCGCCAGCGGCGCCAGCCCAAGCCCCAACACGACCAGCAGCCCCGCCGCCAGTGCCTGGCGCATCGAGGCCGCTCCCGCTACTCGCCAGTTTCTCAGCCGACTCCGCATTTCTTCCACTCCCTCTCGATGCCCCATGCGGACCCGCTTTCGTTGAACCAACCGGCTGTACCGCGCGCAGGCGGCCCTTACTCACAGCGTCCCGTAGCTGTGCAGCCCGCTCAGGAACATGTTCACGCCCAGGAAGGCAAACGTCGTCACCGCCAGCCCGCCCAGCGCCCACCAGGCTGACAGGGTGCCGCGCAGGCCCTTGACCATGCGCATGTGCAGCCAGGCGGCGTAGTTCAGCCAGACGATCAGCGCCCAGGTCTCCTTGGGGTCCCAGCTCCAGTAGCCGCCCCAGGCCTCGGCGGCCCACAGGGCGCCCAGCACGGTGGCGATGGTGAAGAAGGCAAAGCCCACGGCGATGGACTTGTACATGACGTCGTCCAGCACCTCGAGGGCCGGCAGCTGCGCAGCGATGCGCCGGCGGCCGAAAAGGATGCCGCCCACGATCAGCGCCGAGATGCCGAAGTACACCATCCAGTAGCTGCTGCCGGTGGCCAGCTCCTGGCGGAAGGCCAGCGGCTCGAAGCACAGCACGATGCCGAGCAGCCACAGCGGCGCGAGCTTGTACCAGCGCGTCTCGCCGGCCTGCTGCTTGATGAGGTAGGCGAACGCCACCATGGCGGCCAGCGCGAAGGTGCCGTAGCCGATGAAGTTGGCCGGCACGTGCAGCTTCATCCACCAGCTCTTGAGCGCGGGCACCAGGGGCTGGATCTCGTGCGCCTCGCGCACCACCGTGTACCAGAGCAAAAAGCCCACGGCGGCGCTCACCACCAGCATCACGAAGCCGCCCAGGGCGCGCGTGCCGTACTGGCGCTCGTAGTAGAGGTAGAACGTGGCCGTCATCCAGCAGAACATGACGAACACTTCGTACAGGTTGCTCACCGGGATGTGGCCGATGTCGGGGGCGATCTGGTAGCTCTCGTACCAGCGCACCATGGTGCCCACCAGCGCCAGCGTCACGGCCACCCAGGCCACGCGCGAGCCGATGCGCATCAGCGTCTGGCGCTCGCCGCCGGCGAACATGCCGATCCAGTAGAACGCCGTGCTCATGAAGAACAGCATGCTCATCCACAGGATGGCCGACTGGCTGGATAAAAAGTACTTGAGCAAGAACACCCGGTCGGCGCGCGCCAGCTCGCCGCCCGCGTCGCCCTGGTACAGCCCGATGGCGCCGAGCGACAGCGCCGCCACCGCCACCATCAGCCACAAAAGCGGCCGCCAGAACCAGCCCAGCCAGACCAGCGCGGGGATGGCGGCCAGCAGGATGCCTTTCTCGTACACGTCCATGTGCGCGCCGTAGCGCTGCAGCGCGAACAGGCCGCCGGCCGCCACCACCAGGGCAAACAGCCAGTCCAGCCAGTTGCGCCGGGCGAAATAGCCCTCGCTCAGCGTGTAGGTGGTCGTGGGGGTGGTGGTGGTAGCGGTGTTCATCGCGGGGGGCCTCCGTCAGCGGGCGTGCCAAGGACTTCAGTGGTGAGCTGGGCGAATTCGCGCCCGTTGTCCAGCACCTTGCGGTTGCTGGACATGGCCATGGTGGCGTGCGCGCCGCCGCCCTCGGCGGGCTTGAGCCAGACCCACAGGCGCCGGTCGCGCACGTACAGCATGCCGAACACGCCCAGGATCAGCAAGGCGCAGCCCAGATAGACCACGTTCTTGCCGGGCGCGCGCGCCACCTGGAAGACGCTGGCCTGCACCTGGTTGAAATCCGCCAGCTGCAGCACCACCGGCGCCGGGTAGGCCTGCGCGTCGCTCAAGGACAGCACGGCCTGCGTCATGAAAGCGCGCGTGTTCTCGTCCAGCGGCAGCGGCGCCAGGCCCGCCTGGGTGCGCGTGAGCTGCGCCAGCTCGAACAGCGCGCCGTTCAGGATGCGCACCAGCACCTCGCCGGCGCGCTCGCGCTCGGCCTCGGGCACGTTGGCCTCGATGAACTGCGACACCGCCTGCAGGCCGCCGTTGCCGCGCCCCTGGGCGTCGGTTTGCGTGCCGGCGAACAGGGCCAGCGCGCGCGTGGCCGACAGCGCCAGCTGCTCGGCCAGCTCGGGGCGCGCGGCGTCCACCGCGATGGCGGCGTAGCGGCGCACCGCAGCTTCGCGCACGAGCGGATCGGCCAGCGCCAGGCGCAGGCGCAGGAAGCCCTCCATGCCGCCCTCGCTGTCGATCGGCACGCGCAGGTAGCGGAACGGATCGGCCGGCGTCTCGCGCACGCCCAGCAGGTACACCGGCCGCTGGCCGTCGCCCATGTCCACGGGCAGCATGTAGTTGTTGAACTCGCGCGCCTGGCCGGCGGCATCGCGCAGCTTGTAGCTGATGCTGGGGCCGATGTTCTTCAGCTCGCGCTTCGTCACGGTCTTGTTGCCCGCACCCAGTCGCGATTCGATGGCGCCGCGCAGGTCCACGCGGCGCACGTCCGCGCCCGAGCCCCTGGCGCCCTCGTCGCCCATGTTTTCCACATTCAGCACGCGCAGCGCGGAAAATTCCAGCGTCGTCGCACCGGGCAGCTTGCCGGCCAGCGCCGTGGAGCTGCCGATCACGCCCTGCACCTCGAAGGGCGCCACCCCCGGCACCAGGGGCCGCGCGCGCAGCTGGACCTGCGAGCCGCCATCGTCGAAGCTGGATTGGTAGATCTCCACGCCGCGGTAGCTGGCCGGATGGTTGACCTCGATGCGCGCGGGCGTGGCGGCGCCGGTCTCCTTGTCGTGGATGACGACCTCGCTGGCGAACAGCTTGGGCATGCCGGTCGAGTAGTGCTCGACGATGAATTTCTTCAGCTCCACCGAGAACGGCAGCTCCTGCAGCAAGATGCCGTCGGACTGGCTCAGGATGGCGGTGCTGGACTGCGCGCCCTCGGAGACCAACAGGTTGCCGCGGAACGTCGGGTTGCGCGTGCTCAGCCAGTGCTCGGGCGCGACTTCCGAGATCAGCCCGCCGCCGGCATAGGGCGTCTTGCCGCCCAGCCACATCTGCGCGCGCACGATCAAGTCGCCGTCCAGCAGCCCCCCCAGGCAGATCAGCACGATGGCACTGTGCGCGGCGATGTAGCCGAGCTTGTGCGCCGCGCCGGCCTTGGCGGCGACCATGAAGCCGGCGCCGGCGTCCGTTTGGCGCTCCTGCACGCGCACCTTCCAGCCGCGGTGCAGCAGCTGCTGGCCGATGCGCGCGGCGGCGGCCTGCGGCGCCTCGCCGGCCAGCGTGCCGGCGGCCTTCATGCCGAAGGCCTGCAGGCTCCTTTCGCGGATGTTTTCCTTGTAGTTGCGGATGTCGGCCAGATACTTGGGTGCGTGGCGTGCAATGCACAGCGAGGTGCTGATGACCAGGAACGCCAGGATCAGCAGGAACCACCAGGCGCTGTAGACGGCGTTCAGCTTGAGCGCCAGGAACAGATCGGCCCAGAACGGGCCGAACTGGTTCACGTAGTTGTTCACCGGCTCGTGCTGCTTCAACACCGTGCCGATGACCGAGGCGATGCAGATCACCGTCAGCAAGGCGATGGCGAACCGCATCGATGCCAGCAGCTCGGCCAGCGGGCGCAGCGCCGGCGTACGCGGGGCGGGGGGCGCTGCGGTGGAGGTGTCGGTCATGGGGAAGGCAGGCGCTGGTGGCACTCAGGTGGGGGCTGCGGGAAGCCCACGTGCAAAAAGGGCGGGCCATCCAATCGGGATGGCCCGCCCGTCTTGGGTGGCATTATCGGCCGGTGGTTCCCGCCCGCAGGCGGACACCCCTATTGGCCTGGCGTGATTGCCGGCGCTGCTCAGCGCAGCCCGGCGATGTAGTCGGAGACTGCGCGGATCTCGCGGTCGTTCAGCTTGGCCGCCACGTCGATCATCTGCGCGCTGTTGCCACGTTTGCCGGCGCGGAACTCGTTGAGCTGCAGGGCGGTGTAGTCGGCGTGCTGGCCGGCCAGGCGCGGGTATTGCGCAGGGATGCCGGCGCCATTGGGGCTGTGGCAGCCGGCGCAGGCGGCGATGTTGCGCTCCTGCACGCCGCCGCGGTAGATGCGCTCGCCCAGGGCGACCAGGTCCTTGTCCTTGGCAAAGCCTTCCTTGGCGGGCTTGGAGGCCAGCCACCAGGCGACGTTGCGCATGTCCTGCTCGGTCAGCATGGAGGCGAAGCCCTGCATGACGGCGCTGGTGCGCTTGCCGGCCTTGAACTCCTGCAGCTGTTTGACCAGGTACTCGGGGTGCTGCTGCGCCAGCTTGGGGTTGGCGGCAATGGTGGAGTTGCCGTCGGCGGCGTGGCAGGCGACGCACACGGTGCCGTACTTGGCCTCGCCCTGGGCCAGGTCGGGCTTGGCCGGCGCCTTCGCCGCAGCCGGTGCGGGGGCCGCAGCGTCCGCAGCGACGGCCGGAAGGACGGGGGCTGCAAGCACGGCAGCCGTCAGCAAGGAGGCGAGCAACTTCATATCGTGGGCTGATTCTTGTGTGAAGGGCGCAAAAACCCCGCGATTCTACAATGCACCTCGCCGCAGCCCCGTGCTGCCCCTTGTGCCTGCGACTGACCCGCCCCCGATGACGAACCCCTCCGCCACGCCCGTGCCTGATGCCAAGGCCACCCTGGGCTGGATGCACACCGCGCGTTTCCTGACCACCGCCGCCCAGTTGCATCAGCTGCCCACCATCGCCGTGCCGGAGATCGCCTTCGTCGGCCGCTCCAACGCCGGCAAGTCCACCTGCATCAACACCCTGACGCAGCAGCGCCAGCTGGCGTTCGCCTCCAAGAAGCCCGGCCGCACCCAGCACATCAACCTGTTCGCGCTGGGCCGCCAGGGCGAGACCGACGCCGTGCTCGCCGACCTGCCCGGCTACGGCTACGCCGCCGTCTCGCGCGAGGACAAGTTGCGCTGGCAGCGCGTGATGCTGAACTACCTGGTGAGCCGCGAAAGCCTGACGGCCATCGTGCTGCTGTGCGACCCGCGCCTGGGCCTGACCGAGCTGGACGAAGCCCTGCTCGACGCACTGCGCCCGCGTGTCGCGGACGGCCTGAAGTTCCTGGTGCTGCTGACCAAGGCCGACAAGCTCACCCGCTCCGAGCAGGCCAAGGCGCTGTCCATCACCCGGCTGCAGGCCGGCGGCGGCGAGGTGCGGCTGTTTTCCGCCCTGAAGCGCCAGGGCGTGGACGAGGTGTCGCAGCTGCTGTGGCAGTGGGCGCACCCGGCCGCTGCCGAGGGCGCGCCGGACGCCCCCGCAGACCCCGCAGGCCCCACTTCAGAGCCCGATCAAGCCTGAGCCGGCGCCGACGGCTGGCATCCAGCTACTGAAAACATAGCATTCCAGAAAGCGCCCTGCCCATGGCCATCCAGTCGCTCGTCCACTCGCTGCCCCAGGGCATAGACCTGCATTGCCGCGTGGCCGGCGCGCCGGGGCGGCCGCTGCTGCTGTTCCTGCACGGCTTCCCCGAGGGCGCCTTCGTCTGGGATGCGCTGCTGGAGCATTTCTGCGACCCCGCCCACGGCGGCTGGCGCTGCGTGGCGCCCTACCTGCGCGGCTACGCGCCCTCCAGCGCGCCGGCCGATGAGCGCGACTACCGCGCCCGGCCACTGGTGCAGGACCTGGCGGCACTGATCGCCGCCGAGGCCGGCGCGGACGGCAGCGGCGCCGCTGCCGTGGTGGCGCACGACTGGGGCGGCGCGCTGGCCTGGAACCTGGCTGCGCTGCACCCCGGGCTGGTGCAGCGGCTGATGATCCTGAACGCACCGCACCCGGGCGCCTTCCTGCGCGAGCTGCAATGCAACCCGGCGCAGCAGCGCGCCAGCGCCTACATGCATTTCCTGTGCCGCCCGGACGCCCCGGCGCTGCTGGCCGAGGACGGATTTCGCCGCCTGGAGGGCTTCTTCGCCCAGCCCGACGGCCGCGCGCCCGGCTGGCTCACGCCCGCGCTGCGCCAGCACTACCACGCCCTGTGGGACGCCGGCCTCGCCGGCCCCTGCAACTACTACCGCGCCAGCCCGCTGCGCCCGCCCGCAGCCGGCGCCGGGCCCGTGCAGCTGCCCCCGGAACTGCTCAGGGTGCCGGTGCCGACCCTGGTGCTGTGGGGCCTGCAGGACCCGGCCCTGCTGCCCGCGCTGCTGGATGGCCTGGCCGACTGGGTGCCGCGCCTGCAGGTGCGCCCGGTGCCGGGCGCCAGCCACTGGATCGTGCACGAGCAGCCGCAGCTGGTGCGCCAGGCGCTGGCCGGGCTGCTGGCCGGCGAGCTATCTATTTGATAGCTGCATGACGCCTGCCGGCGCCGGCAACCGCCCGATTGAACCCAATCCGGTCAATAAAGCGGCGCCTGGCCCTGCGGGCGCGTCTTGAAGCGCCGGTGTACCCAGTAGTACTGCGCCGGAATGCGGCGGATGGCCGCCTCCAGCTCGCGGTTCATGCGCGCCGTGTCGGCCACCGCGTCGTCGCTGGGGAAATGCTCCCAGGCCGGGGTAAGCACGGCCTCGTAGCCCTGCGGCGTCATGCGGCTGTACAGCGCCACCACCTTGGCCTTGCCCAGGCGCGCAAAGCGCGACAGCGACGGGATGGTGGCCACCTGCGGCACCGCAAAGAAAGGCACGAACACCGAGTCGCCCGGCCCGTAGTCCATGTCGGGCAGCAGGTACAGCAGACCGCCCTTCCTGACGCAGGAAATGATGGGCTTGACGCCATCGGCCCGGTTGAGCATGCGCACGCGGCCAAAGCGCTGGCGCCCGGCCATGAACCACGCGTCCAGCACCGCATTGGGGTGGGTGGCGAAGATCGAGGTGAACTCGCGCGTGGTGTTCAGGGGCAGCGCCAGGCCGCCCGCGTCCATGCCGTAGAAGTGCGGCGCAAACACGATGGTCGGCGTGTCGCCCTCCAGCTCATGCAGCGCGCCGCTGAGCCTGACGCGGCTGCGCACGAGCGCCTCGGAGCCCGACCACAGCCAGCCCCGGTCCAGGAAGGTCTGGCAAAACACCTCGAAGGACTGGCGCGCCCAGAGGCGGCGCTGCGCCGCATCGATCTCGGGAAAGCACAGCTCCAGGTTGCGCAGCGCCACCCGCCGGCGCGGCCGTGCCAGCACGAACAGCACCCGGCCGATGAGCGCGCCCAGCGCGCGCAGCAGCGGCAGCGGCAGCCGCCCCAGCAGGTTCAACAGGGCGATGCCCAGGCGCGCCATCACGCTGCGGCTCCTGGTGCGGGCGGCGTGCCGCGCGGCTGCTTGTAGCGCGCGTAGCCCCACAGGTATTGCTGCGGGCTGTGGCGGATCAACTCCTCCATCGCGGCATTGATCTGGCGCACCGCCGGCTCCAGCTCGCTGGCCAGCGGCTCCTGCAGGCGCTGCAGGTGCAGCCGGTAGCCGCGTCCCCAGGCCAGGCGCTCGCAGCGCGCCAGCACCACGGCCGCCCCGGTCTGCTGCACCAGGCGCGCGGCCAGCGTCATGGTGTAGGCCTGGCGGCCGAAGAACGGCGACCACAGGCCCAGGCCCTGCGGCGGCACCTGGTCGGGCAGCAGGCCCACGGCCTGGCCGCTGCGCAGCGCCTTGAGCATCTGGCGCACGCCGTTGAGCGTGGTGGGCACGGCGGCGATGCCGCCCCGGCTGCGCGCCGTGCGCATGAACTGCGCCAGCCAGGGCTGGCGCGCCGGCCGGTACAGGATGGTGAACGGCCCGTGCGCGCCAGACCAGCGGCGCGCGCCCTCCTGGATGGACATCTCGAAGCAGCCAATGTGCGGCGTGAGGAACACGATGCCGCGCCCCTGGCCCCAGGCCTGCTCGACGCACTCGGCGCCCAGCACCTCGCAGCGCGGCAGCTGCGGGCGCAGCCACAGGCGCGGCGCCTCGGCCACCATGCGCCCGGCATGCGCCACGGCCGCGCGCACCTGGCAGAAGCTGTAGCCGGCCTGCGCCGCATTGGCCAGGAAGCGGCGCCGGTAGGTGGGCGAGGCCAGGAATGCCAGCCAGCCCAGGGCTGCGCCCAGCGCGTGCAACAGGGGCAGGGGCAGCGCCGCAAGGAGACGGAACAGGGATGGCATTAAAATGGCGGACTGTCGCCGAGTTAAATGAGCAACTTGCAGGGCGACGTTAAACACAACTGCTAAAGCGTTCGCCATGAAGCTCCCGCCGGGCTTGAGGGCAACGCCCAACAAAGCTGCTGATCACAATCACCGGAGTTTATTCAAATGGCGAACGACTTCCTCTTCACGTCCGAATCGGTCTCCGAGGGCCACCCCGACAAGGTGGCCGACCAGATCTCGGATGCCATCCTCGACGCCCTGCTCGCGCAGGACCCACGCTCGCGCGTGGCAGCCGAGACGCTGACCAACACCGGCCTGGTCGTGCTGGCCGGCGAGATCACGACCAACGCGCACGTGGACTACATCCAGGTGGCGCGCGACACCATCCGGCGCATCGGCTACGACAACACCGAGTACGGCATCGACCACAAGGGCTGCGCGGTGCTGGTGGCCTACGACAAGCAAAGCAACGACATCGCCCAGGGCGTGGACCACGCCTCGGACGACCACCTGAACACCGGCGCCGGCGACCAGGGCCTGATGTTCGGCTACGCCTGCGACGAGACGCCCGAGCTGATGCCCGCGCCGATCTACTACGCGCACCGCCTGGTCGAGCGCCAGGCGCAGCTGCGCAAGGACGGCCGCCTGCCGTTCCTGCGCCCGGACGCCAAGAGCCAGGTGACCATGCGCTACGTGGATGGCAAGCCGCACTCGATCGACACCGTGGTGCTGTCCACCCAGCACAGCCCCGACCAGAGCGAGAACGCCACGACCATGAAGGCCAGCTTCGTCGAGGCCGTGATCGAGGAAATCATCAAGCCGGTGCTGCCTTCGGCGTGGCTGCAGGACACCAAGTACCTGATCAACCCCACCGGCCGCTTCGTCATCGGCGGCCCGCAGGGCGACTGCGGCCTCACCGGGCGCAAGATCATCGTGGACACCTACGGCGGCGCCTGCCCGCACGGCGGCGGCGCCTTCAGCGGCAAGGACCCGACCAAGGTGGACCGCTCGGCCGCCTACGCCGCGCGCTACGTGGCCAAGAACATCGTCGCCGCCGGCCTGGCGCGCCAGTGCCAGATCCAGGTGGCCTACGCCATCGGCGTGGCGCGGCCGATGAACATCACGGTCTACACCGAAGGCACGGGCGTCCTCCCCGACGAGCGCCTCGCCGAGCTGGTGCGCGAGCACTTCGACCTGCGGCCCAAGGGCATCGTGCAGATGCTGGACCTGCTGCGCCCGATCTACGCCAAGACCGCCGCCTACGGCCACTTCGGCCGCGAGGAACCCGAGTTCACCTGGGAGAGGACGGACAAAGCCCAGGCGCTGCGTGCAGCGGCGGGGCTGTAAGCACCGCGTTTGCCGCCCAGGCAAACCCTGGGCTTTGGGGCGAAGTTCATATCGCGCAGCGATGTGAACGCAGACCACAAAGCAGGCGCTGCGTGCAGCGGCGGGGCTGTAAGCACCGCGTTTGCCGCCAGGCAAACCCTGGGCTTTGGGGCGAAGTTCATATCGCGCAGCGATGTACGCACCAACAGGCGCGCTGCAGCGGCGGGCGTAGGGCCCGGGGCGGCGTTGTCAACGCGCTCCTACGCGCTGCAGCTTCGGTGACCGACGAGGGCGCAAGCGACCAGGGCTTACCTTAGGCATCACCGCAGCGCCCGCTGCCGGCCCACCGCTCAAGGAGACCCTGCACCATGCTCAAGTACGCAATCATCTTTGCCATCATTTCGCTGATTGCCGGCGCGCTCGGCTTCACCGGCATCGCCGCCGGCTCGGCCGGCATTGCCAAGATACTGTTCTTCATCTTCGTGGCCCTGGCCGTGGTGTTCGTGGTGCTGGCCCTGCTGGGCGTGGGCGCCGCCCGCAAGGCGCTCAGGTAAGGCGCCGGCGTCGCACGGCGGCCGCTGCGGCAATACACACAAAAAAAGGCAGGTGGGCGAACCACCTGCCTTTTTTCATTCCTGCGCCCTGCTGGGGCGCATCAGCCGCCCATCATGGGTCGATGTAGTTCACGAACGGCTTGCAATGGCCTTCCATGGTGCCGTCGAAGCTCTTGGCGATGATGGAGCCGTTGATGTTGCCGTTGTTGGCGATGACGGCCGCCTTGGGCGCGAAGAGGGTGCCTTCCACGCCGATGCCGCTCAGCTCGATGCGGGTGATGGCCTCGTCGAACACCCAGATGGTGTGGTCGTTGTTGGCCGCGAAGTCCTGCAGGCCCATGTTCTGCAGCCGGACCGTGGTCTGGCCGTTGGCCTTCACCTTGATCACGTTCCAGGTGCGCGAGCCGAACTCGTCGGTCCAGCGGGTGTTCTTCAGGCGCACCTCGTTGGCCGAGGACAGGTCGCTGGCGTTGATGTCGAACACATAGACCGCGCGGCGGCCGCCGGGCTGCGAGTTGGCCGGCGGGTTTGCCGTTCCGTAGGACGCATTGCAGTTGCCGGCGTTGTTGCCCGGCATGTCGCAGCGGCCGAAGTTCTTGCCGTCCAGCATGATGTTGGCGCGCGGGTTGCCTGGGTAGCGGTCCACGGTCGTCTCGCCGTTGGCGGTCGTGATCATCAGGCCGCCCTGCATGTTGCCCAGGTAGGAGTCGAACACCGCGCGCACGGCGCTGCCCAGCGGAACCTGGCTGTAGCCCGTCCACCCCGTGGCCCCGGGGGTGTGGTTCAGGGGGTCCAGGCTGTTGTAGCCCCAGATGGCGGTGTCGTTGCCCCAGCCGGCCCACAGCTCGGGCGCGATGGCGGTGAACAGGTCGTTGCCGCTGGCGGCAAACACGGCGCTGCCGGGCTTGAGCGTGACCCTGGCGTCGGGAGCGATGTCCACGTTGCTGCCATTGCCCAGGATGACAGCGCCGTCGATGCTGCCGCTGGGCGAATCGCGCCAGTCGAGCTTGCCCGACACCAGCATGCCCAGCTGCGGGCGGCCGGGTGCGTTCTGGTGCACCACGTCGGCCTTGCCGATGCTGTAGCCGCCTTTCAGGTAGGCATCGCCGCCCGCCGCGAAGCCGCACTGCATGTCCGAATTCTTGGCCCTGAAGTCGTCGCGCGTCACGACGTTGAAGCGGCTGAAGACGCCGACGCTGGCCCAGTAGTGCGCGTTTTGCGTCCACGCATGCGCGGGCACCTGCGCCAACAGGGCCGCTGCGGCTGCAGCTGAACCCATCAAGACTCTTCGAAATTGCATGGCTGAGCTCCTTGGTGGAAGTGAAACCAAATGTTTGATGATGCTGCGCATGTTAGGCGAGCGCATTAGTTTGTGTCAATGGCTTTTTGTCCATCGATTGACATTCACTCCATGTACTCCAACAACCCCAAGATCAGTGGCCAATCGGCTCCGATCCGACCCCGGTGCCTGCGCCGTTACCCGGGCCCGGTGGCGCCCAGGGGTGCCGCGCTGTGCGACGATGCCGCCATGGCGCGCGCGCCATGTCCATTTCCCTTCCCTTCACCCCCTGATCCACCATGCTCCGCATCACCCTGGCCCAGCTCAACCCGACCCTGGGCGACATCGAAGGCAACGCCCAACGCATGCTCGCCGCCGCGCGGCAGGCGGCCGCGCAGGGCGCTGACCTGGTCGCGTTCGCACAGATGGCCCTGACCGGCTACTACCCGGCCGACCTGCTGGGCGAGAGGGGCTTCATGGACCGGGTGGACGCGGCGCTGGCGCTCTTGCGCCGCGAAAGCGCGGCCCTGCCCGGCCTGCACTGGGTGCTGGGCACGCCCACGCGCGCGCAAGGCGCAGCGGCCGGCGCGCTGCACGACAGCCTGCTGGTGCTGCGCGGCGGCGAGCTGCTGCTGGCCTGCGACCGCCAGGCGCTGCCCGCCGCGGGCGACTTCGACGAGCGCCGCCACCTGGTGCCCGGCAGTGGCGACGGCACGCGCGTGCTGCAGCTCGGGCACGCGCGCGTGGGCCTGCTGATCGGCGCCGAGGGCTGGGGCCCGGGCGCCGCGCTGGACGCGGTGGCGCAGGCCGCGCCCGACCTGGTGCTGCACATCGACGCCAGCTCCAGCTACCTGGGCCGGCGCGCGCAGCGCCACGCCGCGCTGGCGCAGGCGGCGCAGCGCTGCGCCGCGCCGCTGCTGAGCGTGGCCCAGGTCGGCGGGCACGACGCGCTGGTGTATGACGGCGGCTCGCTGGCGGCGCTGCCCGGCGCGGGCGTGGTCTTCGAGGCCCGGCGCTTCCAGGAGGACGCGCCCACGCTGGTGCTGGACGATGCCGGCCAGCTGCGCGGCGCGCAGGGCCAGCCCCTGGGCGCCGTGCCCGCAGACGGCCTGCCCGCGATGGAGTTCTACCGCCGCCAGATCGTGCTGGGCCTGCAGGACTACGCGCGCCGCTGCGGCTTTTCCAGGGTGCTGGTGGGCAGCTCGGGCGGACTGGACAGCGCACTCACCCTGGCGCTGGCCGCCGAGGCGCTGGGCGCCGCCAACGTGGTCGGCATCACCATGCCCTCGCGCTTTTCCAGCGCCGGCTCGGTGGACGATTCGCAGGCCCTGGCGCGCAACCTGGGCATCACGCTGCTGAGCCACCCCATCGCCGACCTGGTGGCCGCCTGCGCGCGCCAGTTCGAGACCAGCTTCGGCCAGCCGCTGGCCGGCCTGGCGCTGGAGAACGTGCAGGCGCGCATCCGCGGCACCACGCTGATGGAGTACTCCAACGCCTTCGGCCACCTGCTGCTGAACACCGGCAACAAGTCCGAGGTGGCCGTGGGCTACTGCACGCTGTACGGCGACACCAACGGCGGCCTGGGCCTGCTGGGCGACCTGTACAAGACCGAAGCCTTTGAGCTGGCGCGCCACCTGAACGCACAGGCCGGGCGCGAACTGGTGCCGCAGGCGGTGATCGACAAGGCGCCGTCGGCAGAGCTGGCGCCCGGCCAGCGCGACGACGACAGCCTGCCGCCCTACCCGGTGCTGGACGAGGTGCTCAAGTACCTGGTGGAAGGCCCGCTGCTGCCGCGCGCGCAGTACGAGGCGGCGCGCGCCTTCGTGCAGCAGCAGGAGGACAGCCCCGAAGGCCGCGCGCTGGTGCAGCGCGTGCGCGAGCTGATGGCGCGCAGCGAGTACAAGCGCCACCAGGCCCCGCCCAGCCTGCGCCTGCGCCCGCGCCCATTCGGCGCCGGCGGCTGGCAGATGCCGGTGGCCGCGCGGCATGGCTGAGGGCCTCGCAATAGCGGTTTTCGGGCAAAAAAGCCCACTTGCCGGCGTCAATAAACGATATATAGCTATTGTTTGAATAGCAAAACCCGCATGCACGACCTTGCCATCCTGATCGGCCGCTTCCAGCCCGTGCACAGCGGGCACCTGGCGCTGCTGCACCACGCGCTGGCGCTGGCGCGGCGCGTGGTCGTCATCGCCGGCTCGGCGCACCAGGCGCGCACGCCGCGCAACCCCTTCACCTGGCAGGAGCGCGCAGCCATGCTGCAGGGCGCCCTGGCGCCCGGCGACGCCGCCCGCCTGACGGTGCTGCCGGTGCGCGACTACTACGACCAGGCGCGCTGGGCCGCAGCCGTGCAGGCGGCGGTGGCGCCCTACGCGCCGGCGCACGCGCAGGTGGCGCTGGTGGGCCACTTCAAGGACGCCAGCAGCAGCTACCTGGAGTGGTTCCCCGGCTGGCAGCTGGCCAGCCTGCCGCGCCAGGGCGGCATGGACGCCACGCGCATCCGCGACGCCTGGCTGGGCGCCGCGCCCGGCGCGCTGGACGCCGCGCTGGCGCCGCTGGCGCCCGGCCTGCCGCCCGCCACCCTGGCGCTGCTGCGCGCCACGGCCGGCACGCCCCTCTACGCCGCGTTGCAGCAGGAGTGGCGCATGCTGCGCGACTACCGCGCCGCCTGGGCCTGCGCGCCCTACCCGCCGGTGTTCGTCACCGTCGATGCGCTGCTGCGCTGCGCCGGCCAGGTGCTGCTGATCCGGCGCGCGCAGGCGCCGGGGCGCGGCCTGCTGGCGCTGCCGGGCGGCTTCATCGAGCAGCACGAGACGCTGTGGCAGTCCTGCCTGCGCGAGCTGGCCGAGGAGACGCACTGCCCCCTCCCCGAGGCCCGGCTGCGCGCGGCGCTGCGCGGCGTGGCGGTGTTCGACCACCCGCAGCGCAGCCAGCGCGGAAGGGTCATCAGCCACGTGCATTTCTTCGACCTGGACGGGGGAGAGCTGCCGCAGGTGCACGGAGGCGACGATGCCAGCGAGGCGCAGTGGGTGCCGGTGGAGCGGCTGGCGGGGCTGGAGGAGCAGTTCCATGACGACCACTTCCATGTGCTGGATCATTTTTTGCGGCTGGGGGAGCGGTGAGCGTTGAGCGGCAGGCTGCCCGATTGGGGCTGCCGGCTGGTTTTTAGCTGCGGGGGCCGGGGCTTCGCCCCGGCGGGCAGCGTGCTTTCTTCCCCGCACGGCAAGGCGAGCGGGCCGCCCGCGACCCGCCCGCCACCGCCCCCCGCTACGATCCCCCCATGCCCCCCACCCCGCCCCCCAGCCCCCTTCCCCTGGACGCCCAGGGCATCCACGCGCTGGCCGCCCGCTCCATGTTCGAGCTGTTCTCCAGCATCAGCCAGGGCATGTTCCTGATCGACCAGAGCGGGCGCATCGTCTGGGTCAACGACAGCTACCAGCGCTTCCTGCCCGCGCTGGGCCTGGGCTCGGTGGAGGACTTCGTAGGGCACATGGTCGAGGAGGCCATCCCCGGCACGCAGATGCGCCGCGTGCTGCAGACCGGCCAGCCCGAGCTGATCGACCTGCTCACCAACCGCGCCGGCACCTTCGTGGTCAGCCGCATCCCGCTGCGCGACGAGGCCGGCGGCATCATCGGCGCGATCGGCATCGTGTTCTTCGACCATCCCCAGACCACCCTGCGCCCGCTCATCAGCAAGTTCGCGCAGATGCAGCAGGACCTGGACGACGCGCGGCGCGAGCTGGCCGCGCAGCGGCGCCACCCCCAGCACGGCGCCCCCGCCAGCGGCCAGCGGCGCGCCAAGTACACCTTCGCCAGCTTCATCGGCACCAGCCCGGCGGCCGCCGAGGTCAAGCGCCAGGCGCGGCGCGCCGCGCAGTCCAGCAGCCCGGTGCTGCTGCTGGGCGAGACGGGCACCGGCAAGGAGCTGCTGGCGCACGCCATCCACGCCGCGTCCAGCCGCGCCGGCGCGCCGTTCGTGAGCGTCAACATCGCCGCCATTCCCGACACGCTGCTGGAGGCCGAGTTCTTCGGCGTGGCGCCCGGCGCCTATACCGGCGCCGACCGGCGCGGGCGCGACGGCAAGTTCAAGCTGGCCGACGGCGGCACGCTGTTCCTGGACGAGATCGGCGACATGCCGCAAAGCCTGCAGGCCAAGCTGCTGCGCGCGCTGCAGGAGGGCGAGATTGAGCCGCTGGGCAGCAACCAGCTGGTGCCCTTTGACGTGCGCGTGGTCGCCGCCACCTCGCGCGACCTGGGCGCGCTGGTGCGCGAGGGGCGCTTTCGCGAAGACCTGTTCTACCGCCTGCATGTGCTGCCCGTGCGCGTGCCGCCACTGCGCGAGCGCCGCAGCGACATCCCGGCGCTGGTGGAGGCGCTGTGCGAAGACCTGCAGCTGCGCAGCGGCGATGCGCCGCCCGAGCTGCTGCCCGACGCGCTGGCGCTGCTGGCCGGCCAGCCCTGGCGCGGCAACATCCGCGAGCTGCGCAACGTGCTGGAGCAGGTCGCCATGCGCGCCGACAGCCAGAGCCTGGATGCGGCGCAGCTGGCGCGCGTGCTGCGCGAGAGCGGCCTGGAGCCCGCCGCGCCCCTGGACAGCACCGCCGCCGACGCCCCGGCCGGCGACGAGCACCTGCTGCGCCCGCTGGCCGTGCAGGTGGCCGAGCTGGAGCGGCGCGCCATCGCCGCCGCGCTGCGCCGCCACGGCGGCAACAAGCTGGCCAGCGCGCGCACCCTGGGCATTGCCCGCGCCACGCTGTACGAACGGCTGGAAAACCCTGATCACTGAACAGGCAATTGTCCAAATTCCAGGCACGCCATTTGCCTGAAATTCAGCCACACCCACCTGGACGCGCGCCGCGGCCCGGCGTGGCGCCTGCCCGGTGCGCTGGCATGGTTCGTGCAATGACTCCTGCAACCACTACAGGAGACATCCGCCATGCAACGCCGCACCCTGGTCGCCCTGGCAGCACTCGCCGCCACGCTGTCCGCCCCCGCCTTTGCGCAATCCGAGATCCGCATCGCCCACGTCTACAGCAAGACCGGCCCGCTGGAGGCCTACGGCAAGCAGACCCAGGCCGGGCTGATGATGGGCCTGGACTACGCCACCGGCGGCACCATGGCCGTGGCCGGCAAGAAGCTGGTGGTGCTGGAGCGCGACGACCAGGGCAAGCCTGACCTGGGCAAGAGCCTGCTGGCCGCGGCCTACTCCGACGACAAGGCCGACATCGCCGTCGGCCCCACGTCCTCGGGCGTGGCGCTGGCCATGCTGCCGGTGGCCGAGGAGTACAAGAAGATCCTGCTGGTCGAGCCCGCCGTGGCCGACGCCATCACCGGCGACAAGTGGAACAAATACATCTTCCGCACCGGCCGCAACAGCAGCCAGGACGCCATCAGCAACGCCGTGGCCATGGACAAGGAGGGCGTCACCGTGGCCACGCTGGCGCAGGACTATGCCTTCGGGCGCGATGGCGTCAAGGCCTTCAAGGACGCGCTCAAGCACGCAAAGATAGTGCACGAGGAATACCTGCCGCAGACCACCACCGACTTCACCGCCGGCATCCAGCGCATCGTCGATGTGCTCAAGGACAAGCCCGGGCGCAAGGCCATCGAGGTCATCTGGGCCGGCGGCACGCCGCCCTTCAACGCGCTGGCGGCGCAAGACCTCAAGAAGCGCTACGGCATCGAGGTCTTCACCGGCGGCAACATCCTGCCGGCCATGGCCGCCTACAAGAACTTCCCCGGCATGGAGGGCGCCACCTACTACTACTTCGGCATCCCCAAGAACCCGGTGAACGACGCCCTGGTGGCCATGCACTACAAGCAGTACAAGGCGCCGCCGGACTTCTTCACCGCCGGCGGCTTCTCGGCCGCCATGGCGCTGGTCACGGCCCTCAAGGCGACGAATGGAGAGACCGGCACGAACAAGCTCATCCGGACCATGGAGGGCATGAGCTTCGACACGCCCAAGGGCAAGATGACCTTCCGCGCCGAGGACCACCAGGCCATGCAGAGCATGTACCACTTCCGCATCAAGGACGACCCGGCGTTCGCCTGGGGCGTGCCCGAGCTGGTGCGCGAGATCAAGCCGCAAGAGATGCAGGTGCCCGTGCGCAACAAGCGCTGAAGGCCCGCGGACTCACTTTTTGATAGCTACATGCCGGCCATTGGCGCCGGCGTGCGGGCGATTTCATCCTAAAACCATGCTCGTCACCGAGAACCTGACCATCCGCTTCGGCGGCCATGTGGCCGTCGATGGCGTGAGCTGCAGCTTCGCGCCCGGCACGCTCACGGCCATCGTCGGGCCCAACGGGGCGGGCAAGACCACCTATTTCAACCTGATCTCCGGCCAGCTCAGGGCGACCGCCGGGCGCGTGCTGCTGGGCGGGCGTGATCTGACCGGCCTGCCGGCGTCCAGCCGCACGCGCGCCGGGCTGGGCCGGGCCTTTCAGCTGACCAACCTGTTCCCCTCCCTGAGCGTGCTGGAGAACGTGCGCCTGGCCGTGCAGGCCGCGCAGGCCGGCGCGCACCGGCGCGGCCTGAACCTGTGGAGCATCTGGAGCGACCACCGCCAGCTGACCGAGCGCGCCGGCCAGCTGCTCGAGACCGTGGCCCTGCACCCGCGCGCCGCCAGCACCGTGGCCAGCCTGGCGCACGGCGACCAGCGCAAGCTGGAGGTGGCGCTGCTGATGGCGCTGTCGCCGCAGGTCTACATGTTCGACGAACCCACGGCCGGCATGAGCCACGACGAGGCCCCGGTGATCCTGGAGCTGATCCGCCAGCTCAAGCGGGACAAGAGCAAGACCATCTTGCTGGTCGAGCACAAGATGGACGTGGTGCGCGAGCTGGCCGACCGCATCATCGTGCTGACCAACGGCCAGCTGGTGGCCGACGGCGAGCCCGCCGAGGTGATCGCCTCGCCGGTGGTGCAGCAGGCCTACCTGGGCCGGCGCGCGCAGGAGGCCGCATGACGCAGCCCCTGCCACCCCCCCTGCTGCAGCTGCAGGGCGTGCACACGCACATCGGCGCCTACCACATCCTGCACGGCGTGGACCTGGCGGTGCCGCGTGGCGAGCTGACGCTGCTGCTGGGGCGCAACGGCGCGGGCAAGACGACCACGCTGCGCACCATCCTGGGCCTGTGGCGCGCCTCCAGCGGCAGCGTGCGCTTTGCCGGGCAGGACATCACGCAGCTGCCGACGCCGCAGATCGCGCGCCAGAACATCGCCTACGTGCCCGAGAACATGGGCATCTTCGCCGACCTCACGGTGCAGGAGAACCTGCTGCTGGCCGCGCGCGGCGCGCAGCGCGCAGCGCAGCTGGACGGCGAGCGGCTGGCCTGGATCTTCGGGTTGTTCCCGGCGGTGGAAAAGTTCTGGCACCACCCGGCCGGCAAGCTCTCGGGCGGTCAAAAGCAGATGGTGGCGGTGGCGCGCGCCATCGTCGAGCCGCGCGACCTGCTGATCGTGGACGAGCCCAGCAAGGGCCTGGCGCCGGCCATCATCGACAACATGATCGACGCCTTCGCGCAGCTCAAGGCCGGCGGCGCGACCATCTTGCTGGTCGAGCAGAACCTGGACTTCGCGCGCCGCCTGGGCGACGGCGTGGCCGTCATGGACAACGGGCGCGTGGTGCACGCCGGGCGCATGGCGGCCCTGGCGGCCGACGAGCAGCTGCAGCAATCGCTGCTGGGACTGGCGCTATGACGAGCCGCGACTTCGACTGGAAACCCCTGGCGCTGGCGCCGCTGCTGGCGCTCATCGCGCTGCCGCTCATCGGCTCGCCCTCGACCTGGCTGACGCTGACCGTGGCCGGCCTGGCCATGGGCATGATCATCTTCATCATCGCCTCGGGCCTGACGCTGGTGTTCGGCCTGATGGACGTGCTGAACTTCGGCCACGGCGTGTTCATCGCGCTGGGCGCCTTCGTCGCCACCAGCGTGCTGGGCGGCATGCTGGACTGGACGGGCTCGCAGCAGCTGTGGCGCAACCTGGCGGCGGTGCTGGCGGCGATGCTGGTGGCCATGCTGGTGGCCGCGGCCGTGGGCCTGGCGTTCGAGCGCTTCATCGTGCGCCCGGTGTATGGCAACCACCTCAAGCAGATCCTGATCACCATGGGCGGCATGATCATCGGCGAGGAGCTGATCAAGGTCGTCTGGGGGCCGGCGCAGATCCCGCTGCCGCTGCCCGCCGCGCTGCGCGGCGCGCTGCTGCTGGGCGACGCGGCGATCGAGAAATACCGCCTGCTGGCCGTGGTCGTCGGGCTGGCCGTGTTCGCGCTGCTGGCCTGGACGCTCGCGCGCACCAAGGTCGGCCTGCTGATCCGCGCCGGCGTGCAGGACCGCGAGATGGTCGAGGCCCTGGGCTACCGCATCGGCGCGCTGTTCGTGGGCGTGTTCGTCGCCGGCAGCGCACTGGCCGGCCTGGGCGGCGTGATGTGGGGGCTGTACCAGCAAAGCGTGGTGCCGCAGATGGGCGCACAGGTCAACATCCTGATCTTCATCGTCATCATCATCGGTGGGCTGGGCTCGACCTCGGGGGCGCTGATCGGCGCGCTGCTGGTCGGGCTGATGGCCAACTACACCGGCTTCCTGGCTCCCAAGGTGGCGCTGTTTTCCAACATCGCGCTGATGGTCGCCGTGCTGCTGTGGCGGCCCCAGGGCGTGCACAGCGTGGTCAACCGCTGAAGGCAGGGACTTGCCGTGCTGACGATGAACCGCATCCTCTCGGGCGACTGGCCGCGCAGCCGCGTGCTGGCAGCGATCCTGGTGGCGATCTTCCTGGGCCTGCTGCTGGCGCCCTTCCTGTTTCCCGGCATCAAGGCGCTCAACGTGGCGGCCAAGGTGCTGGTGTTCGTGGTGCTGGTGGCCAGCTTCGACCTGCTGCTGGGCTACACCGGCATCGTCAGCTTCGCGCACACCATGTTCTTCGGCATAGGCGCCTACGGCATCGCGATCGCCAGCACGCGCCTGGGCGCCAGCTGGGGCGCGCTGGCGCTGGGCACGGCCGGCGCGCTGGCGCTGTCGCTGGTGCTGTCGCTGGCGGTGGGGCTGTTCTCGCTGCGCGTGCGGGCCATCTTCTTCGCCATGATCACGCTGGCCGTGGCCGCCGCCTTCCAGACCCTGGCCTCGCAGCTGTCGGAGCTCACCGGCGGCGAGGACGGCCTCACCTTCCGCGTGCCCGAGTGGCTCTCGCCCAGCTTCGAGCCGTTCGACGAGCCCTTCCTGGGAGTGAGCCTGGACGGGCGGCTGCTGTCGTACTACCTGCTGTTCGTGCTGGCGCTGGTGCTGGTGCTGGCGCTGCTGCGCATCGTCAACTCGCCCTTCGGGCGCGTGCTGCAGGCGATCCGCGAAAACGAATTCCGCGCCGAGGCCATCGGCTACCGCGTGGTCGTCTATCGCACGCTGTCGTCGGTGCTGTCGGCGCTGTTCGCCACCCTCGCCGGCTGCATGCTGGCGCTCTGGCTGCGCTACAACGGGCCGGACACCTCGCTGTCCTTCGAGATCATGATGGACGTGCTCCTGATCGTGGTCATAGGCGGCATGGGCACCATCTACGGCGCCGCCATCGGCGCGGTGCTGTTCCTGGTGGCGCAAAGCTACCTGCAGGACCTGCTGCGCATGGGCTCGGAGGCCGCCTCCGGCCTGCCCTGGCTGGCCGCGCTGCTCTCGCCCGACCGCTGGCTGCTGTGGCTGGGCCTGCTGTTCGTGCTCTCGGTCTATTACTTCCCCACCGGCGTGGTGGGGCGGCTGCGCGCCGCGCGCGCGCTGCCGCCGGCCTGAAACGTTCCCGTCCGTCCCGCAAACCCTCCAGGAGACATCACCATGCACACAGCCTTGCGTCCCTTTGCCCTGGCGGCCCTGGCCGCCGCTGCCCTCGCGGCCTGCGGCGGCGGCAGCGGCAGCAGCGACGGGCCGGCGCTGAACACCCGGCCAGCCTGGCTGGGCGCCGTCAAGACCACCGCCTATGACGGCGCCAGCGACGACCTGCTGACCGCCGGCCTGGGCAAGAGCGGCCTGGCAGCCGCGGCCGCGCCGGCCTTCGCCGACCCGCTCAACCCCACGGCCGCCGAGCTGCGCCGCACGGCCATCCACACCAACTACCGCGCCATGCTGGACATGACCGCCGCCGGCGGCTACGGCAGCCTGTACGGCCCCAACCTGGACGCCCAGGGCAACCCCACGGCGGGCGAGGGCAAGGTGGCCGGCACCGAGTACATCGCCTTTGCCGACGACGGCAGCGGGCGCCAGAACGTCACGCTGATGGTGCAGGTGCCGGCCAGCTTCAACCCGCAAAAGGCCTGCATCATCACCGCCACCTCGTCGGGCTCGCGCGGCGTGTATGGCGCCATCAGCACCGGCGAATGGGGCCTCAAGCGCGGCTGCGCCGTGGCCTATAGCGACAAGGGCACGGGCGGCGCGCCGCACGACCTGCAGGCCGACACCGTGCCGCTGATCGACGGCACGCGCGCCCCGGCCGCCGCCGCCGGCCGCAACGCCGCCTTCAACGCCGGCCTGGGCAGCGCCGAGCTGGCCGCCTTCAACGCCGCCACGCCCAACCGCCTGGCCTTCAAGCACGCGCATTCGCAGCAAAACCCGGAAAAGGACTGGGGCCGCAACACGCTGCAGGCGGTGGAGTTCGCCTACTACGTGCTGAACGAGCGCTTCGGCACGCAGCAGGGCAGCCAGCGCCTGAAGGCGCTCACGCCCGCCAACACGGTCACCATCGCCTCCAGCATCTCCAACGGCGGCGGCGCGGCAGTGGCGGCGGCCGAACTGGACACGCAGGGCCTGATCAGCGGCGTGGCGGTCTCCGAGCCGGCGCTGGAGCTGCCGGCCGACGCCGGCGTGACGGTGCGCCGGGGCGGCGCCGCCGTCGCCGTCACCGGGCGCAACCTGGTGGACTTCACCACCTGGGCCAACCTGTACCAGGCCTGCGCGTCGCTGGCGCCCTCGCAGGCAAGCGGCCCCTACGCCGGCGCCTTCGCGGCCGGCTTTGCCTCGGCGGCGCTGCCGATCGCGCCCAACCGCTGCGCCTCGCTGAAGGCCGCCGGCCTGCTTGCCGCCACCAGCACCGCCGCGCAGGCCGAGGAAGCGCTGCAAAAGCTGCGCGACTACGGCTGGGAGGCCGAGAGCAGCCCGCTGCACGCCTCGCACGCGGCCTTCGAGGTGGCGCCGGCGGTGTCGGTCACCTTTGCCAATGCGCTGGCGCGCGCCAGCGTGCGCGACAACCTGTGCGGCTTCAGCTACGCCGCCGCCACGCCGGCGGGCGCCGTCGCGCCGCTGGCGCCGGCGGCGCTGGCCACGCTGTTTGCCACCGGCAACGGCGTGCCCCCGTCGGGCGGCGTGCAGCTCATCAACAACAACGGCCGGGCCGGCGCGGCGCGCGACTTCCTGTCGCTGTCGTCCAACGGCACGGCCGACTGGAACACCGAGGGCGCGCTGTGCCTGCGCAACCTGCTGACCGGCACGGACGCCACCGCGCAACGGCTGCAGGCGGGCATGCGCGAGACCCAGCGCAGCGGCAACCTGCGCGGCAAGCCGGCGCTGATCGTGCATGGCCGCTCGGACGCGCTGCTGCCCGTGAACCACACCTCGCGCCCCTACGCGGCGCTGAACAGGAAGGTCGAGGGCGCGGCCAGCCGGCTGAGCTACATCGAGGTGACCAACGCCCAGCACTTCGACAGCTTCATCGGCCTGCCCGCCGTGCTGCCCGGATACGACTCGCGCTTCGTGCCGCTGCACGTGTACCTGAACCGCGCGCTGGACGCCATGTACGACCACCTGACCCAGGGCCGGCCGCTGCCCGCCAGCCAGGTGGTGCGCACCGTGCCGCGCGGCGGCGCGCCCGGCAGCGCCCCGGCCATCACGGCGGCCAACCTGCCGGCGCTGGCAACCACGCCGGCCGCCGGCGACGCGATCGCGGTGACGGCCGGCGCCATCGCCATTCCCGACTGACGCATGCCCGCCCATTCCTCCCCCACTCCACGCCCCGCCATGACCGCCCTGTCCACCCCCCTCAGCCGGCGCCAGAGCCTGGCCCTGCTCGCCGCCCCGGCGCTGCTGCCCGGGCCGGCGGCGGCGGCGCCCGCCGCCGAGATCGTCATTGGCCAGGTGGCGCCGCTGTCGGGCGTGCTGGCTTCCACCGGCCAGCAGATGGTGCTGGGCGGCAAGCTGTGCTTTGACGCCGTGAACGCCGCCGGCGGCATCCACGGCGCCAGCATCCGCCACGAGGTGCTGGACGACGGCTACAAGGTGGACGACACCGTGCGCCTGACGCGCCAGCTGCTGGCGCGGGCCGAGGTGGTGGCGCTGTTCGGCCTGGCCGGCACCGCCAACATCGGCCAGCTGCTGCAGGACGGCGTGCTGGCGCAGGGCGGCGCGGCGCTGGTCGCGCCCTACACCGGCGGCGAGTCGCTGCGCACGCCCTTCAACCCCTGGATCTTCCACGTGCGCGCCGGCTACGCCGACGAAGCCGAGCACCTGGTGCAGCAGCTGTCCACCATCGGCGTGGAGCGCGTGGCCGTGATGTACCAGGACGACGGCTTCGGCAAGGCCGGGCTGCAGGGCGTGCAGGCGGCGCTGGCGCGGCGCGGGCGCAAGTCCATCGCCGAGGCGTCCTACCCGCGCAATACCGACCAGGTGGACGCGGCGGTGCAGGCCATCCAGGCGGCCGATGCGCAGGCCGTGATCCTGATCGCCGTGAACCGCCCGGCGGCGGCGTTCATCAAGCGCTACCGCGAAGGCGGCGGCGGCGCGCAGCTGTACAGCATCTCGGTGGTCGATCCGGCCGAGCTGGTGCAGCTGGCGGGCCTGAAGAACGTCCACGGCGTGGGCATCACCCAGGTCGTGCCCTACCCCTTCCGCCCCATGCTGCCGGTGGTGCGCGAATACCGGCAGCTGCTCAAGGCGCACGCGCCTGCGGCCGAGATCAGCTACGCCAGCTTCGAGGAATTCCTGGGCGCCAAGGTGCTGGTCGAGGGACTGCGCCGCGCCGGGCCCCAGCCCACGCGCGCCAAGGTGCTCAAGGCCCTGGAGTCGCTGCACGAGTTCGACCTGGGCGGCATGACCGTGGGCTATTCGCCCACCAACCGCATCGGCTCGCGCAACGTCGAGGTCACCGTGATCGGCAGCGGCGGCAAGCTGGTGCGCTGACGGCAGCTGCTCCCCCATCCCCCCAAGGCCTCCCATGACCTCCCCCCGCTCCTGCTACGCCACCTGCGCCGGCTACGAAATCCACTACATGGACTGGGGCGACCCCCAGGCGCCCGCCGTCATCGCCTGGCACGGCCTGGCGCGCACCGGGCGCGACATGGACGTGCTGGCCGGGCACCTGAGCGCCGGCCCGGCCGGGCGCTGGCGCGTCATCTGCCCGGACACCCTGGGCCGGGGCCTGAGCCAGTGGGCCGGGCGGCCGGACCAGGAGTACTGCCTGGCGTTCTACGCGCGCATCGCCGCCGAGCTGTTCGATCGCCTGGACATCGGCGCGGCGCACTGGGTGGGCACCTCCATGGGCGGCGCCATCGGCACGGTGTGCGCCGCCGGCCTGGCGCAGCCGCAGCTGGCCGGGCGCATCCGCAGCCTGCTGCTCAACGACAACGCCCCCGAGCTGGCCCAGGCGGCGCTCTCGCGCATCCGCGCCTACGCCGGCCAGCCGCCGGCGTTCGCCACCATGGCCGCCCTGGAGGCGTACTTCCGCCAGGTCTATGCACCCTATGGCTGGCTGGGCGACGCGCAGTGGCGCCAGCTCACCGAGACCTCGGCGCGCCGCCTGCCGGACGGGCGCCTCACGCCGCACTACGACCCGGCCATGGTGCGCCAGTTCACGGCGCACCCGCACGACGATTACCTGATCTGGCAGCACTACGACGCGCTGCAGCTGCCGGTGCTGCTGCTGCGCGGCGAGCAGTCCGACCTGGTGCTGCCGCAGGTGGTGGACGAGATGCGCACGCGCGGCCCCGGCGCGCGCGGCCAGCTGCAGGTGGTGCAGGTGCCCGGCTGCGGCCACGCGCCGGCACTGAACGTGCCCCAGCAGCTGGCGCTGGTGGACGGCTTCCTGGCCCAGGCCAGTCAAAAAGCATAGCTGAAGGCCGCCTGTTGGCGCCGGCGTGGGCCGGTTTTGACCCAAAAACCGGCGTCCAGGGCCTGCGCAGCGCCCGGGCGCCGCAGCTTCGACGCCCTTGAAATCGCCGCGATTGCCCCTATCATTGGCACTCGAAACAGATGAGTGCTAACAACACTCCCTGCGACACCCTGCACGACGCCCGCCCTCCACAGCGGGCGCCTTGTTTCCCCCGCCGTCAATTTTTTGTACCCAGGAGAAAGCCATGAATCTTCGCCCCCTGCACGATCGCGTGATCGTCAAGCGCATCGAGAGCGAAACCACCACTGCCTCCGGCATCGTGATCCCCGACAACGCTGCCGAGAAGCCCGACCAGGGTGAAGTCATCGCCGTCGGCCCCGGCAAGTTCGACGAGGACGGCGACCGCATGGACATGAGCGTCAAGGTTGGCGACCGCGTGCTGTTCGGCAAGTACAGCGGCCAGACCGTCAAGATCAACGGCGACGAGCTGCTGGTCATGAAGGAAGACGACCTGTTCGCAGTCGTCGAGAAGTAATTGACTCTTGCGGCTGGGCGTTCGGCGCACGGCGCCGGGCGCACATCCCGAAACCCAGATTCCTGTTGAGCCGGCCCTTGTCCACGCTGGACGCCCGACGCTCGACGCACAACGGAGAAATTTGAAATGGCAGCAAAAGACGTAGTTTTCGGCGGCGAAGCCCGCGCCCGCATGGTCGAGGGTGTGAACATCCTGGCCAACGCCGTGAAAGTGACCCTGGGCCCCAAGGGCCGCAACGTGGTGCTGGAGCGCTCGTTCGGCGCCCCCACGGTGACCAAGGACGGCGTGTCCGTGGCCAAGGAAATCGAACTCAAGGACAAGCTGCAGAACATGGGCGCCCAGCTCGTGAAGGAAGTGGCCTCCAAGACCAACGACATCGCCGGTGACGGCACCACCACCGCCACCGTGCTGGCCCAGGCCATCGTGCGCGAAGGCACCAAGTACGTGGCCGCCGGCCTGAACCCGATGGACCTCAAGCGCGGCATCGACAAGGCCGTCGTCGCCCTGGTCGAGCAGCTGAAGAAGCAGTCCAAGGCCACCACCACCTCCAAGGAAATCGCCCAGGTCGGCTCGATCTCCGCCAACGCCGATGAGTCGGTGGGCAAGATCATCGCCGACGCGATGGACAAGGTTGGCAAGGAAGGCGTGATCACCGTCGAGGACGGCAAGAGCCTGGACAACGAGCTGGACGTCGTGGAAGGCATGCAGTTCGACCGCGGCTACCTGTCGCCCTACTTCATCAACAACCCCGAGAAGCAGTCCGCCATCCTGGACAACCCCTTCGTGCTGCTGTTCGACAAGAAGATCAGCAACATCCGCGACCTGCTGCCCACGCTGGAGCAGGTGGCCAAGGCCGGCCGTCCGCTGCTCATCATCGCCGAGGAAGTCGAGGGCGAAGCCCTGGCGACCCTGGTGGTGAACACCATCCGCGGCATCCTGAAAGTGGTCGCCGTCAAGGCCCCTGGCTTCGGCGACCGCCGCAAGGCCATGCTGGAAGACATCGCCATCCTGACGGGCGGCAAGGTGATCGCCGAGGAAGTCGGCCTGTCGCTGGAGAAGGCCACGCTGGCCGACCTGGGCCAGGCCAAGACCATCGAAGTCGGCAAGGAAAACACCATCATCATCGACGGCCAGGGCAATGGCGACGACATCCAGGCGCGCGTCAAGCAGATCCGCGTGCAGATCGAGGAAGCCACCAGCGACTATGACCGCGAGAAGCTGCAAGAGCGCGTGGCCAAGCTGGCCGGCGGCGTGGCCGTGATCAAGGTCGGCGCCGCGACGGAAGTCGAGATGAAGGAAAAGAAGGCACGCGTGGAAGACGCGCTGCACGCCACCCGCGCTGCCGTGGAAGAAGGCGTGGTGGCCGGCGGCGGCGTGGCGCTGCTGCGCGCCCGCCAGGCCATCGGTGACCTGAAGGGCGACAACGCCGAGCAGGACGCCGGCATCAAGCTGGTGCTGAAGGCCATCGAGTCGCCCCTGCGCGAGATCGTGGCCAACGGCGGCGGCGAGCCTTCGGTGGTGGTCAACGCCGTGCTCAACGGCAGCGGCAACTACGGCTACAACGCCTCCAACGACACCTACGGCGACATGCTGGAGCTGGGCATTCTGGACCCCACCAAGGTGACCCGCACGGCCCTGCAGAACGCCGCCTCCGTGGCTTCGCTGCTGCTGACGACGGAAGCCATGGTCGCCGAGGCGCCCAAGGACGACGCTCCCGCCGGCGGCATGCCCGACATGGGCGGCATGGGTGGCATGGGCGGCATGGGCATGTAATGCCCTGACGAGTGGCCCGAACGGGCCACTCGCCCTGCCCCACCCGGGCACAAAAAACCCCGCGGGTCTTGCGAGCCGCGGGGTTTTTTCTTGCTCCTTCCCCCTTTGGGGGAAGGCGGGGATGGGGGCCGGCTGGTTGTGGCGCACGGCATTGGCAGGCCACCGGCGCTGGCCCCCGCCCCCGCCTTCCCCCAAAGGGGGGGAGCAAGAGGGGCCATCAGCCAACGTGAGTGGAGGGCCGGCAGCGCGCCACCAGTGCTGCCGTCGAGGCATCCAGCCCGGCCGCATCGCCGCTCGCCAGGCGCGGCTCCAGCTCCTGCGCCAGCACCTTGCCCAGCTCCACGCCCCACTGGTCGAAGCTGTTGATGCCCCAGATGGCGCCCGCCACGAACACGCGGTGCTCGTACAGCGCGACCAGCGCGCCCAGGGACTCGGGCGTCAGCGCGTCCAGCAGCAAGAAGGTGCTGGGCCGGTTGCCGCCAAACGCCCGGTGCGGGTTGTCCGGCGATTCGCGCCCCTGCATCAGCGCCTGGGCCTGCGCCAGCGCGTTGGCCAGCAGCCGCGGGTGCTGGCCGGGCAGGTCGCGCCCCGGGCGGCGCAGCGCGATGAACTCCACCGGGATCACGTCCGGCCCCTGGTGGATCATCTGGAAGAACGCATGCTGGCCGTTGGTGCCGGGCTCGCCCCACACGACCGGCGCGGTGGCGTAGGGCAGCGGCTCGCCGGCGGCGTCCACGCCCTTGCCGTTGCTCTCCATCTCCAGCTGCTGCAAATAGGCCGGCAGCCGGCGCAGGCCGTGGCTGTAGGGCGCCACGCAGCGGCTGGCAAAGCCGTGGAAGTTGCGATACCACACGTCCAGCGCGCCCAGGCGCACGGGCAGGTTCTGTTCCAGGGGCGCGGTGCGAAAGTGCTCGTCCATGGCGTGCGCGCCGGCCAGCAGCTGGCGAAAGCCCTGCGCGCCGATGGCGATGGCAATCGGCAGCCCGATGGCCGACCACAGCGAGTAGCGCCCGCCCACCCAGTCCCAAAAGCCCAGCGTGGTCGTGATGCCGAACTGCGCGGCCGCCGCCCGGTTGGTGGTCAGCGCCCAGAAGTGGCGCGCCACGTCGCTGCCGCCTTGCGCCGTGAACCACGCGCGCGCGGCCTGCGCGTTGGTCATGGTCTCGGCGGTGGTGAAGGTCTTGGAGGCGACCAGGAACAGCGTGCTTTCGGGCCTGAGCGTAGCCAGCAGGCTGCCCAGCTCCATGCCATCGACGTTGCTGATGAAGTGCAGGCGCTTGGCGTGCGGGCGAAGGTCGTCCAGTGCCTTTACCGCCATGGAAGGCCCCAGGTCGGAGCCGCCGATGCCGATGTTCACGATGTCGGTGATGGCGGCGTCGGCACGCACCTGCTCGGCCAGCTGCAGCATGCGGTCCAGCGTGGCGTGTACGTCGCGCTCGGCATCGGCTATGAAATCGATAGCTGTATGTCCTTGATCCGCGCCGGCATGGGCCGGTTTTCGCAACAACCAGTGCATTACCGCGCGCTGCTCGGTGTGGTTGATGGGCTGGCCCGCGAACATCGCGTCGCGGTAGGCCTCGACGCCGCACTCGCGCGCCAGCTGCAGCAGCAGTGCCTCGGTGCGCGCATCGACCAGGTTCCTGGACAGGTCGGCATGGACGTGCGGCGCGGCCTGCGACAGCTGCGCCACGCGCGCCGCGCCGCCGGCGGCAAAGGCCGCGCGCAGGTCGAACGCGCGCGCCGACTCGCGGTAGTGCGCCGCCAGCCGGCCCCAGGCGACGGTGCGGTCGCAGCGCGTGCGCGGATCGCGGTACGCGGGGCCTGCCGCGCTCATGCCGCCGCCTGCGCCTGGATCAGCTGTTCGAGCCTGGCCGCGTCGGCGGCAAAGGCGCGTATGCCCTCGGCCAGCTTCTCGGTGGCCATGGCGTCCTGGTTCAGCGCGTAGCGGAAGGCCGGCTCGTCGTAGTGCACGGGCTCCAGCTGCAGCGACTTTGCCGCCTGCGGGTCGAGCGCGCGCGCCAGCGGCGCGCTGCTTGCCTGCAACTGCGCCATCAGCTCGGGCGAGATGGTCAGCAGGTCGCAGCCGGCCAGCGCGGTGATCTGGCCGACGTTGCGAAAGCTCGCGCCCATCACCTCCGTCCTGATGCCGAAGTGCTTGTAGTGCTGGTAGATGGCGCGCACGCTCTGCACGCCCGGGTCGTGGGGGCCGGCCATGGCGGCCTCGTCCCAGCCGCTGCCGGCGCGCGCCTTGTACCAGTCGTAGATGCGCCCGACGAAGGGCGAGATCAGCTGCACCTTCGCCTGCCCGCAGGCCACCGCCTGGGCGAAGGAAAACAACAGCGTCAGGTTGGTGCGTATGCCCCGGCTCTCCAGCAGCCGCGCGGCCTCTATGCCCTCCCAGGTGGCGGCTACCTTGATCAGCACGCGCGCCGTGTCCACGCCCTCGGCCTGGTACAGCTCGATCAGGCGCTCGGCGCGCGCCACGCTGGCGTCGGTGTCGAACGACAGGCGCGCATCGACCTCGGTGGACACGCGCCCGGGGATGAGCGCGAGGATCTCGCAGCCGAAGCGCACGATCAGCCGGTCCATCAGCTCGTCGATGTGCTGGCCGCCGCCTCGCGCCACGCACTGCGCCAGCAGCGGCGCGTACTCGGGCTTTTGCACCGCCTTGAGGATCAGCGACGGGTTGGTGGTCGCATCCTGCGGCTGGAACTGGGCAAGCTGGCGGAAGTCGCCGGTGTCGGCCACCACGGTGGTGAACTGGCGCAGGGCTTCAAGCTGGTTCATGTGGACCTCATGTGTCTGTGTTCGTCATGGCGCGCCGGCGCCGCACGGGCGGCCCGGCACCACAAAAGCGCAAGGGAACCTCTGCATAACCCTCGCGAGCGGATGGCAGTGCAGATCGGGATGGAGCGCAAGGCGCTTTTTGCAGTCCATAGCAGTCGCTATGGACAAGAAAAGCAACGCCGCGATCCGCCCGAGGCTGCGCTGCCATCCGCCGCAGGGAGTTATGCAGAGGTTTCCAAGCAGTGTATGCGGGCGCGCCCGGCGGCCCTGTCGGCCGGCGCCGGCGATGAAACTCGATAACATCGCCGGCCATGAGCTTTGATCTGGTTCTCTTCGGCGGCACGGGCGACCTGGCGTGGCGCAAGCTGCTGCCGGCCCTGCTGCAGGCGCACCGCCACGGCACGCTGCCAGCGGGCGGGCGCATCATCGGCGTGGCGCGCGACGACCTGACGGAGGGTGCCTACCGCGCGCTGATCGGCCAGCGCCTGGCGGCCGTCGAGGACGACAAGCGCCCCAGCGCCGAGGAGTTCGAGCGCTTTTCCGCCCTGCTGCACTACCAGCGCATGGACCTGACGCAGCCGGCCGACTACCAGCAGCTGAAAGCCCGCCTGGCCGAGCGCAGCGCCGACGTGGTGGTGATGTACCTGGCCACGGCGCCGCAGCTGTTCACCGTGGCCTGCGAACAGCTGGGCGCCGCCGGCCTGGCGACGCCGCACACCCGCGTGGTGCTGGAAAAGCCCCTGGGGCACGACGTCGAGTCCAACCGCGCCATCAACGCCGCCGTGCGCGGCGTGTTCGATGAGCGGCAGATCTTCCGCATCGACCACTACCTGGGCAAGCCCTCGGTGCAGAACCTGCTGGCGCTGCGCTTTGGCAACTCGCTGTTCGAGCCCTGGTGGCGGCGCGAGACCATTGCCAGCATCGAGATCACCATCGCCGAGCAGCTGGGCGTGGAGACGCGCGGCGCCTTCTACGACAGCACCGGCGCGCTGCGCGACATGGTGCAAAACCATGCGCTGCAGCTGCTGTGCGCCATCGCCATGGAGCCGCCGATCAACGCGCACGCCGACGCCATCCGCGACGAAAAGCTGAAGGTGCTGCGCTCGCTGGCCGCCTGGACGCCCGCCAGCCTGGCGCAGGACGTCGTGCGCGGCCAGTACGCGGGCGGCTCGCTGGCCGGCCAGCCGGTGCGCGCCTACCGCCAGGAAGGCGGCGTGGCGCCGGACAGCCACACCGAGACCTTCGTCGCCCTGCGCGCCAGCATCGCCAACTGGCGCTGGGCGGGCGTGCCGTTCTACATCCGCACCGGCAAGCGGCTGGCGGCGCACGAGGCGCACATCGCCATCCACCTGCGGCCCACGCCGCATTCCATCTACCAGACGCCGCTGGTGTGCGGCGCCAACCGGCTGGTCATCCACCTGCAGCCGCGCGACGGCCTGGCGCTGCACCTGTTCGCCGCCGCCAGCGAGACGCGCGGCGCGCGCGCACTGGCCGCCGCCCCGGGCCTGACCCCCGTGCAGCTGGACCTGGACTTCCAGCAGCGCTTCGGTGCCGAGCGCGTGGGCGCCTACGAACGGTTGCTGCTGGACGTGATCGCCGGGCGGCTGAACCTGTTCGTGCGCGCCGACGAGCAGGAGGCGGCCTGGCGCTGGGTCGAGCCCATCATGCAGTTCTGGGACGAGCAAAACGCGCGCGGCGAAGGCCCGCGGCCCTACGCAGCCGGCACCTGGGGGCCGGGCGCGGCCAGCGCCCTGGTGGCGCGCGACGGCAATACCTGGGTGGAGGAATGCTAGACCGCATCACGGCCTCGCTGCCCTCGTTGGCGCCGGCCGAGCAGCGCGTGGCGCGGCTGGTGCTGCAGGATGCGCGCGCCTTTGCGCGCCTGCCGGTGCGCGAGCTGGCGGCGCGCGCGCAGGTCAGCAAGCCGACGGTGGTGCGCTTTTGCCGCAGCATGGGCTATGGGGGCCTGGCGGACTTCAAGCTCAAGCTGGCCGGCAGCGTGAGCGAGGGAGTGCCCTTCATCCACCGCAGCGTGGACGCCCAGGACGGCACGCCCGAGGTGCTGGTCAAGGTGGTGGACAACGCCGTGGCGGCCTTCTTGCAGTACCGCAATGCCGCCAGCGTCCAGGCGCTGGACCGCGCGGCCGAGGCCATCGCCGCCACCTGGCAGACCGGGCGGCGCATCGAGTTCTACGGCGCGGGCAACTCTGGCATCGTCGCGCAGGACGCGCAGCACAAGTTCTTTCGCTTAGGCATCACCAGCATCAGCACCAGCGACGGGCACATGCAGGTCATGAGCGCGACGCTGCTCACGGCCGGCGACTGCGCCGTGATCATCAGCAACTCCGGCCGCACGCGCGACCTGATGGACGCCGCCGATATCGCCCGCAAGCGCGGCGCCACGACCATCGCCATCACCGCCAGCGGCTCGCCGCTGGCGCACTCGTGCCAGATCCACCTGGCCGCCGACCACCCCGAGGGCTACGACCGCTACAGCCCCATGGTGTCGCGGCTGCTGCACCTGCTCATCATCGACGTGCTGGCCACGCGCGTGGCGCTGCGCATCGGCGGGGCCTTGCAGCCGGTGCTGCAGCAGATGAAGAACAACCTGCGGGCCAAGCGGTATACCTGAGCAGGTTCTTCTTTTCTCCCTCCCCCTCCGGGGGAGGGCTGGGGTGGGGGCCGGCCCCGGTGCCAGCTGCGTACCCTGCGCCAGAGCCAGCAGGCCCCCATCCCCGCCTTCCCCCAGAGGGGGAAGGAGCAATACCTCAGGCCGCCCGGCCGTAGGTCGCGGTGAAGCTCGCCGTGGCCAGCGTGTTCATGTGCACCATGAAGCCCGCCAGCGCCGCCGGCGCATCATGGGGCACCTCGATGCGTTCCACCTTCAAGGCATGCACGGTGAAGATGTAGCGGTGCGGCTTGTCGCCCGGCGGCGGGCACATGCCGCCCCAGGCGTACTGGCCGTAGTCGTTGCGGATATGGCGCGCGCCCTGGGGCAGATTGGCACCGCCCTTGGCGCCGGCGTCGGCGGCCAGTTCATGGGTGCCGGCCGGCAGGTCCAGCACGTACCAGTGCCAGAAGCCCGAGCCGGTGGGCGCGTCCGGGTCGTAGCAGGTCACGGCGAAGCTTTTCGTGCCGTCTGGCGCACCCTGCCAGCGCAGCACGGGCGAGCGGTTGTCGCCGCCGCAGCCGAAGTCGTCGAACTCGAAGCGCGCGTCTATGGTGCTGCCCTGCGCGATGTCGGGGCTGGTGAGGGTGAAGTCCTGGTTCATGGTCAATTCCTTTGCAGATCGGTGAAGCGCTGCGTGCTGTAGCTGCCGGCAGGCAGGCGCGCCAGCAGCGGCAGGCCGGTGGCAGTATCGCGCGGCTGCAGCTCGATCCAGTCCAGCAGCAGGTCGGCATCCAGCACGCCGATGTCCAGGCGGCGCTCGGGCGGCACGCCGGCCAGCGTGAGGTTGCGGTCGCCGCCGCGCGCCGTGTACTGGGGCACGAACAGGCGGTACATGCGCGCCGCGTCCAGAGCGCCCCAGGTGTCGCTGGCCGGGTCGTGGATTTGCAGCCGTGCGATACGCTCGCCGCGCGGGCGCGTCACGTCGACCTCGAAACGCAGGCCGGCCGCATAGGGGTAGGGGCCAGTGGATCCGCCCGGGCCCCAGACGGCCTCGATGCCGTCCTCCAGCATGTCCTTGAGTTCAGCGCCGCTCACGGTGAGGCGCCACAGCGTGTTGCCGAAGGGCAGCACGCCGACGATCGCCTCGGCCGTCACCGTGCCCGCCAGCGGCGTGCGCACGCCGCCGGCGTGCTGCAGCGCCACGTCGGCGCCGCCGTAGCTGCGCCGCGCCATGTCCAGGTAGGCCTGGGCGACGAGCTGCTGGATGTCGCCGCCGTGCTGGCCGACGCGGCCCTCGGCGTTGCAGGCACTGCTGGAGCGGCCGTAGTCGGCGCTGCCCGGCCCGCCCGGCACGCGGCGCGCGCACAGCTCCTCGGGCACCAGCGCCACCGGGGTGCGGGCAAAGCCTGCGACGCGCGCCTCGAACGGCGCGAGCGCCGCGGCGGCGGCGGCGGACGGCCGCGTGGCGCGCAGGAAGCCGGTGGCCGCGCGGCTGGCGGCCAGCTGCTGCTGCAGGGCGGCGTCCGGCGCCCGGCCGTCGACGCGCATGTCCTCGCCCATCAGCACATGGGGCGTGCCGCTGCACTCCAGCACCTTGCCCTGCGCGTCAAAGCGCACGCGCAGCTCGCCCAGCACCTGCGAGAACTCGCCCGCCTGCACCACGCACACCGGCTGGCCGCCGGCATCCTGCACGCGCGCCGGGTAGCTGGCGGTGGGCGTGCCGATGCCGGCCTGCGCCATGGCGGGCGACCCCAGCAGGGTGTGCGAGTCGCCGCCGACGATGACGTCCACGCCGCGCAGGCGCTGCGCCAGCAGCAGGTCGGCCTGGTAGCCGATGTGGCTCAGCACGATGATCTTGTTCACCCCGCGCGCGGCCAGGCGGTCGATCTCGCGCTGCGCAGCGGCGGCCTCGTCCTCGAACTGCGTGTCCGGGTCGGGCGCGGACGACACCTTGGTCTTGTAGGCCACGGTGAGGCCGACGATGCCGATGTCCTGCCCGCCACGCGCCAGCACCACCGAGGGCCGCACCATGCCGGGCGCGCGGCTGGCGTGCAGGGCCGAGCGGGCGCCGAACTGCACGTTGGCGCTGAGCACCGGCACCGGGCAGCGGCCGGCCGCCAGCCGGTCCAAGAAGTCCTTGAGCGCGGTGTCGCCCTTGTCGAACTCGTGGTTGCCCAGGGTGAAGGCATCGAAGCAGGCCACGTCCATCAGCGCAGCGTCGGCCTCGCCGGGCGCGCCCGCGCGGTTGAAATACAGCGTGCCGGTGAGCGCATCGCCGGCGTGCAGCCGCAGCACGTTGGGACCGGCGGCGGCCGACAGCTCGTCGAGGGCGCCGGCCACGCGGGCAAAGCCGCCGACTTCCATGGCCACCGGCACGCGCCGGCCGCTGCCGTCGTCCAGCTGCACCGTGCCGGAGCGCGGCTGCAGGTTGGAATGGTGGTCGTTCAGGTGCAGGATGGTGAGCTGGAAGGATGCGCCTGCATCCGGCTGCACCGGGCCGGAGCCGCCGCAGCCGGCCAGCAGCGCTGCCAGAACGAGAGAGGCAGCCTTGGCTCCCTGTCCCCCTCGGGGGACAGGGTGGGGGCGAGGGGGCGAAGCGCGTGCGAAATCTGCCCTCACCCCGACCCTCTCCCGCAGGCGGGAGAGGGAGAGGGAAAGGGAGCGGCAGGCGGCGTGCAAGCGATTCCGGATCACTACCATTTTCATAGCTGGCCGCCCTTGTTCCACGCCGGCCGACGGCGTTTTTCGCTTCAAACCGGCACGATCGGGATGTCGATCCGCCCTTCCTGCACTGCGTGGCAGGCCACGCGGGTGCCGCTGCCGTCGTCCAGCAGCTGCGGCCGTTCGGCGCGGCAACGCTCGTTGGCCCAGGGGCAGCGCGGGTTGAAGGCGCAGCCGGGCGGCGGGCTTAAAGGGTTGGGCACCTCGCCCTGCACCGGCGTGCGCGCGCGGCCGGTGTCGTGCATCTTGGGGATGGCGTCCAGCAGCATGCGCGTGTAGGGGTGGCGCGGCGCGGAGAACAGCTTTTCCTTGTCCGCCAGCTCGACCAGCCGGCCCAGGTACATCACGCCGACCTGGTCGCTCACGTGGCGCACCACGGCCAGGTTGTGGCTGATGAACAGGTAGGTCAGGCCCTGCTGGCGCTGCAGGTCCTTCATGATGTTGAGCACCTGCGCCTGCACCGAGACGTCCAGCGCCGAGGTCGGCTCGTCGCAGACCAGGAACTCGGGCTGCGTGGCCAGCGCCCGGGCAATCGAGATGCGCTGGCGCTGGCCGCCCGAGAACTGGTGCGGGTACTTGGACATGTCCAGCGGCGACAGGCCCACCGATTGCAGCAGCTCGCCCACGCGCTGGTTCAGCTCGGCCTTGTCCGTCAGGATGCCGTGCTCGCGCAGCGGCTCGGCGATGATGTCCCGGACCAGCCAGCGCGGGTTCAGGCTGGCGTAGGGGTCCTGGAAGATCATCTGGATGCGCCGGCGCATGGCGCGGGCATCGCTGCTCTTGAAGGCGGCGTGCGCGTCCTGGCCGTCGAAGCTGAAGCCGCCGCGCGTGGGCGCGTACAGGCCCACCAGCAGGCGCGCCACGGTGCTCTTGCCGCAGCCCGACTCGCCCACCAGCGCCAGCGTCTTGCCGCGCTCGATGTCGAAGCTCACGCCATCGACGGCGTGCAGCAGCAGGCGCGGCTTGCGCTCCAGCACGCGGTTGAGCCACGGCGGCGAAACGTCGAAGGTGCGCGCCAGGTCGCGCGCCTGCACCAGCGGCGCGGGCTTGGCTCCCTCCCCCCCTGGGGGAGGATTGGGGCGGGGGCCAGCGCCGCCCCCGCCGTTGTGGTCCATCAAGCCGGCCCCCATCCCAGCCTTCCCCCAGAGGGGGAGGGAGCTGAAGCCAGGGGAGATGTGGGACTGGTTCATGCGGCCTCCTTCTGATCGGCCGCATGCAGCCAGCACGCGGCGCGGGTGGCGCCCGCCGGCATCAGGTCAGGGCGTTCGACGCGGCAGCGCTCGAACACCTGCGGGCAGCGCGGATTGAAAGCGCAGCCGCGCGGGATGGCATTCAGCCGCGGCATGGCGCCGTCGATCTGGTTCAGGCGCTCGCGCTCGCTGTCCATGTCGGGAATCGATGCCATCAGGCCCACCGTGTAGGGGTGCGCCGGGTGGTTGATGACCTCGTGCACCGGGCCGATCTCGGCGATGCGCCCGGCGTACATCACGGCCACGCGGTCGCAGGTCTCGGCGATCACGCCCATGTCGTGCGTGATCAGCATGACGGCGGCGCCGCGCGTCTTGCAGATGGTCTTGAGCAGCTGAATGATCTGCGCCTGGATGGACACATCCAGCGCCGTGGTCGGCTCGTCGGCCACGATCAGCTGCGGCTCGGCAGCCAGCGCCAGGGCAATCACCACGCGCTGGCGCATGCCGCCGGAGAACTGGTGCGGGTAGTGGTCGATGCGCTGCTCGGCGGCGGGGATGCCGGTGTCTTTCAGCAGCTGCACCGCGCGCTCGCGCGCCTCGGACGCGGAGACCGGCAGGTGCGTGCGTATGGTTTCGGTGAGCTGCTGGCCCACGGTGTAGAGCGGGTTCAGCGAGGTCAGCGGGTCCTGAAAGATGGCGCCGATGCGCCGCCCGCGGATGTGGCGCATCTGCTCGTGGCCCAGGTTGTCGATGCGCTGGCCCTCCAGCACGATCTGCCCGCCGGCTACGCGCCCAGGCGGCTCCAGCAGGCCGATGATGGACGCGCCGGTGAGCGATTTACCCGCGCCGGACTCGCCCACCACGCCCAGGATCTCGCCCGGGGCAATGGAAAAGCTCACGTCGTCCAGGGCGCGCAGCGTGCCGCGCCGCCCGGGGAATTCGACGATCAGGTTCTTGACTTCGAGAAGAGACATAGTGGCGCCCGTTTCTTCAACGCAGGCGAGGATTCAGGGCGTCGCGCAGCCAATCCCCCAAAAGGTTTACCGACAGCGCGATCAGCACCAGCATGACGCCGGGAAACACGGTGATCCACCACTCGCCCGAGAACAGGTAGTCGTTGCCCACGCGGATCAGCGTGCCCAGCGAGGGCGAGGTCGGCGGCGCGCCGACGCCCAGGAAGGACAGCGTGGCCTCGGTGATGATGGCCGTCGCCACCTGGATGGTGGCCAGCACCATGACCGGCCCCAGCACGTTGGGCAGCACGTGGCGGCGCATGATGCGCAGGGGCGGCACGCCGGTGACGCGGGCGGCCTGGACGTATTCCTTGCTGCGCTCGACCAGCGTGCTGCCGCGCACGGTGCGCGCGTACTGCACCCAGCCGGTGAGCGAGATCGACAGGATCAGCACGCCGAAGGCCAGCGATTCGGGCGCGTTGGGAAACACCGCGCGGCCCACGCCGGCGATCAGCAGCGCCACCAGGATGGCCGGGAACGACAGCATCACGTCGCACAGGCGCATCAGCACGGCATCGACCCAGCCGCCGGCAAAGCCGGCCCACAGGCCCAGCGCCACTCCCACCACCACCGACAACAGCACCGAGGCCAGGCCGACGACAAGCGAGATGCGCGCACCGTAGATCAGCGCCGACAGGATGTCGCGGCCCTGGTCGTCGGTGCCCAGCAGGTATTTGGTCGATCCGCCCTCGATCCAGGCGGGCGGCAGGCGCGCGTCGCCCAGCTCCAGCGTGGACAGGTCGAACGGATTGTGCGGCGCCACCCAGCCGGCAAAGAGGGCACAGACCACGCAGACCAGCGCGATCAGCGCGGCCGCGATGGCCACGGGGGAATGGCGGAAGCTGTAGGCGACATCGCTGTCGTACCAGCGCGAGAGGGTATGGATCATTGGAAGGCCATGCAGGCGTCTGGTTTTACTCCTTCCCCCGTTGGGGGAAGGTGGGGATGGGGGCCGGCTGGCGCGCGCGGTGGCGGCTGAAGCTCAACCGTCGCTGGCCCCCACCCCGGCCCTCCCCCGGAGGGGGAGGGAGAAAGAGTCGGGGATCGGGCGAGGAATGCGGGAGAGCGCAGGTCGTTCATCGGGCTCCCCTCATGCGGCCGCCAGCGGCATCGCGCGCTCGACCAGCCCGGCCAGCAGCGCCGCGCCCAGCGGCAGCACCTCGTCGTTGAAGTCATAGCGGCTGTTGTGCAGCGTGCTGTGGCCGGCGCCCATGCCCTGGCCCAGGCGCAGGTAGGCGCCGGGCCTGGCCTGCAGCATGAAGGAGAAATCCTCCGCGCCCATGCTGGGCTCCAGGTCGCGCACCACGTTGTGCTCGCCCACCAGGCTGGCTGCCACGTCGCCGGCAAAGCGCGCCTCGGCGGGCGTGTTGATGGTGGCCGGGTAGATGCGCTCGTAGCGCACGCTGGCGCTGGCGCCAAACCCCAGGGCGACGGCGCTGCACACCTCCTGGATGCGCTGCGCCACCATGTTCTGCACGGCCGGATCGAACGCGCGCACCGTGCCCACCAGCGTGGCCGTGCCCGGCAGCACGCTGAAGGCGCCCAGGTCGCCGGCCTGCACCGCGCAGACGCTGACCACGGCGCTGTCGATGGGCCGCACGTTGCGCGCGACGATGCTTTGCAGGGCCGTGACGATGTGCGCCGCCACCAGCACCACGTCCACCGTCTGGTAGGGGTGCGCGCCATGGCCGCCGCGGCCGGTGATGTCGATGGTGATGCGGTCGGCAGCGGCCATCATGGCGCCGTCGTTCAGGCCCACGGTGCCGGGCTTCATGGCCGGCCAGTTGTGCATGGCGTACACGGCCTGCACGGGCCAGCGCTCGAACAGGCCGTCCTCGATCATCACGCGCGCGCCCCCCAAGCCCTCTTCGCCAGGCTGGAAGATCAGCACCGCCGTGCCGTCGAAGTCGCGCGTGGCCGCGAGATACCGCGCCGCGCCCACCAGCATGGTGGTGTGCCCGTCGTGGCCGCAGCCGTGCATCAGCCCGCTCTTGGCCGAGCGCCAGGCGAACTCGTTGTGCTCGGTCATGGGCAGCGCGTCCATGTCGGCGCGCAGGCCGATCAGCGCGCCGCTGCCGCGTCCGCGCCCGTGGACGATGCCCACCAGGCCGGTCCTGCCGATGCCTTCATGGATCTCATCGACGCCGCAGGCGCGCAGGGCCTCGCGCACCCGCGCGCCGGTGTAGACCTCCTCGAAGCCAAGCTCCGGGTGCGTGTGCAGGTCGCGGCGCAGCGCGGTCAGCTCGGGGTGGAACTGGGCGATCTGCGCAAACGCGCGCCCAGTGGCTTGGTAACGCTGGTTGGCAGCGGGGGGGGTTGGGGCATTTCAGTGCCCCTTGCCCGACACGCGCAGGCGTGGATCGACGGCGAAATACAGCAGGTCGACCACCAGGTTGATGACCACGAAGATCAGCGCGATCAGGCACAGGTAGGCGGCCATGACCGGGATGTCCGCGAACGTCACCGCCTGGATGAACAGCAGGCCCATGCCGGGCCACTGGAACACCGTCTCGGTGATGATGGCAAAGGCGATCAGGCCGCCGATCTGCAGGCCGGTGATGGTCATCACGGGCACCAGCGTGTTCTTCAGCGCGTGGCCGAAGTGGATGGCCCGGTCCGTGAGGCCGCGTGCGCGCGCGAACTTGATGTAGTCGGTGCGCAGCACCTCCAGCATCTCGGCGCGCACCAGCCGCATGATCAGCGTGAGCTGGAAGATCGCCAGCGTGACGGCCGGAAGCACCAGGTGGTGCCAGCCCTTGGGTGTCAAGAGGCCCGTGCTCCACCAGCCGATCTGCGTGGTCGGCCCGCGCCCGTAGCTGGGGAACCACCCGAGTGTCACCGAGAACACCAGGATCAGCAGGATGCCGATCAGGAAGGTGGGCAGCGACACGCCCAGCAGCGACAGCGTCATGAAGACCTGGCTCGTGAAGGTGCCGCGCTTGAGGGCTGCGTAGACGCCCATGGGCACCCCGACCAGCAGCGCGATGGCGGCGGCCACCAGGGCCAGCTCCAGCGTCGCCGGGAAGCGTTCGGCGATCAGGCGCGAGACCTTGGCGCCCTGGCGCAGCGACAGGCCGAACTCGCCCTGCGCGGCGTTCACCAGGAAGTGCCAGAACTGCACGATGAAGGGCTTGTCCAGGCCCAGCGAGGCGCGCATGTCGGCGATCTGCTCGGGCGTGGCATCCTGCCCCAGCAGGAAGACCACCGGGTCGCCCACGAACTGGAACAGCATGAAGGAAATGAAGGCCACGGTGACCATGACGATCACGGCCTGCGCGAGGCGGCGGAGGATGAAGGCAAGCATGGATCGGTCAGGTGCCTCGAAAAAGGTGGCGCATGGTAGCCGACAGATTGGGCCGGCAGTCCATGCGCGACGCAGCCGGTGCATGTGCCGCACCGGCTGCGCGGGGACGAATGAACGTCAGGCGGTGGCGATGGTCAGTTGATCTTCACGGTGCGGATGTCCACACGGTTGTCCGCCCGATGCACCAGCTCGACATTCTTCTTCATGGCCCAGGGGATGATCTGGTCGTACAGCGGGATGTGCGAGACGGTGTCGTTGGACAGCTGCAGGGCTTCCGTCATCATGCGCGAGCGCACCGGCGCGTCGGTCTCGACCTTGATGCGATCGACCAGGTAGTCCATGCGCTCGTTGCTGTACTTGCCGACGTTGTAGTTGCCGTCGCCGCCCGTGCCCACGCTGCGCACCAGCGACTGCAGGCTGTACAGGCCGTCAAAAGTCGGCACGCCCCAGCCCAGCAGGTAGATGCTGGCCTCGCTGCGCTGGATCATGGGGAAGTAGGTTGCCACGGGCAGCGTGCGCAGCTTGGCCTTCACGCCCACGCGCGCCCACATCGCCGTGATGGCCTGGCAGATGGCCTCGTCGTTGATGTAGCGGTTGTTCGGGCAGGCGAAGTCGACCTCGAAGCCGTCGCCATAGCCGGCCTCGGCCAGCAGCTTCTTGGAGGCTTCGACATCGTAGGGGAAGCGCTTGCCGACGGCCTCGGTCCAGCCCGCCACCTGGGGCGCAACCAGCGTGCCGGCCGGCTTGCCCAGGCCGCGCAGGATGTTGCGCGTGAGGGTGTTGACGTCGATGGCCTGGTACAGGGCCTTGCGCACGCGCAGGTCCTTGAGCGGGTTCTTGCCCTTGACGCTGCTTCCCACCAGTTCGGGACGGAACTGGTCCATACCCAGGAACAGGGTGCGGTTTTCCAGGCCGTCGATGACCTTCAGGTCGGCGTTGGAGCGCAGGCGCGGCAGGTCTTGGGGCGCGGGGTCGAGCACCATGTCCACTTCACCCGAGAGCAGCGCGGCGATGCGCGTGGCGCCGGACTTGATGGGCGTGTAGACGATCTCGGTCACGTTGCCGTCCATCTTGCCCCACCAGTTGGGGTTGCGCTTCAAGACCATGCGCACGTCGGGCTGCCAGGATTCGAGCGTGAACGGGCCCGTGCCCATGGCGTTCCTGTGCGCGAAGTTCTCGTCCGTGCCCTTGATGTCCTTGGGCTCGACCGAGCGGTTCTTCTCGGCCCAGGCCTTGCTCATCATGCGCAGCTCGGTCATCTGGCGCAACAGCACCGGGTTGGGCGCCTTCAGGAACACGTCGATGGTGTTCGCGTCCACCTTGGCCACGCGGTCTATGCCCTGCACGTAGGGGCCGTAGTTGGACGTCTTGGCCATCGCGCGCTGGATGGAATACGCCGCGTCGTCGGCCGTGAACGGCGAACCGTCATGGAACTTCACGCCCTGGCGCAGGGTAAAGCGCACCTGCGTCGGGCTGACTTCGCGCCAGGCGGTGGCCAGCTGGGGCTCGACCTCGAAGGTCTTGCTGTTGTAGTAGACCAGGCTCTCATACACATAGGCATGGATGCCGTTTTGCAGCGCGTTGTTCTGCGAGTGGATGTCCCATGTGGAAATCTCGCCCTGGCTGGCCCATTTGAAGGTCTTGGCATGGACGGCCGGCACTGCGGTGAGCGCGGAAGCCGCCAGCATGGAAAGGAGCAACCTTGTGAGTCGCATGTGAGAAACCCCTCGTTGTATGTTGAAGCCGTGACTATGCCGCACCTGAACGGCCAGTCGGGTATAGGGAAAGCACCGGGCCGCAAAGCACCAGGCCCGTGCTCATCCAGGCAGCCTGGCCTGGCCTACAAGCAAAAAACCTCCCGAAGGAGGTTTTCGATGGAGGCACCGGCTGGCTGGAGCCGGCCAGTGCACAGGCGCATCAGAAGCGGTGACGCAGGCCGACGGTGAAGCCGGTGCGGTTGCGCGCGCCATTGGCGTCCAGCGCCATGCCGGCGCCGCCGCTCACGCGGGTGTTGTCCACGCCGACGTAGGCGTCGGTGCGCTTGGAGAAAGCATAGTCGGCCACGGCCACCAGGAAGTTGGCCTTGCCGTTGAAGGCACCGGTCGAAGAGCCCGACTGGCGCGCATGGTAGTAGTGCAGGCCAGCGTTCAGTTGCGGCGTGACCTGGTAGCCGAAGCCGACCTTGTACATCTGGCGCTTGTCGGCATGGCTCAGCAGGTTGACCATGGTGGCGGGAACGGCAGGGTTGGCGCCTGCACCGGGCAGGAAGCCGCCGTTGGACGAGCCGGACCAGTAGGCTGCCATCAGGCCGCTGTCCACGACGCCGGCCAGGCCCATCACGTAGGCGTCCTTGCGCTTGTTCTCGCCGTAGCCGGCGTTCACGTAGATGGGGCCGCTGCGGTAGGAACCGCCCAGGGTCCAGGCATCCACGCGGGTGCCGCCCGGCAGCGTGGTGCGCTGGTAGCCACCGCCTGCAGCCAGCGGGCCGGCAGCGTAGCGCAGGTAGCCGCCAGCAGTCTTGATGGCGCCGGCAGCGTTCACGCCGGTGCCAACGTTGGAGACCGTGTTGTTCTCATCGAACGAGTACTGCAGGGCACCGCGGATGGCACCGAACTCGGCCGAGTACTTGATCATGTTGCTGGCGCGCGCGCCCAGGGACATGCCGATCTCGGGCTTGTACGCGTCCATGTAGGGCGAGTACGGGAACGACGCGTAGGTGGTGGTCACCACGTCGAACAGCACGTTGTACTGGCGGCCCAGGGTGATGCGACCGAAGCCGCCCTGCAGGGCGACCCAGGATTGCTGGAAATAAGGGTTCAGCGCAGTGCCGTCGTCAGCCGTGAAGCGGTTTTCCAGGTTCACCAGCGCCTTCATGCCGCCGCCCAGGTCCTCGGTCACGTTGATGCCCCAGCGGCTTTGCGACATGCCGCCACCGATCATCTGGGTCCTGGAGCCATCGGCGGTCGGGCCTTCGTGGTTGGTGTGGCGGACGGCAGCGTCCACGATGCCGTACAGCTGGACGCTGCTGGTGCTGGCCTGGGCGTAGAGCAGCGGTGCGCTGGTGGCCAGTGCCGCCAGAACCAGGGATTTCTTGACAAAGGGTCGCATGGGAGTGATGTCTTTCTTTGGAGGAGAGGGGGAATTTCAGGGGGAAGCTCCATTCTTCAGAAAGCCTCCTGACCGGACAAGACTGCATCGCATCCTTGCCACAGGCGTTTACCCTAGTTTTGTTACGTATGTGACGAAAAAAAGCCGCCGCCCGAGGGCGGCGGCTTTCATACCGATTGAGCAGCTGGCCGCAGGGCCAGCGCGCTATCAGAAGGCGTGACGCACGCCGACCGACAGACCGGTCTGGTTCTCGCCCCAGCCGGGAGCGCCGTTGCCCACGCCGCCGCCGCCCAGGCCCAGGTTGGACACGTTCTTGTTGCGCATGTGCGACAGCGTGCCGTACACAGCGGTGCGCTTGGACAGGTTGTGCACATAGCCCAGGCTCAGCTGGTGAGCCTTGGAGTCGATGGCGCGCTGGTCGTACAGGGCGTACTGGGCGCGGATCTGGCCGGCGCCCATGGGGGCGGTCACGCCGAACGAGTAGGCGTTGAACTTGTCGGCGGCGAAGCCGGTTTCCTTGTAGCGCGACTGCTGCAGCAGGGCGTTCAGCTTGACCACGCTCAGGTCATACGAAGCGCCCAGGCTGATCATGTCCTTCTTGCCGGAGAACACGGCCACGGGCAGGGGAGCGACTGCCACCGAAGCGTTCAGGTCGCGGCGGTCGAATGCCAGCGTCACGCTCAGGGGGCCGTTGTCGTAGGCAGCGAAACCGCCCATGTAGCGGCCGTTCTTGCCCACGACCTGCTCGTCGAAGCCATAGCCCAGGCCGGCGGTGAAGCCGCTGAAGTTGGGCGTGTAGTAGGCCAGCATGTTGCTCTGGCGATAGCCGTCGGTGTCACCCGTCAGGCTGGCGTAGGTCACGCCGGGCAGCGAGGACACCGAAGCGCCCAGCCAGTCCTTCCAGCCCTGGAACGAGCCGAAGCCGACCTGGCCGAACACGTCGTACGAGCTGACCTTGGTGTAGGAAGGCACCAGGTCGCGGCCCAGGCGCACTTCACCGAAGCCGCCCATCAGGCTGACCGTGGAGCGACGCTTGAACATCAGGCCGGCACCGGCCGGGGGCGCCACCCGAAGCGCCGTCGCCGACGTCGGGGTTGATGCCGGCTTCGAGCCAGAAGCCAGCCTTCAGGCCACCACCCAGGTCTTCAACGCCACGGAAGCCGATGCGGCTGGTGGCGTTGCCGTTGATGCCCAGACCCGTCACGCTCTTGCCTGCGGCATTGGCGTGGTTCACGTGGCTGACGTTGGTATCCACGATACCGAACAGCGTCACGGAAGACTGGGCCATCGCGGTGCCGGAAGCGGCCAGCACGGCCAGGGCAATCAGGGATTTTTTCATTGCGAATTACTCCAAGGTTAAACAGAGGGCCCCGGATCGTGAGGGCTTATGGATGGGATGCGAAGCGCGAATCCCGCCCCGCCGGTTCCCCGGGCCAACCTCCTGGTGGGGAAGTTGCTCCTATTGCAACAGACCAAGCCGTGATAAGCAAAGAAATTCCCTTACAAGCCAGGCCCGGCGGGGGTTTCGTTGTCGAACTGCAACACCTGCGAAGGGGGTTCGACGTTGAATTTTTACAACAAATTCAAATTCGCCCAACGGACGGCTTCCGCAGTCAATTCCAAGCTATTGGCGGCATCCATGTCCAGGATGTTGAACCTGTCGCTGGCCGCCATGGCGCGCTGGACGCCCTGATCCAACCCCGAAGATACACCCCTTCAGGCTTCGATGATCTCCACCGCCGTGCTGATGGGCACCGTGTGGCCCAGCATGATGCTGGCGGAGCAGTACTTTTCATGGCTCATGGCCACCGCCCGCTCCACCGTGTCGCGGCGCAGCCCGCGCCCGGTGACGGTGAACTGCATGTGGATGCGCGTGAAGACCTTGGGGTCGGTCTCGGCCCGCTCGGCGGTCAGCCGCACGTTGCAGCCGCGCACGTCGTGGCGGCCCCGCTTGAGGATCAGCACCACGTCGTAGGCGGTGCAGCCGCCGGTGCCCGCCAGCACGGCCTCCATGGGTCGCGGCGCCAGGTTCTGCCCGCCGTTTTCCGGGCGGGCGGCATCGATGGCGCCATCCATGACCAGGGTGTGCCCGCTGCCGGTTTCGGCCACGAAGCCCATGCCCGAACGGGTGCCGGCCGCGCCGGTCCAGCTCACGGTGCATTCCATGGGAGGTTTCCTTTCACGAACAAAATATTTGATGCAGATCGAATCTGGCCTGCAGTGGGCCTGCATGGCCTGCGGGATTTTGCTGCATTGCAGCAAACACTGCGCTAACATGCACGCATCGATTGTCTCCTCCATCTCCTCAAAGGATGGATTTGAGCCCCGGGCGCGAACCGCCCGGGGCTTTTTTTTCGCCTGCGCTGCGCCGGACCGGCCCCTCTATGATGAGCGCCCTTGCGCTGCGTTTGCTGCGGTGCAGCAGCCACGACTCCGATGATCCAGCCCCCGCTCACCCCCTTTGACTACCTGAAGAAAATCCTGACGGCGCGCGTGTATGACGTTGCGGTGGAGTCGGACCTGCAGCCGGCGCGCAACCTGTCGCAGCGGCTGCACAACAAGGTGCTGCTCAAGCGCGAGGACCAGCAGCCGGTGTTCAGCTTCAAGCTGCGCGGCGCCTACAACAAGATGGCCCAGCTGCCCCCGGAGCAGCTGGCGCGCGGCGTCATCTGCGCTTCGGCTGGCAACCATGCGCAGGGGGTGGCCATGAGCGCCGCCCGTCTGGGCACGCGCGCCGTGGTGGTGATGCCCACGACCACGCCGCAGCTCAAGGTCGACGCCGTGAGGAACCTGGGCGGCCAGGTCGTGCTGCATGGCGACAGCTATTCCGACGCCTACGGCCATGCCGTGCAGCTGCAGGCCGAGCAGGGGCTGACGTTCGTGCATCCGTTCGACGACCCCGACGTGATCGCCGGCCAGGGCACCATCGCCATGGAGATGCTGCGCCAGGTGCAGCAGCTGGGCAGCGGCCTGGACGCCGTGTTCGTGGCCATTGGCGGCGGCGGCCTGATCGCCGGCGTGGCCAGCTACATCAAGGCCGTGCGCCCGGACATCCGGGTGATCGGCGTGCAGACCCAGGACTCGGACGCCATGGCGCGCTCGGCCCAGGCGCATGCGCGCGTGCAGCTGGGCGACGTGGGGCTGTTTTCCGACGGCACTGCCGTCAAGCTGGTGGGCGAGGAAACCTTCCGCGTGGCGCACGAGCTGGTCGATGAGTATGTGCTGGTGGACACCGACGCCGTATGCGCCGCCATCAAGGACATCTTCGTCGATACGCGCAGCATCGTGGAGCCCGCCGGCGCCCTGGCGGTGGCCGCCATCAAGCAATACGTGGCGCAGCACAAGACGCGCGGCCAGACCTACGCCGCCATCCTGTCGGGCGCGAACATGAATTTCGACCGGCTGCGCTTCGTGGCCGAGCGCGCCGAGATGGGCGAGGAGCGCGAAGCCCTGTTCGCCGTCACCATTCCCGAGGAGCGCGGCAGCTTCAAGCGCTTTTGCGAAGCCGTCGGCGCCCTGCCCGGCGGCCCGCGCAACGTGACCGAGTTCAATTACCGCATCAGCCACCAGCAGCGCGCGCACGTCTTCGTCGGACTGTCCACCCACGGCCGGGGGGAGTCGGAGAAGATCGCGCGCAACTTCCACAAGGCCGGCTTTGCCGCGCTGGACCTGACGCACGACGAGCTGGCCAAGGAGCACCTGCGCCACCTGGTGGGCGGCCACGCCGACCTGGCCCGCGACGAGCGGCTGATGCGCTTCACCTTTCCCGAGCGCCCGGGCGCGCTGTTCAAGTTCCTGAGCCTGATGCAGCCGACCTGGAACATCTCGCTGTTCCACTACCGCAACCAGGGCGCGGACTACGGCCGCATCCTGGTGGGCATGCAGGTGCCGCCGGGCGACACCGCCGCGTTCGATGACTTCCTGCAGGCCCTGGACTACCCCTGGGTCGAGGAAACGGACAACCCGGCGTACCGGCTGTTCCTGCAGGCCAATGGCGGCTGATTTTGCGTCGTTTAGGCCTCTTGCCGGCGTCCCTAGCCGATATGTAGCTATATTTTAAATAGCAAAATGCAGGCCCTTCGCCATTACCTGCTGGCGCTGCAGTTCTTCACCCGGGTGCCGGTCACCGGCCGGCTGGCGGCCTGGGTCGGCTACAGCCCGGCCATGCTGCGTGCCGCTGCCGGCCACTTTCCCGGCGTGGGCTGGCCGGTGGCGCTGCTGGCCGCCGCCGTGTACGCGGCGCTGTACCGGGCGCTGGCCGGCGGGCCGGTGGCGGCCCTGGTGGCGGCCGCGCTGTCCACCGCGGCCACGGTGTTGATGACCGGCGGCTTCCACGAGGACGGGCTGGCCGACGTCGCCGACGGCCTGGGCGGCGCCAGCACCGCCCAGCGGGCGCTGGAGATCATGAAGGACTCGCGCCTGGGCGCCTTTGGCGTGATGGCGCTGGTGCTGGCCCTGGGCACCAAGATGGCGCTGCTGGCGCAGCTGTCGGGACACGGGCTGGCGGCGCCGCTCATGGCGCTGGCCGGCGCGCACCCCCTGTCGCGCCTGTGGCCCCTGCTGACCATTCGCTGGCTGCCCCACCTGGGCGACAGCGCATCGTCCAAAAGCAAGCCGCTGGCCGATCGCATCGCCGCCCGCTCGCTGCTGAGCGCCCTGCTGTGGTGCCTGGCGCCGCTGGCGCTGGTGGCTGCCGCGCTGGGCGTGGCGGTGCTGGCGGCGGCCGTCGTGGCCAGTGCCGCCGCTGCCGCCTGGATGCACTGGCGCTACGCGCGCCGGCTGCAGGGCTTCACCGGCGACTGCCTGGGCGGCACGCAGCAGCTCGCCGAGCTGGGCTTTTACCTGGGCTGCGCCATTGCCCTGGCGCAGCAGGCAACATGAACGCAGGCGCGGCGCCGCGCCTCTGGCTGGTGCGCCATGCCCGGCCCGACGTGGCCGCAGGCCTGTGCTATGGCCGGCTGGACGTGCCCGCACGGCCCGGGGCCAGCCGCGCTGCCGCACGCAAGCTGGCGCGCGCCCTGCCGCGGCAGGTGGCGGCCGTGCGCCACTCCCCGCTACAAAGATGCGAGCTGCTTGCGCATGATTTGCGAGGGCTGAGGCCCGATTTGGCCGAAATCACGACCCCCGAGCCACGGATCGCCGAACTGGACTTCGGCCACTGGGAAGGCCGCCCCTGGGACACGCTGGCGCGCGCCGAACTGGACGCCTGGTCGGCCCGGCTGCACCACCACGCACCCGGCGGCGGCGAAGCGCTGGCGGCGATGCTGGCCCGGGTGGCGGGCGCATTCGACGACGCCGCCCGCATGGCCTGGGCCTGCGGCCCTGGTGCCGATGTGGTCTGGCTGACCCACGCCGGCGTGGCACGCTGCGTGGACTGGCTGCTGCAGCACGGCCCGCTGGAGCCCGCCGACGCGGCGCGCTGGCCGCTGCAGGCACCGGCCTTCGGGGGCTGGGCCACCGTGCCCCTGCCCCGCCGACCCTGACGACCAGGGCGCCAGCCGGGGCCGGCCGCTACAGCCGCTACAACCGCCCCTCAGGGCAGGCGCGGCATCTGCAGCGTCAGGCTGCTGGCAGCGCCGGGCGCCGGCCCGAGATGGACCTCGCGCCGCGACAGCGACTGCACCACCAGCCCGGGCTCCAGCGCCGCCCCCACGCGAAACGGCTTGGCAGGCTGGCCATCGATGGCGATCAGCGCCGCACCGCCGCCGCTGGCCTTGCCGGCCAGCACGCCCTGCAGCACGAAACGGCTGACGGGCGCGGCCTGGGCGGCAGCGGTGGCAACAGCGGCCGGCCGCGCCGCTGCGCCGGCGCCCAGCAGCCGGGCCACGGCCGCGACATCGATGGCCGGGCCCTGGCCGGTGGCGAGCGGCGCCAGCCCAGGCAGCTGGCCAGGCCGGGCCAGCGCCCAAAACAACACTACCGCCCCGGCCAAAGCCCACAAGACCAGGGTGGCCAGGCGTACCGCCCAGCGGCCAGCAAATGCGTGTGTCACCATCGCCCGATTATTTATCATTGCCCGATGCGTTTTTCCACCCCCCGCCTTCGCGCCCTGCGCCGCCGCGCCGCCGGCTTCACCCTGATCGAGCTGATGGTGGTGCTGGTCATCATCGGCGTGCTGGCGGCGCTGATCGTGCCCAACGTGCTGGACCGCGCCGACGATGCGCGCAGCACTGCGGCGCGCACCGATGTGGCCAACATCATGCAGGCCCTGAAACTGTACCGGCTGGACAACCAGCGCTACCCCACCGCCGAGCAGGGCCTGCAGGCGCTGGTGGCCAAGCCCAGCGCCGGCCCCGTGCCCGGCAACTGGCGCCCCTACCTGGAAAAGCTGCCCACCGACCCCTGGGGCCGGCCCTACCAGTACCTGAATCCGGGCATCAAGGGCGAAGTGGACGTGATGAGCTTCGGCGCCGACGGCCAGTCGGGCGGCGAGGGCAAGGATGCGGACATTGGCAGCTGGCAGTGAATGTGCCCCCCCCCACGGTCGCTCACTGCGTGTGCTCCCTGCCCCCCAGGGGGGCCGCGTTTCGCCTTGGGGCGGCCCGGCGGCGAAACCGTGCCCCCCACGGTCGCTCACTGCGTGTGCTCCCTGCCCCCCAGGGGGGCCGCGTTTCGCCTTGGGGCGGCCCGGCGGCGAAACCGTGCCCCCACGGTCGCTCACTGCGTGTGCTCCCTGCCCCCCAGGGGGGCCGCGTTTCGCCTTGGGGCGGCCCGGCGGCGAAACCGTGGCCCTGGCGCCCTCGCCTGACCTCTCGCCCTAACTCCGGCATGCCCTTCGCCCCACCCCAGGCCAGCAGACGCCGCAGATCTGGCTTTGCCCGGCCGCTGGCGCCACCCCCACTTCCGCGCAGCGAGAGAGGGGGGGAGCCGCGCAGCGGCTCGGGGGGGCGAGCCTGGGGTTCACTCTGGTGGAGCTGCTGGTCGTGCTGGCCATCATGGCGCTGGCCACCGCCGGTGCCGGGCTGGCGCTGCGTGATGGCGGCGCTGCGCTGCTGCAGCGCGAGGGCGAGCGCCTGGCGGCGCAGCTGGAGGCGGCGCGCGCGCAGTCGCGGGCGGCAGGCCTGCCGGTGCGCTGGCGCGCCGATGCGCGCGGCTTCAGCTTTGACGGCCTGCCCGGCCCCGCCGGCGCGCGCCGCCCCTGGCTGGACGGCGCCACCGGCGTGCGCGGCGGCGCCGCCGAGCTGTGGCTGGGCCCCGAGCCGTTGATCGGCGCGCAGCAGGTGCAGCTGGTCAACCAGGGCCAGCCGGCGCGGGTGGTCACCGTCGCCACCGACGGGCTGCGGCCCTTTACGGTGCGGGCTGCGCCGTGAGGATGCGCTCGCCATCGCCGCGCGGCTTCACGCTGGTGGAGGTGATGGTGGCGCTGGCCATCGTCGCCATCGCGCTGCTGGCCGGCGCGCAGGCCACCTCGGCGCTGGCGCGCAACGCCGAGCGCGAGGCCGACGTGGTGCTGGCCCACCTGTGCGCCGAGAATGCGCTGGTGCAGGTGCGCCTGGCGCAGCAGATGCCTTCGATCGGCGATGCGCAGGCCGCGTGCGAGCAGGCGGGGCGGCGCTACACCGTCACGCTTGCCACCACGCCCACGCCCAACCCGCAGTTTCGCCGCGTCGATGCGCAGGTCTTCACCCAGGCGCGCCAGCCGGTGCTGCGCGTGTCCACCATCGTGGGAAGGTACTAGATGGTCCCGCTCTGAGCCGCTGCGCGGCATCCCCCCCAGGGGGGACGACGAGGTGGGGACTGGCAAAGCCAGATCCCCGGCAGATCGAGGGCTGCCCCCCTGAGCCGCTGCGCGGCTTCCCCGGGGGGACGGCGCTGGTGGGCTGGCAAAGCCGGATCCACGGCGTCCGCTGGTGCGGCCTGCTCCGCGGCCATTTGAAGAGTTAGGTGGGTCGGGGGGGCGGGCGCGGGGCGGCGCGGGTTCACGCTGGTCGAGCTGCTGCTGGCGATCGCCGTGCTGGCGCTGCTGGCGGTGATGAGCTGGCGCGGCATCGATGGCATGGTGCGCGCGCAGGAGCTCACGCGCACGCGCGCCGACGAACTGCTGGTGCTGCAGACCGTGCTGGCGCAGTGGTCGGCCGACCTGGACGCGCTACAGGGCATAGAGCACACCGAGCCGATCGCCTGGGACGGCCAGGTGCTGCGCCTGACGCGGCGCAGCACGCGCGCGCCCGAGCAGGGTGCGCTGGTGGTTGCCTGGGCGCGGCGCAGCGACGGCGCGCAGGCGCAGTGGCTGCGCTGGCAGTCGCAGCCCGTGCACACGCGCGCGCAGTGGCAGGCCGCCTGGCAGCAGGCCGCGCTGTGGGCGCGCACGCCGGGCGAGGCCGAGCGCCGCAGCGAGACCGTGCTGCTGCCGCTGGCCGACTGGCAGCTGTTTTTCTCCCGCGGCGGCGCCTGGGCCAACGCGCTGTCCAGCGGCGCCGCGCCCGGCCTGCCGCGCAGCATCGGCGGCCTGAGCGAGGCGGCGGCGCGCATCCCCGAGGGAGTGCGCGTGCAGCTGACCCTGCCCGCCGGCAGCCCGCTGGCCGGCACGCTCATACGCGACTGGGTCAATCCGCTGGTCGGCGGGGGCAAGTCGTGAACTATATTTTTAATAGCTGCTTGTCCAGGGTGGATGCGGGCAAGAGGCGTTTTTCGGCCAAATTTTCAGCCGCCAGCCGCCCTTGCCAATCGACGGCTTGTCGCAAGCGCCACGCCGCGCAAGCCGGCGCCGCCCTGCTGGCGGCCATGCTCACGGTGACGCTGGTCGCCAGCCTGGCCGCCGCCGCGCTGTGGCAGCAGTGGCGCGCCAGCGAAGTCGAGGCGGCCGAGCGCGCGCGCATCCAGGCGACGTGGATCCTGGTGGGCGCGCTGGACTGGTCGCGCCTGATCCTGCGCGAGGACTCGCTGGCGCGCTCAGGCGACGGCACCGACAACCTGACCGAGCCCTGGTCGGTGCCGCTGGCCGAGGCGCGCCTGTCCACCTTCCTGGCCGCGCAGCGCGGCGTGGCGCAGGCCGAGGACGCCAGCACCGACACCGCCGACGCCTTCCTGTCCGGCCAGATCACTGACCAGCAGGCGCTCCTGAACCTGCGCAACCTGGTGCAGGATGGCCGCCCGGACGACACCGCGCGGCGCCAGTTCGCGCGGCTGTTCGAGTACCTGGGCCTGCCGGCGCAGGAGCTGGAGGCGATCGCCGGCGCGGCGCTGCAGGCCATCGCCAGCGAGGGCGACGCCAGCGCCGCGCCGCTGCTGCCGCAAAGCCTGGCCCAGCTGACCTGGTGGGGCGTGGCGCCCGCCACCGTGGCGCTGCTCGCCCCCTACGCCACGCTGCTGCCTGCGCGCACCCCCGTCAACCTGAACACCGCCGGCGCCGTGGTGCTGTGGGCCAGCGCACCCGGCCTGAGCATGGCGCAGGCGCAGCAGCTGGTGCAGGCGCGCGATGCGCAGCACTTCAAGACCGAGGCCGATGCCCTGAAGGCGCTGGGCGATCCGGCGCAGGGCAGCGGCATCGGGCCGGCCACGCACGCCGTGGCCTCGCAGTACTTCGAGGTGCGCGGCCGCCTGCGCCTGCAGGCAGCGGCGGTGGAAGAGCGCTCGCTGGTGTACAAGCAGCGCGGCGAGGCGCGCACCCTGTGGCGCGAACGCGGCGCCCTGCCCGTGGCCGCTGCGGCCGACGGCGCCACCTACAATGCCGCGCCAACCCGCGCCCCATGAGCACCCTCGTCATCACCCTGCCCCTGGCCACGCCCGGGCCCGCCGACCGCTACGACTACACGCTGTCCGCCGACGGCCACGGCGTCACCCGCCAGGGCGACGCCGGCGCCGCGCTGCTGCCGGCCGCCGGGCGCACCGGCGAGACGGTGGCGCTGGTGCCGCTGCGCGCCCTGTCGTGGCACCGCGTGACGCTGCCGCCCGGCGTGCTGGCCCAGCCCGCCCGCCTGCGCGCGGCGCTGGAGGGCCTGCTGGAGGAGCACCTGCTGGACGATCCCGCCGCGCTGCACTTCGCCCTGGAGCCCGGTGCGCAGGCCGGCCGCCCGGTGTGGGTGGCGGCGTGCGACCGCGCCTGGCTGCGCGGCGCGCTGCAGGCCCTGGAAGCCGCCGGCCGGCCGGCCGACCGGGTGGTGCCCGAATTCGCCCCCGGCCCCACCGCCAGCGGCCAGGCGGAGCTGAGCGTGCTGGGCACTGCCGAGGACGCGCAGCTGGTGCTGGCCGGCCAGGGCGAGGCGCAGGCGCTGCTCATGCTGCCCCTGGCGGCCGCGCCCGGACTGGAGCTGGCGCTGCCCGCGCACGCCGAGGGCGCCCCGCCGGTACGCGCCGAGCCCGCCGTGGCAGCGCTGGCCGAGCACGCGCTGGCGCGCCCGGTGGCACTGCAGACGGCCGGCGAACGCGCCCTGGCCGCCGCACGCGGCGCCTGGGACCTGGCGCAGCTGGACCTGGCCAGCAGCGGTGGCCGGCGCGCATTGCGCAAGGCGGCGGCCGCTGCCAACACCCTGCTGCGCGCCCCCCAATGGCGCGCCGCCCGCTGGGGCCTGGCGCTGGCGCTGGTGGCCCAGGTGGCGGGCCTGAACCTGTGGGCCTGGGGCGACCGCCAGCAGCTGGCTGCCAAGCAGGCCAGCGTGCGCGAACTGCTCACGCAGACCTTTCCCCAGGTACAGGTGGTGGTCGATGCGCCGGTGCAGATGGAGCGCGAACTCGCGCGCCTGCGCCAGGCGGCAGGCGGCGTGTCCGCACGCGACCTGGAGCCGCTGCTGGCCGCGGCCGCCGCCGCGCTGGCACCTGGGCGCCTGCCCACCGGAATCGAATACGCAGGCGGCGAACTGCAGCTGTCGGGCATCACCCTCGCCCCCGACGAACTGGCGGGCGTGCAGCAACGCCTGGCGGCCAGCGGGGCCGGCGCCAGCGTGCCGCAGGCCGGCACGCTGGCGCTGCGCCCGCAGGCACCCGGCCAGGGCCCTGCCCGATGAGCCGGCGCACCCCCCCCTCCAAGGGCACGGCGGCATTGGCGCCGCTGCGCGCGCGCTGGCAGCGGCTGGCCGCGCGCGAGCAGGCGCTGGTGCTGCTGAGCGCTGCCGTGCTGGCGCTGGCGCTGGCCTGGCTGCTGCTGCTGGCGCCGCCGCTGCAGGCCTGGCGCGCCTCGGCAGCGCGCCACGCCGCGCTGGACGCCCAGCTGCGCCAGATGCAGCAGCTGCAGGCCGAGGCCCGGCAGCTGCAGGAGGCGCCGCGCGCGCCGCCCGGCGACGCGCTGGCTGCCCTGCGCGCCAGCACCGCCCAGCTGCTGGGCACGCACGCCCAGGTGGCGGTGCTGGGCGAGCAGGTCACCGTGACGCTGCAAGGCGCGCCGGCCGACGCGCTGGCGCGCTGGCTGGCCCAGGTGCGCACCGGCGCCCGCGCCGTGCCGCTGCAGGCACGGCTGACGCGCAGCCCCAGCGGCCCGCCGGCCTGGAGCGGCACCCTGACCCTGGGCCTGCCCCCGGGCTGAAGCCCCTGGCACCCTGCCCGTTCCTGCCCTGCCCGCCCCTGCCCTGCCCCGCCCGCCCGCCCAACTTCCGTATCCCCCGACCATGCCGCGCCCCTTCTTTTCCCCCACTGCCAGCACCCCGGCGCGCGCCCCCTGGGGCTGGGCGGCGGCGGGCCTGGGCCTGGGCGTGCTGGCCGTGGCCGTGGCCGCAGCGCCGGCGCGCTGGCTGGCTGCCGCCGTGCAGCGCGCCAGCGGCGGCCAGCTGCAGCTGCAGGACGCCCGCGGCACGCTGTGGGACGGCTCGGCGCTGCCGGTGCTCACCGGCGGCGCCGCCAGCCAGGACAGTGCCGCGCTGCCCACGCGCATCCACTGGCGGCTGCGCCCGGCCTGGGCCGGTGCGCGCATGCAGCTCAGCGCCGACTGCTGCACGCCTGCGCCGCTGGTGCTGCACGCGCGCGCCGGCTGGCGCACGCTGCAGCTGCAGGTGGCCGACGGGCGCAGCCAGTGGCCCGCCGCCGTGCTGGCCGGTCTGGGCACGCCCTGGAATACGCTGCAGCCGCAGGGCCAGCTGCAGGTGGGCACGCAGGCGCTGCAGCTGTCGTGGGCCCAGGGGCGCATGCAGCTGTCGGGCAGCGTGCAGCTGGACGCGCTGGCCATGTCCTCGCGCCTGTCCACGCTGCGGCCCATGGGCAGCTACCGGCTGCTGCTGCAAGGCGGCGATGCGCCCACCCTCACCCTCACGACGCTGGACGGCGCGCTGCTGCTGTCGGGCAGCGGCCAATGGGTGGGCGAGCGGCTGCGCTTTGCCGGCGAGGCCAGCGCCGCGCCGGGCCGCGAGGCCCCGCTGGCCAATCTTCTGAACATCATCGGGCGACGCAGCGGCGCGCGCTCCATCATCACCGTGGGTTGAACGCGCTCATGACTTCCATGCCCCTCCTGCCCCGCCGCGTGCTGCGCGCCCTGCACCTGATCGCCATGGGCCCGCTTCTGGCCAGCGCGCACGGCCCCCTGCATGCCCAGGCGGGCAGCGTGCGGGCCAACGAGCCGGTGACGCTGAACTTCGCCGGCGCCGACATCGAGGCGGTGGCGCGCACCATGGCCACCATCACCGGGCGCAACGTGGTGGTGGACCCGCGCGTCAAGGGCCAGCTCACCCTGGTGACCGAGCGCGCCGTGCCGCCGGCCAAGGCCTTCGAGCAGTTCCTGGCGGCGCTGCGCCTGCAGGGCTTCACGGTGGTCGAGTCCGCCGGGCTGTACAAGGTCGTGCCCGAGGCCGACGCCAAGCTGCAGGCCGCCGCCGTGGCCGTCACGCAGGGCGCGTCGGGCCGGGCGCCCGCCGGCGGGCAGGTCGCCACGCAAATCTTCAAGCTGAACTTCGAGAACGCGGCCAACCTGGTGCCGGTGCTGCGCCCGCTGATCAGCCCGAACAACACCATCAACGTCAACCCCGGCAACAACTCGCTGGTCATCACCGACTACGCCGACAACCTGCAGCGCATGGCGCGCATCATTGCCGCCATGGACGTGTCCAACGCCAGCGACGTCGAGGTCATCCCGCTGTCGCACGCCGTGGCCGGTGACCTGGTGCCGCTGCTGGCGCGGCTGATCGAGGGCGGCATGGCCGGGCCGGGCGGCGCGGCCCCGCCCGCCACCCCGGGCCAGAGCGACACCTCGTTCAAGACCACGCTGCTGGCCGAGCCGCGCAGCAACGCCATCATCGTGCGCGCCGCCAACCCGGCGCGCGTGGCGCTGGTGCGCTCGCTGGTGGCCAAGCTGGACCAGCCGGCCGCGCCCGGCTCCAGCGCCGCCAGCGGCAACATCCACGTCGTGTACCTGAAGAACGCCGATGCCGTGAAGCTGGCGACCACGCTGCGCGCCGCGCTGGGCGCAGGCGCGGGCGGCGGCGGCGCCGACACGCCGGCCGCCGGCCTGGGGCGCGGGCCCGGCCTGGCAGGCGGCGGCCTGCAATCGGCCGGCCTGGGCCAGCAGGGCGGCGGCCTGGGAGCGGCGGGCGGCCTGGGCGCGGGCGGCGCAGGCGGCATGGGCGCGCAGCGCACCGGCGGCGCGGGCGCGGGCGCGGCGGGCGGCGCCCAGCCGTCCACCGGCGGCATCATCCAGGCCGACGCCAGCACCAACTCCCTCATCATCAGCGCCCCCGAGCCGCTGTTTCGCCAGATCCGCAGCGTCATCGACATGCTGGACGGCCGGCGCGCGCAGGTGCTGGTGGAAAGCCTGATCGTCGAGGTGCGGGCCAGCCGCGTGGCCGAGTTCGGCATCCAGTGGCAGGGCGTGCTGGGCCACATGGGCGGCACGCTGGGCGTGCTGGGCACCAATTCGGGCATCACCGGCACCAACATCCTCGACCTGGCGCTGGCCGCGGCCAACGCGGCCAAGGGCAACCTGTCCGCGCTCGCCAGCACCGCCGCGCGGCCGGCGCCGGGCATGAATTTCGCCGTCGCGCCGCGCCTGAACGGCAAGTACTACCTGGGCGCGCTGGCCACCTTCCTGGAGGGCACGGGCGACGCCAACGTGCTGTCCACACCCAACCTGATGACGCTGGACAACGAGGAGGCGCAGATCGTCATCGGCGACAACGTGCCCTTTCCCACGGGCTCGTATGCCAACACCGGCGGCATGGGCGGTGCGGTCAACCCCTTCACCACGGTGGAGCGCAAGGACGTGGGCCTGATGCTGCGCGTGCGCCCGACCATCAACGAGAACGGCACCGTGCGCCTGACGCTGTACCAGGAGGTGTCCAAGGTCGCGGCGAACACGCTGTCCAACCCCAACGGCCCGACCACCAGCAAGCGCTCGATCGAATCCACGGTGCTGGTGGACGACGGCGCCGTGATCGTCATCGGCGGCCTGCTGGAGGACAGCTACGGGCTGGGCCAGGACAAGGTGCCGCTGGCGGGCGACCTGCCCGTGGTGGGCGGGCTGTTCAGGAGCGAAAAGCGCACCCGCGACAAGACCAACCTGATGGTCTTCCTGCGCCCGGTGGTGATCCGCGACAGCGCCACCAGCGAGGCCCTGATGGTGGACCGCTACGAGGCCATCCGCGCGCTGCAGCAAAGCAGCCAGCCGGCGGCGAGCACCGTGCTGCGCGCGGTGCCGGACGCGCCGGTGCTGCCGCCGCTGGGCGGGCCCCAGCCGGTGCCTGCCGTGCCCACCGGGCCTGCCGCACCCCTCGCGCCTGCGCCCCTGGCGCCCCTCGCGCCCATGGCGCAGCCCGTGCAGGTGCAGCCCGCGCAGCCGCTGCCGGCGGACTTGCCCCAATAAGCCGCAGCGAGGCCGCGATGCGCCATCCCCTGCCCTACGCCTTTGCGCGCACGCACCAGCTGCTGCTGGAGGACGACGGCCGCCAGCCCGTGCTGTGGCACGGCCCGCAGCCGCCCCTGCCGGCGCTGTCGGAAGTGCTGCGCAAACACGGCGCGCTGGAGCTGCGCCCGCTGGCGCCGGCGCAGCTGGCCCAGCGCATCAGCCAGGCGTATTCGCACAGCGAGTCCAGCGCCGCCACCGTGGTCAGCGAGGTCGAGGAAGGCGCCGACCTGTCGCGCATGATGCAGGAGCTGCCGGCCGTGGCCGACCTGCTGGAGTCGGCCGGCGACGCGCCCATCATCCGCATGCTCAACGCGCTGCTGACCCAGGCCGCGCGCGACGGCGCCAGCGACATCCACATCGAGCCCTACGAGCGGCATTCCAGCGTGCGCTTTCGCGTCGATGGCAGCCTGCGCGAGGTGGTGCAGCCCAACCGCGCGCTGCACGCCGCGCTGATCTCGCGCCTGAAGATCATGGCCGACCTGGACATCTCGGAAAAACGCCTGCCGCAGGACGGGCGCATCAGCCTGCGGCTGGGCACGCGCGCCATCGACGTGCGCGTGTCCACCCTGCCCAGCGCGCATGGCGAGCGCGCCGTGCTGCGCCTGCTGGACAAGAGCGAGTCGCGCCTGAGCCTGGAGGCCGTGGGCATGCAGGGCCCGGTGCTGGCGCGCATGGAGCAGCTCATCGCCCAGCCCCACGGCATCGTGCTGGTCACCGGCCCGACCGGCTCGGGCAAGACCACCACGCTGTACGCGGCGCTGTCGCGCCTGGACGCGGCGCGCGCCAACATCATGACGGTGGAAGACCCCATCGAATACGAGCTGCCGGGCGTGGGCCAGACGCAGGTCAACCCCAAGATCGAGCTGACCTTCGCCAAGGCGCTGCGGGCCATCCTGCGCCAGGATCCGGACGTCATCATGATCGGCGAGATCCGCGACTTCGAGACCGCGCAGATCGCCATCCAGGCCTCGCTCACCGGCCACCTGGTGCTGGCCACGCTGCACACCAACGACGCGGCCAGCGCCGTGACGCGGCTGGTGGACATGGGCGTGGAGCCGTTCCTGCTGTCGTCGTCGCTCCTGGGCGTACTGGCGCAGCGCCTGGTGCGCAAGTACTGCGCGCACTGCCACGGGGCGGCGGCGTCCGCGCCCGGCGGCGCGGGCTGCGAGCACTGCGGCCACACCGGCTACGCCGGGCGCACCGGGGTGTTCGAGCTGCTGCAGGTGGACGACGCCATCCGCGCCCAGGTCCACGCCGGCGCCAGCGAAGCCGAGGTGCGCGCCCTGGCCCTGGCCGGCGGCATGCAGCTGATGCGCACCGACGGCGAGCGCCTGGTCGCCGCCGGCATCACCAGCCCCGAGGAAGTGCTGCGCGTGACCCGCGATTGAGCCCCTGCGGCCCGTTTTCAAGCAAAAACCGCCTCTTGCCGGCGCCAATCCATGGCTTCCCGCTATGTTTTTGATAATTTAATTGGAATCTGACCCCAATTAGTCCATAATTGGAATCTGACCCCAATTAATCAGGCGGACAGGCCGCGCTGCAGCTCGCGCAGCAGCAGCACCACCTGGCGCGATGCGTGCTGGCAGCTCTTGTAGGCCTGCTGGGCGTGGAGCATTTCACCGGCCTCGGCGTGGGTGATGAGGTCGGCCGCGCGCTGGTGGAAGTAGCGGTGGCGGCGCATCAGCATCTCGAACGCCGGGAAGTGCCCCAGCGCCTGCTGGCCGCTGCCCTGCAGCCACTGGCCCAGCTCCGAGCAGCCGTGGTCGGCCACCACCTGGGCCTTGAGCCGCTCGTCGCGGTGGCCCTCCTGCAGCAGCGTGCCCAGCCAGGGCAGCCAGCGCTGGTGCCCGACGATGGCGGCCTCGATGTCGAACTGCGCCAGCAAGTGGCTGGCCTGCGGGTCGGGCAGGACCAGGGCGCTGGCCTCGGCGTCGGGCAGCGCGGACCAGCCCGAGGAGACGCGCGGCTCGCCATCGCGGGAGGGAAACAGCCGGCTGAAAAAACCCATGGGATGCCCTCTGGTCTGGTTGGTGGCGCCGGCCGTGTCCGGCCGGTCTGTCAGAGCCTGTATGCAGGCGATCCGGAACCCGATTATCCAGGCCGGGCGGCGCGCCGCGACCGCACGCAGGGCGCGCTGCTGCCGGCCGGGACACAATGCGCCATGAGCACCAAGACCCTCCCCCTGTTGTCCTTTCTCGACCTGGTGGCCGTGCGCCAGGGCGCCAGCGTCGGCCAGGCGCTCGATCTGGCGGTGCGCACCGCGCGCCAGGCCGAGGCGCTGGGCTTCACGCGCTACTGGGTGGCCGAGCACCACAACATGCCCGGCATCGCCAGCTCGGCCACCGCCGTGCTGGTGGGGCATATCGCCGGCGCCACCAGCCGCATCCGCGTCGGCTCGGGCGGCATCATGCTGCCCAACCATGCGCCGCTGGTGGTGGCCGAGGCCTTCGGCACGCTGGCCACGCTCTACCCGGGCCGCATCGACCTGGGGCTGGGCCGGGCCCCCGGCACCGATGGCGCCACCATGCGCGCGCTGCGCCGCGACCGCGTGGAGCGCGAGGAGGACTTCCCGCGCGACGTGGCCGAGCTGCAGCGCCTGCTGGCGCCCGCTGAAGCGGGCCAGAAGCTGATCGCCGTGCCCGGCGCGGGCACCGAGGTGCCGATCTGGCTGCTGGGCTCCAGCCTGTTTTCCGCGCAGCTGGCAGCGCAGCTGGGGCTGCCGTATGCGTTCGCCTCGCACTTCGCGCCGCGCATGCTGCACGCCGCCATCGAGCTGTACCGCCGGCTGTTCCAGCCGTCCCGGGTGCTGGCCCGGCCCTACGTGCTGATCGGCGTGCCGGTGATCGCCGCGCCCACGGACGAGGAGGCCCAGCTCTTGGCCAGCAGCACCTACCAGCGCGTGCTGGGCATCCTGACCGGCCAGCGCGGCCTGCTGGCGCCGCCGGTGCCGGGCTACCTGGAGGGCCTGGGCTACCAGGAGCGCCAGGCGATTGCCGACTTCCTGGCCGTGGGCGTGGTGGGCGGGCCGGACACGGTGCGCGCCGGCCTGCGCGCGCTGGCCAGCAGCACGCAGGCCGACGAGTTCATGCTGGTGTCGGACGTGTTCGACCCCGAGCTGCGCCTGCGCTCGCTGGAGCTCACGCGCCAGGCGCACGCCTGACGGCGCCGGCGCGCGGCGCCCAGGCGCTACCATGGCAGGCCCGCTCCCACCCCCCCGCCCCCCGCCCTGCATGCCCGCCTTTTCCTTTGAAGCCCTGGACGCCGAAGGCCGCGTGCGCCGCGGCACCGTGGACGCCGACAGCCCCAAGGCGGCGCGCGGCCTGCTGCGCGCGCAGGCGCTGGTGCCGCTGGACGTGCAGGCCCTGGGCGCCGACCTGCTCGCCGGTGCGCCGCAGGGCCTGGCGCAGCGCCTGCTCACCCGCCCCGTGTTCAACGCCACCGGCCTGGCGGTGTGGACGCGCCAGCTCGCCGGCCTGGTGGGTTCGGGCCTGCCGCTGGAGCGTGCGCTCACGGCCCTGGCCGAGGAGGGCGACAACCAGGCGCAGCGCCACCTGGTGGCGGCGCTGCGCGCCGAGGTCAACGCCGGCGCGCCGTTTGCCCGGGCGCTGGCGCTGCACCCGCGCGAGTTCTCGCCGATCTACTGCGCGGTGATCGGCGCGGGCGAGTCCAGCGGCGCGCTGGGCGAGGTGCTGGAGCGCCTGGCCGACGACCTGGAGTCGCGCCAGCAGCTGCGCGCCAAGCTGGTCGGCGCCGCGCTGTACCCGGCCATCGTCACCCTGGTGGCGATCGTCATCGTGCTGTTCCTGGTGGGCTACGTGGTGCCGCAGGTGGCGGGCGTGTTTGCCGGCACCAAGCGCGCCCTGCCCTTTCTCACCGTGGCCATGCTGGCCGTCAGCGGCTTCGTGCGGCAATGGGGCTGGGCGCTGGCGCTGGCGCTGGTGCTGGCGGCGCTGGGCGCCCGCGCGGCGCTGTCCCGGCCCCGGCTGCGCGAGCGCTTTGACGGCTGGTGGCTGCGGCTGCCGCTGGTGGGGCGCCTGGCGCGCGGCTACAACGCGGCGCGCTTCGCCGCCACGCTGGCCATGCTGGCGGGCGCGGGCGTGCCCATCCTGCGCGCCCTGCAGGCGGCGGCCGAGACGCTGGGAAACCGCGCGCTGCGCGCGGACGCGCTGGATGCGCTGGCGCTGGTGCGCGAGGGCGCGCCGCTGGCCGCCGCGCTGGCGCAGAAAAAACGCTTCCCGGGCCTGCTGTCCATGTTCGCGCGCCTGGGCGAGCAGACCGGGCGGCTGGCCCCCATGCTGGATCGCGCCGCCACGCAGCTGGGCAACGAGGTGCAGCGCCGCGCCCTGCAGCTGGCGACCATCCTGGAGCCGCTGCTGATCGTCGCCATGGGCCTGGTCGTCATGCTGATCGTGCTGGCGGTGCTGATGCCCATCATCCAGCTCAACCAGTTTGTCAAGTGAAGGGACGCAGCCTTTGCCGCGGCGCGGCGCGGGGCGCCCTTCAACTGGCGATCCACCCGAAAGGAACGCCATGGCCGCCACGCTGACGGACAAGCTGGTCGTCGCGATCTCGTCGCGGGCGCTGTTCGACTTCGAGGAGGAGAACCGCCTGTTCGAGGCCGGCGACGAGCAGGCCTACATGCGCCGGCAGCTGGAGCTGGTGCACCTGCCGGCGCGCCCGGGCATCGCGCTGGCGCTGGTGCGCAAGCTGCTGGCGTTCAACACCCCCGAGGCGCAGCGGGTGGAGGTCGTCATGCTCTCGCGCAACGACCCGGCCAGCGGCATGCGCGTGTTCGCGTCGGCCAAGGCGGCGGGCATGCGCATCGAGCGCGGCGTGTTCACGCGCGGGCGCAATCCGTTTTCCTACCTGCGCCCGCTGGGGGCGCACCTGTTCCTGTCGGCCAACGAGGCGGACGTGCGCGAGGCGCTGTCGATCGGCTTTCCGGCCGCGCGGGTGATGGTGGACGCCACGCCGGCGGGCGACCGCTATCCCGGCGAGGTGCGCATTGCCTTCGATGGCGACGCGGTGCTGTTTTCCGACGAGGCCGAGCGCGTCTACCAGGACGGCGGCCTGCCGGCGTTCCTGCAGCACGAGGTCTCGCACGCCGCCACGCCGCTGGCCGAGGGGCCGTTCAAGCCGCTGCTGGCGGCGCTGCACCGGCTGCAGCAGCAGGCCGAGGCGTCCAGCATGCGCATCCGCACCGCGCTGGTGACGGCGCGCAGCGCCCCGGCGCACGAGCGCGCCATCCGCACGCTGCTGGACTGGGGCATCACGGTGGACGAGGCGATGTTCCTGGGCGGGCTGGACAAGGGCCCCTTCCTGCGCGAGTTCGAGCCCGATTTCTTCTTCGACGACCAGACGGGCCACGTCCGGTCGGCGGCGCGCCATGTGCCGGCCGGGCATGTGGACGCGGGCATTGCCAACGCGGCTGTGCCGGGCGTCCTGCAGGCCTGAAAAGGCGGTTTTTCAATAAAACAAGGCGCTTGCCGGCGCGAATCAACGGCCTCTAGCTATATATTCAATAGCACAACGGCTCACGGCCCGCCCGTGCGCTTGACCTTGGGGTCGGCGTAGGTCAGCGGCTCGTCGTTCTTGGCCTGCTGCGCCAGGCGCTCGGTCAGCGTGGTCTTGTTGACCTCCAGCGCCACCTCCACGGCGCTGCCGCTGGCGCGCCACATGGACTGCAGGAAGTCCAGCAGCTGCTGGTACAGGGGCGGCTCGCGCGGTTTTTCCTCGGGCTGCTCGGGCGCCTGCTTGCGCGTCTCGGCCAGCGTCCAGTCGCGGTGGCCATGCTCGGCATCGCCTGCGCGTGTGGGCTCGCGCAGGCTGGCGCCTTCGCCCAGGCGGTCGGTGGATTCGACCGGGTTGGCGGGCTGCACCGGGCGCACGGGCACGGCGCCGCCCGCGCCCGTGGAATACAGGTCGGCCGACGCAGCGGCGCGCCACGGCTGGGTCGGTCGGTCAACGGGTGGCAGTTGCATGGCCTGGGCCCTCCAATGCATGGATGCAATTGCGCCGGCCGCAGCCAGCGCATCGTCGTACATCCATTACGGCAAAAAGAAGGGTGAATTGAGGCTTTTTTCGGCGATCGGCCCAAATTCAGGGTTTACCCCGACTGCCCGATGCCGCCGCCGCGCCTTCCCCTGCCCGCCCTTCGTGCCGCTAGCCGGCGCCAGCAGCCGCGGTCTTGCTACAAAAATCGCTCCAGCAGCTTGCGCGAGGCACGGTCCAGCGCGGCCACGTCGGGCACGCGCAGCTGCAGGCCGCCGCTGGCGGTGATGAGCAGCTGGTTGCGGTCGCCCAACCGGCGGATGTCCTCCTCGCCCTTGAGGACGAACTCGGCCGGGCCGCGGTCGGTCTCGACCTGCCAGGTGCTGGGCGTGGAGAAGCTCGATACCGCCAGCAGCCGGGTGATGCGGGGCGTGAACTCGCGCACCGCCAGCTCCTCCTCGACCAGCGCGCGCACGGCGGGGGGCACGTCGTCCAGGTGCTCGATCCAGGCGATCTCATGGCCGTCGCTGCCCACCAGCGAGACGCTCTCCTGCGGCGCCGCCAGGGGAAAGGCGCGCACGGGCGTGATGCCCTCGTGCAGCGCGCCCCCGGGCAGGCGCAGCACCAGGCGGCCGTGGGAGTTGCGCAGCAGCGCGATGCCGCCCTGGGCGGCGCTGAGGGGAGAGGGGGGCGTGGTGCTGGAGCTCATACCCTGGCCTGCCGGGTGGCGGGAGTGCGGGGTGGCGATCTGCAGGCCGGCGGCCTGGGCGTCTTCCTCGGCGCGGCGCGCCTGCGCCTCGTACAGGCGCCAGTAGGCGCCCTGCCTGTCCATCAGCGCATCGTGCGGGCCGACTTCGATGATTTCGCCGCGGTCCATCACCACCAGCCGGTCGGCCTTGCGCAGCGTGGACAGGCGGTGCGCGATGGCGATGGTAGTGCGGCCCTTGACCAGGTTGTCCAGGGCCTTCTGGATCTCGCGCTCGGTCTCGGTGTCCACGGCCGAGGTGGCCTCGTCCAGGATCAGGATGCGCGGGTCGATCAGGAGCGCGCGGGCGATCGAGATGCGCTGGCGCTCGCCGCCCGACAGGCTCGGCCGCGCTCGCCCACCAGGCTGTCGTAGCCGTGCGGCAGGCGCAGGATGAACTCGTGCGCATGCGCGGCGCGTGCGGCGGCGATGATCTCGCTGCGCGTGGCGCCGGGCTTGCCGTAGGCGATGTTCTCGGCCACGGTGCCGAAGAACAGGAACGGCTCCTGCAGCACCAGGCCGATGTGGCTGCGGTAGTCGGCCACGGCCATGCGGCGCAGGTCCACGCCGTCGACCACGATGGCGCCTTCGCTCACGTCGTAGAAGCGGCAGATCAGGTTGACCAGCGTGCTTTTGCCCGAGCCGCTGTGGCCCACCAGGCCGATCATCTCGCCCGGGCGGATGGACAGCGAGACGTTCTTCAGGATCACCCGGCTGCCGGCGCGCAGGCCCACGCCGCGCAGTTCGATGGCCCCCTGCACGTGCCCGATGCGCACCGGGTTGGCCGGATCGGGCACGTTGCTCACGTGGTCCAGGATGTCGAAGATGCGCTTGGCGCCGGCCGCGGCCTTTTGCGTGACCGAGACGATGCGGCTCATGGAATCGAGCCGCGTGTAGAAGCGTCCGATGTAGGCGATGAAGGCCGTCAGCACGCCCACCGTGATCTGGTTCTTCGCCACCAGCCAGATGCCGAACGCCCAGACCACCAGCAGGCCGATCTCGGTCATGAGCGAGACCGTGGGCGAGAACAGGCTCCAGGTCTTGTTCAGGCGGTCGTTGACTTCCAGGTTGTGCTGGTTGGCGGCGCGAAAGCGCTCGGCCTCGCGCCGCTCCTGCGCGAAGGCCTTGACCACGCGGATGCCGGGGATGGTGTCGGCCAGCACGTTGGTGACCTCGCTCCAGACCCGGTCGATGCGCTCGAAGCCCGTGCGCAGCTTGTCGCGCACGGTGTGGATCAGCCAGGCAATGAAGGGCAGCGGCACCAGCGTGACCAGGGCCAGCCAGGGGTTGATGGAAAACAGGATCGCCGACGTCATGACGATCATCAGCACGTCGGTGGCGAAGTCCAGCGCGTTGAGCGACAGGAAGACGTTGATGCGGTCGGTCTCCGAGCCGATGCGCGCCATCAGGTCGCCCGTGCGCTTGCTGCCGAAATAGTCCAGCGACAGGCGCATCAGGTGCTCGTAGGTGCTGGTGCGCAGGTCGGCGCCGATGCGCTCGGACGCCAGCGCCAGCACGTAGGTGCGCGCCCAGCCCAGGCTCCAGGCCAGCAGCGCCGCCAGCAGCAGGCCGCCCAGGTACAGCGCCACCTGGCCGATGGGGATCTGCTGGCCGTTCTGGTAGGGGATAAGCACCTCGTCGATGAGCGGGATGGTCATGTAGGGCGGCACCAGCGAGGCGGCGGTGGACGCCAGCGTGAGCGCAAAGCCCAGGCCCAGCTGGCGCTTGTAGGGCCGCGCGAAGCGCCACAGGCGCAGCAGCACCCAGGTGGAGGCCTGCGGCGGGCGCTGGCGCGCGCAGGCCGGGCACTCGTCGCTGCCCTCGGGCAGCGGCGTGTGGCAGGCGGCGCAGCGCGGCACGTCCTCCTCCTGCGCCAGGGCCAGGGCCGGGTCGGCCAGGCGCGCCAGCTGCTGGGCAAAGCGCTGCTGCAGGCGCACCGCCTGCTGCTCGCGCGCCAGCGTGAAGCGCCACAGCGCCAGGCGCTGCCCCGCATCGTGCAGCTCCAGCGTGCCCACGCCGCCGTGCTCCAGCAGCTGCAGCTGCAGGCCCGGCGCCAGCGGCCAGGACTGCAGCGGCGCCTCCCCGTCGCAGGCCAGCAGGCGCTGGCTGGTCAGCACCAGCAGGCCGGGGGTGAACTGCAGCGCCGGGTTCAGGTCAACCTGGAAAGCGGCCAGGACGTTCTCGCCAGACGCGAGCGCCGCCTGCGCACGCAGCCCCTGGGGGCTGGACAGGGCGGCCGAGGTGTCCGAAGAAAGATGATGTTGCATGTGTTGGATGGATGGCCGGGCGGGCAAGGCGCGCGGCGATACGGCGATTGTCCCCGCATGCGTGCCGCTGCGTGGCCGCGCCCGCTCGCCGGCCTGGCCCTAACGCGCCGCCCGGGCGCCGCGCTGACTGCAGCGCCCGGCCGGCTGGGTGATACTTCCGTCCGGTTCATTTTTCGCGGCCGCTGCCCCGCCAGTGCAGGGGCGGCGCCCCAGCCGGGCGGCCGCGTCCCCAGTCGCCCTTCCCGTCGCCCGCTGCCGGGCGCGCATTGAAACCCACATGGCCACATTCCAAGACATCCAGCTGCTGCGCATCAACTACCTGCGCGGCCCCAGCGTCTGGACCTACCGTCCCATCCTCGAGGTCTGGCTGGACCTGCAGGAGCTGGAGGACCACCCCTCCAACCTGCTGCCCGGCTTCAACCAGCGCCTGACGGCCTGGCTGCCCGACCTGGTGGAGCACCACTGCGGCGTGGGCGAGCGCGGCGGCTTCCTGCAGCGGCTGGAGGGCGGCACCTGGTGCGGCCACGTGCTGGAGCACATCATCATCGAGCTGCTCAACCTGGCGGGCATGCCCACGGCCTTCGGCCAGACGCGCGAGACGTCCCGGCGCGGCGTCTACCGCATGGTGTTCCGCTGCCCCGAGGAGGCCGTGGCGCGCGTGGCGCTGGCGCACGGCCACCGGCTGATCATGGCGGCCATCAACGACCAGCCGTTCGACCTGAAGGCCGCCATCCAGGACATCAAGACCGTCATCGACGACCGCTACCTGGGCCCCAGCACGGGCTGCATCGTGGACGCGGCCAGCGAACGGCGTATCCCCCACATCCGCCTGAACGACGGCAACCTGGTGCAGCTGGGCTACGGCGCGGCGCAGCGGCGCATCTGGACCGCCGAGAGCGACCAGACCAGCGCCATCGCCGAGGGCATCGCCCAGGACAAGGATTTCACCAAGCGCCTGCTGGCCTCGTGCGGCGTGCCGGTGCCGGACGGCCGGGTGGTGGCCAGCGCCGACGAGGCCTGGGAGGTGGCGCAGGACATCGGCCTGCCCGTCACCGTCAAGCCCAGCGACGGCAACCACGCGCGCGGCGTGACGCTGGAGCTGTCGCGCGAGGCCGACATCAAGGCGGCCTTCGCCCTGGCCGAGCCGGAGGGCTCGGAGGTCATCGTCGAGCGCTTCATCGAGGGCATCGAGCACCGCCTGCTGGTGGTCGGCGGCCGCGTGGTCGCCGCCTGCCGGGGCGAGACGGTGAGCGTCACCGGCAACGGCAAGTCCACGCTGCGCGAGCTGGTCCATGTCGAAAACCAGGACCCGCGCCGCGGCGTCGAGCAGGAATACCCCTTGAGCCCCATCGACGTGCAGGCCCCGGCGGTGCAGCTGGAGCTCAGGCGCCAGGACGTCACCCCGGACAGCGTGGTCGAGCCGGGCCGCACGGTGCTGCTGCAGCGCAACGGCAACATGGCCATCGACTGCACCGACGAGGTCCACCCCGACGTCGCCTACTACGCGCAGCTGGCGGCCCGCATCGTCGGCCTGGACATCTCCGGCATGGACATGATCCTGAAGGACGTGTCGCAGCCGATGAAGCCCCAGGGCGGCGCCATCCTGGAGGTCAACGCCGGCCCCGGGCTGCTGATGCACCTGAAGCCCACCAGCGGCGCGCCGCGGCCGGTGGGCATGGCCATCGTGGACCACCTGTTCCCGCGCAGCGAGGGCGCCGCCGGCGGGGCCGGGCGCATCCCCATCGTGGGCATCGCCGGCACCCAGGACAACGCCTTCACCGCGCGCCTGGCGGGCTGGCTGCTGCAGCTGTCGGGGCGCCTGACGGGCGTGGCCTGCAGCGAGGGCATGGTGCTGGCCAACCGCCGCACGCAAGCCACCAGCGCCGCGCACTGGGCCGGCGCGCACCGCCTGCTGACCAACCGCCTGGCCGAGGCGGCCGTGATCCAGACCACCGCGCGCTCCATCCTGGACGAGGGCCTGGCCTACGACCGCTGCCAGGTCGGCGTGGTCACGGACATGGGCGGCTTCGAGCAGCTGGGCGACCATGACATCACCGAGGCCGGCCAGATGACGCGCGTGCTGCGCACCCAGATCGACGTGGTGCTGGAGGACGGCGCGGGCGTGCTCAACGCCGACATCGAGCAGGTGGCCGAGCTGGCCGAGCTGTGCGACGGCGAGGTGCTGCTGTACTCGCTGGACGCCGGCAACCCGCGCCTGGCCGCGCACCGCGCCGCCAGCCGCACCGAGGGCGGTGGCGGCGAGGGCCGCGCGGTGTTCGTGCGCGCCGGCCAGGTCATCCTGGCCAGCGGCGCCAGCGAGCGCGTGCTGGGCAGCCTGCAGGCGCTCACCCCCCCCGGCGGGCAGCAGCCGGACACCGCAGCGCTGCTGGCCGCGATCGCCGCCGCCTGGGCCATGGACATCACGCCGGAGCTGATCGCCGCCGGCATCAAGACCTTCGAGTACGTCCGGTAACGCGCCGGCTACTACTGAATCAATAGCATCATCTCGTTTGTAGACGCCGGCAACAGGCCTTTTTGACCCAAAAACGGCTGAAAGTACCCCATGCAGACCTCCCGCATCCGCGCCCTGCGCGGCCCCAACCTCTGGACGCGCAGCACCGCCATCGAAGCCGTCGTGCACTGCGCGCCGGGCGAGGGCGACCTCGCCGCCCTGCCCGGCTTCGAAGACCGCCTGCGCGCGCGCTTTCCCGCCATCGGCGCGCTCAAGCCGCACGGCGCCGAGCATGCGCCCACGCTGGCCCACGTGCTGGAAGCGGCGGCCCTGCAGCTGCAGGCGCAGGCCGGCTGCCCGGTGACGTTCTCGCGCTCGCACGAGACGCTGGAGCGCGGCACCTGGCAGGTGATCGTCGAGTACACCGAGGAGGCCGTGGGCCGGCTGGCCATGGAGCAGGCCGGGGCGCTGATCCAGGCGGCGCTGGCCGATGCGCCCTTCGATGCCGAGGCCGTGATCGCCCAGCTGCGCGAGCTGGACGAGGACGAGCGCATCGGCCCGTCCACCGGCTCCATCGTGGACGCCGCCGTGGCGCGCGGCATCCCCTTCCGGCGCCTGACCAGCGGCTCGCTGGTGCAGCTGGGCTGGGGCTCGCGCGCGCGCCGCATCCAGGCCGCCGAGCTGGACGCCACCAGCGCCGTGGCCGAGTCCATCGCCCAGGACAAGGACCTGACCAAGCGCCTGCTGCACGCCGCCGGCGTGCCCGTGCCGCTGGGCCGGCCGGTGCAGGACGCCGATGACGCCTGGAAGGTGGCCGGCGAGGTCGGCCTGCCGGTGGTCGTCAAGCCCCAGGACGGCAACCAGGGCAAGGGCGTCACCGTCAACATCACCACGCGCGCGCAGCTGGACGCGGCCTACGCGGCGGCGCGCGAGTACGGCGACGAGGTCATGGTCGAGCGCTTCCTGCCCGGGCACGACTTCCGGCTGCTGGTGGTGGGCCAGCACCTGGTGGCGGCCGCGCGGCGCGACCCGCCGCAGGTGCTGGGCGACGGCCAGCACACGGTGCGCGAGCTGGTGGACATCGTCAACCAGGACCCGCGCCGGGGCAGCGGCCACGGCACGGCGCTGACCCGCATCCGGCTGGACGACATCGCCCTGGCGCGCCTGGCGGCCGAGGGCCTGGGCCCGGACGCTGTGCCGGCGCAGGGCCAGCGCGTGGTGCTGCGCAACAACGCCAACCTGTCCACCGGCGGCAGCGCCACCGACGTGACCGACGACGTGCACCCGGACATCGCCGCGCGCGCCGTCGAGGCCGCGCAGACCATTGGCCTGCACATCTGCGGCGTGGACGTGGTCTGCGAGACCATGCTGCGCCCGCTGGAGGAGCAAAGCGGCGGCATCGTCGAGGTCAACGCCGCGCCCGGGCTGCGCATGCACCTGTCGCCCTCGTTCGGGCGCGCGAGGAACGTCGGCCAGCCCATGGTGGACGCGCTGTTCGCGCCTGGCGAGGACGGGCGCATCCCGCTCATCGCCGTCACCGGCACCAATGGCAAGACCACCACCACGCGCCTGATCAGCCACCTGCTGGCCGCGCACGGCCTGCGCATCGGCATGACCAACACCGACGGGGTGTACGTGGGCGGGCGGCAGATCGACAGCGGCGACTGCTCGGGCCCCAGGAGCGCGCGCAACGTGCTGTTCCACCCCGAGGTGGACGCCGCGGTGCTGGAATGCGCGCGCGGGGGCATCCTGCGCGAGGGCCTGGGCTTCGACCGCTGCCAGGTGGCCGTGGTGACCAACGTCGGCGCCGGCGACCACCTGGGGATGAACTTCATCCACACGGTGGAGGACGTGGCCGTGCTCAAGCGCGTGATCGTGCAGAACGTCGCGCCCGGCGGCTGGGCGGTGCTGAACGCCGCCGACCCGCTGGTGGCCGCCATGGCTGCCGTCTGCCCGGGCAAGGTGATCTACTTCGCCGCCGAGCGCCACCACCCGCTCATGGCCACGCACCGCGCCCAGGGGGCGCGCGTGGTCTATGTCGATGGCGAGCACATCGTGGCCGCCGAGGGCTCGTGGCGCGAGAGCGTGCCGCTGCGCGACGTCCCGCTCACGCGCGCGGGCAGCATCGGCTTCCAGGTCGAGAACGCCATGGCGGCCATCGCCGCCGCCTGGGCCGCCGGCCTGCCGTGGGAGACCATACGCCGCGGCCTGGCCAGCTTCCTGAACGACAGCGACAACGCCCCCGGGCGCTTCAACGTCATGGACCACGGCGGCGCCACGGTGATCGCCGACTATGGCCACAACCCCGACGCCATGCGCGCGCTGGTGCAGGCCGTGCAGGCCATGCCGGCGGCGCGGCGCAGCGTGGTCATCAGCGGCGCCGGCGACCGGCGCGACCAGGACATCCGCGAGCAGACGCAGATCCTGGGCGCCGCCTTCGACGACGTGGTGCTGTACCAGGACGCCTGCCAGCGCGGGCGCGAGGACGGCGAGGTGCTGGCGCTGCTGCGTGCCGGCCTGCAAGGCGCGGCGCGCACCGGCTACGTGGCCGAGATCCAGGGCGAATTCACCGCCATCGACCACGCGCTGGCGCGCCTGGCGCCGGGCGATCTGTGCCTGGTGCTGGTGGACCAGGTAGAAGAAGCGCTGGAGCACCTGACGCGCCGCTGCGCCGAAGCCGCAGCAGCCGGGGTGCGGGCATGAGGGCCGCGCGCACCGCCTTCTCGCGCCCGCTGGCCGCCGCCGCCCTGGCCCTGCTGGCCAGCGCCACCTGCGCGGCGCAGTCCGAGCGCATCGGCAGCGTGGACACCGCCTTCCAGTGGCTGGGCCGCGACCACGACATCGTCGTCGAGGCCTACGACGACCCGGCGGTGGCGGGCGTGACCTGCTACGTCTCGCGCGCGCGCACCGGCGGCATCAAGGGCACGCTGGGCCTGGCCGAGGACCGCGCCGAGGCCTCGATCGCCTGCCGCCAGGTCGGCCCCATCGGCTTCGACAAGCCGCTGCCGCGCCAGCAGCAGGTCTTTTCCGAGCGCATGTCGATTTTGTTCAAGCGCCTGCGCGTGGTGCGCATGGTGGACGCGCAGCGCAACGCGCTGGTGTACCTGTCGTACTCGGACAAGCTGATCGACGGCTCGCCGCAAAACAGCCTCTCGGCCGTGCCCGTGCCGCGCGAGCTGCCCATCCCGGTCAAGTAGCCCCCTCTTCCTCCTTCTCCCTCTGGGAGAGGAAGACAAGCCTGGCGCCCGCCGGCTTTGCTCCCTCCCCCTCTGGGGGAGGGCTGGGGTGGGGCCGGCGACGCCGGCACGCGACCACCGGCGCTATGGAGCGCGCGGCCCCCATCCCCGCCCTCCCCCAGAGGGGGAAGGAGTTTGGGCCAAAAACGGCCTCAGTCGGCGTAAATAAAGCGCTTCCAGCTATCAATACTAGAGCGCAATCACCCCTGCTGCGCAACCTGCCGCAGCGCCTGCTCGAACACCGCCGCCGGCTGGCCGCCCTGGACCAGGTGGCGGCCATCGATGACCACCGCCGGCACCGAATGGATGCCCTGCGCCTGCCAGTGGCGCTCGCGCTCGCGCACCTGCGGGGCGAATTCCTGCCCGGCCAGCACCTGCGCGGCGCGCGCCTCGTCCAGGCCCAGCTCCCGCGCCAGGCGCAGCAGCACGGCGGGCTCGCCGGGGTTCTCGCCGCGGCTGAAATAGGCCTCGAACAGCGCGCCCTCCAGCGCGTGCTGCCGGCCCGGCGCGCCCTCCTGGCCCAGCCAGTACAGCAGCTGGTGCGCATCGAAGGTGTTGTAGATGTGCGTGCGCCGCCGGCCATCGAACACCAGCCCCACCGCGCGCCCGCGCTCGGCGATCGCCTGGTGCATCTGCTCGAACTGCGCCGCCGTGCCCCCGTACTTGGCGCCGAGGTGCGCGACCAGCTCCTCGCCCTCCCGCCCCAGGCCCGGGTTGAGCTCGAAGGGCTGGGTGTGCCAGGCCAGCTCGACCTCCCCGGCCAGGCGCTGGCGCACCTGCTCCAGGGTCTTGAAGGCGATGGCGCACCAGGGGCAGACCAGGTCGGAGACGAAATCGATGCGCAGCGTGGGGATCGTGGCGGTCATGGCTGGGGCTCCGGTTCGTTCATGCGCGCGGCCCAGGTGCGCAGCTCGGTCTTGAGCACCTTGCCGTAACTGTTCTTGGGCAACTCGGCCACCCAGCGGTAGTGGCGGGGCCGCTTGAAGCGGGCGATGTGCTGCAGGCACAGGGCGTCCAGGCCGGCGTCGGCCACCGGCGCGCCCGCGGCCACCAGGAAGGCCACCACGGCCTCGCCCCACTCGGCATCGGGCTGGCCGATGACGGCCACCTCGGCCACCTGCGGGTGCAGCAGCAGCACTTCCTCGACCTCGCGCGGGTAGATGTTGGAGCCGCCGGAGATGATCACGTCCTTGCTGCGGTCGCGCAGCGTGAGGAAGCCGTCCTCGTCCATGCTGCCCAGGTCGCCGGTGTGCAGCCAGCCGCCGCGCAGGGTCTGGCGCGTGGCCGGCTCGTCGCCCCAGTAGCCGGCCATGACCGGCTCGCCACGCACCAGCACCTCGCCCAGCTCGCCCGGCGGCAGCCCGGCACCGTCCTCGCCGGCCACGCGCACCTGCACGCAGGCGTGCGGCACGCCGACCGAGGCGATGCGCTCGACCCAGCGCGGATGTGCGGTGCCCGTGATGTGCTCGCGCGCCAGCGCGGTGATGGTCATGGGGCATTCACCCTGGCCGTAGATCTGCACGAACCTGCTGCCCATCACCGAGAGCGCGCGGCGCAGGTCCTGCACGTACATGGGCCCGCCGCCATAGACGATGGTCTTGAAGCCCTCGGCGCTGGCGCCGCTGGCCTCGATGTGCGCCACCAGGCGCTGCACCATGGTGGGCGCGGCGAACAGCGACAGCCGGCCCACGCCGGCCGCCAGCTGCGCCAGCTCGGCCGGGTCGAAGCCGCCGGATTCAGGAATCACGTGGCGCGCGCCGCGCAGCATGTGGGCGTAGTGGTACAGGCCCGCGCCATGCGACATGGGCGCGGCGTAGACCATGGCGTCCTGCGCATCGACCTCGTCCACGTCGGTGAAATAGGCCATGGTGGCGGCCAGCAGGTTGCGGTGCGTCAGCATGACGCCCTTGGGCCGGCCGGTGGTGCCCGAGGTGTAGAACAGCCACGCCAGATCATCCGGCGCGCGCTCGGCCAGCGCCAGCGCCGGGCCGGCGGCGGCGCGCTCCCAGTCGGCGCCGCCCAGCTGCAGCTGCTGCGCACCGCCGCCGCCGGCCGCCGCTGCCTGCGCCGCGCCCAGCAGCGCGGGAGAGGCGCACACCGCGCGCGCACCGCTGTGCGCCAGCACGTAGGCCAGCTCGCGCTCGTGCAGCTTGTAGTTGACGGGCACGGCCACCGCGCCGGCCCACTGGATGGCGGCGAGAGCCTCCAGGTATTCGGGGCAGTTGGCGGCGTACAGCGCGACGCGCTCGCCCGGCGCCACCGCGCAGTGCTGGCGCAGGTGGCCGGCCAGCGCCGCCACGCGCGCTCCGAGCGTGCGGTAGTCGTGCAGCACGCGCTCGCCCGCCAGCACGGCGGGACGCGGCCCGTGCAAGCGGGCGCTGCGCGCCAGCAAGTGGGAAATGTTCATGTCGGGGGGCTCCGGTATCGAAGGGCCAGGGGTCGGGCACCACTATAGGCAGGCGTGCGGGCGGCTGCAGGCCCGGTCGCCAAGGGCGGCAAAAAACATAGCAGCATCCCGTGGGAAAACGCCGGCTGGGCCGTGTTTCGACCGGCAACCGGGCGCCCGGGTACGGGCTGCCGTCCTACAGGGGCGGCAGGCGCCTCCTGCCCACAATGGAGGCCCTTGTCCTGCCCGAGCGGCGTTGTTTTTTTGAAGAGGTTTCCCTTGCGCATCCTGTACGTCGAAGACAACCCCGAGCTGCGCGACACCATCGCCATGCTGATGGAAGGCCCCGGCCGCACCATCGTGGCCTGCACCAGCGCCGAGCAGGCCTTGCAGCACGAGGCCGACCACGGCCCGGCCGACCTGGTGGTCACCGACGTCGCCCTGCCCGGCATGAGCGGCACCGAGCTGTGCAGCAAGCTGCTGGCAGGCGATGCGCAGCGGCGCATCGTGCTGTGCTCGGGCTACGCCCTGGACGGCGCGGCCCACGGCCCGCAGGTGCGCGTGCTGCACAAGCCCTTCGACATCGAGGCGCTGGAGGATTTGCTGGACGGCATCCAGGCCGGGATGCAGGACGCGGCCGCGCTCTGACGCCCTCCCGCCGCGCCCGGCGCCGGCGCGGCTCAACCGGGGGCGGGGCGCGGGAGCGCGCGGCAGCTCCACGGTGAAGCAGGTGCGCCCATCCCCGGACACGGTGTCGATGCGCCCGCCGTGCGCCTGCACGATCTGGTGCACGATGAACAGGCCCAGGCCCAGGCCCTGGTGCTCGCCATGGCTGCCCTGGCGGCCCCGGAAGGGCTCGAACAGGCGCGGCAGCAGGGCTGGCGGAATCTCGCCGCCATTGGCCACGCGCAGCACCACGACGCCGGCCGCGCTGCCATCCAGCTCCAGCTCCACGGGCTGCCCCGGCGTGCCGTGGTGCATGGCATTGCCCAGCAAATTGGCCAGCATCTGCCCCAGGCGCGCGCCGTCCCAGGAGCCGTGCAGGTCGCCGCTGCGGCGCAGCAGCAGCTGGCGCTGCGGATGCGTGGCGCGCACCTCCTGCAGCACGCGCTCGGCCTGCACGCCCAGGTCGCCGGGCGCGGCCAGCATGACCAGGCCGCCGTTCTGGCGCGCGCGCGTCACGTCCAGCAGGTCCTCGATCATGGACTGCATGCGCTGTCCGGCCTGCTGCGCCTTGGTCGCCAGCGCATGCACCTTCTCAGGCTCCAGCGGGCGCTGCAGCATGGCGCTGGCCGCCAGGATGGCCGACAGCGGCGTGCGCAGGTCGTGCCCCAGCACGGCCATGAACATCTCGTTGATGTACAGCTCCTCGGTGCGCTGGCGCAGCTGGCAGGCCAGGGCGTGCTTTTGCCGCTGCAGGTCGAAGAACACCCGCGCCTTGGTCAGCAGCATGTGCGGGTCTATGGGCTTGTACAGGAAGTCCACGGCGCCGCTCTCGTAGCCGCGGAACTGGCGCCGCTGGTCGTGCGAGCCGGCGGTCATGAAGATCAGGGGGATGTGGCGCGTGCGCTCGGCGCCGCGGATCAGCTCGGCCAGCTCGAAGCCGTTCATCTCGGGCATCTGCACGTCCAGCAGCGCCAGTGCCACGTCGTTGTGTACCAGCAGCAGCTCCAGCGCCTGCGGGCCGGAGGCGGCCTTGAGGATGTCCACCTCCTGGCCATGCAACAGCGCCTCCAGGGCGATCAGGTTCTCCGGCACGTCGTCCACCAGCAGGCACTTGACGCGCGCCCCGGTCGAGGGGCAGTCGCTGGTGCACGCTGGCTGCGCAGGGGAAGCGGCAAAAATCACGAAACCCTCCCGGGGTGCAGGTGGTTGAGCAAGGCGCCCATGGCCTGGGGCGCCAGCAGATGGTCGGGCGCCAGCAGCGCAAGCGCCGCTTCGGGCATCGCCGGGCAGTAGGCGCTGGCCGGCGCCTGCACGACGGTCGTGCCGCCGGCGCGCTGCACGGCCAGCAGGCCCTGCGCGCCATCGGCGTTGGCGCCCGACAGCAGCACCGCCGTCAGGTGCTCGCCGTAGGCATCCGCAGCCGACTCGAACAGCACGTCGATGGCCGGGCGCGAGAAATGCACCGGCGCATCGATGGACAGCGCCAGCACCGGGCCGGCGTCCACCAGCAGATGGTAGTCGGGCGCCGCGAAGTAGATGCTGCCGGGCGCCAGGGGTTCCTTGTCCTGGGCCTCGCGCACCGCCAGGCGGCAGCGCGGCGCGAAGATGCTCTGCAGCAGGCTGGGCTGCTCGCGCGGCAGGTGCAGCACCACGATCACCGGCGCGCCCAGGGTGGGCGCCAGCTGCGGCAGCACCTGGGTCAGCACGTCGATGCTGCCGGCCGAGCCGCCGATGACGATGGCCGCCCGGGGCGCTGCGGGGCCCGTCATGCCTCGCCCTTCTTTTGGTAGATGCGCTCGCGCGGCAGGAATTCGTCGAACTGCGCGCCATGGGCGCTGAAGCGCAGCGACTCCTTGGAGCCCAGGCCCAGGAAGCCGCGCCGGCACAGCGATTCATGGAACAGCCCCACGGCGCGGTCCTGCAGCGGGCGGTCGAAGTAGATCAGCACGTTGCGGCAGGAGATCAGCTGCATCTCGGCAAACACGCTGTCGGTGGCCAGGCTGTGGTCGGAGAACACGATGTGGCGGCGCAGGCTCTTGTCGAACACCACGCGCCCGTAGGCGGCGCTGTAGTGCTCGGACAGCGAGGCCGTGGCGCCCGAGCGCGCATGGTTTTCGGTAAAGCCCGGCACGCGCTCGATGTCATAGACCCCGGCCTCGGCCTTTTGCAGCGCGCTGGCGTTGATGTCGGTGGCATAGATCATCGAGCGCTCCAGCAGGCCTTCCTCGCGCAGCAGGATGGCCATGGACCAGACCTCCTCGCCGGCGCTGCAGCCTGCGATCCAGACCTTCAGCGACGGGTAGGTGCGCAGGATGGGCACCACCTTCTCGCGCAGCGCGAGGAAGTAGTCGGGGTCGCGGAACATGTCGCTGACCTGCACCGTCAGGTATTGCAGCAGCGCGGGGAACACCGCCGCGTCGTGCAGCACCAGGTGCTGCAGCTGCGACAGCGAGGCGCAGTGGAAGCGCGTGAGCGCCGTCTGCAGCCGCCGGCGCAGCGACGCCTGGGCGTAGCCACGGAAGTCGTAGTGGTAGCGGCGGTAGATGGCCTCGACCAGGAGCTGCTGCTCGATGTCCAGGGTTCTGCGGGTGTGGGGCACGCTGCAACTTTACTTGGGCATCCACACCCGCACCAGCGACAGCAGCTTCTCCACGTCCAGGGGCTTGGCGATGTAGTCGCTGGCGCCGGCGGCCAGGCATTTCTCCTGGTCGTCCTTCATGGCCTTGGCCGTGAGGGCGATGATGGGCAGGCGGCGCCACTCGGGGCGCTTCCTGATCTCGCGCATGGCCGTGTGCCCGTCCATCTCCGGCATCATGATGTCCATCAGGACCAGGTCCACGGCCGGGCGCCCGCCGCTGCCGGCCTGCGCCAGCTGCTCCAGCGCCTCGCGGCCGTTGCGCGCGATCTGCACGCGCGCGCCGGTCGGCTCCAGCACGCTGGACAGCGCGAAGATGTTGCGCACGTCGTCCTCCACCACCAGGATGGTGCGGCCGTCGAAGGCTTCCTCGCGGTCGCGGGCGCGCTGCAGCAGGCGCTGGCGGTCGGCGGGCAGGGACGATTCCACCTGGTGCAGGAACAGCGTCACCTCGTCGAGCAGGCGCTCGGGCGAGCGCACGTCCTTGATGATGATGGACTTGGAATAGCGGCGCAGCTCCTGCTCCTCCTCGCGCGACAGCGAGCGGCCGGTGTAGACGATGACCGGCGGGAACGGCATGCCCTCCTCCTCGGCCATCTGCTTGAGCAGCTCGTAGCCGGACAGGTCGGGCAGGTTCAGGTCCATGACCATGCAATCGAAGGTGCCGCTGCGCAGCAGCGCCAGCGCCTGCTGGGCCGTGGCGGCGCTGTCGATCTGCACGCCGTCGGCGGCCAGCAGCGCGCACACGCTCTCGCGCTGGCGCTCGTCGTCCTCCACCACCAGCAGGCGGCGCATGTCGTCGCTGAACTTGGCCTCCATGCGCTCCAGCGCCTGCACCAGCTCGTCGCGCTGCACGGGCTTGAAGGCGTAGCCGATGGCGCCCTGCTCCAGCGCCTTTTGCGAGTAGTCGGCCACCGAGATGATGTGCACCGGGATGTGGCGCGTGGCCGGGTCGTGCTTGAGCTGGTCGAGCACGCCCAGGCCGGAGTAGTCGGGCAGGTTCATGTCCAGCAGCACGCCGCTGGGCAGGTACTGGCGCGCCAGGGCCAGGCCGTCGCGGCCGCTGGAGGTGGCGATGCACTGGAAGTCCATCTCGTGCACCAGGTCGTACAGGATGCGCGCGAAGTGCGGGTCGTCCTCGATCACCAGGATCACGCGCCGCCCGGGCTCGATGTGGGCGCGGTCGTCCTCGGGCATCGCGCCCTGGCCTTGGGGCTGGCCGGGGCCGGCCTGGGCCGCCGCGGGGGCCGGGTCCGGCGTGCCGTGCCAGCGCTCGGGCAGCGCCGGCGCGATGGCGGGCCTGGGCGCGGCAGGCGACGACGCCATGGCGGCCACGGCCGGCTTGGGCCCGGCCACCGGCAGCGTGACCGTGAACACGCTGCCTTCGCCCAGCGTGCTCTGCACCGCGATGCTGCCGCCCAGCAGCTGCGCCAGGTTGCGCGAGATCGACAGCCCCAGTCCCGTGCCGCCGTACTTGCGGTGCATGCTGCCGTCGGCCTGGCGGAAGGCCTCGAACATCTGCTCCTGCTGGTGCTCGGCGATGCCGATGCCGGTGTCGCGCACGGCCAGGCAGACCTGGCCGGGGCCGCCCGCATACACGCGCAGCCGCACCTCGCCCTGCTCGGTGAACTTCAGCGCGTTGAACAGCAGGTTCTTCAGGATTTGCGCCAGGCGCTGCTCGTCGGTCTGGATGCGCTCGGGCACGCCGGGCTCGACTTCCACCTCCAGCAGCAGCTTCTTTTCCTGCGCCATGGGGCGCAGCGGCTCGACCACCTGGTGCACCAGGCGCGACAGCGACACCTCATCGATTTCCATGCGCGTCTGGCCGGCCTCGATCTTGGCCAGGTCCAGGATGTCGTTGATCAGCGCCAGCAGGTCGTTGCCGGCGCCGTGGATGGTCTGCGCGTAGCGCACCTGGTCGGGCGTGAGGTTGGCGCCCTTGTTGTCGGCCAGCAGCTTGGACAGGATCAGGCTGGAGTTCAGCGGCGTGCGCAGCTCGTGGCTCATGTTCGCCAGGAATTCGCTCTTGTACTGGCTGGCCTGGGTCAGCTCCTGGGCCTGGTGCTGCAGCGTGTCCTGGGTGCGCAGCAGCTGCTCCTTCTGGTATTCCAGCTCCTGGGCCTGCTCTTCCAGCTGCGCGTTGGACTCCTCCAGGTTGGTTTGCTGGGCCAGCAGCTGGGTCTGAGACTCCTGCAGCGCGCGGCTTTGCTGCTCCAGCTCCTCGTTGTTCACGCGCAGCTCCTCCTGCTGGGCCTGCAGCTCCTCGGACTGGCGCTGCGTCTCGTCCAGCAGCGCCTGCAGGCGCATCCGGTCCAGCGCGGCGCGCACCGCCTGCGCGAGCTGCTCCTCGCAGCGGCGCAGGAAGTCCAGCCCCTCGGCGCCCAGGGGTGCGAACAGCCCCAGCTCCACCACCGCCAGCACCACGCCGCCCAGCACGATGGGCAGGATCACCAGCTCGACCGGCCCGGACCGCCCAGTGCCCGAGCTCACCGTGAGATAGCCCTGCGGCACGTCGCGCACATGCATCAGGCGGCGCGACTGCAGCGCCTGGCCCAGCAGCCCGTCGCCCACGTGGATGGTGGCCGGGCCGGTGTCCGCCAGCATGGCGAAGCTGCCCACGCGCTCGTAGCTGCCGTGGCCCTGCGTGGCGTACATGGCGCCGACCCGCGCGTCCAGCCAGAAGGCGAGGTATTCCAGGATGGCGGGCGCCAGCTCATGCATGCGCGGCTCGCCCTGGACCCGCGCACCCAGCCCGACCAGGCCGGTCTTGATCCAGCCCTCGCGCTCGCGCGTGCGGTGCTCGGAGACCGCCAGGCCGCCCCAGACGCAGATCAGCGCCAGCAGCAGGCCGGAGCTCCCCCAGACCAGGTAGGTGGCCGTGCCGAAGGCGTTTTCCCAGGAGGTGCGCCGGTCCTGCAGGTCTTCGCGTTCGCCCGCCAGCAAGTCGCGCACCACGGCGCGGGTGCCTTCCATGGTCACGCGCGCGTCGCTGCGCATGATGGCCAGGGCATCGTCGCGCCGGCCCTGGCGCTGCAGCTCGATCATGCGCGCCAGCTCCAGCATCTGCCGGTTGACCAGGCCGTACAGCTGGTCGATGCGCTGCTTGCGCAGCATCGAGCCGCGCACGTAGTGCTGCAGCTTTTGCAGCTCCACCGGCAGCGCCGCCTGCGCCGCCGTGTAGTTGGACAGCAGCTCGCTGTCGCCGGTGAGCAAATAGCCGCGCTGCCCGGACTCGGCATTCTTGACGTACGCCCAGATCAGCTGCACCTGGGCGATCGCGTCCACCGTGGTGTTCATCTCCGTCACCACCTGGGCGCGGTCTTCGCTGGAGCGCCAGGTCAGCACGGCGATCAACAGGGTGGCAACGGCCGCCAGCACGAACCCGGTCAGCATGCGCACGGGCAGGCCTGTACCGGGCCGCGTGGTGGGCCTGGGGGGTAGCGAGGAAGCGGGCATTTGTGACTTGCGGTAAGGAATGCCGCGCGATGATAGAGGGACGCCACGCCCCCGCCCTGTAGGGCAAGGTGCCGTGCGCCCTGGAAGTCAGTGGTGCGTGGGCGGGTCGATGACCGGGGGCGCGACTGGTTGCGCCGGCGGATCCTCTATGGGCACGGCGTCGGCCCAGGGCGCAGGCGGCGCAGGTGCCGTGGGCGGTGCAGGCGGCGTGGGCTGGGAAGCTGGTACAGGCATGGGGAGGGTTCGCAAGGCGCCGGGTGGGCCCGGTTCAGGGGGTTGCGGGGTGGGCCGGAGCGTCCGAGCCGGCGCCGGGGGGCGCATCCTGGCCGCCCGGGCGGTTGGCGTAGCTGGCCGGGTCGCCGCCGGCGCCAAAGCGGCGTGCATGGTCGCCGGTGCCGGGGTTGGCATGGTCGGGCCCTGGCGGCCGGGCGTCGATGCGCATGCCGTACTGCGTGAAACGGCCCTGGTCGCGCGCACGGTCGCGTTCGCTGGTGCTCAATTGCTGCTCAAGGGTGGGAGAGGGGTCAGGCTGGCTCATGGGATGGCTCCGGTTGCGGCCAGCATGGCAGCTGCGCGCTCCGCTGGCCAGCGATCGCGGCGCGTCGGCCTGTCGGACAACTGCCCGCCGTGCCAGGGTCAGAGCCTGCCCTCTTGCGCCGCCAGGCTGGCCGGGCTGCCCTGCGTCCACACATCCAGCGCGAAGTCGGCATCGCGCACGCTGCAGGCGCAGCTCCAGGGCAGCGCGGCGCGCAGCTGCTCGTGTATCTCGCGGCCGTTTCGCGCACAGCCCTCGATGGGGTGCACCCAGTGGCAGGCCAGCAGGGTGCGCGGCGCTGCAGGCAACGACCGCAGGCGCTCGATGAGCGCATCCAGCCCGGCCGCGGGGAGGTAGTACAGCAGCTCGCTGAAAACCAGCAGGTCGAACTCCCCTTCGGGCCACTGCCCGGGCAGGGCGGCCTGGACGAAGCGCACATGGGGCTGGTGGCGCAGCCGCTCGCGCGCCGCGGCCAGCGCCTGCGCTGCACAGTCGCTGGCCAGCAGGCGATCGCAGCGCGCGGCCAGTTCCAGCGTCAGCAGGCCCTGGGCGCAGCCGGGCTCGAAGGCCGAGCGGTAGCGCGCACGCGGCAGGCTTGCCAGCACCAGGGAGCGCTTGCGCTGCTCGTACCAGCTTGCCTGCAGCTGCCAGGGGTCGGGGCTGGCGCGGCACAGGGCCTCGAAGCGGGTGGGGTTCCAGCTTGGCGGCATCACGCGCCCTGGCTGACGAAGAAGAACTCACAGGGCCAGCGCGCGCGTTCTGCGATGGCCGAGTCGAGCACCGGCGGCAGGTGCGCGGCGCGCGGCAGCCACTGCGAGCGATGGGACTGCAAGGCCGCCCATTTGGCCGCCAGCGCCGGCGGCGGCGCCTGCAGGGCGCGCAGGGCCGGCCAGTCGATGCCTGGCGCGCCGGGCCTGGCCCAGTGCCACATCCAGATCGGCGCCTGCAGCAGCGGCAGGCCCAGGCGGCGCGAGACATCGAGCGCCACGCGGCCGCAGCATTCATGGTCGGGGTGGCCATCCAGGCGCCAGGTGGTCAACAGGGCGTCGCCCGGCCGCAGCAGCTCCATCAGCGCGGCATGCAGGCGCGCGCCGGCCTCGGCCACGCCGCCATCGGGCAGGTGCAGCCGGGTGATGGGCGCCTGCGCCAGGCCAAGGCGCGCCAGCCCCTCGCGCCGCTCGCTGTCGCGCAGGGCAGGCAGCCAGTCGGCTGGCCAGCCGGCTGCGGCGTGGCTGGCCTCGCCGTCCGTGACGGCCACCAGGTGCAGGGCCCCGCCCTGCGCGGCGTGCTGCTGCATCAGCAGGGCGCAGGCCAGCACCTCGTCGTCCGGGTGGGGCGCGATGACCACCAGGCGCCGGTTGCTGGCCACCAGGGGCTGCGTGCTGCAGGCAACGTGGCGCGCCAGCCACTGCAGCCAGACGTCGGCGGGCACGCAAGGCGCAGCGATGCGCCGGGACGCAGCGACGGCGCTCATGGCATCCAGGGCGGGGGCGGCGCGGCGCACAACAGCCCGCCCAGCGCGGCGTCGTCGCGTTGCGCATGGCTTTGCCGGATGAACACCGGCAGGTCGGCCGCACGCCGGGCAAATGCGGCGTCCAGGCACAGCGGCGCCGCGCCCAGGGCGCGGCAGGCCAGGTCGAGGACGCTGCGGGCGTTGGCCTCCGCTGCCTGGCGCAGGCGCAGCGCCACCTGCTGGGCGTCTGCGGCGGGATGGGCATCGATCCAGGCCGCATCCTCGCGCAGCAGCGCGGCGCCGCTGCACAGGGCCACGTCCGCCTGGCCCAGGGCGGCCCGCTGGAACAGGGCGTGCGGGCGCTCGCCTGCGGCCTGGACGGCGCGGTGCAGCGCCTGCGCCAACGCCACGGACGCCCCGTGCCAGCACGCGGCCACGCCTGCCCCGCCCTGCCAGAAGCCGGGCCTTCGGAGATAGTCGCCAGGCCCGCCCGCCAGGGCGACGGGCACGGCATCGAACGACACGCTGGCGCTGGCGCTGCCCGCCATGCCGACGGCCTGCCAGGGCTGCGGATCCACCGCCACGCCGGGCTGGCGCAGCGCCACCGCCACCAGCTGCGGTTGCGAGCCATCGGCGGCGCTCCAGGCGGTGAGCAGGGCGTGGCTCACATCGGCGGCGCCGGAGCACCAGGCCTTGGTGCCGCTGATACAGGGCCGGCCCCCGGCGTCGGCGTGCAGCCGCACGCGCGCCTGCGCAGACTCGGCCGCCCACACGCCCCACAGCCGGGGCCCCGCCTGGGGCGGCCCGGGCACGGCCAGCGCGTCCGCCGCCAGCTCCTGCAGGATGGCCAGGGCGTCGGTATGGCCCTCATACAGCTTGGCGAGCGACAGGTCGCAGGCGCCTGCGGCAGCCAGGGCCTGCCAGCGCGCCAGCGTGGCACCGCTCCCTGGCGCGGGCAGCGCATCCAGGCCCAGCGCCACCAGGCGGCGCAGCGTCTGCGCTGCAGCCGCGCCCTCCGCTGCCGCGAGCGCCTGGGCCAGCAGCGGCGCCACCGGCGGCGTGCCGGGCGGCCTCATGCGGGCAGGGCCAAGGCAGCAGGCGCGCCTTCGGCAAGTTGGCGGCGCAGGCGCGCCAGGTGGGCGCCAAAACCTTCGGGCGCACGGTAGTTGCTGCGCGCGCTGGTGCGCACCCGCGGCCGGTTGGACCAGGCGACGCGGGCGCCGCTGGCCTGCAGGGCCTGCACCAGCGCCACGTCCTCGTGCGCGGGCAGGGGAGCAAAGCCCCCGGCGCGCTCATAGGCCCGGGCGCACACGCCCAGGTTGGCGCCGTGGATGTGGCGATGGCCGGGCGTGTCGCGGTAGCCGGCCTCGTACAGGGCGCGCAGGCCAGCCCCCTGCGCGCTCCAGTCGCCTACCTCGACGGTGCCGCACACGCAGTGCGCGGCCTCGGCCAGCTGCGCCGCGATCCAGTCGGGCGCGACCTCGCTGTCGGCGTCGGTGAAGCTGAGCCAGCGCGCACCCTGCGCCAGCGCGGCGAGCGCGCCCAGCGCCCGCGCCATGCCCACGTTGCGCTCGCGCAGCGGCAGGGCCTGCACGCCGCAGTGGGCGGCGATGCGGGCCGAGCCATCGCGGCAATCGTCCAGGGCGACGATGACGCGCACTTCCTCGCCCGCCAGCTGCGCACAGCCGCCCGCCTGGAGCAGCGAGCGCAGGCAGGCCTGCAGCGTGGCCTCTTCGTCATGGGCCGGGACGATGACGGCGATCATGCGGCGCCTACACACGGCAGGAAGGCGGACGTAGGGAGCAGCGGCATGGGCGGGGTCCTGGGCAATAGGCAGTTGGCGCCCATGCTAGGAAGAGCCCTGCAGCCGCCCTGTAGGACAAGCCTTGATGAGCGCATGCGCGCCCTGCCTGTCCGCCTGTCTGCCGGCCTGTCGCTGCGGCTGCGCCGGCCCGGGGGCGCTACAGCCAGCCCCGGCGCCGGAAGAACCAGAGCATGCCGCCCACCGTCGCCGACATGACCGCCAGCACGTACACGTAGCCATAGCGCCAGTGCAGCTCGGGCATGTTCCAGCGGCTGCCGGTGTCGAAGTTCATGCCGTACAGGCCGGTGATGAACGTGAGCGGCAGGAAGATGGTGGCCACGACGGTCAGCGCCTTCATGATGTTGTTCATGCGCTGGCTGACCGCCGACAGGTAGATGTCCAGCAGGCTGGCCGCCATCTCCCGGTAGGTCTCCACGAAGTCGATGATGACCACCGTGTGGTCGTAGCAGTCGCGCAGATAGACGCGCGTGGCGTCCTGGATGAAAGGCTCGTCATCGCGCATCAGCGCGGCGATGACCTCGCGCTGCGGCCACCAGGACCGGCGCACCAGCACCAGCTCGCGCTTGACCAGGTGGATGCGGTTGCGCGCCTCGCAGTCGGGGTCTTCCAGGATCTCGTCCTCCAGCGCCTCCAGCTCGTCGCCCAGCTGCTCCAGCAGGGGGAAGCCGCTGTCCACGACGACGTCCACCAGCGCATACAGCAGGTAGTCAGCACCTTGCTGGCGTATGCGGCCCCGGCCCCGGATGCGCTGGCGCACGGGCTCGAACACGTCATGGCTGCCGTCGTTGATGCTGACCACGCCGAAGCGGCCCAGGAACAGGCTGACCTGGTCCACCCGGCAGGCTTCCTGCGGGTCGCGGTGCACCAGGTTCAGGATGACGAACTGGTGCGCGTCATAGGCCTCGACCTTGGCCCGGCGCTCGCGGTGCTGCACGTCTTCCAGCGCCAGGGGGTGCAGGCCCAGGGCCTGGCCGAGTGCGGCCAGCTGGGCGCCGCTCGGCATGCCCTGCAGGTGCAGCCACAGCAACTGGCCGGCCGCGGCAGCGTCCCGCGCCAGGCTGGCCACGCTGCCGATGTCCACATCGGCCTGCTCGTGCAGCGCTTCGCGGTCATAAAGCAGCAGTGAAAGCCGCGCCGCCGACGGCGCATCCGCCTGCGCGGCTGCGGCGTCGGCGCCCGCCGCCAGCGAGCCGGGGGCCGTGCCGGGCGCATGGCGGCGCGCACGCAGGCCGTAGCGGCGCAGCCCCGCCAGGCGCACCAGCGTCTTGCGCTTGACCGTGCGGGCCAGGTCGTGTCGGGACGCCACGGCTCAGCGCTCGTGGCGCTCTGGCTCGCGCGGCGGATGGCGGGGCGGCGCACGCCGCTCGGGGGCGGGGCGCGCCTGCGCAGGGCGCTCCACGCGCCGGGCGGCATCGGCGGCGGGCGGGCGGCGCGGCGGCTGGGCTTGCCGCTCCACGGCCCGCGCGGGCTCCTGGACATGGTCGCCGCGCTGCGGCTGGGGCTGGGGCCTGACGTCCAGCGGCGGCTCGCCAGGCCGGTGCGGCATCTCCTGGCGCGACATCTCCTGGCGCGGCGGCTCATGGCGAGGCGCCTCCATGGCCCGCTGCTGCTCCTGCTGCTGGCGCTCCACCCGCTCCACGAAGGAGCCGGCCGGGCGCGCCGGCTCCTGCAGCCGGGGCGCCGCCGGCGCCGCCAGCGGCTGGGGCTGCGGCGGATGCGGCGCAGCGACGGGCGCCCGCACCGCGCCTGCCTCGCTCCAGCGCTCGGCGCGCTCGGGCACGCGGGCGGTGCCATACACGGCCGGCCCGCTGCGCGCGGGGTCGAAGCGCTGGCCGTGCTCGGCCACCGCCAGGCTGTGCTGGTGCAGCTGCTGCGCCGTGGGCGGCAGGTGGAATTGCTGCAGCAAGGCGTGCTGCTGCGGTGTGGGCTGCACCGCCAGGCCGCCGCTGCCGCCGTTGTAGCTGGTGCGGTTGATGGTGACCGCGTTGCGGCCCACGCTGTTGTCCACGTACACGTTGGTGATGCGCGTGTTGTAGATGTTGTTGACGGTGCGGTTGTAGAAGAACTGGTCGCCGCGCCAGTGCCCGCCGCTGTAGCCATTGCCGAAATAGCCGAAGCCGTAGTCGATGCCGCCGTAGAAGCCGACCGAGGCGCCCCAGTAGCCGGCATGCCAGCGATAGGAGCTGTCGCTCCAGCCCCACCAGCCCGGCGTCCACAGCAGGCCGGGGCGCGGGGGCAGCACCCACACGCCGGGCACCCAGTAGTAGGCGCTGTCGCCCCAGGCCCAGTAGCCGGGCGTCCACAGGTAGCCCGGGCCGGGCACCGCCGGCTGCTGGTACACCGGCAGCGGCGGCGGCGCGGCGGCGGTGACGGCCACCGTGGCGGTGGCGGCAGGTGGCGGGACGACACATCCTGGCAGAACCACCAGGCTGGTGGTCAGGGCAAGCAGGGCTAGGCGCCGCATGAGGAACTCCCGAAAGTGGCGATGAGCCGGTATTGTGGTTGCGCCGGCGCCCGGCTGCATGTCAGCGCGCGCCGTTTTCAAGCGTCTGCGCCTCGAGCGTGCCATGCGCCTGTGCGTGCCCGCGAAAGGTGCATGACACGCTCTATACCTGCAGCGCCGAGCCGATTTCCACCAGCTGCCCGCCGGGAATGCGGAACGCCGACGTGGCCGGCAGCGCGTTGCGCGCCAGGAAGGTGAACAGCACGTCGCGCCAGCGCTGCAGGCCCCGGCTGTTGCCGGCCACGATGTCCTCGTGCAGCGCAAAGAACGTGGTGGCCAGCAGCTCGAACGGCCACTGCGGCGGCGCGTGGGCGCTCAGCGCCTGCGGCACGTCCGGCGGCTCCATGAAGCCAAAGCGCAGCTGCACGGCATGAAAGCCGTGGCCGACCTCGCGCAGCTGCAGGCGCTGCTCCGGCTCGGCATAGGGCACCTCCAGGGTCTGCACCTGCAGCAGCACGTTGCGCTCGTGCAGCACCTTGAAATGCTTGAGGCTGTGCAGCAGCGCGCCCGGCACGGCGTGCAGGTTGTTGGTCAGGAACACCGCCGTGCCCGGCACGCGCACGGGCGGGTCCTGCATCAGCTGCGCCACGAACGGCGTGAGGGCGCCGGCCCCGCGCTTGAGCTTGGCCAGCGACAGCACGCGGTCGCGCCGCCAGGTGGTCATGACGACAAACACCGCCAGGCCCAGCGCCAGCGGAAACCAGCCGCCGTCGCGCACCTTGAGCAAATTGGCGCCCAGGAAAGCCAGGTCGATGGCCAGCAGCGGCACGCCCAGGGCCAGCACGACAGGCCACTTCCAGCGCCACTGCAGCAGCGCCACCAGCAGCGCCAGCAGCGTCGTGGTCACCATGGTGCCGGTGACCGCGATGCCGTAGGCCGCGCCCAGGCGCTCGGACGAGCCAAAGCCCAGCACCGCCAGCAGCACCAGCACCAGCAGCACCGAGTTGATCCACGGCACGAAGACCTGGCCCGGCATGCTGCTGGAGGTGTGCACGACGCGCATGCGCGGCGCATAGCCCAGGCGGATGGCGCCGCGCGTCATCGAGTACGCGCCCGAGATGACGGCCTGCGAGGCGATCACCGTGGCCGCCGCCGCCAGCACGATCATGGGCACCAGCAGCGGCCGGGGCACCATCAGGTAGAACGGATTGCCGCTGGCCTGGGGGTTGGCCAGCAGCAGCGCGCCCTGGCCGAAGTAGTTCAGCAGCAGCGCCGGGAAGATGAACCCCAGCCAGGCCAGCCGGATGGGCTTCTTGCCGAAGTGCCCCATGTCCGCGTACAGCGCCTCGGTGCCCGTCAGCGCCAGCACCACGCCGCCCAGGGCGACGAAGGCGGCCATGCCATGCGCCTGGAAGAAGCGGATGGCGTGCCAGGGGTTGAGCGCCTGCAACACCTGGGGCTGCTGCACGATCATGTTCAGGCCCAGCGCGGCGATGGCGACGAACCAGACGCACATCACGGGGGCGAACAACCGGCCGACGCGCGCCGTGCCAAAGCGCTGCAGCATGAACAGCAGCACCAGGATGGCCACGCTGATGGGCACCACCCAGGGCGCCAGCGCCGGCTGCACCACCTTGATGCCCTCGACGGCCGACAGCACCGAGATCGCCGGGGTGATGACGCCGTCGCCATAGAACAGCGCCGCGCCGAAGATGCCCACCACCGCCACCGCCATTCGCAGCCGGGGGTGGGCGTGCACGCTGCGCTGCGCCAGGGCCAGCAGCGCGATGATGCCGCCCTCGCCCTGGTTGTCTGCGCGCATCACGAACAGGAGGTACTTGACCCCCACCACCAGCACCAGCGCCCAGAACACCAGCGACAGCACGCCCAGCACCGAGGCCGGGCCGACATCCAGCCCGTAGTTGCGGCTGAAGACTTCCTGCAGGGTGTACAGCGGGCTGGTGCCCAGGTCGCCGAAGACGACGCCGATGGCGCCCAGGACCAGGGCGCGCAGGGGCGGGGCATCGGGCTCGTCGCGTGAGGGAGTGGACATGGGCAGAGGGCCTGCGGGTTGTGTTGCACGCGATTCTCGCGCCAAGCCGGCGCCGCGCGCAGGTCAGCAGGCCGCCGCGCTCCTGGAGGGAAGGGGGCTGCGCCGCTCCAAGGGCGTGCCGGTCATTCGACCGTCACGCTCTTGGCCAGGTGCCTGGGCTTGTGGCTGCGGCCCGCTGCTGCGCAGCTTCACGCCGGCTGCGCCGGCTGAGCCCCCAAACCGCGCAATCTGGGCGCTGCGCGCGCAGCGGCTGCGCCGCCGCCCAAGAGCGTGCCGGTCATTCGACCGTCACGCTCTTGGCCAGGTTGCGCGGTTTGTCCACGTCCGTCCCGCGCGCGCAGGCCGTGTGGTAGGCCAGCAGCTGCAGCGGCACGACGTGCAGGAGCGGCGACAGCACGCCGTAGTGCTCGGGCATGCGGATGACGTGGATGCCTTCGCTGCTGGCGATGCGCGTGTCGGCGTCGGCCAGCACGTACAGCACGCCGCCGCGGGCGCGCACCTCGTGGATGTTGCTCTTGAGCTTTTCCAGCAGCGCGTCGTTGGGCGCCACGGTCACCACCGGCATCTCGCTGGTGACCAGCGCCAGCGGGCCGTGCTTGAGCTCGCCCGCCGGGTAGGCCTCGGCGTGGATGTAGCTGATCTCCTTGAGCTTGAGGGCCCCCTCCAGCGCGATCGGGTAGTGCAGGCCGCGGCCCAGGAACAGGGCGTTTTCCTTGCGCGCGAAGTCCTCGGCCCAGCTGATGAGCTGGGGCTCCAGGGCCAGCACCGCCTGCAGCGCCACGGGCAGGTGGCGCAGCGCCTGCAGGTGGCGCGCTTCCTCGTCCTGGGGCAGGCGGCCTGCGGCCTGCGCCAGCGCCAGGGTCAGCAGGAACAGCCCGGCCAGCTGCGTGGTGAAGGCCTTGGTCGAGGCCACGCCCACCTCCACCCCGGCGCGGGTTACGTAGGCCAGCTCGCACTCGCGCACCATGGCGCTGGTGGCGACGTTGCACACCGTGAGGGTGTGGCGCATGCCCAGGGCCTTGGCATGGCGCAGCGCGGCCAGGGTGTCGGCGGTCTCGCCGGACTGGCTGATGGCGACCACCAGCGTGCGCGCATCGGGCACGCTGACGCGGTAGCGGTACTCGCTGGCCACCTCGACCTGCGTGGGGATGCCGGCGATGGCCTCCAGCCAGTAGCGCGCCACCAGGCCGCTGTAGTAGCTGGTGCCACAGGCCAGGATCAACACCTTGTCGACGTCCTTGAACACGCGCCAGGCGGCGGTCCTGGCGCCGTCGAACAGCTCGGGGACTATGCCCTGCACGCCCTCCAGCGTGTCGGCGATGGCGCGCGGTTGCTCGAAGATTTCCTTTTGCATGTAGTGGCGGTAGGGCCCCAGCTCGGCCGCGCCGCTGTGCGCGCGCACCGTGCGCACCGGGCGCGCGCCGGCCTGCAGGGGCTGGCCCGAGGCATCGGCGATCCAGTAGCGGCCCAGCTGCAGGTCCACCAGGTCGCCTTCCTCCAGGTAGACGATCTGGTCGGTGACGCCGGCCAGCGCCATGGCGTCGCTGGCCAGGAAGTGTTCGGCGCCGCCCTCGCCCACGCCCAGCACCAGGGGCGAGCCGGCGCGTGCGCCGACCACGCGCTGCGGCTCGTCGCGGTGCAGCACGGCGATGGCGAAGGCGCCATGCAGCTGCGCCACGGCCGCGCGCACGGCGGCGAACAGGTCGCCGTCGTACAGGCTGTCCACCAGGTGCGCGATGACTTCGGTGTCGGTCTGGCTGGAGAAGACGTAGCCGCGCCGCTCCAGCTCGGCGCGCAGGGCCTCGTGGTTCTCGATGATGCCGTTGTGCACCAGGGCCACCCGGCCCGGGCGCCCGGCATCGGCGGGGGCCACGCCCGGGCCGTGGCTGAAATGCGGGTGGGCGTTGTGCACCACGGGCGCGCCGTGCGTGGCCCAGCGGGTGTGGGCGATGCCGGTGGCGGCCTGCAGCCCGGTCTGCTCGACCTGCGCCAGCAGCTCGGCCACGCGCGCCGTGCTGCGCGCGCGCACCAGCCCGGCGCCGCCCTGGCCCTGCACCGCCACGCCGCACGAGTCATAGCCGCGGTACTCCAGCCGCTGCAGGCCCTGCACCAGGATGGGGACGATGTTGCGTTGCGAAACTGCGCCGACGATGCCGCACATAGGTGATTCCTCCGGTTAGAAGCTGCGCATGCTAGGGCCGGCGCGATGAAATAAATGTCCGTTTTCGACAGCTTCATGCCTGTTTATTTCATGCCGCACCCCGAAAGAAATATTCAGGCAAATATCATTGCCATATGCAATCAAATTTCACATTGGACGCACTGGACCTGCGCCTGCTCGACCAGTTGCAACGCGATGCGTCGCCCGGCAACCAGGCCCTGGCCGCGCAGCTGGGCATCTCCGCGGCCACTTGCCTGCGCCGCGTGCGCCGGCTGCAGGCCAGCGGCCTGATCGAGCGGCAGGTGGCCATCGTCCAGCCCGAGCGGCTGGCCGCGCTGCAGGGCCACGGCCTGGCGGTGATCGCCGAGGTTTCGCTGGACCGCCAGGGCGACGAGCACCTGCAGGCCTTCGAGGCACGCGCCGTGGCCCACGATGGCGTGCAGCAATGCTGGCGCGTCTCCCCCGGCCCGGACTTCGTGCTGGTGGCGCAGGTGCGCGACATGCAGGAGTGGCTGGCGCTGTCGCAGCAGCTGTTCACGCAGGACGCGAACGTGCGCAACGTGCGCGCGTTCTTTGCCACCCGGCGCGCCAAATTCGAGACAAAACTGCCTCTTGCCGGTGTCCTGCAACAATAGTTTGCTATCTATTTGATACGGCAACAGCGCCCCCCCTTTTCCCCTCTTGACCTACAACCGCCGGCGCCGCCGCCGGGCTACAGTGCCCCGTGGGCCCCGCGCCCGCTGCTGCTGTGCATGGAGGACGCATGGAGTTCAAGGATTACTACAAGACCCTGGGAGTGGCCAAGGACGCCACCGCCGAGGACATCAAGAAGGCCTACCGCAAGCTGGCCCGCAAATACCACCCCGACGTGAGCAAGGAGCCGGACGCGGCAGCGCGCATGGCCGAGGTGAACGAGGCCAACACCGTGCTGGCCGACCCGGAAAAGCGCGCCGCCTACGACCAACTTGGCCGCGCCGCGCCGCACGGCGGCGGGCAGGGCTTTCACCCGCCGCCGAACTGGGATGCGGGCTTCGAGTTCACCGGCGCGCCCGGCGGCGCCGAAGGCATGGACGGCGCCCAGTTCAGCGATTTCTTCGAGGAGCTGTTCGGCCGCGCCAACCGCTCGCGCCGCGCCGGCCCGGCGCCGGGCGGCGGGGCGCGCGAGCAGCGCGGCAGCGACCACCACGCGCGCATCGAGCTGGACCTGCTGGACGCCTACCACGGCGCCGAGCGCACCCTCAGCCTGCGCGGCGCGCACCTGGACGAGCAGGGCCACCTGGTCAACCAGGAGCGCCAGCTGCAGGTCACCATCCCGCGCGGCGTGCGTGCCGGGCAGCTGATCCGGCTGGCCGGCCAGGGCGCGCCCGGCCTAGGCGGCGCGCCGGCCGGCGACCTGTTCCTGGAAGTGCAGTTCAAGCCCGACGCGCGCTGGCGCGCCGAGGAGCGCGACGTGTACCAAAGCGTCGGCCTCGCGCCCTGGGAGGCCGAGCTGGGCGGCCCCATCCATGTCACCACGCCGGGCGGCCAGACGGTGGAAGTGACGGTGCCGGCGCGCTGGAAGCCCGGCCGCAAGCTGCGCCTGAAGGAGCGCGGCATCCCGGCGGCCACGCCCGGCGACCTGTACCTGGAGCTGCACCTGGTGCTGCCGCCGGCCGCCACCGAAGCGCAGCAGCAGGCCTGGCGCGAGCTGGCCCGGGCCTACCCCTCGTTCAACCCGCGCAGCGCCCAAGGAGGCTGACCATGGCGACGCACAATTTCCTGGACCACGCCCTGGCCGAACTGCTCGACGAGGGCCACGCCCGCCTGACGCTGGAGGAGCTGGCGCGCTCGTGCTGCATGGGCCCCGGCTGGGTGGTCGAGCGGCTGCAGGCCGGCCTGCTGCACGGCGAGCAGCAGGCGGCCGGGCAATGGCAGTTCAGCAGCACCACCGTGGTGCGCGCGCGCCGCCTGGCGCGGCTGGAATCGACCTTCGGCGCCGACCCCCAGCTGGCCGCGCTCACCACCGACCTGATCGAGGAGGTGGCGCAGCTGCGCCAGCGCCTGCACCACCTGCAGGCCCAGTGGCCGCCCGCGCCGCCGCAGCCCTGACGCTGACGCTGCTGCGCCTCAGCGGCAGCCCGCCGGCGCCAGCCAGTCGACCAGGCGCCCCAGGTCCTGCAGCTGCGCCGCCCCGCCGGCCAGGTAGTAGAGGTGCCCGTCGGCGCTGGACAGGCCCAGGTAGCTGCCGCTGGCCGCATAGAAGCGGTAGCGCAGGCCCGCCACGTCGGTGCGCGTGGCCGCGCGCGGCGCCAGCAGCTGGGGCAACGCCTGCTCGGCCCAGTTCATGACGCACTCGGCCTGCGCCTCCTGGCCCGGCAACGGCGCGCCGGCCACCTGCACGCGCAACGCGGCGCCCCAGGCGTCGTAGTAGCCATACAGCCCCTGGCGCCCCTGCAGCAGCACCGTGCCCGGGCTGGAGGCCGCAAAGCTCAGGCCCCCCGCCGGCACCGGCGCGGGCGAGCCGGCGCCCGCCACGCGCTGCGCCCCGGCCAGCTCGATGTCGTCGATGTACCAGCCCATGCCGGAGTCGGTTTGCGGATAGAAGCTGCCCAGGCCGTCCAGGGTGTAGCGCCAGCGCAGCACGATGGCGCGATCGGCGTAGGCACCCAGGGCGATGGTGCGCCGCGTGAAGCCGCGCTCGGCCTGGGCCACGCCCTGGCCGGCCTGGCGGTACAGCTCCTGCCAGCTGGCGCCGCCGTCCACCGACACCTCCACCAACGCCAGCTGCTGCGCGGTGGCCACGCCCAGGCGGCTGGAAAAACTCAGCTGCGCCGAAGGGCCGGGCACCATGGGCAGCTGCAGCTGCAGCACCTGGTCCTGCGCCGCCGGCTGCGCCAGGTGGAAGGAGCGCGCGCCGCTGGCGGCGACGTCGCTGGCGACCGCCGCGTAGCCCGGCGAGGTGGCGAGGGTGAAGGCCGGCGCGCTGCCCTCGGCGCCCTCGCGCAGCACGTCGGGGGCATCCAGGGTCAGGGCGCGCCACTGCAGGTCGGCGCCCGCCACGGTGGTGGCCAGGCCGTACTGGCCGGTCTGGCCGGGCGTCAGCGTGGTCGGCCCCTGCGGTGCGGCCAGGGGCGGGGCTGCAGCCGGGTCGAACACCGTGACGCTGTAGCTGAAGCTGCGCGGGCTGCCGCCGACCAGCACGTTGTCCACGCTGACCGCATACACCGTGTCCTGCGCCGGGCGGGCCCAGTTGGCGCCGTCGCTGTAGCTGCCCGGCAGCCAGGCCAGGGTGTTTTCACCGTAGCGATTGTCCACGGGCTCCAGCCGCGTGGCGATGTCGCGGCCGTTCTCGGTCATGCGCACCGTGGCGCGGGAGAAATCGGCCCGGGGGTAGGACAGCGACCAGCGCGGATAGACCTGCGTCCAGGGCACGTAGCCGCGCGGCGGCCAGGCGACGAAGTCGTCGCGCACCGCAGGCCGCGCGCTGGCGGAGTTGCCGTCGAACACCCACAGCGCGTTGGCCGGCGCGGCGCCGCCCTGGCCCTCGGGGGCCGCGTCGCCCACGCCCATGGCGCGGGTTTGCGGGTACAGCACCCAGCGCCGGTGCCCCAGCGCGGCGTTGCCGGCGCCGTTGTCGCGCATGTAGCCGTTGGCCACCGCGTCCGCGCCGGCGCGGCCCAGCGCCAGGTTGGAGCTGGCCGCGCCCTCTGCGCCTTCGGCGCTCCAGCAGGCCCAGGAGGCGCCGGGCGAATGGCTGAGCTGGCGCTGCGCCGACATCATCAGCGCGGTCTGCTGCGCCTTGCGGCTGTAGTTGGCATCCAGCGCCACGCCCGCAGGCACCCCGGCCATGGCGCGAAACCAGTTGACGCCGCGCAGCGCGGCCTGCTGGTAGGCGGCGCTGGTGCTGCCCGGGTTGCATTGCGCGACGCTGCCGCTCCAGCCGCTGGCCACGCCCTGGGTGGAGGCCAGGACGGTGGCGTGGAACAGGCGCACGGCCTCGCGGTTGGTGGTGTCCACGGCGTAGCCGTCGGCGCTGCCGGCCAGGGCGCGGGCGCGGGGCGCGGCCTCCTGGCGCAGCTGTTCGAGCCGCTGGGGCGGCGGCGCGGGCGGCGCCTGCGGGCCGGTCAGGACGGGCCAGGCGGCCGCCGCGGCCGGGGTCTGCGCTGCGGCGGCGCCGGCAGCGCCCAGCAGGGCCAGCAGCAGGGCTGCCGGCGTGGCGGGGAAATGTGGGGTCATGGGGTCCGGAAGGAAAGGTGAAAAAGCAGGAACGAAAAAAATGAGCGGCCGGCGCCCCGGGCTGCGCGTCAGGCCAGTGCGGCCGCAGCCGGCCAGTCGAGCTCGACCACGCAGCCCTGGCCGGGCGCGGCGCTGGCCTGGATGCGGGCGCCGTGGCGCTGCGCGATCTCGCGGCACAGCGCCAGGCCCACGCCCAGGCCCTCGAACTCGGCCTCGGGGTGCAGGCGCTCGAACAGGCCGAACAGCTGCTGCGCGCGCGCCGGCTCGAAGCCGGCGCCGTTGTCGCGCACGCTCAGGCGCACGCGGTCGCCCTGCGCCAGCGCCTGCACGCTGATGCGCGCGGGCTCGCTTGCGCGCGTGAACTTCAGGGCGTTGTCCAGCAACTGCACCAGGGCGAGGCGCAGCAGCGCGGGATCGGCGTGCATCCGGGGCATGCCGGGCTGCACGTCCCAATGCACGCTGCGCCCGGCGGCGCGCGCGTCCAGCCCGGCGCGCGCTTCCTGCACCAGCCGGGCGGGATCGACGCTGGCGCAGTGCAGCGGCGCAGCGCCCACCTCGGCCAGTGCGCGCAGCCCGTCCAGCATGGCCGCCATGCGGCGCGCGGACTGCTCCATGGTGGCCACGCATTCCAGCGCCTCGGCCACCGGCGCGGGCGGGCCGGCCAGCTCGCCCAGCAGCTCGCGCACCAGCGCGCCGTAGGACGTGACATGGCGCAGCGGTGCGCGCAGGTCGTGCACCACGCGACCCAGGAAGGCCTGCTGCGCCGCCGCCATCTCGGCCATCTGCCGGCGCGCCTGCGCCAGTTCGCCGGCCAGCCCGCCGGCCTCCGCCCCGGGGGCGGCGCCGGCCGGCGGGGCCGCACTCATGGCTGCGCGGGCGGCTTGGCCGGCCGCCGCCAGTTGGCGATGGTGGTCTGGCGGCCGCGCGCCACGGTGAGCGCGCCGGGCGCCGTGTCCCGGGTGACGGTGGAGCCGCCGCCCACGGTGCCGCCGGTGCCCAGGGTCAGGGGCGCCACCAGCACGCAGTTGCTGCCCACGTGGACGTCGGCCTCGATCACCGTGCGGTGCTTGTGGGCGCCGTCGTAGTTGGCGGTGATGCTGCCGGCGCCGTAGTTCACGCGCTCGCCCACCTGGGCGTCGCCCAGGTAGGCCAGGTGGTTGGCCTTGGCGCCATCGGCCAGCTGCGAGTTCTTGACCTCGACGAAATTGCCGATGTGGACCTCGCGCCCCAGCTGCGTGCCCGGGCGCAGCCGGGCGAACGGGCCGACCAGCGCGCCGGCGCCCACCTGCACGCCGGCGGCCTCGCCGTCGATGTGGGTGTAGGGGTGGATGACCGCGCCCGCGCCGATGCGGGCGTTGGCGATGTGGCAATAGGCGCCGATGCGCGCGCCGTCGCCGATCTCGACCCGGCCGCTGAAGATGCAGCCGACGTCGATCTCCACGTCCCCGGCGCAATCGAGCACGCCGGGCGCGCCGCTGCGCGCGTCGTCGCGCAGGTCCAGGCGCGCCGGATCGGCCAGGCGCACGCCGCGCTCCATCAGCTCGCCGGCCACGCGCAGCTGGTGCGCGCGCTCCAGGCGCGCCAGCTGCGCCGGGCTGTTCACGCCCTCGACCTGCAGCGCATCGTGGATGCGGTGCGCCACCACCGGCACGCCGTCGGCGGCGGCCATGGCGACGATGTCGGTCAGGTAGTACTCGCCCTGGGCGTTGTCGTTGGACAGGCGCGCCAGCCAGCCCGCCAGCCGGTCGGCCGGCACGGCCATGATGCCGCTGTAGATCTCATCGATGGCGCGCTCGGCGGCGCTGGCGTCCTTGTGCTCGACGATGCGCTGCACCGCATCGCCCGCGCCGCGCACGATGCGGCCATAGCCCGTGGGGTCGGCAAGGCCCACGGTGAGCAGCGCCAGGCGCCCGGGCTGCGCGGCGGCCACCAGCGCGGCCAGCGTGTGCGCCTGCGTCAGCGGCACGTCGCCCGAGAGCACCAGCACCAGGCCGCCGGCAGCCAGCAGCGGTGCCGCCTGCTGCACCGCGTGCCCGGTGCCCAGCTGCGGCTCCTGGCGCACGCATTGCAGGTCGAATGCGGCTCCTGCCGGCGCCGATGCACGGCACTGTGCTTCAACTTCCGTAGCGCCGTGGCCCGTGACCACGACGATGCGGCGCGGCGCCAGTTGCGCCGCCTGGCCCAGCACGTGCTGCAGCAGCGGCCTGCCGGCCAGGCGCTGCAGCACCTTGGGGATGCGGCTCTTCATGCGGGTGCCACGGCCTGCGGCCATGACGATGATGTCCAGTTGCGCTGTCATGCGGGAGGGGCTGCAAATGCAGCCAGTGGTGGCGCCGGCGCTGGCGCGCTGGCAAAGCCGCCATTATCCGGCGCGCGGCGCCGCCTCATCCCAGGCGCCGGCCGGGCTCAGGCGCCGCAGGGCCGGGCCTGCGCCGGCGCCGCCGCTGCCCGCCGCGCCGGCTGCGCAGCTGCGCGCGCTGCGGCGGCGCGCCACTGGTAGTGCAGGCCGTCCCTGCCCAGGGGCTCCACCACCGCCCGCGCACCGGCGGGCACGCACACGCTCTGGCCGGCATGCAGCAGCACATCGCCCGAGGCGCCGAGCCAGCCGCCCGGGCCGGCGCCCAGCGTGACCCAGGCACGCCCGCGCAGCACGCGCAGCTGCAGGGCGGCGCGGGGGTGCAGGCTGTGCGCCTGCCCACTCTCCAGGAAGCACTCCCGGGCGGGCGCGCCGCCGGCAGCGGGGCGGGCCCGCGATTGTTGCGATTCAGGAACAAGTGATGCAGTCATGGCGACCTCCAGGAAAAGCGTTGCTGGACTGCAGTTTGCGACCCCATGCACCCGCAGTCCAATGAATTGCAGCCCCCTCATAGATGCGCGAAACGCATCAATTGGGGCATCATTGCGCCGTCCCCGTTCCTGCCAGCACCACCATGCCCACGCCGCCCACGCCCCTGCCCGCCCCGCCCATCACCCACCTGCGCACGCGCCCGGTGGCGGCAGGGCACTGGCGCGCCTTCCTGGCCGTGGCGCGGCACCTGAACTTCCGCGCCGCGGCCGAGGAGCTGGCACTGACGCAATCGGCGGTGAGCCGCCAGATCCAGGCGCTGGAGGACGAGGTCGGCGTGCCGCTGTTCCTGCGCCACACGCGCGCCGTGGAGCTGACGGGCGCCGGCGGCCAGCTGCAGCGCGCCGTCGCCCCGGCCCTGGAGCGGCTGGACGCCGCCGTGCGCCAGGTGCGGCTGGCGGCGGGGCGGCGCAGCGTCGCCATCACCACCTGGGCCAGCTTTGCCTCGATGTGGCTGATCCCGCGCATGCAGCAGTTCCAGCGCGACAACCCGGACATCGACATCCGCATCGACGCCGGCGACGCCATCCAGGACCTGGAGACGGCCGACGTCGACCTGGCGCTGCGCTCCAGCGCGCCCGCCAACGTGGGCCCCGAGGCACGGCGCCTGTTCGGCGAGCAGCTGGCGCTGGTCGCCAGCCCCTGGCTGCTGGCCAGCATGCCGCCGGTCACCCAGCCTGCGGACGTCGCCCGGTTCACCCTGATCGAGGTCGGCGACGCGCACCGCACGCCCTACTTCGAATGGATCACCTGGCGGCGCTGGTTCGAGCTGAACGGCCTGGGGCGCCAGCAGCCCAAGCGCTGGTTGTACTTCAACTATGCGCAGCAGATCGTGCAGGCGGCGCTGGCCGGCCAGGGCCTGGCGCTGGCGCGCATGCCCCTGGTCGCCGAGAACCTGGCGCGCGGCGAGCTGGTCGAGGTGCTGCCGGGCCACCGGCTGGACTCGCCCCTGGTGTATTGGCTGGTGCCCGGGCCGCGCAGCGCGCAGCGCCCGGAGGTGCAGGCGTTTTGCGACTGGCTGCTGGACGAGGCCCGGGCGACGCGGCGCGCGCTGGGCGAGGCCGAGGATCCGCCGGGCGGATGACTATCAAGATTGATAGCTACAGGCCGGCCAGGGACGCCGGCAAGGGCCGGTTTTGCCCCAAAAACCCGCTCAAGCCAGGTGGACTCGCGCGAATTTGCGCTTGCCCACCTGCACCACATGGCTGCCCGCATCCAGCCGCAGGCCCCGGTCGCTGATCACGGCGCCATCGATGCGCACGCCGCCGCCGTCGATCAGCCGGTTGGCCTCGCTGGTGGACGGCGCCAGGCCCGCCTGCTTGAGCAGCGCGCCGATGGACAGCGGCGCGCCGGACAGGTGCACTTCGGCAATCTCGTCCGGGATGCCGCCCCGGCTGCGGTGGTGGAAGTCGGCTTCGGCCGCGTCGGCGGCGGCGGCGCTGTGAAAGCGCGTGGTGATCTCGCGCGCCAGCGCCACCTTGGCGTCCTTGGGGTTGCGCCCGTCCTGCACCTCGGCCTTGAGGCGCGCGATCCCGGCCAGGCTCTGGAAGGACAGCAGCGTGTACCAGTCCCACATCAGCGTGTCCGAGATCGACAGCACCTTGGCGAACATGCTGCCCGCGTCCTCGGTGATGCCGATGTAGTTGTGCTTGGACTTGGACATCTTGTCCACGCCGTCCAGCCCCACCAGCAGCGGCATGGTGAGCACGCACTGCGGCTCCTGGCCCCACTCCTGCTGCAGGTGCCGGCCCATCAGCAGGTTGAACTTCTGGTCGGTGCCGCCCAGCTCCAGATCGGCCTTCAGGGCCACCGAGTCGTAGCCCTGCAAAAGCGGGTACAGGAACTCGTGCAGGCTGATCGAGCTGCCCTGGCTGAAGCGCTGGTGGAAGTCGTTGCGCTCCATCATGCGCGCCACGGTGTACTTGGCGGCCAGCTCGATCATGCCGCGCGCGCCCAGTTTGTCGCTCCACTCGCTGTTGTAGCGGATCTCGGTGCGCGCCGGGTCCAGCACCTTGGACGCCTGGGTGTAGTAGGTCTCGGCGTTTTGCTTGATCTGCTCGGGCGTGAGCGGGGGGCGCGTGCTGTTGCGCCCGGAAGGGTCGCCGATCAGCGTGGTGAAGTCGCCGATCAGGAAGATGACCTGGTGGCCCAGGTCCTGCAGCTGGCGCATCTTGTTGAGCACCACCGTGTGGCCCAGGTGGATGTCGGGCGCCGTCGGGTCCAGCCCCAGCTTGATGCGCAGCGGCCGGCCGCTGGCGGCCGAGCGCGCCAGCTTGCTGACCCACTCGTCCCGCGGCAGCAATTCGTCCACCCCGCGCAGCGACACTTCGAGCGCTTGTCCTACCTCTGAATCATGCGGAAAAGTTGTAACGGCAGCTTGGTTCATAAGGGTTTTCGTGGGTGTCTGCAGGACACGGCCGACTATACTTGCCGGCACTTTGCAGCGGTGGATTCTAGTGGCCCGCCCACTCGTCCGGCCTTCGCGCCTTCAGCCGCAATTCGTATCCGCAGTGTCTCCCGCCCCTGGCCGCCGTCGCGGCAGCGCATCTCGCAGGGCCCGCAGACACCACCAGCCTGGGGTAAGACTCTTGTTGAAAAACAACCTGACCGCCGCCTGCGTGGCCCTCGTCGATCCCATCGCGCGCACGGTCAAAAAGCACCCGAAACGTCTCACCGCCGCGCTTGCCGCGCTGCTGCTCACCGGCGGCGGCGGCGCCTTCGCCGTCGCCTCGCTGGGCCCGGATCCGGCGCAGATGCCCGTCAGCACGGTGCAGGAAAGCGTCGAATCCCTGGCCACCGACACCTCGCTGGCCAGCTTGCTGGACAGCATGCCCGGCTACTCGCTGTACCGCTCGGACACCAGCCGCAGCGCCGACAGCGCGGAAAGCCTGCTCGAGCGCCTGGGCGTGGCGGACCCGGCCGCCTCGGCCTTCCTGCGCGGCAACGAACTGGTGCGCCAGAACCTGCTGGGCCGCGCCGGCCGCTCGCTCAGCGCCGAGGCCACGGACGACCACCGCCTGCAGCGCCTGGTGGCGCGCTGGGCGCCCGACGAGTCGCCCCACTTCAAGCGCCTGGTGGTCGAGCGCAACGCCCAGGGCGCGTTCAGCGCCCGCATCGAATCGGCGCCCCTCACCGTGGGCAGCCGCCTGGCCGGCGGCGTCATCAAGAGCTCCCTGTTCGCCGCCACCGACGCCGCTGCCATCCCCGACACCGTGGCCGTGCAGCTGGCCGAGATCTTCTCGGGCAACATCGACTTTCGCCGCTCGCTGCGCAAGGACGACCGCTTCTCCGTCGTCTATGAGACGCTGGAGGCCGACGGCGAGCCGCTGCGCAGCGGCCGCGTGCTGAGCGCCGAATTTCTGAACAACGGCAAGGCCCACGACGCCGTCTGGTTCCAGGAGCCGGGCGCCGCCCGGGGCGCCTACTACACGCTGGAAGGCAACAGCATGCGCCGCGCCTACCTGACCTCGCCCGTGGCCTACACCCGCATCTCCAGCGGCTTTGCCATGCGCGTGCACCCCATCCAGCAGACCTGGCGCGCCCACCTGGGCACCGACATGGCCGCCCCCAGCGGCACGCCGGTGCGCACCGTGGGCGACGGCGTGGTCGAGTTCGCCGGCGTGCAGAACGGCTACGGCAACGTGGTCTTCGTCAACCACCGCAACCAGCACGTCACCGTCTACGCCCACCTGAGCCGCATCGACGTGCGCAAGGGCCAGAGCATCGGCCAGGGCGACACCATAGGCGCCGTGGGCGCCACCGGCTGGGCCACCGGGCCGCACCTGCACTTCGAGTTCCGTGTCAACGGCCAGCACCAGGACCCCATGGCCATGGCCCGCAGCAGCGAAGCCGCCCAGCCTGTCGCGGGCGCATCGCGCAAGGCCTTCGAGCGGCTGGCGGCCAACATGCGCGTGCAGCTGTCCTCGGCCGCGCTGGTGCAGCAAGCCAGCGCCGAGTGAGCGCCGGCGCCCGGCCTGCGCCCGGCGGCGCGGCGGGCTGGTACATCGGCCTGATGTCCGGCACCTCGCTGGACGGCGTGGACGGCGTGCTGGCCGAGGTTTCAGCATCGAAATGCACTGTTGCCGGCTACGCCAGCCGGCCTCTAGCTATTGATTTGAGAGCGCAACTGCTGGCCCTGAACAGCAGCGGCGCCGACGAGCTGCACCGCGCGGCGCTGGTCGCCAATGCCCTGGCGCGGTGCTACGCCGATGTGGTGTGCGAACTGCTCGCGCAGGCTGCGCTGCCCGCCGCCCAGGTCCGCGCCATCGGCGCCCATGGCCAGACCGTACGCCACCAGCCCGGGCTGCACGACGGCACCGGCTACACCCTGCAGCTGAACCAGCCGGCCCTGCTCGCCGAGCGCACCGGCATCACGGTGGTGGCGGATTTCCGCAGCCGCGACGTCGCCGCCGGCGGCCAGGGCGCGCCGCTGGTGCCGGCCTTTCACCAGCAGGTCTTCAGCCAGCCGGGGCGGGACGTGGCGGTGCTGAACCTGGGCGGCATCGCCAACCTGAGCCTGCTGCCGGCCAGCGGTGCCGTGCTGGGCTTCGACTGCGGCCCGGCCAACGTGCTGATGGACCTGTGGTGCCAGCGCCATACCGGCCAGGCCTGGGATGCCGACGGCGCCTGGGCGCGGGGCGGCAGCGCACTGGCCGCCCTGCTGCAAGCCATGCTGGCCGAACCCTTCCTGGCCGCACCGCCGCCCAAGAGCACCGGACGCGACCTGTTCCATGCGGCGTGGCTGCAGGCCTGCCTGGAGCGCGCGGGCTGCGCCGGTGCACCGGCGCAGGACGTGCAGGCCACGCTGGCCGAGTTCACCGCGCAGGCCTGCGCCCGGCAGCTGCTGCGCCACGCCCCGGCGTGCCAGCTGCTCATCGCCTGCGGCGGCGGCGCCCTCAACGGCCACCTGATGCAGCGCCTGCAGGCGCTGCTGCCGGGCGTGGCGGTGCAGTCATCGGCCCGGCACGGCCTGCCGCCGCTGCAGGTCGAGGCCGCCGCCTTCGCCTGGCTGGCGCACCAGTGCCTGGCGGGCCTGCCCGGCAACCTGCCCGCTGCCACCGGCGCGCGCGGCCCGCGCATCCTGGGCGCCCTCTACCCCGCCTGACGCTGCGGCACGGCCCCGTGCGCGCGCAAAAAAGCCGCTCGAAAGCGGCCCCGGGGTGTGCAGCGCGCCAGGCGGCGCCTGGCTCAGTGATCGGTCGGCGAGAAGCTGGAGCCGCAGCCGCAGGTGGTCTCGGCGTTGGGGTTCTTGATGACGAACTGCGCGCCCTGCAGGTCTTCCTTGTAGTCGATCTCGGCGCCCGCCAGGTACTGGAAGCTCATGGCATCGATCAGCAGCGACACGCCGTTCTTGCTCATGGTCGTGTCGTCTTCGTTGGTGATCTCGTCGAAGGTGAAGCCGTACTGGAAGCCCGAGCAGCCGCCGCCCTGCACGAACACGCGCAGCTTCAGGTCCGGGTTGCCCTCCTCGGCGATCAGCTCGGCCACCTTGTTGGCGGCGCTGTCGGTGAAGCGGATGGGGGTGGGCATTTCGGTGGTGGTTGTTTCGGCAACGGTGCTCATGGTGGCTCCTCGGCTGGATGGCAAAAGATGTTAAGGCAAACCCCCGCAGGCGGCCGGACGCGGCCGGCTTGACGCCAGGGGGCATAAGGCTTTACCGGCAGATGGGGGCGCCGCCGGACGCCCGCAATGGCTGCACCCATGAAAAAACCGCCCCACAGGGCGGTTTCCTCGTCTCGCAGGCTTATGTCGATCAGCGCTTGGAGAACTGCTTGGCGCGGCGTGCGGAGTGCAGGCCGACCTTCTTGCGCTCGACCTCGCGGGCGTCGCGGGTGACGAAGCCGGCAGCGCTCAGGACGGGCTTGAGGGCGGCGTCGTAGTCGATCAGCGCGCGGGTGATGCCGTGGCGGGTGGCGCCGGCCTGGCCGGACTCACCGCCGCCGTGCACGTTCACCTGGATGTCGAAGGTCTCGACATGCTCGGTGAGCACCAGCGGCTGCTTGGCGATCATGATGGAGGTCTCGCGGCCGAAATACTGCTGAATGTCCTTGCCATTCACAGTGATCTTGCCGGAGCCTTTCTTCAGAAACACGCGGGCCACGCTGGACTTGCGACGGCCGGTGCCATTGTTCCATTCACCAATCATCTCGGCTCCTTAAATTTCCAGAGCCTTGGGCTGCTGGGCGCTGTGCGGATGCTCGGCGCCGCCATAGACCTTGAGCTTCTTGATCATGGCGTAGCCCAGGGGGCCCTTGGGCAGCATGCCCTTGACGGCCTTTTCCAGGGCGCGGCCGGGGTGCTTGGCCTGCAGGTCGCGGAAGTTGGTGGCCGTGATGCCGCCGGGGAAGCCCGAGTGGCGGTAGTACACCTTGTCGGTGGACTTGGTGCCCGTCACCTTGAGCTTGGAGGCGTTGACGATGACGATGTAGTCACCGGTATCAACGTGAGGCGTGTAGATGGCTTTGTGCTTGCCGCGCAGACGGTGGGCCACTTCGCTGGCGACCCGGCCGAGCACCTTGTCGGTGGCGTCAATCACAAACCACTCGTGCACGACCTCAGCGGGCTTGGCGCTGAATGTGGACATGAGTTTTCTCTTTTCGATTCAAGAGGGTCTGGCGATCCTTTTCCACGGTCGGTGCTCCTCATGGATGGGAGCCTCTTAGGTGGGGGCAAAGCTTCGCCGCGGGATCAAAAAAACGCTGCGAAGCTCGCCATTATAGCCTGCGCCCAGGTTTTCGCGCTATTGCCTTGCCGCTACTGCGGGTAGAGCTGGCGCTGGCGCGCCTCCTCGTCCTGGCGCCGGCGCGCGGCCACGCAGGTCGGGTGGCTGGCCAGGGCCGCTTTCTGGCATTCCTGGTGGATGCACAGCGGCCGCGCCAGGAAGCTGGCAGACGCGCAGGCCTGCTCGGGCGTGGGCGGCGGGGCGGGCGCGGCGGCGGCGGCAGGCCGCGGCGGCGCAGCCGGCGCCGGCGCGGCAGGCGCGGGCGCGGGCGGCACAGGGGCGGCAGCCTCGGGGGCGGCGCGCGCCGGGCGCGGCCGGGCTGGCGCGGCTGGCACAGCCGGCGCTGGCGGGGCGGCCGCCGGCTCTGGGGCCGGCGGAGCTGAGGGCTGGGCTTCGGATGCCGCAGCCGCCTGCAGCGGCGCGTCCGCAACGCTGGCCAGCTGCGGCGCCAGCTCGGTGATGATTTCACTCTCGGGCGTGTAGCGCGGGCGTTGCGGCTGGGGCCACCACGCGGTGGCGCCTGCGCCCAGCAGCACCGCCGCCGCCACGCCGCCCAGCAGCCACGGCCAGGCCCTGCGGCGGCGCGGGCCAGTGCCGGCAGGCGCGGCTGCGCGCGGTGGGCGGCCGGCGGGCGCAGCCGCGCCGTCCGGGGCTTGCGCGCGCGCGGCCCCGGGGGCGGTCGGCGCCTGGGCCGGCTCCAGCATCACGGTGGAGCTCCACTCGGCCACCACGGTATCGGCAAAGGCGCCGGCTGCGTCCGCGTCCGCCGCCGGCGCGGCAGCTGCCGCCGGCTCCTGCGCCTGCGTGGGCTGGGGCGCGGGCTGGCGTGGGCCGGGACAGGTCGATGGGCGTGGCGCCGGCAACACCGCCGGCATCCGGCCCGGCCGGCTCCACCCACACCTCTCCCAGCGCCGCGCGGAAGTCGAAATGCTCCAGCCCGGGCGGCGCCGAGGTCATTTGCAGCGCCTGCAGGAAGGCGTCCACTGACTGCGGCCGGTCCTCGGGCTGCAGCGCCAGGCAGTGCGAGATGGCCTGCACGAATTCGGGCGAGTACGCCACGCCGAACTGCTTGCGCACCGTGCGCGCCACCCGCGCGAACGGCACCATGCGGTCGCGCACGGCGCGCAGCGTGGCCGGCAGCGGCGCGTCGTTGCACAGGCAGCCATGCACCACCGCGCCCAGCGAGTACAGGTCGCTCCACGGGCCCTGGCGCAGCGCGCTGGCGGCGTCGGCGTACTGCTCGATGGGCGCGTAGTTGACCTTCAGCACCGCCGTGTAGTGCCCGTCGCGCTCGCGCAGCGCGCGCCGCGCGGCGCCCAGGTCCAGCAGCACCGGCGGGCCGTTGTCTTGCAGGAAGATGTTGTCCGGCGAGACGTCGCGGTGCAGCGTCTGGCCCTCGTGCAGCACGCGCAGCGCGCTGGTGACCGACCACAGCAGCTGGCGCAGCCAGGCCTCGGGCGGCGGCGTGCGCATGTGCATGCGCGCCTGCTTGAGCGTCATGCCGCTGTACAGGGGCATGACCATGTAGGCCGTGCGGTTGGCCTCCCAGAAGCGGAACACCTTGACCAGCGAGGGGTGGTCGAACTGCGCCAGCAGCCGCGCCTCGCTGACGAACGAGGCCAGCCCGGCCTGGAAGGATTGCTCGTCCGACGACGAGCGCACCCACAGCGACTGCCCGTCGGCGCGCCCGGCCAGCGCGGCCGGCATGTATTCCTTGATCGCCACGAAGCGCAGCAGCGAATGGTCGAAGGCCTGGTAGACCATGCCGAAGCCGCCCACGCCCAGCAGCGCCGTGATCTCGAACTCACCCAGGCGCGTGCCGGATGGCAGGGCATCCACGTGGTCGGCGGCGCGGGGGCTGGCGGTGCGGGCGATGTCCATGGGAATCGATGGGGGAGCGTGCGGGCCGGGGTGGCCAAGCGCTGCATTGTGCCGTTTGCTGGTGCGCAGGCCTGCGGCTGATTACCATCGCCCCATCATGTTCAGTTACCGCCACGCCTTCCATGCAGGCAACCATGCCGATGTGCTCAAGCACACGGTGCTCATCGCCACCTTGCGGCACCTGCTGCAAAAGGAGGCCGCCCTGCTGGTGCTCGACACCCATGCCGGCGCCGGCCTGTACCGCCTCGATGGCGACTACGCCAGCACCAGCGCCGAGAGCGCCGACGGCGTGGCGCGCGTGCTGGCCGCCGCCGCGCCGCTGCCCGCCGCGCTGCAGGACTACGCCGACATCGTGCGCGCCTTCAACCGCGGCGCGGCCGCACGCGTCTATCCCGGCTCGCCCTTCATCGTGCAGCAGCTGCTGCGTGCCCACGACCGGCTCAAGCTGTGCGAGCTGCACCCCAGCGACGCGCGCGCGCTGGCGGGCAACGTGGCGCAGCTGGAGGCCGGCCGGCAGATCGCGGTGCTGGCCGAGGACGGCTTCGAGGCGGCGCGCAAGTTCCTGCCCCCGCCCGCGCGCCGGGCGCTGGTGCTGTGCGACCCCAGCTACGAGATCAAGACCGACTACGCACGCGTGCAGGACCTGCTGCAGGACTGCCTGCGGCGCTTCCCGACCGGGGTGTATGCGCTGTGGTATCCGCGCATTGCGCGCCCCGAGGCGCATGACCTGCCGCGCCGGCTGAAGGCCCTGGCGGCCCGGGCCGGCAAGCCCTGGCTGCACGCCGCGCTCACCGTCAAGGGTGCCCGGCTCGCCGCCGGCGGCCAGGAGCGCCGCCCGGGGCTGCCGGGCAGCGGGATGTTCCTGGTCAATCCGCCCTACACGCTGGAGGCGGCGCTGCGCGAGGCGCTGGCGCCCATGGCCGAGTTGCTCGCCCAGGACCAGCACGCCGCCTGGACGCTGGAGAGCGGCCAGGGCCGATAGGGGCGGCCCCGGCCCGGGGGCTGTCTTCCTCCCTCAGCGGCGCTGCCTGCGGCGCGGCGCCTTGCGCGGGCCGGCCGCCCTGGCGGCGGGCCGCTGGCGCAGCGACAGGGCGGCGGCGCCGGGCTCCAGCCCCAGCCCCCCGCCCTCGACGGCCTGTTCCAGGCGCTCGGGGCAGGCCTCCTCGCCCTGGCTTACCTGCCACAGCTCCACCGACTTGATGCCCAGGCCCATCATGCCCAGCTCCTCGGCGGCGGCGCGGCTGAGGTCGATGATGCGCCCGGGCGCGAACGGCCCGCGGTCATTGACGCGCACGATGACGGTGCGCCCGTTGACCAGGCTGCGCACGCACAGGCGCGCGCCGAAGGGCAGGCTGCGGTGCGCGGCGGTGAACTCCTCGCGGTCGTAGCGCTCGCCGTTGGCCGTGCGCCGCCCGTGCAGGCTGTCCGCATACCACGAGGCCGTGCCGCTGGCCAGCAGCACCGGCGGCTCGGGCGCCGGTTCGGGCGCTGGCACGCGCAGTGCCGGCGCGCCGGAGCCCTCCCCGGGGCGCGCTCCGGCCGGATGCGCAGCGCCGGCTCCGCCGCAAGTGTGGGCGGCAGCAGCGCGGCCTCGCGCCGCACGGGCGCTACAGGCGCCAGCGTGGGCGGCTGGGGCTCTGCGGAGGCCGGCGCTGCGGCCTGCAGCCCGGGCTCGGCGGCCTGCGGGGCAGGCGACGGCGCCGTGCAGCCAGCCAGGGCCAGCCAGGCCGCCAGCAAGGCGGCGCCGGCCGGCAGGCGCCCCGCGGCGGGCGCAGATGAAGCCAGTGGTGACATGCCGGCCACTGTAGCCGCCCGCGCGCGCCCCGCGTTCAGGCGCGGGCCGGCTGCGCCTGCAGGCCCAGGCGGTCGCATAAAGCCAGCGTCGCGCCGGCCTGGTTCATGGTGTAGAAGTGCAGCCCGGGCGCGCCGGCGCGCACCAGCTGCTCGCACAGCTGCGCCACCACGTCCAGGCCAAAGGCGCGGATGCTGGCCACGTCGTCGCCAAAGCCCTGCAGGCGCAGCCGGATCCAGCGCGGGATCTCGGCGCCGCAGGCGTCGGAGAAGCGCATCAGCTGCGTGGCCCCCAGGATGGGCATGATGCCGGGCACCACCGGCACCTGCAGCCCCAGGCGGCGCACGTCGTCGACGAACCGCGCGTAGGCGTCGGCATTGAAGAAATACTGGGTGATGGCCGAATCGGCGCCGGCCTGCACCTTGGCGGCAAAGGCCTTCAGGTCGGCCTCGGGGCCGCGCGCCTGCGGGTGGATCTCGGGGTAGGCCGCCACTTCGATGTGGAAGTGCCCGCCCGTCTCTGCGCGGATGAAGGCCACCAGGTCGCTGGCGTGGTGGAACTCGCCGCCCAGGCCATAGCCGCTGGGCAGGTCGCCGCGCAGCGCCACCAAGCGCCTGACGCCCATGGCCTGCAGCTCGGCCAGCTGCTGGCGCACGCCGGCCCGGCTCGCGCCGATGCAGGAAAAATGCGAGGCCGCATCCATGCCCTCGGCCAGGATCTCGCGCACGGTGGCGAACGTGCCCTCCTGCGTGGAGCCGCCCGCGCCATAGGTGACCGAGCAAAACTGCGGCGCGCGCGCATACAGCTGCTGGCGCACGGCGCGCAATTTCCCGGCGCCCTCGGGCGTCTTGGGCGGGAAGAACTCGAAACTGACGGGCAGCTGGCGGGGCTCGCTCATGCGGCGCTCCTGATGGCGTGGATGAAGAATTCGCGGTTGCCGTCGCCGCCTTCGATGGGGCTGTCCAGCCATGCCAGCACCGCCAGGCCGGCCTGTGCGCAGCTGGCGCGGATGCGCTGCTCGACCTCGGCGTACAGCGCGGCGTCGCGCACGATGCCGCCCTTGCCGACCTGGCCGGGCTGCAGCTCGAACTGCGGCTTGACCAGCATCAACAGCTGCCCGCCGCCCTGCAGCAGCGGCACCAGCGCCGGCAGCACCAGGGTCAGCGAGATGAAGGACAAATCGCCCGTGACCAGGCCGAACACCGGCGCCACGTCCACCGCCTCGCGGCCGGCGCGGCGCTGGCGCACGGTGACCACGCGCCCGGCGGCGCGGGCCTGGACACGCGCGGCGCGCTCGGCCTTGAAGGCCTCGACCTCGTGCTCCTTGGCGTCGCCGCTGTCGTCATAGCCCTCGTCCACCATGCCGCCATTGCGCATCCAGGCGTAGGGCGCCTGGGGCTGGGTGTCGTTGTCCTCGGGCTCGGCTTCCACGCGCTCGCCCAGGGCCTCCTCGCAGGCCTCGACCAGCGCCTGCGGCGTCAGGTGGCGCGCGTTCACGCCCTCCACCACCACCACGCGCGTGTCGGCGTGCAGGCGCTCGTGCGCCTGGCCCTGGCCCACGTCCACCCCGATCACCTGCGCCGCCCCATGCTGCAGCAGGCAGTCGGTGAAGCCCCCGGTGCTCTGGCCCACATCCAGGCAGCGCAGGCCGGCCACGTCCAGGCCCGTCGCCCGCAGGGCGCCTTCCAGCTTCAGCCCGCCGCGCGAGAGGTACTTCGCCTCGGCCGCGTCCAGCAGCTGCACCAGCGCGCCGGGCGGAATGTCGTCGCCATTCTTGGCCACGCGCGTCCAGGGCATGGAGGCCGCCAGCCGCCACTGCACGCCGGCGGCGATCAGGCGCTGGGCCTGCGAACGGGTGGTGGCGTGGCCACCTTCCACGAGAAAAACGTCGGCGCGCATGACGCACAGTCCTTTTTTGGTCAAATCAGCCTCTAGCCGGCGTGTACAGCCGGCCTTTAGCTATATTTTATGTAGCAATAAAACGCGGGCCCGGGCCAGCGCTCAATAGCGGTAGGTGTCGGGCTTGTAGGGCCCGCTCTTGGCCACGCCGATGTAGGCGGCCTGCTCGTCGGTCAGTTCGGTCAGCTGGGCGCCGAGCTTGGACAGCTGCAGCCGCGCCACCTTCTCGTCCAGCAGCTTGGGCAGCACGTAGACCTTGCCGGCCTGGTAGTCGCCGGGGCGGGTGAACAGCTCGATCTGCGCCAGCGTCTGGTTGGCGAACGAGCTGCTCATGACGTAGCTGGGGTGGCCGGTGCCGCAGCCCAGGTTCACCAGGCGGCCCTTGGCCAGCAGGATGATGCGGCGGCCCGAGGGGAAGATGATGTGGTCCACCTGGGGCTTGATCTCATCCCACTGGTATTGCTCCAGCGAGGCGACCTCGATCTCGTTGTCGAAATGGCCGATGTTGCAGACGATGGCCTGGTCCTTCATCGCCACCATGTGCTCGTGGCGGATGACGTCCTTGTTGCCGGTGGTGGTCACGAAGATGTCGGCCTTGTCGGCGGCGTCTTCCATGGTCACCACGCGGTAGCCTTCCATGGCGGCCTGCAGGGCGTTGATGGGGTCGATCTCGGTCACCCAGACCTGGGCCGACAGCGCGCGCAGCGCCTGCGCCGAGCCCTTGCCCACGTCGCCGTAGCCGGCCACGACAGCCACCTTGCCGGCGATCATCACGTCGGTGGCGCGCTTGATGCCGTCCACCAGCGACTCGCGGCAGCCGTACAGGTTGTCGAACTTGCTCTTGGTGACCGAATCGTTGACGTTGACGGCGCGAAACAGCAGCGTGCCCTTGGCCGACATCTCGTTCAGGCGGTGCACGCCGGTGGTGGTCTCCTCGGTCACGCCGATAATCTGCGCGCTCTTGCGCGAGTACCAGGTGGCGTCCTCGGCCAGCTTCGCGCGGATGGAGGCGAACAGGATGCGCTCTTCCTCGCTGGCGCCGTTGCCGGCCACCAGCGAGGCGTCCTTCTCGGCGCGCTGGCCCAGGTGCATCAGCAGCGTGGCGTCGCCGCCATCGTCCAGGATCATGTTGGGGCCTTCGGCCTCCGCTCCCTGGGGGCCGAAGTCGAAGATGCGGTGCGTGTAGTCCCAGTAGTCCTCCAGCGACTCGCCCTTGATGGCGAACACCGGCGTGCCGCCGGCGGCGATGGCCGCGGCCGCGTGGTCCTGCGTGGAGAAGATGTTGCACGAGGCCCAGCGCACCGTGGCGCCCAGCGCCTGCAGCGTCTCGATCAGCACGGCCGTCTGGATGGTCATGTGCAGCGAGCCGGTGATGCGCGCGCCCTTGAGCGGCTGGGCGGCGGCGTACTCGTCGCGGATGGCCATCAGGCCGGGCATTTCGGTTTCGGCGATGGCGATCTCCTTGCGGCCCCAGGCGGCCAGGGAGATGTCGGCGATGGCGCAGTCGGCGGGCGCTGCGGCAGGGGTGGCTTTGAGAACTGCGCTCATGGGTTGTCCTTCGGGTCAGGCGTTGCCAGAAAAAACCACGCGCAGGCAGGAAGGGGAGCGGGACTCACCACACAGGCCGGGCGTGGGTGAGCGTCGTTGCGGATGTCGATCCTTGGTATCGATCGTTTCCGAGCCTCACGCCCCGCTTCAGCTGGGGGCACTGCAACGCTCCTCGGAAAGGCGGCGATTATAGAAGCCCGCCCGGCCCGGGCCATCCTGGCGGGTAAAGTCCTGCCTGTGCCGCGCGCCGGGCACCCGTGCCCCGCCTGCCACCCGCCATGTCCTCCCCCCCTTTTGCCATCAAGGGCCGCTGCCCCGGCGCCCTGCAGCCCATGCTGTCGGGCGACGGGCTGGTCGTGCGCGTGCGCCCGCCCCTGGGGCACCTGAGCGCGCCGCAGGCGCTGCGGCTGGCGCAGCTGGCCACGCAGTACGGCAGCGGCGTGCTGGAGCTGTCCACCCGCGCCAACGTGCAGCTGCGCGGCGTGGCGCCGGCGCAGCATCGCGCCGTGCTGCAGGCGCTGGCCGGGCAGGGCCTGCTCGACGCCGACGCGCGCAGCGAGAGCCGGCGCGCCATCGTGCTCGATCCGCTGTGGCTGCCCGGCGAGGGCCTGCCGCAGGCGGCCGCTGCCCTGCAGCAGGCCGTGCTGGCCGATGCGGCGCTGCAGGGCCTGCCGGCCAAGTTCGGCTGGGCCGTGGGCCATGTGGCGCGCCCGGCGCTGGCCGGGGTTTCGGCCGATGTGCGCCTGTGGGCCACGCACGGCCCGCAGTGGTGGCTGCAGCCCGACGGCCATCCGCAGGCCATCGCCTGCCCGCAGCTGGACGCGGCCCTGGAGTGCGCCCTGGTGCTGGCGCGCTGGAGCGCACAGCAGGCCCGCCAGCGCCGCGCCCAGGGCCGCCACCCGGGGCGCATGGCCAGCCAGCTGGCCGACCAGCGCCAAGGCCACGGCGCGCCGCCCGGCTGGCCGCTGCCGCCCGGCTGCCAGTGGCAGGACAGCCCGGTGCCCGCTGCTGCCGCCCCCGCTCCCGACCTGCGCCCCGGCCCCTACCCCGGCCTGGGCTGGGTGCTGGCGGCGCCGCTGGGACGCATCGCGGCGCAGGACATGGCCGGCCTGGCCCAGGCCCTGCTCGACCAGGGCCGGGGCGGAGGCCTGCGCATCACCCCCTGGCGCAGCGTGCTGGCCGAAGGCGCACAGCCTGCCGGTGCAGGCGCAGGCGCCGCGCCCTGGCCCGGTTCCTGGATCGCCAGGGCGGACGACCCGCGCCTGCGCGCCTGGGCCTGCACCGGCGCGCCCGGCTGCGACCAGGCGCTGGCCCCGACCCAGGCGCTGGCGCTGGCACTCGCCAGCCTGGCCCCGCCCGGCCTGGCGCTGCATGTCTCGGGCTGTGCCAAGGGCTGCGCGCACCCGCAGCGCGCCGACCTGGCCGTCCATGCCCTGCGCGCCAGCGATGGCACAGTCTCCTATGCCGCCCGGCCAGCCGGGCGCGCCGGCGACCCGCCGCTGGCCCGCTGGCCTGTGCAGGACTTGCTGGCGCAGCCCGCGCTGTGCCTGCAGGTGCTGCAGCCCTCCGCATCCCTCCTTGCCCATGAAACCAGCCCACGTCTTTGAAACCGATGGCGCCGCCATCTACCGCGAGTCCTTCGCCACCATCCGGCGCGAGGCCGACCTGGCGCGCTTTGCCCCGCCGGAGGAGCCGGTGGTGGTGCGCATGGTCCACGCCGCCGGCCTGGTCGAGCTGGCCGGGCAGGTGCATTTTTCTGCCGGTATGGCGCAGCGCGCGCGCCAGGCGCTGCAGGCCGGCGCGCCCATCCTGTGCGATGCGCGCATGGTCAGCGAGGGCATCACCCGCGCCCGGCTGCCGGCGGACAACGCCATCGTCTGCACGCTGCACGACGAGCGCGTGCCGGCGCTGGCCCGGGCGCTGGGCACGACGCGCAGCGCCGCCGCGCTGGAGCTGTGGCGCGAGCAGCTGGAGGGCGCGGTGGTGGCCATCGGCAACGCGCCCACGGCGCTGTTTCACCTGCTGAACATGCTGCACGCACCCGATTGCCCGCGCCCGGCGGCCATCATCGGCTGCCCGGTGGGTTTTGTCGGCGCTGCCGAGTCCAAGGAGGCGCTGTGGCAGGAGCTGCCCGCGCCGGCGCTGATCGTGCGCGGCCGGCTGGGCGGCTCGGCCGTGGCGGTGGCCGCCCTCAACGCACTGGCCAGCCATGCCGAGTGAGCCCTTGCAAGGCCGGCCCGGCATCGTCTGCGTGGGCCTCGGCCCGGGCGACCCGGAGCTGCTGAGCGTGCGCGCCGACCGCCTGGTGCGCGGTGCGCGCCACGTGGCCTTCTTTCGCAAGCGGGGCCGCCCCGGCAAGGCGCGCCAGGCGGTGGCCGGCCTGCTGGCTGCGGACGTGGTCGAGCACGCCATGGAATACCCCGTGACCACCGAGCTGCCCGCAGGCAGCCCGGCCTATGTGCAGCAGCTGGCGCAGTTCTACGACGCCTGGTGCCTGCGCCTGGCCGAGCTGGCGCGCTGCGAGCAGGTGGTGGTGCTGTGCGAGGGCGACCCCTTCCTGTACGGCTCCTTCATGCACCTGTACACCCGGCTGCAGGCGCGCGGCGACGTGGCGCTGCAGGTCGTGCCCGGCATCCCCGGCATGGTCGGCTGCTGGCACGCCAGCGGCATTCCCATCACCTGGGGCGACGATGTGCTGGTGGTGCTGCCCGGCACGCTGGACGAGGACACGCTGGCGGCGCGCATGGCGGGGGCCGACGCGCTGGTGGTTATGAAGGTCGGGCGCAATCTGCCACGCATCCGCCGGGCGCTGGAGCGCTGCGGCCGCCTGCAGGCGGCCTGGCTGGTCGAGAACGCCACCACCAGCGCCCAGCGCGTGCAGCCGCTGCCGACGGTGGCGGACGGCGACTGGCCGTACTTTTCCATCGTCCTGGTGCATGGCCAGGGGCGGCGCCCGGAAAGTCCCGAATGATGGCTGCTGTCCCTGAAGCTTTTGCCGCTGTTGCCGCCCCCGCCCTGCCAGCGTGCGCCGGCGGCTGGCTGCGCGTGGCCGGCCTGGGCCCCGGCGGGCCGGAGCACCTCACCCCGGCGGCCCTGCAGGCGCTGGCGCAGGCGCAGGACGTCGTCGGCTACCTGCCCTATGTGGCGCGCGCCCAGGCGCTGTGGCAGGCGCACGGCAGCGGCGCGGCGCCGTGCTGGCATGCCTCGGACAACCGCGTCGAGCTCGAGCGCGCGCGCCAGGCGCTGGAGCTGGCCGCGCAGGGCCGGCGCGTGCTGCTGCTGTCCTCGGGCGACCCTGGCGTGTTCGCCATGGCGGCGGCGCTGTTCGAGGCCCTGGATGCCGCGCCTGCGGGCAGCGCCCAGGCGGCGCAGTGGCAGGCGCTCGACATCGAGGTGCTGCCCGGCGTGACCGCCATGCTGGCGGCCGCAGCGCGCGCCGGCGCACCGCTGGGCCATGATTTCTGCTGCCTCAACCTGTCGGACAACCTCAAGCCCTGGGCCGTCATCGAGCAGCGCGTGCAGCTGGCATTGCAGGGCGACTTCGCCCTGGCCCTGTACAACCCGCGCTCACGCAGCCGCCCCGAGGGCTTTGTGCGCCTGCTGGCATTGCTGCGCGCGCACTGCGAGCCGCAGCGGCTGCTGGTCTTTGCCCACGCCGTCGCCACGCCGCAGGAGCGGCTGCAGGTCTGCGCGCTGCAGGATGCGCACGCCGACATGGCCGACATGCGCACCGTGGTGCTGGTGGGCAGCAGCCAGACGCGGCGCGTCGGCCCCTGGGTCTACACGCCGCGCCACTACGGCAGCGCACCGTGAGCCAGCCAGTGCAGCACGTCGGCCACGCGGTCGGTGCAGGCGCGCGCGGGCAGCGCCGGGCGCTCGACCATCAGCACCGGCAGGCCGAGCGCGCGCGCTGCATCGATCTTGCCGCGCGTGGCCGTGCCGCCGGCGTTCTTGCTGACCAGCCATTGCACGCCGTGCGCCTGCAGCAAGGCCTGGTCATGCGCCTGGCTGAACGGCCCGCGCTCGACCAGCACCGTGGCATGCGCCAGCGGCAGGCTGCCCGGCGCCGGCGCATCGACCAGGCGCAGCACGTAGTGGTGCCGAGGCTGGCCGGCAAAGACATCGAGCTGCTTGCGCCCGATGGCCAGGAAAACGCAGCTCGGCTGGCTGGGCAGCGCCGCGGCAGCGGCGGCCATGTCGGGCACGTCGATCCAGCGGTCTGCCGGCTGGCGCTGCCAGGGCGTGCGCTGCAGCGCCAGCAGCGGCACGCCCGCCCGGGCGCAGGCGGCCACGGCGTGGCGGCTCATCTGCGCGGCAAAGGGGTGGGTGGCATCCACCACATGGCTGATGGCCTGCGTGCGCAGGAAATCGACCAGCCCGGCCACCCCGCCAAAGCCGCCGCAGCGCGTGGGCAAGGGCTGGGCCACGGGAGCGCGCGTGGCCCCGGCATAGGAAAAGACCGCCGGGATGGCGGCGCCGTGCAGCGCCTGCGCCAGCGCGCTGGCATCGCTGGTGCCGCCCAGCAGCAGCACCTGCGGCGGGACACGCGAAAGGACATGCGCCATGGATGTTGCGAATGAAGCCTGGTTGACGGTGGTCGGGGTGCACGAGGACGGCTGCGCCGGCCTGGGCCCGCAGGCGCTGGCGGCGCTGGCCGGCGCGCAGGTGATTGTCGGCGCTCCCCGGCACCTGGCCCTGGTGCAGGCCGGCAGCCGGGGCCAGCCCTGGCCCGTGCCCTTCGATACCGCCCCGGTGCTGGCCCTGCGCGGGCGGCCGGTGGTGGTGCTGGCCTCGGGCGACCCGTTCTGGTTCGGCGCCGGCGCCAGCCTGGCGCGCCAGCTGGCACCCGGCGAATGGCGCTGCCACGGCCAGCCGTCCACCTTCTCGCTGGCGGCCGCGCGCCTGGGCTGGTCGCTGGAGCAGACCGACTGCCTGGGCCTGCACGCCCGCCCGGTCGAGCAATTGCGCCCGCTGCTGGCGCCCGGGCGGCAGTTCATCGCCCTGCTGGCCGGCGCCGACGCCGTGCTGCCGCTGGCCGCCTGGCTGGCCGCCCAGGGCTGGGGCGGCAGCGCGCTGTGGGTGCTGCAGGCCCTGGGCGGGCCGCGCGAGCGCTGCTGGCACGGCACGGCGCAGGATCTGGTCCAGGCCGGCGCAGCGCAGCCGGCATTTGAAGCCCCGCTGTGCGTGGCCCTGCGCGCGCGGGGCGGCGCCGGGCTGCCGAACGTGGCCGGGCGGGCGGACGACACTTTTGCGCACGACGGCCAGATCACCAAGGCCCCGGTGCGCGCCATGACGCTGGCTGCCCTGGCGCCCCGGCGCGGCCAGCGCCTGTGGGACATCGGCGCCGGCAGCGGCTCGGTGGCCGTCGAGTGGTGCCTGGCCGGCGGCGAGGCCATCGCCATCGAGCAGCAGGCGCAGCGCGTGCAGCACATCGAGGCCAACCGCCAGCGCTTCGGTCTGCAGGCGGCGTTGCAGGTGGTGGCGGGCCGGGCGCCCGCCGCACTGGCCGGCCTGGCGCCGCCGGATGCGGTGTTCGTCGGCGGCGGCTTCAGCCCGGCGCTGTGGAGCGCCCTGCTGCCGCTGCTGCCTGCCGGCTGCCGGCTGGTGGCCAACGCCGTGGCGCTGCAGACGCAGGCGCTGCTGCTGCAGCTGCACGCCGAGCAGGGCGGCGAGCTGCTGCACATCCAGCTGGCCCACGCCCAGCCACTGGGGCGGATGCACTCCTGGCAGGGCACGCGCGCACTGGTGCAGTGGGCCTGGCAGCGCCCATGAACCGCACGGGGCAGCCCCAGGCGCATGCGCCGGACACGCCCGGTGCCGCCGGCGCCACGCCGCGGGCGGCAGTGCAGCCGCTGCCGGCATGGGTGCTGGGCCTGGGCCTGCGCGAGCGGGCGCGGCCCGAAACCCTGCAGGCCCTGTGGCTGGCAGCGCAGCAGCAGCTGGCCGCCAGCGTGGCGGCCAGCCCAGCCCTGCCCGCGGCCGTGGCCGCCGTGGCGGTGCTGCAGGGCAAGGAATGGCACCCCGCCCTGCGCGCCTGGCTGGCCGCGCTGGCACCGCTCAACCCCTTCCCTGTGCAGCTGCAGGCCATCGCACGCGCGCAGCTGGCGGCGCAGCCCGTCGCCAGCCATTCGCCGCGCATCCAGGCGCGCTACGGCACGGGCTGCGTGGCCGAGGCCTGCGCGCTGGCTGCCGCCGGCCCGCAGGCGCGGCTGCTGCTGGCGCGCACCCTCTCGCCCGACCGCTGCGCCACCCTGGCCGTGGCAGGCTGGCTGCCTCTTGCTTCCGAAACCAGAAAATTGCCATGACTGTCCATTTCATCGGTGCCGGCCCCGGGGCCGCCGACCTCATCACACTGCGCGGGCGCGACCTGCTGGCGCGCTGCCCGGTGTGCCTGTACGCCGGCTCGCTGGTGCCGCGCGAGCTGCTGGCGCACTGCCCGCCGGGCGCGCGCATCGTCAACACCGCGTCCATGGACCTGGACGGCATCGTGCAGGAGATGGCGCAGGCCGATGCCCAGGGCCTGGACGTGGCGCGCCTGCATTCGGGCGACCTGTCGGTGTGGTCGGCCATGGGCGAGCAGTTGCGCCGCCTGCGGGAGCTGGGCATCGGGTTTTCCGTCACGCCGGGCGTGCCCTCCTTTGCCGCCGCCGCGGCCGCGCTGCAGGCCGAGCTAACGCTGCCGGGCCTGTGCCAGTCGGTGGTGCTCACCCGCACCTCCGGGCGTGCCAGCGCCATGCCCGAGGGCGAGCGCCTGGCAGCCTTTGCCGCCACCGGTGCCGTGCTGGCCATCCATTTGTCCATCCATGTGGCCGACAAGGTGCAGCAGGAGCTGCTGCCGCACTACGGGGCGGACTGCCCGGCGGCCATCGTCTGGCGCGCCAGCTGGCCCGACGAGACGGTGGTGCGCACCAGCGTCGGCGCCCTGGCCGAGGCGGTACACGCCCGCATGGAGCGCACGGCCATCATCCTGGTCGGGCGCAGCCTGCACGCCAGCGACTTTGCCGAAAGCCGGCTGTACGCCGCCGACTACGACCGCCGCTACCGCCCCCTGGGCAGTGGCGCCCGGTTCCCGCAGCACCAGGCCGCTCATCTGGACACGGCCACCGACGCCCCGCTGCCCGGCGCGGCTGCGCAGCCATGAGCGCCCTGCCCGCCCTCGCGCTGACGCTGATCGGCATCGGCAGCGGCAGCCCCGACCTGCTGACCCGCCAGGCCATGCAGGCCATGCAGGCCGCCGACCTGATCCTGCTGCCGCACAAGGGCGAGGACAAGGCCGCCCTGGCAGCTCTGCGCCAGAGCCTGTGCGAGGCGGTGCTGGGCCCTGCGCCGGGCTGCGCCATCGTCGGCTTCGACGTGCCGCAGCGGCGCAGCGCGGGCGATGACTACCTGGCGCAGGTCGATGAGTGGCATGCCGCCATCGCCAGGCGCTGGCAGGACGCCATGGCGCAGGCCCTGGCCGCCGGGCTGGCGCCGCGCGGGCCGCTGCTGCGCGTGGCGCTGCTGGTCTGGGGCGACCCGTCGCTGTACGACAGCACGCTGCGCATTGCCCAGCGCCTACAGCCACCGCCCGCGCGGGTCGAGGTCGTGCCCGGCATCACCGCCTTGCAGGCGCTGACCGCGGCCCACGCCATCGCCCTCAACGACATCGGCCAGCCATTCCTGGTGACCACCGGCCGCCAGCTGCGCGAGGGCGGCTGGCCCGCCGGGGTGGACACCGTGGCCGTGCTGCTGGACGCGCAGTGCAGCTTCATGGCGCTGGCGCCCGGCACGGCCGGCGCGCCCGGGCAGCAGGTGCACATCTGGTGGGGCGCCTACCTGGGCATGGCCATGCAGCTGCTCGACAGCGGCCCGCTGGCCGAGGCCGGCCCGCGCATCGCGCAGGCGCGCGCAGCCGCCCGCGCGCAGCACGGCTGGATCATGGACATCTACCTGCTGCGCCGCTGCGCCGGGGCAGCGCCTTAAAATCGCGCCCGAATCGGGGCGGGCGCACACGGGCCGGCCCCCGCTTGTTCCCACCTTCCCCTGCCGCGCGCAGCCCAGCGCCCCGGCCCTGCCTCCTGAAGTCCCACTGTGTCCTACGCCTCCGAGACGCGGCGCCGCCGCACCTTTGCCATCATCTCCCACCCCGACGCGGGCAAGACCACGCTGACGGAAAAGCTGCTGCTGTTCTCGGGCGCCATCCAGATCGCCGGCGCCGTCAAGGGCCGCAAGGCCAGCCGCCACGCCACCTCGGACTGGATGGAAATTGAAAAGCAGCGCGGCATCTCGGTGGCCTCGTCCGTCATGCAGATGCTCTACCGCGAGCACGTCATCAACCTGCTGGACACGCCCGGCCACAAGGATTTTTCCGAGGACACCTACCGCGTGCTCACGGCCGTCGATTCGGCCCTGATGGTGATCGACGCGGCCAATGGCGTGGAGGCGCAGACGCGCCGCCTGATCGAGGTCTGCCGCCAGCGCGACACCCCCATCATCACCTTCGTCAACAAGATGGACCGCGAGGTGCGCGACCCGCTGGACATCCTGGACGAGGTCGAGCGCGAGCTGGGCATGCCCTGCTGCCCCATGACCTGGCCAGTGGGCCAGGGCAAGACCTTCGGCGGCATCATCGACCTGCGCACGCAGAGCATGACCGTGTTCCAGCCCGGCAGCGACAAGCGCCCCGAGGACTTCGAGAGCATCCCCCTGGCCGAGGCCGACAAGCTGCGCGCGCGCTTTGGCCGGGCGTTCGACGACGCGCTGGAGAGCATGGAGCTGGCCGTGGGCGCGTCCACCGAATGGAGCCACGAGCAGTTCCTGGCCGCCAGGCTCACGCCGGTGTTCTTCGGCTCGGGCGTGAACAACTTCGGCGTCATGGAGGTGCTGAACGCGGTGGTGGACATGTCGCCCCCGCCCGGCCCGCGCGTGGCCTACACCGAGGTCAATCGCCAGCGCGAGCCCGTCACCGTGCACCCCGAGGACGCGGGCTTTTCCGGCGTGGTCTTCAAGGTGCAGGCCAACATGGACGCCAACCACCGCGACCGCATCGCCTTCGTGCGCGTGGCCTCGGGCAAGTACACGCCCGGCATGAAGATGCGCGTGCAGCGCACCGGCAAGGACCTGCGCCCGACCAGCGTCGTCACCTTCATGAGCCAGCGCCGCGAGGCGGTGGAGGAGGCCTACGCGGGCGACATCATCGGCTTCACCATCCATGGCGGCGTACAGCTGGGCGACTCGATCACCGACGGGCCGCAGCTGCAGTTCACCGGCCTGCCGTTCTTCGCGCCCGAACTGTTCATGACCGTGGTGCTGAAGAACCCGCTGCGCACCAAGCAGCTGCAGCAGGGCCTGATGCAGCTGGGCGAGGAAGGCGCCATCCAGGTCTTCAAGCCCGAGGCCGGCGGCAACATGCTGCTGGGCGCCGTGGGCCAGCTGCAGTTCGAGGTGGTGCAGCACCGCCTGAAGACCGAATACGACTGCGACGTGCGCCTGGAAGGCTGCCAGTACACCGGCGCGCGCTGGATCACCGCCGACACGCCCCAGGAGCTGCGCGAATTCGAGAACGCCTACCCCCTGCGCATGGCGCACGACGCGGCGGATACCCTGGCCTACCTGTGCACCAGCCCGTATGACGTGCGGCTGGCGCAGGAGCGGTTCCCGAAGATCCACTTCCATCCGCTGCGCGAGCACGCGGGGCTGGCGCTGCAGGCGTCCTGACGCCCCGCCTGCGCACGCACACGCATATTCCAGCAATGTCCTTCCTCACCATTTCCATCACCATCCTGTGCGTCCTGGGCATATCCCTGGGGCAGATCCTTTTCAAAAAGGCAGCCGGGGCCATCACCGATGCCACGCAGTGGCAGCATTGGGCCTTCAACGGCTGGCTGATCGCGGCGCTGGCGCTCTACGGCGTCACCACTCTGGTATGGATATGGGTCCTGCGCAATGCGCCGCTGCATCTGGCCTATCCCTTCATGGCGCTGGCTTTCTTGATCGTGCCGTGCCTGGGGTGGCTGTTCCTGGGTGAAACCATCGCCTGGCCCACTTTCGCGGGAGGAGCGCTGATCCTTCTGGGTATCGTGCTCGCCTCCCGGGCGGCCTGAACGTCGAGCATGAAAACCCCTCCCGCAACGCGTTCCAGGCTGGCGGCATGGCTTGTCCTTTTCCTCGCCGTTCTGTGGGCCGCCATCCAGGTCAGTCCACCTTTCGCTTCACCGGACGAGAATGCCCACATATTCCGGGCCGGAATGATTGCCGAAGGGCAGTGGCTGCTGTCGCCAGCGCCCGCTGACCAGCCTCGCTACCTGGGAGGCTCGGGTGGGCTGATCGATGAACATCTGCTGCTCTTCGGCTCGGCCATGTCTGGCTGGGTGGCACCCCAGCAGGCGGTCAGCAGGCGTACCCCCCCCACCTTGGCAGAAGCCCGGAATATCGGTCAGCAATTCAGCTGGAAGCATCAATCCTCCTTTGCGCCTGCTTCTGGTACGGGCTACTACAACCCGGCCATCTACCTTCCACAGGCAACTGCCTTGTGGGTGGGGAAAAAACTCGGGCTGTCAATGGTGCGCAGCCACGACCTGGCGCGCGCCCTGACCAGCCTGGCATGCGCCATCCTGGTACTGCTGTCGCTGCGGATGGCACGTTTTCCCCCCATAGCCCTGGGGTTGTTGGGTACGCCCATGGCGCTATTCCAGTGGTATTCGCCCACCATCGATGGCCTGACCATGGGCTTGACCCTGTACAGCACCGCGCTGTTTCTTTCGGCATTGACCACCGATGAGCAGGGCAACGGCCGCATCGTGCTGCTGGGCATATGCGTGTTGCTGATCATTACCACCAGAATGCACATGCTGCCCATGCTGGGCCTGCCTTTATATCTCGCGGCCAGGAAACGCTCTGCCGCCTGCTGGGCGGTGTTTGCATGCACGCTGCTGGGGGGGCTGTTGTGGACGCTCTTTGCGCTGAAAAGCACCATCGACACCCGGGTGGCACGCGCGCACAGCACCGCCGAAATTATTTCCCTTTACCTCCAGGATCCCGGCGAATTTTTCCTGGTCATCGAACGCACGCTTACCCACCCAGTCTTGCAAGGTGTCTACATAAAATCTCTGGTAGGGGTGCTCGGCTGGCTGGATGCTCCGATTACCGACGCCCAGATGAACATGGTGTATCTGGGACTGTTGTTGTTGCTTGCCCTGTCGATCTGGCAGCTCCTCACGAGTTCCATTCGTGCGCCAGGCGTGCGCGCCCTGTTTCTCGCCATCGCGGCATGCTCCATCCTGATCACCTTCGCGGCCCTCGCCGCCACCTGGAACGACTACCCGGCGCAGGTGATCACCGGACTTCAGGGCCGTTACTTCATACTGCCGCTCTTCATGGCTGCATGCGCCTTGTGGGCGGGGCCTCGGCCCAGGAAGCCGATGGGACGCAAAAACGATGTTATGAGCGCTCCGCGCCTTGGCGGGCTCTGGCCAGCGGCACGCGGCGACCTTCTCGCATTCGCAATGCTGCTGGGCTCCGCAGCTATCACTGGCATCACCTTGATCCATAAATACTGAACGGACAGCTCTTGCATAGGGGAGCACCGAGAAAGACACATGAAAATAGCAGTCGCCATCCCTTGCTACAAAGTCACCCAGCATGTTCTGGCCGTCATTCAGGCCATTGGACCAGAGGTGGCTGCCATTTATGCAGTGGACGACGCCTGCCCCGAGGGCAGCGGAAAATTCATAGAACAACATAACCAGGACCCACGGGTGACAGTGATCTACCACGCCGAAAACCAGGGCGTGGGCGGAGCGGTGACGACCGCCTACCGGGCTGCCTTGGCTGGCGGCATGGACATCGTGGTAAAAATCGATGGCGATGGGCAAATGAATCCCGCCCTCCTGCCCATGTTCGTGCGGCCGATTGCGGCCGGCCGTGCGGACTACACCAAAGGCAATCGCTTCTATCGACCTGAATCACTGCGCAGCATGCCTGCGGTGCGACTGTTCGGAAATGCCGTACTCTCGTTCATGACGAAATTCAGCTGCGGGTATTGGAACTCCATGGATCCAACCAATGGCTATACCGCCATCCACGCGGCCGTACTACATCAACTGCCTCTGGAACGGCTGGAGAAACGATATTTTTTCGAGACCGACATGCTCTACCACCTGAACACAATACGTGCGGTGGTGCAGGATGTACCCATGGACGCGGTTTATGCAGACGAGGAATCCAATCTAAAAATTTCCAGGATCCTGCCGGAATTCCTGCGCAAACACGCCAGCCGGCTGTTCCGCCGATACGCTTATCTTTATCTCCTGCGTGATTTCAACATTGGCAGCCTCTACAGTATCCTGGGCCTGCTGCTGTGCACTGTCGGGCTTGTCTTTGGAGGCCTGCACTGGCTGACAAGCGTGCGCACGGGCGAACTGGCATCCAGCGGAACCGTGATGATCGCGGCCCTGCCGCTGATCATCGGAATCCAGTTCCTTATTGCCTTTCTCCATCACGATGTGAGCAGCGTGCCTACGATTGCGCTGAGCAGTGGCTGGGAGGGCCAGGCCGCAGGGCCTGACGTGCAAGGGCGTGCCGCGCCATGAGCCACGTGACCGCCGCTGCCCGGGGCACGCTTGCCGGCAGAAATTATGGCCTGGACGTCTTGCGCAGTTGGGCGGTCCTGTTCGTCCTGTTGTCCCACGGCAGCGCGATATTTTTCGCCCACCTGAGCCACCGCAAGCTCGTGGACGTGCTGGGATGGCTGGGCTTCGTGGGGGTGGAATTATTTTTTGCGCTTTCCGGATTCCTCATCGGCGGCATCTTGCTTCGCACCGGCCAACAGTTGCGCGACATTTCCGGCATCTATGGCTTCTGGCGCAAGCGCTGGTACCGAACCCTGCCCAACTATTACGTCTATCTGGTGCTGCATGTCGTTCTCATTTACACGCTTGCTGGAACGCCGCGAGGCCTTGTGGAGCAGGGAAAGTATTTTTTCTTTCTACAGGGATTTGCGTGGCAGCACCCTGGATTTTTCGCCGAGGCCTGGAGCCTTGCCATTGAGGAGTGGTTCTACCTGCTGACGCCGATTTTCGTCGCAGTGCTCCTGAGGCTGGGCTGCAGTGTGCGCACAGCTTTTTTTGCAGCCGTCACGGTGTTCATCAGCATGCCTTTGCTGATGCGCTGGGGGTTGTCCGTCTTTCACCCGGAATTGACCCTGGAAGTACACCGAAAGACGGTGGTATTGCGCCTCGACGGGATCATGTACGGTGTGGTGGCAGCCATTGCGTTCCATTATTGGCCGGAGCTGTTCAAGAAATTCCGGTGGCTCTGTCTGGCCTTTTCAATCGCACTCTTTGCGGCAATCTTCAGGTACCAGTTTATCGGCCAGGTGGACATATTCCATGATGTGCGCTTTAACACATTGGTCCTCGCAGGCACGCCCATGGCCGGCGCAGCGTTGGTACCATTTTTCTTTCATCTTTCCCCGCGTTTTGCACCGGTCATCCAGTTCCATTTCCTGACTGCACGGCTCTCGTATTCCCTGTACCTATGCAACCTGCTGGTGCTCTCCTTCATGGTTCAGCACTTGAATCCGAAGGCAGGCCTCGACTGGGTGGGTGCCGGCTTGCTGCTGCTGCTTTTTATATCCGCGTGTTATGCGGTCGCAGAATTGAGCTACCGCTGGGTGGAAAAACCGGGGCTTGCGCTGCGTGATCGTTCCGCCGGAACGCACGGGCTGCACAAGGCGGCCTGACTATTGCTCTGCAGCAGCCTGGCTGCCCGCTCCAGCTTCTTCCAAACAGTATTCCGCACGACATCGTGACGGGCCGGTAGGCCCGCTCATGGATTTTTGCCATGCCCACAACCTTTCGCGATAACTCGCCTCCCGGCCTGGCCGCGCTGTCAGCCTGGCCCCTGGACAGGCGCAGCGGCATCGCCGGAGTCCTGACCGACATCGACGACACCCTCACCACCGACGGGGCCATCACCCCCGACGCGCTGCAGGCCCTGGTGGATTTGAAGGCGGCGGGGATGGCGGTCGTTGCCATCACCGGGCGGCCCGTGGGCTGGAGCGAGCCTTTCGCACTGGCCTGGCCGGTGGACGCGATCGTGGCCGAGAACGGGGCCGTCGCATTGCGCAGGAATGCAGCGGGCGGCCTGGACAAGCTCTACCAGCAGGACGCGGCCACGCGCGCCGCCAACCATGCCCGCATGCAGGTGGTGCTGGCGCACATCGAGGCCGCCATTCCCGGTGCGGGCCGCGCCACCGATTCGGCTGGGCGCGAGACCGACATCGCCATCGACCACAGCGAATTCGCGCACCTGTCGGAGGCGCAGATCGACAAGGTGGTGCTGGCCATGCGCCACGAGGGCATGCACGCCACGGTGAGCAGCATCCACATCAACGGCTGGTACGGCGAGCACAACAAGCTGGAGGGCGCGCGCTGGATCGTGCGCCAGCTGTGGGGGCGCGACCTGGACGCCGAGCGCGGCCGCTGGGCCTACGTGGGCGACTCGACCAACGATGCGCTGATGTTCCAGGCGTTCGCCAACAGCGTGGGCGTGGCGAACGTGGCGCGCTTCGTGCCCCACCTGTCGCACCTGCCGCACTACGTGACGCAAGGCGAGCGCGGCGCCGGCTTTGCCGAGGTGGCGCGCGCCGTGCTGGCGGCGCGGCCTTGAGCGGTTTTTTCGGTAAAAACCGTTGCTTGCCGGCGTGCAGTAACGGCTTTCAGCTATCAAAAATGAAGTAATAAAAAAGGCGCCCCGGGGGCGCCTGCCTGGTATGCCGGGACGCCTGCCCCGAGCGTTCAGTGCTGCAGGATCTTGTCCAGGAAGTCCTTGGTGCGCGGCTGGCGGTTTTCCGGGTGGCCGAAGAACTCGTCCGTGCTGCAGTCCTCCAGGATCTTGCCGCCCACGTCCATGAAGATGACGCGGCTGCCGACCTTGCGCGCAAAGCCCATCTCGTGCGTCACGCACATCATGGTCATGCCCTCGTGCGCCAGGCCCATCATGACGTCCAGCACCTCGCCCACCATCTCCGGGTCGAGCGCCGAGGTCGGCTCGTCGAACAGCATGACGATGGGGTCCATGGACAGCGCCCGGGCGATGGCCACGCGCTGCTGCTGGCCGCCCGAGAGCTGGCCGGGGAACTTGTCCTTGTGCGCCATCAGGCCCACGCGGTCGAGCATCTTCAGGCCACGCGCCTTGGCGTCCTGGGGGTTGCGCCCCAGCACCTTGACCTGCGCGATCGTCAGGTTCTCCGTCACCGACAGGTGCGGGAACAGCTCGAAGTGCTGGAACACCATGCCCACGCGCGAGCGCAGCTTGGGCAGATTCGTCTTGGGGTCGTGCACTGCCGTGCCATCGACCCAGATCTCGCCCTTTTGCACCGGCTCCAGCGCATTGATGGTCTTGATCAGGGTGGACTTGCCCGAGCCCGACGGGCCGCAGACCACCACCACCTCGCCCTTGGCGATGGTGGTGGAGCAGTCATTGAGCACCTGGAAGCTGCCATACCACTTGGAGACGTTCTTCAGTTCGATCATTTGGCTCATATGTCACTCCCAGGCCATCAGCGGATGATGGCGATCTTCCTGTGCAGGCGCTTGACGGCCCACGACAGCGCAAAGCAGATCACGAAATAGACCACGGCAGCGGCCAGGTACGACTCGATGGGCCGGCCGTAGTTCTTGCCGGCGATCTCGAAGCCCTTGAGCATGTCGTAGGCGCCAATCGCATAGACCAGCGAGGTGTCCTGGAACAGGATGATGGTCTGCGTGAGCAGCACCGGCAGCATGTTGCGAAACGCCTGCGGCAGCACCACCAGGCGCATGTTCTGGCCGTAGGTCATGCCCATGGCCTGGCCGGCGAAGACCTGTCCGCGCGGGATGGACTGGATGCCGGCGCGCATGATCTCGGAGAAGTACGCCGCCTCGAAGGCCACGAAGGTGATGACGGCCGAGACCTCCGCGCCAATGGGCCGCCCGATGATCAGGGGCACCAGCAGGAAGAACCACAGGATCACCATCACCAGCGGGATGGAGCGCATGCCGTTGACGTAGATGGTCGCCGGCACGCCCAGCAGGCGGCTGCCCGACAGGCGCATCAGCGCCAGCACCGTACCCAGCAGCACACCGCCGACCGTGGCGATCACCGTCAGCGTCACGCTGAAGTACAGGCCCTTGAGCACGAAGCTGGAAAACAGCTCCCAGGTGAAGAATGACCAGTCGATATTGAGGTTCACGTCAGTGTCCTCCACCGCTGGCGGCGATCAGCCCGGGCACGCGCGCGCGCCGCTCTATGAAGGCCATGATGCGGTTGATGGTCAGCGCCGAGATGGCGTACAGCGCGGTGACGGCCAGGTAGATCTCGACGCCGCGCGCGGTTTCTTCCTGCGCCTGCATGGCGAACATGGTCAGCTCCGAGATGGACACCGCGAACGCCACCGACGAGTTCTTGAACACGTTCATGGACTCGCTGGTCAGCGGCGGGATGATGATGCGAAACGCCATCGGCAGCAGCACGTAGCGGTAGTACTGGAACGTGGTGAAGCCCATGGCCATGCCGGCGTAGCGCTGGCCGCGCGGCAGCGCCTGGATGCCCGAGCGCACCTGCTCGGCGATGCGCGCCGAGGTGAAGAAACCCAGCGCGAACACCACCAGCACGAAGCCCGGCAGCGACTTCATCGCCGGGAAGATGGCCGGAATCACGTGGTACCACAGGAAGATGTGGACCAGCAGCGGTATGTTGCGGAAGAACTCGACCCAGGCATTGCCCAGGCGCACGACCCAGGGCCGGCCCTCCAGCGTGCGCAGCGTGCCGATGAGCGAGCCCACCACCAGCGCGATGGCCAGCGACAGCAGCGAGACCGAGATCGTCCAGCCCCAGGCCGAGAGCATCCAGTCCAGGTAGGTCACGTCGCCGCCCTTGCCGAAGCAGCTTTGCGTGACTTCCTGGGAGATGGTGTCCTGGCAGAACACCTGCCATTCCCAATTCATAGGAACACCTCTTTGATTGTCTTGTTGTGGTTCAGGCCCCATCCGCCAGACGGCGAACGGGCAACGAAAAACGCCCCTTCCCGAGCCGGACCGGCTGAAAAGGGGCGCTGCGCCAGTTCAGGCCTTACTTGATTTCGTAGGACTCCATGGGCTTGTCGTTGGGATGCGCCCAGGCTTCCTTGGTAGCTTCCGACAGCGGCAGGCCGACCTTCACGTTGTTGGGCGGGATCGGCTGCATGAACCAGCGGTCATACAGCTTGGCCAGCGAGCCGTCGGCGATCTGGCGCTTGATGGAGTCGTCCACGGCCTTCTTGAAGGCGGGGTCGTCCTTGCGCAGCATGCAGGCGATGGGCTCCACCGACAGCACTTCGCCGACGATCTTGAAGTCCTGCGGGTTCTTGGACTTGGAGATGCTGGCTGCCAGGATGGAGCCGTCCATGATGAAGGCGTCGGCGCGGCCGGTCTCCAGCATCAGGAAGCTGTCGGCGTGGTCCTTGCCCATGACTTCCTTGAAAGTCAGGCCATCGGCGCGCTTGTTCTTGCGCAGCGTCTGCACCGACGTGGTGCCGGTGGTGGTGACGATGGTCTTGCCGTTGAGGTCCTTGATGCCCTGGATGCCAGACTTGGCATTCACTGCGATGCGCACTTCCTCGACATAGGTGGTCACGGCAAAGGCCACTTCCTTCTGGCGCGCCGTGTTGTTGGTGGTCGAGCCGCACTCCAGGTCCACGGTGCCGTTGGTCACCAGCGGGATGCGGTTTTGCGACGTCAGCGGCTGGTACTTGACCTCCAGCTTCGGCAAGCCGAGCTGCTTCTGGATGTCGTCGGCGATGCGCTCGCTCATCTCGGTGTGAAAGCCCACGTACTTGCCGTTGCCCAGGGTGTAGCCCAGGCCCGAGGATTCGCGCACGCCCAGGGTGATGGTGCCCGAGGACTTGATCTTGGCCAGCGTGTCGTTGGCCTGCGCCAGCGTGGTGCCTGCGGCCAGCAGGGTGATGGCCGCGGCCAGCAGTTGCTTTTTCATGGTGTCTCCTTGAAAGCGAAGATGACGGGATGCTCTGCGGACATGGCTTTTGGCCGCGCAGTCCGGGCGCCGGGGGCGTGGGGCTGCGCCCCGGTCCGCACGGGGCTATTGTGCTTGCTGCCGCCTTTAGAAGGGGACCTGATCGCTAGGGTATTTCCACGAGTCGCGCAGCAGGTAGCTGACCGGCAGGTGGAGGGCGCGCTGGGTCGGCGGGATCGGCTGCATGAACCACTTGTCGTAGAGGGCCTGGATCTCGCCGCTATGGATCAGGCGGCGCATCTCATCGTCCACGAGCTTCTTGAATTCGGGGTCGCCCCTGGACAGCATGATGGCCAGCGGCTCGGTGGTCACGAAGCGGCCCACCACCTTCAGCCGCTGCGGATCGGGGCGATTGACCATCAGCCCGTACAGCAGCACGTCGTCCATCACGAAGGCGTCGGCCTGGCCTTTTTCCACCATGAGCACGCCGGCCTCGTGGTCGGGCGCCTCCAGGATGTCGATGCGCAGCAGGCGCTCGCGGTTGGTCTGCTGCACCGCCTTGAGGGGCGTCGAGCCCTTGGTGGACACCAGCTTCCTGCCCTCCAGGTCCTCCAGGCGCGTCACGCTGCTGGCGGCCGGCACCAGCAGCCGCGCGCCGGTGATGAAGTGGGGGATGGTGAAGGCGACCTCGCGGCGGCGCTCGGCGTTGTTGGTGGTGGAGCCGCACTCCATGTCGGCCCGGCCGCTCTTGATGGTCTCCACGCGGTTGGCCGACGTCACCGCCACCAGCTTGACGGGCATGTCCTTCATGCCGGTCTTCTTGCGCAGCACCTCGGCCACGCGCAGGCACAGATCCAGCGCATAGCCCATGGGCTTGCCGCCTTCCACATAGGAAAAAGGCACCGACGACTCGCGGTGCGCAATCACCAGCGGACCGCCGCCGCGCACGCGCTCCAGCACGCCATCGGCGCGTGCCAGTTGCGCACAGCACAGCAGCGCAAACAGGGACAGGCAGCGAAGGATGGAAAAAGGCATGGGCTGTGAATGCGCTCGGCGCGCAACAGGACGGAGGGTTCGGGGCTGGCAGGGCCGGGTGGCGGCGCCTGGGCGGCAGGGCCAGGCGAGAGGCCGTGCTGGACGGCGCCGAAGTATCTTACAAACCCTGGCAAACCCATCCGTACAGGGTTATACGGATATTGGCGGACTCCATGCAGCCCAGGCATGCGCACCCGCCGCGGCCCTGGTGGTAGCAGCCGCAGCCAGGCGCGGGGACGCTCTGGCCGGCCTGGCCGTGCCCCCCGCTCCGCTCAAGGCAATGCCTGGGCGGGGTGCGCCACCAGGTAGTCCCACAGCGCCTGCGCCAGGCGCTTGCCGGCTTTTTTCCCGCGGCGTGCGGGTTTTTCCCGGTACGCGCGCACGTCCATCACCATCTGCAGCCCCTGCTGCATGGCCGGCGGCGCGGCGCTCACGAGCTTGCGCGCACGCAGTTCTTTTTTCACTGCGCTGTCAGCAGGAAGGCCACGCCGTGGCCCTCCAGCACCATGGCCTTCAGCCCCTCGGCCATGTCGGTCTCGTACATCCGGTCCAGGTGGATGGCGGTGCCCGACTGCTTGAGGATCAGGTCGGTGATGCGCCCCAGGTACGCGCCCGGCGCGTAGCCCAGGTAGGGCAGCGGTGCGTCGGCGTGCCCGGGCAGGCAGTGCAGCGGCTGGCCGTCCGGGCCGGGGCGCGAGTAAGGCGCCAGCGGCTCCTGGCCCAGGGTCACCATGTCGTAGTGGGCCGGGTCGAGCTGCAGTGGCTGCGAGGCGTGGTGGTAGGCGATGAGCACGTCGCAGCCGCCCTCCACCAGCCGCAGCACGGCGTCATGCACGTTGAGGGCGATCAGGCGGCTCTTGAGCGGGCCGAAGTCGCTGCGCAGGTTGGACACCCAGGCCGGGAAGAACGTGAAGGCCAGCGTATGCGGGACGGCGAACTCCACCATGTCGCTGCCCGCGCTGGAATAGGCGCGCATCACCGCGCGGGCGTTGTGCAGCGCCTGCAGCACGCCCAGCGCCTGCTCGTGCAGCGTGGTGCCCGCCACCGTCAGGCGCGTGGGGTAGGAACTGCGGTCCACCAGGTCGGTGCCGGCCCAGGCCTCCAGCGCCTGGATGCGGCGCGAGAACGCCGGCTGCGTCACGTGGCGCAGCTGCGCCGAGCGGCTGAAGCTGCGCGTCTCTGCCAGGCTGACGAAATCTTCAAGCCATTTGGTTTCCATGGCGCGGATTATCAGCGGGCGGGCCTGCGCGCCGGCTCTCAGGGATGCAGGTAGGCAAAACCTTCCCGGGCCTGCAGGCGCGCCACTTCGGCCACGCCGGAGGGCACGATCTTGGCTTCCATCACCACCTTGGACGGATCGATCTTGCGGGCTTGCAGGGTGTTGTTGCACACGCGGAATTCCACGCCCCGGTTGGCCAGCTCGCCAATGGCGCCGGCATAGGGCTGGTCCATCTGGTTGGTGGCACCGTCCAGCAGGAAGTCGATGCCCAGGCCGTGCGCCACGACCACGATCCTGGCCTTGGGGTCGGCGCTCAGGTGGTTGCGGATGTTGTTGATGGCGCGCGATGCCTGGGGAATGCCCTCGCTCAGGTGGTAGACCACCTTGATCGCCTCCTCGGCGCCCGCCGCCAGGGGCTGCATGCACAGCAGCGCCGCAGGCAGCAGCCACATCTTGAAAAACCGCCAGACACCGGGCATGGGAGATCTCCTTTCGGGGGATGGACGAAACAATGGATGAAACAGCGCAGCCACGCATTATTCGGCCGCCACCGCCTCTGCCGGGCGCGCCCGTTGCATTTGGCTGCAAAATGGCCGCCACGCGCACACCAAGCGCTTGCTTGTCCAGGCCCGGGCGCACAAAGCCCTGCCGCCGGTGACCCCGCCCGTATGCCCGACATCCAGCCTTCGTGTTCCCATGCCCTCGTCCATCCCCCCGGGGTCGCCCGCGCGCGACCACGACCCCAGCGCAGCCACGCCCAGCCCCCGCCCTGATACGGAGCCGCGCTCGCTGCGCCTGGAAGACTGGCTCACCGCCGCCTCCATGGCGCTGCTGGCCCTGATCACCTTCGCCAACGTGATCGTGCGCTACTTCACCGATTCCTCGTTCGCCTGGACGGAGGAGTTTTCCGTGTTCCTGATGATCGTGCTGGCGCTGGTGGGCGGCTCGTCGGCCGTGGCGCGCGACCAGCACATCCGCATCGAATTCTTCTGCGCTGGCGGCCCGGCGGCGCGGCGCCGGCGCCTGGCCCAGCTGGGCGCGCTGCTGGTGGCGGTGCTGTTCGCCCTGATCGCAGCCTTGAGCGTGCGCCTGGTGTGGGATGACTTCCGCTTCGAGGAGACATCGCCCGGCATCGGCGTGCCGCAGTGGTGGTACTCGATCTGGCTCCCCATCCTGTCCGCGCTGATCGCCTGGCGCGCAATCGGCCTGCTGGTGCGGCGCACGCGCCAGGACGACGCCGAGTGCCTGGCCAGCGACGCCCCGCCGGAGCAGCAGCCATGATCGCCACGCTGCTGTTCGTCGCCTTCCTCTCGCTGATGTTCCTGGGCGTGCCCATCGGCGCGGCGCTGGGCCTGGCGGGCACCGCCGCCATTGCCCTGGCCAACGCGGATGCGCAATGGTTCGGCCTGCTGGCCGTGCCGCAGAACTTCTACGCCGGCCTGGGCAAATACCCGCTGCTGGCCATTCCCATGTTCGTGCTGGTGGGCTCGATCTTCGACCGCTCGGGCGTGGCGCTGCGGCTGGTGAACTTTGCGGTGGCGATCGTCGGGCGCGGCCCCGGCATGCTGCCGCTGGTGGCGATCTCGGTGGCCATGTTCATGGGCGGCATCTCCGGCTCCGGGCCGGCCACGGCCGCCGCCGTGGGCGGCGTGATGATCGCCGCCATGGCGCGCGCCGGCTATCCCAGCGGCTACAGCGCTGCGGTGGTTGCCAGCGCCGCGGCCACCGACATCCTGATCCCGCCGTCGGTGGCCTTCATCGTGTATTCGGTGCTGGTGCCGGGCGCGTCGGTGCCGGCGCTGTTTGCCGCCGGCATGTTCCCGGGCGTGCTGGCCGGGCTGTCGCTGATCATCCCGGCCGTATGGCTGGCGCGGCGCCACGGCATGGGCAAGCTGGAAGCCGGCCTGCCGCGCCCGCCGTTCTGGCGCAGCCTGCGCGAGGCCTCCTGGGGCCTGGCGGCGCCGGTCGTGATCCTGGGCGGCATGCGCATGGGCTGGTTCACGCCCACGGAGGCGGCCGTGGTGGCCGTGTTCTATGGCCTGTTCGTGGGCATGGTGGTGCACCGCACGATTGGGGTGCGCGACCTGTTTCCCATCCTGCGCGAGGCGGGCGAGCTGTCGGCGGTGATCCTGGTGGTGGTGTCGCTGGCCGGCATCTTCGCGTTCTCGCTGTCCACGCTGGGCGTGATCGACCCGGTCACGCGCGCCATCGTCGAGTCCGGCCTGAGCGAGAGCGGCGTGCTGGCGCTGATCATCGTGCTGCTCCTGATCCTGGGCATGTTCCTGGACGGCATCTCCATCATGCTGATCTTCGTGCCGCTGATGGCGCCCATCATGCTGCACTACCAGTGGGACGTGGTCTGGTTCGGCGTGGTGCTGGTGCTGACGATCGCCATCGGCCAGTTCACGCCGCCCATGGCGGTGAACCTGATGGTGGCGGCCAAGATCGCCCGCGTGCGCATGGAAGCCACCACGCGCTGGGTGCTGTGGCTGGTGCTGGCGATGTGCCTGGCCATGGCCGCCGTGGTGGTGTGGCCGCAGATTGCGCTGTGGCTGCCCCAGCGGCTGGGCTATTAGCCGTATTCCCGCTCCTTCCCCCTTTTGGGGAAGGAGCAAGACGACCTGTTGACTCACCCACCAAGGAGACTGAAACCATGAAACTGCGCTCGTTCCTCACCGCGACGGCCGCCGCCGCGGCGCTGCTGACCCTGGGCCTGCCCACCGCGCATGCGCAAAACTACAAGAGCGAATACCGCATGTCGCTGGTGGTGGGCACCGCCTTCCCCTGGGGCAAGGGCGGCGAGATCTGGGCCAGCAAGGTGCGCGAGAAGACCAATGGCCGCATCAACATCAAGCTCTACCCCGGCGTGTCGCTGATCCAGGGCGACCAGACGCGCGAGTTCAGCGCGCTGCGCCAGGGTGTGATCGACATGGCCGTGGGCTCGACCATCAACTGGTCGCCGCAGGTCAAGCAGCTGAACCTGTTCTCGCTGCCGTTCCTGATGCCCGACTACGCCGCCATCGATGCGCTCACGCAGGGCGAAGTCGGCAAGGACATCTTCAAGACGCTGGACAAGGCCGGCGTGGTGCCGCTGGCCTGGGGCGAGAACGGCTACCGCGAGCTCACCAATTCCAAGCATGCCGTCAAGACGCCGGCCGACATGAAGGGGCTGAAGATCCGCGTGGTCGGCTCGCCGCTGTTCGTCGACACCTTCACGGCCCTGGGCGCCAACCCCACGCAGATGAGCTGGGCCGACGCGCAGCCGGCGTTCGCCAGCGGCGCCGTGGACGGGCAGGAAAACCCGATGAGCATCTTCATTGCCGCCAAGCTGCAAAACGTCGGCCAGAAGTACCTGACCCTGTGGGGCTACGTGGCCGATCCGCTGGTCTTCGTGGTCAACAAGGACGTGTGGAACTCCTGGACGCCGGCCGACCGCGAAGCCGTGCGCCAGGCTGCCGTCGAGGCCGGCAAGGAGCAGATCGCCATCGCCCGCAAGGGGCTGGTCGAGCCCGGCCAGCCGCTTTTCAAGGACATCGAGGGCATGGGCGTCACCGTCAGCCGCCTGTCGCCCGCCGAGCGCGATGCCTTCGTGCAGGCCACGCGCGGCGTGTACAACAAGTGGAAGCCCACCGTGGGCACGCCGCTGGTGGACATGGCGGAAAAGGCCATCGCGGCCCGCAAGCGCTGAGAAGGTGCCCGGGCCGCTGCGCCGCAGCGGCCCGTCAGCGCTTGCCGCCCGGGCTGCCGAGGGCGCCGCAGTCGCCCGACAGGCGCCGCGCGTCCATCTCCATCTCCGTGCGGCCGCCGTCCGGGCCGCGGGTCTGCATGACGGCATGGCTGGTGTAGTGCTGCGGGCTGTGCAGGGTGACGGTGAAGTCCCCCTGGCTGGGCGGGTTGGTGCACACCAGCCGGCCCTTCCAGGTCGAGCCGCTGCGGCTGACCTGGGTGTAGGTGCAATCCCCCTCCCTGTGCCCTTCCCGGATCGGCCCCTGCTGCACGTCCTGCGGCGTCAGGCACACGCGCACCACCGGGCGGCCGTCCTTGCCCGCGCCAATGCCCATGCCCATGCGCTGCTCCATCATCTTGCGCACCTCGGGCGGCATGTTCTTGAGCTGCTCCTGCAGGCCTGGGATCTGCATGCCGGTCTGCACTTCCCACAGGCCGGGCTCGATGGTCTGCGCCTGGGCCGCCAAGGCCGGCAGCAAGGCGGACAGCAGCGCCGCATGGAATGACTTGAACTTCATGGATCCGCCTCCTCTGCCGCAGCGCGGCATTTGTTGCCGAACAGACCTGCACCATAGCCGCATTGCCCCCCCGCATGCCAGCCCCGCACGGCCCGGCGGGTGCGTTCACCCGGCATCCCCCTGGTTCAGCTGCATGGCCCACATGCCGGCGTAGCGCCCGCCGGCGGCCAGCAGCGCGGCGTGGCTGCCGCGCTCGACGATGCGGCCGCCGTCCATGACCAGGATCTCGTGCGCATCGACCACCGTGGACAGCCGGTGCGCGATCACCAGCGCGGTACGGCCCTGCGCCGCCTGGCGCAGCTCGGCCTGGATGGCGCGCTCGTTGTGCGAGTCCAGCGCGCTGGTGGCCTCGTCGAAGATCATGATGGGCGGGTTCTTCAGCAGCGTGCGGGCAATCGCCACGCGCTGCTTCTCGCCGCCCGAGAGCTTCAGGCCGCGCTCGCCCACCATGGTGCCGTAGCCCTTGGGTTGCGCGGCGATGAAGTCGTGGATGTGCGCGGCGCGCGCGGCCTGCTCGATCTCCTGCTGGCTCGCGCCCGGGCGGCCGTAGGCGATGTTGTAGGCCACGGTGTCGTTGAACAGCACGGTGTCCTGCGGCACGATGCCGATGGCGCGGCGCAGCGACTGCTGGGTGACTGCGCGGATATCCTGGCCGGCGATGGCGATGCGCCCGGCCTGCAGGTCGTAGAAGCGAAACAGCAGCCGGCTGAGCGTGCTCTTGCCGGCGCCCGACGGGCCGACCACGGCCACCGTCCTGCCCGCCGGGATCTCGAAGCTCACGCCCTGCAGGATGGGCCGCGCCGGCTCGTAGGCGAAGTGCACGTCCTCGAAGCGCACGGCGGGCGGGCCATCCAGCGCCAGCGGCACCGCGCCCGGCGCGTCCGCCACCTCCTGCTCGCGGTCCATGAGCGTGAACATCTTGTCCAGGTCGGTCAGGTTCTGCTTGATCTCGCGGTACACCACGCCCAGGAAGTTCAGCGGGATGTAGATCTGGATCATGAAGGCGTTGACCATGACCAGGTCGCCCAGCGTCAGGCGCCCATCGGCCACGCCCTGCGTGGCGCGCCACAGGATGGCCACCAGGCCGGTGGCGATGATCAACTGCTGGCCGGTGTTGAGCAGCGACAGCGTGCTGCGGCTCTTCAATTGCGCGCGGCGCAGCTGCTCCAGGCTCTCGTCGTAGCGGCGGGCCTCGAACTGCTCGTTGTTGAAGTACTTGACGGTCTCGTAGTTCAAGAGCGAGTCGATGGCTTTGCTGTGCGCGGCCGAGTCGAACTGGTTGGCCTGGCGGCGAAACTGGATGCGCCATTCGGTCACCCACACCGTCCAGCCGATATAGAGCGCCAGGGCCGCCAGCGTGATGATGGCGAACCAGGCGTCGAAGCGCATCGCCAGGATGGTGAGCACCAGCAGCACCTCGACCAGGGTGGCGGCGATGTTGAACAGCGCGAACGACACCAGCGACTCGATGCCGCGCACGCCGCGCTCGATGTCGCGCGTCATGCCGCCGGTCTGGCGCTCCAGGTGAAAGCGCAGGGAGAGGCCGTGCAGGTGCTCGAAGGTGCGCAGCGCAATCGCCCGCGCCGCGCCGTGCGTGGCCTTGGCAAAGACCAGCTCGCGCAGCTCGTTGAACAGCGAATTGCCAAAGCGCAGCAGGCCGTAGGCGACCAGCAGCCCCACCGGCACCACCAGCAGCGCGGCAGTGCTGCCGGGCGGGATGGTCATCGAATCGATGAGCTGCTTGAGCAGCAGCGGCACGCTGACGTTGGCCAGCTTGGCCCCCACCATGAAGGCGATGGCCGCCAGCACGCGCCCCTTGTATTGCCACAGGTAGGGCAGCAGGCGCGACAGCGTCGCCCAGTCGCTGCGCGGCGTGGGGGCGCTGCTGTCGGAGGGCAGGGTGATGGGGTCGGAGCCGGATCGGCGCATGGGCGTGGCGATGGCGGGCAGGGGGCTGCGCGCCGGAAGGTGGGGACGGGCAACCATTGTGGCCGCGCGCGCCGCCACGGGCCGGGCCGGCACGCGCACGGCCGTGCCCGACAATGCGGGCTTTGCGCGGCGCAGCAAGCGCCGTCCACCCCATGCTCCCCAGCCCAGCCATGACCGAAGACGCCACCTCCCACCCCCACCACCTGCCCAGCGACAAGGAGCTGGTGCTCAAGGTCATCCCCATGCCGGCGGACACCAACGGCAACGGCGACATCTTCGGCGGCTGGGTCATGGCGCAGGTGGACCTGGCCGGCTCGGTGCTGCCGGCGCGCCTGATCTGCGGGCGCATGGCCACGGTGGCCGTGAACGAGTTCGTGTTCAAGCAGCCCGTGCGCGTGGGCGACCTGCTGTCGTTCTTTGCCGAGGTCACGCGCGTGGGCAGCAGCTCCATGACGGTGCGCGTGGAGGTCTACGCCGAGCGCATGCGCGCCCAGGGCCGCTACCTGAAGGTGACCGAGGCCAGCCTGACCTACGTCGCCATCGACGACAACGGCCGGCCGCGGCCCATCGCCCGCACAATGCAGGCGTGAGGCGCGCAGCGCAAACACGAAGGGAGCCGCAATGGCTCCCTTTTTTCATGTCCCTGCGCTGCGGCCCGGCCTTCAGAACGTGTTCACGATCTCCCGCGGTGTGCGTCGCGCCCGGCGTCTGCATCGTTGCTCCTCGCGAGCCAGGCTATCGCTGCGGTTTGCGCCCGCATCCCTCCCGCCGCCTCCCGCCCCCTTCGCGCGAGTCGTGACCGTCTCAGGCCACGGCCATGGCGGATGCTGCGGGTAAATGCGGTGGCCGAGGGCGCGCCCGCGCCTGCCGGGCTGGCGGCCGCCCCCGGGCGCCCTGCGCCCAGCCCGCCCTCGATCTCGCCGCTGAGCTGGCCGCCTTCCTCGATCACCACCTTGCCGTAGCGGATCTTGCCGCTGACCCGGCCCGAGCCGAAGATGACCAGCCTCTCGCGCACCGTGAGCGTGCCGTCGAACTGGCCGTGGATCTCGGCGATGTCGATCTCGGCGCTGCCGCGGAACGCCCCCTGCTCGGCGATGTGGATCACGCGCGAATCCATGGTGGCCTCCACCGTGCCTTCGACGACCAGGGTGTCGCAGTCGGTGATCTCCACGCCCTTGAGCTTGATGTTGGGGCCGACGGTGAGCTTGCTGCCGCCCGGCGCATCAGCCGCGCTGGCGGGCGCCGCAGCCGGGCTGGCGGCCGGCGTGACGGGGGCGGCGCTGGCGCCCGGCGGCACGCTGCGGCCGGCCAGGCCGCCCATCGCCGGCGTTGCCGCCTGCCGCGATGCAAGGCTGTCGCCGCCGCTGGTGCTGGTGTTGAGGTTGCTGTCTCGCTTGCCAAAGAAAGGGTTTTGCACGGCCAATTGGAACTCCTGGTTTGCTACCCGGCCGATGCTAGGCGCGCTGCCGCGCCCGGCCTGCCCGGCAGACGCAAGAGGAGTAACCAAAGCGTTCATCCGTTGCATGCCCTTGCAGCGCTTGCAGCACCACACAGCGCGGCAGCGCTGCCCTCCCGGATCACGAAACGATGTAGGCCGCCGCGCCGCTGGCCAGCAGCTCGCCCTGCTGGCCGAGGAACTCCATGCGCGTGTTGGCCACGCGCGAGCCCAGGCGCAGCACCTGGGCCTGCAATGAGAACTGCGCGCCGATGGCCGCGCGCAGGTAGTCGATGCGCAGGTCTATGGTGCCCAGGCGCGCAAAGCGCTGCAGCCGCGCGGCCGGGGTCTCGTCCATGTGCCTGCCGCCGATGGCCGCCATCACGGCCAGGCCGCCCATGGCGTCCAGCCCGGCGCTGATGACGCCGCCGTGCAGCCGGTTGTAGGTGAAGTGGCCCACCAGCTCCGGGCGCATGTCGATGTGCGCGGCCACGCGGTCCGGCGCCAGCGTGGTGATGCGCAGCCCCAGCACCCGGTTGAAGGCGATGTGCTGCTCGAACATCTCCGTGAGGCCGTGGACGAACTCGGGCTCGAAGGCGGCCGGGGCGGGAGGCTTCATGGCATCAAGCTATGTTCTTTGTAGCTAAAAACGATTTAAGCACGCCGGCATGTGGCAGATTTGGCCCAAAAATCAGCATTGACTGAAGTCTGGGCGCCGTTTCTGCATGAAGGCGCCGAAGGCTTCGCGCGCGGCCGGGCCGGCCATCAGGCGGGCGAAGCTGGCGCCCTCCTCGCGCATGCGCTCGCGCACGGCCGCCGACTGGCCGGCCTTCATCAGGCGCTTGGTCTCGATCAGCGCGGTCAGGGGCTTGGCGGCCAGCTTTTTCGCCTGCGTCTGCGCCAGCAGGTTGCACTCTGCCGGCGGCACGACGCGGTTGACCAGCCCCACTTCCAGCGCAGCCTCGGCCATGAAGGGCTCGCCCAGCAGCAGCGCCTCGGCGGCGCGGTGGTAGCCCAGCATCTGCGGCAGCAGCAGGCTGGACGCCGCCTCGGGGCACAGCCCCAGGTTCACGAAGGGCAGCGAGAACGCGGCGTTGTCGCCGGCATAAACCAGGTCGCAGTGCAGCAGCAGCGTGGTGCCGATGCCCACGGCCGGGCCGCAGACCGCGGCGACCAGCGGCTTAGGGAAGGCCGCGATCGCATGCAGGAAGCGCCACACCGGGCGCTCGCCCGCGTCCTCCCGCGCGCCGCCTTGCGACTGCTGCAGGAAATCGGCAATGTCGTTGCCGGCGCTGAAGATCGCCATGTCGCCCTGGAACACGACCACGCGCACGGCGGGGTCGGCTTCGGCGGCGGCCAGCGCGTCGGCCATGGCGGCGTACATGGCCTCGGTGATGGAGTTCTTCTTGTCCGCCCGGTTGAAGGTGATGGTGGTGACGGCGGCTTCGGTGTGCACCAGGATGTCCTGGGGCGGCGGTGGTGGCGGTGTTCATGGGGGTCATTCCTTGTAGTAGACGATCTGGTGCGTGGTGGCCAGCAGCTCGCCGGCTTCGTTCCACAGCTGCGCGGCCTGGTCGAAAAAGCCGTTGCGGAACTCCTGCGCGCGCGCCTGGCCCAGCAGGTAGCCGCTGCCGGTGCGCGCCAGCATGTCGCTGCCTGCATGGAAGTACACCGTCATGGAGACGGTGCCCGCCGGCACGCGCAGCGCGCGGCGGCGCCACACGCGCGGGAAGAACACGTCGGCCAGCGCGGCCAGCGCGGGGAAGTCCAGCGGCCGCGCGGGCGCGTCGCGCATCCACAGCTGCGTCAGGCTGTCGCGCTCGCTGCCGTCCCACTCCTGCGGCAGCATGCCGCGCACCGGGCGCATCTCGTAGCGCTTGAGCCATTGCACGGGGAAGATGGGCGGGGCGGCCTCGCACTGCGCCGGCGGCGGCACCTGCGGCATGGGGGTGTCGGCGGCGCTCCAGGTCTCGCGGCGCTCGGCCATCAGCACGGTGGCGGTGGTGGTCACCTGCGGCGCGCCGCCTTCGGCCGGGCTTTGCAGCACGCTCACCACCCAGTGCTGGGTGGAGCGGTTGGTGCGCACGGGCGTGGCCTCGACGGTGAAGGGGCCCTCGGTCACGGCGGCGGCGAAATTCACCGTCAGCGCCACCGGCTCGCCCAGGGCGTCGGGGTGGCGCAGCACGGCGGCCAGCATGGTGGCCGCCGTCAGGCCGCCATAGGGGCCGACCATGTTCCAGTAGGCCTGGGTGGTCTGGCCGGTGAGGTGGCCGCCGGCGCCGGGCGCGAGCGCCAGGGCTTCGTCCAGCGGGTGGGCGGCGGTGGAGGTGGTGGTCTGCATATCGGTCATGGCGCCTGAGTGTGCCCGTAGCAGGCGCGCCGCTGCGTCATGCGGGCGACGCGCTGGCGCGCGGCGCCTCGTGCGCCTGCGCGAACTGCGCCAGCTGCTGCGCGGCGCGCGGCCACAGCGTGGTGGCGAAGCTGTCGCGGAAAAAGCCGAAGTGGCCGATGCGCCGCGCGCCCACGTCCTGCGGGGCGATGCGCTCGATCTGCCGCGGCGCGCCGCTGTACAGGGCGAGGAGCGCCTCGGTGCCGGCCAGGGTCATCATCTCGTCGTCCGCCATGCGGAGCGCGTGGATGGGAAAGCGCACGTCCGCGTAGCTGCGCTCGGCTTGTTGGCCTTCAGCGCCTGCGCTGTAGCGCGGGTGCAGGCACCAGCGGCGCCACTGCAGCGCCACGCCGCGCGGCAGATCGCCCACGGCGCGCAGCCGCCGACCGGGAAAGTAGCCGCACAGCCGCACCGACAGCGGCACCAGCGCGTGCCAGAAAAACGGCATGGCGCGGCGCAGGCGCGGCGCGTTCTGGCGCCAGTAGCCGCTGCCGGCGGCCACGGCCAGCAGGCCGGCGACGCGGTGTTTCTCCTGCAGCAGGCCGGGCAGCTGCGCGCCCAGGCTGTGGCCGACGAGCAGCAGCGGCCGGCCGGGCAGCGCGCCCGCCGCATGCGCGATCACGGCGTCGTAGTCGCGCACCCAGTCGTGCAGGTCGGCGCGCACGGCGCGCATGGGCCCGTGCAGGGACGCGCCCTGGCCCCGGTAGTCGAACGTGGTGACGGCCCAGCCCTGGGCGGCCAGCCACTGCGCGAACGGGGCGTAGAAGGTCTGCGGCACGCAGAATGCCGCGCCTATGACCACGCTGCCCTGCGCCGCCGTGCCAACCGGCGGCAGGAAGCGGCGCACCGCCAGCGGGTGGGCCGCGCCGCTGACCGGCAGGTCGAACTGCTGCATGGGGAGTCTCCTGTTTTTGCTACTCTTTTGGTAGCTATATACCGTTGATTGACGCCGGCTATTGCTCCTTCCCCCTCTGGGGAAGGCTGGGATGGGGGCCGCTGGCAATGGGCGCCAGGGTGGGGGCATGGGCGGTGGCCGGCCCCCCACCCCAGCCCTCCCCCAGAGGGGGAGGGAGCGGGTGCGGGTCAGACGCGCTCGAAGATGCCCGCCGCGCCCTGGCCCATGCCCACGCACATGGTGACCATGCCGTACTTCAGCTGCTTGCGGCGCAGCGCGTGCACCACGGTGGCCGAGCGGATGGCGCCCGTGGCGCCCAGCGGGTGGCCCAGGGCGATGGCGCCGCCCATGGGGTTGACCCTGGATGGGTCCAGCCCCAGCGTGTTGACCACCGCCAGCGACTGCGCGGCAAACGCCTCGTTCAGCTCGTACCAGCCGATGTCTTCCTGCTTCAGGCCCGCATAGCGCAGCGCGGCCGGGATGGCCTCGATGGGGCCGATGCCCATGATCGAAGGCGGCACGCCGCGGCTGGCGTAGCTGACGAAGCGCGCCAGGGGGGTGAGGCCGAAGCGCTTGATGGCGGCTTCGCTGGCCAGGATCAGCGCGCCGGCGCCGTCGCTGGTCTGCGAGCTGTTGCCCGCCGTGACCGAACCGCGCGCGGCAAACACCGTGCGCAGCTTGGCCAGGCCTTCCAGGCTGGTGTCGGGGCGCGGGCCTTCGTCCAGATCGACGGTGCGGGTCTTTTGCACCAGTTCACCCGTCTCCAGGTTCACGCTGCGGTCGGTGACCTCGATGGGCGTGATCTCGTCCTTGAACTCGCCGGCCTGCTGCGCGGCGATGGCGCGGCGGTGCGATTCCAGCGCAAAGGCGTCCTGCGCCTCGCGCGAGACCTTCCACTGCTGGGCGACCTTCTCGGCCGTCAGGCCCATGCCGTAGGCGATGCCCACGTCGCCGTCGCGCTCGAAGATCGAAGGCGACAGGCTGGGGTTGTTGCCCATCATGGGCACCATGCTCATGCTCTCCACGCCGGCGGCGATCATCACGTCGGCCTCGCCCACGCGGATGCGGTCGGCCGCCATGGCCACGGCCGACAGGCCCGAGGCGCAGAAGCGGTTCACGGTGATGCCGCCCACGCTGGCCGGCAGCCCGGCAAGCACCGCGCCGATGCGCGCCACGTTCAGGCCCTGCTGGGCCTCGGGGATGGCGCAGCCGCAGATGATGTCCTCGATGGCCTGCGGGTCCAGGCCGGGCGCCTGGGCCAGGGCGGACTTCAGGATGGTGGCCAGCAGGTCATCGGGCCGGTAGTTGCGGAAAAAGCCCTTGTGCGAACGCCCGATGGGCGTGCGCGTGGCGGCGACGATGTAGGCGTCTTGCTGTTGTTTCATGGAGACTGCTCCTGGGTGATTTGACTCCTTCCCCCTTTGGGGGAAGGCGGGGATGGGGGCTCGCTGCGCAATTCGACCAAACGGTTGTGTACTGCCTGCAAGACCCCCTCCAGTTGTGTGAATGGCGCGTTGGATGCAAAACGCAGCACTGCGAAGCCCTGCGCCTGGAAGAACGCATCGCGGCGCGCGTCGTAGGCGATCTGCCCTGCGTGCTGCGAACCATCGAGTTCGACGATGAGCCGCGGCGCCAGGCAGGCGAAATCGGCGATGTAGCTGCCCAATGGGTGTTGGCGACGGAATTTCACGCCGAGTTGCTCACCCTTGAGGCGCTGCCACAAGGCGCGCTCGCTGTCGGTCATTTCGCGGCGCAGCACTTGGGCATTGCTGCGGGCACGGGAAGTGGCCTGGTTTTGCATGGGGAAGCTACTCCAGCGATAGAGCGGGGCTGGCCCCCACCCCAACCCTCCCCCACAGGGCGGGGCGGGACGGCTGTTGCCCTTCCTTCCCTCTGGGGGAAGGTGGGGATGGGGGCCCGGCTGGACCTGGCGCACCGTCTGCCGAGGCCACGCCCCTCGCTGGCCCCCACCCCGGCCCTCCCCCAGAGGGGGAGGGAGCGAGAGGGCAGCGCCGCGTACCAACATATCGGCTCCGCGTCCTCAGTTCCGCACCGGCTTGCCCGTGCTCAGCATCCCCAGGATCCGCTCCTGCGTCTTCGGATGCTCGATCAGCGTGCAAAAGGCCTTGCGCTCCAGCTGCATCAGGTACTCCTCGCTCACCAGCGTGCCCGCATCCACATCGCCGCCGCAGACCACCTCGGCGATCATGGTGGCGATGCGCTGGTCGTGCTCGCTGATGAAGCCACCGTCCTTCATGTTGACCAGCGAGCCGCGGATGGTGGCGATGCCGCTGCGGCCGGCCACGGGGAACAGGCGCTTCATCGGTGCGCGCCAGCCGGCCATGGTCATGGCGCGGGCCTCGTTCACGGCGACGAACAGCAGCTCGTCCTTGTGCGGCACGACGATGTCGTCATCCAGCAGGTAGCCGAGCTTGCGCGACTCCAGCGCGCTGGTGCCCACCTTGGCCATAGCGGCCGCCGTGAAGCCCTCGGTCAGGAAGTGCAGCAGGTCCTTGTCGGTGGACTTGGCCGCGTTCTCGGCCGCGCGGCGGGCGATGTAGGTCAGCCCGCCCGCCCCTGGCACCAGGCCCACGCCCACTTCCACCAGGCCGATGTAGCTTTCCATATGCACCACGCGGCGCGCGCTGTGCACGGCCAGCTCGCAGCCGCCGCCCAGCGCCATGCCGTGGATGGCCGAGATCACCGGCACCTGGGCGTAGCGCAGGCGCAGCATCAGCTTTTGCAGCTCGTGCTCGACGTCCTCGATGGCGCCGATGCCCGCCACCACGTAGGCCGGCATGGTGGCCTGCAGGTCAGCGCCGACCGAGAACGGCGCGTCGCCCGACCAGATGACCAGGCCGTCGTACTCGCGCTCGGCCAGGTCGATGGCCTCCACCAGGCCTTCCATCACGTCGGGGCTGATGGCGTGCATCTTGCTCTGGATGCTGGCGATCAGCACGCGGCCGCCGGCGGGGCAGACCTCGCGGTCCAGCGTCCAGGTGCGCAGCGCGTCGGTGTTGCTGACGGTGGTGCCGGCCGTGCGCCAGTCGGGCAGGTTGTCCTCGCCCAGCAGCTTTTCGGGGAAGTACTGGCGCTCGTACACCGGCAGCTGGCGGCGCGGCACGAATTTGCCCTGGCGCGCACTCCACGAGCCCTGCGCCGTGTGCACGCCGCCGGCGTCCGCCACGGGGCCCTTGAACACCCAATCCGGCAGCGGTGCCTTGCTCAATGCCTTGCCCGCATCGATGTCCTCCTGGATCATCTTGGCGACTTCGAGCCAGCCGGCCTGCTGCCACAGCTCGAAGGGGCCCTGCTTCATGCCGAAGCCCCAGCGCATGGCCTGGTCCACGTCGCGCGCGGTGTCGGCAATCTCGGCCAGATGCACGGCGGCGTAGTGGAAACCGTTGCGCAAAATCGCCCACAGGAATTGGCCCTGCGCGCCTTCCGCGTTGCGCAGCAATTTGAGGCGCTCGGCGGCGGGCTTCTTCAGCATGCGGCCATAGACCTCGTCGGCCTTGCCACCGGCGGGCACATATTCCTCGCCCTCCAGGTCGAAGCGCAGGATGTCGCGGCCCTGCTTCTTGTAGAAGCCCGCCTTGGTCTTCTGGCCCAGGTTGCCCAGCTCGATCAGCTTGGCCAGCACCGGGGGCGTGCCGAAGCTGTCGTAGAACGGATCGGTCTCGATGCTCAGGTTGTCCTGCAGCGTCTTGATGACGTGGGCCATGGTGTCCAGGCCCACCACGTCGGCGGTGCGGAAGGTGCCGCTGCTGGCGCGGCCCAGCTTCTTGCCCGTCAGGTCGTCCACCACATCGAAGGTCAGGCCGAAGTTCTCGACCTCCTTCATGGTGGACAGCATGCCGGCGATGCCCACGCGGTTGGCGATGAAGTTGGGCGTGTCGTGCGCGCGCACCACGCCCTTGCCCAGGCCGGTCGTCACGAAGGCTTCGAGCTGGTCCAGCACTTCGGGCTGCGTGGTGGGCGTGTTGATCAGCTCGACCAGCACCATGTAGCGCGGCGGGTTGAAGAAGTGGATGCCGCAAAAGCGCGGGCGCAGCTGCTCGGGCAGCGCCTCGGACAGCTTGGTGATCGACAGGCCCGAGGTGTTGCTCGCCAGGATGGCGTGCTTGGCCACGTGCGGGGCGATCTTGTGGTACAGGTCCTGCTTCCAGTCCATGCGCTCGGCGATCGCCTCGATCACCAGGTCGCACTCTTTCAGCAGGGAGAGGTGCTCCTCGTAGTTCGCCGCCTGGATCAGGTCGGCGTCGTCCGCCACGCCCAGGGGCGAGGGCTTGAGCTTCTTGAGGTTGGCGATGGCCTTGGTGACGATGCCGTTCTTCGGGCCTTCCTTGGCGGGCAGGTCGAACAGCACCACCGGCACCTTCACGTTGACGAGATGGGCCGCAATCTGCGCGCCCATCACGCCCGCGCCGAGGACGGCGACTTTCTTGACGTTGAATCGGGTCATGGGGTGGGAATGGGTTGAGTGGGTCGGGGTTTCACTCCTTCCCCCTCTGGGGGAAGGCGGGGATGGGGGCTGGCTGGTTCTGGCACGACGTGTGATGTTGTCATCGTCGCTGGCCCCCACCCCAGCCCTCCCCCAGAGGGGGAGGGAGGAAGACAAAGGGGTCAGTTCACGCGTTGCCAGGTCTGCGTGCGGCCGAAGGGGCCGATGGAGCCGCGCACTTCGAGCTTCTGGCCGCCATCGACGGGCGTCAGGCGCAGGGTGTATTGCTTGCCGTTCTCGGGGTCGAGGATCTTGCCGCCCTCCCACACGTCCTTGCCTTCGGCCTTCTTCGCGCCGGTGATGATGGGCAGGCCGACCATGGGCTGGTCCTTGAGCGCATCCTTGCACTCCACGCACTTGGCCGCCGGGTCGGCGTCCTTGCGCAGGAGCTTTTCGATGCGGCCCTCCAGCACGCCGCCCTTGTCGGCAATGCGGATCTCGGACTTCGCCTCGCCGGTCTTGTCGTCCATGCTGCGCCACAGGCCCACGGGGGACATCTGGGCCCAGGCGGGGGCGGCGATTGCTGCGAAAATGATAGCTGCAAGGGCTTTGTTCATGAGGGCTCCAGGGTAGAAAGTGTGGGTTTTACTCCTTCCCCCTCGGGGGAAGGCGGGGACGGGGGCCGGTTGGCAGTGCGAGCTGCGGCTGGATGATCGCCCGGCGCTGGCCCCCACCCCTGCCCTCCCCCAGAGGGGGGAGGGAGCGAGAAAGGGGCCGGCAGCACGGTCAGGCCAGGGCCGCGTCCGTGTCCATCAGCACCTTGGCTCCGGCGCGCGCCGTGCGCATCAGCGTCGCCGTCTCGGGGAACAGCTTGGCGAAGTAGAAGCGCGCCGTCTGCAACTTGGCCACATAGAACGGATCGCTGTTGCCGGCCGCGATCTCGCGCAGCGCGACCTGCGCCATGCGGGCGAACAGGTAGCCGAACACCAGGTGGCCGGCCACGCGCAGATAGTCCACGGCGGCGGCGCCCACCTCGTCGGGGTTCTGGAAGCCCCGGAAGCCGATCTCGGTGGTGAACTTGGTCATCTGGTCGCCCAGGTAGGCGATCGGGTTGATGAACTCGGCCATCTTCTCGTTGACGCCCTCTTCAGCCACCAGCTGGCCGACCAGCTTGCCGAACTTCTTGAGCGTGGCGCCGTTGTTGCCCAGCACCTTGCGGCCCAGCAGGTCCAGCGACTGCACGGTGTTCGTGCCTTCATAGATCATGTTGATGCGGTTGTCCCGCACGAACTGCTCCATGCCCCATTCCTTGATGTAGCCATGGCCGCCGAAGACCTGCATCGCCGCGTTGGTGGCGGTGTGGCCGTTGTCGGTCACGAAGGCCTTGACGATGGGGGTCAGCAGCGCCACCAGCTCGTCCGAGTCCTTCTTCACCTTCTCGTCGGGGTGGTTGTGCGCCTTGTCCAGCAGCAGCGTGCAAAAGATCTGCAGCGCGCGCGCGCCCTCGGCGTAGGCCTTGGCGGTGAGCAGCATCTTGCGCACGTCCGGGTGCACGATGATGGGGTCGGCTTCCTTGTCCTTGGCCTTGGTGCCCGACAGGCTGCGCATCTGCAGGCGGTCCTTGGCGTAGGCCAGGGCGTTCTGGAAGGCCACTTCGGTCAGGCCCAGCGACTGGTTGCCCACGCCCAGGCGGGCGGCGTTCATCATCACGAACATGGCCGCCAGGCCCTTGTGGGGCTCGCCCACCAGGGTGCCGATGGCGCCGTCGATGGCGATTTGCGCCGTGGCGTTGCCGTGGATGCCCATCTTGTGCTCCAGGCCGGTGCAGAAGATGGGGTTGCGGCTGCCGATGCTGCCGTGGGCGTTCACGTTGAACTTGGGCACCACGAACAGGCTGATGCCCTTGCTGCCCTTGGGCGCGTCGGGCAGACGGGCCAGCACCAGGTGGATGATGTTCTCGGTGAAGTCGTGCTCGCCGGCGCTGATGAAGATCTTGTTGCCGGTGATCTTGTAGGTTCCATCGCCCACCGGCTCGGCCTTGGTGCGCAGCAGCCCCAAGTCGGTGCCGCAGTGCGGCTCGGTCAGGCACATGGTGCCGGTCCACTCGCCGCTGACCAGCTTGGGCAGGTAGGTCTTCTTCTGCTCGTCCGTGCCGTGCGCCAGCAGGGCCTCATAGGCGCCGTGCGACAGGCCGGGGTACATGGTCCAGGCCTGGTTGGCGCTGTTGAGCATCTCGTACAGGCACTGGTTCACCGTGTGCGGCAGGCCCTGGCCGCCGAACTCGGGCGCGCACGACAGCGCCGGCCAGCCGCCTTCGATGTACTGGCGGTAGGCCTCCTTGAAGCCCTTCGGGGGGGTGACCTCGTGCGTCTGGTTGTCCAGCTTACAGCCTTCGGTGTCGCCGCTGATGTTCAGCGGAAAGGCCACGCCGGCGGCGAACTTGCCGGCTTCCTCCAGCACCGCATTGATGGTGTCCGCATCCACGTCGGCGTGCGCCGGCATGGCCTTGAACTCGTCGGTGACCTTGAACACTTCGTGCATCACGAATTGCATGTCGCGCAGCGGGGGGGTGTAGATGGGCATGCGGGGCTCCTGGAAAAAATCGGGTTGGAACGGAAAAGGGAAAAAAAAGAGAAACAGAAAAAAGGAAGCAGGTGACAGGAAAACAGGCGGGCGATCAGGGCGCGTAGCGCGCCAGGATGTTGTCAAAGCCCTGGTGGGCGCGCTGGATCGAGCCCGGCGTCTGCAGGAAGCGGGCTTCATAGTGCAGCGCCAGGATCAGGCCGTGAATCTCGAACAGCATTTGCTGCTCATCGGCGTCCTGGCGCAGCTGGCCCAGCTCCTTGCACTGCTCGATGGCGCGGCGCATGGCCTCCATCCAGGTCAGCACCGAGCCGGCCAGCGCGTCGCGCACGGGGCCCTCGCGGTCGTCGAACTCCACCGCGCCGCTGATGTAGATGCAGCCCGAGTCGATCTCGGTGGAGGTGCGCTGCATCCAGTTGGCAAACATGGCGCGCAGGCGCGGCAGGCCGCGCGGCTGGGCCAGCGCGGGGAAGAACACCTCCTGCTCGAAGCGCTGGTGGTACTCGCGCACCACGGAAATCTGCAGCTCCTCGCGCGAGCCGAAATGCGCGAACACGCCGGACTTGCTCATGCCCGTGGCGTCGGCCAGCGCGCCGATGGACAGGCCCTCCAGCCCGATGTGCGTGGCCAGGCCCAGGGCAGCCTCGACGATGGCGGCCTTGGTCTGCTGGCCCTTGTGCAGCGCGCGGCCATCGCGGCGCGCGGTGCTGGCTGGCTTGACCGAAAGTGACGAAGAGGAAGGCATGGCGACAACAAAACGAACGACCGTGCTATTTTGCACAAAAGCCGCGCCATATGCCAGTGTTGCCAGGCGCGGGACACCTCATCATGGGGTAAACCCTGAGTTCAATCCATACTCCCTGCCCGGGGCCACACAGGGCAAGGCCGTGCGCCCGCCATCCGTCTTTTTTTTTTTGCGCAGCATCGTGGAGCAAGGCGGCTTGCCCATGAAGCTGCCCCGCGCCAACGCTGCCACCCTGGCAGCCATTCGTGAAGCCAAGGCGGTCGGGGCGACGCCTGTCTCCCTGGCGGACTTCCGAGCCAGGAGCGTCCGCTGGTCTGTGCGCCGTCCTTGCTTTCCGATATTCAGTGCATGCAATAAATAGCGATGGACATCAGCTTCGACCCGGCCAAGAACGCACGCAACGTTGCCGAGCGGCCCTTTGTCGCGCTGGGCTGGCTCGATGAGCGGCTGCACGTTCCGTGCTTCGCGCCCACGCCAGGCGGCATCCGCATCATCAGCTTTCGCAAGGCCAACTCCAGGGAGGAGCGCAGGTATGAACGCACGCAACAGGATTGACCCAAAGACGCCCCCGCTGACCGACGCCGCAGGCGAGGTGCGCGAGCTGACCGAGCAGGACATGCGACGGTTTCGCCCGGCCAGCGATGTGTTGCCGGCTGATCTCTACACCGGCTTGCTGGCCATCAACCGGCAGGCGCGGTCACGCGGGCGGCCCAAGGCCGAGGTGACCAAGGAGCGCATCACCATCCGCCTGTCGCCCGAGGTGGTGCAGACCTTCCGCGCCACCGGAGACGGCTGACAAACGCGCATCGACGCCGCGCTCAAGGACTGGCTCAGGAGCCACTCGCCGGCGTAACGCTGGGCTACAGCAGCACCCATTCCGATCCCGACAAGGCCGCTCACTCCGAGCGGTCTTTTTGGAGGGGACAAAAGTGGGTGTCCTTTTACTTTCCCCAGCAAAAAAGCCGCTCCAGTGAGCGGCCTTTTTGCTGGGGGATAGAAGCGGGTGTCCTGTCATCAATAAAAGTGCATCAATAAAAGTGGGTGTCCTTTTATAGTTTTAGTTTTATAGTTCTCACGGCGCATTTAGTGCCGCACGAAATTTATAATATCGTTCATAGTTGCCAAGGAGCCTTGTCATGACCATCACAGCACACTCTCCCACCGTCAAGGTCGTTGGCGCCAACGGCCAGATTTCGCTGGGCAAACAATACGCGGGCCGTCAGGTACTGGTGGAAGAGCACGAACCCGGCGTCTGGCTGGTGCGCACTGCCACGGTCGTACCCGACAACGAGCGCTGGCTGCACGCGTCCCAAGCAGCGGCCGATCTGCAAACAGCCATGGCCTGGTCTGTCGCCCATGCCGCATCGGATGCGGATACCGAAGACACTCTCAAGCGCCTCGGTCATGGTGAGCAGTGAAGCCAAGGTCAGGCTCGACCTCAACAACCCGGTGTTTCAGGACAACCTGCTCACACTGCAAAAGCCCGAGCGCCACGCAGCCCTGGATACGCTCCAAAAAATCCGCCAACTGACCTGGAACCAGCTGTACCGCGACCAGGGCCTGAAGTGGGAGAAGATCACGAGCGTCAGGCCACCCCAGGGGATCGATGCGATCTACTCCCTGCGCATCACCCAAGCACGCCGAGCGACGGCGTACCGTGACGGGGATTTCATCCGACTGCTCACCATCGCGCCCGATCACGATGCCACCTATGGCAGAAAATGAGCCACAGCGCTGGTGCTCATCCGAGCCAAGCGGCAACGCGCCCTGCGAGATGAAGCACAGCTACCCAAGTGGCAATCGGGTGCTGCTTCTGCTGATGTCAAAGTTGGCAGCACCGAGGAGCTTCGGGGGCAGCGGATTTCTGGAAACCGTGGTCTGTCCCCTATTTCGGGGCGGTGTCCGTGTAGCGAATAAAAGTGGGCGTCCTTTTTATTCTTTTATTGATGTCACGCTGGCGAATGCGTCTGCAGCCAGTCTTTCAAGGCATCATTCATGCGTGTCTGCCAGCCTTCTCCGGTGGCTTTGAAGGCCGCAATCACCTCTGCGTCATAGCGCACCGTCAGGGCCTGTTTGGTGCTTTGCGCCTTGGGGTGGCTGCGGGAAAGCGCCTCGCGCAGCGCAGCCGCGCCTTGCGGGGCAGAGACCGCTTGCTCACCGATTTTCCATTCGCCCTGCTCGAAGAAATCTTGCGTCAACTCCGGCGCGTCGTCCGGATCAACCCAGGGCTTGGGCGAACCTTGTGACTTCACGTTCATTGGCTTTCCTCATGCTGATGATGCGGCGAACCTCGCCGCGAGGCGTCCAGACCAGAATGACCATCCGGCCATCCAACACGCCGACAGTGGTGAACCGGGGCTCGCCATAGTCAAACCGGGCATCTTCTGCAGTGACATTCACCTCGGCGAACACCTCGCCGGCCCGGGCGAAATCCAAGACCACGCTCTGCAAGCGTCTTGTCACGCTTGTCGGGATCGAACTCGATCTGCATGGGGCTTATTATTGTAGTTACGCTATTTCGAGCGCAGAGCCGGGGCGGTTCATGGCGCCAACCTCACTTGTCAGCGGGGACGACGGCAGTATGGCAAACGTCGGATTTGAGCACCAACTGAAAGCCCGCCTGTGGCGTGACATGGACCACACGGATCATGGTGGACTACTCCTTTCAGCGCAGTGGCTCGATCCTGAAGACGGGCTCGCCCTTGACCGCCAAAGCCCAGTTGGCCATCAGCTCTTCCTCGTGGATGGCTGCCGGCAGCTTCAACTGGAGACGCGCACCTCGATGTGCCGCCCCAGCGCCCGCGCCGCTGCCTCCAACTGATCGAAGCGCGAAGCGTGCGGCAGATCGAACAGGCGGTCAACCTGCGGCAAGTGCCAGCCCGGCCGTCTTACAGGAATGAATGGCTCGGAAAAACCGGGCAGGTCACAGCTGGAGTTCTCGCGGCGCATCCATGTCTGCATCGACACCATCCGCAACGGGGAGCAGCGCCTTGAACAAGACTGGCTTGGTTTGAAGGACTGCACATGAGCCAATTCACGATCACCACCAGCACCGAACAAGCGTTCTTTCAACGCGGGCGCAAGTTGGCGCGCGCTGTTGATGGGGGCGAGAGGTTGGCAGCTGAGCGCATCCTGAGCTTCGAAGACCCGGCGGAGATGATGAAGCTTAATCAGCGCCGCGCGCCTGGCATTGTTTCGTGCTGTTCGGCAGGCGCCCGGCTCCATTACCGACATTGCCACACGGCTGCAGCGCGACCGCAGCGCCGTCAAGCGTGACCTGGACGCGCTGGAGCGCGCCGGCCTGGTCACCATCGTCGAGACCACCCTGCCCGGCCATGGCCGCATGAAACAGGTACGCGCCAGCGCCACGCGCCTCACTCTGGTGGCTGAGGTGGGTTGACCACCCCCGCTGCCCCCGCTTTCCCAGCGACGAGGCCGCTCACTGGAGCGGCCTCTTTGTTGGGGGATGAAGCGTGGGCGTCCTTCACTTCATGCCTTCTGCCGCTTGTTTTCCGTACCAAATTCGGTACGATCAATCCGCGTTGATCCCTACCCTGGACGTACGTTTCTTCATGACAGGCAGCGGCAACGAACCCGTGCGCGAGTGGCTGCGGGCACTGCCAACTGCTGAGCGACGTGCTGTTGGAGAGGAGATCAAGACAGTCCAATACGGCTGGCCCCTTGGTATGCCACTGGTGCGCAAGATGGCCAAGGACTTATGGGAAGTGCGTGTGCGGCTGGCAGACCGCATCGCCCGTGTTTTTTTCACGGTGGTGGGCAGCACCATGGTGTTGCTGCATGGCTTCATCAAGAAGTCCTCCGCCACCCCAGCCCATGTACTGGAACTGGCCAAGCAGCGTCTGCAACAACTCAGGAGCGTCTCATGAATTCCCCATCACCACACATCGGCAGCAGCTTCGATGATTTTCTGGTTGAAGACGCCATGTTCGAAGAGGTCTCCGCCGTGGCCATCAAGCGGGTTGTGGCCTGGCAGATCGCCCAGGAGATGAAGGCTCAGGGCCTCACCAAGACTGCCCTGGCCGAGAAGATGCATACCAGCCGCGCCGCGCTCAACCGCTTGCTCGACGAAACGGACACCAGCCTGACCTTGACCACCCTGACCGGAGCGGCCAGGGCGCTGGGCAAAAACCTGCGCATCGATTTTGCTTGAACGGTCTGCCGGCAGCGCGCACGCAAGCCAAGCGGGCCTGACCCAGGAAGGCCTGACCACCCTCACTGCCACCGCTTCCCCGGCGACGAGGCCGCTCACTGGAGCGGCCTTTTTGTTGAGGGGATAAGATGCAATCATTGCACCACCACCTTCCCATGCCTGTTCTTCAGCGCTTTGCCAACTGCCGCGTCCGGATGAATGCCAAAGACCATCCACCGCCCCACTTCCACGTTCAGCTCAACGACGGTCGGGAAGCCTGGGTCAGCATCCGGCCTCTGCAAATCATCCACGGCAAGGTGGTTGCACGCGAGATCGCCGAAGTGCTCACCTGGGCGGGCGAGCGCCAGGATTGGCTGATGGACACCTTCGAGGAGTTGCAACGATGAGCAACAAGGATCACTTCACCCTCACCACAGTGCAGGCCCGGCCGGGACAGCGCCTGCATCTGACCTATGCCGATGGCCAGTCGTTCGACGTAGATTTGAGCGACTGGGTCGGCTCCAGCAAAGCCCTGGCGCCCCTGCAGGACAGCAGCCTGTTCGCCCAGGCCAGGGTGGGGTTCCAGGGGCGCACGGTGGACTGGATCGAGGACGAACTCGACCTGGCGGCCGACAACCTGCGCAATCTGGCCATCGAGCAGTCTGGTGGCATCGGCCATGAGCGCATCTGGACGTGGCTGGAGGGCACCGGCCTGACGCTGGAGCAGGCCGCGCAGGCGCTGGGTATCTCCCGGCGCATGCTGATCTACTACCGCGATGGCGAGAAACCCATCCCGCGCACCGTGTGGCTGGCCTGCCTGGGGTGGGAGGCGGTTCGCCCGCAAGGCCGGACATTGCCCATGCGCGTGCCGATGGGAATGAACTGGGCTTTGCCGCAGGGTTGACGCGCCTCAAGCCGCCACCCGGCCCTGGGTGCAGTCTGGCTGCCGCTGCAGCACCCGCCGCGCCAGCGCCATGCCGCGCAGCACCCGGCACTGGCGCACTGCCGCCAGCTGCACCAGGCTGGCGGGCGTGCCCACCGCGTGGGCGAATGTGCGAAAAAACGTGCCCGCGCAGGCAATGAAGGCTTCGGTATCCATGCCCAGGCGCTGCAGGATGGGCGGCGACTGCACGCTGATGGCACCGCGCTTGGCCGGGTGCACGCAGCGGCCCACGCTGTCCACCAGCTCCAGATATTCCTGCAGCCCGAAAGGGCACGCCCTGGGCGAAGCGGGCAGTGGGGTCGAAGGGTATCAGGGGCGCCTCAGCCAATGCGGCCAACGCGGCTTCGGGCAGCAGGCGGGGCATGGCGGCGGCACCTTGCCCGGGGCAACCTGCGCTGGTGTCGTGGCGCGCATGGCCGGCGCCGCACACGGGAACGAATGCCTGGCCGCGCAGCTCGGCCAGGCGGGCGGCAATCGAGGTGTGGGCGCTGCCCTCAAGATCCTCGGCCATGCCGGCGCGCACCGGGTTCAGATCGACGTAGGCCATCACGGCCAGCAGGGCCTGCTCGTCCAGCAGCGCCTGGCTTTTGAAGCGCCCTTCCCAGAAGCGCCCGCGCACGCCATCTTCGGCATTGGCCTGGCGGGCGATGGACTCGTTGAGCACCCGCATGTACCACGACAGGTCGTGCAGCCGCGCGCGGTAGGTGGCGGCCAGTTCCTGCAACTGGGCCAGTTCCCCCTCCCCCATCAGTGCGCGCTGGGCGGGCTGCAGGTAGCGCTGCACCAAGAGCGGCCCGGTGAACAGTTGCGTCCAGCGGCGCAGCACCTCGTCGTCGTCCCAGCCCTGGGCGCGGGGCGCATCCACGCGCACGACGATGTGGTAGTGGTTGCTCATCACCGCGTAGGCGGCCACGTCGATGGCAAACACGGACGCGAGTTCGCGGATGCGCGTTTCCACCCAGGCGCGGCGGTGCTCGAAGCTGCAGCCCGAGTGCGCATCGTGCCCGCACAGGAAGGCGCGGCGCACGCAGCGGTTGACGACGTGGTACCAGGGGGTGTCGGACAGCGACATCAGGGCCGAGCGGGGGCGGGTCATGGCGGCAACCTCACTTGTCAACGGAGGCTGAGACAGTGTGCCAGACGTCGGGTTTTATGTGAATAAAAGTGGGTGTCCTTTTATTCTTTTAAAAGTGGGTGTCCTTTTATTCTCCACCAACGGCGCTTTCAGCCTCTTCGGGATGCTGGCTGAGCCATTGCTGCAACTGCTCGTCGCTGCAGACGTGCCCGTCGAGGTATAGCAAGAAGCGTGGCTGTTGGTTGCGCTGCCCGAAGTGGCGTATGGCCAGGATGGGACGCTGGGCGTTTTGGCGCACGAAGTGGCGCCACAGGCCGCTGACCAAGGCGGGGCTCTTGGCTAGCAAGGCCAGCGCCAGCAGCGCGTCACCGCGCTCTTGCAGTTGCTGGCTGGTGGGCTCGCGGCGCTGACGCACGGCGCTGGCCAAGACGGCGTTGCTGATCTCTCCCCACAGCACGCAACCAACGGGTTCGCTGCCGGCCACCAGCAGCCAGTAGCGCCCTTGGCAAACGGCTGTCCACAGCCGCTGGGCAATCGCCAGCGGTGTGGCGGCATAGTCCTTGTCCGCGCCCATGAGCAGACTGATGGCGCGGAAGGCTTCGTTGGGGTCCTGCAGGCGCAACATTTGCACTTGGGGCTGTTGCTGCTGTGGGGTCGACTGCTGGACTTGGGCGCTGAGGTCGGGTATCGAGGTCATGGCAAGGGGCTGGGAGCGAAAGCCAACAAAGGGAATGGGCGCAGGGGCGACAGATAAAGGAAACCCCCCGCGCCTGTCGCCAGGCTTGGGGGGTTGGAGCGTCAGGGCGCGAGAGAGTTTGCTCGGGCAGAGCCTCTCGCGCAGCCGCCGTTCCTTACATCACGACGATGTCGCTGATGTCCAGCGTGCCGACCACGCCAGTGACCTTGATGATCACGTCGCCGGTGTTGGTGGCAGAGTTGCCGTCGGTGGCGATCAGATAGGTGTCGCCACCATACGTGAACAGACCCACATCGTTGACCGAGCCATTCAAGGCGCCGCCGGCGTTGAACAGTGCCTGGTAGGCGCTGGCCAGCGTCGGGCCGGTCATGGTCACGGCCGTGCCGCCGTTGATCAGATCAGTAGGCGCGAAAGCGTTGAACGTGTTGGCGCTCAGCACGATACGGTCCACACCCACGCTCTGGCCTGCGCCGCCCAGGTTCAGGTCGGTGATGGTGTCCATGGTGGTGAACGCCGTGCCGGTGAAGCCGTTGGAGCCGCTGAAGAAGTAGAACGTGTCGCTGCCCTCACCACCCGTGAGGATGTCGGCTGCAGCGGTGCCGCCGAAGTACTGGTCATTGGACATCTGACCTGCAGTAGGCGTGGCGGTGACAATGGTCTGGGTGTTGGCACCGGCTGCTGCAGGAGCATTGTCGGCAACCGTCGGCGCCGCATTGGCAGTGATGGCATAGCCCGGGTTGCCTGCAACGTATCCGACCGTCACCGTCCCGCCATCACCCCCTGTGATTGCACCGGAACCTGTAGTGATGTTCAGTCCAGTGCCGGCCGCTTGGGTCACGGTCAAAGTGGAGCCCGACACCGCCAAAGTACCGCCAGTGGCGCCGTTAATGGCTGCTCCATTCGCCGCAACGAAATCGGTCAACGTCTGTCCCACGGTCGTGTTGAAGGCGATCGAATAAGCTGTCCCACCCAGGGTGACTGTGAGGGCTTCGCCCGCTTCCAAGTCGTTCGGCGTGATAGTCAGAACGGAAGGAACGAGAGCAACATTGGTACCGGCATTCGTGATGGACGACGAGATGGTGTAGTTGCTCGTTGTGACGCCTGTCAACGTCAGAACGTTGCCGGTTGCCGCTGCAGTCATTTGACCGCCGCCGTTAATCAGCGTCTGAAGCCCAGCCGCCACCGCAGCAGCGGTAGTGCCATTGGCCGTAACAGCGTAGTCATAATTTGCGCCATTGACCGTCACGCGCACGACGTCACCGTTGTCGTAAGCAGAGGCGTTATTGACCGTCACGGTAGACACTTCGGGCGCGGCAGCCAGGTTCGTCGCGCTCACCGAGGGCAGCGAGAAAGCAGCACCGTTGGTGGCACCGGTGATGGTATAGACACCGGCACCAGAAGCCACCACGCTGGAGGGCGTGCTGCCGCTCACAGTGGCGTTGATGGCACTGATCACGTTGGCGTTATCGGTCGCAGCGACGCCAGTCCAAACCACGTTCTGGCCGCCGATGGTGAAGGTATCACCCACTTCAGCGGTGGAGATCGTGATGGTGCTCACCTGCTTGACAGCAGCGCCGCCCGTACCAGCAACGAAGGTGTAGGCGTCGCCAGAGATGACGTCGTTGCCGGCGCCACCGTTGATCACGTCCTTGCCGTCGCCGCCGATCAGCAGGTCGTTGCCTGCACCGCCCTTGATGGTCACGCCGTTGGTGGCATTACCCGTCGAGATCGAGACACGCACGTTGCCCTGGGCAGCCGAAGCGTCCACCGTCTTGATGGTGTTTGTCAGCCAATCAACGTAGGCATTGTTGCCGGCGTTGTTGTTGATGGTCAGGCTGGTTACATCCACTTGCCCGTCGGTGTCAAAGAAACCGACCGAGGTGCTCGCACCGGCGTTGGCTGCGTTGTTTTGGGTGTACACAATGTTTTCCACGCCCGCTGCCATGACGCTCAACATCGTCGGCGCATTCGGGGTGCCACCCGCGATCCCAGTCTTCAGGTTCAACGTATCGTTGGTGCCAGCCACCTGGGCGTTGACCAGGTTCAGCGTGGCGGTGCCGGCTGCGTTGGTCACGAAGGTGCTGTTGCTGGTCAAGCCGTTGACGACGCCGTTGTTGAGCGTGGTCGTCACGCGCACTTCATCCACACCAGCGATCAGGGCGGCGTTGAGGGTGCCGTTGAGCGTATTCAGCTCCAGCACTTCCACGTTGGACACTTGCAGACCAGGGATGATGAACGACTGGTCGGTCACGCCCAGGATGTCACGGCCAGCGCCGCCGTCGACCTTGTCCTGCAGATTCAGCGTACCGCCGAAGTTGATGCGATCGTTGCCGTCGCCGCCGGTGAAAGTGACGTTGCCGGTGTTGTTGGCGATGTTGAAGTTCACACCGCCCTTGTTGGCCGAAGCGTCGATGGTGCGGACCGTGGCAGCCAGGTCATTGATCACGCGCACGGCGCCGTCGCCGGTCACGGTCACCTTGTTCAGTGCATTGCCCACGTCCAGCACGCCAAGCTGGCTGGTCTGCGTGCCCGCCAGACCGGTGATGGCGTTGTTGCCCACCGTCGTGTTGATCGTGGTGGAGGTGTAGCCAGCCGCGCCGGCCAAGCCAGTGGCGTTGACGGCCAGCACAGCGGCGTTGGCACCGTTCAGGGCAACTGCCAGATCACCTGTCAAGGCAGGAGCCGCAGCCTGGACAACCATCACGTTGCCGCCATTGCCACCCTTGACGCCGATGGTGGCCTTTTCTTGCAAGTTGGTGACAAACACGTTGTCGGTGGAGTTGTCGCTCCACACTTCCTTGGAACCCGTGGCATTGATCATGTTCACGGTGGTGCCGGTCGTACCCACGGCCTGGATGAACACCTGCTCGACGCTGGTCATGCGCGGCACGAGGTTTTCACCACCAACGGCCGTTGCCTGCGACGTGATGATGATCTTGTCGTTGCCGCCGCCGCCGTTGATGACGTCGGATGCGCCCAGCGTGTGCGCGCCGCCTGCAGAGCCGGGGCCGGCGATGATGGTGTCGTCGCCGTTGGTGCCCTGGATGTTGTCCACACCTTGAGTGAGCAGAAAAGTCTCCCCTCCCACCAAGGTGTTGATTTTTCAAAGGAAAACCCCGGCCCCCAGGCTCAGTCACGCGCCGTCCTGCGATAGACCTGCAAGCAAGCCAGGATTTCGGTCTCCCTGACCCCCAGCCCCCCCACAAAGCGCCCTGCACGCATCCTGCAGCCGTCCTGCGAACCTCGCGTGTCCGCCCCGCCAATCAGGCGCTCGCGTACCCTCTGACCTGGGTCGCCCTCCCCTCAGCCTTCCTGCGCCCGTCCTGCACGATCTTGTGTTTGCCTGCCAGACGGGTGCTTACCGGTGCTCCGGGCAGCAGCCTGTGTTGCTGCTTCGATGGCCTGCGCTGTCCAGTTGATCACCACCTGCGCATCCTGGATCTGTATCTCCACTCCTCGGTCACGAAACACCTGCAGCAAGCGCTCGACGGTGGCCATCCTGGGTGAGGCCTGATCGACCGATTCGATCCTATTGATGGTGGGACGCGAGCATTGCGCCAGCTCGGCCAGCTCGGTCTGGCTCAGCGCAAAGGCGTTGCGCAGCGCCCGTATCGCCACAGCCAGCTTCAAGGGCAGGGCCACGTATGTCGGGTCTGGCCCTTGACGGATGTCTTGAATCACGGTGCAATTAAAAATATTCAATTTGAATCACTGCATCGGACAATGGCAACCATCCAACTGACCCAGCAGTTCGCAAGAAACTCTACCTGTCCACCAGGCAGGCGCAAATGCGACTTCTACGACGCGACGTGCAGCGGCCTGATCCTGGAGGTGCGCGCCAGCGGCGGCAAGACCTACTACCTGCGCTACCAGGACAAGCGTGGCAGGACGCGGCAGTTGCGCCTGGCTCCGGAGAATGACGTGAGTTTGCAGCAAGCGCGCAAGCTGGCCGACACCGCACGCAGGCAGATCATCCTCGGAGGCGATCCAGCCCAGGAGCGCGACGAGGCCAAACAAGTGCCGACCTTTGCGCAATTCATCCAGGATCAATACCTGCCCTTCGTGCGTACCTACAAACGCTCGTGGAGCACCGATGAGAGCCTGTTGCGCAACCACCTGCTGCCTCGCCTGGGGTCTCGCTATCTCGACGAGATCGTGCGCACCGACATTCAGAAATTGCACCAAGAGCGCCACGCCGCCGGCGCCGCCCCTGGCTCAGCCAATCGGCTGTTGATCTTGCTGCGCTATATCTTCAACCTAGCCCTGCGCTGGGAGGTGCCGGGAGTGAAAGCCAACCCCTGCCGAGGCGTGCCCTTGCTGCAGGAAAACAACCAGCGCGAGCGCTACCTGTCACAGCCCGAGGCTCAGCGGCTGTACCAGGCACTGTGTCAGAGCGACAACCCTCTGCTGTCGTATATCGTGCCCATGCTGATCCTCACGGGAGCGCGCAAGCGCGAAGTGCTCGATGCCCGCTGGGAGGACTTTGATCTGCAGCGACGCATCTGGCGCATCGCCATGAGCAAGTCAGGCAAGGCGCGTCACGTTCCACTGTCCGATGGAGCTGTGCAAATCCTGGGTACCGTGCCCCATCAGGAGGGTTGTCCCTGGGCCTTTGCCAACCCGAAGACAGGCAAGCCATTCGTGTCCATCTTCTACGCCTGGGATACGGCGCGCAAACGGGCTGGGCTGGCGGATGTGCGCATCCACGACCTGCGCCACAGCTTTGCCAGCCTGCTGGTCAACGCCGGGCGTACCCTGTATGAGGTGCAGCACATACTGGGCCACACCCAGGTCAAGACCACCCAGCGCTATGCCCACCTGAGCCAGGACACGCTGCGAGAAGCAGCCAACGAGGCAACCAAGGCCGTAGGCGGCGTGATGCTGGGGCCGGTCAGGCTGGCGCCAGGCACCTGCGGGGACGAAGGCATTGGGCGTCACATTGAGCGGCGGATCGAACGCCGAGCATCCCTCTGAGCCAGGAGCGACGCTGCCCCGTGCGCCGTCCTTGTTTTCCGATATTCAGTACATACAATAAATAGCGATGGACATCAGCTTCGACCCGACCAAGAACGCACGCAACGTTGCCGAGCGTGGCCTGGCTCGATGAGCGGCTGCACGTTCTGTGCTTCACGCCCACGCCAGGCGGCATCCGCATCATCAGCTTTCGCAAGGCCAACGCCAGGGAGGAGCGCAGGTATGAACGCACGCAACAGGATTGACCCAGAGACGGCCCCGCTGACCGATGCGGCAGGCGAGGTGCGCGAGCTGACCGAGCAGGACATGCGGCGGTTTCGCCCGGCCAGCGACGTGTTGCCGGCTGATCTGCACGCCGGGCTGCTGGCCATGAACCGGCAGGCGCGCGCACGCGGGCGGCCCAAGGCCGAGGTGACCAAGGAGCGCATCACCATCCGCCTGTCGCCCGAGGTGGTGCAGACGTTCCGGGCCACCGGAGACGGCTGGCAAACGCGCATCGACGCTGCGCTCAAGGACTGGCTCAAGAGCCACTCGCCGGCGTAACGCTGGCCCACACACTCCAGGCGATCACACCCGGGAGTTGTCCCAACAGCTCCACACCCCATGACAAGCCCTGCTGCGCCTGACGGTGCGGCAGGGTTTGGTTTTTTGCGGGCATCTGCCCGGAGGCGGGCACACGGCAGATCGGTGGCAGCATTGCCTGCTGTCGGACAGCCTCCTGCAGGCGTCACATCAAACCAACCTTCCACTTCGCGCGCCCATGACAACACCCTTGCCGCCGTTTCCCATTGATGCACTGCCGCCTGCACTGCAGCAGGTAGTGGCGGCAACCCACGTGCTGACCGGAGCATCAGCGCCCGTCATAGCCAGCACAGCTTTGGCCGCCCTCGCTGCAGCAGCCCAGCGGGGTTACCAAGTCGTTCACCATGATGGCCGCCTCACCAACGCATCCCTGTTCATGGTCAACGTGGACGGTTCCGGTGCAGCCAAAAATGGAGTTGTCAGTCAGCTGTTTGCTGGCTTGCAAAAGGCCCAAGAGGCCTACGTGCACCTGAACAGCAAAGGCAACGAGCGCAGGCTAAACCAGTGGCGCCAGCAACACCGTTTGCTCGAAGACAAGGTGACAGCGTCCCTAGCCAGAAATGCAGAGCCTTCCAGCCGCGATGCTGCACCCAGCCTGAAGCCCCTCAATGAGCATGCCGTGCTTGAGGCCGCCCTGGCCCATCACCTGACGCAAAAACCCACAGCGGCTCCCCCTCCCAGGCTGGTGTTCGGGCGAGCGCCCTCGGACGTGCTCCAGGCTACGCTGGACAAAGGCCAGCACATCGTTGCTGTCGTCGATACCGAAGCAGATCATCTGTGGCAAACCCAGGCACTGAGCCAGCTCAACAGCATGAGCACAGCCTGGGACAGCAAAGACACGCGGGATGGCAGCTCCTATGTACGCCTCAAGGAGGCCCTGCAGACGCAGCGATCCACCCCCTCGGAAGCAATCCTGAACGCAGGGCAACCAAAAGGCACAGGCCAAGTGCAATGGCAGAACTCACGGATGAGCGTCTGTTTCAGTGTTCGCCCGGCTTCCTTGGCCGCACATCTTGCAGCTCAACCAGAAAATGCCAGCGACCATGGCTTTTTGGAGCGCTGCCTGTTCACCCCGTTACAGGCTCAAGCGCCGATGCCGGAGTTGAGGATAGAGGCCATCGGAGCGGGGCAATATCTGCCCGATCGATCGACACAAGCCCAAATCGTTCTCGACCGTTTCAAGGACTTGACCTACCGGATGGCTCTCTCGCGCCTGGCGTATGTTGTGCACCTGGAAGACCTTGGATCAGACGACTTGCAAAAGGTAGCGGCGCTTGGTTGTGACGCCAAGCCTTATGCAAACCTGTTTCCCGGACTGAATGCCTATCTCTCGCGCCTGCAGGAAAACGCCTGGCGCATCGCTTTGGTCTTATGTGCCAGCATACATGCCAGTGAGAGGCGGCTTCACAGCGAGACGAAAATATCCATGGTGGACGATTGCGTCCCGCAAGCGTGCCGTTTGGTTGACTGGTACTTGCAGGCATATCTGCATACCTTCGCTCCACCCTACAAGCACCCAACGCACATCGCGACTGACGCCCAGAGCCTGGAAGCATGGCTGATAAGGAAAGCCACTGCCCCCGTACCATCCAAAGGGGTACTGCCATTGCACGACGGCAGCTTCACATTGGAGCGCAACACCATCCTCAGGTCTGGCCCGTTCCGGCGCAACGGGGCGGCAATGCGCCTGAATTTGGCCTTGCACCATCTGCTACACGCCAAGAAGGTCGAATACTGCCCCTACCCACCAAACCAGGACGGGGGATTGAGGATCAAGATTGCCCATGGACAGAGCCTGCACCGGCTTGAGCCAACTCAGGAATAGGCAAGAGGCTCACTCAACTCGCTGCGCAAGCCACCCACCAGGGTACTGCCGAGACGATAACAGAAGTGATAACACGTTGATAATGAACAGTCCACGAGTGGCTCCTTCCTCTTTTGCAACCACCTCGGGGGTGGCTTTTCAGGACGGTAGTCCATAGCGTGCGCAGCACCTGCAGCCGACCTCCAGCCGCCCTGATCCCAGTCCCTTTCCTGCCCCAGCTCCCCACACTCTCGCCTTCTGACCTGCCTTTCCCAGCGCCGCCACGGGCGTATGTGCAGGGCGGATCACTTATTTTTTCCCGGAGTTCCCAAACCTGTGAGAGGTCTGGGAAAGCCTAGCGTAAAAAGCCTGCAAGGACGGGAGTGCCTGGGGTTGGGGCAGACCGTGGCTTTCGGGTTTGGTAGTAAAGCGCAGCGAGTGCTACAGCAGTAGCCCCTGAGCGTCTTGATGCGCCTGTCCAGTGCTTGCAGTCCCATTTCCAGCTGCACTATTCGCAAGACGAAGCCTGTGCTTTTGGACGCCCCCATAGGGGAAATCGTCGCAATCCAAATGCCTGAGCAGCCCTGCTCCAGATATTCGCAATCCACGCTGGAAGCATTCCCGTGACCTCTCCTTCCAACCACCCCATCTGAAGGAGCGCGCGTCATGAACCGCCACATCCATAACCCCAATTTGCTGTTGCACATCGATGACTCTTACGCCGGATACCCTGTCCAGTGCAGCGCCGGCCCCTTGATCACCGCCTATCTGGAGCGTATCCAGGAGGTCACCCGACAGGCCTTGGCCGAGCATCCACGCACATTCGCCTTTCGTCTCGACCTGCGCTTTCCGCAGGACTACAGCGGCCCCTGGCTGGAGGGCAACGAGGTCATCACGCGCTTCTTTGAATCGTTCAAGGCCAAGATACGGGCCAATCGCGACAGGGCCAGCAGGACGCTCAAACACGCTCACGATTGCACTGTGCGCTATGTGTGGTGCCGAGAGTACAGCGACCGCGAACAGCGCCCTCACTACCATGCGGTCATCTTCCTCAATCACGATGCCTTTTGCAGCCTGGGTCAGTTCAGGCAGGGCCGTGACAACCTGTTCAACCGCCTGCACGAGGCCTGGGCCAGTGCCCTGGCTCTGCCTGTCGCGCAAGTGGCTGGCTTGGTGGAGTTCCCCTCACAAAGCACCTGGCACCTGCAAACCCGTGACAGCACGGCTTTGGCGGACTTCTTCTACCGCACCAGCTATCTGGCCAAGGCCCATACCAAGTACTACTTCGCCAGCGTTCACAGCCTGGGCTCCAGCAGGGGGTAGAGAACAGGCATGGGCAGATGCACGCAGGCATCGCCAGCCTTGCAGCCCTCCAATCGGCAGGAAGAAAAAAGAAAGGTGCAACGGGGTGCTGGCCTGTTGGCTACAGCGTCCCGTGGCATCTGCATTGCTTATTTCTCGCCTCTTGCCGGGCGCTTTGGCCCTGTTCAGGCTCAGGCCTGTCGGGCTTGTGATGGCTACCCCCTTTGCTGGCGTGCCTGGATCTCCATGCGCTCGTCATTGGCAGCTGTCGGGACCAGCCGTGGGCTGAGGCGGCCGGGCCTGATCTGCGTGCCCGGTGGGCTGTGGGGGTCGGCAGCGTGCTCGTGCGCCATCTCCTCGTCCTGAGCCGGATAGAACTCCTCGACGATGGCTTGACCGTCGTCTTCACCGGCCTCCTCAAAGCTGCCGTTGGCCAATGCCTTGTGGGCACTGTTCTCCAGTTGGGCAACGTCCAGACCTGAAGTCGCATCTTCCAGGGCTTCCTGGGTGGCGTGCTGCACGGCCTCTCTCAGCTGCACGCCTTCCCTGAGCGTCAAGTCCACGTAGTACACCGGCGTGCGGCGTGACTGCGTTGTGCTCTTGGCTCTGAGGCGCAGTGTCAGGGGCAGATAGCGGGCGTGACCGGCACTGATGGCGTTGAAATAAGCCAGCCGGGCAGCCAGTGTCCTGACCGAGTTGTAGCCCGTCGTCCTGAAGATGAAGCTGCCCAGCACATCGTCCTGGCCGTCGATCTGCACGTTCAGCCGGCCAAACAGCTTGCAACCATGCACCTGTGCAAACTCACAGGCATCCGGGCCGGCGCAGGGCACGCTTTGCATGCCCGAAGGGCTCTGGCGCCTGGCCTGTGCGCCGTCTCCCACACACAGCGGCCTGCCGGTGCTCCGGTCAAACGCACTGTAGGCGGCGCGCAAATTGAGCTGCGGGTCGTTGAACAGCACACGCACCGGGATGGCACGCAGCTTGCCATTGGCAACGCTCTCGACCAACTGGGCCTGCAACGGGTGGTGCAGCCAGCCTTCTCGGCCTTGCACCTGGGTGGTGATGGTGAAGTGGTCATCGCGCTCGGGCAGGCGCTTGCCGCCACGTTCGGCAACGTGTCCGATGGCAATCCGTCCGATGGTGGGCGGGGTGATGGCCAGACCTTTGATCATCATGATGCGCTCTCCTGGGTAAGGGGTTGGTGGCAAATGAGGGGGTTGAGGGCTCTATAGGCGTGCAGCCACGCCATGCAGCACACCGCAGGGCGGCGCACGTGCATGGCAGGCGGCTCAAAAGCCGGGTTCAGGCGTCAGCGTTCATCGATCTCCGGCGCCTTGCCGCCCGAGCCCGTGACCTGCATCAGAAACCGCCTGACGCCAGGCGTGGTGCTCTCGTACTGCGCGGCCAGCTGAGGGTGCTCCAGCGCCAGGCGCTTGCAATCGATGCTGCGGCTGTCCTTGCTGCGCTTCCAGCTGATGCGTCCTGCGGCCAGCACGGCACTGCTGGCCTGACCCATGGCTGCCTGCAGCTTCTGGCGATACAGCTCCTCTTGCTGCTGCAGCGCCTGGCGTTGCCCCTTGCACTGCAGCAGCATCGCGAAAGCGTGATTGAGCTCGTCGCAGTCGCTCAAGTCCACGCCGTAGTCCTGCCCGCCGGGGTACATCGCCGCCAATGCACGGGCGCTGGAAGGCGAGCCGTCGACGGGCGGTGGCGTGTCGCTTTGCACGTACTGCCAAAACTCCTGCTCGCGGGCAATGAGCTGGGCGATGCGTGCCTCGCAATCGTCCTCGCCCCGGTGGATGCGGTACACCCGAAACTCCTGCCCGGCAATGAGCACGGCCACATCGGCCCAGCTGCGCCCGGTGACCGCCAGCTGGTGCAGCACCTGGCACTGGTACGCCTCGGGAATCCCCGCTTCCCACGCCTGTGCGCTGCGCCAGCCGGCCGTCTTGACCTCCAGGATGCCGCCACCTTGCACGGTGCGATCCAGGCTGGCCAGCATGAAACGGTGCTCGGGGTGCTGCAGCACGGCATTGACACGGCGCACACGCCTGCCGGTGCGCTCTTGGTACACCTGTGCGATCAGCGGCTCCAGGGCGCTGCCCCAAAACACCGCTTCGTTGCCCTGCAGATCAGGAGCAGGCTCCCGAGCAGTCTTGCGCTGCCACAGCTCCAAAGGGCTCACATAGGGCGACAGGCCAATGGCAGCAGCAGCTTCGGACGAACCAATGCCCTGGTTGCGCACGGCCAGCCACTGCTGGTGGCTCAGCTCACGGGTATCCACCAGGCGCAAAGGCGTCGGGCGTCCAGCGCGCGTGTCAGCGCCCGGCATGGCGGCAGCTTTGGTATCAGCAATAACGGTGGTCATGACGAAACTCCTTGGATTGAAGGGATGAAAGAGCAAGGGTTGAAAGGATCGACACGGCTGCGTGTGCAGGAGCAGCGCCGCCCCAGCTACCACCCCCACGCAAACAGCCCACGCATGAGACGCGCTCATGCGTGGGCTGCAAGGGGTTGGGGTGGCAGGGGGTGAGAGCAGCCGCGCCACAGTGGCGCCAGCGGCTCAGGCGATCAGCTTCATGGCTTCATCGAGCGCACGCTGCTTGAGCGCCGCTCCCGTACCAAACCAGGCCGAATCCAGGCGGTTGTCTTGGTTGCGGGCGCGGCGGCGATGGTCAACAAACTCGGTGATCGAGCTGAGCAGACCCCAGGCAGTGTCCTTGGCCGCTGCCAGCTCCGCCCCCAGGCCGTGGCCCTCGTACAGGCGCTGTGCGGCCCGCATGGCGCGCTCGTTGGCCAGCACTGCCGGGGCGCCCTGCGGGTCAGCAAACACGCTCAGGTAGAACTTCATGGCTTCATGCGACTGCACGCGCCGCTCGCTGAGCATGCGCATGCGGTACATGAAGCTGTCCCAGGAAGCTACCGACAGGCCTAGCTGGCGTTTGACGGCATCGGCATTGAACGCGGTGTTGTGCCGCACCTTGACGGCCTGGCTGCCATCGGACAAAGCGATACCCAGGGTGTTGTTGCACACCACGCGCACGCTGGTGAACTGCGCCGTAGTGGCCAGCGTGCCATCGCAGGCGGTGGCCAGCAGCACGTAGCCATTGACGGTGTCGCGGCCCTTGAGCGCGGCGCTTTGGCCCGTGCGCGCCAGCGCCCACAGCTTGCGCCCGCCCTTGAGCACGCCGGCAGTCTCCAGCTCGTAGCCGGCCACCTGCGTGAGGTCGCGGTAGAACTCCAGCACATCACGCGGCTGCACGACCTGGTAGCGTTCGGAGACCACCGACAGCGGCGCCAGGGTGTCCGAGCGGTACAGCACCTTGTGGCCGGCAAACTCCTGGCCCAGTGCAACAGTGCCCATGGCCGCATGCACGTAGTTGCTGGCCTGCGGCACGTAGCGCACCGGCGCATCCAGGATGGAAAACGACAGGCCCGATTGCTCGGCCCACACCTCCAAGGGCTGACCGGCCGACAGCGCATTGCCCAGGCCGTGCCAGGGCGTCTGGCCGACGTAGGCCATTTGTTCGACGAGATGGGACATGAAACAGACTCCTTTGCCGTGAATGAGTGGATGGAAAGAAGGGAAAGTGGAAAGAAGGGAAAGACCAGGAAAGGCAGAAAACCAGACGAGCAGGCGATGCACCTACCCCCGCGCGTGAAACACTGCGCCGCACGACAGGCACTGGCAGTTGCCCAGCACCTGGTCATCGACCGCCGCGCCGATCTGGCCGCCGGCCACGCTGCCGGCAGCGCCGCCGATGAGCCCGCCCAGCAGCGCCCCGGCCAGGCCGCCCAAGGCGGCGCCCACCGGGCCAGCGACAGCGCCCATGAGCGCACCGGCTTCGGCGCCGCCCATCGAGGACGCCACGCCGCTGGCAGCGCCCGCGATGCCGCCCACGGCAGCGCCTGCCGTACGCCCGAGCTGACGCGGGGCAACGCGGCTGCTGGCGCACACCGGGCAGCACTGGCCGCTGGCCAGTGACGAGCCAGCGCTGAAGGAAGAGAGAGAGGAAGAAGAAGCAAACGAGGACATACAAGCAACTCCATGCGCGCCACGCAGACGCAAAAAAGCCCGCAGCGCAACCGAAGTGCGCTGCAGGCTCGGGGGGAGGGAACGGGAGGGGAGAAAGGAACTGCCCCGCAGCACGCTGCACAAGGCAAGCGCTGCAAGAGCACAGGCTATATGTGTGACTGAAGGCGGTTCAGATGCAGGGTTGGGATATGCGCGTTCACTGGAAATTCGGCACTATCAGCTGCGCCCATCAATACCACATGCGGTATATTCATGGTCATGAGCGCCTCCCTCCGACAGGAAAAACCGTTGTACTGGGTAGCATCGTCCAAGCGCGATCTACTCGACTTCCCCGAAGAGGTTGTTGATGACTTCGGCTATGGCTTGAGCGTCGTGCAGCTAGGGGGCCATCCGCCTTGCGCCAAGGCTTGGAAAGGCGAAGGGCCGGGGGTGTTCGAGTTGGTAGAGGACTTCAGAGGCGATACCTACCGTGTGGCGTACACCGTGCGCTTTGCTCGGGCGATCTATGTGCTGCACTGCTTCCAGAAAAAATCGCCCTCCGGCATCCGTACAGCCAAGGCTGATGTCGACCTGATCCACGAACGTCTGCGCCAGGCGCGCAACCACCATGAGGAGCAATATGGCCAAGACAACTGACAACGTGGAAATGGGCACGGGCGATGTGTTCAAGGATCTGGGTCTGGAGGACGCCCAGGAGCGCCGCCTGCGCACGCAGCTGGCCATGCGCGTGAACGATCTGCTGGCCGCCCGCAAGCTGTCCCAATCGGCAGCCGCACGCATCCTGGGCATCGCCCAGCCGCATGTTTCCGAGCTGCACAACTACAAGCTGCGCCGATTCTCCTCGGAGCGGCTGCTGCAATTCATCACCCTGCTGGACCGGGATGTGGAAATCATCATCCGCCCCAAGACCTCCTTGCAGCCCGGCGGCATGGTCTCGGTCTTGATGGCCGTCTGAGGCATGGCCGGCTGGACGGACACCAGCCTCACCTCGACTACCCTGACCGGAGCGGCCAGGGCGCTGGGCAAGAACCTGCGCATCGAATTTGCATGAGCGGCCCTGGACGGCGCACGGCATTCATCAGCCTGATCTGCCGTCAGCATCGCTCCCGCGCATCTCAAGCCGCCGCCCGTCCCTTGCCGCAGTCCGGCTGCCGCTGCAACACCCGCCGCGCCAGCGCCATGCCGCGCAGCGCCCGGCATTGGCGCGCCGCTGCCAGTTGCACCAGGCTGTCCGGCGTGCCCACCGCGTGGGCGAACGTACGAAAAAACGTATCCGCGCAGGCAATGAAGGCTTCCGCATCCATGCCCAGGCGCTGCAGGATGGGCGGCGATTGCACGCTGATGGCGCCGCGCTTGGCCGGGTGGACGCAGCGGCCCACGCTGTCCACCAGCTCCAGGTATTCCTGCAGGCCAAAGGGCACGGCCTGGGCGAAGCGGGCCGTGGGGTCGAAGGGCATCAGCGGCGCTTCGGGCAGCGCGGCCAGGGCGGCTTCGGGCAAGAGGCGGGGCATGGCGGCGACGCCCTCGCCTGCTTCGGGCGGTGAAGCGGCAGGGATGGCCGGCGCTGCCACGGGGGTGAACGTCTCGCCGCGCAGCTCGGCCAGGCGGGCGGCAATCGAAGTGTGGGCGCTGCCCTGCAGATCCTCGGCCATGCCGGCGCGCACCGGGTTCAGATCGACGTAGGCCATCACGGCCAGCAGGGCCTGCTCGTCCAGCAGCGCCTGGCTTTTGAAGCGGCCTTCCCAGAAGCGCCCGCGCACGCCATCTTCGGCATTGGCCTGGCGGGCGATGGATTCGTTGAGCACGCGCATGTACCACGACAGGTCGTGCAGCCGCGCCCGGTAGGTGGCGGCCAGCTCCTGCACCTGGGCCAGTTGCGCCTGCCCCATCAGTGCGCGCTGGGCGGGCTGCAGGTAGTGCTGCACCAGGAGCGGCCCGGTGAACAGTTGCGTCCAGCGGCGCAGCACCTCGTCGTCGTCCCAGCCCTGGGCGCGGGGCGCATCCACGCGCACGACGATGTGGTAGTGGTTGCTCATTACCGCGTAGGCGGCCACGTCGAGGGCAAAGACGGACGCGAGCTCGCGGATGCGCGTCTCTACCCAGGCGCGGCGGTGCTCGAAACTGCAGCCCGAGTGCGTATCGTGCCCGCACAGGAAGGCGCGGCGCACGCAGCGGTTGACGACGTGGTACCAGGGGGTGTCGGACAACGACACCAGGGCCGAGCGTGGGCGGGTCATGGCAGCAACCTCACTTGTCAGCGGGGATGGCGACAGTGTGCCAGACGTCGGGTTTTATGTGAATAAAAGTGGATGTCCTTTTATTGTTCCCTCCATACAAAAAACCCCACCCTTCTCGCGAAGGGCAGGGTTCTATGCAGAAACTTTGCCAGCAGGCTCCGTCGCATGGCGACGAAGCCCGTAAGCCAAAGTTAGACGATCACGATGTCCGACAGATCCAGCGTGCCGGTGACACCCGCGACCTTGATCACGATGTCGTTGGCGTCCAGGCCAGCCACGTTGTTGGCAGCGATCAGGTAGGTGTCAGTACCGTAGGTGAACAGGCCCACGTTGTTGGTCGCGCCAGCCAGCGCGCCACCGGCGCTGAACAGGCCTTGCAGCGCTGCGTTGAAGGTCGGGCCGGTGATGGCCACTGCGCCGCCGGCGTTCACCAGGCTGCTGGCACCGAAGGCGCCGTAACCCAGCACAGCCGAGCTCAGTTGGATGGTGTCCACACTGGTCGCACCGGAGGCACCGCCCAGGTTCAGGTCGGTGATGGTGTCCATGTTGGTCAGCGTCGTGCCGTTCCAGCCGCCCGTCTGACCGACGAAGACAAACAGGTCGTTGCCGCCGCCACCAGTCAGCGTATCGGAGTTAGGCGTGCAACCCAGCACCGGAGACGTCACCTGAGCGATGGCCGGCAGAGTTTGGCCGCTACCTCCCACACCGTGTCCAGCAACGGTCACTGCGTTACCCACGACATTGGTAGTCACCACAACACCAACAACCGAAGACGCTGGGGTGGCTGTACCAGTACCTGCTTTGATGACCGAGATGGCCAAGTTGTCGCCCTGAGCATCGGTAATGGTAGTAACGCCGCCTGCATGGGTGGCGCTCACGCCTGCTGCGGTCAGCGTAACGTTGGAATTGATAAGGTTGGCCAGAGTGGTGGCATCGTTTGCAACGGTGGCATCCGACACGATCGGCGTCAACTGCACACCTTGCACCGTGACGGTATATGCATCACCCGCAACCGAAGCAGCGAATGTCACCGTCTCGACGTCAGCAGTTGCAGGCGCATTGGCCACCAATGGGTTGCCGGCGCCAAAGGCAGCACCGTTGGCGTTCCCAGTCACCACCACCTTGCTGCCCGTGATGACAGCAGTGATGCCGGCACCGGCAAGCGTAGCGTTGGCGTTGACCGCGTTGGCGAACGCCGCAGCGGCGCCCACGGCAGAAGTCGCAGCAGCCAGAGCGCCTGTGTTGATAGCCTGCCCGCCGATGGTGGCGGCGATGGTGTCGGCCGGCATCGAAAGCCACGGTACCAAAGTCATACGACGATGTTTGCGCCGTCGGGGCAGCATTCGTGGAGGCCACGTTCGCCACCGTGAAGGCCGTGCCATTGGCGTTACCGGTCAAGACCAGGTTGCCGCCAGACACGCTTGCCGACACGCCGCTGCCATTGATGATGGCGTTACCGTTCACGGCAGCGACAAGACCCGCAACCACGTCCGCTTGCGTCGCAGCCGCAGCGGTGTAGGACACCGTCTGGCCGTTAATGGTGAAGCTGTAGGTGTCGCCAATATCCACGGTACCGAAGCTGGACAGACTGGTGACCTGCGCAGTACCCACGTTGGCATCGCCCTGGATACGATCGTTACCGGCGCCGCCGATGATGACGTCCCTGCCGTCGCCGCCCGTCAGCATGCTGGCCTGCGCGCCGCCCTTGATGGTCACACCGTTAGTGGGATTGCCTGCTGCAATCGACACGTTGGTGCTACCCATAGAAGCCGAACCATCCACAGTGCGGATCGTGTTGACCAAACCGTTGAAGTTAACCGTATTGCCAGCATTGCCAGCAAGGGTCAGGTTGGTTACATCGATGACACCATCGGTGTCGAAGAAGTTGACCGTTGTCGCACGGCCGGTGTTAGCAGCGACGTTGTCGGTATAGGCAATGTTCTCCACACCGCCTGCCATCACGTTCACCGCGCCATTGGCGGTCAAGCCGGTCTTCAGGTTCAACGTATCGTTGGTGCCAGCCACCTGGGCGTTGACCAGGTTCAGCGTAGCGGTGCCGGCTGCGTTGGTCACGAAGGTGCTGTTGCTGGTCAGGCCATTGACAACGCCGTTGTTGAGCGTGGTCGTCACGCGCACTTCATCCACACCAGCGATCAAGGCAGCGTTGAGGGTGCCGTTGAGCGTGTTCAGTTCCAGCACTTCCACGTTGGACACTTGCAGGCCGGGGATGATGGACGACTGGTCGGTCACGCCCAGGATGTCACGGCCAGCACCGCCGTCGACCTTGTCCTGCAGATTCAGCGTACCGCCGAAGTTGATGCGGTCGTTGCCGTCGCCGCCGGTGAAAGTGACGTTGCCGGTGTTGTTGGCGATGTTGAAGTTCACACCGCCCTTGTTGGCCGAAGCGTCGATGGTGCGAACCGTGGCAGCCAGGTTATTGGTCACGCGCACGGCGCCGTCGCCCGTCACGGTGACCTTGTTCAGAGCACTGCCCACATCCAGCGTGGCGATTTGACTCGTTTGCGTGCCTGCTAGACCGGTGATGGCGTTGTTGCCGACCGTGGTGTTGATCGTGGCGGTGGTGTAGCCAGTCGCACCAGCCGCACCGGTGGAGTTGACGAACAGATTATTGGCGTTGGCACCATTCAAGGCGATGGCCAGGTCACCGGCCAGCGCGGGGGCGGCAGCCTGTACGCTGAGACTATTGGCACCATTGCCACCCTTGACGCCGATGGTGGCCTTTTCTTGCAGGTTGGTGACAAACACGTTGTCGGTGGAGTTGTCGCTCCACACTTCCTTGGAACCCGTGGCATTGATCATGTTCACGGTGGTGCCGGTCGTACCCACGGCCTGGATGAACACCTGCTCGACGCTGGTCATGCGCGGCACGAGGTTTTCACCACCAGCGGCCGTTGCCTGCGACGTGATGATGATCTTGTCGTTGCCGCCGCCGCCGTTGATGACGTCGGATGCGCCCAGCGTGTGCGCGCCGCCTGCAGAGCCGGGGCCGGCGATGATGGTGTCGTCGCCGTTGGTGCCCTGGATGTTGTCCACACCTTGAGTGAGCGTGAAGGTCTGGCCTTGGTTGGCAGGCGTGGACGGGAAGTCACCGCTAAAAGGTGCAGTGTTAGCGGGATTGCTCGAATACTGGAAGCCGGAAGTCACTTCGGCATTCCACTTGCCGGCAGCCGCTGCGTACACAGCCAGGTCACCCGTGGCGTTCTCCAGGCCCGAAAGGATGGAGCTCAGCTGCAGCACGACGATGCCGCGGTTGGCCTTGCCCACCTGGGTGAAGTAGCTGGTCAATGCGGTCTGCAGGCCAGTGTCAGCAGCAGCGGTGCTGGGCAGGATGCCCATGTTGGTCAGCACCTGGGTAGCCAGGTCGGCGTCCGACACGGTATTGAACTGCTGCGCGAATTGCGTCGCGAAGGCGTACTGGCTGTCAGCCGTGGTGCCTGCCGTGCCCTTCTGGCTATTGAACACAGCATTGCTGGGGCTGGCGTTGAAGAAAGCGCGATTGAGCGCCGAAACGGCGAAGTCAGCGCCGAAAACGGATTGGGCCATGGTGAGAGTCTTCCTTTGCAAAAAAAGATAAGTTCAAGCTACCAAAGATGGTCGCCTGGCTGTGCCTGCGCCCACAAAGGGCGCGCCGGCACGAACGGAGCCAACCAGCTTTATACACAAGTTTGCACCATTCCTACCCGGCCTTGCCGCCGGGTGGCGGCGCAGCCAGACGTACTTTGGGAGCCAACTCGGAGCGTAGTCTAGCGGGGCGGCCGTGGAATTTGTGGTGATACGGGTCACACAGTGCAACCGGCGGCGCGGGCCCTGGCGCCTGGCCAGACTTTGTTGCAACGGGGCAACGGGGCAACGTTCCTGTCACCCCATGCACCCGTCACCACTGCCCGCGCAGCCCCACCCACACGCCCTGGCTGCGGGTGCGAAACAGCGGCAGGCTGGCGTTTTGCGCCACGCTTTCGGCGCCCAGCACGGCCTGCAGGCCGGCGGCCAGGGGCTGCTGCCATTCCAGGCGCAGGGTGAGGCGGTGCAGGTGGCGCACGCGGCCGTCCTCCAGCAGGGGGCTGTAGCCCCGGGCGTCGCGGCTGTAGGCGTAGTCGGCGTCGATGAGCCAGCGGGCGGCGGCGCCGGCCGTGGGGGGGGCGCCGACCGCCGGGGCCAGCAGCGTGGCCAGGCCGGGCAGCGCGGGGGCGGGGGCGGCCCAGTGCAGGCGCAGGCCGGCCTGGGCCTGGTCGCCGCCGGGGCGGGTGGGGTCGCGGGCGCGGTCGCGGCCGGCGCGCAGGGTGGCCTGCCACTGCCGGCCGGCGCCGGGGCGGCTGCACTGCCACTGCAGGCTGGCGCCCAGGTAGTGGCTGGACAGGATGGGGTTGCTGCGCAGGCTGCGCTGCTGGGCGGTCCATGGCCCAGCGGCTGGCGCAGTCGGCCGCGTCATCGCCCGCGCCCGCGCCCGCGCCCGCGCCTGCGCCGGCTCCGGGCGCGGCGCGTTCCAGCCCCAGCGACAGGCTGTGGCCGGCGTAGCGCGTGCCGCCGGGGGTGTGCAGCGCGGCCATGCCGGCGGCCACCCAGGGGGCCCAGGTGGCGGCGGCCAGGGGGGGCGCTGACGCCGGGGCTTCGGCTGCTGCCGTGCCGGTGGCTGGCCCGCGCCCGAGGGGGGCGGCGGTGTAGTCGAACTGCCATTCGGCCTGGCTGCTGGACAGGCTGGGCAGCACCGGGGTGTGGCGCTGCTGCAATGCGCCCTGCAGGCCCCAGCGGGCGCCACCGGCCAGCAGGCGCTGGTGGCTGGCGCGCAGGTCGGCCTGCAGCACGCTGCCGGCGCGCGGCTGCTGGTCGGGTTCGATGGGCAGGGTGATGCTCTGGCCGGGCAGCGTGAGGGTGAGCGCCGAGAGGCGGCTGGCGCCTTGCAGGTTGCTGTCCCAGCCCTGGCGCAGGCCGGCGCTCAGCAGGGTGGCCTGGGCGGGGGCGCCGGTGCGCGCCCACAGGGGGACGGCGGCGGGCTGCAGGCGCTGGGCCCAGGCGGCCACCAGGGCCTGCAGGCTGGCGCGCAGGGGCGGCGGCAGGTCGGGGCGCTGGCGCAGTTCGGCCATCAGGTTGAGGGCGGACAGGATGTCGCCGCTGCCGGCCAGGGCGATGGCGTATTGCAGCAGGGCCTCGGGCTGGTCGGGGGCGAGCATGAGGGCGCGCTCCAGGTGGTCGGCGGCCTGCTCGTAGTGGTGCTGGCGGTTGCGCGCGGCGCCCAGGTGGTAGAGAAAGGTGGCGTTTTTCTCGCAGCGGGGCAGGTGTTCGGCAAGCTGGTCGGGGGGCTGGGCGAGCAATTCGGGGGCGTTGCAGGGGGGGCGGGCGGCTGGGCCAGGGCGGCGGCGCAGGGCAGCGCGAGGGTGAGGGCGAGCAGGAGGGCGGGGGTGGGGGGGGGGGCGGCCCTCACCCCGGCCCTCTCCCAGAGGGAGAGGGAGAGGGAAAGGGGGGCATGGGCGATGCGGCCCCACCCCGACCCTCTCCCAGAGGGAGAGGGAGAGAGACGGGGGGAGCGGCGGAGTGGGGGGGGGCGGTGCATGTCGCCCGCACCCCCGCCCTCTCCTGGGGGCGAGAGGAAGGGCGAAGGGGGGGGCAGCGGGCGGCGCGGTCAGGCAAGGGCAGCGGCGCTCGCGGGGGCGGGCGCGGTGGCGTCCAGCGGGTGGGCATAGATGTGGTGCGGCACGCGCATGCCGTCCAGCAGGAAGGTGCCCATGGATTGCAGGCCGGCGCCGCCGACCTGCGCGGCCAGGCCTTCGCCCACCAGGATGGGGTGGGCCAGGTCGGCCGTCATGGTGACCAGGCGGCTGGCGATGGTGACGGTGCGGCCCATGACCATGTGCGTGCGCCGGCTGGCCAGGCCGAAGCTGCCCACGGTGGCCGGGCCGGTCTCCACGCCCAGCCCCAGGCTGAGCGGCTCCAGGCCGGCGGGGGCGGGGTCGGGCAGCACGCCCTGCACGGCGGCCTGCAGGGCGATGGCGGCCTGCAGGGCGCTGGCGGCGTGGCGCGCGGCGGCGGGGTCGGTCTTGTTGCAGCTCGCCGTTCCAGACGGCGATGATGGCGTCGCCCTGGAAGGCTTCGATGACGCCGCCGTGCGCCTGCACGATGCGCGTGGCGGTGGAGAAGAAGGTGTGCAGCACGGCGGCAGATTCTTCGGGGGGGCGGGCTTCGCAGTAGGCGCAGAAGTTGCGGATGTCGGCAAACAGTACGCTGACCTGGCGCACCTGCGCGGCGATGGCGCTGCTGGGCGGCTGCAGCGCCAGCGCGGCGGCTACCGGCGCGGGCAGGTAGCTGGACAGGTGGGCGTAGAGCCGGTCGCGGTCGATGCGGCTGCGGGCGTGCGCGAAGATGCCCAGGTACACGCCGGCCAGCAGCAAAAACAGCGCCGGCGAGGCCCAGCCCAGCCACCAGCCCGGCGCGGACCTGCAGCAGGCCGTGGCCCAGCCACAGCAGCGCGGCCAGGCCGGCGCCGGCCAGGGGCAGCAGGTACACCGGGCCGCGCCGGGCCGTCGCCGTCGTCGCTGCCGTCGCCGCCACCCCTGCTGCGCCGCCTGCCGGGGCGGGCTGGCGCGCGGCGCCGCCCAGCAGCAGCGCGTACAGGAGCGCGGCGCCGGCCAGCGCCGCCAGGGCCTGCACCAGCGGGCGCGAGGCGGGGGGTGCGCGGCAGCTGGCCGTCGATCAGGGCGGTGATGAGCTGGGCGTGCGCCTGCAGGCCCGAGGCGGCGCCGCCGAAGGGCGTGGCGATGGTGTCGTTCAGGCCGAAGGCGCTGCTGCCGACCAGCACCCAGGCGCCATCCAGCAGGCCGGCCGGGATGCGGCCGGCGAGCACGTCGGCGGCGGACAGGCTGATGAAGCTGTCGGGGTGCTGGCGCCAGGGGATGCGCAGGTCGCCGCGTTCGTCCAGCGGGATGGGCGCGGCGGCCGCGCCGCTGCCCGGGGTGAGCAGCCAGGGCGCCTGCAGCCAGCCGCCGCGCTGCAGGTGCAGCTGGGTGTCGCCCGTGCCGTGCAGCAGCGCGGCGATGGCCAGGGCCGGGTAGGAGCGGCCGGCGTAGCAGATGATGGCCGGCTGGTGGCGCATGACGCCATCGGCGGCGATGCGCGGGGTGATGTGGCCGGCGGCGGCAGGGCGCGCTGGCCGGCGGCCGCGCCGGGGCCGGGCAGCAGCGCGGCGGCGTTGGCCACGTAGCCGGCGGCATCACCAAAGGGCGCGGGGCAGGCCGGCCAGGCGAGCGCGCCGGCCAGCCGGCCCACGGCGGGCTGGCCGCCCTGCTCCAGCGCAAAGACCTGGGCCAGCACCGGGTCGTGGCGGCGCAGGGCCTGGGCCAGCAGGGCGTCGTCGCCGCGCCGCGCGGCTCGGAGAAGACGATGTCCAGGATCTGCTGGCCGGCGCCGGCCTGGGCGATGCGGTCAAGCAGCTGCGCCTGGGTGGCGCGGGGCCAGGGCCAGGGGCCGATTTCGGCCAGGCTGCGCTCGTCCACGTCCACCACGATCAGGCGGCGCTCGTCGCTGCGGCTGGCGGCCTGGGCCCAGGTCCAGTCGCTGCTGCGCTCCTCCAGCGGCCTGCAGCCAGGGCTGGGCCAGCCACAGGATCAGCAGCAGGGTGAGCAGGGCAGCGGCCAGCGCGGCCAGGGCGACCTGGTGGCGGGCCGTGCGGGGGCTGCGGGGCCAGGCGGGGCCCGCAGGCCCGGGCCTGGCCCGGGCCGGTGGCGCGAGGCGCCGGCAAGTCAGCGCCTCCAGAGGGTGACGCCGGTCAGGGTGCCTGCGGGCAGGGTCTTGTCGAAGGTGTAGCCGGCGTCGTGCAGGCTGCCGCTCAGGCCGCCGGCGACGTTGGCGTTGCCGCTGACGCCCTGGAACACGCCCTGGGGCGTGATGGAGCCGCTGGCGTTGATCTGCTGCTGGCCGATGGCGGGGTTGTCCAGGTTGAGCGAGGTGGCGAACTGGCTGCGGCCGAAGTCGACGTACATCGAGCCGCCCTGGACGTTGACGCTTTGCACCGGCTGGAAGTTGCCGGGCGAGAGCGCGGCGCTGGCCTGCGTGAGCCGGAAGCCGACGATGGGCGCGCTGGCCACCTGCGCCGCCCAGGCGCTGGCCATGGCGGCGGCGTCCACCGGGGTGCGGTAGAGGTGGTAGTACATGCTGCCCGAGACCTTCTCGGCCCCGGCCTGCAGGGCGTCGCCGAGGCTGGCGGCGATGTCGCCATCGGGGCCGCGCGGCGTCCAGGCGTAGCGCGTCCAGGCGAGCTGCACGGCCGGCGGGGGCGGCGCGGGAGTGGGCTCGGCCACGGGGCGGCGGCGGCGGGGGGGGGCGCGGGCGGGGGCGGGGGGGGAGGAGGCGGCGGCGGGGGCGGCGGCGGGGGCGGTGGCGGCGGCGGCGGGGGCGGCGGCGGCACGTACACGGCCACGGTGACGCCGGCGGTCTCGGCGCCCAGCACCTTGACGCTGGGGGCGTCGGACACGGCGGGCTCGGGGGGTGCGCGCGGGCGCGGGCGCGGGGCGGCAACGGCCACCACGGCGGGCGCGGCGGCATCGCCGGGGGCGGGGGCCGGGGCGGGCGCGCCCGCGCCGCGCTCGGGCCGGGCGGCGCGCACGGCGGCGGCCACGGCGGCCGGGTCGGCCACGGCCACCAGCACCGGCGAGCTCTGGCTGCGCGTGAGCTCCAGCATCTGGCCCTTCATGTCGGCGCTGAGCATGCGCTCGTGGCCGTTGAGGCACGGCCCCACGCTGGCGCCGCAGCCGCTGGCCAGCGGCGTGACGGCGATGGCGCCGCTATAGACGGTGGCGGCGGTGAGGTCGGCGTCGGCGCGCACGATGAAGTCGGTGCCCTTGACGCCGATGGCGGCCACGGGGGTGTTCAGGCGGAAGCGCTCGCGCGCGGCCTCGCCCCAGGCGCCGGTGATGGAGCGCGCCACGCCTTCGTCCAGGCGCAGCTTGATGGCGCCCAGCTGCGGCTGGCCCGGGGGTGTGGCTGTAGCTTTCGATCTGCAGGCGGCTGGCGGGGCGCACGCTCAGGCGCCCGCCATCGACGAAGCGCAGGTGGACGTGACCGCCGCCTTCGGTCTCCAGCCGGTCGCCCACGCGCACGGGCGTGCCGCGCGTGACGGCACGCGCGCTGCCGTCCTCGCTCCACAGGCGCGCGGCGCCGATGACCAGGGTGGCCTCGCCCACGATGGGGCTGGCGGCGCCTGCAGCGGCCTGCGCGCCGGCGCCCAGGCCGGCGAGCGCCAGGGCGACGGCCAGGCGGGTGGCGGTGACGGGGCAGGTGTGCATGGCGTGAAACAATGGAGGTGGGCAGGGGACTGGGGCGGCCCTGGATTGTCCGGCATTTGCCTTGGCCGGGCTGTGCGCGCGGTCACAGGGACGGGCGCGACGGCCATGGCACGATCGGCGGCCCTGGCGGCCCGGCAGCCTGCTCCACGCCTTTGACTGCTTGCCTCCTTCCTTCCTTTCCTTCTCTCTTTTCTTTCTTTCTTACTCACCCCATCCACCCCGGGCGCCTGCCCCGTACCGCCCTGCCCTGCCTGCCTGCATGCCTGTCTCCGTCCAGCTGCTTCACCAGTTCCCGCTGTTGCGCCCGCTGCCGCAGGAGCTGCTGGCGCCGCTGTCGGCGCGCATGCAGCTGCGTGAGTTCGCGCGCCGGGCGGTGGTGGTGGCCAAGGACTGCGCCCTGCCCGAGCTGGGCTTCCTGGTCGAGGGGCGGCTGCAGGGGGTGGATTTCACGGTGGATGGGCGCAGCGTGGGGCTGTTTTTCGTCGATCCGGGGGACTACTTTGGCGAGCTGTCGCTGGTCGATGGCAAGCCGCCATCCGAACATGTGGTGGCGGCGGCCAAGTCCACCGTGGCCTTCCTGGACGCGGCAGCGGCGCGCGAGCTGATCGTGACGCACGCACCCCTGGCGCAGGCGGTGATGGCGCGCCTGGCCGAGCGCGTGCGCGCCGGCGCCGCCCAGCGGCTGCTGCTGAGCCTGCCCAACCCCTTCCAGCGGCTGTGCATGCTGCTGCTGCAGCTGCCGCTGCGCCAGGTGCAGGGCGTTGCCGAGGTGGACCAGGCGCCGACGCACCAGGAGATGGCCATCATGATCAATGCCAGCCGCGAGACGGTGACGCGCGCCTTCCAGGTGCTGTTCCTGCGCAAGGTGCTGGTGCGCGAGGGCAACACGCTGCGGCTGCTGCAGCCGATGCTGCTCAAGGACATCGCCGAAGGCCGCGCCGAGCCGCTGCGGGGCTGAAATCCAGCCAAATCCGCTGCCTGCCGGCGTCAACAGGCGTTTTCTTGCTATCAAAATTATTTAATTGGAATCTGACCCCCATTTTTATTGGGGTCAGATTCCAATTAAACGGACGGGACGGGGCGGCCGGGGGCGGCCGGACCATAATCGGGCAATTTTTTTTTCCAATCCTGGTGTCTTCGCTTTTCAACTATCTCTGGCCCTGGCGCCAGCGCGCGCTGATTGCCCAGCTCGCCCAGCGCGAGGTGCATGCGCGCTACCGCCAGTCGGCGCTGGGCCTGGCGTGGGTGGTGATCACGCCGCTGCTGATGCTGGGCGTCTATACGCTGGTGTTCCGCCATGTGATGCGCGTGCGCTGGCCGGGCGGCGTGGACGAGAGCAACCTGGCGTTTGCGCTGCGCCTGTACGCCGGGCTGGCGGTGTTTGCCTTCTTTGCCGAGTGCGTGAACCGCGCGCCGGGGCTGATCCTGGAGCAGCCCAACCTGGTCAAGAAGGTGGTGTTCCCGATCGAGCTGCTGGCCTGGGTGTCGGCGGCCAGTGCGGGCGTGGGGCTGGCGGTGTCGGCGGCGCTGCTGCTCACGCTCAACGCGCTGGCGCAGGGTGGGCTGCCGGCCACGGCGCTGGCGCTGCCGCTGGCCTGGCTGCCGCTGCTGCCTTTGGCCCTGGGGCTGACCTGGCTGCTGGCGGGCATAGGCACCTATGTGCGCGACGTGGGCCAGGTGCTGGGCATGGCGATGAGCGCGCTGATGTTCCTGAGCCCGATCTTCTACCCCGTGGAGGCGCTGCCCGAGGCGGTGCGCGGCTGGATGGGGCTGAACCCGCTGGCGGGCGTCATCACCGACACGCGCGCGGTGCTGGCCGGCAGCTGGCCCGACTGGGGGCGGCTGGCGCTGGCGCTGGCGGTCAATTCGCTGCTGGCGCTGGCCGGGGCGCTGTTTTTCCGCCGGGTGCGCACGGGGTTTGCCGATGTCCTCTGAACTGGCCATCGAGGCGCAGGGCCTGGGCAAGCGCTTTGCGCTGTTCGATCGGCCGTCGGACCGGCTGAAGCAGCTGCTGTGGGGGCGCTGGCGCGGCTACGGGCGCGAGTTCTGGGCGCTGCAGGACGTGAGCTTCGAGATCCCGCGTGGCGCGGTGGTGGGGCTGGTGGGGCGCAATGGCGCGGGCAAGTCCACGCTGTTGCAGATGGTGTGCGGCACGCTCAAGCCGACCTGCGGCACGCTGGCCGTGCGCGGGCGCGTGGCGGCGCTGCTGGAACTCGGCGCGGGCTTCAACCCGGAGTTCAGCGGCATCGAGAACGTCTACATGAACGCCGCCATCCTGGGGCTGTCCCGCGCGCAGGTGGACGCGCGGCTGGACGCCATCCTGGCGTTCGCGGACATCGGCGCCTTCGTACACCAGCCGGTCAAGACCTACTCCAGCGGCATGTTCGTGCGCCTGGCGTTCGCCGTGGCGACCAGCGTGGAGCCGGACATTTTGGTGATCGACGAGGCGCTGTCGGTGGGCGACGGGGCGTTCGCGCGCAAGTCGTTCGACCGCATCATGCCCCTCAAGGACGGGGGCGCGACGATTTTGTTTTGCTCGCACGCCATGTACCACGTGCAGGCGCTGTGCTCGAAGGCGCTGTGGCTGGAGGGCGGGCGCATGCGCATGTGGGACGAGGCGGTGCGCGTGACCACGGCCTATGAGACGGCGCTGATCCGCGAGGCGGCGAGCGCACCGCCGCCAGCCGCCGTGCCCGCCGGCGCCGCTGACGATGCCGGTGCCCGGCCCGACGGCGACGCACCGCCCCCGCGCTGCCAGCGGCACGGCGCGCATCACGCGCGTGCAGGTCAGCGCCGACGGCGAGGCCGGCAGCGAGCTGGTGGTGTCGTCCACGCGCACCGAGGTGCAGGTGTGCATCGCCTTCGCCAGCGACCCGCTGCTGCCCTGCCCTTCGGTGGCGGTGACGATCCTGCACGCCAACGGCGTGCTGGTGGCCAGCGCCGGCAGCGTGAACGACGGCGTGCCCCTGGCGCGCGACGCGCGCGGCTTCGGCCAGGCGACGCTCAGCCTGCCGCGCCTGGCCCTGCTGCAGGGCGAGTACCACGTCGGCGTGCTGCTGGCGTGCGAGCGCGGCCTGCACCCCTACGAGACGGTGGACCGCGTGGCGACGCTGCGCGTGCTGCAGGACGGGCTGGAGCAGGGCCTGGTGGCGCTGGAGCACGCCTGGCAGGCGCGGGAGGGCGCATGAACGCGCCGCTGCCGCGCTGGCCTGGGAGGCGGTGGACCTGGACGCCGCGCACCAGGAGGAGGTGCGCGCGCTGTTCGCGCAGGTGTTCGGCCAGCCGATGGCGGCCAGCCTGTGGCACTGGAAGTACGGCGACGGCCGGGGCGTGGCCACCGGCGCGCGCGAGTGCGCCAGCGGCCGGCTGCTGGCGCACTACGGCGGCACGCAGCGCGCCTTCGTCTGCGCCGGCCAGGCGCTGGCGGCGGTGCAGGTGGGCGACGTGATGGTGCAGCCGGGCGCGCGCGGCGTGCTGTCGCGCAGCGGCCCGTTCGCCGTGGCCACGCGGCGCCTGCTGGACCTGCACATCGGCCAGGGCCTGGCGTTCGATTTCGGCTTTGGCTTTCCCAACGCGCGCGCCGGGCGGCTGGGCGAGCTGCTGGGCCTGTACCGGCCGGCCTGCGAGGTGCTGGCCGTGCACTGGCCGGCGCTGGACGCCGCGCAGCTGGCGCAGGCGCGGCGCGGCGCTCGGCTGTGTACGCTGGACTGGGGCGACGCGGGCGCCAGCGCGCGCCGGCTGGATGCGCTGTGGCAGCGCCTGGCGCGCTCGCCCGAGGCGGCGCCGTGCGTGCTGGGCCGGCGCGACGCCGCCTGGTGGCGCCACCGCTACGCCAACCACCCCGACGCGCCCTACCGCTGCCTGTGGGTGCGCACGCGCTGGACGCGCCGCCTGCTGGGCGCCGTGGCGCTGCGCCCGGGGCGGATGCGCACGCGCCCTGGGAGCTGCTGGACTGGCTGTGCGCGCCCGGCGACACGGGCGCGGTGCTGGCGGCGGCGCTGGCGCACTGCGCGGCCCAGGGCGCGGCGGGCCTGCAGGCCTGGCTGAGCGCGCCGCTGTGGGAGCAGGTGCGCGCAGCCGCGCCCGCGCTGGCCGGCGGCGCGGCGCAGCCGGCGTGTACGGCGGTGGTCTCGACGCCGCGCTCGGCGCGCGCGGATGCGCTGCTGGCGGGGCGGCCCTGGTGGCTGACGGGCGGGGACACCGACTTCCGATGAAACGGGCCGTTGTCATGCCCGTCGGCACGACTTTCAGGCCAAAAGTGCCTCTTGCCGGCGCCATCACACGAGATGCAGCTACAAAAATGATAGTAAACCATTCTCCCGCCGTTTCGACCGGCGCACGCGCCGCCGCGCCGCTGGCGCTGCTGGCCGCCGCGCTGCTGACGCTGCTGCTGTACGGCGCCAGCCTGCAGGGGTGGTGGAGCTCGGACGACGCCAACATCGTGCTGCACGCGCGCAGTTACTCGCCGTGGCGGCTGATGACCGACCCGGCGGCCTACCGTTCGCTGATCCCCTACAGCCTGCAGCCGCTGCTGACGCTGTCGTTCGGCGCCGACCTGGCGCTGCTGGGCCTGCAGCCCTGGGGCTTTTACCTGCACCAGCTGCTGGCCATCGCGCTGTCGGCCTGGCTGGTGCAGCGCATCGCCGCGCTGTGGGCGCCGGCGCCGCTGGCGTATGGCGCGATGGCGCTGTTCCTGGCGGGCACGCCGGTGGCGGCGGCGTCGCAGTACCTGATGGTGCGCCACTACGTGGACGGGCTGGCCTGCTACCTGTTGGCGCTGTGGCTGGTGCTGCTGCAACTGCGCGGCGCGCCCGGCTGGCTGCGCTGGCCGGCGGCGCTGGCGTTCGCGCTGGCCGTGAGCGCCAAGGAGGTGTTCGTGCCGCTGGGCCTGCTGCCCTTCTTGCTGCCGCTGGCCACGGCGCGCCAGCGCTGGCGCGCCGCCTGGCCGTGGCTGGTGGTACTGGCGCTGTACGTCGCCTGGCGGCGTTTCATGCTGGGCGAGTTCATCGGCGGCTACCTGCCGGGCGGCTATCTGCACGCGCCCACGCCGGCGCTGCTGGCGCGCGCGGCGCTGGACGCCGCGCGCCTGCTGTGGCCCGGGCCGTGGCCCTGGCTGGCCGCGCTGGCGCTGGGCGGCGCCGGCCTGGCGCTGGCGCTGCGCGGGCGCACGCGCGCGCAGGCGCTGGCGGCGCTCGCCGGCCTGGCGGCGCTGGCCGGGCTGCTGGGCGGGCCGCTGCTGCCGCTGGTCAGCTGGCCCGGCTTCGTGCCCGGGGCCGAGCGCTACTTCCTGGTGGCGTGGACGGCGCTGGCGCTGCTGCTGGCGCTGGCGCTGGCGCGGCTGGCGGCGGCGCTGCCGCGCCCGCCCTGGGGCGCGGCGGGCGGCGCGCTGGCGCTGGCGGTGCTGGCCGTCGCCGCGTGGCTGCACGCCCGCCCGATGTTGGCGCAGGGGCAGCCGCTGCTGGCCAAGTCGCGCGCGCTGGGGCAGTTCATCCTCACGGCGCCGGCGCAGGACGCGGTGCTGGTCGATGCCGACATCGCCAGCTGGTTCGTGCGCGGCCTGCGCGCGCTGCGCGCCGACGCGCCGGGCGCGCTGGCGCTCAACCCCATGCAGGAGGTGCTGATCCTGAGCCGGCTGCCGGGCGAGGGGGACGCCGTGCCGGCGCTGGGCGACGCCTCGGACCTGGCGACGCACGCGCTGGCGGGGCGGCGCGTGTTCGCCTACGACCCGGCCGCGCGCGCCATGCAGGACGTGACGGCGCAACTGCCCCAGCGCCTGGCCGCCTGGCGCGCCCGCCTGGCGCCGACGCAGCCGATGGCCGTCGAAGTGGTGTTCGTGGCGGCGCAGCGCGCGCTGCACTGGCGCTTCGACGGGCCGCCGGGCGCCGGCTTCGCCGTGGTCTCGGGCATGTCGCAACTGCCCATCCCGACGCCCCTGGGGCTGCGCATGGACCAGGCGCCGCGCGGCTGTTTTCGCGTGCGCATGCAGCTGCCGGACGGCCGCCTGGCCTATTCGCCGCTGCTGCGTCTGCAGCCGCTGGCCGACCCCCAGGGCCGGCGCACGGGCGACTGGGGGCTTGCGCTGGGAAGGCCCCAGCGTGGTCTCCGGGCGACCCGGCGCGCCCGGCCGAGGACTGCCCGCCCGCGCCCCTGCCCTACGACCTGCCCGGCCACTCCAACCCATGACCGAAACCCCTTTCCCGGCGCCCGCCTACCCGGCACCGCAGCGCGTGTCCATCGTCGTGCCGGTCTATCAGGGCGCCCTGAGCCTGCCGGCGCTGCTGGCCGAGATCGCCCCGCTGACGCAGGGCGCGGCCACGGCCACCGGGGCGGCCTTCGTGGTTGACGAGGTGCTGCTGGTACACGACTGCGGCCCGGACGATTCGGCGCGCGTGCTGCAACAGCTGGCACAGCAATACCCGTTCGTGCGGCCGGTGTGGCTGTCGCGCAATTTCGGCCAGCATGCGGCCACGCTGGCGGGCATGGCCAGCGCGACGGGCGACTGGGCGGTGACCCTGGACGAGGACGGCCAGCACGACCCGGCCCACATCGCCCGGCTGCTGGACGCCGCGCTGGCCGGCGCGCTGCAGGTGGTCTACGGCCGGCCGGACAACCCGCCGCCGCACGGCTGGCTGCGCAACGCCGCCAGCCGGCTGGCCAAGCGCCTGGCCGCCGGCATGCTGGGCGCGGGCGCGGCGCAGCAGTTCGCCAGCCTGCGGCTGATCGACGGCGAGATCGCGCGGCTGCTGGCGGCGTACTGCAACCACGGCGTGTACCTGGACGTGGCGCTCGCCTGGATCGCGCAGCGCACCGGCAGCGTGGCCCTGCCCATGCGGCGCGAGGCGGACCGGCCCTCGGGCTACTCCTGGGCGCGGCTGCTGGCGCACTTCTGGCGCCTGGTGCTGACCTCGGGCACGCGGCCGCTGCGGCTGATCACGCTGATGGGCGCGGCCTCGCTGCTCTTGTCGCTGGCGCTGATCGGCTACGCGCTGTACGCCAAGCTGACGGGGCACGTGAGCATCCAGGGCTGGGCGTCGCTGCTCATCATCATCAGCTTCTTCTCGGGCTGCATGCTGGTGGCGCTGGGCGTGATGGCCGAGTACCTGGCGCTGGCCCTGGGCATCGCCATGGGCAAGCCGCTGTATCTGATCCTGCGCGGCCCGCCTCGGCCGCCGGGCGGCGGGCGCTGAGGCGATGCTGTCGTGGGTGCTGGGCGCGGGCGGGCTGCTGGGGCGGGCGCTGACCCGCACCCTGGAGGCGCTGCCGGGGCGGCACTACGCGCCCGCCGAGCCGCTGGCCTGGGACGATGCCGCGCGCCTGCACGCGCAGCTGGGCCAGGCGGCGCAGCAGTTCTGCGCGCTGGCGGCGGCGCAGCCGGCCGGCGGCCTGGCCTGCGTCTATTGGGCCGCCGGCATAGGCACCATGGACGGCGCCGCCGCCGCGCTGGCGCTGGAGACCGAGGCGCTGGCGGCGCTGGTGCAGGCGCTGGCGCGCTGCGGCGCCGGCCTGGGCGCAGGCAGCCTGCGCCTGTGCCTGGCCAGCTCGGCCGGGGCGCTGCACGCAGGCGCCGGCGCCGCGCTGGTCACCGAGCACACGCCGGCCACCCCGACCACCCCCTACGCGCACGAAAAACTGCGCCAGGAGGCGCTGCTGCACGCGGCCGCCGCGGGCGCCGCGCACCTGGCGCCGCGGGTGTGCCGCATCTCGACCCTGTACGGCAGCGCGGCGGCGCCCGGGCGCGACAAGGGGCTGATCCAGCACGCCGCCAGCGCCCTGGCGCAGCGCCGGCCGCTGCACGTGTTCGTGCCGCTGGACACCCTGCGCGACTACATCGCCGCACCAGGACGCATCGCTGCGCCTGGCCTGCGCAGCGCGCCACCCGCAGCCCCCCGCGCACAGCCACAGCCTGGTGGCCAGCGGCACGTCAAGCTCGATCTCGCACATCCTGGAGCTGCTGCGCCGCCTGTCCGGGCGCCGGCCGCTGGTGGTCAGCGGCGCGCACTGGCGCGGCGCGCTCTACAACCCCTGCGTGCGCTTTGCGCCCAGCGCCTGGCTGGAGCAGGCCTGCGCCGCGCCGCCGCGCACCCTGGCCGAGGGGCTGGCCGAGGTGCTGCGCGAGCGCCTGGGCGGGCACTAAGCCTGGGGCGCAGCCGGGTTGGAAGGGTCGGCAAACAGCTCCTGCAGGGAGCCCGCCGTGAGGATGCCCGCCGCCCAGTCGAGCAACTGGTCGTGGCTGGCGCCCTCCAGGCGCACCTGCACCCACGGCGGCACGCTGCCGAAGCGCAGTTGCACCTGTAGCGCCATCACCTTGACCAGGCCTTCATGGCGGCCTTCGCTGCGGCCTGCATCGCGGCCTTGCTGCATACCTTGCTGCATACCTTGCTGCATACCTTGCTGGAGTGCCCTTCTGGAGGCCCTTGCGCGTCGCTTCCTCAAACCAGCGTTCAATCGTCTGCTCCAGCATGGTGTGGCCCTCCAACAGGTCGGTGATGGCGTCAATTTCGTCGATGTTAGCTTTGGGCGCCTTGCGTCGCAGCAGCTTGCGCACCCAGATGTTCATGGTGCGGCGCAGCTGCTGCGCGTCCTGGCCTTGCAGCACCTCGCCCAGCGCGCGCAGCACTTGCGCGATGTCCTCGGGCTTGCGGCTTTGCTCCAGCCGGAACAGCGCCTCGGCCAGGTTGCGCACCTCCCGCGCCGGGTGCAGTTTCAGGCGCGCTTCATCGACCAGGTGATAGAGCAGGCGCGGGCGGTAGGGTTCCAGGCCCGGCAGACTAGAGGCGTAGCAATCGGCCACGTCGGTGGCGGCCTTCCAGGGCGGCGCACCGTTGTACAGCACGATGGGAATGACGGCGGGCAGCCTGCCGTCCTGCAGCTCGCCCTCCTTGACCAGGTGCTGCGACAGCAATCCCACATAGACCAGCATGCGCAGCGCCATCCAGGCGTCTGCTTCGCTCTGGAACTCCAGCAGCAGGTAGACCCACACCCACCGATCGCCGACCTTCAGGCGCCAGACCATGTCGTCGTGGCGCTGGCGGTCGGACTCGCTCACATAGCTGGCGTTGACCCGCTCCAGGGACGAGAAATCGGCTTGCTCCAGCCACGGGCCGGGCACGAAGCCCAGCAGCAGGTCGCGCACCATCTCGGGGTGCGAGAACAAAAGCTTGTAGCCGCTGTCGTGGCGTTGCGAGGGGACCATGGCCAATGAGTCTACGCCTGCAGCGCGGCGGCGCGCCATCCCGCCAGAGGCACTACATGCGCAGCGGGAGCCGGCCGGCAGGCACAATCGGCGGTTTTGCATGCCGCATGCAGCCACCTGAATTCGACCAATTCGCCGACGAGTACGAGGCGCTGCACCGCGCCGGGCTGGGCGCGTCCGGCGAGGGGCCGGAGTACTTCGCCGAGTACAAGCTGCGCGAGATCCACCGCACGCTTGCGCGCGCCGCCGGCGGGCAGGCGCCGCGCGTGGCCCAGGCGCTGGATTTTGGCTGCGGCGTGGGCAACTCCATCGCGTGGTTCCGCCACTATTTCGGCCAGGCGCCGCTGCTGGGGCTGGACGTGTCGGCGCGCAGCCTGGACATCGCGCGCCAGCGCTACCCGGGCGAGCAGCTGGCGCTGTTCGACGGCGAGCGCATCGCGCTGGCGGACGGCACCGTTGACCTGGCCTATGCGATGTGCGTGTTCCACCACATCCCTGCCAGCCAGCATGGCGCCCTGCTGCGCGAGCTGCTGCGCGTGCTGCGCCCGGGCGGGCGGCTGTTCGTCTTCGAGCACAACCCGCTCAACCCGCTCACGGTGCGCGTGGTCAACGACTGCCCGTTCGACGCCAACGCCGTGCTGATCCGCGCCGGCGTGCTGCGCCAGCGCCTCATCGACGCCGGCTTCGCCCGGGCCGCCACGCACTACCGGGTGTTCTTCCCGCGCGCGCTGCGGGCGCTGCGCCCGCTGGAGCCCTGGCTGGGCTGGCTGCCGCTGGGCGGGCAGTACTTTGCCTGCGGCGTGCGCCCGGGCGCCGGCGCATGAGCGGCGCCCTGCCCGGCACCGGCGCCTTTCCCGCCGGGCTGGCGCCGCTGGTCGCGCGGCTGGACTACGGCGCGCTGGTGCCGCTGCTGGCGCGCCTGCCCCGCCCCGTCAGCCAGCCGCTGGCGGCGCTGCGCGGGCGGCTCAACTGGTGCTGCGACTTCGACTGGCGCACGCTGTCGCTGGGCCGGCGCTACGTGCGCGCGGCCACGCTGGCCGGCATGCAGGCGCTGGCCGAGCGGCGCGGCGACGCGGCCGGCGGCGCCCCGCAGCGGGCGGCGCAGCAGCTGGCGCGCCAGCGCTACGCCTGCACCTCGCGCGAGGAGGTGGACGCCTGGCGCCTGCCGCGCCTGGACTTCGCCCGGCTGCGCTGCGAGTTCATCGGCCTGGAGCCGCTGCGCGCGGCGCAGGCGCGCGGCCAGGGCGTGCTGCTGGCCAAGGCGCATTTCGACGCGCTGTACATCGGCCTGGGCGCGCTGGCGCACGCCGGCATCCGGCTGAACCTGATGGGCACGCGCACCATCTTCGACCCGCGCATCCCGCCCGCCATCCGCCGCCACTACGAGCGCAAGACCGCCGCGCTGAACCAGGTGCTGGCCCCCGGGCGGCTCGCCTTCTTCGAGGACGGCATGGCCTTCTTCGTCAAGGCGCTGCGCCGGGGCGAGGCGGTGGCCATGGCCTGCGACGGGCCGTCGTCCACGCCCGGGCGGGCCACGCCGGTGCGCTTTCTGGGCCGGCGCCTGCTGATGTCCTCGGGGCTGGAATTCCTGGCGCGCGCCACTGGCGCGCCGATCGCCTTCATGGCCTGCCAGGAGCTGCCGGGCCAGCGCTTTCGCATCACCATCACCCCGCCCGCGCGGCTGGACGAGGACGGGCTGCAAAAAACCTACGATGCCCTGGAGCAGGCGCTGCTGGCGCAGCCGGGCAGCTGGTGGGCGGCGGACCAGTACGCCAACTACCTGGACGCACCGCCATGAGCCCGCCGCCCCGTCCGCTCAGGCGGCCCCGGCATGCGCGCGGGCGGCAGGCCTCGCGCCGGCCGTTTTCTGGCATTTTTCCGGGTTTTTGAACAAAATCCGCTGCTTGCCGGCGCCAATAGCCAATAGTTTGCTATCAATTTTGCAAAACCCACCCTGACGCCCCGATGGACAAGCACCTGAACGCCAACGATCCGCCGCCGCCGGCACTGCCGCTGGTCGTCTGCGGCCAACGGGCAGTGGCACACGACTCGGCCGAACTGGCCAGCGGCCACGCCCGGCTGCGCCGCCAGTGGCCGCACCGCGACTGGCGCACCGTGGCGGCGGGCGACCCGCAGCGCCTGCTGGCCGCCGCCCTGGAGCACGGCGCCGCGCTGCCGGGCGACGCCCTGGTGCTGCTGCTGGCGCACGGCCACCTGCTGCTGCCCGAGCCCGCAGCGCAGCAGCTGCGCGCCTGTGTAGCGGCGGGCGCGCCGCTGGCGCTGTGCCCGGCCGGCCCGCGCCAGCCCCAGGCGCCGCAGCCCAACTACCACACCGTGCGCGGCCTGGAGCGCTACTGCGAGGCGCTGGCGCAGCAGCCCGCGCCGGACGAACAGGAGCGCCTGCAGCGCCTGCCCGACGCGCCGCTGATCCTGGCGCGCATGGACGCGCTGCGCGCGCTCGAGCGCGGCACGCCGGTGCCCGCCACCTGGGTCGGCAGCTGCCATGCGCACGACTTCGGCAGCTACCAGCAGGGCGCGCGGCCGGAGATGCTGGCGCTGATCCCGGCGCAGGCGCGCCGCGTGCTGGACGTGGGCGGCGGCGAGGGCCAGTTCCTGCGCGCGCTCAAGGCCGAGCGCGGCTGCGAGACGCACCTGAGCGAGTACAGCCGCGACGCCTGCGCGCGCGCCGCCGCCTGGGTGGACCACTGCTGGCCGGGCGACTTCCTGGCGCAGACCTTTGCCGCTCCAGCCGGCGCGGCGGGGCAGCCCGGCCTGCCGGACGGCGGCGCGGGCGCGTTCGATTGCGTGACGCTGCTGGACTCGCTGGAGCACACCGCCGAGCCGCAGCAATGGCTGGCGCGCATCCGCCAGCTGCTGGCGCCGGGCGGCTGCCTGGTCGGCTCGGTGCCCAACGTCGGGCATTGGTCCGTCGTCGCCGACCTGCTGGAGGGACGCTGGGACTACTGCCCGGTGGGCATCCACTGCATCACGCACCTGCGCTTTTTCACGCGGCGCACGCTGGCCGACCTGCTGGCGCAGGAAGGCTTCGCGCTGGAGCTGACCCTGCCGGTGGTCGTGCCCTGCCCGCCCGGGTGGCGCGAGCACTGGCTGTCCACCCCCGGGCTGCAGACCGGCGCCGCCGAGCTGGACACGCAGGCCTTCCTGTTTCGCGCACGGCCGGCGTAGCCGGGCGCCACCCCGCCATGCCCCTGCACCGCCGCCCGCCCGGCCCCGCCGCCCCGCCCGCGCACGTCGCCGCCGTGCTGGTCAACTATTTTGGCGCGCCCGACATCGCGCAGGCGGCCCGGTCGGTGCTGGCCGACGCGCCGCAAGCCGAAGTGCTGGTCGTGGACAACAGCGCCGACGCCGCCGAGCACCAGCGCCTGCGCGCCCTGCTGCCGGCGGGCACCCGCCTGATCGACGCCGGCGCCAACCTGGGCTTTGGCCGCGCCTGCAACCTGGCCTGGGCCAGCACGGCTGCGCCGTTCGTGTTCTTCGTCAACCCGGACGTGCAGCTGGTCGGGGGCGGCTGCACGGCGGCGCTGGTGCAGGCGCTGCAGGCCGACCCGGGCCTGGCCGCCGTCGGCCCCCAGCAGTACCTGGACAGCCGCTGCCAGTGGCGCATCTCCCCGGCACTGCTGCCGACCGCCGTGCGCACATGGGCCCACGAGCGCGCCCTGCGCGAGCCCGCCGCCTGGCAGCGCCTGGCGCGGGCTTCGCGCGCGGAAAACCTGCGGCTGTGGACGTCGCGCCAGCCCGTGCGCCAGCGCGCCCTGTCCGGCGGCGCCCTGCTGCTGCGCCGCGCCGCGCTGCCGCCGGGCGAGCCGCCCTTCGACGCGCGATTCTTCATGTACTACGAGGACTCCGACCTGTGCCTGCGCCTGCGCCGCGCCGGCTGGCGCCTGGCCGTGGTGCCAGCCGCACGCGCCATCCACGCCTGGCGCAACGAGGCGCACAAGCATGCGCTGATGCAGGAGGGGGGGCGGGTGTATTTTGGCAAGCACTGCGCGCAAGCACCCGGCCGCACGTGGCTGGACAAGGCCGGCGCGGTGGCCGGGACACCCCCCGTCCTCGCCCCGGCGCTGGCGCTGGAGCGGCCGTGGGCGGACGTGCCCCCGGCATGGCAGGGCGGCTGGCTGCTGGAGATCAGCCCCAGCCCGCTTTTGCAGCCGGCCATCGGGCTGATTGCCGCTGGCGCGCGCGCGTGCGTGCCCCGGGCGGTGATGGACAGTTTTTGCGCGAGCGCCTTGCACGGCCGGCTGTCGGCATTGGCAACGCGAGACAATCCGGATCCAGCGTCGCTGTGCCTGCATTGGAACGCTGGCGGGGAAAGCGGGTCTGACTCCGGCGGGGCCGCACCCGCGCACCGCTGAAGTGCGGAAAATGTGCCGGCACGTCCCCCTTTGCGGGCCCGGCAGCGCCCCGCCTCATCAAATAGGAAAGCATCGTCCATGACAAAGTCTCTTCCAGGACTGCTCGGCTGCATCGCCGCCGCTGCTGCACTGGGTGCCTCGGCACAACAACCGCAGGCGGCCAGCATGGTGGCGACGCCCGGCATCGCGCCCACGCCAGCCGCATCGCCGCGGCTCGCCAGTACCGATCTGGCGCCTCTGGAATACAGCAACCCTTTCGACGCCCAAAGGCGTCTGTGGCCTGACCGGGTGCCTCCGCCCCCGCCGGCCGCCCCGCCCCCGCCGCCGCCGCCCTTTACCGAGCAGGACTTGCAGCTCTACGGAGTGGCTATCGTCGGCGCCGACAAGCGCGCCACCGTCAAGGTCGGAGGCCGCCTGGCCTCGCTGGCAGAGGGAGGCCGTTCCTTCGCCACGCTGACTGAGGGCCAGCCCCTGGGGGAATACCGGGTGGCGCGCATCGAGCCCACCCATCTCGTGCTGCAGGCTGCCACGGGCTCTCAGCAGGTGTATTTCACCAAGAAGAACGACCGCTCCTCCAGCGCCATGGTGGCCGCAGCGTCGGCGCCTCAACCGGTACAGGGCGCCATCGAACCGGTCCCGGCCCCGGCGGAAGCCCCGGCGCATGCCGGAGCCGCCACGGCTGCCCAGCCCGGCTCCCCCGCGCGCCCACCCGCCGGGCAAGCGGGTGCCACGGCCGCTGCAGCATTGGCTGCCGGCCAGCCTGCAGCGGCTGCGCCCGCCCCCGTGGCCAGTCCCTCCGGCGCGCCGAACAGCCTGGCGGAAGCCCTTGCAGCCGCCCGCGATCGCGCCCTTCAACAGCAGGGGGCACAGGGCGGCGGGCAGCCGGTGCCTGCGCTGGGCAACCCGTTCATGAACATGATGAAGCCCTGACCAGGGGCGTGCCGGTGCCCTCCCTGGTTTCGCAAGCCGCTGGCGTGCATTTGCCAGGCCCCCGGCCTGGAAGCCGAGCCCCCTTGCGCGCCCCGCGCCTTGTTGCAGGCCTCTCCCTGGCTTTAGCAGTCAGGTAAAAGCGCCTGACACATGTGGGCCCCAGCGAGGCTGACACGCCCTGCGCGTGCTGGCGGCCATGCGGCTGGCGGCCCGGCATGCGCAAGCCGTGCCCATGCGCATCCGCCGCCCCACAGCGCGCCGTCCCATCGCGGGTGCGCGGCGCAGCGTGCACCTGGCCCGCCCAGGTGCAGCGCCCTGAGCGCCTGTTGAATGTCTTTTCATGGTGCCTTTTGCGGGGCGGCTCTCTGGGCAAGGCATAAAACAGCTTCACTCATCGTTGCCTGCCTTGTCCAGGCCCCCGGGCATGGGCAAGGCGGCCGCCGCCTTGATTGCGGCCTTGTGCTGCCTTGCGAGCACCATGGAAAGACGTTGAACAGGCCCTGAGCACTTGCGTTGGTTGTTGGGGCAGGCGCGCCACTCCGTGCTGTCGCCACGACGCCGGCTCGGGCGCGGCTTCCCGCACCCGGTCAAGCGATCCTTGCGCAGCAGGTATCCGCCAACAAAAATGCCAGTCAGCGTTGAACTGACTGGCATTGCTCTTTTAAAGGCTTTGGCCGGGATCGGCCATCGCGCCGTGCCTGCGAGCCAGGCCCGGCGCGAATGCGCGGGAGCTCAGCGCGCCGGATCCCAGATCACGTCCATCACCTTGAACTGGCCATCTTGCAATGTGTATCCAAAACGCATGCGTGCGCCCAGGTCCCTGAAATCCTCCTTCTTGAAGATCAGCGGAATCTGTACAGCCTGCGAAGCGTTCGTCAAACTGCGGTCTCGCTCGAAGGCGACGCTCTCCAGTGCCTGGTTCTTGAACAACAAGGCCCATTCGCGCAAGGCTGGCGTGACGTTCGGGGCGCTGCGGTTGGCCAGGAAGAACACCACATCGTCATAGCCGGCCATCCCGAACTGGTGCGCAGGCACCAGGCCACCAACGTAGTAACTGACCTTGGCGTTGGGGCCGACTTCGGATGTCGGATGGGTGACGTCCAGCAGCAGCACTGCAGGAGCGCCGGGGGACTGCTGCATCTCCCTGACGGTTGCAGTCGCCACCGCAGCGGGAGGCGTACCGGCCTGAACGACGGTGAAATTGGCCGTCTTGCCAGCGCAATTGACGACAAAATCGGTCCGGGAATTTGCCAGTGCCGCGGCAGCCTGCGTGTTGATCGTGATCGCAGCCGTCGAACCCGTGCTCACGCCGAGCGTCAAGACACCCGAGGGGCTGACCGTGCAATTTCCAGGCAGTGCGGCACCGGCCGGGTTGGCTGTCACCGTCAACACGGGCGCAGCACCAGAGCCGACGGTCCAGCTGGAAGCGGACAGCGTGATCCCCTGGAGCGCTGGCGGCCCCACCGGAGCAGCACCCTCCCTCGGGTCGCCATCGGTGCCAAACAATCCGGTCGCGACAGCATTGTCGTACCAGGCACGATACTGGGCCTGGTTCACTTCATAGGAAGCGCGCAAGCTGTTGATGAAGGCTCCATTGAGCACCCTGACGTAGAGCCAGCGTCCGGTGGGGAGCGGGTTGGCGCTCATGCGAGCCGTGCCTGAAAGGCTGATGACGCCGCCGCCATCATGCACCATGAGCCGTTCTTCGCCATTCAAGAGCCGGCCGAAATCGATGTCGATCTTCTGGTCCCGCTTGGCGGCTTCATACTCCGGGGGGCTCAAAGGTGCAATTCGCCCGGGAGGGGTATCCATCTTCACAACTGCGGCATATTCAGTATATTGAGGCAGAAATCCTGAAAGCCCGAAAAATGTGGTTCCAGCAGGAATGTATACGCGAAATTGACTATGGTCCGAGTAATCGCCCAACATGAAGCCAAAACCGCCATCAACGGTCTGGCACAGCTGTCGAAACTCAGGATAACCAATGACACATCCGCTCACACCAGAAGGAGCGAATTGATCCTTGAAACCAAATAACTCTGGAGTCCTGGTAAAGAAAATATTCCCGCTCGCATCCAGCGCCGAACTGATCGTGTAAACAACAGGGAATCGGTGCAGAGACACAAACTGAGCGTGTGCCGCTCCCGCCAAAGATAAAAGCAGGCCTAGAGCGACGTACCTGCACAAGCTCAGAAATTTTTGCATACCAACACCAGCAAAATACAAAAAAAACAAAGCGGGGACAGCCAATGCCGTCCCCGCTTTCAACCTTCAAGCACTAAAGCTTAACGGGTCTTGGAGGCGTAAGCCCAGGAGAACTTGCCTGCTGCCACATCCTTGATCATGTAGGTAGCGATGGCAGGAACACCGGAGCGGCCCACGTTGGAGCTGTCGCCAGGAGTGCGCACTTGGGCAGCAGCCGGGAACGGGTTGCGGAAGCTGATACGAGCCCAGCCTTCGCCGAAGTTGCCCGTGTTAATGTTGCCGCCGAGGACCAGCCACTGGAACTCATCCAGGCAAGTCTGGGGCGACGGGGGCAGCGGCGACACGTTGAAGATGTTGCCCAGGATGGTGTTTTCCGAGTTGTCGTACACGTTTGCAGTGATGCAGGTCTTGCCATAGGCAGGTGCTGCAGCTTCAGCAAACGGATACTGGCCGTCTTGGCGACGGTTGTACGACAGCTTGGTCGGGAACGTGAACGTAGCCAGGGACAGCTTGCCTGCGCCAACCGAGTAGGGGATGGCGAAGTTGTTGGCCCACAGAGCTTCTTCAACGTCAGCCACGGGCGTACGCTGGGTCGGCACGTCCAGGCCAGACAGCACGCCAATGCGAACGTTGTCGCTGTTGTCGTAGTCAGCCAGAGCCAGCATGGGCAGCGTGGCAGAGCCGACGCCAGGTGCGCTCACCGTCACGGCACCCGTCATCACGTTCGGGGTGGCGTTGGCGGGAACCAGCGCAGCAGCTGCGTCATGGGCAGCCAGGATGTTGGCCTTGGACACGCCAGGACGGAAGGGAGCAACCGCGTAGGCGCTGCCCATCACGACTTCAACGTAACCCTGGTTAGGCAGGGAGACGCGGCCGGTGACGCTCGCAGTAGCGGAGTCGTTCACGATGCGGGCGGGGTTCGAAGCAGATGCGAACTGGGCGCTGCTTTCCAGCTGGATGCTGTCGTCAGCGCTGGTCACGACGGAGCGCGTGCACTGGCCATTGGCGTCAGCAGCTTCGCACGAAACGGTACCATTCCACACGTCGGAGGGCGACAGGTAGATCAAGAAGTCCAGCACTTCGGCGGAAGTAACCTGATCACGGAAAATAACCTTGGCCACGACGGAGTCGGTAGCGCTGGTGTTGATCACCTTCAGGTCGGTGGTCATGCCGCCACCGATGAAATAGGCCGGGGCGATCAGGAAGTCACCCACACCGTCACGGCTCACTTGCACGGCGTTAGCTGTACCCACCATGGCCAAGGCGCAGGCGGCGGCGGCGACATAACGTTTTTTGAACACTTCGCTTCTCCAGTTGAAAGTTAAAACAAACCACACTACCACGTGGCGATAGCCTACTTGCACAGGCCGACAACCCAAGAGGGTCACTTGCTGAGTACCCGGGTTGGCGCAATCGTAGCAGAGAACGTTACGTGCGCTAGCATCCGCCCTGAACGCCTGTGACCCTGGGCACACAAAACTTCATTGTGTTGCGCACCTGCCACGCAGCCCCAAAAAAACCTTCCGCAGCCGCGGGCAAGCCGCACCAGGCGGCCTGCCTTGCACCTCAAAAGGAGCAAGCTCCCTCCCTGGAGCATCGGGTTCAGGCAGCGCTCCCGGCTTGGCGGAACAGCACCTCGGGAATGTAGGCAAAAGCCGGGGCGGGGCCAGCCTGGGTGGATACCGCCCGCACGGCAAAGGCGAACTCCCCGGCCTCCGCTGCAACCAGTGGATCCGGTGGAGCAGCATGGCAGCGCATGGGTGGTGTGCCGTCATCCTCCGAATACTCGTAATCAGCAAGCACCATTGCGGTATCAGGACGGCTGCGCAGCAAGGTGAATATGGTTTGCAGGGCCTTGCTGGTCAACGCGGAGCCCGCCGGCAGGTTCAACAGGTAGCGTCCGCGGGCCCCTGCAGGCGCACGTTGCGCCAGCTCCACCGCATCCCTCCCGGGGGACTTGAGCACACGGACGCGCCGGTCCAGCGCGGCGAAGTCCTGCAGCACGTTTCGCACCGCCACGGGCTGGCCAGAATATTCGGTCACGATCAGCTCCCAACCCGTGAAGCTCTGGTGGGTCAGGGAGAAGAATGCCTTGATGAGCGAGTTCACGTCGCCGGGGGCCACGACGACGGTGAAGAATGGCGCATCTTCCTGTGTGGCAGGTTGTACCGCAGACCGCTGGCGCTGGCGCCTTGCCCGCATGCCCAGCCAAAACTTCGGGGGCATAAGCAAGCGTGCCAAGGCGCCCAGTGCGAAGTGCATCCGGGCCCGCAGGGTCATGGTTTGCAACAACCTGACGTCAACATTGAAATACGCCACCTGTGCCAGGTAGTTGCCACGGTCCAGCGCGAGGTCCCTGGTTTCCTGCAGCGCTTGCGCCTGTTCGCGCAACGCGAGAACCTCCTGGCGCAGAACCTGGAACTCCCGGTCGGCCTCGGCAGAGGCGGGTTGCCGGGACCCTGTGGCAGCGCACGGCGCGTCCAACGCGAGAGGCTTGGCCGGATTGCGGCCCTGGATGCACACGCCAGCCGCAAGCGTGCGCAGTTCATGTTGGGGCAGTGCATCCAGTGCCGCCAGCAGCGCCCCGTCGTGCGCCCTGGCCTCCCCTTGCGCCAGGAGCCGCAGCGCTTCATTCAACTGACCGACACTCGATTGCCGGATCACTGCTGCGTGCTCATCAGGCAGACGATCCAGGTAAACGTCCAGGAACCAGCTCAGCGCCCACTTGGGGTGTTGGTACGTATCGACTCCGCTCCACTGGATGTCAAATTCACGGAACCAATGCCGCAGTCCCGTTTCGGTCGCGTTGTAGAAATGGTGCGGGTAGCCGTGCTCAGGCTGCAGGAAGGCGGTATCAATACGCAGCGTCCCGTGCGGCTGCAGCACGCGCCGGATTTCGACGGCGGCCGCTTCCGGGTATTGCAGGTGCTCAAAGACAGCCTGGCTGACGACGGCCGTGAAGGCATTGTCCCGGAAGGGCAGGCAATCGGCCGTGGCCACGACGTCGGTCATGGGGTAGCGAAAGATGTCCACCTGCAGCACGTTGTCCCAGCGCTGCAGCTTGCCGCCAGCGCCAAGGTCGAGCACCCAGCCGTCCTTGTGGGACTGGATGATCTCCAGCGCGCTGGGGCTGTACGGATGGCGGGACACGGGATCGTCGGCATCGGCACTGCCGACACCCGGCTCCTGCAGAGTGGCAGGCAGCAGGATGGGAACCCCCTCCCGCACTGGATAGCAGGCGCTGCAGCCACGGCAGCGCACGCTACCGGCATCGACGCGCTGCAGCCCTCCCCGGCAGGCCGGGCAGGCCAGCAGCGGCAAAATTTTCGCCAGCCGGTCGGCTCCCGCTCCGGAAGCGGCTGGTGTCGGCAGGCATTGGACGGCAGAACTCATCGGGCGTCCAGTCGCTCGAAGCTCACCCCGGACGGCCACGCCAGCGAGAAGTCTTCCGCTTGCGCCGTCAAGTTGGGGTTGTAGCAGGGGTCATGGGCAATCAACGCACTCCAGCGTGACTGCAGCGTGTCAATCTCGCCCTTGAAGCGCTGCTGTTTTTCCGGCGTATCTTCATAGCCGCGCGTGACAGACTCGTGGTGTACCAGCTGCGCATGGGGCGTCCAGTGGTTGCGATAGCCGGCATGGTGGACCTTCAGGCAGAAGTCCACGTCATTGAAAGCCACGGCCAATCCCTCATCGAGCCCCCCCACCTCGTCGTAGATGCTGCGGCGCACCAACAGGCAGGCAGCGGTGACGGCCACGAAGTCCTGCGCCAGGACGGCCCGGCCCATGTAGCCGTGCTGGCCCTTGGGCAGGAATTTGTGCGCATGGCCGGCCACCCCGCACACCAGGATCACACCACCGTGCTGCAGCCGCCCGTCTGGGTACCACAGGCGTGCGCCAACGCAGCCCACGCCGGGCTCCATGGCCGGCCCGACCATCTCGTCGAGCCACTCGGAATGGGTGATCTCGATGTCGTTGTTCATCAGGAGCACGAACTCGCCCCGAGCGGCCTGGTGCACGGCGCGGTTGTTCAGGGCGGAGAAATTGAACGGGCTGTCATCACGCTCCACGCGAATCTGGCCGCTGCGGCTGCGTTCGGCCAGCAGCTCAAGTGTGGCTGGCTCGTCGCTGCCGTTGTCCACCACGATGACCTCGTAGTTCGGATAAGCAGTCTGGCGCAGGCTGTCCAGGCATTGGCGCAGGATGGCATGTCCATTGCGCGTCGGAATGATGATGCTGACCAGCGGTGCGGGCTGCGGACGCTGCCAGGTGATGCGGTACATCCCGGGGGCTTCGGCTGCCTCGGCAATGTCCCCCTTCAGGCTGCGGCGCTGCAGGTGTTCGCGCAGCGCACGCTGGCCGGCCTTGAATGCGTAGGATTTGTTACCGTGCCCGGACGCCGTGCTGCCCACCGCAGTACGCCAGTGGTAGAGGATGCGCGGGATATGGATGACCGCCTCGCGCGGCACCGCGTCCACGGCACGCAGCACCAGATCGTAGTCCTGCGCACCTTCCAGGCCCTTGCGCAGCCCGCCAAGCTGGCGCACCAGGGCATGCTGGTAGACGGCAAAGTGGCACATGTAGTTGTGCGAACGCAGCAGGCCAAGGTTGAAGTCAGGCTTGAAATAGGGGTCAAAGCGCCGGCCCTGGCCGTCGATCTTGTCCTCGTCTGAATACAGAACGCGCGCCTGCGGATGTTGCTGCAGCGCCTGGGCGACGCTCAGCAGGGCATGCGGGCGCAGCTCGTCATCCTGGTCGAGGAAGGCGATCCAGTCTCCCTGCGCCAACCCCATGGCAGTGTTGCTGGCAGCCGAAATGTGCTGGTTGCTCTGGTGGAAGGCCAGGCGGATGCGCGGCTCCTGGGCGGCCTGGGCGTGCAGCAGCGCGCGCGTACCCTCGTCAGGCGAGGCGTCGTCACAGATGCACAGCTCCCAGTGCGGATAGATCTGCGCGCGGACCGAGGCAATGGCGCGCAGCAAGTCATCGTCCTGGGGACCGTAGACCGGCATGATGATGGAGATCAAAGGCTGAGCACCCAGCTGCCCGGCCTGCTGCTGCAGCAGGGCCAGCTCTGCCGCACCCAGAGTGTCGTGCGCAGCCACCCATGCGGTGTAGCCGCGTTCCGTTCCTGCGGCCGATCCGCGGTCGCTCGCGCTGGCCGCAGCCGTGTCCGGGACTGCCGCAGGGTGCAGAAGGCGGCGCACGCGCAGGCGCACGCCTGCCAGGCCTTCGCGGCGCCAGATCTGCGCCGTACGGGCGACCAACGTACCCATTCCCGCGCCGCGCGCACGCGCGGCTCGCGCCGCCGCATGCACGGAGCGCACGGCATGCAGCCCCCGGGCAACCGTGCGCAGCGGCTTGGCCCAGCGCCAGGAACGGCTGGCCAGCAGCGCAGCAGACTCCTGCTGCGCGGCAGCGGCGGCCACGCGCGTTGCGTCCAGGGCCTGCTGAACATTGGCAGCGTGGTTGCGCGCCAGCTCCAGCTCTCGCTGCAGGGTGGCCGCCAGGCCTTGCGCCTGGTCGCGCAGGACATGCTCGCGCGCCCAGTCGCCCTGGACGGTGGCATGCGCCTGCCACGCCTGCCGGCAATCTTCCATGGCTTGCTGCATCTGCCCCAGCGCTATATCACGCCCGGCACATGCCTGGTCATGCGCCTCGCGCAGCTGGTGCGCATCCTGGCGCGCCTGATCCGCCTGGTGCTGCGCAGCCAGTGCCTGGCGCTGCTGGACATCGAGTTGCCGCGTCACACTTTGCAGTTCACGCCCGCTATGCCCCAGCTGGCGCAGCAAATTGCGGCGCGCTACCGCGCGGCCTATGAGCTCGGTGAATGTCTGCTGCGTCTGCAAGACCTGCCATTTGGCATACAGCTGCGCCGTGGCCGCGCGCGAGCGCTGCTCGTCCGTACGAACGCCTTCGCCCGAGCCGGCCTGGATGCGATAGGCCGCCGATACGCCGGGAACGAAGGCGAATGCCGAGCGCGTCTCCAGTTGCAGCCAGAAGTCCCAGTCCTCATACAGATCAAAAGCTGGATCGAAGGCGCAGCCCTCATCCAGCAAGCTGCGGTGGAACAGGACGCTATGGATTGGGAGAAAGTTGCCGTAGCGCAACTCACCCGGGGCATAAGGGAAATCAAAAATTTCGCCTTGCGGCTGCCCGGCCTCATCTACGCACTCGATGGCAGTGTGCACCGCCTTGAAGGCAGGGTTGCGCCGGCTGGCCAGTACCAGCTTGGCAACGTGATCGGGATAGAACCAGTCATCGTCGTCCAGGAAAATCAGGAATTCACCGCCGGCAGCCCGCAGCCCGGCATTGGCGGCCTCGGCACGAGGCAGTTGCTTCCCCATGGACACGCGCCGCACCGGCAGGGGGTAGCCTTGAAGATCCACCCCAGGGAGGCCGTCCCCGGCAGCGTCCACCAGGACCACCTCCAGATGGCTGTGGGTCTGCAGGGCCAGCGATTGCAGCGCCTGGGCCAGCGTCGGACGCCCCATGCTGCGCACGATGACCGACACCAGGGGCGCATCCTTCGGCAGCACGGCGATGCCACGCGACAGCAGCCGCTCCCGCTCGCCTTCGATCAACAGCCGGCCGCCGGCTTGCAGCTGCCCCGCCTGCAAACACTCGAAGGCCTCGGCCCGCTGCGCACCAGGGTGCAGGGTCAAGGCGCGGAAACGGTTCAGTGCGCCAATGAAGCTTGCATACGGCAAATGGGCTTCCTGGCTGGCGAATTCCTGCATTGCGGCCTGTTTGGCTTGCCAGACCGGCGTGATATCCACCAGGCAATTGGGCCGCAAAGGAGCGCTGACCTCGTATAAGCACAAAGTCAGTGTGCCGCCCAGGCGCCGCGCAGCTTCCAGGGCTGCCAGGCAGGTGGCACGGTGGTCGGGGTGCAGCTCCCAGGGCGACGGGGCATAGACCACATCGGCCTGCAGTTCGGCAATGGCGTCCAGCATGCGCCGCACCAGCTCCTCGCCATATTGCACATCGCGGTCGGCCAGGCGCCAGCAGCGCGGACTTTCCAGGCCCAGCACCCTTGCGGCACGGGCGCTTTCTGCCAGGCGCTCACCCGAGTAGCCAGCCCCGTCGTCCGGCTGCGATTGGAAGCCGCCAGCCGTCAGGAGCACTACGTGCACGGCATGCCCGGCGGCGGCGTGCAGCGCCAGCGCACCGCCGCAACCGAAGACCTCGTCGTCCGGATGGGGAGCAAAGACCAGGACAGCGCGCGCTGTGGGCACCGGGCTGGCCTGGTAGGGAATGATCGCTGCCTCGCTGATGTGCATGGGTCGGAGAATCTTGACGGGCAGGGCACGCAGGGATGGAAAATCCGCCTCGGCCACACGCAGCCTTACCGTGACAGATCTCGCGCACTGCGGCTGGGCTGGCTGAATACGCTGCAGTAAAAAGCCGGGCTCATGGCCCGGCAGGAGCTGCGATTCTATCGCCCTGCCGCTGGGCGCGAGCCGGGCCCCGCACTGCCCGAGGCCGCCTCGCTACAATGGCCAGCCGCGCGCGGGGCCCGGCCATGAGCGCAATCAGGCGCCCTGCTTTTCGCTCGCGCTCGCCGCCTTGCGCCCACTCTCTTTTGTTGCCTTCAGGCCATCCCCCATCTCCGGATAGCGGGCCTTTCGACCATTGCCCGGCCGTCCTCCGCCACAGCGCGCGGCCTCTCACCATCACCATGAGCAGCCTGCCCCCCGACGCCGCCGAACCCCACACCCAGGAGGATGAGCTCCTGGCCGAGTCTTCCCGCCTGCTGCAGGCGCCCCTCCTGAATACGATGGGCCAGACACTTGCCGCCATCGTCCCGGTTCCTGGCTTGTCATCAGCCTTCCTGCGCACCCATGGCCTGCTGCCGCTATCGGTCAATGAGGAAGCCGCCAGCGTAGCCGCCGCCGTCCCGGTCCCCCTTGCCGCGCTGGACGCCCTGCGCCAGTTCTTCCCGGTGCCGCTGCAGCTGTCGCTGGCGCCGCGCCAGTGGATCAACTCGGGGCTGGAGCAGGCCTACCGCAGCGATGCGCTGGACGGCCTGGGCTTTGACGCCGCGCATGATGGCGGCGACGACCCGGACGACGACCTGGAGACGCTCAAGGCGCTGGCCGAGGACGCGCCGGTGGTGCGCCTGGTGCAGGCGCTGCTGCTGCGCGCCGTGGAAAGTCGCGCCTCCGACCTGCACCTGGAGATCTCGCAGCAGCGCTTTCGCGTGCGCTACCGCATCGACGGCGTGCTGTTCGACGCCGAGTCGCCGCCCAGGCGCATGTACACGCCGGCGATCTCGCACCTGAAGCTGCGCGCCAAGATGAACATCGCCGAGCGCCGACTGCCCCAGGACGGGCGCATGCAGGCCGAGATGGCCGGCCGCCAGATCGACATGCGCGTATCCACCGTGCCCACCGCGCACGGTGAGAGCATGGTGATCCGGCTGCTGGACCAGGGCCCCGGCCTGATGAGCCTGGAGTCTCTGGGCCTGGCCCCCGACCACCAGGCGGTGCTGGAGGCGGCCATCACGCAGCCGCACGGCATGATCCTGGTCACCGGGCCGACGGGCAGCGGCAAGACCAGCACGCTGTACGCGGCGCTCAGCCGCGTCAACCGGCCGGAAAACAAGATCATCACGGTCGAGGATCCGGTGGAGTACCAGATCGACGGCATCAACCAGATCCAGGTCAAGCCGCAGATCGACCTCACCTTCGCCAGCGCGCTGCGCTCCATCGTGCGCCAGGACCCGGACATCATCATGGTGGGCGAGGTGCGCGACCGGGAAACGGCCGAAATCTCGATCCAGTCGGCGCTGACAGGCCACCTGGTGCTATCAACTTTGCACACCAACGACTCGTTTGGCGCCCCGCACCGGCTGATGGACATGGGCGTGGAGAGCTACCTGATCGCCTCCTCGGTGGTGCTGATCGTGGCGCAGCGCCTGGTGCGCGTGATCTGCCCGCACTGCAAACAGGCCGCCGCGCCCACCGAGGCCGACCGGCTGTTCATGGCCGAGGAAGGCGTGGACGCCAGCGCGGTGGCGCAGCTGTTCCACGGCCGCGGCTGCCACCACTGCGGCCAGTCGGGCTACATCGGGCGCACCGGCATCTACGAAATGCTGCCCATGAGCACCGCCATCAAGGAAGCCATCATCAAGAAGCTGCCCGCCGAGGGCGTGCGCCGCGTGGCCACGCAGGAGGGCGTGCGCAGCATGCGCGCCGACGGCATCCGCAAGGTGCTGGACGGTGTGACCACGCTGGAGGAGCTGGCGCGCGTGACCCGCCAGGAGCTGGCATGAGGCCCAGGCCCAAGGCGGACGCAGGCGCGCTGCCCGGCGCGCCCGCCAGACAGGCACCGCCGCAGCAGCCGGCCGCCACCACCCCCGCGGAAGCCGCGCCCGGCGCGCCGGCCTGGGGCGTGGCTGGCGGGCGGCGCCGGCGCGTGGGCATGAAGCACGTGCTGGCCACGACCGAGCAGCTGCTCACGCTGCTGGACGCCGGGCTGCCGCTGGACCGTGCGCTGCACATCACCCAGGGCACCATCGAGCAGCCGCACCTGCGCGCCGTGATGCAGGAGGTGGTGCTGGACGTGGAAAAGGGCAACACCCTGGCCGACGCCTTCCAGCGCCACCCCGGCGCATTCCCGCGGCTGTACGTGAACATGGTGCGCGCCGGCGAGGAAGGCGGCGTGCTGCCGGTGGTCATGCACCGGCTGGTCGAGTTCTACGCGCGCAGCATCGAGTTCCGCTCCTTCCTGGTCACCTCGTCCATCTACCCGCTAGTGCTGTTCGTCTTCGGCATCTGCGCGCTGCTGGGCCTCACGGTGTTCGTGCTGCCCAAGTTCGGCCAGATCTTCCAGGACATGAACCAGGCCCTGCCGCTGCCGGCGCAGCTGCTGATCGATACCGGCAACTTCCTCAAGAGCTACGGGGCGCTGCTGGGGCTGGCGCTGGCAGCGGCGGTTTTCGGCATGGCCTATGCGCTGCGCGACGAGGCCTGGCGCGAGCGCTGGCAGCTGGCGCTCCTGCGCGTGCCGGTGCTGGGGCCGCTGATGCTGAAGGTGCAGCTGGCGCACATCTGCCGCACCTGGGGAACTCCTGCTGGCCAGCGGCGTTCCGATACTGACCGGCATGCGCATCGTGCGCGAGCTGACCGACCACATCCCGCTGCGCCGCGCGCTCGACCGCCTGGTGCGGGCCGTGCAGGAGGGCAAGGGCGTGGCTGCGCCGGTGCGCGCCGACCCGCTGTTCCCGCGCCTGCTGGGCCAGCTGGCCACGGTGGGCGAGGAGGCCGGCTCGCTCGACAGCATGCTGATCCGCATCGCCGACCAGTACGAAAAGGACATCCAGAAGGCCACGCGCAGCCTGGTGGCGCTGTTCGAGCCGGTCATGATCCTGGTCATGGGCGGGCTGATCGGCGGCATCGTGGTGTCCATGCTGACCGCCATTTTTTCGATCAACGACATACCCCTGTAGGGCCACAGGAACCCCTCCCCCATGAAATCCCCCCGCCTGCCGCGCCGCGCGCGCGGCTTCACGCTGATCGAGCTCCTGATCGTCATGGTCATCCTGGGCCTGCTGGCCTCGCTGGTCGGCCCGCGCCTGTTCGGCCAGCTCGACGCCTCCAAGGTCAAGGCCGCGCGCACGCAGATCGAGATGGTCGGCGCGGCGCTGGACACCTACCGGCTGGACATGTCGCGCTACCCCACGACCGAAGAGGGCCTGGCCGCGCTGAGCGAAAAGCCCGCCGATGCCGACGCTGCCGCCAAGTGGCGCGGCCCCTACCTGAAGAAGCGCGTGGACAAGGACCCCTGGGGCAACAGCTACGTCTACAAGGCGCCGGGCGAGAAATCCGACTACGAGCTGTCCTCGCTGGGCTCGGACGGCAAGGAAGGCGGCAGCGGCGACGCGGCCGACATCCACAGCTGGGACTGACGCGGCGCGCCGCACCCCTTCTCGACCATGAACCGCAAGGCGGCAGGCTTCACCCTGCTGGAGTTGCTGCTGGTGCTGGTGCTGGTGGGCATAGGCACCGGGCTGGCCATCGCCTCGGTGGACCGGCTGTCCTCGCGCATGCACGAGCGCCAGTGGCTGGACCGCACCCAGCAGCAGCTGCTGCGCCTGCGCAACAAGGCCGTGCTGGGCGGGCGTCCGGTGGCGGCGGTGCTCGACTTCGATGCCGGCACCCTGGCCAGCCCCGCCGCCCCGACGCTGCAGCTGCCGCGCGGCTACCAGTGGAGCGCCGCCGCCCCCCGCGCGGCGGCGGGCGCCGAGGGCGGGGACACGCTCAGGCTCATGTTCCTGCCCGACGGCACCGTGCGCGAGGCGGCTTTCGTCATGCAGACCCCCTCGGGCCAGCGCGCGCAGTTCCGCCTGCAGGCCATCAGTGGCCGCATTGAAAGACTCCCCCTTGCGGCGGCCGATTCCTGACCGCACGCGGCGCCAGCGCGGCTTCACGCTGCTGGAGGTGCTGGTGGCGATGACGCTGGTGGGCGTCGGCCTGGCGCTGGCCTTCACCACCGTCTCGGGCAGTGCGCCGCACCGAGGAGCGCCTGGCCGTCCACACGGCCGCCATGCAGCTGGCACGCGCCAAGCTGGACGAAGCGCTGGCGCAGCCGGACTTCCAGATCGCCGCCGACCCGGGCGAGGAGCGCTACGCCGGCCAGGACTTCGGCTATCGCCTGCGCCTGACGCCGGTGGCGCTGTTGACGGACGCACAGCGCGCGCGCCTGCCCAACTTCCAGCAAAAACTCGAACACCTCGAAATCGAAGTGTTCTGGGGCCCCAAGGGCGCCCAGCAGTCCTACCGCCTGAGCACGCTGCGCACCAGCGCGCCGGTGCGCGGCGCGGCCTCCGCACCCGGCGCTGCCGCGCCGCAGCCACCACCGGCGCCGCCCGGGCCGCCGCGATGAAGCGCCAGGCACCCCGCCCCCGCCCGCAGGTCGGCTTCACGCTGCTGGAGCTGATCGTTGCGCTGGCCGTGTCCGCGCTGGTGGCGCTGGTGGGCGCTTCGGCGCTGTCGGGCATGCTCGACTACCAGCATCGCAGCGCCCGGCGCAGCGAGGCCCGCGCCGACGTGCGTGCCGCCGAACGCGTCGTTGCGCCACGAGTGGGCGTCACGCGCCGGCGTGGTGCGCTCGGACGGCAGCTTCCTGGAGTTCGACACCCTATACCCCTACGGCGCAGGCGCCGCAGCGCCAACGCTGGCGCGCGTGCGGCTGGCCTGCACGCCGGCGGCCGACGACCAGCTGCAGCTGCTGCACTCGGTCAGCGCCCTGCCCGAGGTGGCCGCGCCTGGCACCACAGCGCCCGCGCCGCAGTGGCAGGGCGGCCAGGTGCTGGCCAGCGGCCTGCGCGCCTGCAGCTTTTCGCTGCTGGCGCAGGTGCGGCAGGCCGATGGGCGCACGCAGCCGCGCTGGGTGGCGCAGTGGGACGGGCCCGATGCGCCGCCGTTGATGCGCCTGGCGCTGTCGGGCCTGCGCGCGGACATGCCGGCGCAGGTCTATTCCGCCCGCACCGGCGCGAAAGGCGGCCGATGAACTGCAGGCGCGCCAGCCCCGCAGCCCCGCACCGGCCGGCCGGCCCGCGCCCGGCGGGTCAGCGCGGCTACGTGCTGCTGTTCGTGCTGGGCCTGCTGGCGGTGGTGGCCACCGTGGTGCTGGGCGCCAGCGTCGGCCTGCGCATCGACACCCAGCTGCTGGCGCGCGAGAAAGCGCAGCTGCAGGAGCACTACGCACTCTCGGGCGCCGCCCAGGAGGCAGCCGCGCAGCTGTCGATCACGCACGCCGTCGATGCCCTGCGGCTGGACCCGCGCGATGCGCTACTGCGCGACTGGCCACTGTGGCGCGCCGACGGCCCCGAGCAGCGCGTGCGCCTGAACGGCCTGGCCGTGGCGGTGCAGCTGCGCGACGTGACCGGACTGCCCGATGCCAACCTGCTCACCGAGCCCGAGTGGCAGCGCCTGCTGCTGGCCGCAGGCGCTGCCGACGCCGGCTGCCGCGCAGGCGCTGGCGCGCAAGATCATGGTGCTGCGCGAACGCCTGAGCGGACTGCGCGGCGGCCAGCCAGGCTTCACCAGCCTGCAGGAGCTGCTGCAGTGGCCCGGGCTTCCCGCCGCCCTCGCCCAGGGCGACGGCACGCGCGGCCTGCCCGGGCTGGCGGCGCTGGTGCTGGTGGGCAACGGCAGCAAGCGCGTCCACCTGGAGCGCACGCCGCTGCCCGTGATCAAGGCCCTGGGCAACAACGTCACCGACGAGCAGCTGCAGCGCCTGGCCGCACTGCGCCGCGCCGGCCCCATCAGTGCCGAGCAGGCGCAGCCCTGGCTGCAGGCCACCGGCCTGACCGCATACCCGCCGGGCACCGCCACCACGGCCGTGCAGGCGCGGCTGCGCGTGGCCGGCAGCGCTGCGGGGGGCGAGGAACTGGTGGCGCTGATTGCCGGTGAAAATGGCGGTTTTGCCATCGTCGACCAATGGCTGGATCCGGGGGCGTCCAGGCGCTGAGCGCGCCCGCCGCTGCACCCCCAGGCGCCCCTGTCTTCATCCTTTTCACGTTCTTTTCCATTTTTCCCTTCCCCCCATGCGTATCCGCCCGTTCCCAGGCCTGAGCCGGCATCAGCTCGTGCTGTCGCTGACTCCCGACTGCCTGCACCTGCTGCATCTGCAGCGCGGCCCGCTGGGCTGGCGGCGCGCCCACGACGAGCAGCGCGCGCTGCCGGCCGGTGATGCCTTCCTGTCCAGCGTGCAGGAGCAGCTGCAGCAATGCGCCCAGCAGTGGCAGCTGCCGCCCGCCACGCGCGCCCACTGGGTGCTGGCTGGCGACATCCTGGGCGTCATGGCGCCGTCGCAGCCGGGCACGCCCGCGGCAGCCCTGCTGCCCTTTGCCGCGGCCGACGTGCGCACCCAGGCTGACACGTTCGGCGCCGCCGCGCAGCCCGGCATGCTCTGGATCCACAAGGACTGGCTGGCCGAGCTCGAGCGCATCAGCCAGCAATGCGGCCTGCAGCTGGTCGAGCTGTACGCGCGCGCGCAGCTGTTCCAGCGCGAGGCGGCGCGCGCCGGCGGCGCGCTCAAGGTCGTGGTCGAGGAGCTGGCCGCGCCCCGGCCGCAGGCTTTTTTGCACATCTACGGCGCCAGCGGCACGCTGGTGCGTTCGCGCGTGCTGGCTGCAGGCGACCTGGGCGCCGCACTGGCGGGTGTCGTGGGTGCCGAACTGGCCGGGCTGGCGGGCGGCGCTGGCGCCGCCTCCTCCCCACCCACCGCCCTGCTGGCGGCCGAGCGCCCGGCGCAGGAGCTGCCCGGCCTGCGCTGGCAGGCCCTCAAGCGCGCCAGCGAGGGCGAGCGGCTGTGGCAGCTGTGGCGCTCGGCCCTGGAAGGCATCACCGTGCGCGCCACCCACGAGGAGCTGGGCAGCACGCTCAAGGGCCTGAGCGTGGCCCTGGGCGTGCTGGGCGCCCTGGCCCTGGGCGCCATGGTCTGGCACGACGGCCAGCTGCAGCAGCAGATCGAGGACGACAGCACGGCGGCCCGGCGCCGACGCGCCGCGCGTGGCCCAGGCGCGCGCGCTGAAGGCGCGCACCCTGCAGATGGCCGACGCCGTGCGTGCCGCGCAGGCGCTGCAGGCCGAAGATGGCGCCCTGCTGGGCCTGGCGCGCGTGGCCACGCACTTCCCGCCCCCGCCGGCCACGCTGCTGTACCTGCGCTCGGACGCAGGCACGCTGGCCTTTGCCGGCCAGGGCGACGACGCCAGCGTGCAGGCCCTGCGCCAGCAGCAGCTGCCCGGCTACGGCCCGCTGTCCGACCTGCCGGTGCCCGAATTCCTGGCCGACGCTGCGCCTGCCATCCACCTGCAGGCCCAGCGCCTGCCGCCCGAAGCGCCCGCCGCAGCGCCGCCCGCGCCCGCCGCATCCACCCCGGCCCGGGAGGGCGGAGCATGAAACGCGACCTCAAGAGATTCCAGCGCCAGCACGGCATCCGCTACTTCGCCCTGCCGCTGATCGTGGTGCTGCTGCTGGCCACGCTGGCCGACCAGCGCCTGGGCGGCTACCTGGAGCGGCGCCAGCAGGCCACCGAGCTGCAGGCGCAGCGCGAGCGCGACCGCGAGGTGCTGCGCCTGGACGCCAAGGTGCGCCGCAGCCACGACGAGCTGGCCCCCAGCCACGCCGCCCTGGCGCCGCGCCTGTGGAGCGACGAGCAACCGCAGCAGGCCCTGGCCAGCCTGCAGGCCGAGCTGGATGCGCTGCTGCGTTCGCTTTACATGGAAAATATCGAGTTTTTCGACCCGGCGGCGCCCGCCCGGGCCGGCGCCGGGCGCATCGAGGTCAGCGCCCGCTTCACCGCCGTGCCGCAGCAGCTGCCGCGCCTGCAGGCGGCCCTGGCCAGCGCGCCGAAGTTGATGCAGGTGCAGGCCATCGAGCTGCGCGTGGTGCCCGACACCGCGCGCTCCAGCCAGCAGCTGGCGGTGACGGCGCGCTTTGCCGCCATCCACGCGCCCGCCCCGCCCGAGCCCGTTGCCGCCACCGCTGCCGCCCGCCCCGGCAGCCCCACCGCCGCCAAGCCGTAGAGCCCCGCTTTTTCCGAACGTGACAATGAAACAATCTTCCGCACCGTCGTCGCTTCTCAAGCTCACCGTGGCCGGCTTGCTGACGCCGGCACTGGCGCTGTTGTCCGCGCCCGGCGCGCTGGCGCAGCAGCCCCTCAATCCCTTTGGCAACCTGCTGTCGGCGCCCCGGCCGGCCGCTCCCGCCGGCAACAGCCCGGCGCCGGCCGCCGCGCCGGCCCCCGCCCAGGGCGCGGCTGCGCCAGCCGCGCCTGCGGCCCTGGGCGCCGGCGGCCTCATGGGCCTGCCCCAGCCCGCCGGCAACCCCGCCGCCGCTGGCGCAGCCGGCCCGGCACCAGCCCCGGCCGCAGGCGCCGGCCCGGCCACCAGCCCGGCCGTGCAGCTGAGCAACACCCCCAACCCCGGGGTGACGCTGAAGTTCGACAACGCCGACCTGTACGACGTGATCCAGGTCATCCTGGGCGACATCCTGAAGCTGGACTACATCATCGATCCGTCGGTGCAAGGGCGCATCACGCTCAAGAGCACCGGCGCGATCAGCATGGGCGACATCTTCAACACGCTGGAGGCCGCGCTGGCCACGGCCAACATCGCCATCGTGCGCCAGGGCAAGACCTACAAGGTGATGCGCGACGCCAACGCCTCGCGCGACGCCGTGCCGCTGCAGGGCGCGGGCCCGTCCTCGGTGGTCATGCAGATCATCCCGCTCAAGTTCGTGCAGGCCAGCCAGCTGGTCAACACGCTGCGCAACTTCGTCGGCCCGCAGGCGGCCATCACCAACGACCCGGCCAACAAGCACCTGATCGTGGTCGACCGCGCCGCCAACGTCGAGAAGATCGCCGAGATGGTGCGCACGCTGGATGCGGACTACTTCACCCAGGTGAGCATCCGCCTGCTGCCGCTGCAGTACGCCGAGGCCGCGGAAGTGGCCAAGGAGCTGGACGCGCTGTTCAAGACCTCGGGCCTGTTCAACTGGACCGGCACCGATGCGGCCAAGGCCTACTTCCTGCCCGTGGCGCGCATGAACGCGCTGCTGGTGGCGACCAGCAACGACCGCGTCATGCAGGCGGCCGAACAGTGGCTCAAGACGCTGGACGCCGAGCCCCGGGACGGCCTGGGCGCCTACGTGCATGTGTACCCGGTGGCCAACAGCAGCGCCGCGCACCTGGCCAACCTCGTGACGCAGATCTTCGGCGGCGCGCCTGCGCCCGCCGCCAGCGGCAACCAGGGCGCCTCCGGCCTGCCCTCGGCCAACAGCACGGCGTTTGCCGGCTCGGCGCCGGGCGCCGGCGGCGCCCCCTCGAGCGCGGGCGCGCCCGGCCTGGGCGGCGGCGCCGGCGCCGCCGCCCAGGCCAGCGCGGCGCCGCGCACCATAGAGCGCGGCAGCGTGCCGGGCCAGCAGGGCCAGGTGGGCGCCGGGCGCGGCCTGTCGGGCTCGGTGCAGGTGATTGCCGACGAGGTCACCAACACCCTGGTGGTGCGCGCCTCCAAGCAGGACTACCAGCAGATCCGCAAGGTGCTGGAGCGCCTGGACAGCCGCCCGCGCCAGGTCATGGTGCAGGTCATGGTGGCCGAGGTGGCGCTGAACGATACGCTGCAGTACGGCGTGGAGTGGTGGCTCAAGTCCATCCTCAGCCGCAACGGCAACAGCTGGCCGGGCTACCTGGGGCTGGACGGCGGCATCAAGCCGGGGGTCTCGCTGCCGACCACCGGCGGCACCGTCAACGGCACTCCCAGCGGCACGCCCATCCTGACCACGCCCATCGTGCAGGGCGCGGCGACGGGGCTGAACTACGCCGTCTTCGGCACTGCCGGCCAGGTCATCGGCATGCTCAACCTGCTGGGGCAGGACACGGACGTGAACGTGCTGTCCACGCCGCACGTGCTGGCCAGCGACGGCAAGGTGGCCAAGGTCGAGGTGGGCAACGAGGTACCGGTCATCACCCAGACGCTGTCCACCCCGGCTGTCGGCCTGACCACGGGCAGCGGCTTTTCCACCTCCAACTCGGTGCAGTACCGGCCCACCGGCATCCTGCTGGAAGTCAAGCCCAGCATCACCGCGTCGGGCCAGGTCACGCTGAGCATCTCGCAGGAGGTCAGCAGCCTGGGCAACAAGGTCTCGGCCGGCGGCTCGGACTACCCCAGCTTCCAGAAGCGCAAGGTGACCACCGATGCCACCATCGAGAACGGCCGCACCATCATGCTGGCCGGCCTGATCGAGGACCGCAGCAACGGCACTGTCACCGGCGTGCCGGGCCTGAAGGACGTGCCCATCTTCGGCGCGCTGTTCGGCACCACGCGCAAGGAGCGCAACAAGACCGAGCTGCTCATCACCATCACGCCCTACATCGTCAGCACGCGCGAGGAAGGCGAGCGCCTGGCCGAATCCTTCCAGGGCAGCCTGCAAAAGCTGCAGGGCCTGCTGGCCAAGAACAATGCACCCGACCTGCGCGCACCCACCGCACCGCTGCCGCCCGCCATCACCCGCCCGGAGCCGGATCCGTTCAAGGGCATGCAGTCGCAGTGAGGCCGCGCTGCCGGCGTCGCTCTTTTTTCGATAGCTAACTATCGGCCATTGACGCCGGCTGACGGCGCTTTTGACTTAAAACGGGCCGGCTACCACAGCAACAGGCGGCTCAGGCTGTCCAGCCACGGCCCGGCGTAGTGGCGGCGGAAATCCCTCACGCGCTGGCGCAGCGGGCGGGCGCGCCAGGCTAGGTAGCGCGCCACCCACCCGGCCTCGCGGCCCTCGCGCTGCAGGCGCTGCTGCAGCGCCTGCGCCTGCGCCCGCGTGGCATGGCCCAGCGCGCGCACGCGGCGCGCCAGCGCCGGCCCCTCGCGCAGCAGCCGCAGCAGGCGCGTACCCAGGCCGCGCCCCTTGGCGCCCAGCTGGTTGGCGCCGTGCTGGCGGTACAGCACCAGCGGCCGGTCCACGAAGCGCCGCCCCCCGCCCGAGGCCAGCAGCGCGCACCACCAGTCGTGCATCAGCGCGGCCTCGGGCAGCGGCAGCGCCTGGCGCACCAGTTCGCGGTTGGCCAGCAGGGCGCAGCCGGTGACCTGGTTGATGCTGAGCAGCGCCGCGTCGCCGCACGGCACTGGCGCGAGGCGCTGGTGGCGCACGAAGGACGGGTGGATGGGCGCCAGCTGCGCGTCCACCACCGCCAGGTCGCAGTGCACCAGGCAGGGCTGGCTCGCGCCGCCCGCGTCCGCCTGCAACTGCGCCAGCGCCGGCACCAGCGCGGCCAGCTTGTCCGGCAGCCAGACGTCGTCCTGGTCGCAAAACGCCACGCATGCGGCCTGGGCCTCGTCCAGGCTGGCGCGTATCAGGAACTCGAAATTGCGCGCCACGCCGCGCCCCGGAGCGGGGTTGGCCAAAAGCCGCAGGCGCCCTTCGCCAAAGCGCTCCTGGTAGCGCGCCAGCAGCGCCAGCGTGCCGTCGCGCGAGCCGTCGTCGCTGACCAGCACGCGAAAGTGCGGGTAGGTCTGCGCCAGCAGCGAATCGAGCTGTTCGCCCAGGTGGCGCGCACCGTTGTAGGTGGCCAGCAACACGTCCACCAGCGGGGCGTCCTCGGCCGGCGCGGGGTTCACGGCGCCTCCTGCGGCCAGGGCGCGCCGGCGCACTGCGCGCGCATCAGCGCCTCGTAGCGGTCGGCGATCTGCTCCCAGGTGTAGTGCGCGGCGACGATCTGGCGCGCGCGCGCGCTGCGCGCCTGGCGCTCGGGCGCGCTGGCGGTGGCCAGGCGCGACAGCGCGCGCGCCAGCGCGGCGGGGTCGCCGAAATAGTCGGCGGCATCGCGCGCCACCTCGCGGTTGAACGGGTTGTCGTGCGCGATGACCCAGTTGCCGCAGGCCAGCGCCTCCAGCAGCGACGGGTTGGTGCCGCCCACCGAGTGCCCGTGCAGGTGCGCGGCGGCGTGCAGGCGCAAGGCCTGCAGCTGGCGCGCGTCGTACACGCCGCCAATGAAGCGCACGCGCTCGCCGGCCAGCGCCAGCAGGCGGCGCTGGTAGGGCGTGCGGTCCTGCACGTCGCCCACCACCGCCAGCGGCAGGGCGCCGGCGTGCCGGTTGCAGCCCTCGATGATCTCCAGCAGGTGGTTTTCCGGCTCAGGCCTGGCCACCGCCAGCAGGTAGCCGCCGGGCGCCAGGCCAAAGCGGTCCAGCGCGGCGGCGTCGGCAGCAGCAGGGGCGCTGGCCGCGCCGTAGGCGGCGAAGCTGCACGGCGCGCCGCGCGGGTAGCGCTGGCGCATGCGCGCGGCGATCGCCTGCGCGTCGGCAATCAGCCGCGTGGCGCTGCGCGTGGCCAGCCACTCCATGGCGCGCAGGTAGACGCGCGCCGGCCAGCTCCATTTGCTGCGCGCCCATTCCAGGCCGTCGACGTTGATCCACACCGGCGTGCCGCTGCAGGCGCGCGGCAGCCAGCAGGCCCAGGCAGCGCCGTAGCCCAGCATGTACACCAAGTCGAAGCCGCGGCGCGCGTCCCACAGGCAGGCGCAGTCGTAGGCCAGGGTGGAGGCCGGGCCCCAGGCAGGGCGGCGGCGTTCGCGCACGCGCACGCCCTGGTGGTCGCGGTCGGGGCCGCTGGCGCGCCCTTCAGCCTCGGCGTAGACGGTGACGTGGTGGCCGCGCGCGGCCAGGCGCACGGACAGCTGCTCGGCAAAGGTCTCGAAGCCGCCGTAGCCGGCGGGTATGCCGCGCGTGCCCAGGATGGCGATGCGCAGGCCGGATGCCGCGCCGGCTGGGCTCAAAGATCGGCCTCGGCCAGCAGGCGGCCGGCCTGGTCCTTGGCCGACAGCTGCACCGGCGCGCCGGCGTCGGGCCAGTCAATGGCCAGCTGCGGGTCGTTCCAGGCGATGCAGCGCTCGTGCTCGGGCGCGTAGTAGTCGGTGGTCTTGTACAGGAAGTCCGCGCTGTCCGACAGCACCACGAAGCCGTGCGCGAAGCCCGGCGGCACCCACAGCTGGTGCTGGTTGTCCTCGGACAGCTCGGCGCCCACCCACTGCCCGAAGGTGGGCGAGCCGCGGCGGATGTCCACCGCCACGTCCCACACCCGCCCGCGCGCCACGCGCACCAGCTTGCCCTGGGGCTGCTGGAGCTGGTAGTGCAGGCCGCGCAGCACGCCGCGCACCGAGCGGCTGTGGTTGTCCTGCACGAACTGGTGGTCGGTTGCGGTCGCCTCGTTGAAGGCCTTCTGGTTGAAGCTCTCGAAGAAAAAGCCGCGTGCGTCGCCAAAGACGCGCGGCTCGATCAGCACGACCTCGGGGATCGCCAGTCGGGTGGCTTGCATGTCAGTACACCTTTTCCTTGAGCAGCCGCTGCAGGTACTGGCCGTAGCCGTTCTTGGCCAGCGGCTGCGCCAGGCGTTGCAGTTGTTCGCCATCGACCCAGCCGGCACGCCAGGCGATCTCCTCGGGGCAGGCGATCTTCAGGCCCTGGCGCGACTCCAGCGTGGCGATGAACTGGCCGGCCTCCAGCAGGCTGTCGTGCGTGCCGGTATCGAGCCAGGCGTAGCCGCGGCCCATGATCTCCACGCTCAAGGCCCCCTGCTCCAGGTACAGGCGGTTCAGGTCGGTGATCTCCAGCTCGCCGCGCGGCGAGGGCTTGAGGCGCTTGGCCAGCTCGACCACCTGGGCGTCGTAGAAATACAGCCCGGTGACGGCGTAGCTGCTCTTGGGTTGCGCGGGCTTTTCCTCCAGGCTCAGCACGCGCCCTTGCGCATCGAACTCGGCCACGCCGTAGCGCTCGGGGTCGTGCACGTGGTAAGCGAACACGCTGGCGCCGCGCTGGCGCGCGTCTGCGCTGGCCAGCAGGTCCTGGAAGTCGTGGCCGTAGAAGATGTTGTCGCCCAGCACCAGCGCGCTGTCGCTGCCCGCCAGGAACTGCTCGCCGATCAGGAAGGCCTGCGCCAGCCCGTCGGGGCTGGGCTGCACGGCGTATTGCAGGTTCAGGCCCCACTGGCTGCCGTCGCCCAGCAGCTGCGCAAAGCGCGGCGTGTCCTGCGGCGTGCTGATGATCAGGATCTCGCGGATGCCGGCCAGCATGAGCGTGGACAGCGGGTAGTAGATCATCGGCTTGTCATACACCGGCAGCAGCTGCTTGCTGATGGCCAGCGTCGCGGGGTGCAGGCGCGTGCCGGAGCCGCCGGCCAGGATGATGCCTTTGCGTTGTGTCGTCATGGAAGGCTTGGAGGTCAGAGGATTTCGGCCAGCATGCGCGCCACGCCCTGCTGCCAGGGCGGCAGCTGCAGGCCGAAGGTGGACTGCAGCTTGTGCGTGTCCAGGCGCGAGTTGTGCGGGCGCCGCGCCGGCGTGGGAAAGCTGCTGGTGGGCACGGGCGTCACTTCGCTTGCTTTCAATTCGATAGCTGGATGCCGGCGACTGGCCTCGGCCAGCACGTAGCTGGCGTAGCCGTGCCAGGTGGTCTCGCCGCCCGCCACGCAGTGGTACAGGCCGCCATCCCCGGGATTCGCCTGCAGGTGCCGGATGGCGTGCGCCGTGACGTCGGCCAGCAGGTCGGCGCCGGTGGGCGCGCCCCATTGGTCGTCGATCACCGTCAGGCGCTCGCGCTCTGCGGCCAGACGCAGCATGGTCCTGGCGAAGTTGCCGCCGCGCGCGGCATACACCCAACTGGTGCGCAGGATCAGGTGGCGGCAGCCCGACGCTGCGATCAGTTGCTCGCCCTCCAGCTTCGTTGCGCCATAGACCGACAGCGGCGCGGGCGCATCCTGCTCGCGCCAGGGCTGCTGGCCGCTGCCGTCGAACACGTAGTCGGTGCTGTAGTGGATGAGCCAGGCGTTCAATCGCGCGGCCTCTTCGGCCAGCACGCCGGGCGTGGTGGCGTTGAGCAGCCGGGCCAGCCCGGGCTCGCCCTCGGCCTTGTCCACGGCGGTGTGCGCAGCGGCGTTGACGATGACGTCGGGGCGCAGCGCGCGCACCGTCTCGGCCACGCCCTGGGGGTTGGCGAAGTCGCCGCAGTGCCCCTGGCTGTCGAAGTCCAGCGCGGTGACGCGCCCCAGCACGGCCAGGCTGCGCTGCAGCTCCCAGCCGACCTGGCCGCCGCTGCCCAGCAGCAGGATGTGCGGCGCGCTCATGCGGCCTCGTACTGCCGGGCGACCCACTCGCGGTAGGCGCCGGACTGCACCTGCGCGACCCACTCGGGGTGCTCCAGGTACCACTGCACGGTTTTGCGAATGCCGCTCTCGAAGGTCTCGGCGGGGCGCCAGGACAGTTCGCGTTCGAGCTTGCGCGCGTCGATGGCGTAGCGCCGGTCGTGTCCGGGGCGGTCCTGCACGTGCGTGATCTGGCTGGCGTAGCCCTGGCCGTCGGCGCGCGGGCGCAGCTCATCCAGCAGCTGGCAGATCAGCCGCACGATGTCGATGTTGGCCTGCTCGTTCCAGCCGCCCACGTTGTAGGTCTCGCCGGTCCTGCCGGCGGCCAGCACGCGGCGGATGGCGCTGCAGTGGTCGCGCACGTACAACCAGTCGCGCACCTGGCGGCCGTCGCCATAGATGGGCAGCGGCTTGCCGGCCAGCGCGTTCACGATGACCAGCGGGATGAGCTTTTCCGGGAAGTGGTAGGGGCCGTAGTTGTTGCTGCAGTTGGTGGTGAGCACCGGCAGGCCGTAGGTGTGTGCCCAGGCACGCACCAGGTGGTCGCTGGCGGCCTTGCTGGCCGAGTACGGGCTGTTGGGCTCGTAGTTGTGCTGCTCGGTGAAGGCCGGCGCCTCGGGTGCGAGGGTGCCATAGACCTCATCGGTGGAGACATGCAGGAAGCGGAAGGCCTCTTTCCCGGCCGCCGGCAGCGCGCCCCAGTGGTGGCGCACCGCCTCCAGCAGGCGAAAGGTGCCGACCACGTTGGTCTGCACGAAGTCCTCGGGGCCGTGGATGGAGCGGTCCACGTGGCTCTCGGCGGCGAAGTTGACCACCGCGCGCGGCTGGTGTTCGGCCAGCAGGCGCTCGAGCAGCGGCCGGTCGCCGATGTCGCCCTGCACGAACACATGGCGCGCGTCGCCCGCCAGGCTGTCCAGGTTGTGCAGGTTGCCGGCGTAGGTCAGCTTGTCCAGGTTGAGCACCGGCTCGTCGCACTGGGCCAGCCAGTCGAGCACGAAATTGGCGCCAATGAAGCCGGCGCCACCAGTCACGAGGATCATGGGGAGGATCTCTTTCGCAGCATGCCCGTCGCGGGGGGCAAAACAGGCGATTATCCCATTGCCGGCGCGGGCGCCTGCGCCGCGCGCACCTGCGGTTCAGCCAGGCCCGGGAGCGAAGCGGCGAGCGGCGATCTCCAGCAGGCCGTCGAAGATCAGGTTTTCCGCCAGCTCGAAGGGCCGCGCCATGCTGGGCGCCATCTTCCAGCCGGCGCCGCCGGTCATGAGGCAGGCCGGCTCCTGGCCGCAGTGGCGCAGCAGGTGCTGGTACATGCATTCCACCGCGCCCGCGATGGCATAGGTGCCGCCGCTGGTCAGCGCGTCGCTGGTATTGGTGGGAAAGGGGCAGACCTCGCCGGTGGGCACGTGCAGCCCGGCCGTGCCCGACTCCAGCGCGCGCAGCATGATGCCGTGGCCGGGCAGGATGAAGCCGCCCAGGAAGCGCCCCGATGCGTCCAGCGCCTCCACCGTCACCGCCGTGCCGACCATGACCAGCACCAGCGGCCGCGCCGGCCCCTGCGCCAGCAGCCGGTGGCGGGCGCCGATCATGGCCACCCAGCGGTCGGCGCCCAGGCGCATCGGGTGGTCATAGCCATTGACCACGCCGGCTTCCTCGGGCTGCGGCACCACCCAGCGCGCGGTCACGTCCCACAGCTCCATCTGCTCGGCCACGCGGCGCTTGACGGCATCGCCCGCCACCACGCAGCCCAGCATGTGCGTGGGCGCCGGCAGCTGCGCCCAGCCGCCCTCGGCCAGGCGGTCGATGTGCTCCAGGAACTCGACCCCGTGCGCCAGCAGCTGCGCTCCAGGTCGCGCAGCGTCGAACAATGCCCACTTCAGGCGCGTGTTGCCCACGTCGATGGCCAGGAATGTCATGGGCGCGGATTATCCTGAATCTGGCCGGCGCAGCGCGCGATGGGCGCGGGGCGCGAGGCAAGCCTGCGTCCGACACCACGCTGCCGGGCATTGCCGCTACAGTGGCACGGCGCCTTTATCGTTTCCATTCGTAGCCCGCAACCACAAGGAGTGAACCATGGGTCTGTTCAGTTTCGTCAAGGAAGCCGGAGAAAAACTCTTCGGCGGCAGCCAGGCGCATGCCGCGCCCGCACCCGCCGCGTCCCCTGCCGCCGCCGCGCCTTCGCAGCAAGACCTCAACGCCCGCGCCGGCAAGGCCATAGAGACCTACATCGCCTCGCAAAACCTGGGCGTGAGCGACGTGCGGGTGCAGTTCCAGGGCCCGGAGGGCAAGGTCACCGTGGCCGGCACCGCGCCCACCCAGGCCGTGAAGGAAAAGGTCACGCTGTGCTGCGGCAACGTGGCCAGCGTGACCAGCGTGGACAACCAGATGAGCGTGACCAACCCCGAGCCCGAAGCCCAGTACCACGATGTGGTCAGCGGCGACACGCTGTCGGCCATCGCCAAGAAGTTCTACGGCGACGCCAACAAGTACAACGCGATCTTCGAGGCCAACAAGCCCATGCTCAGCGATCCCAACAAGATCTACCCCGGCCAGAAGCTGCGCATCCCGCCCCTGGCCAAGTAACCCGGCAAGCGCTGCCGGCGGCCACGCGCCGGGATTGAAGAAAAAACAAAGGCCACCGCCCATCCAGGGCGGTGGCCTTTTTCCATGGGCGCCGCGCGCCCTCAGGGCGCCAGCACGTGAACCAGGCGGTACTTCTGCTGCTGCAGCATCTGGTCCTGGCTGCCGCCATAGCCGACGAAGATGGCCGTGCCGGCCAGGCCCGCGCCGGCATAGGCCAGGTTGCTGAACACCCGCACCTCGTACGGCGCGGCGCCGGTGAAGCTGCCGTAGGCCTGGATGCCGGCGGCCAGCGGCAGCCACTGCCCGCTGCCGGCCAGCGTGAAGACATCGCCGGTGGGCAGCACGGCCACCACGTAGGCGCGCAGCGCCGCGCCCTGCTCGTCGGCGCGCGCCGCGATGGTGGCGGACAGCGTCAGGCCGCGCGCATCGCCCGAGACATGGGGCGCGATGGTGAAGCTGCCCGGCGTGCCGCCCGGCATGGCCTGCCAGGCGCTGGCCACATCCAGGATGCCGTAGCCCCAGGCCGGGTTGGCGCCTGCCGGGTCGGGCTGCGCCGGGTCATAGGCGGGCAGGTTGGCGGGCGTGTAGGCGCTGCGCTGCAGGTGGCCCAGCAGCAGGCGGCGCACCTGGCCGGCGTCCAGCGACGGGTCTTTCTGCAGCAGCAGCGCCACCGCGCCGGTGACGTGCGGCGTGGCCATGCTGGTGCCCAGGTAGGCCACGTGCTGGCCATCGGCATCGACGCGCGTGCCGGTGTGGCTCTCGCGCGCGTCCTGGCCCAGCGCGGCCACGATCATGGCCCCGGGCGCGAGGATCTCCGGCTTGGCCACCATGGGGCAGCGGGCGGGCACGCTGCAGCTCCTGCGCGGGCCGCGGCTGGAGAAATGCGCCACCTCGCCGATGGCGCCCTGGTCGGAGCGGGTGCCGGTGTGGCCGTCCAGGCCCTCCCATTGCTGGCGCGTCACGTAGGCGCCCACGCAGATCGGCCCGCTGGCCGAGCAGCTGTCGGTCAGGATTTGCGTGGTCTGGGCGCCGGCGTGGTCGGTGAAATAGGCATCCCTGCCGTCCTCGGCGCCGATCAGGCTCACCGTGCCCGCGCCCTGCTCGGAGCGCACCTCGATGCTCCAGTCGCCGCCGGGGCGCTGGCCCGCGCCGTTGGTGTCCAGCAGCATCAGCACCTCGCGGTCGCCGTTGAGCGGATTGACGTCGCCGTTGGACACGCCGACCGCACCGCAGGGCGTATCGACTTCGTAGGCAGCAGTGCCGGCGCTCACCCAGGCGCTGCGGCAGCTGCCGTTGCTCACCCGCACCGACCAGCGGTGCGTGCCGGGGTACCACATCTGCAGCTGCTGGGCGTCGCCCGAGGGGTTGCGGTAGCCGATGCGCACCGTCGCGCCCTGCGCCAGCGCCGCCTCGGCGCGGATGGGCGCGGTGCCCTCGTTGCCGGCAGCGGCGGTGATGATGAAGCCCGGCCCGACGGCGTTGGTGAGGGCGGTCTCGTAGTTGGACGTGCCGTCGCGGCTGCCGTAGTAGCTGCCCAGCGACAGGTTGACCACCGCCGGCTTGCCCAGCGCCCGCGCGCGCGCCTTGATGTACTGGATGGCGTCGATGACCGAATTGCTGGCCTGCACGCCGTCGCCGATGGCGTTGGCCGCGATGATGCCGGCCCTGGGCGCCATGCCGACGTGGCGGAAGGCCGGCACGCCGTTGCCGCTGGCCTGGCCGTTGCCGGCGGCGGTGCTGCCCACGTGCGTGCCGTGGTTGCCGGTGGAGGGCTGGGTGCAGGCCTGCGACGCCGGGCCTTCGGCGATGGCGCGGTCGAGTTGCGCGGCCGTGCATTCGTTGCCATAGGCGAACCCCGCCGGCGGTGTGCCAGCGATGCCGTCGCGCATGTCCCACAGGGCCAGCAGCCGGGTCTTGCCGTCGGCGCCGCGGAAGTCCAGGTGGCGGAAATCCAGCCCGTCATCGACGATGCCGACCACCACGCCCTGGCCGGCAGCGCCCGTCCACTGCAGCGGCGCGCCGCTGCGCAGCGACGTGGCGCCGGTGGCCGGCACGCTCAGCGACAGGCGCGCGGGCAGGCGCCGCGACGCCTCGACGAATTGCACGCCCGGCACCTGGGCCAGCTGCGCCAGCTTGCTGCGCGGCACCTGCGCGGTGGCGATGTTGCCGCTGGCCGCGCCCAGGCTCACGCCCAGGGCCTGCAGGGCGGCAAAGGGCGAGCCGGTGAAGCGGATGGTGACGGGCACCAGGTCGGCGTCCGCGCCCTGGGCGTTGCGCGCCAGGTGGCGCGCCGCCACCGTGCCGCGCGGGGCCGCCAGCATGGACAGCGTGGCATCCAGCCCCGGCGCAGCGTGCGCTGCGGGCAGGCCGCCGCCGGCCAGGCACAGCCCCAGGAGGCGGCCAGCCAGGGGCGCAGGAAAGTTCGTGGAGACATGGCGGTCTAATGAAAAAAAGAGCCGGCCCGAATGGCCGGCTTGGCGCGCATCGTGTAGCAGCTGGCAACCCATGGCAAGCATTTGTTTGCCGGGCGCAGGCCGGCGCGGGCCCGTCAGCCCTGCTGCCAGGGCAGGCCGCGCAGGCGCCAGCCACCGCGCAGGCCGCGCCGGCCCTGCTCGTCGCGCTCGCCCTCGAAGCCTTCCAGGATGTTCCAGGCCTTGATGCCCAGCGCCGTGGCGCGCTGCGCCGCCGCCACCGAGCGCACGCCACTGCGGCACAGCAGCACGGCCGCCATGCCGGCCGGCACGGCGGCGCGCAGCTGGGCGTCGAATTGCGGGTTCAGCGCCATGCCGGGCCACTGTTTCCAGGGCACGGCCAGCGCGCCGGGCACGCTGCCCACCCATTCGCGCTCGGCGTCGGTGCGCACGTCCACCAGAACCGCCTGGCCGGCCTGCACCCAGCGCCAGGCCAGCCGGGGGCTGACGTCGCCGGCGTAGCCCTGGGCGGGCAGGGGTTGGTCGGGCAGCGGGGCGGGTGCGGCGGGGGCGTTCATGGCAGCGCCAGTATGCCTGCCGCCGCCGCGCCGCTCACTCGGTCATGGTGTAGATCAGCTTGAACTTCTGCTGCTGGATCATCTGCACCTCGTCGCGCCCATAGCCCACGAAGATGGCGGTGCCCGCCAGGCCGAGGCCGGCGTAGGGCAGGTGGTCGAACACCTGCACGGACAGCGGCTGGCCGCCGCTGATCGGGCCGTAGGCGCGAACGCCTGCCGCCAGCGGCTGCCACTGCCCCTGGCCCAGGGTGAAGATGCTGCCGCCCGGCAGCAGCGCCACCACGTAGGCCTGCAGGGGCGCGCCGGCCTCGCTGGCGGCCGGGGTGATGGTGGCGCCCAGCGTCAGGCTGCGCGCATCGCCCACGACGCTGGGCACGATGGTGCCGGTCGTCCCGCCTGCAGCCGGGGTGGCTGCATAGGCCTTGGCGGCGTCCATGATGCCGTAGCCCCAGGCTGCGTCGGCCCCCGCCGGGTTGGGCACTGCCGGGTCGAACGCCGGCAGGCTGGCGGGGGTGAAGCTGGTGCGCTGCAGGTTGGACAGCAGCAGCTGCCTGACCTGCGGGCCCGTCAGGCCGGGGTTTTTCTGCAGCAGCAGGGCAATGGCCCCGGTGACGTGCGGCGTGGCCATGCTGGTGCCGTTGTAGGCGATGTGCTGGCCGTCGGCCTCGACGGTGCTGTCCGTGCGGCTGTCGCTGGCGTCCTGGCCGAGCGCGGAGATGATCATCGCGCCGGGCGCGAGGATTTCCGGCTTGGCCACCAGCGGGCAGCGGGCCGCGTCGCTGCAGCTGCGGCGCGGGCCGCGGCTGGAGAAGTTGGCCACCTCGCCGATCGCCCCGTGGCCGGTGTTGGCTGCCGGCTGGCCGCCTAGCGTCTGCCACTGCTGGCGCGTGACGTAGGCGCCCACGCACAGCACCTGGGTGGCCGTGCAGGTGTCGGTCAGGATCTGGGTGGTGACCGGGTTGACGTGGTCGGTGAACACGCCGCCGTTGCCGTCCTGGCCGCCGATCATGCTGAGGGTGCCGCTGCCCTGGACGGCCTGCACCTGCACGCTCCACTGGCCGGCGTGGCTGCGCCCGGGCAGGGGCGCGAAGGACACCGTCGCCTGCCGGTCGCCATTGAGCGGGTTGACGCCGTTGTTGGAGATGGCGACTTCGCCGCAGGCGGTCTCGCGGGTGTAGCTGGGGGTGTCGGCGGGCACCCAGTCGGTGGTGCACTGGCCGTTGCTGGCGCGCACCGACCAGCGGTAGCTGCCGGGGTACCAGAACTCGACCTGCTGGGCAGCCTCCACGGCCGGGATGCGGTAGCCGACGGCCACGGTCTGGCCCTGCGCCAGCTCGGCCTGCGCGCGGATCGGGTCCATCCCCTCGTTGCCGGCGGCGCCGGTGATGAGGAAGCCGGCGCCCACCGCGTTGGAGAGCGCCACTTCGTAGTTGGAGGTGCCGTCGCGGCTGCCCGAGTAGCTGCCCAGCGACAGGTTGACCACGGCCGGGCGGCCCAGGGCCTGCGCGCGCGCCTTGATGTACTGGATGCCGTCCAGCACCGCGTTGCTGGCGCCCACGCCGCGCGCGATGGCGTTGGCCGAGATGATGTCGGCCATGGGCGCCATGCCGACGTGGCGGAACGCCGCCATGCCGTTGCCCGTGGCCTGGCCGTTGCCGGCGGCGATGCCGCCCACGTGCGTGCCGTGGTTGCCGCTGGAGGGCTGGGCGCAGGCGGCCGAGCCCACGCCTTCGACGATGGCCGTGTTGAGCTGCGCGGCGCTGCACTCGCTGCCGTAGCTGAAGCCGGCCGGCGGCGTGCCTTGCGCGCCAGCGCGCATGTCCCACAGCGAGAGCAGCCGCGTCGTGCCGTCGGCGTTGCGGAAGTCCTGGTGGCGGAAATCCAGCCCGTCGTCGACGATGCCCACGATCACGCCCTGGCCGGTGGCGCCGCTCCAGTGCAGCGGCGCGCCCGAGCGCAGCTGGCTGGCGCCGGTGGCCGGCACGCTCAGCGACAGGCGCGCCGTCAGCGGCCGGGAGGCCTCGATGAACTCCACGCCGGGCACCTGCGCCACCTGCCGCAGCCGGGCGCGCGGCACCTGCGCGGTGACGACGTTGCCGCTGGTCGAGCCCAGGCGCACGCCCAGGGCCTGCAGCGCAGCAAAGGGCGAGCCGGAAAAGCGGATGGTGACCGCCACGGTGTCGGCGGCCGCGTCCTCGGCGCTGCGCTGCAGGTGGCGCGCGGCGGTGGCCGCCGGCGCGCCGGCGATCAGCGCCAGCGTGGCGTCCATCGCGGCCGCGGCGTGGGCGCCGGCAGCGCCTGCGGCCAGGCTGGCGCCCAGCAGCAGCGCGCTCCAGGGGCGGGGGATTTTCTTGTGGGTCATGGCAACGATCTCCTGGGTTCGTCAAAAAAAACTGGGCGGCTGCAGCACAGGCCGGCCGGAGCACATGCTGAAACGTTTTTCCTGGAAACGCCAGTCAATTTTTGCACCGGCGTGGTCAGCCCCAGGGCGGCACGGGCTCCTCGCGCAGGCGCTGGCGCAGCTGCGGCCATTCGGGCACGACGCTGTTCACCACGTCCCAGAACCGGGGGCTGTGGTCCATCACGCGCAGGTGCGACAGCTCGTGCACCACCACGTAGTCGATGACCTCGGGCGAGAAGTGCAGCAGCCGCCAGTTCAGCCGGATCGAGCCGTCGGCGCGCGCGCTGCCCCAGCGCGTGCGGGCGCTGGACAGGCCCAGGCGCGTCCAGCGCACCCCCAGCTGCGGCGCGAAGTGGTCCAGCCGCTGGGTGAAGTGCTGCCGTGCCTGGCGCTGCAGCCAGGCCTGCACGGCATCGCGCACCTGGGCGGGCTGGGCGCTGCGGGCCAGCGGCACGTACAGCCTGGCGCCCTGCCCCGGCTGCGGCGCCAGCAGTTGCGCGCCGCGCGCGGCCGCGCCGCCCGGCGCCTGCAGCACCACGGCCAGGGGCGCGCCCAGGTAGGGCAGCACGGCCCCGTCGCCCCAGTCGATGCGGGTGCCCTGCAGGCGCTGCTGGTAGGCCTGCTGGTCGGCCAGCTTGCGCACGATCCAGCCCGCCTTGGCCTGCAGCGCGGCCTCGATCGCCTGCATGCTGGCGGCCATCGGCGCGCGCACCGACAGGCCTTCCTCGTCCACGCGGAACCCGATGCTGCGCCGGCGCGCGCGGCGCAGCACATAGGCCACCTGCGCGCCTTCCAGGCGCGCCTGCCGGTTGGCCTGCGGGTGGCGCAGCACGTCGGCTGCGGGGGCCGCCTGCACCACCGGGTTTTCTACAATTTTTATAGCATGATCCCGTGGAGGGACGCCGGCATGGGGCGGATTGGAGCCAAAATCGGGCGCTGCGGCTGCGCTGGCGTCCCACAGCGCCAGCTGCTGCCCGCTCATGCGCTGGCGTCCGTCTCGGCGGGGTGCTGCGCCGGGGCGGCGCCGGCGGCGTAGGCCTGGGGGTCCAGGCGCCGCATCTCGGCCTCAATCCACTCCTCGACCTCGCGCATCAGCTCGTCGGGCTTGCGCCCGGCCGTGGGAATCGGCCGGCCTATGGACACCTGCACCACGCCCGGGCGCTTGACGAAGGCCTTGGGCGGCCACACCGCTGCCGAGGTCACGGCCACCGGCACCACGGGCACGCCGGCGCCGATCGCCAAGCGCGTGCCGCCGCTCTTGTATTCGCCGCGCTGGCCGCGCGGTATGCGCGTGCCCTCGGGGAACATGATGACCCAGGTGCCCTGGTCCAGCAGCTTGCGGCCTTGCTGCAGCACGCGGGCGAAGGCGCGGGTGGGCTTGTCGCGGTCGATGTGGATCATGTCCAGGCTGCCGATGGACCAGCCGAAGAACGGCACGGAGAGCAGCTCTTTCTTGAACACGAAGGCCAGCGGGCGCGGCATGAGCGCGGGCATCAGGAAGGTCTCGTAGGTGGACTGGTGCTTGACCAGCAGCACAGCGCCGCCGGCGTCGTGCACCGGCAGGTTGTCCATGCCGTGCACCTCGGTGCGGATGCCCAGCAGCCAGCGCGCCGCGTCGATGCACAGGGCCAGCCAGGCGCGCGCCACGCGGTAGGCGGCGCTGGCGCTGCCGGTGATCCACTTGGCCAGCAGCACGCCGAGGGTGTAGGGGATGACGGTCACGATCATGACCAGCAGATGCAGGACGGAACGAAGCAGGGCCATGGGACAACGGGTCAATGGAAGTGTTTCAGGCCGCAGGCCGGCGCCAGGTGCCGGCCTCCAGCTATGTATTCGATAGTGCAGCGCCCGGCGGCGGCAGGCCCCCGGCGGGCGGCTGCGCCAGGTGGCGCGCAGCCGCCTCCAGGCTGGCGTGCACCTGTACGCCGGGCGGCCAGTCCGGCGCCAGCGCCTGGGCGGGATCGAGCGCGGCCGAAGCGCCGCTGCACACCAGGTGCAGCTGCGCGCCCGCCAGGGCCGCGCCCGCCTGCAGGTGCGCCCGGCAGCTGCCGATCACGGCGATGCTGCTGCCCTCGATGCCGTAGCGTTCGCGGATCTGCTGCAGCAGCCCGGCAGCCGGCTTGCGGCAATGGCAGCCCTGGCCCTCGGTGTGCGGGCAGTAGAACACCGCGTCGATGCGCCCGCCCAGTGCCGCCAGCTCGCGGTACATGCGCGCATGGATGGCCACCAGCGTCTGCGCATCGAACAGGCCGCCGCCCAGCCCCGGCTGGTTGGTGGCCACGACCACGTGCCAGCCGGCCTGGTTGAGCAGCGCCACGCCCTCCAGTGCGCCGGGCAGCGGCTGCCAGTCGGCAGGCGAGGCGATGAAGCCCTCGCCCAGGGCGTTGAGCAATCCGTCGCGGTCCAGGATGGCGAGTTTCATGGGCAGGGATTATCGCGGCGCATCCGCCGGCGCGCCGCGCTGCCAGCCCGTGGCATAGCGCCCCCACCAGCGCCCGCGCGCCCAGTGCAGCGCCAGCATCTGGCCGGCAGGCAGGGCGGCGGCGGCCGGATCGTCGATGAGTGCCTGCTGCGCCGGCTCGCCGGGCAGCTGCAGCACCAGCAGCGTGCCCCCGGCGCTGCGCTGCGAAGGCGCCACGCTGCGCGCGCCGAGCACGCGCGCGGCCAGCGGCCGGGGCTGCGCCACCAGGCCGCGCAGGTTGAGAAACTGCAGCCCCTGCGCGCCGCAGCCGGCCAGCGCAGCGCCGATCCACAACGCCGCCAGCGCGCGCCACAGCGCACGCGGCCCGCAGCGGCGGCGCAGCCCTGCGCCGGCCAGCGCCAGCAGCGCCAGCCCGCCCAGCACCCAGCCGGCGCCGGCCAGCCAGCCCCAGGGGTCCTGCGCGCCCTCGAAGGGCACCAGCGGCCACGCCGGCGGTGCGCCGGCGCGCTCCTGCAGCCAGGCCAGCACCCAGCGCAGCCCGACCAGCGCGAGCAGCGGCGCAAACACCAGCCACGCGCCCGGGTGCCCCGGCACGCGGGCCGCGGCGGCGCCGCCCGTGGCGCTCACCCCGCCAGGCGCGAGAGGTCGGCCACGCGGTTCATGGCCAGGTGCAGCCGCTTGAGCAGGCCCTGGCGGTTGAGGCGCACGGCCAGGTCGTCGGTGTTGACCATGACGTCGTCGAAGAACGCATCCACCGGCGCGCGCAGCGCCGCCAGGGTCTGCAGGCTGGCGGAGTAGTCGCCGCGCTCGAACTGCGCATCGGCCTCGGGCACGAAGCGCTGCAGCGCGGCGTACAGGTCCTGCTCGGCCTGCTCGCACAGCAGGCCTTCGTTGACGTGCGGATCGATCGGGCCTTCGGCTTCGGCCTTCTTCAGGATGTTGCCCACGCGCTTGTTCGCCGCCGCCAGCGCCGGCGCCTGCTCCAGCGTGGCGAAGGCGCGCACGGCTTCGAGCTGGCGAGGCACCAGCGCCAAGCGTGCGGGGCGCAGGGCGATGACGGCGTCCACTTCCTGGCTGCTGTAGCCCTGCTCGCGCAGGCTGCCGGCCAGGCGGTCGTAGATGAAGTCGGCCAGCAGCGCCGTCGATGCCGCATCGATGCGCGCGCCGAAGGCCTGGGCGCTTGCGGCCAGCAGGTCGGGCAGCTGCAGCGGCATGTCCCGCTCGATCAGCATGCGGATCACGCCCAGCGCGTGGCGGCGCAGCGCGAAGGGGTCGCGGTCGCCCGTGGGAAGGTTGCCGATGCCGAACATGCCGACCAGGGTTTCCAGCTTGTCGGCCAGCGCCAGCGCCAGGCCCACGTTGCCGCGCGGCAGGCTGTCGCCGGCGAAGCGCGGCTTGTAGTGGTCCTCGATGGCATGGGCCACGTCGTCGGGCAGGCCGTCGCTCACGGCGTAGTAGGCGCCCATGGTGCCCTGCAGCTCGGGGAACTCGCCCACCATGTCGGTGAGCAGGTCGGTCTTGGCCAGTAGCGCGGCGTTGTCCACGCAGGTCATCAGGTAGTCCTGCGCCACCTCGGCGTCCTGCGTGTTGTCGATGCCGTGCTGCTGCGCCAGCGCCTCGAAAAGCCGCATGCCGATGGCGCGGGCGATGGTGCGCACGCGCTCCACGCGCTCGCCTTGCGTGCCCAGCTGGTTGTGATAAACCACCTTGTCCAGCAGCGGCACCCGGCTGGCCAGGGTCTTCTTGCGATCCTGGTCGAAGAAGAACTTGGCATCCGCCAGGCGTGGGCGCACGACGCGCTCGTTGCCCTGGATGACGGCGCTGGCGTCCTGCGGGCTGATGTTGCTCACCACCAGGAAGCGGTGCGTCAGGCGCCCCTGCTCGCCCAGCAGCGGGAAGTATTTCTGGTTGGCCTTCATGGTCAGGATCAGGCATTCCTGCGGCACGGCAAGGAACTCCTCGTCGAAGGCGCAGACCAGCACGTTGGGGCGCTCGACCAGGGCCGTCACCTCATCCAGCAGCGCATCGTCGCGGATGGGCTGCGCGCCGCCGCCCACCTGCGCTGCCGCAGCTTCGAGCTGGCGCGCGATCTCGGCGCGGCGCTCGGCAAAGCTGGCGATCACGGCGCCCTCATCGCGCAGCTGGCGGGCGTAGCTGTCGGCGTCGTGCAAGACCACCGGCTCGGCCCTGGCCTCGAAGCGGTGGCCGTGCGTCTCGCGCCCGGCCGCCAGGCCCAGCGCCTGCACGCCTGCCACCACCTCGCCGCCGTGCAGCGCCACCAGGCCGTGCGCCGGGCGCACGAAGTGCACGCTGCTCCAGCCATCCTGCAGCTGGTAGCGCATGACCTTGGGGATGGGCAGCCTGGCAATGGCCTCATCCAGCGCCTTTTGCAGGCCGTCGGCCAATGTGGCGCCGCGCGCGGTGCTCTGCCAGTACAGCACCTCGGCCTTGCCGTCGTGCACGCGCTTGAGGCTCGCCGCAGCCTCGGGGCCGGCGCCCAGCGCGGCGAGCTTCTTGGCCAGCGCCGGCGTGGGCTGGCCGTCCTTGTCCAGGCCCACGGCGACGGGCATCAGCTTTTGCTCCACCGCCCGGTCGGGCGCGGTGGCCGCTACCTGCGTGATGTGCGCGGCCAGGCGGCGCGGCGAGGCATAGGCCGTGACCTGCGAGCCGCCTGCCGCCAGGCCCTGCGCGGCCAGCTGCTCGTGCAGCACGCCGGCAAAGGCCTCGCCCAGCTTGTGCAGCGCCTTCGGCGGGAGTTCTTCGACGAACAGTTCAACGAGCAGGTTGGCGGTGGTCATGGTGCAAATTTGATAGCTATTGGCGCTTGTTTTAAAAGGGCCGGGAGCGGATTCTTTTGTGAATGCGGCGACAAGGCCATTCTTTTCCCCCTCTCGCGCTTGGGCGGGAGAGGGCCGGGGCGAGGGGGCTTGCAAGGGGCGCTGGGGCTGCGCCGGCCCTCACCCCAGCCCTCCTCTCCCAGGGGGAGAGGGAGAACGGGAGGGCTCAGGCCGCTTTCTTGTGTTGCTGCTGCTCGGCGGCGCGGGCCAGCTCGGCCAGCACCTCGTCGGCATGCGCGCGCTGCGCCATCGGAAAGCCCAGGCGCACGCGGCTGTCCAGGTAGGCACGGGCCACGGCGCGCGCCAGGTTGCGGATGCGGGCGATGTATGCGGCGCGCTCGGTCACCGAAATCGCCCCGCGCGCGTCCAGCAGGTTGAAGGTGTGCGCAGCCTTGAGCACCTGCTCGTAGGCCGGCAGGGCCAGCTGCTCGGCCATCAGGTGCTGGGCCTGCTTCTCGTGCGCGTTGAAGGCGGTGAACAGGAACTCGGCGTCGGAATGCTCGAAGTTGTAGGTGGACTGCTCCACCTCGTTCTGGTGGTACACGTCGCCGTAGGTCAGCTTGGTGCCGTCCTTGCTTTCAGTCCAGGTCAGGTTGTAGACGTTGTCCACGCCCTGCAGGTACATCGCCAGGCGCTCCAGGCCGTAGGTGATCTCGCCCGTGGCGGGCTTGCAGTCGATGCCGCCGACCTGCTGGAAGTAGGTGAACTGGGTGACCTCCATGCCGTTCAGCCACACCTCCCAGCCCAGGCCCCAGGCGCCCAGCGTGGGGTTCTCCCAGTCATCCTCGACAAAGCGGATGTCGTTCTTCTTGAGGTCGAACCCGAGCGTCTCCAGGCTGCCCAGGTACAGCTCCAGGATGTTGGCCGGAGCGGGCTTCAGGACCACCTGGTACTGGTAGTAGTGCTGCAGGCGGTTGGGGTTGTCGCCGTAGCGCCCGTCCTTGGGCCGGCGGCTGGGCTGCACGTAGGCGGCGCGCCAGGGCTCCGGGCCCAGCGCTCGCAAAAATGTAGCGGTGTGCGACGTGCCGGCGCCGACTTCCATGTCGTAGGGCTGCAAGAGTGCGCAGCCGTGGTCAGCCCAGTAGGACTGCAGTTTCAGGATGATCTGTTGGAAGGTCAGCATGGCGGGCGGGCAAAAGAAAAGGCGCACGGCGGGGCGTGCGCGAAGGGGGCATTTTAGGCGCTGGGGGTTTCCTCTGGCCTGGCGGCCAGAGAGCGGCCCTTCCTGGTTCACCCGCGCGGCAACTGCGTCACCACCCCCATCTCCACGATCTGGCTGAGCCGCGCGCAGTCCTCGGTGCACCAATAGTATGATGAAAGCACTCTTTGGAGGCCTTTCATGTCCACAGTGCGCAAAACCATCACCCTTACCGATACCCAGGATGGCTGGATCAAGGCGCAGATCGAGGCAGGGCATTTCACCAACGACAGCGAAGTGATTCGCGCGCTGATCCGCCACGAACAGGAACGCATGTCCGAGTTGCAAGCGCTACGCTCCGCCCTGCTGGAGGGCGAAAACAGTGGCGAGCCCCAGCCATTTGACACACAGGCGTTCCGGACGCGCATGCTGGCAAAGCGATCGGTTGCAAATGGCTGAGTTGCGCCTGACGCCAGCGGCGCTGCGCGATCTGGAAGCCATTTGGGATTACACCGAGCAGCGCTGGGGCAGGGCGCAAGCGCTGCATTACCTGGATGCGCTGGAGACAGCCTTCCAGTCGCTGGCGCAAGCGCCGGAATCCGGCCAGCGTTGTGATGCCATCCGCGCCGGCTATCGCCGCAGCTGGGTGGAGCAGCACGGCGTGTATTACCGCCTGGAGGGCGACGCAGTCGTCGTGGTGCGGGTACTGCACCAGCGTATGGATGCTGGCCGCCACGTGTGAGGCGCAGGCCCGCGGGCTGTGAAAGAAATGAGAAATTGAAGATGGCAGCTCTACCTGCCTCGCAGCGCGGGCAAGGCCCGCGCACTTGATCTCAGCAGTGCACCCCGTCGATCTCCAGCGCCAACTCGCTGCGGCAGATGGCTGCATGGAGAACAATGAAGGGCACGCCCACCAGCCGCTCGCGCAGCGCGCGCTCCACCGTGGGCAGGTCGGCGGCATCGCGCACATAGACCTTCAGGCGCGTGCCTGGGCCGAATACCGTGGGCAGTGCGGGTTGACGGGCGCGCGCGGCCTGCACGAGCGCGTCGAAATTGCGCATGGTCTCGTCGATCTGCGCGGACAGCGAGCCGGCGTGCTGCGATGCGTGCCCGACCACCGCTGCGGTGCCCGAAAGCAGCAGCGGCATGTGGCCGGCCGTCGGCGGCAGCATGGCGCGCGCGAAGCTGGGCGACTGCGGGCCGTACTGGCGCGGGTAGCGGTAGGCGCTGACCTGGCGCGGGTTTTCCAGCGGCGTTCCCGGCACCTGCGCAGCCAGCCAGTAGACCTGCAGCACGCGCGCGCCGTCGCGCCGGCCGATGGCAGTGGCGGCGGGCAGCGCGGCAACGTCGAACGATCCCAGGCCCTGCGCGCGGCCGACGCAGAATTCGCGGTAGCGCTCGCCATCGCCCTCGCCCTGGGTGATGGCGTCGAGGTAGTTCCAGATGCGGATCAGGTGTGGAAAGCCGCGCGCGTGCACGAAGCGGGTGAGCGTGTCGTACGCCGTGCGTGCGGCAGCCGTGATGCCGCCGGCGCTCGCCTCATCGACCTCGATCGCGCCGAACAGCCAGGCGCCGTCCGACGCCCACTGCACCGCGCCCTCGCGCCCGCGAGTGACCGGCGCGCCCGCGCGCCAGCATTCCAGCACCGGCGCACCAAACGGCGCGAGCGGCACGCGCAGGTAGCGTGGATCGTCCGAGCGCGGCGCGTCGGGGCCGAAGCCGAATACGGCCAGTAGGTCGGGCGCGCCAAGCAGCGCGGCGAGGTTGTCGTGGACGTAGTCCACGTGCAGATGGGAGGGCGCGAGGCTCATGCGAGCGGAGTTTTATTGGTGAAGCGCCGGGATTGTGCCGGCTGCGGCGCGGGTGCGGCAGCGAGGTGGCGGCGCTGCGCCAATGAAAAGACGAGCCGACCGTAGCCGGCGCGCAGTGACTCCCACGCTGCGCGTCAGATATGCACCGCCTGCCCCAGCGCCCGCAGCGCCGCCTCCTGCACCGCCTCGCCCAGCGTCGGGTGGGCGTGGATGGTGTGGGCCACATCCTCCAGCCGCGCGCCCAGCTCGATGGACTGGCCGAAGGCCGCGGCCAGTTCGGACACGCCCCGGCCCACGGCCTGCCAGCCCAGGATGAGGTGGTTGTCACGGCGGGCGACCACGCGCACGAAGCCGCCGGTGGATTCCAGCGTCATGGCGCGGCCGTTGGCGGCAAACGGGAAGGCGGCATCAATGCAGTCCAGCCCTGCGGCGCGCGCCTCGGCAGGCGTCTTGCCGGCGACCACGACTTCGGGGTCGGTGAAGCACACGGCCGGAATGGCCATGGGCTCGAAGCGGCGGTTGTGCCCCGCGATCTGCTCGGCCACGCACTCGCCCTGCGCCATGGCGCGGTGCGCCAGCATGGGCTCGCCGGTCAGGTCACCAATCGCCCACACGCCGCGCATGGAGGTGCGGCAGTGCGCGTCGATGGACACATGGCGGCCGGCCATGGTGAGGTGCAGCGATTCCAGCCCGAAGCCCGCGATGCGCGGGCGCCGGCCCACCGCGACCAGCACCCGGTCGGCCGGCAGGGCGAACTCGTCGGCGCGGGCGTTGCGCACGTGCACGCCTTGCCCTTCGTCCCAGCCCAGCACGCTGCAGCCCAGGTGCAGCACCACGCCGCTTTTCTTTAGCGATTCGAGCACCGGCTGCGTCAGCTCCTCGTCGTAGCTGGGCAGCACGCGCTCGGCGGCCTCGACCACCGTCACCTCCACGCCCAGCTTGCGGTAGGCGATGCCCAGCTCCAGGCCGATGTAGCCCGCGCCAACGACGACCAGGCGGCGCGGCAGCACGTCGGGCGAGAGCGCGTCGGTCGATGACCAGATGGCGCCGCCAAACGGCATGCTGGGCAGGGCCACGGGTTCGGAGCCCGTGGCCAGCAGCAGGTGCTCGCAGCGCACGCGCTGCGCACCCTGGCCTTCCGCACCACGCACGGTGACGGTCTTGCCGTCCTCGATCGTGGCCCAGCCCTTGAGCACCTGCACGCCGGCCTTGCGCAAGAGCGCGCCGACGCCGCCCGTGAGGCGCTGCACGATGCCGTCCTTCCAGCGCACGGTCTGCGCCACGTCCAGCGTGGGCTCGCCGGCGCGGATGCCCAGGGGGGAGCCAGCGGCGTGCTGGCGCGCGTGCTCGAACTCCTCGGCCGCGTGGATCAGCGCCTTGGACGGGATGCAGCCGATGTTCAGGCAGGTGCCGCCCAGGCTGGCACCCTCGACCAGCACGGTGGGGATGCCCAGCTGCCCGGCGCGGATGGCGGCCACGTAGCCGCCCGGGCCGCCGCCGATGACCAGCAGCTTCGTTGAGAGTTCTTTCATATCAGTTGCTCTGTCGCGCTGTGCGCTGCCCGCAGACCGTAAACCGCAAAGAAGCCAATGGCCGCGGAGCAGGCCAGGCCAGCGGACGCCGTGGAGCGGGCTTTGCCCGGCCACTGGCGTCGTCCCCCTTGAGGGGGGAAGGCGCCGAAGGCGACTCAGGGGGTGTTTCATGTCATTCACTCCACGAACAGCAGGGCCGGGGTTTCGAGCAGGGCGCGCATGGCCTGGATGAAGCGCGCCGCGTCCATGCCGTCCACCACGCGGTGGTCGAACGACGAGGACAGGTTCATGAGCTGGCGCGCGACCACCTGCCCGTTGCTGGCGAACATGGGGCGCTGCACCATGCGGTTGACGCCGACGATGGCGACTTCCGGGTGGTTGATGACCGGGGTGCTGGCGATGCCGCCCAGGGCGCCCAGGCTGGTCAGGGTGATGGTGGAGCCCGAAAGCTCCTCGCGCGCGGCCTTGCCGGTGCGCGCGCCTTCGGCCACGCGGGCAATCGCCGCGGCGCACTGCCACAGGTCCAGGCTTTCGGCGTGGCGCAGCACGGGCACCATCAGGCCGGCGTCGGTCTGCGTGGCCAGCCCCAGGTGCACGGCGTCGTAGCGCGTGACGGTGCCGGCCTCGTCGTCGTAGCGGGCGTTGATCTGCGGGAAGTCTCGCAGCGCCAGCACCATGGCGCGGGCCAGGAAGGGCAGCAGCGTCAGCTTGCCGCGCGTGGCGCCGTGCAGCTGGTTCAGGCGCTGGCGCAGGGCTTCCAGCTCGGTCACGTCGATCTCCTCGACGTAGCTGAAGTGCGGGATGCGGCGCTTGGCCTCCTGCATCTTCTGGGCTATTCGGCGGCGCAGGCCGATGACGGGGATTTGCTCCTCGCCGTGGCGCTGCACATATTGCGAACTGCCCTGTGCCTTCGGCTGGCCGCCACTGGCGGCGTAGGCCTCCAGGTCCTCGTGGCGGATCTGGCCGGCCGGGCCGCTGCCGTGCACGTAGCGCAGGTCGATGCCGCGGTCCTGCGCTAGGCGGCGCACGGCGGGCGAGGCCAGCGGGCGCTCGCCTGGGGCGCGGGCGATGGCGCCAACACGCGGCTGCTCCACTATCGAATGTGTAGCTATTCGCGCTTGATTTACGCTGACTGGAGCCGTTTTTTTTGCTCCTGTTTGCTCCCTCTCCCTCTGGGAGAGGGTTGGGGTGAGGGCCAGCGCCGGTTGATTTATCCACCTGCGTGCCCACAGCCGACCGGCCCCCACCCCCGCCCTCCCCCAGAGGGGGAGGGAGTGAAGAGGCGCCTTCTTTCAGGTTGCCCTCCCCTTCCACCTCCAGCCGCACCAGCTCGGCCCCCACGGCCAGCACCTGGCCCACGGCGCCGCCCACGCTGAGCACCTTGCCCGGCACGTGCGCGGGGATCTCCACCGTCGCCTTGTCGGTCATCACGTCGGCAATCGGCTGGTCCTCGGCCACCACGTCGCCCGGCTGCACGTGCCAGGCCACCAGCTCCACCTCGGCAATGCCCTCGCCAATATCGGGCATGCGGATCACGTAAATACCCATGTCATGCCTCCTTGCCGACAGCGCGTTTCAGGGCCGCACCCACGCGGGCGGGGCCGGGGAAGTAGTCCCATTCCTGGGCGTGCGGATAGGGCGTATCCCAGCCCGCCACACGCTCGATGGGCGCCTCCAGGTGCCAGAAGCAGTGCTCCTGCACCAGCGCGACCAGCTCGGCGCCGAAGCCGCTGGTGCGCGTGGCCTCGTGCACCACGACGCAGCGGCCGGTCTTCTTGACCGAATTCACGATGGTTTCCAGGTCCAGCGGCCAGATGGAGCGCAGGTCGATGACCTCGGCGTCCACGCCGGCCTCGCGCGCGGCGCATTCGGCCACCCAGACCATGGTGCCGTAGGTCAGCACCGTGACCTCCTTGCCGGGACGGAAGACCACGGCGCTATCGAGCGGCACGCGGAAGTAGCCCTCGGGCACCATGCCCAGCGCGTGCTTGGACCAAGGCACCACCGGCCGGTCGTGATGCCCGTCGAACGGGCCGTTGTACAGGCGCTTGGGCTCCAGGAAGATGACCGGGTCCTCGCACTCGATGGAGGCGATCAAGAGGCCCTTGGCGTCATACGGGTTGCTGGGCATCACCGTGCGCAGGCCGCAGACGTGGGTGAAGAACGCCTCGGGGCTCTGGCTGTGCGTCTGCCCGCCGTAGATGCCGCCGCCGCAGGGCATGCGGATGGTCATGGGCGCGGTGAAGTCGCCGTTGGAGCGGTGCCGCATGCGCGCCGCCTCGGACACGATCTGGTCGGTGGCCGGGTAGAAGTAGTCGGCAAACTGGATCTCGACCACGGGTTTGAGCCCATAGGCCGCCATGCCGATGGCCGTGCCGACGATGCCGCCCTCGGAGATCGGCGCGTCGAAGCAGCGCGTCTTGCCGTACTTGGCCTGCAGGCCCTCGGTGACGCGGAACACGCCGCCGAAGTAGCCCACGTCCTGCCCATAGACGATGACGTTGTCGTCGCGCTCCATCATCACGTCCATGGCCGAGCGCAGCGACTGGATCATGGTCATGGGCACGCGGGCGGCGTCGGGGTGCTGCGCCTCGGCGCGCTGCTCATCGCGCTTTTGCTGCTGCGCGGCGATGGGTTCGGCCTGCTGGATGGCCTTTGCGGTGTCTTCTGTCGTGGCCATCGTCAAACCCCCATTTCCTGGCGCTGCCGGCGCAGGTGCTCCGGCATCTCGTGATAGACCCCTTCGAAGATGGTCGCGGCGCTGGCGGCGCGGCCCTCCAGCAGGGTGCCGTGGCGCTCGGCCTCTTTTTCCGCGGCCAGCACCTCGGCCTCCAAGTCCTTTTGCGCGGCGGCGTGTTGTTCCTCGGTCCACTCGCCGATGGCGATCAGGTGCTGCTTCAACCGTGCAATCGGGTCGCCCAGGGGGAAGCGCTGCCAGTCGTCCGCCGGCCGGTACTTGCTCGGGTCGTCCGACGTGGAGTGCGGGCCGGCGCGGTAGGTCTCCCACTCGATCAGCGTGGGGCCGTGGTTGGTGCGCGCCCGCTCGGCCGCCCAGCGCGACGCCGCATACACGGCCAGAAAATCATTGCCATCGACGCGCAGCGAGGCCACGCCCACGCCCACGCCGCGCTGGGCGAACGTCGTGCCCTCGCCGCCGGCGATCGACTGGAAGGTGGAAATCGCCCACTGGTTGTTGACCACGTTGATGATGACCGGCGCGCGGTACACGTGGGCAAAGGTGAGCGCGGTGTGGAAATCGGCCTCGGCCGTGGCGCCGTCGCCGATCCAGGCGGAGGCTATTTTTGTGTCGCCCTTGATGGCCGACGCCATCGCCCAGCCCACTGCCTGCGGCACCTGCGTGGCCAGGTTGCCGGAGATCGAGAAAAAACCCGCGCGCTTGTACGAGTACATGACCGGCAGCTGCCGCCCCTTGAGCGGGTCGCCCTCGTTGCTCATCAGCTGGCAGATCAGCTCGGACAGGGACACGTCGTCGCGTGACAGCAGCAGGCCCTGCTGGCGGTAGGTGGGAAAGCACATGTCGCCCTCGGCCAGCGCCTGCGCGTGCGCGATGGCGATGGCCTCCTCGCCCAGGCACTGCATGTAGAAGGACAGCTTCTTCTTGCGCTGCGCCATCAGCATGCGCGCGTCGAAGATGCGCGTCTTCATCATGGCGCGCAGGCCGCGGCGCAAGCGCTCGGGATGGATGCTGGGCGCCCAGGGGCCGACGGCGCGGCCTTCGTGGTCGAGCACCACGACCAAGCTGGTCGCCAGATCGGCCGTGTCGGCGGCGGGGGTGTCGGTGGGCGGGCGGCGCACCGCGCCGGCGGGCGAGATGGCTGAAGTAGGAAAAGTCGGTACTGCGGCCCGGCCGCCCAGTGGGCTCGGGAACGTGCAGCCGCAGCGGGGCGGTATACGAAGGGGTCATCCGCAGTCTCCTGGGCACGGGGTGGCGTGCCGGGGGTTGGACAAGGACACGCGGCGCCAGATCGTGGCGCGCGGTCCCCACGCGCCGAGGGCGCTGTGCGGGATTCTAGGAACGGGGTGCGGGTTTGAGGGCGGAAAGCGGGGAGAACGGGGCGTGCTCCTACGCGGCGGGCCGCCCCTTGCGCCGGCGCCTGGGGCAGCCTGCGCCGTCAGCGCTGCGCCAGCAGCGCCTCCAGCTGCTGCACGAAGGCCTTGTCACTCGGCTCGACCTTGCTGCCGTAGTGCGTGACGCTGCGGCCCGCGCGGTCGATCAAATACTTGTTGAAATTCCAGCTCGGCTTTTTGCCGGTGGCCTGCGCTAGTTGCTGGTACAGCGGGTTGGCATCCGAGCCGCGCACGGCGCTGCGCGCGAACATCGGGAAGACCACCCCGTAGGTGTTGTAGCAAAAGTCCGCGATGTCCTGGTTGGCGCTTTTTTCCTGGAAGAAGTCGTTGGACGGAAAGCCCAGCACCACCAGGCCGCGGTCCTTGTACTTCTGGTACAGCGCCTCCAGCCCCTGGTATTGGTAGGTGAAGCCGCAGTAGCTGGCGGTGTTGACCACCAGCAGCACCTTGCCCGCGTACTGGCACAGCGACTGCGGGCTTTCGTCCTGCAGGCGGGGGAAGGTGTGCTGCAGCAGCGCCGGGCAGTGGGCGGGCACCGGCTGGGCCGCCTGGGTGGCAGGGCTGGCGCCGGCAGCAGGCGGGGGACCCGGCGGCCTGCGCCACTGCCGGCACGGTGGAGAAGGCGGCGCACCACAGCGCGAGGGTACGGATAGACATGGACGGGTCCTCCTGCGGAAGGTGGAAGGGGAAACGCACCGATTGTGGTGCTGCCGGCATATGGATGCCGGGCGCCGCCACAGCGCATCAATCTGCCGAATTACCGCTCCAGCGGGACAGCCAGCCATGGATCAGCCCCGCCTGGAAAAACGGCGCCGGCGCGTCGAACCCGCCCGCCTGGATGATGCCCGCCACCCGGCCGGGCGCCAGCATCGCCACGTCGGTGGCATAGGCCTGGCGCATGCGCTCCATCGCCTTGGGCGACACATCCGCCGCCGCCATCATGTGCATCCAGGCGCGCAGCAGCACCTCGTATGCGGGCGAGCGCACGTCGGACGCCAGATCGGTGCTGGCCAGGATGCCGCCGGGCCGCAGCCGCTGGCCGATCTGGCGAAAAAAGCCCGAGCGCACGGCAGGATCGACCATGAAGTGCGACACCAGAAAACAGGTGGCGACGTCGAACCTGTCGCCCTGCCCTGGCGCCGCCGTGGCGGGCGCCAAGGTGTCCAGGTAGCCCTCGTGCAACACGCAGCGCTGCGCGAAGCCCTGCCGCTGCGCCAGATCGCGGCAGGCCTGCAGCATGGCGCCGGACGGCTCGACCGCCGTGAAGTGCCAGCCCGGATGCTTGTGCGCCAGGTGCGCCAGCTCGGCCCCCGTGCCCACGCCGACGCACAGGATGCGCGCATCGGCCGGCAGCTCGGCAAAGGCCGCGTCCAGCAGCAGGTGCAGGCAGTCGCGGATGGGCTGCGTTTTGGCCCACTGCGTGTCGTAGCCGGCGGCCTGCTGGTCGAAGAGGGCCTTGATGTCGTCCTGGTTCATGTCGGGTGCTGCCTGTGGGTGGCAATTAATCGGAATCCGACCGCAATTCCCCCTTCGTTTTTATCCATCAAGACTAACGCCTAAGAGCGGCTAAGGAAGGTCTGCAAAACCTCGTTCATCAGGGCTGACGGGCGGATCGGCATGGCGGCCGTATCGTGATGCGGAACTAGCGGCGAATTTCGAGCAGATTTGGTGGCAAATCTCAGCACCAGCGACCACCGCCGCACCTGTCGGGCACGGTGCGGACGCACTCATCCCTGCGCTGGCATCAACTACCGACGCGCCATCCACAAATTGCCCAGCGCAAACAGCATCGTGAGGCGCGCCGTGTTTTTGGCCAGCCCCAGGTAGCGGACCTTGGCGTAGCCAAATTGCTGTTTGACGAGTCGAAATGGGTGCTCGACCTTGGCACGGATGCTGGCCTTGAGCTTCTCGGCCTTCTCCAGCAGCTGATGCAACTCGCGCTCGGGATCAAGGGCGCGGCGCTTGCCCGGGCGCATTGCCACTTCCCAACGCACTTTGCTGCCCTTGAATCCTCGCGCTTGTCCACGCCCTGGTAGCCGGCATCGCCCCAGGCATCGGCCTCCTCGCCATGCAACAAGTTCGCCGCTTGGGTCACGTCGGCCACGTTGGCTGCGGTGCCAACCACCGTGTGCACCAAACCCGAGGCGGCATCCACACCGATGTGCGCCTTCATCCCGAAGTGCCATTGGTTGCCCTTCTTGCTCTGGTGCATCTCTGGGTCGCGCTCACCCTTGCGGTTCTTGGTCGAACTCGGCGCGGCAATGATGGTGGCATCGACCACCGTGCCGGTCTTGAGCATCAGGCCCTGCTGGGCCAAGGTTGCGTTGATCGCAGCCAACACCTGGGGCGCCAGCTCGTGCTTTTCCAGCAGGTGCCGAAACCGCAAAATGGTCGTCTCGTCAGGCAGTCGCGCGGCACCGTCCAGGCCGACGAAGCGGCGGTATAGCGGACGCTCGTGCAGTTCCTCCTCCATGGCCGGATCGCTCAGGTTCCACCACAGCTGCAGGCAGTGGATGCGCAGCATCGTCTCCACGGCAAACAACGAGGGCGTCCGCCCAGCGCCTGATGCGCGCCGCTCGCGTGCGGTTGAATGAGCGTCACCAGCGCCGCCCAGGGCACGACCTGGTTCATCTCTTCGAGGAAAACCTCCTTGCGGGTCTTTTTGGGCAGAGGCTCAAGGCCAAGCGTGATCTGGTTCATGAACGCCATCGTCGCCTGTCGTCAGGCTTCATGCCACTCGGGATGACGAGAGGTTTTGCAGACCTTCCCTAACGGCCAAGGTAAGCGGCCCGCAGAATGCGGGTCCGCTTGACCGCAGAGTTAGACCCGAAGGCCAAAAGGAAGCGCCCGGACTTGGACAAGGGCGCAGCCCACGAAAAAGCGCTGGGCCACGAGAGCGGCGCAGCGCTGCAAGAATGATAGCTGCTGGCGCTTGCTGCACAAGCGCTGGAGGCCAAAACGGCTTGAAAACCCGTTGGACAAGGTAGAGCGCTGGAGCAAGTGACTGCGCGCATAAAGCAGGGATGGGACTAACGTGAAAGCTCAAGGGGCGGCGGGCAGCGAAGCTGGCCGACGGTCCTTGGAGCGTGATGTTAGCCTCGGGGATCATAGACTTTTCTGAATTTTGAACGCTGACGGCGAAAGGCGCCGCCTTCTTCGTCTTCGCTCTCAACCACGTTGCTTCACGGAATACACACTACCTTCAACATCGGTGTACATGAGCAGGAGGTATGAAATTTTTCCCTTCGCCCACGATGTCTTTGTCAAGTTGGGTAAGGTCAAAAAATTTCTTCAGTTTGTTTTCAACTTCAGTCTTGGTGAACGGGTCAGGTGGAAGCGTAGCCACAGCGGCTTCGCTAGGTTTAATAACAACTTGCGATTTATCAGGCGCTCGAAATGTTTTCTTTGTTGAGTCATAGAGTACGTACTTGACATCTCTGGCGAGTTTTTCGGACGGGTTATTTATTATTAATTTGAGGTCATCTGAATCAGGTTTTGTTTCCAATGTGCCCATGTACACAAATGGTGCGGTTGTAACAAAATGCTGACGCTTGGCCACATCCAATTGATGTGCAATTGCCTTGCGCATTGACCGCGTTTCCAAAAGATAAAAAATCGTTGTAATCGCCAAAACCACGTTGAGTAGTATTGGAACAATGATTTCTGGTTTAAGAAGACTATCCATTTGTGTTTTATAGATATGAGGTTTTGGAAAAAGGCTAACGCATAGTTGAGCGGCGGGCGCAGCCCATCCGCTTGAACGCCGAGTTGGGCATCAGATGCCCTCGGCGCGGGTCGATGCACTTTTCGCACATGCCGCTCAACGCAAGATTCTCTCAATCGTTGCTTTGGCATATCGAACGAACGCGGCCGTCTCTTCAACACGCATTGCTAGGTCGTCGTCCTCGCTACCCAGGTACGCCGCACGTGCCTTGCAGATGAGGGGCCGATGCTCGGCAGCAAACGCTCCGATACCCATGCGGCAGCAACGTCCTTAGGAGCAATGAGACCAGTTGAAGCGCTGTACCAAATGCGAGCAAGAGCAAGAACGACGTTCCGCTCGTCACCCTTCCCAATCCGACTCTGCATTCCACTGGGCAATAGTGTCGAAAAGCGCCTTGGAGAAATGCTCCCCTCGGCACCGGCTCGAAAAACGTGGCTGCGGATGGGCCTAGAAGCGCAAGGCTGTGTTGCCTCGCCTTGGTCAGCAAAATCGCAAGATCGTGATCCAGAACGGCAGGCTCGAACGTTCCGGAAAGGATGTCGTGGCGGAGCCACTTCGCCGAACTGAAGCTCACGCCGCGCCGGATAGCGCCAAGGCACTACTTCGCTTCGAGCGACAACAGTTAGCTCCAGCGGTCGCCATGTTCCGCCATCGCCTGGCGGTGATGAGACTTTCAGCAAATCGAGCATTAGCGCCTGCCGGAGCGAATCGTTAGGTGCGGCGCTGACGGTCACGAGCAAGTCTATGTCGCTATCCGGCTTCAGCCCTCCATCGATCGCAGATCCGAACAGGTGGTTCTGTCCAGTGTCGCAGCCAGATGGCGCTCGACCACCGCGCGAGCGTGGGACAGCTGCTTGAAAACTTGTGCAGGGAAAAATTCACCCATGATGCCTAACGAACAAGATAAGCCGACCGCCGTAGGCGGGTCGGCTTGAGCGCTGGGTTAGGGTTGAGTCTGAATTGCATGAACAATAAGCTCACTCCCGCCAACTTCAATGGATTTTTTCCAGACATGTTTTTTGTTTTCAATGGCTAAAAAATCTCCGCGATACGCTTTGTGCGCCAGTTCTTGTTTAAGAGCTGGGCTGAGGTTGGGAATATTTTCAACCCAGTTAATAAAGCCTCGAAAGTTGCTGTGACTGCTTTGCGCAACGTGTGTCGAGCCTTTGAAGGAAATGACATAGGTATACAGCCACATTCATCCCCTAACGCCTGAATTAAGCCGCGCCGCGAAGCGGCGTCGGCTTGAATGAATTGTTAGGCCTCTCATGCATCCTCGCAGCGAGGATCCCACCGTCGTTCACGGGAAACCTCGTGCAGAGGCAGTAATTCTCCAGTTTCCGCGAACCGATATGGCCCATAACCTGCTTGGAACCAACGTTTAAGAGAGACGGCGTGCAAGGTTGCTAGCTGCTCTTTTGTATGGTGCCAGTGCGGCAGCAAGATTGCGAAAAACAAGTCATTGGCCACCAGCTTGCTCCGCAATTTTAGCGAAAGAAGCATGTGTCGTATGGTGCCTCGCTTAGCGATGCGATCCGCTTTGGGATGTGTCAACAAGTAGCGCAGCCCTTGTGATGCTTGACCAAAATTAAGAGCAGCGTGTTTGGCGTATTCCTCGATCCATTTGGACATTTTTCACCTCGGAATAAAAATTGAAAAATTGTTCTTTCGTGATTGCGGGCTGAGACATGGCGTTTCTGCTGAATATTTGTGGGGCTGTTTATCTTACTGAAAGACAAGTTAGGAGAAAGCTGAAATGCGGCCAAGGCCTAACGCCCTGAGTTCAGCCGCCGCCGTAGGCGGTCGGCTGCGACGAACGGTTAGACCCGAAGGCCAGAAGGGAGCGCCCAGCGTTGAAGACGGGCGCGACCCACAAAAAGCGCTGCGCCACGGAAGCGGCACAGCGCTGCAAGAATGATAGTTGGTAACGCTTGACTGGAAAGTGCTGGAGGCTAAAAAGACCAAAAACTGGCGCAGCGAATGCAGGCGAAGCCCGGGATCAGGCCAAAACCCCAGCGAATAAACGCTGGAGAAAGGCGGAGCGCTGGAGTTAATGACGGCCTGCATAAAGCGGAATATGAAGGGGCTAACGGGCAAGGTAAGCCGACCGCTTTGGCGGTTCGGCTTGACCGCTGGGTTAGCGCTTTTAAATAGAAAATTTGCTAAATTTTTTTGTTCTCGACCCATAATGCCTCGCCAACATAACAACCGCGCAACTTTCCTTTTTTGATTGCGTCAAGAATTTTTTCTTCTGTCTTTTTGTACTTTTGCATATACGAATAGACGTGTATTGGGTTTTTTAAATAGTCTATTGCTTCTTTGCTACACCCTTGTTCAAGCAAGTTGTCCCTGTAGATATTTTTATCGAAGAAATGTGCTTCTTCATTTGCCGCTTCTTCTTTCAAAATTTCCGCTTTGGAAATTTCCTTTTTCTCATCCCCCATTCCTTCTGCTGCTATTTTTTCAAAATTATCAGCATTAATCGATGGATGTGGTATTTCTTTTTCTTTTGTTGCATCATTATTATTGACTATGTCTTTCCTTACGGGATTACTTTTTGCCCACTGATAAAGAAAGAAAACTCCGCCACCAAGAAGCCCACCCCTGATCCCACCCACTATTATTGATGTTCCTATTTCTTTGTCTAAACTTTTCCATATTCCGAAAATTATTAACAAAACAATCCAGCCAACTATGGCGACAACCCATCTCAATGTTGAGTTCATGACTATGATAGATAAAATATTGATTTTGTTATATAAATGGTAGCTAACGGCTAAGTTCAGCCGCCGCCGTAGGCGGTCGGCTGCGACGGAGGGTTAGGCTGAAACGATGTGGATTAAAAACCGCCAAACCATGCATTAAGTATATTGAAGCAATCATTCCGATCCGTTCTGCCTGTGCCCCATCGTTTTTGCTCCTCGTCGTTTAATTTTCCAGATAGCTGATAGGCAAATTTAAATAGCAAGTCATTCGATAATCTGACTGCCGCAAAGTGTGCGGGCTGAATGTCAATGTTCAAGTCTACAGGGTAGGACGTTTGGCCAGTCGTCCCGCAGGCTCCATGATTTGCACCGAGAATAATTTTCCTGATTGGTATTCTTGGATGGTTATTCGATATGATCATGTAAATATAGTCATCTTCATACCACCAAAGAAATCCAATCTTTAGAACTTCTTCTTCAGGCCACTCTTTATCGCCTTCCTTTAGGTACATGGTTGGGGTAGAGTCGAAAACATGAATCTCACCCGACTTTATTTGCTCCCTATATTTTGCAACCGTTCCCTCGTACTCCGTTCTTGAACTGATGCCAAACCCATATTCTTCGGGTGACTTCGGTGATGTGCTTGAACCAATGGAGCTGCGCTTTTTATAGTCTTGATATGCAGGTAATGCAACAGCTAGCATTGTCCCAAGCACTAAGCATACAGGCGTTATGAGTACGGCGATTTTCGCAAGAATTGCCCATACTTTGGCGCCTTGGTATTGAGATGCTGCACGCCAAATTCCGACATGCACCATCACGTAGTACACGACCAAAGCCAGTACTGCGAGGATTGCAGGAGCGCTGCCGGGCGTGACCAGAGATAGCGCTATGCCCCACGGAATACCGGACAAAACACCCCATAGCCAGTAAGTTCGCGCCAATCCGGAACGACCTCTCCATAAATCGGAAATGGTATTCACGCTTCAATTCCCCTCGGATTATCTGATTTATTTTTCGATAGCAAAACCAATGCCGTTGCTCAGTTCCATTATCCATTCTTGGCTTGATTGAACTTCTTTATCTCCCATGATCGGATATCTACTGCACCAAGGCGCGGGTTCAACTCCCATGAGTCGGCACAAATCGGTTGCTTTAGACTTGAGCTCGCTTGGATCATCGGAAATCATCTCCACTACATTGGTGTAGTTGTTCTCTCCATCATCCCCTTTCGTCGGAATGCATTTGAGTAGCTTCATTTGAGTTCCTAACGCCCAGGTTAACCGGCAAAAATGCGAAGCATTTTTGTCCGCGTTGAACCGCCAGTTAGAACAGCCCCTTTATAGATGACGCAAGGCCTATGCCACCAATACTGATTGCCAAGATACTCCATGCCCAATGCTCCTGCACTAGTTCAACAATCACCTTAGGATGCATGCCGCTGATTTCGATCCACGAAGAGTTCGTCTTCAGTGAGCCATCTAGAGCACGCTCCAGAACGTTTGACATGACATCAACTTTTCTGAGAGTTGACTGATGCAATTTTATGAACTCCTTGTTCTCAAAAGCGTCGGCCTCTTCTTTGCCGTTCAGCAAATCTTTGGCTGTGATTTTGTTGAGCTCCAGAAGGCTGTGAAGCCTTCCGTTCTGGCCGTGTGAAACGTAACTCACTCCATAGAGGGAAATTAGCTCTCGAGCTAGGTCAATTTTCCGTCTGTCATCCATTGCATATGGGACACCACCAAGCACTTTGTAGCGATGTTCAATCGCTTGGAAGCCATAGTTGATGTCACGCATGTTCCAATGAACGAAGTTGCTTATGTTCTGCGATTTTAGGTATTCAAAGTATTCGTCCAACATGCTTTTCTCAAGTGCATCGTAGTGGCTTGAGATGTCTGCGAAAGCGACATGCTGCTGTTCTGCACTCTTGTGTATAGAGAACGAGTGGGTCTGACCTGTGGCGAAATTTCGAATTGCAATGGATGTGATTCTTGGCGTGCGGCCATCCTTGATGTCGTAAAACGACTCACAGGAGTAGTGGATGACAAAGTGCTGCTCGCGCTTTGCATCAATTTCTTCTAGGCGCTTCTGGGCTTCCTTGCGGCGCTTGAATTTAGTAAGTTCTTTTCCCATACCTTCGGCTTTTCTGGCGTTTCTAACGTTCGAGGTAAGCTGGCGCCAACGGCAGGACGCCAGGCCCGAGCCACAGAAAATGTACACCGTACCTGTGGCTCGGGCCGGGTGGCCTGCCGTTGGTGCTCAGCTTGACCGAGGGGTTAGGCGGCACCTTGCACTACCTGTACTTTGCTGCAGTGATGAACTGCCCAAAGCTCTCGCACCAGACAATAACAGCGCTGTACTTGGCTGGATCGATGCCGCCAGGAACTGTGACCACGAAATTCTCGAAGGTCTTCACGTCGCCTACTCGAACCATCTGGTTCTTCAGGCGGTTGAAGTCTGACTCGGTTTCCACAAACTCGGGTGAAAGGTAGAGCTTGTAGTCTGGCCCCGGTGCTAGTTTTCCTACGAAGGATATGGAGCTAGACCCGATGGTGACGGTGCCTTCGCCCCAATGCAGCGCGTCGCTGTCTTTGAGCTCACGTTTGAACTCTCCTGAGAACAGAGCTTGCCCAGTAGCTGCTTTGATCTCGTCCATCGTTGGTGGGGCTGGCGCCGTGAGGATTGGCAGCGCGTAGATGCCTCCAGCAAAGCCAGCTGCCGCTACGGCTAGGTGGGTTGCAACAAGCAGGATGGCTGTTCGTGTTTTCATCGGTACGCGGAGGTGAACAGGTGGTCAGATGTGACGCCTAACGCCCTGAATTCAGCCGACGCCGTAGGCGGTCGGCTGGAATGAAAGGTTAGAACTATGACCTATGAATTGAAACCACACAATCCAGACCACCCATATGTCCGTCGCTTCGTTGGCTGCGGGCATGGCGTTTTGTTCACAGACTACTGCAAGGACTGCGAAATAGTCTCACTGCAAAGCACCTATAAGAGCGCAATTCGGCAGGTGCAAGCGTGCCGCGATGGGCTGCGCAGGCTTGGCGTTGCGCTGCCCGGGCAAACATCGCTGCAAAGTGATTCATCTAACGCCGAAAGTAAGCCGCCCGCCGTAGGCGGGTCGGCTTGACTGCACAGTTAGACCCGAAGGCCAGAAGTGGGCGCCCTGCGTTCACGACGGGCGCACCACTGGAGCAAACGCGACGCCACGGAAGCTGCGCGACGCTTGCGAAACGGTAGCTAAACGCCGAGGCGTGGTGCCGACAAGCGGCCAAAAACACTTGAAACGAACCAAACGCTGGCTGGCGAAGCCCGGCACAACGCAAAAGCCTCAGCGGGTAAGCGCTTGCGGCGAGCGAAACGCTCGAACAAACGGCGAACTTCATAGCGCGGTACACGGTGTTGACTTTGTAGCTTCTTCCCGTTGCTCCTTAAGCGCTGTTTTGAACATTACGGTTTTGTTCCTTGGTGGAGACTGAGACATTACCAATAATTGCCTGTTTGTACTGAATCCTCCATCGTCGTTTACCAGTAACACTGTAACCAGTAGCAGCTACAGCAAGAATTACTCGCATCGTGACACCCAGGTCAGGGATAATGATGATACGCTCTTCGTCATCACGGACTACCATTACTCGATCTCTAGTAAAGTGGACATAGCTTGCAGGCGAAGCCCGGCACACGGCCAAACACCCAGCGAAAAAACGCTTGCAGGGGTGAAAGCCGGTGAAAAACGCATGAAATTCAAAGCGTGAAACTGACCGGGACTAACGCCTGAATTAAGCCGCGCCGCGAAGCGGCGTCGGCTTGAATGAATTGTTAGAACTCAGCCAAGAAGGTCTGCTAGCTGATAGCCAGGCTCAGTCACTTCAAATACTTCTCCCTTGTTTCCACGCGCAATAACCAAGCCAGCAGAGACAAGCTGATCTAGAGCGTACTCCCAGCGCATTGATGCTCGGTGGTCGCGACCACCGCCAAAAGTCTTGCTGTTGGCTTGGATGAATCGCCCGCCGAGTGTGGCGAGCTTAATAATGTCCCCGCCTCCAGTTACTGCCTCTGTTAGAAGTTGGCGCGCTTCCTCCGTCAATGAATCTGCAAGCTGCCTGAGCGGGTTTGGCGCTGAGCTGGAAATTGCTGGCGTTCCCACGCCAGCAGCGGATTGACCCACCAAACTCTGAAGGTGTGGGTTCTTCAGTACTGCGATCTGGAGCTGTCTACGTAGTTTTGTTTGCAGGTCAAGTCCGTGATCAAAGAACTCAATGAGTCCCTGTGACTTGCACCACTCCCGAAATTCTTTCAACGCCGCATATTGAGCTGGATCGACCGTGTCAAGAGAGGCTGGAGCAGAGGAAAAATAGACCATAGCAGGCTTGCCCGACTTTACGTGTCGTTGGATCTCCTCCACCGTTCCGCTCGCGGCTGCGGAGGTAGGTGTTCCAAGACGCGTCCAGAAGATTCCGATAAGGAGGTCACACTCCTCCAGCACTCGATCGTTGATCAGCTCTTGAGGCTCTGCTCCAAGCTCAGGAGAAGAGTGGGTTTCCCACCCAACTGGCATTAGGACAGCATTGGAGGCAACCGAGTTGATGTAGTTCCACTCGTGAAGCACGTCGCGAACGACGCCGCGATACTCATGTACGTCACCTGGGGAAGCGATCATTACTGGGATTACGGTTGCTTGATATGCCATGAATTTTCCCCTGAGTTCTAACGGCCAAGGTAAGCGGCCCGCAGAATGCGGGTCCGCTTGAGCGCAGAGTTAGACCCGAAGGCCAAAAGGAAGCGCCCGGACTTGGACAAGGGCGCAGCCCACCAAAAAGCGCTGGGCCACGAAAATGGCGCAGCGCTGCAAGAATGATAGCTGGTGGCGCTTGCTGCACAAGCGCTAAAGGCCAAAAAGGCTTGAAAGCCCTTGGAACAGGGCCGAGCGCTGGAGCAAGTGACTGCGCGCATAAAGCGGGTGATGGGACTAACGCCTTGAGTTCAGCCGCCGCCGTAGGCGGTCGGCTGCGACGAATAGTTAGAATTACGCTCGAATATCTTCACCGATCCCTCACGAATTCCTCGTGCGATTGTCGGAGTTGCTTTTGGGTGATGCCACTGCAAATCAATGGGGACTGTCGAGAATTCTTGTATTTCTTTTAGCCAATTCTCTTTGTCGAACATCCAATGAGCAAGTGCGCTGTCTGGATCTGTATAGAGTAGTTCGATTGCGACATCTAAATCGCTGTCATCACGATTGGTTTTCTTTACTCTGCTTCCAAAAAACCATACGGCACGAATCGATTGGACGTTATTTGCCCATTCTTCAATTGATGCCTTAATCGAATCTAAATTACTGGTTTTCATTTGGGCAATTCATTCGTGTGGTCCAGTGAATTTTTCGATCTATCGTTCAAACTTAAAACGAGGCGCTTGAGCTGGGCGATAAACGTCATGAACAGCACGTCTAACAGCATTTGCGAAGCGCATGCCAGAATCATTGCAATGATATTGAACGCGGTTGAGTATTGGCTGATATGGATATTTTTCCTTTGGGTCAATACGGATATAGTCAGATAGTGCCGTCATGTACCCAAACATCCACTCGTTGAATTGATCGGATTGTTCTGGTGAACCGCGTTGTGCGCGAAGGTAGTCGGAGCATAATTTATCTCCAATTCCCCACTCCGCATTTGCGAACGTGGTTGCGACCAAAAGGCCAGTGAGAACAACGAGTTTTTTCAGCATAGAGTGATTCTTTCTAACTAGAATTAGACGACACCCAGCAGGCGTCATCTTGCACAATAACATCTGGCGCCGCCGGCCAGCCTCCTCGTAAACACGGACTTGTCACTCATTTAGGCAAACCTAAAATTTCGCGGATGGTGTTCCGCTCCACCATATCAAGAGAAGAGACCTTTCCGTGCCGCCCACCCAACCTCCAAAGCTCCTGGATCGCATGCGCGACCATCTGCGCACGCGTCACTACAGCATCCGGACTGAGCAGGCGTACCTCGACTGGGCTCGACGTTTCATCTTGTATCACAAAAAACGCCATCCACAAGAGATGGGTGCGCCCGAGGTGGAGGCGTTCTTGACCCACCTCGCGGTAGATCGACAAGTGTCGGCTTCCACGCAGAACCAAGCCAAGGCGGCGATCCTGTATCTCTACAAGCAGGTGTTGGCCATCAATCTTCCTTGGCTCGATGAGGTTGTACAGGCCAAGCGCCCGCAGCGGCTGCCAGTGGTGCTGACCCCCAGCGAGGTGCGAGCGCTGCTCATGCACATGGACAACGCCGCGATGGGCTTGATCGCCCGTTTGCTCTACGGCACCGGCATGAGATTGATGGAAGCGCTGCGCCTGCGCGTAAAAGATGTGGAGTTCACGCGGCGCGAGATCATCATTCGCGAGGGCAAGGGCGGCAAAGACCGGGTGACCGTCCTGCCAGAAAACCTGATCGAGCCACTGCAGGCACAACTGCACAAGGCACAAGCACTGCATCAGAAAGATTTGGCTGCCGGACTGGGCCGGGTACATCTGCCGCACGCGCTGGCGGTGAAATACCCGAATGCCGACACAACCTGGGCTTGGCAGTGGATATTTCCGTCACCGGTGCGTTCTCTAGACCTGCGGCCCGATGCGCGCACTGGCGAATTGCTGGAGCGGCGCCACCATATTTATCCTGAATCGGTGCAGCGTGCAGTGCGTGAGGCGTCGAAGCTGGCACAAATCAACAAACCGGTTTCACCGCATGTTTTGCGCCATTCCTTTGCCACGCATTTGCTGCAATCGGGTTATGACATCCGCACGGTGCAGGAATTATTAGGTCATGCCGATGTGAGTACGACCATGATATACACCCATGTATTGAATAAGGGTGGGCGCGGCATTTTGAGCCCGCTTGACGCGCTATAGCGAAAGAGTTCTATCAATGGGCTTTTTTGCACAAGCCGGCAGGCAGACGAGATGACCTCAGCCCCAGACGCAGCTATGCCATGGCAAGCACAGGCACCGTTGCTGGGCGCCCGAGTTGCGTGAAGCGGTTGAGCAGAGCCGCACGCACCTGCAACTCCACCGCAGGCCTTCATGCCTTTGGGTTCACTCATGCGCCGAAACTACCAGCGCAGGGGGCGGGTTCGTGCAGCAGAGCCGACCCAAACTACTCGTAATGCGTCCACATGCGCAGCACGCGGACAGTTTTTTCCTCAGAAAAAACCTCGTAAACGATGCGATGCTGGATATTGATCCGCCGCGAATAAGCGCCTGCGAGATCCCCGACCAACTTCTCGAAAGGCGGTGGATTCTGAAAGGGATCGTTGGCGAGGACAGTGAGCAGTTCCTGCGCTCTGGGCTTGAGGCCGCTTGCCGCAAGCTTCCTGGCATCCTTGAGCGCCTGCCTGGCAAAAACCACCGCCCAGGTCACCACTCAAGTTCCTGGGCGCTGTCCGCAAGCGGCTCGTCCATGCCGGCCTTGATGGACTCACGCATTCCTGGAACGGCAAGCAGATGCAGGGTTTCCTGGATCGCGCTCCAGTCTTGTGCGGACAGCAGGACCGCGCTGCTGCGTTTGCCGGAAATCACGATGGGCTGGTGGGATTCGGCGGCCTCGTCGATGAGGCGGTAAAGATTTGCGCGAGCTTCGCTGGCGGTCAGGACGTGCATTAGGCGCTCCTTGGGAAGAAGGTCATGGTACGAAAAAACGTACGTCTTGGCAAACTTTGCAGCCCAGGATGCACGGCAGCGGCAGCTACGCCATGTGCCAGCTTGGCGCGGGGTCTCGGTTGTGGTGGCTGCCTGCTGAGGAGGGTCGGAAGCGCAGGGCGGTTCGGGCGTTGTCGGCCCTCACCCCGGCCCTCTCCCGGAGGGAGAGGGAGGAAGACCGGGGGAAGAAAGTCAGGCGCCTTGCCAGCGCCGCAGCACCAGCGACGCATTCGTCCCGCCAAAGCCAAAGCTGTTGGACAGCACCTGCGTCAGTTGCGCATCTCGCGTGGCGGTCACCAGCGGCATGTCGCCCAGCTCCGGATCCGGCGTATCCACGTTGATCGACCCGGCGATGAAGCCCTTTTGCAGCATGATCAGGCAGTAGATCGCCTCTTGCACGCCCGTCGCGCCCAGCGAGTGGCCGGTCAGCGACTTGGTCGAGGAAAACGGCGGAACCGCGTCGCCAAACACCTGCCGCATGGCCCGCACTTCCTGCATGTCGCCCACGGGCGTCGAGGTGCCATGCGTGTTGATGTAGTCGATCGGGCCATCCAGTCCCTCCAGCGCCTGGCGCATGCAGGCCACGGCGCCTTCGCCTGAGGGGGCCACCATGTCCTCGCCGTCGCTGGTGGCGCCGAAGCCCACCACTTCGGCCAGGATGGTCGCGCCCCGCGCCTGGGCGTGCTCCAGGCTCTCCAGCACCACTGCGCCGCCGCCGCCGGCGATCACGAAGCCGTCCCGGTTCGCGTCATACGCGCGCGAGGCTTTCTCGGGCGTGGCGTTGTATTTGCTGGACATGGCGCCCATGCCGTCGAACAGCAGCGCCATGCCCCAGGACATCTCCTCGCCGCCGCCGGCCAGCATCACGTCCTGCATGCCCCACGCGATCTGCTGCGCTGCGGCGCCGATGCAGTGCGCCGACGTGGAGCAGGCCGAGGTGATGGAGTAGTTGATGCCGCGGACCTTGAAGTTGGTCGCAAGGCAGGCGGACACGGTGGAACTCATGCAGCGCGTGACCTGGTAGGGGCCCACGCGGCGGATGCCTTTTTCGCGCAGGGTGTCGGCCGCCTCGATCTGGTTGGCGGGCGAGCCGCCGCCCGAGCCCATGATCAGGCCGGTGCGCGGGTGGCTGACCTGTTCAGGCTTCAGGCCCGACTGGGCAATGGCGTCTTCCAGCGCGATCTGCGCGTAGGCGGCCGCGTCGCCCATGAAGCGCAGCTGCTTGCGGTCGATGCGCGATTCCAGGTCGATTTCGGGCGTGCCCCCGACCTGGCTGCGCATGCCCAGCTCGGTGAATTTCGGCACCGCGCGGATGCCCGAGCGGCCTTCCCGCAGGGATTGCTCCACCGCGCCCAAGTCGTTGCCGATGCACGAGACGATGCCCGCGCCTGTGATCACCACGCGCTTCTTGCTGCTCATTTGCCTGCCGCCTCCTGGCCGCTTGCATCGCCTTCGCGCAGGAACAGGCCCACGCGCAGGTCATTGGCCACGTAGATTTCCTTGCCATCGGCCAACAGGCGCGCATCGCCGATGGCCATGTTCAGCTTGCGCTTGATGAGGCGCTTGATGTCGATCTCGTAGGTCACCAGCTTCACGTCGGGGCCGACTTCGCCGGTGAACTTGACTTCGCCCGCACCCAGAGCGCGGCCGCGGCCGGGCAGGCGCAGCCAGGTGAGGTAGAAGCCGATCAATTGCCACATGGCGTCCAGCCCCAGGCAACCGGGCATGACCGGGTCGCCCTGGAAGTGGCATTCGAAGAACCACAGCCCCGGCTTGACGTCCAGCTCGGCCACGATTTTTCCCAGGCCGTGCGCACCGCCGTCGCTGTCGATGTGGGTGATGCGGTCGAACATCCCCGGCATGGGCGGCAGGGGCAGGCGCCCGCTGTCCGGCGAGAACAACCGGCCCTCGCCCGAGGCGATCAGTTGTTCGTAGGAGAAGGATTCAGCCATTGTGGTGAGAAGGAGTTTTTGCAGTTCCGGATGCGGGCCGGCGGACTGGCCGGCCAGCCGCAAAAGCGGCCATTATCCAAGGTCGGCGCCGCTTGACTGGCGTTCAAGGTCAAGCCGGCAGCGCCTGCGCACACAAAGGCCCGCCCTCATGCGCGCGGCCGGCGGCGCCAGGCCAGCAGCACCAGTGCCGCCGCACCCAGCCACAGCGGCGCCAGCCCGAGCCGCCCGGCCCACCAGGCGTAGGGCGTGGGCGCGCCGCGCCGCCCCTGCACCTGTGCCAGCAGCACGTCGCGCGCGTGCGCCGGCAACTGCTGCAGCACGCGGCCCCGGTGGTCGATGATGGCAGTGGCGCCGGTGTTGGTGGCGCGCAGCATGGGCCGCTCGAACTCCAGGGCGCGCAGGCGGCTGATCGCCAGGTGTTGGTCAATGGCCACGCTGTCGCCGAACCAGGCGATGTTGCTGACGTTGACGAAGACGGTGGGCGCCTGCGCCGCGTCCGTGAAGCGAGCGGCCAGTTCCTCACCGAACAGGTCTTCATAGCAGATGTTGGGCGCCAGCCGCTGGCCGGCCCAGGCCATCGACGGCTGGCCCACGGCGCCGCGTGCGAAATCGCCCAGGGGAATGTTCATCAGCTCGGTGAACCACTTGAACAGCGGCGGGATGAACTCACCGAACGGCACCAGGTGGTGCTTGTCGTAGCGGTAGGGCTGGGCCTGGCCGTGCGCAAAACCGAGCACCGAGTTGGTATAGCCCGCCTCCAGGCTGCCCAGCGGCATGCCCAGCAGCAGCGCCTGCGCGCCGTCCTGGTAGCGGCGGGTGACGCCATCCAGGTAGCCCGGCATGAGCTGCTGGGGCAGCAGCGGGATGGCGGTCTCGGGCGCCACCACCAGTTGCGCCTGTGCCTGGCGCAGCTGGTCGCCATACCAGGCCAGCGCCTGCGGCACGCCGCTGCCGGGCTGGAACTTCTCGTCCTGCGCGATGTTGCCCTGCAGCAGCGCCACGCTGACGGGGGCACCGGCGTCGGCCGGTCCGGCACCCAGGGCGACCTCGCGCTGCCAGGCAAGCAGGCTCCAGGCCAGCGCCAGCGCCAGCGCCCCGGCCCACCAGCGCCGGCTGCGCAGGTCCTGCACGCGCCACTGCGCCAGGCCCAGGGCCGCCAGGGCGGCGGCAAGGCCGATGCCGTACACGCCCACGCTGCGCGCCAGCACCGCCAGCGGCCCTTCGACATGGGCGTAGCCGCCCGCACCCCAGGGAAAGCCCGTCCACCACTGCCCGCGCGCCAGCTCCGCCAGCAGCCACAGCGCAGCAAAAACGATAGCTGTCCGCCCGCGATTGGCGCCGGCGGACAGCCAGAACACCCCGCAGGCCACGGCGTAGTAGCTGCCCAGGAAGGCGGCCAGCGCCAGCACGGCCAGCGCTGCCAGCGGAGCGGCCAGGCCGCCATAGGTGTGCATGGAGATGTACAGCCACCAGAAGGTGCCGACCAGCCAGCAGCAGGCGAACAGCCAGCCCAGCAGCCCCGCGCGCCAGGCGCCGGCGCGGCTGCTGCCGGCGCTGCGCGGCTGCGCCAGCAGCAGCCGCGCCAGCAGCGCCAGCGAGGCGATCTGCAGCCACCACAGCGGCTGGCCGCTGCCGGGCAGCGCCAGCGAGGCGGCCTGCGCCAGGCCGGCAGCCGCTGCCAGCGCCCAGGGCGCGGCGGCGCGCAGGAAGCCGGCGCGCGGCTGCATCAGGCCTCGGGCTCGTGCGCAGCGTCGGCCGGCGCCACCTTGAACCAGCGCACCGCGCCGCCCTTGGTGTGCAGCACCAGGAACTGCAGCCCCCCCAGCACGGCGCTTTCGCCCTTGCGCGGCATGCGCCCGAGTTCGTGGGCGATCAGCCCGCCGATGGTGTCGAACTCCTCGCCGGGGTCGCTGGCCAGCAGCTGCGTGTCAAAGGCCTCGGCCACCCGCTCCAGGGGCGTGTGGCCACTGACGCGCCAGGTGCCGTCGGCCAGGGCGAAGATGTCGCCGTCGTCCGCGGCAATGTCGAACTCGTCCTCGATCTCGCCGACGATCTGCTCGATCACGTCCTCGAACGTGACCAGCCCGGCGGTGCGACCGAACTCGTCGATCACGATGGCCAGGTGGTTGCGCGTGCTGCGGAACTCGCGCACCAGCTCGTGCAGGCCCTTGCTTTCGGGCACGAACAGCGCCGGGCGCACCAGCGCGCGGATGTTCAGGTCCGGGGCGCGCCAGCGCTTGAGCAGGTCCTTGGCCAGCAGGATGCCGATGATGTTGTCGCGCCCGCCCTGGTAGACCGGGAAGCGCGAATGCGCGGTCTGGATGACCTGGTGCATGAGCGCGTCCAGCGGCGCGTCGATGTCCAGCATGTCCATGCGCGCGGGCGCCACCAGCACGTCGGCGGCGGTCATTTCGTTCATGCGCAGCACGCGCTCGAGCATCACGCGCGCATCGGCGTTGATGACCTCGTTGTCCTCGGCCTCGGCCAGGGTGGCGATCAGCTCGTCGGTGGAATCGGGGCCGGGGCGGATGAACTCGATCAGCCGTTGCAAGAAGGAGCGCTTGTCCCCGTTGCCATCGGCGGGGCGCGCAGGGTGCGGATCGGACACGGTGGCCAGTTGCAGGGCATGCAGCGGGGTTGAGACAGGGGCGAGGATAGCGGATCGCCCCGGCCGCGCCGCACCGGCGCCGGTTTACTCGGCCGCCTGGTGCCGGCCCTCGCGCACGCCGCGCCGGATTTCCTGCACATGGGCCAGCAGGCCCCAGAACTGGTGCGCCTGCTTCTTGAGGCGGTAGTCCACCTCGCCCAGGTGCTGCGCCACCAGCCGCGACACGTGCGTGTCCAGGCCGGCCGGGGGCAGCTCCAGCCAGGCCTCGGACTCGGGGCCGTCCTGGTGCACGGTGGCGCCGGCGTTGCGCGCGATCTTCAGCATCGCGGTGTTTTCCGTCAGCGCGTGGATGAACATCATGCTGACCCCGCGGTGGCGCGCCAGCAGGATGGCGCGGTCGAACAGCCGCGCGCCAAAGCCGCGCCCGCGCGTGCTGCCCTCCACCGAGACGCCGAACTCGGCGCAGTTGCGGTAGGCCGGCTCGGAGCTGAAGGCCACGTGCGCCATGGCGATCAGCTCCAGCTTGCGGTTGAACACGCCCAGCACCTCATCGCGCTCGAAGTTGAGCAGCTCCACGTAGCGCAGCACCTGCTCGTCGGTGGCCGGGTAGCCAAAGCGCAGGTAGCGGTCGCGCCCGGACAGGCGCATCAGGTGCGCGGCAATGCGGGCCCGGTGCTGGGGGCCCAGGGCGCGGATCGGCACCAACACGGCAGAGCTCATGGCATGACCTTGGTTGGCGTGCCTGCACGGGCGCGGGGCATCCGCAGCGGCAGGCACGAAAGCATGGAGCAGGGACAGGGGAGCAGGCATGGTGCAAGCATTCTAGGGTTTTCCCCAGGGTTCTGCCTGCGTTTGCTGCAATGCAACAAATTAAGCCCGGGTTTGGCCGGTTTTGTGCCAAATCAGCCCCACGCCGGCATGGAAAGCCGATGTGTAGCTATGAAAATTGCAGCAACCATCACACCGGCACGGCCGTGGTGGTCTTGACGCGATCGAGCACGAAGCTGCTCTTGCAGTCCTGCACGCTGGGGTGCTTGAGCAGCGAATCCATGATGAAGCGGCTGTAGTGCGCCATGTCGGCCACCACCACGCGCAGCAGGTAGTCCATCTCGCCGGTCAGCGCCGCGCATTCCACCACCTCCGGCCAGGTCTGCACGCTGGCGCGAAACAGGTCCATGGGGTTGCGCTTGTGGCTCTCGGTGAGCTTTTCCAGCCGCACGTTGATGTAGGCGGTCAGCCCCAGGCCCACGCTCTCGGGGCGCACCAGGGCCACGTAGCGGTCGATGACGCCGCATTCCTCCAGCCGCTTGACGCGGCGCAGCACGGCGCTGGGCGACAGCCCGACCTGTTCGCCGATGACGTCGTAGGTCTCGCGGCCGTTGCCCTGCAGGCGGCGCAGGATGGCGCGGTCGAGTTTGTCCAGGGCGGAGGGCGTGTGGTCGCTCATGGCGGCAAATTCTAGGCGCCGCGCGAGCGCGGGTTGGCCCCGATCGGGTTAGTGCCGATGGCAGGCGCGGCAGCTCGCCCAAGAATCCTGTCCGCACAAATAGCACGACCGTTCGTTCCTTTGTCCCCACCCGACCCCCCTTTCCAGGAGGCCTTTCCATGACCGCATTCCCCATCGCCCCGCTGCGCCGCCTGTTCGGCCTGCTGCTGGCCTGCCTGTGCCTGGCCGGCGGCGCCGCGCACGCCGCCCAGGGCTATACGCAGACGCGCTACCCCATCGTGCTGGTGCACGGGCTGTTCGGCTTCGACCAGCTGTTCGGGGTGGATTACTTCTACGGCATCCCCTCGGCACTCACGCGCGATGGCGCGCGCGTGTTCGTGGCGCAGGTCTCGGCCACCGAGAGCACCGAGGTGCGCGGCGAGCAGCTGCTGGCGCAGGTGAAGAACATCCTGGCGCTGACGGGCGCCGCCAAGGTCAACCTGATCGGCCACTCGCACGGCGGCCCCACGGCGCGCTACGTGGCCGGCGTGGAGCCGGCGCTGGTGGCCTCGGTCACCTCGGTGGCGGGGGTGAACAAGGGCTCGCGCGTGGCCGACATCGTGCGCGGCACGCTGCCGCCCGGCTCGGTGGGCGAGTCGGTGGCCAGCGGCGCCATCAAGGCCTTCGTCGCGCTGATCAACCTGGGCTCGGGCGGCACCGGCTTGCCGCAAACCCCGGTGTCGGCGCTCAATTCGCTCAGCACCGCCGGCTCGCTCGACTTCAACCGGCGCTTCCCGCAGGGCGTGCCGGCCGGCTGCGGCGACGGCGCCGAGGTGGTCAACGGCGTGCGCTACTACTCCTGGACCGGCAACCAGCCCGTCACCAACCCGCTGGACGTGTCCGACGGCCCGCTGGGCATCCTGAGCCTGGTCTTTGGCGAGGCCAACGACGGGCTGGTGTCGGTGTGCTCCTCGCGCCTGGGCAAGACGCTGGGCACCTATGGGCAGAACCACCTGGACGAAGTGAACCAGATGCTGGGCCTGCGCAACTGGTTCGCGGCCGACCCGGTCACCCTGTTCCGCCAGCACGCCAACCGCCTGCGGCAGCAGGGGCTGTGAGGCGCGCCGCGCTGCCCGCGGCAGCGGCCGCGCTGGCCCTGGGCGCCGCCGCGCTCGCGTGGTGGCCGCAGGCCGGGCCGATGGCGCCGGCACTGCAGGCGCCGCCCGCCCCGGCGCGCCAGGCGCGGCTGCCCTTCTCTGCCGACGAGCCGCAGGAGCTGGCCGAGCCCCAGGCGGGCGCCGCCGCGCCGCTGCCCGCACATGCCGCGCTGCCCGCCTCCTGGCGCACGCCCGGCACGCTGCGCGACCGGCTGGAGGCCTGGCTGCTGGACGCCGGTCCGGCCGCCGACCCCGCCGCCCTGAAGGCGCAGCTGGCGGCGCTGGTGGCGCAGCACTTCCCGCCCGACGAGGCCGCGCGCGCGCTGGCGCTGGCGGGGCGCTACGTGGACTACCGCGTGGCGCTGGGCGAGCTGGCCGCGCCCGCCGACCCGGGCGACCCCTATGCGCTGCGCCTGGCGCTGGACGCGCGCCTGCGCCTGCGGCAAACGCATTTCGGCGCCGACGAATACCAGGCGCTGTTCGGCGCCGAGGAAGCCGCCGACCGCGCCATGCTGGCACGCACCGAAATCCTGCGCGACGCGCACCTGGACGCGCGCCAGCGTGCCGCCGCCCTGGCTGCCGTGGACCAGCAGCTGCCCCCGCAGGAGCGCGCCCAGCGCGCCGGCGCCGTGCAGCATGTGGACGTGGCGGCGCAGACCGCTGCCTTCGACGCCCAGGGCGTGGACCCGCTCACGCGCCAGCAGCAGCGCGCCACGCTGTACGGCCAGGCGGCCAGCGAGCGGCTGGCGCTGCTGGACGCGCAGGAGGCGCAGTGGCAATCGCGCCTGGCCACCTACGCCGCCGCGCAATCGCGCCAGGCGGGGGCGGCCGAGCTGGCGCAGCTGCGCGCCCAGCTCTTCAGCCCCGAGGAGGGCCTGCGCGTGGAGGCGGCGCTGCGCATGCGCCAGCTGGGCGGCCAGGGCACGGCCGCGCGCTGAGCCTGGCAGGCCTTGGCCTGCATCAAGAAAACTCCATCTAAAGCAATTTCAAAGCAAAAATCCAGCTTGGATCAAAGCAGGCGGGCGTGATTTCGCCTGCTTTGTGCGCCCTGGCGGGCCTACAGTGCATGGGATACCCACCACCGTGCGGAGACCACGCCCATGAACGCTTCCCTTCCCGACCAGATCGCCCAGCAGGCTGCCGCCTGGGACAACCCCATGGGCCTGTGCGGCTTCGAATTCATCGAGTTCGCCTCGCCCACGCCGGGCGTGCTGGAGAAGGTGTTCGAGCAGCTGGGCTTCACCGAAGTGGCGCGCCACCGCTCCAAGGACGTGGTGCTGTACCGCCAGAACCAGATCAACTTCATCCTGAACCGCGAGCCCAAGAGCCAGGCGGCGTACTTCGCCGCCGAGCACGGCCCGTCGGCCTGCGGCATGGCGTTTCGCGTGCGCGACGCGCACAAGGCCTACGAGCGCGCCCTGGAGCTGGGCGCCCAGCCCATCGACATCCCCACCGGCCCCATGGAGCTGCGCCTGCCGGCCATCAAGGGCATAGGCGGCGCGCCGCTGTACCTGATCGACCGCTTCGAGGACGGCAAGTCCATCTACGACATCGACTTCGAGTGGCTGCCCGGCGTGGACCACCGCCCTGCCGGCCACGGCCTCAACCTGATCGACCACCTGACGCACAACGTCTACCGCGGCCGCATGGGCTTTTGGGCCAACTTCTACGAGCGCCTGTTCAACTTCCGCGAGATCCGCTACTTCGACATCCAGGGCGAGTACACCGGCCTGACGTCGAAGGCCATGACGGCGCCGGACGGCATGGTGCGCATCCCGCTCAATGAGGAATCAAGCCAAGGCGGCGGGCAGATCGAGGAATTCCTCATGCAGTTCAACGGCGAGGGCATCCAGCACATCGCGCTGATCTGCGACCGCTTGACCGACGTGGTGGACAAGCTGGGCCTGGCCGGCGTGCCGCTGGCCACCGCGCCCAACGACGCGTACTACGAGATGCTGGAAGGCCGCCTGCCCGGCCACGGCCAGCCGGTACCCGAGCTGCAATCGCGCGGCATCCTGCTGGACGGCACCACCGAGGACGGCACGCCGCGCCTCTTGCTGCAGATCTTCTCCACGCCCATGCTGGGGCCGGTGTTCTTCGAGTTCATCGAGCGCCGCGGGGATTTCCGCGACGGCTTCGGCGAGGGCAACTTCAAGGCGCTGTTCGAGTCCCTGGAGCGCGACCAGGTGCGCCGAGGCGCCATCCCGCAGGCCGCGGCTGCGCAGCAGGCTTGAGGGCGCCATGGCCGTCGAACCCGTCGTCTATGGCGCCAGCGAGCGTCCCCCGCGCGGCGACTACAGCCGCGCCAGCGAGGACTACACCTGCGCGCAGAACTGGGCCGCCTACACGCCAGCCGACCACGACACCTACCACCGCCTGTACCAGCGCCAGGTGGCGCAGCTGCCGGGCCTCGCCAGCGAGGCCTTCATCGCCGCCCTGCCCTCGCTGGGCGCCAAGGAGCGCATCCCGCGCTTCGACGACGTCAACGAGGGCCTGTACCAGGCCACCGGCTGGGAGCTGGTGGCCGTGCCGGGGCTGATCCCCGAGGTGCCGTTCTTCCAGCTGCTGGCCGACCGCAAGTTCCCCGTCACCGACTGGATCCGAAAGCCCGAGGAGTTCGACTACATCGTCGAGCCGGACGTGTTCCACGACCTGTTCGGCCATGTGCCGCTCCTGTTCAACCCGGTGTTTGCCGACTACGTGCAGCGCTACGGCGAGGGCGGGCTGAGAGCCGCGCGGCTGGGCGCGTGCGAGATGCTCTCGCGCCTGTACTGGTACACCATCGAGTTCGGGCTGATCCGCGAGAGCGGCGGCCTGCGCGCCTATGGCGCGGGCATCCTGAGCTCGGCCGGCGAGCTGCCCTACGCCGTGCAAAGCCCCGAGCCGCGCCGCCTGCCGCTGGAGCTGCTGCGCACCATGCGCACGCGCTACAAGATCGACAGCTACCAGCAGACCTACTTCGTCATCGACAGCTACCAGCAGCTGTTCGACCTGACGGCGCAGGACTTCGCGCCGCTGTACGAGGCGCTGCAGGGCCAGCCGGAGTTCGCGGCCGGCGCGGCCTGAAGGCGGCGTTTTTCGGCCATTTTCCGGGTTTTTGGACGTTTTACGCCTCTTGCCGGCGTGTATCAACGGCCTCTAGCTATCATTTTTACAGCTTGAGCTGGGCCAGCACCGCGTCCATGACGCGCGGGTGGAAGGCCAGCTCGACGTGGGCGGCATCCGCCACCTCGTGCAGCGCGGCGCCGGGCAGCACGGTCGCCGCCTGCGGATAGACCACGTTGTCGCAGCCCGCACGCCAGCACTCGAACAGCCGGCCGCGCCCGGGCGGCTCGTCCCGGGCCAGCTGCCGCACCCACGCACCCTGCAGCTGCATCTGGCGCCCGTTCACGCTGCGCGCGTGGCGCGCCACCCAGGTGCCCTGGTGCGGCGTGCCCAGGGTGACCACGCGCTGCACGCGCGCATCGGCCCCGGGCACGGCGCGCAGCCAGGCGCGCACCGCCAGCCCGCCCATGCTGTGGGCCAGCACCAGCGGCGCCTGCCCGGTGGCCTGCTCCATGCGGCGCACGGCGGCGTCTATGGCCGGGGCGTAGCCGTCGATGGAGCCCAGCGGCGGCTCCAGCGTCAGCGCGATGCAGGGGTGCCCCTGCGCGCGCAGCCGCCGCAGCCACGGCCGCCAGAAGCCCCGGTTGCACAGGAATCCGTGCACCAGCACCACGCCGCGCGCCGCCGGCCGGGCAGGGTCGCGGGGCGGCAGCCAGTCGCCTTCAGCATGCTCGCGAAACGGCTGCCACCAGCCAAACACCCGCGCCGCCCAGCGCGCCTCGGCCCACCAGCGGCGCAGCAGCAGCGCCAGCGCGATGCGCGGCTCGCCCGCGCGGGCCCGCACCCGGGCCATCAGCAGGAACTGCGGCAGCATCAGCAGGCGCGAGGCCAGCGGCACCACCAGCAACCCGGCCGCCGCCCACCAGGGCGAGGCGCGCCAGGCCAGCAGCGCCCACAGCGCGAGCACCAGCCCGTGCAACCCCACCAGCCAGCGCTGCCATTGCGCATTGCCCACCTGCATGGCCGCCTCCCATGGTTCATCCCGGCATGCCCGGCGCCCGGCGGGGCCCGGCCGCAGCCTGGGGCACGATACTGCGCCTTGCCCCGCATGCGCGGCGCGCTCGCCCACCTGCCCACAGTCCCTGCCCATGAACCCTCCGTCCAGCCTCGCACTTCCCCCCGGCATCACCGTGCTCGAACGCGGCTGGCTGTCGGCCAACAACATCGTGTTCCAGGCCGCAGGCGGCGCCGGCGCCGCGCTGGTGGACAGCGGCTACTGCACGCACGCCGCGCAGACGCTGGCGCTGGTGGAATCGGCCCTGGACGCCCAGCCGCTGGAGCGCCTGCTCAACACGCACCTGCACAGCGACCACTGCGGCGGCAACGCCGCGCTGCAGGCCCGCTGGCCGCAATTGCAGACGCTGATCCCGCCCGGGCACTTCGAGCAGGTGCGCGCCTGGGACGCCTACGAATTGAGCTACGAGCCCACCGGCCAGCAGTGCCCGCGCTTTCGCGCCGATGGCGTGCTGCGGCCCGGCACGGCCGTGGAGCTGGGCGGCAGGCCCTGGCAGATCCACGCCGCCCCCGGCCACGACCCGCACGCCGTGCTGCTGTTCGAGCCCGAATCGCGCGTGCTGATCGCGGGCGACGCGCTGTGGGAGAACGGCTTTGGCGTGGTCTTTCCCGAGCTGGCGGGCGAAGGCGGCTTTGCCGAGGTGGCGGACACGCTGGACGTGATCGAGCGCCTGGCGCCGCTGGTGGTGATCCCGGGGCACGGCGGCGTGTTCGGCGACGTGCCGGCGGCACTGGCGCGCGCGCGCCGGCGGCTGGACGGCTTCGTGGCCGATCCGCTCAAGCATGCGCGCTATGCGGCCAAGGTGCTGCTGAAATACAAGCTGCTGGAGTGGCAGCGCATCGCCTGGGCGGATGCGCAGGCGTGGCTGCTGGCGACGCCTTACTTCTGCGCGCTGCACCGGGAATTCTTTTCGGGGCAGGAGGCAGGGGAGTGGGCGCGGGGCCTGGCGCTGGAGTTGGCGCAGGGGGGGGGGGCGGCGCGGCTGGAGGGGGATGTGTTGGTCAATGTTTGATTGGGATGGATTTGCTTCTGGCTTTGTAGCTGGCTGCCGTTGATTGGTGCGGGCGTGCAAGGGTTTTGGCTGGTTTTTCCTTGCTCTCTTGCTGCGTTGGGGAGCCGGGACTCGCCCCGGCGGGCGACTGACTTTCTTGTCGCACGACAAGGGTAGTAAGCAAGGAAACGCGCTCCCGCAGCCTGCGTCCCCCGCGCTATGCGCGCGGGGCAACCTGGGGCGAAGGGCCTAAGGGGGAACAGCCTGATACGGGCCCTCGCGGCGCTGCGCGCCGCTCTTCCTCCCTCCCCCTCTGGGGGAGGGTTGGGGGTGGGGGGCAGGCTGGCAATGGGCACTGTGGCTGTTCATTCAACCGTCGCTGGCCCCCACCCCAGCCCTCCCCCAGAGGGGGAGGGAGGAAGAAGAGAGCGGGCGCGCAGCGCCGCGAAAGCGAGGCCGAGCGCAGCGATGGCCCGGATCGCTCCCCGCTTGTCCCCCTATGCCCGCCCCGAGTCCGAGCACCGCAGGCTGCCCCCTCGCAAAGCGAAGGGGATACGGGCATCGGTGGCGCACTTCTTTTGCCTACTTTTCTTGTGCGGGCTAGAAAAGCAGGTCGCCCGCCGGGGCGAGTCCCGGCTCCCCAAGCACGCAAAACAACAAGCCCGGACCAGCCCAAAAACCGTTGCCCACCCGCCACACCCCCACCCGATCCAGCAAAAAAATTCCACCTCCTACGCGAATGTTCACGCAAACGAGATTGATTCTCAACAATAATTGCGCCGATTCCTTTTGCCTTCCCGCAACTGTCCTTCGGAAATTTTCATAGCACCATGTCCGCACCCTGCCTCAAGAAACCCCGGAACCTTCGCATATTCGCCAGCAGCAGCATGGCCGGCGTGGCCGCCGCCACGGCGCTGCTGCCGCTGACGGTGCTGGCGCAGCAGCAGCAACAGCAGCCCCCGGCAGCCGCCTCGGCCACGCTGCCCACGGTGACGGTGCAGGAACAAAAGATCGACCCCAACCCGAACGCCGAGGTCGGCGCCCCCTACAAGGCCAAGACCTCCGCCGACACCCGCTACACCCGCCCCCTGGCCGAAATCCCGCAGACCCTCTCGGTCGTCACCGGCGAGGCGATCCGCGACTCCGGCCAGACCGACCTGAAGCAGATCCTGGCCATCCAGCCCGGCATCACGCTGGGCACGGGCGAGAACGGCAACGCCTTCGGCGACCGCTACATCATCCGCGGCCAGGAAGCGCGCTCGGACGTGTTCGTGGACGGCCTGCGCGACCCCGGCATGACCACGCGCGAGAGCTTCGCCGTCGAGCAGATCGAGATCACCAAGGGGCCGAACTCCAGCTTCGCCGGCCGCGGCTCGGCCGGCGGCGCGATCAACGCCATCACCAAGCAGGCGACCACCGACTACAGCTTCACGCGCCTGTCGGCCGGCGTGGGCACGGACAAGCACCTGCGCCTGACGGGCGACGCCAACAAGGTGTTCTCGGAGAACTTCGCGCTGCGCGCCAACGGCCTCGTCGCCCGCGAGGACGTGCCCGGGCGCAGCCCGTCCGAGCGCAAGCGAAACGGCCTGGCGCTGTCGGGGCTGTGGAAGGTCAACGAGGACCTGTCCGTCACCCTGGACTACTACGGCCTGCGCGCCAAGGACCAGCGTCCCGACCTGGGCCACTACCTGGTCGGCACGCCGCCCAACCGCCGCCCGGCCATGGGCGTGCCGGTCTATGCGCAGGATGGCGACTTCGTCAACTCCAACGTGGACACCGCCACCGCGCGCATCAGCTACCGCTTCAGCCCCGACTTGAAGCTGACCAGCCTGACGCGCTACGGCCAGTCGGACAACCGCTACGCCACCACCGGCGCGTCCAGCCGGCAGATCGTCGACGCCGCCGGCCGCCCGGCCTACACCGCCGGCGCGCTGGACGGCGGGCACACCGGCTGGCAGGAGGTCGAATACTTCGCGCACCAGGACAACCTGCGCTGGGACGCCCAGCTCGGCGGCCTGAAGCACGAGTTCACCTTCGGCTTCGAGTACACCGACCACAAGGTGCTGTCGGGCAACTACGGCGTGGCCAACGCCAATCCCTTCACCTGCCGCGCAGCCAACCGCGACGGCTCGCTGCCGGCGGGCAACAACGCCTGGTGCCTGACCGACGCTGCCGGCAACGTCGCCGGCAACCTGAACAACCTGGCCGGGCGCAGCTATGCCCGCCAGGGCTGGACGCGCGACTGGCGCGTCAAGACCTTTGCCCTGTCGGCCATGGACACGGTGGACCTCACCGACCGCTGGACGCTGTTTGGCGGCCTGCGCGCCGACCACTACAAGCTGTCCATGGTGACGCAGAACAACCAGAGCGGCGCGCAAACGGGCGACTACCGCTTCAATGACACGCTGGTCAACGGCCACCTGGGCGTGAGCTTCAAGCTCAACCCCACGGCCATGGTGTACGGCAGCTTCGGCACCGCGCAGGACATCAACGGCGGCGAGCCCGACACCGGCACCAGCAGCGGCTACGGCGGCCTGGTGGTGTTCGACGGCAAGGCCGCCGGCGCCCGCCCCGAGACTTCGCGCAACTTCGAGCTCGGCGCCAAGTTCAACGTGCTGGACGACAAGCTGCTGGCCACCGCCGCCATCTTCCAGACCACCAAGAGCGACGTCATGGAAGGCGCCGACTACGGCACCGTCGGCACCTTCAACACCGGCAGGAACCGCGTGCGCGGCATCGAGCTGGGCCTGGCGGGCAACCTGACGCCGCTGCTGGAGGTGCAGGGCGGCGTGGCCTTCATGAAGTCGCGCGTGCTGGATTCGAGCACCCCGGCGCGCATCGGCCTGCCGCTGTCCAACTTCGCCGACCGCACCGCCTCCATCCAGGGCAAGTACCACCTGGCGCGCAACCTGGAGCTGGGCGCCGTCGCGCGCTACGAGAGCAGCCGCTGCGGCGGCCAGCCCGACACCGGCGCCGACCACACCAATGGCCTGTGCAACAACCCGGTGCCGTCCTTCAGCGTGTACGACCTGTTCGCCACCTACCGCATCAACAAGAGCGCCAGCCTGCGCCTGAACGTGCTGAACGTGACCAACAAGGACTACTTCACCGCCGTCTACCGCTCGGGCGCCTTCCTGTACAAGGGCGACGGCCGCGCCGTGCGGCTGACGCTCAACCTGGACCTGTGATGTCCGTGCGGTTGATGCCCTCCCCCTCTCCCTCTCCCGCGCAGCGGGAGAGGGCTGGGGTGGGGGTGCGCGCGATAGGGGCCTGTGCCTGGACTGCCCCTCACCCCAACCCTCTCCCCAAAGGGGCGAGGGAGCAAGACCCCTCGCCCATGCCGCCTGAACGCATTCCCCCCAACGTCCACAACGCCATCGACTACGAGCGCCAGGCCGCGCAGCACCTGCCGGCCGACCGCCTGGCCTACATCGCCGGCGGCTGCGGCTGGGACCGCACGGCGGCCGCCAACCGCGCCGCGTTCGAGCGCTGGGCGATCCTGCCGCGCCTGCTGCGCGACGTGCGCGGCGGGCACACGCGGCTGGTGCTGGCCGGCGAGCCGCTGGCCCACCCCTTCTTGCTCGCCCCGGTGGCGCACCAGCGCCTGGCGCACCCGGATGCGGAGGCCGCCACGGCCCGCGCCGCCGAGGCCACCGGCACCTGCCTGGTGGCCAGCACGCTGTCCTCCGTGCCGCTGGAGGCCATCGCCCAGGCCGGCGGCCGCAACGCGCCGCTCTGGTTCCAGCTCTACCTGCAAGCCGAGCGCGCGCACACACTGGATTTGCTGGCGCGCGCCGAAGCTGCGGGCTGCCAGGCCATCGTGCTGACGCTGGACGCCAGCATCCAGCTGCCCAGCCGCAGCGCGCTGGCCGCCGGCTTCGTGCTGCCGCCCGAATGCACGGCCGGCAACCTGGCCGGCTACGCCCCTGCCGCCCCCGCGCCGCTGGCCGCGGGCGACAGCCGCATCTTCCAGGGCGCCATGCGCCACGCGCCCACCTGGGACGACCTGCACTGGCTGCTGCGCGCCACGCGGCTGCCGGTGTGGGTCAAGGGCGTGCTGCACCCCGGGGACGCGCGCCAGCTGCAGGCCGCGGGCGTTGCCGGGCTCGTCGTCTCCAACCACGGCGGGCGCAGCCTGGACGGCGCGCCGGCCTCCTTGAGCCAGCTGCCTGCGGTGCGCGCCGCCGTGGGCGCTGGCTACCCATTGCTGCTGGACGGCGGCATCCGCAGCGGCCAGGACGCCTTCATGGCCCTGGCGCTGGGCGCCGACGCCGTGCTCGTCGGCCGCCTGCAGGTGTACGCGCTGGCGGCTGCGGGCGCCCTGGGGGTGGCGCACCTGCTGACGCTGCTGGTCGAGGAGCTGCAGGCCTGCATGGCGCAGGCCGGCTGCGCCCGGCTTTCCGACATCACGCCCGAAGCGCTGCTGCCCTTCCTGTACCACCCACGCGACCCCCTCCCATGCTGATCTCCATCGACCAGGTCCTGTCCAGGGACGAAGTGCGCAGCTTCCGCGCCGAGCTCGACGCCGCCGACTGGCAGGACGGCGCCGCCACCGCCGGCACGCTGGCCAAGGGCGTCAAGCACAACCAGCAGCTGCAAGATGGCAGCGAGCTGGCCGTGCGCCTGGGCCAGCACGTCCTGCGCCGCCTGGCCGCCACGCCGCTGTTCATCAGCGCCGCGCTGCCGCGCACCATCTACCCGCCGAAGTTCAACCGCTACGCGGGCGGCGGCCAGTACGGCGCGCACGTGGACAGCGCCCTCATGTTCCTGCCCGGCAGCAGCCAGCAGATGCGCACCGACCTGTCGGCCACGCTGTTCCTGGCCGAGCCCGAGGAATACGACGGCGGCGAGCTGGAGGTGGAAGGGCCGTTCGGCGTGCAAAGCGTCAAGCTGGCCGCAGGCGACATGGTGCTGTACCCGTCCACCAGCCTGCACCGCGTGACCCCGGTGACGCGCGGCGCGCGCGTGGCGTCGTTCTTCTGGATCGAGAGCCTGGTGGCGGACGAGGGCGAGCGCACGCTGCTGTTCGACCTGGACCAGTCGGTGCAGCAGGTCACGCCGCTGCTGGCGGCGGATGACATGCGGCTGGTGCAGCTGACGGGGGTGTATCACAACCTGCTGCGGAGGTTTGCGCGGACTTGACTTTGCTATTTGCTTTGCAGCTTTCTGCGCTTGTTTTGCTTGCTTTTGGCGGTTTTTTTCTTGCTGGCTTAGGGGGGGGCCGGAACTCGCCCCGGCGGGCAACCTACTTTTCTTGCTCGCACAAGAAAAGTAGGCAAAAGAAATGCGCCCCGATGCCCGTATCCCCTGCGCTTCGCCCCGGGGCAGCCTGCGGTGCTCCCTTCTTACTCCCTCCCCCTCTGGGGGGAGGGCTGGGGGTGGGGGCCAGCGACGGTTGAATGAACAGCCACAGTGCCCATTGCCAGCCTGCCCCCAACCCCCAACCCTCCCCCAGAGAGGGAGGGAGGGAAGAGAGCGGCGCGCAGCGCCGCGAGGGCCCGTATCAGGCTGTTCCCCCTTAGGCCCTTCGCCCCAGGTTGCCCCGCGCGCATAGCGCGGGGGACGCAGGCTGCAGGGGCACGTTTCTTTGCTTACTACCCTTGTCGTGCGACAAGAAAGTGAGTCGCCCGCCGGGGCGGGCCCCGGCTCCCGCACTCAGCAAGACCCCTCACACCAGACAACGGCAACCCCCTCAAGGCAGCTCCTTGCTCGGATCCTCCCCCGCTGCCGTGCGCGGCCCGATTTGTCCCAGCCGGCCCTTGAGCGACTGGGGCTGCCCGGTCAGCAGCGCGGCGTAGTTCACCGTATTGGCCAGCACCTTCTTCACATAGTCGCGCGTCTCGGCAAAGGGCACGTTCTCGGCCCAGATGGCGGCGTCCAGCACCGGGCCGTTGCGCCAGTTGCGCGGGCGGCCGGGGCCGGCGTTGTAGGCGGCGGCGGCCAGCGGCATGGAGCCCTGGAAGTCGTCCAGCGCCAGCTTCAGGTAGGCGGTGCCTATGGTGATGTTGGTGTCCGTGTCGTTGATCTGGTCGGGCGTGAAGCCGGCCAGGCCGATCTTCCTGGCCGTCCAGCGCGCGGTGGCCGGCATGACCTGCATCAGCCCCGACGCGCCCACGCCCGAGCGCGCATCCATGATGAAGCGGCTCTCCTGGCGGATCAGGCCATAGACGTAGGCGGCATCCAGCCCGATGGCCTGGGTGCGCTCCAGCACCGCCTGGCGGTACGGCATGGGAAAGCGCTGCGCCATGTCGATGCTGGCGCGCGTGCGCTCGCTGGTGTTGATGCAGCGGTCCCACACCTGGTGCTGGCAGGCGAAATCGGCCGCCGCCAGCAGCTCGCGCTCACCCATGCCGCCGGGCGCGTGCAGGTTGGTGGAGTAGTTCCACTCGCGCACGCCCTCGCTGCGCAGGCCCAGGCCGATGGCGTACAGGCCCCGGTTCAGGCCCGGATTGGCGCGCGCGGCGGCTTTTTCCTCGGGCCCGAGCGGCGCCGGCGCGGGCGGCAGCGCGACGCGCGTGCCCAGCTCCTCCAGCGCCAGCTGCTCGTAGAAGCCGCTGGTGCCGGCGATGCGCTCGTACAGCTTGCGGGCATGGGCGCGCTGCTCGTCGCCCGGGCGGTCGGACATGAAGGCGCGCGCGCGCCAGTACGTCCAGGTCGGGTCGGCCTGCGCGGCGGCGCCCATGGCGTCGATGCTGCGCGCCACCACCTTCCACTGCCCGGCGCGCAGCGCGGCGCGCGCGCGCCAGGCCAGCATGTCGTCGGTCAGGTCGGCGTCGCGGCTGGCGCGCGCGAAATACTCCAGTGCATCAGGCGACAGCGACAGCGCCGCCTGCTTGCCGATCAGCCCCCACAGCCAGTTGCGCTCTTCCGCCGACAGGTGCACGCCCCACTTGGCGTCCAGCAGGCGCGCGGCGCCGGCGGCGTCCGACGCGCCAAGGCGCGCCAGCGCCAGCACCACCAGTTCCTGGCGCTCGCGGCCGCGCGCGGTGGCGCGGCCGGTAAGGTATTTGGTGGGCGCGTCCAGCGCCTCGCGCAGCTGGGGCAGCGCGTCGGGGGCGACGATCTCCACCGCCCGGCGCACGGCGCGCGGGCGGTTGGCCTCGGCGGCCAGGCGCGCCTTGCGCCACACGTCCAGCGGCTTGATGCGCTGCGCCGCCAGCAGCTCGGCGGCGGCGTACGAGCAGCCGTCGTCGGCCTCGCGCAGCGCGTACCAGTTGCGCAGCACCTCGGCCGCAGCGGCGTCGCCGCCCGCACCGCGCAGCTGCTCGACGGTGAGGGCGTAGCAGCGCACCTCGCGGTCGTCGTTCATGCGAAAGCGCGGGTGCTGGTCGGCAAAGCGCTGCCAGTCGCGCCGCTGGCCGAGCAGCAGCAGCCAGTCGTTGCGCAGGCGGTCCTCCTGGTAGCTGCCGGCCCAGCGCTGCAGGAAGGCCTCGACCTCGGCCGGCTGGGCCTCGTCCAGGCGCGCGCGCAGCTCCCAGTAGGCGGCCCAGGGCTCCAGCACATGGCCGCGCGCGGCCGGCAGCAGCTGCGCCAGCCGCGCCTTGTCGCCCTTGCGGAAGGCCTTTTGCATCTCCAGCAGCGCCTCGTCGCCGGACATCGGGGCGGCGCCCTGCGCCTGGGCCGCCGTGCCGCCGGCGCCCAGGGCGCCGGCCAGCAGCAGCGGTGTCAAAATCCGAAACCAGTTTTTCATCTGAAACAACTCCCCGCCAGGGGGCAATGCGCCCGGGGCCGGCATGGCCGCCCCAGGCCGTGCCCGGTCACGGGCGTGGATCGAAACGGGAAATTATGTGATGGACCGAGCAGCCCTGCGCCGCGCGCTGGTGAACGAGCGCCTCAACCTGCCCGACCGGATGGAGCGCGCCGAGCGCCTGCAGCGCGTGCTGCGCATCTGGCTGGTGCAGCGCCCCGACGTGGTGATAGGCGCCTACTGGCCCATCAAGGGCGAATTCGACCCCCTGCCCGCGCTGCACCGCTGGAAGGAAGACGGCGAGCTGCTGGACGAGCCGCAGCGCCGGCGCATCGGCCTGCCGGTGGTGGACAAGGTACACAAGACGCTCACCTTCCACGCCTGGTACCCGGGCTGCCCGATGGAGGAGGACGCCTACGGCATCCCCAAGCCCAAGGACACCGAGGCGCTGGTGCCCACGCTGCTGTTCGTGCCCTGCGTGGGCTACGGGCCGGGCGGCTACCGGCTGGGCTATGGTGGCGGCTTCTACGACCGCACCCTGGCCACGCTGCAGCCGCGCCCGGCCACCGTGGGCCTGGGGTATACGGCGGGCTACCTGGACGACTTCGAGCCGCAGGCGCACGACATGCCGCTCGACGCCATCCTGAACGACAACGGCGTGGTCTGGCCTGTGGCAGGGACAGCCCCCCTGAGCGACTTCGTCGCTTCCCCCTTCTCTGGCGCGCGCTGCGCGCGCCGGGAAGGGGGACGACGCCACCGGACCGGCGAAGCCGGATCCGCGGCGTCCGCTTGCGCGGCCTGCTCCGCGGCCTTCTGATCGGAAAACGCAGCTTCTCAACGTACCGAAGGAACTCTCCCATGCTCCAGCTCTACATCGGCAACAAGAACTACTCGTCCTGGTCCATGCGGCCGTGGGTGCTGCTGCGCCAGGCGGGCATCGCGTTCGAGGAGGTGCCCGTGCGCTTTGACAGCTTCGATGCCAACTCGCAGTTCAAGCGCCAGCTCAAGGACATCTCGCCCACGGCCAAGGTGCCGGTGCTGGTGGACGGCGACCTCACGGTGTGGGACACGCTGGCGATCGCCGAGTACCTGGCCGAGAAATTCCCCGACCGGCAGCTGTGGCCGCAGGACGCCGCCACGCGCGCCCACGCGCGCAGCGTGGTGGCCGAGATGCACAGCGGCTTCGGCCAGCTGCGCAGCCACTGCCCGATGAACATCGAGGCGCGCCTGCCGCACATCGGTGCGCTCATCTGGCGCGACCAGCCCGGCGTGCGCGCTGACGTCGAGCGCCTGGGCCAGATGTGGAGCGAGCTGCTGGCGCGCCATCGCGGCCACATGCTGTTTGGCGAATTCACCATCGCCGACGCCTTCTCGCGCCGGTGTGCATGCGCCTGGCGACCTACGCGCTGCCCGTGCCCGCCGTCGTCGCCGCCTACGTGCAGCGCGTGCAGGCGCTGCCCGGCGTGGCCGCGTGGATCGAGGCGGCGCTGGCCGAGGCCGACTTCCGCGACTTCGAGGAGCCCTACCGCCTGGCGCGCGACTGACCGGCCATGAAGCTGCACATCCTGTCCGACCTGCACCTGAGCGTGCAGGGCCTGGAGCACCCGCAGACCGACGCCGACGCGGTCATCCTGGCCGGCGACATCGCCCGCCCCGCCGCCGCCATCGAATGGGCGCGCGGCTTTGGCAAGCCGGTGCTGTACGTGCCGGGCAACCACGAGTTCTACGGCAGCAGCCTTCAAGAGACACGCGCGCTGCTGCGCCAGGCGAGCGCCGCCAGCCAGGTGCAGGTGCTGGACAACCGCAGCACCGTGCTGCAGGGCGTGCGCTTCATCGGCAGCACGCTGTGGACGGATTTTCTCGCCGCCGGAGGCGGGGACGCGCGCGCGCACGCCATGCAGCAGGCGCAGCAGTTCATGCGCGACTTCAGCCGCATCCGCCGCGCCGGCCCGGGGGACGGGGAGGCTCCCTTCAGCCCCGAGGATTCGGCCGGCCTGTTCGCCGCCAACGTGCGCTGGCTGCAGGATGAATGCGCCCGGCCCTTCGCCGGCCCGACGGTGGTCGTCACGCACCACGCGCCCTCGCTGCAAAGCATCCACCCGCGCTTTGCCGGCTCGCCCATCAACGCCTGCTTCGTCTCGGACGCCGAGGCCCTGGTGGCGGCCAGCGGCGCGCAGCTGTGGGTACACGGCCATACGCACGACAGTTTTGACTACCAGCTCGGCGACACGCGCGTGCTGTGCAACCCGCGCGGCTACGCCAGGGGCGGCGTGGTCGAAAACGCCGCGTTCGACCCGCGCCTGGTGGTGGCCGTGGCGGCCGGGGGCGGGCAGGCATGAGCGAGCCGCGCATCTACCTGGTCGGCGGCGCGGTGCGCGACGCGCTGCTGGGCCTGCCGGCGGGCGACCGCGACTGGGTGGTCGTCGGCAGCACGCCCGAGGACATGGCCGCGCGCGGCTACCTGCCCGTGGGGCGCGACTTCCCGGTCTTTTTGCACCCCGAAACGCGCGAGGAATACGCGCTGGCGCGCACCGAGAGGAAAAGCGGGCGCGGCTACCGGGGCTTCACCGTGCTGGCCTCGCCGGATGTCACGCTGGAAGAAGACCTGGCGCGGCGCGACCTTACTATCAATGCGATAGCAACAAGTCCGGACTGGACGCCGGCAAGCGGGGTATTTGACCCCTATGGCGGCGTAGGCGACCTGCACGCGCGCGTGCTGCGCCATGTCACGGAGGCCTTCCGCGAAGACCCGGTGCGCATCCTGCGCGTGGCGCGCTTTGCCGCGCGCTTTGCCGACTTTTCCGTCGCGCCCGAAACAATGCAGCTGATGCGCGAGATGGTTTCGGCCGGCGAGGCCGACCACCTGGTGCCCGAGCGCGTGTGGCAGGAGCTCTCGCGCGGCCTGATGGAAGGCACGCCGTCGCGCATGTTCGAGGTGCTGCGCGCATGCGGCGCGCTGGCCGTGCTGCTGCCCGAGGTCGAGCGCCTGTGGGGCGTGCCCCAGCGCGCCGAATACCACCCCGAGGTGGACACCGGCGCGCACCTGATGATGGTGCTGGACATGGCCGCGCGGCTGCAGGCGCCGCTGGCCGTGCGCTTCGCCTGCCTGACGCACGACCTGGGCAAGGGCACCACGCCGGCCAGCGTCTTGCCGCGCCACATCGGCCACGAGCAGCGCAGCGCCAAATTGCTCAAGGGCGTGTGCGAGCGATTGCGCGTGCCCAACGACTGCCGCGAGACGGCGCACGTCGTGGCCTACGAGCACGGCAACATCCACCGAAGCGGCGAGCTGGGCGCCGCCGCGCTCCTGCGCCTGCTGGAGCGCTGCGACGCGCTGCGCAAGCCGCGCCGCTTCGCCGACGTGCTGCTGGCCTGCGAGTGCGACGCGCGCGGGCGCGGTGGCCTGCAGGAGCAGCCCTACCCGCAGCGCCCGCGCCTGGCCGCGGCGCTGCAGCAGGCCCTGGCCGTGCCCACGGCCGAGGTCGCCGCGCAAGCGGCCGCGCGCGGCGTGCAGGGCGCGCAGGTCGGCGAATGGATCCGCCGCGCGCGCGAGCAGGCCCTGGCCACCTGGCTGGCCCACGCCTGAACGGGCACCTGCTCCCTCCCCCTCTGGGGGAGGGCCGGGCGCGCTCTCGGACAACCCCAGCGCCAGCAGGGCACCTGCTCCCTCCCCCTCTGGGGGAGGGCCGGGGTGGGGGCCAGCGCCGGCGGCCTTAACACAACATGCGCCAAAACCAGCCTGGCCCCCATCCCTGCCTTCCCCCAGAGGGGGAAGGAGCAAGAGGGGGCAGCGCCGGCTACACCACCGACTGCACCCAGCGCACGATCTCGGCCGCCGGCAGCGCACCCGAGATGCGCGCCGCCTCCTGGCCGCCCTTGAAGACGATCATGGTCGGAATGCTGCGGATGCCGTAGCGGCCGGCCACCTGCGGCTGGGCCTCGGTGTCCAGCTTGGCCAGGCGCGCGCGCGGCTCCAGCTGCCCGGCCGCCTGCGCAAAGGCCGGCGCCATCTGCCGGCACGGGCCGCACCAGGGCGCCCAGAAGTCCACCACCACGGGAATCTGGCTGCGGTTCACGTGCTTGTCGAAGCTGGCCGCGTCCAGCGCTACGGGCTCGCCGGCGAACAGCGGCTGGTGGCAGCTGCCGCAGTCGGGCTGCGCGGCCAGCTGCGTGCTCTGCAGGCGGTTGGTCGTGTGGCAATGCGGGCAGACGATGTGCAGGGTGGAAGCAGCAGGGGCGGTGGGGTTCATGGGGGGGCCTCGTGTCGTGCAAGCGGGATGCCCACGCACCTGCGGGCCCGGGCCGGGTTTTTCAATGCAGGGCTTGCGCGGCGCCGGCCCCAGCGCGGCTACTTCGGCGTGAGCCGGTACAGGCCGCCCGCGCGGTCGTCCTCCAGCAGCCACAGCGCGCCGTCCGGCGCCTGCTGCACGTCGCGCGCCCGAAAGCCCACCGGCCAGCGCTCGGCCGGCGTCGCGTTCGCGCCCTGCACCTCGATGCGGTGCAGCGCCCGGCTGACCAGGCCGGTGGCGAACGCCGAGCCGCGCCACTGCGGGAACATCGCGCCGCTGTAGAACATCAGGCTGCCGGGCGCCATCACCGGCGTCCAGTAGATCACCGGCCGGGTCAGGTCGGGGCGCGTGTCGGGGCTGGGGATGGGTACGCCGTCGTAGTTCGCCGCATAGGACACCAGCGGCCAGCCGTAATTCCTGCCCGGCTCGATCAGATTCAGCTCGTCGCCGCCGCGCGGCCCGTGCTCGAGCTCCCACAGGCGGCCATCGGGCGCGAAGGCCAGGCCGTAGGGCGTGCGATGGCCCAGGCTCCAGGTCTCGGCGGGCGTCAGGTTGGGGCCGTCGAACACGTGGGTGCGCAACACCGGCGCGGCCTTGGCGGCCTCGGTATCCTTGGGCGGATCGATCACCGGCACCGAGCGCGCGCCGAGCCGACCCTCGAAAGGGTTGCCCGGCGCCGGCTTGCCGTCCAGCGTCAGGCGCAGGATCTTGCCGGCCGGCTGGTTCGGGTCCTGGGCGGGAGTGAAGCGCTGGCGGTCGCCGGCCGTGAGGAAGAGAAATTTCCCGTCGGGCGAGAAGGCCACGGCGGCGCCGACCTGGCCCCCCTTGCCCTTGACCGGGTCGCGCCAGATGACCTGCACGCCTTGCAGCGCGGCGGCGCCGCCTTCGGCATGCAGCGTCGCGCGCGCCAGCGCCAGGCTGGACGTGCCCGGCAGCGGCCCGGGCTCGGAGTAGGTCAGGTACAGGGCCGCGTCGCTCGCATGCGAGGGCGCCAGATAGACGCCGAGCAGGCCGTTCTGGCCTTCGTGCAGCACCCGCGGCACACCGGCGACTTCGACCTTGTCGCCCGCCTGCGTCGTGAGAAAGAGCTTGCCGCCCTTTTCCGTGATCAGCATGCGCCCGTCCGGCAAAAAGGCGATGCGCCAGGGCAAGTCGAACTGCGCGACCCTGGCGAGCTTGAACGGAACTGCAAGGGTGGGGGGCTGATGGCCGGCATTGGTCTGCGCAACCCCGGGCAGCGCGCCCAGAAGCAGCCAGGAAACGAGTGCGAGCTTGGGCAGTGGCATGTGCGCTCCAGTGTGACGTCCCGAAGCTTACGAAGCCTACGCGGCGCGCACGAAAACGCTGCCGGACGGCGCGCCACCGGTGTGCAGGCGCAGCGCCGCAGGTCCTCGCACGCCTGCCGTGCCAAGTGCGTGCAGCAGGCGTGGGCACCGGCCTACAGCGGGTGCGCGTGCAAGCTGTTACGGTTTGCCGCGATGCGTTTTCCACCCCCCCTCACTTCGCGCGACGCCCTGTTCCTGGATTTCGACGGCACGCTGGCCGACATCGCACCGCAGCCGGACGCCGTCCAGCTCGCCCCCGGCCTGGCGCAGGATCTGCAGGCCCTGCACCGCGCGCTGGACGGCGCGCTGGCCATCGTCACCGGCCGCACGCAGGCCGACATCGACCGCTTCCTTAGCCCCTTGGGCCTGCCGCTGGCGTGCGAGCATGGCGCGCACTGGCGCCTTCCTGGCGCGGCTGGCGCAACCGCGGCTGCGCTGGAGCTAGGCCCGGTGCTGCAGGCGATGGCCGGGCTGGCGCAGCGTCACCCCGAACTGCTCGTCGAACGCAAGAGCGCCGGCGCCGCCCTGCACTACCGCCAGGCGCCGCAGTTGCAGGCGCTGTGCCACGAAGTCCTGGCGCGGGCCGTCGCCCAGGTGCCCGGCGCCGAGCTGATGGCCGGCAAGTGCGTGTATGAAGTCAAGCCCGCCGGCGCCAGCAAGGGCCAGGCGATCGCGCACTTCCTGCGACAGCCGCCCTTTGCCGGCCGCGTGCCGCTGTTCTTCGGCGACGACGTGACCGACGAGGCCGGATTCGCCGCCGCGCAGGCGGCAGGCGGCGTGGGCGTGAAGGTCGGCGCCGGCGAGAGCGTGGCGCAGGCGCGCGTCGATTCACCCGCCGCCGTGCGCGCCTGGCTGCACCAGGGCGCGCGCCACCTGGCCGGCGCGGGCACCGCCCCCGCCGGCGATTTCGCCACCGCCCCACAGGCCGCAGCATGACCCCGGAACCACAAACCACCCCTCCCGCCCCCGCTGCACCCGGCATGGCGGCGCCCTCGCTGGCGCTGGGCATGATCGGCAACTGCACCATCAGCGCGCTGGTGGACGCGCGCGCCGCCATCGTCTGGAGCTGCCTGCCGCGCTTCGACGGCGACCCGGTGTTCAATGCCCTGATCCACCCTGGCCCGGACGCCGGGCGCTTCGCCATCGAGCTGCAGGACTTCTCCAGCAGCGAGCAGTGGTACGAGCCCAATACCGCCGTGCTGCGCACGCGCCTGACCGACACCAGCGGCAACTGCCTGGAGGTGACGGACTTCTGCCCGCGCTTTCATGCGCGCTCGCGCTTTTTCCGGCCCGTGGACATCGTGCGGCGCATCCGCCCCGTGCGCGGCACGCCGCGCGTGCGAGTGGCGCTGAACGTGCGCTACGACTGGGGCGAGACGACGCCCCACGTGACGCGCGGCAGCCACCACGTGCGCTACGTGGGCGGCGCGCTCACGCTGCGCCTGACCACCGACGCCCCCGTGCCCTACGTGCTCTCGGGCGAGCCGTTCCTGGTCGCGCAGGAGCACAACTTCATCCTGGGCGCCGACGAGACGCTGATGCAGGGCATCGCCGACACCGCGCGCTACTGGGAGCAGGAGACCATCGCCTACTGGAAGCACTGGACCATGCGCCTGCATGTGCCGCTCGAGTGGCAGCAGGCGGTGATCCGTGCGGCCATCACACTCAAGATGTCCTTGTTCGAGGACACCGGCGCCATCGTCGCGGCCATGACCACCAGCATCCCCGAGTCGGCGGGCAGCGGGCGCAACTGGGACTACCGCTACTGCTGGCTGCGCGACGCATTCTTCGTGGTGCGGGCGCTCAACAGCCTGTCCGAGGTGGGCACCATGGAGGACTACCTGCGCTGGCTGGGCAACGTCGTGGTCAAGGCCGGCGAGGGCCATATCCAGCCCCTGTACGGCATCGGCCTGGAGCACGAGCTGCCCGAATCCATCATGGTGCACATGCAGGGCTATCGCGGCATGGGGCCGGTGCGCGTGGGCAACCAGGCGGCCGAGCACTTCCAGCACGACGTGTACGGCAACATCGTGCTGGGCGCGGCGCAGTCCTTCCACGACCAGCGCCTGCTGCAGCCCGCCGGAGCGGCCGAGTTCGCGCGGCTGGAGCGCATCGGCGAGCTGGCGGTGCAGGTCTATGGCACGCCGGACGCCGGCATGTGGGAGCTGCGCACGCGCGCGCGCATCCACACCTCCTCCGCGCTGATGAGCTGGGCGGCCTGCGACCGGCTGGCAAAAATCGCCCACGCCCTGCAGCTGCCCGAGCGCGCCGGCTACTGGGGCCGGCACGCGCAGCGCATGCAGGGCGAGATCCTCGCGCGCTCGTGGAACGCCGAGCGCGGCGTGTTCGCCGAGAGCTTCGGCGGGCGCGAGCTGGACGCCAGCATCCTCTTGATGGCCGAGGTCGGCCTGGTGGATGCGCGCGACGAGCGCTTCATCCGCACGCTGGACGTGATGGAGGAGGTGCTGTGCGACGGCCCCTTCATGCGCCGCTACGAGGCCGCCGACGACTTCGGCAAGCCCGAGACGTCCTTCAACATCTGCACCTTCTGGCGCATAGACGCCCTGGCCCGCGTCGGCCGCCGCGACCAGGCCCGCGAGATCTTCGAGGCCATGCTGGCCGTGCGCAACCCGCTGGGCCTGCTGTCCGAGGACACGCACCCGGCCACGGGGGAGCTGTGGGGCAACTTCCCGCAGACCTATTCCATGGTGGGGGTGATCAACGCCGCCATGCGGCTGTCCGCGCCCTGGGATAGCGTCATATAGAGGGCAGCCCCCTGAGCGCCTGCGGCGCCTCCCCCTTCTCTCGAATGGCTGCGCCATTCGGGAAGGGGGACACCGTCAGTGCGGCGGGGCGGCCCTTGCACGGCGGTTCGCGCTTGTGCGTCGCGCGCGTGCTGGACGCAGGGGCGATGCGCGACGCTTGAGGGGGTCGCGAAAGCATACGAACAACATCAAGGAAGAATTGCAATGAGCCGTCTCGTGGTGGTATCCAACCGCCTGGCCGACCCGCGCAAGCCGGCGGCCGGCGGGCTGGCCGTGGCGCTGGGCGACAGCCTGAACCGCACCGGAGGGCTGTGGTTCGGCTGGAGCGGCACGGTGGCGCCCCAGGGCCAGCCGGGCGATGGCGCCGTGCATACGCGCCAGGCCGGGCGCGTCACGCTGGCCACGGTGGACCTTTCGGCCGAGGATTTCGCCAGCTACTACCAGGGCTACGCCAACAGCGTGCTGTGGCCGGTGTTCCACTACCGGCTGGACCTGGCGGACTTCAACACCGCCTATGTCGAGGGCTACCGCCGCGTGAACCGCATGTTCGCCGCCCGGCTGCTGCCGCTGCTGCAGGACGGCGACACCATCTGGATCCATGACTACCACCTGATCCCGCTGGCGGCCGAGCTGCGCGCCCTGGGCTGCCGCCAGCGCATCGGCTTCTTCCTGCACATCCCCGTGCCGCCGCCGCTGCTGCTGGCGGCGCTGCCGCAGCATGAATGGCTGATGCGCGCCTTCTTCGCCTACGACCTGGTGGGCCTGCAAAGCGAGGCCGACGTGAGCCACTTTCGCCGCTACATGCTCAACGAGGCCAGCGCCGAGGACCTGGGCGACGGCCGCCTGGCAGCCTTCAGCCGCGAACTGCGCGTCGGCGCCTTTCCCATCGGGATCGACGTGCAGGAGTTCGAGCGCCTGGGGCGCGCGCCCGAGGCGGTACAGACCTGCGCGGGCCTGCGCGCCGAATACGCGCGCCGCCAGCTGCTACTGGGCATAGACCGGCTCGACTACTCCAAGGGCATCCCGCAGCGCGTGCGCGCCTTCCAGCAGCTGCTCGAAAAGTACCCCGAGAACCGGCACAGCGCCACGCTGGTCATGATCGCCTCGCCCTCGCGCGACGACGTGCTGGCCTACACCGACCTGCGCCAGGAGCTGGAGGGCCTGTGCGGCGCCATCAACGGCGACTACGGCGATCTGGACTGGATGCCGCTGCGCTACATCCACCGGGTGGTGGCGCGCCGGCGCGTGCCCGGCCTGTGCCGCGCCGCGCGCGTGGGCCTGGTCACTCCGCTGCGCGACGGCATGAACCTGGTGGCCAAGGAATACGTGGTCGCGCAGGACCCGCAGGACCCCGGCGTGCTGGTGCTGTCGCGCTTTGCCGGCGCGGCCGAGCAGCTCAAGGACGCGCTGCTGGTCAACCCCTACGACACCGAAGGCATGGCCGACGCCATTCAGGTCGCGCTGCACATGCCACTGGAGGAGCGCCAGCAGCGCCACGCCCGCCTGATGGCCTGCATCCGCGAGCACGACGTGCACTGGTGGCGCGAAGGCTTCCTGCAGGCGCTGCAAGGCCCGGCGACGCAGGAGCCGGAATTGCCCGCACCACAGGCCGCAGCCCCCCGCGCCCTGGCGCAGTAGGGTGCGCCCGTGCCCGCCCCTCTCGGCCCCGGAGGCGGAGGGCTGGCGTGGCGGGCAGTGCCGCACGGCGGCGCCGCGCTGGCGGCGTTCACTCCTGGTCCAGCAGCGCCAGCGCGGCGTAGTCGGCCACCTGCGCGCCCAGGCCGGCGGCCACCAGCTCGGCGCCCCCGGTCAGCACCGGGAAATGCTGCGCCAGCTCGCGCCGCAGCAGCGGCAGCAGCAGCGCCTGGTGGTGCAGGAACACGGCCCCGCCCAGGCTGATGCGCGACAGGTCGAGCGTGGCCACCAGGTTGTACAGCAGTCGCCCGAGCAGGTGGCACAGCAGCCCTGCCTGGGCGCGCGCCTCGGCCTCGCCCTGCTGCGCCGCTGCCAGCAGCGCCCGCGCATCGCGGCCCAGCCAGGCGGCCAGCGAGCCGCCCCCGACCAATGACTCCACGTCGCCCCGGTTGCCGCAGCCGCACAGCGGCGCCTGGCGCCCCTGGTGGCCCGGCACGTCGCCCACGAAGCTGTGGCCGGCGTGGCCGGCGTTGCCATTCCTGCCTGCCAGCACCCGGCCATCGACGCACAGGCCCACGCCCACCCCGGTGCTCCAGGTGACGTAGGCGCAGTCGGCAATGCCCTGCAGCGCGCCCCAGCGGCGCTCGGCCCCCAACGCGGCGACGGCGTCGTTGGCAATGCACAGCCGCACCCCGCCCAGCGCCTGCTCCAGCGGCGCCTGCAAGGGCACCTGCGTCCAGTCGTTGTCCGGCACGCCGCCGCCCGGGCCGGCCAGGCCGCCGCAGAGGTTCGGATTGGCCACTTCCAGGCAGCCCGCGCGGCGCACGAACGGCCCGCACGAGGCCACGCCCACGCCGGCCAGCGCGGCCGGCGCGACCCCCTGCGCGGTGCAGGCCCGCTCCAGCAGCGCCAGCACCTGGCGCGCCAGGGCATCCGGAGGGCCGGACTTGGCGGTGGGCTCGGCCAGGCGCGAGACGATGACGGGCGGCGCCGCGCCGCCGCCCGGGCGCGCCAGGCACACGGCCACCTTGGTGCCGCCGATGTCGATGCCGGCCTGCAGGCGCGGCGCCGGTGAAGTGGAGGAGACTGGCGCGGACATGGCCCCATCATGGGGCGCAGCGCGCGCCGGCTCTGTAAGGCAAGGGCGAACGCTTCAGAGCCTGTTCACGCTCTTTTCATCCTGCCCGTTGCCCCGCCTGGGGCGCAGGTGCAAGAAACAAAGCGCGGCTAAGCTGGTGGCCCGGCGAGCATTTGCGACGCCGCAGAGGGGCCCCAGGCGGGGCAACCCTCCGGGCAGGATGAAAAGAGCATGAACAGGCTCTCAGGAAATCCGCTGCGATGTACCGCTGCGGCGCCGGCTCACAGCCACTTGAGCACCAGCGTGATCAGCACGCTCAGCAGCACTGTGCTGGCCAGCGGAATCGACCATTCGCGCCCCCACAGCCGAAAGCGCAGGTCGCCCGGCAGCCGTCCCAGGCCCAGGCGGCGCAGCCACGGCGCCAGCCCCTCGATCAGCACCAGGGCCAGGAAGACGACGATCAGCCAGCGCACCATGGCAGCGGGGGCGTGTGGGGGCGCAGCCGTGCGCCGCATGCCGGGAAGGAGGACATCGCCTGAGTGTAGGCCGCGTGGCCCGCGTGGCCCGCTGCGGCCGTGGCCGGGAATATTTCTCCGCCCTCCTGCATCCAATGGGCAGACGGCCACGATCCGGCCGCCCCCGCCTCTGGAGAACCCCATGAACCACGAACGCAGCGTCCTTCTTGCGCGCCAGGAGCTGGCGCAAGGCACGATGGCCTTTCACCTGTCCAAGCCGCCCGGCTTTCAATTCCGCCCGGGGCAGGCGTTTGAGATCCAGCTGCCCGATGCGCCCGCCGGCGCCGACGGCGCGGACCGGGGGCACGCGTTCTCCATCGTCAGCGCGCCGCACGAGGACGAGCTGGTGTTTGCCACGCGCATGCGGGGCAGCCCGTACAAACGCGCCCTGGCCGCGCTGGCGCCGGGGGCGCCGCTGGACATCGACGGCCCGTTCGGCTCGCTGACGCTGCACGGCAAGGCCGGGCGCGCGGGCGTGCTGATCGCCGGGGGCATTGGCATCACGCCCTTCATGAGCATGGTCCGCCACGCCGTGCACACCGCATCCGGCCAGCCGCTGGCGCTGCTGTACTCCAACCGCCGCCCCGAGGACACCGCCTTCCTGGCCGAGCTGCAGGCGCACGCCCGGGCGCTGCCCGGCTTCCAGCTGCACGCCACGATGACCGACATGGCGCATTCCGCCCAGCCCTGGGACGGCGCCACCGGCCTGATCGACGCCGCCTTCGTGCAGCGCGCCACGGCCGGCCTGCCCGAGCCCATCTACTACGTCAGCGGCCCCCCGGCGCTGGTGCAGGCCATGCGCCAGACCCTGGTGCAGGCCGGGGTGGACGAGGACGACATACGAAGTGAAGAATTCTTCGGCTATTGAATGACCCGCCATGAACACCACGAGCACTGCGCACCTGATCCGCACCACCGACGCCACCGCCGCCGAAGCCGACCTGATCGCCTGGGCGGCGCAGGGCGACGCGGCCGCGTTCGAGCAGTTGATGCGGCGGCACAACCGGCTGCTGTTTCGCACCGCGCGCAGTATCTTGAAGAACGACCAGGAGGCCGAGGATGCCCTGCAGGAAGCCTATCTGCGCGCCTGGAAGGCGCTGGCGGAGTTCCGCGCGCAAGCCCGGCTCTCGACCTGGCTGGTGCGCATCGTCGCCAACGAGGCGCTGGCCCGGCGCCGGCACAAGACCGTGGATGCCATCCCGCTGGACGCTGCCATGATGGCCCGTGACGCCGACATCCAGGACGCACTGACCGGCAGCGCCGACGAGCGCCCCGACAGCCAGGCCATGCGCGCCCAGCTGCGCCAGCTGCTGGAGGCGCGCATCGACCTGCTGCCCGAGCAGTTCCGCACCGTGTTCATGCTGCGCGCGGTCGAGGACTGGTCGGTCCAGGAAGTGGCGCAGGCCCTGGACATTCCGCAGGCCACGGTCGCCACCCGCTACTTCCGCGCCCGCAGCCTGCTGCGCGAGGGCCTGGCCAGCGCCATCGACACCACGCTGCCCGACGCCTTTGCCTTCGACGGCGCGCGCTGCGACCGCATCGTCGCCCGCGTGCTGGCACGCGCCGGCGAGGCCGGCAGCACGCCGGCGCCGCAGTGATGCCCGCGCCCCGGGGCCAACCGGGCCGCCTGGGCCACCAGCCCGCCACCGCCGCTCCCGCCCGGGAGCGCGGCTGGCCTTCGTTCCTCCCTCCTGAGCCCCTTGCCATCTCATGCAAAAACTCCTGACCCCGCCCCTGATCGCCCTGGCCTGCGCCGCCCTGCTGGGGCTGGTGCTCGCCGCCTACGTGCTGCGCGGCAGGTTCGCCCACTGGGTGCTGTCGCCCATCCATGCGCTGCTGGGCGTCCTGGGGCTGAGCCTGATGCTGACGCCCCTGGCCGGAGCCACTGTCCTGCCGCGGGTCTGGGTCGGCTTTGGGCTGCTGCTCGCCGCGGCCAGCCTGGGCCTGGTCCTGGCGGCGTTCCATGTGCGCAAGCAAATGCCCCCCAGGGCCCTGGTGCTGGTGCATGCCGGCTGCGCCGTTTCCGGTTTCACGACCCTCCTGCACACGGCCTTGACATCATGAACCCCATGCCTGCCGCCACGGCCCCGGTCCGCGCCGCCCACCTGGGCGCCTGCGACCGCATCCGCTACCGCCTTCAGCAAGCCGGCCAGCGCTACTTTGCCAATGACAACATTGCCGACTTCATCGAGCACGGCGAGCTGCAGGAGCTGCGCGGCGAGGTCGAGGCCCGGATGCGCGAGGTGCTGCATGCGCTGGTGATCGACACCGACAACGACCACAACACGCGCGAAACCGCGCGGCGCGTGGCCAAGATGTTCGTCAACGAGGTCTTTGCCGGCCGCTACCAGCGGGCGCCGGCGGTCACGGCCTTCCCCAACGTGGCGCAGATGAACGAGCTGATGGTGATCGGGCCCATCCGCGTGCGCAGCGCCTGCTCGCACCACCTGTGCCCCATCCTGGGCCGGGTATGGATCGGCATCCTGCCCAGCCAGGACTCGGCCCTCATCGGCCTGTCGAAGTACGCGCGCCTGTCCGAATGGATCATGAACCGGCCGCAGATCCAGGAAGAGGCCATGGTGATGCTGGCCGACGCCCTGCAGCAGCGCGTGCGCCCGCAGGGGCTGGCGCTGGTGATGCAGGCCAGCCACATGTGCATGCACTGGCGCGGGGTGCGCGACGATGGGGCCCTGATGACCAACTCCATCATGCGCGGCGCATTCCTGACCAACGCGGCGCTGCGCCAGGAGTTCCTCAGCCTGAGCGGCTGCCGGCCCGGCCCCGGGGCCTGAGGCAGTGCGCGCGGCAGCGAAACGGCTCAGAGCCTGTGCGTGCGGGTCGCCCTGCGCGAAGCCCAGCGGCGCCCAGGACGCCCCGCTCACGCCCAGGGCCAGCACCTTGAACAGCTCGCCCATCTCGTGCTCCATGATCAGCTTGGCGGCGTGCGCGCGCTGCGCCAGCCCCAGCGGCTCCAGCTTTGCCGGCAGGCCGCAATTGATCAGGAAATGCGCCTGGCTGGTGTAGCCCAGCACCTCCAGCCCCGCCTCCTGCGCCGCCAGCGCCACGCCGGTGAAGTTGACGTGCGCGGTGATGTCCTTCAGGCCCGGGTCGGCCAGCGGGTCGGAGTCGACCCGGTGCGCGCGGTGGCACACCAGCGTGCCCATGTCGCGCTGGGGGTGGTAGTACTCGGCCTCGGGAAAGCCATAGTCGAGCAGGAACGCCGCGCCGCGCCGCAGGTGCGCTGCCAGCGTGCGCACGAAGCCCTCGGCCTGGGGGTGTACCTCGGTCAGGTAGTCGTGCGTGCCGGCCACCTCCAGCGGCGGGCGCAGCGCCGTGGCGCGGTCCGACCAGGCGAAGCCGCCCTGGCCGTCCAGCGCCACGCCGCGCTCGTGCCAGGCGCCGGCCTTGCGCACCAGCAGCTGCACCGGCATGGCATCCAGCACCTCGTTGCCCACGACCACGCCCTCGAAGGCGGGCGGCAGCCGATCCAGCCACTGCACCCGGTCGCCCCAGGGCGCCAGGCGCTGGCGCTGGCGCTGGCGCAGGCTGCCCGACAAATCGACGATGACGTAGCGCTGGACGCGCTCGCCCAGGGCGCCCAGCAGCTGCGCCGCCAGCGCCCCGCTGCCGGCGCCGAACTCCCAGACCTCGTGCGTGCCGGTGGCATCCAGCGCCTCGCCCACCTGCACCGCCAGCAGTTCGCCAAACACCGGCGAGAGCTCGGGCGCGGTGATGAAGTCGCTGCCGCTGGCGGGCAGCGCGCCGAACTTGCGCGAGCCGTGGGCGTAGTAGCCCAGGCCTGGGGCGTACAACGCCAGCTCCATGAAGCGGTCAAAGCCCACCCAGCCGCCGCGCGCGGCGATGTCCGCGGCGATGCGCGCCTGCAGGGCGGCCGCTACACTCGCGCCTTCGCGCGCCTCGCCGGCGGCTGCGCCGGCTGCTGCGGCGCTGGCGTTATCGGTCGTTTTCTTCGTCATCACGCGCCATTGTCTGCGCAACCATCCGCCCCATGACCCTGCCGCCGTCCCGTCCCCGCACCGTGCTGGTGACCGGCGCCGCCCGGCGCCTGGGACGCAGCATCGCCCTGGCGCTGGCCCAGCAGGGCTGGCAGGTCGCAGTGCACTACCGTTCATCGCTCGATGATGCTACAAATACAGTAGCTACATGTCGCCAATTGGCGCCGGCAAGCGCGGCATTTGAGCATTTTCAGGCGGATTTCGACGACGAGGCCGCCACGCGCGCCCTGCTGCCGCGCGTGGCCGCGCACTTCGGTGGCGTGGATGCGCTGGTCAACAGCGCCTCCCTCTTCGAGCACGACAGCTTTGGCAGCGTCAGCTACGCCGGCCTGGCGCAGCACCTGCGCAGCAACGTGGGCGCGCCGGTGCTGCTGGCGCAGGCGCTGCACACGCACCTGCAGGCGCGGACGGCCGCCGGCGAGGCCGGCGTGCAGGGCGCGGTGGTCAATTTGCTGGACCAAAAGCTCTGGAACCAAAACCCCGACTTCGTCAGCTACACGCTGTCCAAGGCCGCGCTGGAGGCCGCCGGCACCATGCTGGCGCTGGCGCTGGCGCCGCTGGTGCGCGTGGTCGGCGTAGCGCCGGGCCTGACGCTGACCAGCCACATGCTCAGCGGCGAGCGCTTCGAGCAGCTGCACGCCCTGAGCCCGCTGGGGCGCTCGTCCACGCCCGAGGACGTGGCCGCCGCGGTGTGCTTCGCGCTGGACAACCGCTCGCTCACCGGCACCACGCTGCTGGTGGACGGCGGCCAGCACCTGATGCGCTTCGCGCGCGATTTCTCGCTGATGTGAACCTTCCTGCCTGTCAGGCACGACCATGCACCTTGCCACCGGCACCCAGATCCTGACCCTCACCGGGCTGCGCTTCGACGCCAACCTGGGCATCCTGGCGCACGAGCGCAGCGCGCCGCAGCCCATCCAGGTGGACGCCGAGCTGCACCTGGGCGCCCAGCCGCTCCAGCCCCGCGACGACGACATCCAGCACGTGCTGGACTACCGCAAGGTGCGCCAGATCATCATCGACGAGTGCCAGGCCGAGCACGTCAACCTGCTGGAGAGCCTGATCGGCAAGCTGGCGGCGCGGCTGATGCTGCTGCCCGGCGTGCTGGGCGCGCGCGTGAAGATCGCCAAGCTGGAAATCTTCGACGACTGCGAGGTCGCCATCCGCGTCGAGACCGGGCAGTGGTGATCAGGCCGCTGCTGCCGGCTGCTGGCCCAGGAATTCCTCCAGCTGCGCGATCGGCAGCGGCCGGCTGAACAAATAGCCCTGGAAGAGGCGGCAGCCCCACTGCGCCAGCGCGTCGCGGTGCGCCTGCGTCTCCACGCCCTCGGCGATCACCTCCAGCCCCAGGCTTTCGCCCAGCGCGATCACGGTGCGCGCGATGGCCGCGTCGTTGTAGTCCTCCAGGCAGTCGCGCACGAAGCCCTGGTCGATCTTGAGCTGCTGCAGCGGCAGCCGCTTCAAGTAGGACAGCGAGGAAAAGCCGGTGCCGAAGTCGTCCAGCGAAAAGCGCAGGCCCAAGGCGCGCAGCACCTGCATGCGCTCGATGACGGCATCGATCTCATACATCATGAGGCTCTCGGTCAGCTCGATCTTCAGCCGATCGGCGGGCGCGCCGGTCAGCTGCAGCACCTCGCGCACCTGCTCGGCAAAGTCCTCCTGCTGGAACTGCCCGACGCTCACGTTCACCGCCATGTCCAGGTGGCGGCGGCCCGGCTGGCGCGCCCACTGCGCCAGCTGGCTGCAGGCGGCGTGCAGCACCCAGCGGCCCAGCGGCACGATCAGGCCGGTCTTCTCGGCCAGCGGTATGAACTCGGACGGCGGCACCATGCTGCGGCCGGCCAGCGGCCAGCGCACCAGCGCCTCCACGCCCACCACCGTGCCCGCGTGGTCCAGCTGCGGCTGGTAGTACAGCGCGAAGTTCTGCTGCGCCAGCGCCTCGCGCAGGCTGCGCTGCAGCCGCGCGCGGCTGCTGACCTCGTCCTGCATCTGCGGCTCGAAGAACAGGATCGCGCCCGGCCCCGTGGCCTTGGCCTGGTTGAGCGCCAGCACCGCCTGGCGCAGCAGCTCGCGCGGCGCCTGGTGCGCCTGGCCCAGCACGGCGATGCCGATGCCCACGTTGATGCTGTGCGCCGTCCCCTCTATGACCAGCGGCTGCGCCAGCTGTGCCGCCAGGCGGTGCGCCATGTCCTCGGCGCCCTGGGCGGCGGCGCCCACCGGGGCCGGAAGGTCGGGCAGCAGCACCAGGAACTCGTCGCTGACCAGCCGGGCCACGGTGCCCGCGCCGCCCACCTGCGCGCCGATGCGCTGGGCCACCTGGCGCAGCAGCTGGTCGCCATGGTCATGGCCCAGGCTGTCGTTGATGGTCTTGAAGTCGTCCAGGTCCAGGCACAGCAGCGCACCCAGGCGCTGCGCCTGCAGGCAGCGCGCCTGGGCCTGCTCCAGCACCTGCATGAATTGCTGCAGGTTGGGCAGGCCGGTGAGCAGGTCGGTCGAGGTCAGCTGCTCGATCTGGGCGTCGGCGGCGCGCCGCGCCGTCACGTCCTGGGTGATCCACAGCATGCAGGGCTCGCCCTGCACGTCCAGCAGCCGGGCGTTCATGAGCACCGTCACCGGCGTGCCGTCGCGCCGCCACAGCTGCTGCTCCCAGCCGCTCACCGAGCCTTCGGCCAGCACCTGGCGCACGAAGCGCTCGCGCGCCGGCGCGTCCTGGGCGTTCCAGATGCCCAGCTCCAGCCCGGTGTGCTGCAGCACCTGCTGCGCCGGCCAGCCGAACAGGCGCTCGAAGCCGGCATTCACCGCCAGGTGCGCGCCGTCGCGCACGCGCGTGATGTCCAGCGCATCGGGGCTGGTCTGGAAGGCCGCAAGGTACAGGTAGCGGCTCTCGCGCAGCGCCTGCTGGCGCCGCTGCAGCTCGGCCAGCAGGTGGTTGCAGCCGCGCACCAGCTGGGCCAGCTCGCGCGTGTCCTGCGACGGCAGCGGCTGCAGCTGCGCGCCATCCTCGGCCATGGCCGCCAGGCTGCGCCCCATGCGCCCCAGCGGCCGCAGGGCGCGGCGCAGCAGCCACGCCACGCCGGCCGCCATCAGCAGCGTCAGCACCAGCGCTGCCAGCAGGATGTGCTGGCGCACCGCATCCAGCGGCGCATAGGCCTGGGCCGTGGGCTGCGACACCAGCACGGCCCAATCGACGGCCCGCAGCCGCTGCACCGACGACAGCACCTGCCGGCCCTGCTCGAGGTGGGTGGCGCTGCCGTGGCTGCCCGCCAGCAACGCATCCAGGCCGGCGTCCTCGCCGGCTTCGGGCAGGCTCTGCAGGATGCGCTGCTCGGCGCTGGCGGCAATCACGGCCCGGCTGCTGCGGTCGATCGCCACGTAGCTGATCGCGGACTGGCTGTCCGCCCCCGGCAGGGGCTGCAGCAGGCCGGCTTCGCGCAGCTTGACGACCCCGACCAGCGCCCCCGCCGTGCGGCCATCGGCGCCCGGCACGGGCGTGGCGATGACGATCACCGGCCGGCCTTCCACCAGGCCCGCCATGGGTTCGCTCACCACGGTCTGGCCGGCCAGCGCGCCCAGGGTGGCGCGGCTGGAGGCGAACAACTTGCGCTGCGGCCCCAGCTGGGGCGGGTAGGACGCGATGGCCAGGCCGCGGGCGTCGGTCACGTAGTAGCCGCCGCTGAACATCTGCTGCAGCACGCTCAGGCGCGGCAGCACGGCCTGCAGCCCGGCCCCGGCGGCCAGCGCAGGCGCCGGCGCCTGGGTGAGCAGCCGCCGCGCCACGGCCTGTAGCGCATCGCTGCGCTCCTGCAGGGTGCGGTCGAGCTCGCGCGCCAGCAGCGCCGCCAGCGTCTGCTGTTGCGCCTGCAGCTGCTGGCGCATGTCCTGGCGCAGGCGGTGGTCGGCATACCAGGCCAGCGACCACATCCCGGCCAGCAGCAAGGCCAGCACCATCGCGGCGATGCGCCCGGTCAGCGAGTGCGGCAATACGCTGCGCAAGGGCATGGGCAAAATCCCCGGTGACAAGGTTGGGCTTCATTATGGGCACGTGCAGGGCCTGGCGGCTGCGGGCCGTCCCGGGTGCTGGCGCGAAAGACCTTGCGCCTGCGGGCCGCACGGCCATTGCGGGAAAATCTGCCCCTCGCGGCTGCGGCTCGCAGCGCCTGAGCCCATTTCTGCAACGCCTGTTTTTTTTCCCTCCTCCGCCCATGAGCACCGCCACCGAATCCCCCTGGGTCACCGACCCCTGCGCGCCCGAGACCGACGCCGCCAGCGTGCGGCCCAAGATCGAACGCGAGGCGCACAAGCTGGAAAAGCGCCTGTGCCGCGAAGTCGGCCGCGCCATCATGGACTTCAACATGATCGAGGAAGGCGACCGCATCATGGTCTGCATGTCCGGCGGCAAGGACAGCTACACCCTGCTGGACATCCTGCGCAAGCTGCAAAAGCGCGCGCCGGTGCAATTCAGCATCGTCGCGGTGAACCTGGACCAGAAGCAGCCCGGCTTTCCCGAGCATGTGCTGCCCGACTATTTCAAGAGCATCGGCGTCGATTTCCACATCGAGAACCAGGACACCTACAGCGTCGTCAAGCGCGTGGTGCCCGAGGGCAAGACCACCTGCAGCCTGTGCTCGCGCCTGCGCCGCGCCATCCTGTACCGCGTGGCTGACGAGCTGGGCGCGACGAAGATTGCCCTGGGCCACCACCGCGACGACATCGTCGCCACGCTGATGCTCAACATGTTCTACGGCGGGCGCATGAAGGGCATGCCGCCCAAGCTGGTGAGCGACGACGGCAAGCACGTCGTCATCCGCCCGCTGTGCTACGTGCCCGAGAAGGACACGGCGCGCTGGGCGCAATACCAGCAGTTCCCCATCATCCCGTGCAACCTGTGCGGCAGCCAGGACGGCCTGCAGCGCGTGGTGGTGAACGAGATGCTGCGCGAGTGGGACAAGAAATTCCCCGGCCGCATCGAGAGCATGCTGCGTGCCATGGGCCACGTGGTGACCACGCACATGATGGACCCCAGGCTGCACGACTTCCAGAACGCCCGCGCCACCGGCGTGGCCGACCCGGACGGCGACCTGGCCTTCGACCACGAGGAATTCCCCTCTGCCTCGCCCTCGCTGCCCGGCGTGCAGGTGGTGCAGCTGGGCTGAAGCGCACGTACAACCACGCGGCGCGCCGTCTGGCGGCGCCCGCCCGCGCCGCGCCTACCATGGCGCGCAAGGAGCCACCGCCATGCCCGACCTGCGCCGCCTTCTTGCCTCATCCCTGCTGCTGGCTGCGGCCACCGCGCTGCTGGCCGCCTGCGCCGGCCCGCGCCTGGTGGAAAGCGACGTGCGCAGCTACTCCAGCCTCGCCGCGCTGCCCAGCCCGCCCACCTACCGCATCGAGCGCCTGCCCTCGCAGCAGGCCCAGCCCGAGGCCTTCGGCGCCATCGAGGCCGAGGCCGAGCGCGCCCTGGCGCGCGTGGGCCTGCGCCGCGACGAGGCCCATGCCCGGCTGGTGGCGCAAATCGGCGCCGAGGGCGGCTACGCCGTGCCGCGCGACTGGCCCTACTACGCCACCGACCCGCTCTACGGCCGCTTCGGCTGGGGCCTGGGCTGGGGCGGGCGCCGCGGCATGGGCCTGGGCATGGGCTGGATGATGGACGGCCCGCCCACGCTGTACCACCGCCGCGTCAGCCTGGTGCTGCGCGACGCGGCCAGCCAGCAGGTGGTGTATGAGACCTCGGCCCTGTACGAGGACGTGTGGACCAGCGACCCGGCCATCTACGGCGTGCTGTTCGACCAGGCCTTGAGCGGTTTCCCGCAAGCGCCGGCCAGCGCGCGCCGGGTGCGCACCGAAGTCCAGCCGCCGCGCTGAGAGCCGGGCAACAATAGCCGCATGGAGCTGCAGCAAGCCACCCGCATCATCGCCATCCGCCACGGCGAGACCGCCTGGAACGTGGACACGCGCATCCAGGGCCACCTGGACATCGCGCTGAACGACACCGGCCTGTGGCAGGCGCGCCAGCTGGGCCGCGCGCTCACCGGCGAGCCCATCGCCGCCATCTACAGCAGCGACCTCAAGCGCGCCTTCGCCACCGCGCAGGCCGTGGCCGACGCCACCGGCGCGCCGCTCACCCCGGAGCGCGGCCTGCGCGAGCGCGCCTTCGGCAGCTTCGAAGGCCGCACCTTCCGCCAGGTCGAGCAGGAAAGCCCCGAGCATGCCCAGCGCTGGCGCAAGCGCGAGCCGGACTACGCGCCCGAGGGCGGGGGCGAGTCGCTCACCGCGCTGCGCGGGCGCATCGAGCGCACCACCCACGCCCTCGCCGCGCGCCACGGCGGCCAGCAGATCGTGCTGGTGGCGCACGGCGGCGTGCTGGACGTGCTCTACCGCCTGGCCACCCGCCTGGAACTGCAGGCCCCGCGCACCTGGCAGCTGGCCAACGCCGCCATCAACCGGCTGCTGTGGACGCCCCAGGGGCTGACGCTGGTGGGCTGGGGAGACACGCTGCACCTGGACGGGGAGGGGGCGCGACGAGCTGCATTGGTGAGTGCGCCGTGAGACGCCTGTCCAATGTTTTTTCACGGTGTCCGCAAGGCAGCAAGCAGGCGCCATCGAGGCGCCCGTCGCAGCCCATGCCTGGCGGCCTGGGCAAGGCGGGCAACGCTGCAGCAGCGGCCGTTTGCAGCCTTGCGGGCAGGATGAAAAGATCTTGAGCAGGCCCTCAGGGTTGCCCTGATTTTGCGCAGCCGCCTCTTCTGCCCACAATCGGGCGCATGTCATCCGGCCAGCTCATCGTGCTCGTCACGCCCGTCTTCTTCCTGCTGATTGCGCTGGAATGGGCGGTGGATCGCAAGCGCGGACGCAATTCCATCGCCCTGGCCGACGCCATCGGCAGCCTGAACCTGGGCATGCTCAGCCAGACCAGTGCGGTCTTCACCGTGCTGCTGCGCGTGGGGCTGTACACCCTGGCCTGGCAGCACCTGGCGCTGTGGCGCAGCGACGCGTTCTGGACCACCTGGTATGGCTGGCTGCTGGCGCTGCTGCTGTATGACTTCTGCTACTACTGGCTGCACCGCATGGGCCACGAGGTGGCGGTGCTGTGGGCGGCGCACGCGGTGCACCACCAAAGCCAGCACTACAACCTGTCCACCGCGCTGCGCCAGACGAGCTCGGGCGCGCTGCTGGGCTGGTTGTTCTATGTGCCCATGGCGCTGGCGGGCGTGCCGCCGCTGGTGTTCGTCGTGGTCGGGCTGGTGGACCTGCTCTACCAGTTCTGGGTGCATACCGAGCAGGTGGGCCGCCTGGGCTGGTTCGACCGCTGGTTTTGCAGCCCCAGCAACCACCGCGTCCACCATGCCGTGAACGACGACTACCTGGACAAAAACTACGGCGGCATCCTGATCGTGTGGGACCGCCTGTTCGGCACCTTCAAGGACGAGGACGCGCGCCAGCCCTGCGTGTACGGCACGCGCGGGCTGCTCAACAGCTGGGATCCGCTGTGGGCCAACGCGCAGGTCTATGCCTCGCTGGCGCAGGACAGCTGGCGTGCGCGCCGCTGGAGCGACAAGCTGCGCGTGTGGCTCAAGCCGCCGGGCTGGCGGCCCCAGGATGTGGCGCGCAGCCACCCCAGGCCGGCCTTCGACATCGGCGCCATGGCGCTGTTCGCGCCGCCCATGGGGCGCGCGCTGCGCTGGTTCGCACTCGTGCAGTTCGCGCTGCTGCTGGCGGGCATTGCCGTTTTCCTGTGGCACGCGGAGGCACTGCCCACGCCGCAGGCCGCGCTGTGGTTTGCCGTGCTGGTGGCGTGCCAGTGGGCGCTGGCGGCGGCCATGCAGGGCCGCATCGGCATGGGCCTGGCGCTGATGGTGCAGGCTGGCGCCCTGGCCACGGCCACCAGCGCGGCGGGGCTGCTGGACTGGCACCTGGCCTTCAAGCCGGCGGCCCTGGCGTTTGCTATATTTAGTGTAGCGATATATCGCCGCCAGATGCCGGCAAGTGCCCGATATGGCCATGAAACCGAGTTTCGGCTGCTGCTGGGGGCGCTGCTGGCCTCGCTGGCCGGCGACGTGCTGCTGATGCTGCCGGCAGCCGATCTGTTCCTGCCCGGACTGCTGGCCTTCGTGCTGGCGCACGGCTGCTACCTGCTGCTGTTTCACCGGGGCGTGCCCTGGCTGGCGCAGCGCAGCGCGGCGGCCGCGCTGGCGGCGCTGGGCGTGGCGGTGTATGCCGTCCTGTGGCGCGGCGGGCTGCCTGCGCCGCTGCGCCTGCCGGTGGCGGCCTATGTGCTGGTCATCGCGCTCATGGCGGCGCAGGCGTTCGCGCGCCATCAGGTCCTGGCCCGGCCCGGCACCCTGTCGGTGGCGCTGGGGGCGCTGGCGTTCGTGCTCAGCGATTCGCTGCTGGCCATGGACCGCTTCGTGCAGCCCCTGCCCGGGGCGCCGGTGTGGGTGCTGGGCAGCTACTACACCGCCCAGGCGCTCATCGTGGGCGGCCTGCTGCGCGGTATGGGCGCAGCGCCTGCCGCTGGCGCCTTGACACGGTGATGTATTTTTGCGACAATGCGCGCTTCGCCATTTTTTGGAGTCCCACGTGGACAGTGCCAGTTCAACCAGTGATGCAAGGCGCGCCGCCCTGGCGTCGCCGGCGGCCGACTGAGCTGCAGCGCTGATCCACGCAAGACTCTTCCAGAGGTTGTGCAGCGCAGCGGCAGCCGCCGCCTGACGCCCGCTCCAGCAACCTTTCCTGCCAGCCTCGTACCCGGCGCTTCCAGCGTCCCGGGGCTGCCAGGCAACCCGCCCTGCATCTGCTGCCTGCCCGCGCCCTTTGGTGGCCGGGCAGCTGCCTGCGCATTGCCGCGTGGCCTTTTTCCGTGCCTGCACCGGAGACCCGCCATGCCCGCTTTCAGGATTCGCCTGCCCCGCCCGGCAGCGCCCGGCCCGAGACTGTCCAAGGACCCTGCCCCGGCCGGGCTCGACCCATCCGCCGCCCAGGCGCTGGCCCTGGACGCCCGCACCGCCTGGCCCACGCACCGCATCCGCAGCTTCTGGAGCCTGCACGGCAAACCCGGCGCGCCAGCCCGCACCGGCCGCTGAGCAGCCAGCCAGGCAGGAGCGCAATCCGGCCCGCGTCCCTGGATGCGGGCCGCCAGCGCCGCCATTCGTTGCACGGCCCCGCCGCCGTCTCCCGCACATTGGGTGCGGCAGGCCCAGGCGCGGGGCCCTGCGCTTTTTTTTCCATCCCGCGCCCGCAAGGGGCCCACGACCCCAGGAGTCCTCCCGCATGCTGCACCCCATGGCCCGGCGCGCGCCTGCCATCCAGCGCGCCCCCGATCCACTGAAGTATTCACACGCCATCCCTGCGGCCGCTGCAGCCGGCAGCGCGCTGCAGCGCGCCTTGCTGGCCGCGCTGCGCCTGCGCCGCCCGCAGTTGCTCGAACGGCTGGCGCAGCAGTCCGGCGCGCAGGATTTCGCCCAGGCGCTGGCGGCCCTGAGCACGCGCCAGATGGCCGATGCGCTGTCGCTGCTGCCGCCCGCCCAGCGGGCCGCCGTATGCGCGCAGCTGCCCCCGGCCATGCGGCGGCACTGGCAGGCGCTGGCCGCCGGCGGCCTTGCCGAGACCCCGCCCCGCACAGCGGCGCCGCCGCGCCTGTTGCCCCGGCGCCTGGCCTGGCCCTGGCGCGTGCGCGCACCCGGGCACGCGGCCGGCGGCGCCCGCCCGGCTTGAGCAGCCGCGCGCGGGCCGCTCCCATCCCCCCTTGACCATCCTTTCTCCATTCTTGCCATGCAGGCCCTGCACAACATCGACCCCGCGGCCACGCTGAACACGCTGGTCAGCCTGTTTTTCGCCTTCGTCTTCGGCAGCGTGATCGGCCTGGAGCGCCAGGTGCGCCAGCGCACCGCAGGCCTGCGCACCAACGCGCTGGTGGCGGTGGGCGCGGCGGTGTTCGTCGATCTGTCCATGCGCATGAGCGGCGTGGAGGGCGCGGCGCGCGTGGTCTCCAATGTGATCACCGGCGTGGGCTTCCTGGGCGCGGGGGCGATCATGAAGGAGGGCATCAACGTGACCGGCCTGAACACGGCGGCGACGCTGTGGGGTTCAGCCGCCGTGGGCGCGTGCGCCGGGGCCAGCTTCATCGTCGAGGCGGCGCTGGCCACCCTGTTCGTGCTGGCCAGCAACACGCTGCTGCGCCCGGTGGTCAACCACATCAACCGCAGCCCCCTGAGCAGCGCGGCATCGGAGGCGACCTACCACGTCTACGCCATGTGCCGGCGCAGCGAGCAGCCCGAGGTGCGCGAGCGCATGGGGCAGCTGCTGGAGGCGGCGCAGTACCCCGTGCGGGCGATGCAAAAGCACGACTTCGGGGCGCGCGACACCGAGATCGAAGCCGTGCTGTACGCCACCTCGGTCGATGCCGCGGAGCTCGACGGCGTGGTGCAGCGCATCGAGGAGCTGCCAGGCGTGCTGCAGGCCTACTGGAACACGGGCACCGCGCCAGCGGGCTGACCCTGCCCCGCGGGGGCTACTCCGCGAACAACCCGCCCGCAGCGCGCGGCGGCGCCACGCCCAGGTGGCGGTAGGCGGCCAGCGTGGCGATGCGCCCGCGCGGCGTGCGCTGCAGGAAGCCCTGCTGGATCAGGTAGGGCTCGATCACGTCCTCAATGGTGCCGCTTTCTTCGCCGATGCTGGCGGCGATGTTGTCCAGACCCACCGGGCCGCCGTCGAAGCGGTGCACCACGGCCTCCAGCAGCTTTCTGTCCATCACGTCGAAGCCCTGCGGATCGACGTCCAGCATGGTCAGCGCCAGCCTTGCAATGTCCAGCGTGATGCGCCCGTCGCCCTTCACGTCGGCGTAGTCGCGCACGCGGCGCAGCAGGCGGTTGGCGATGCGCGGCGTGCCGCGCGAGCGGCGCGCGATCTCGAAGGCGCCCTCATCGTCGATGGGCGCGCCCAGCAGCCTGGCCGAGCGGCGCACGATGCGCGCGAGCTCCTCGGGCGTGTAGAACTCCAGCCGCGCGACGATGCCGAAGCGGTCGCGCAGCGGATTGGTGAGCATGCCCGCGCGCGTGGTCGCGCCCACCAGCGTGAAGGGCTGCAGGTCGAGCTTGATGGAGCGCGCCGCCGGGCCCTCGCCGATCATGATGTCGATCTGGTAGTCCTCCAGCGCCGGATAGAGGATTTCCTCGACCACCGGCGAGAGGCGGTGGATCTCGTCGATGAACAGGACGTCGTTCTTTTCCAGGTTGGTCAGCAGCGCCGCCAGGTCCTTGGGCTTTTCCAGCACCGGGCCGCTGGTCTGGCGCAGCTTCACGCCGAGCTCGGTGGCGATGATGTGCGACAGCGTGGTCTTGCCCAGGCCGGGCGGGCCGAAGAGCAGCACGTGGTCCAGCGCTTCGCCGCGCTTGCGCGCTGCCTTGATGAAAATTTCGAGCTGCTCGCGCGCCTTGGCCTGGCCCACGTATTCATCGAGCAGCTTGGGGCGCAGGGCGCGCTCCAGCGCTTCCTCCTGGGGCGAGGCAGGCGCGCCGGACACCACGCGCGTGCGCGGCGGCGCCGCGGGCGGCAGCGGGGCCGGAGCGAAATCGTCGGTATGGATGGTCATGCTGGCGTTGATTGTGCGGCCCGCGCGCGCCGGCGGCAGCGCCCGCCGGACCGCGCCGCACAATCGCACGGGTTTTTCGGCTTCCCCCATCTACCGGCCACGCCGGGCGCAGCCCGAAGCCACGCTGCGCGTGCGCCGCGGCTCGCGCCCATGGCGCTGGGCGGCAGGCCTGCGCGCGCCGGGCGGCGGCCCTGGCGGCCAGGCCGCCGGGAGTCCCGCAAGGCCCCATTAGGTAACATCGGGCTGTTTGCAACCGTATTTACCCTGGCAGCGCACCCCTGCGCCGTGGCCTGCAACCGGCTTCTATGACCTCCCCCCAACCCCCTTCCCTGTTCAGCCGCATCGCCCTGGCGATCGGCAGTTTCTTCGCCATCCTGGGCGACGCGCGCCTGGCGCAGGGCGTGGCGCGCCTGCGTGCCGGTGAGCCGCTGGCCGCCGACGCGCCGCCGCGCGAGGTGCGTGTGGAGGTGCCGGTCGAGAAGATCATCGAGACCCGGGTGGAGGTGCCGGTCGAGCGCGTCGTCGAGCGGACCGTCGAGGTGCACTCGCCCAGCGCCGCGCTGCAGCTGCTGGGCCTGCTGCAGCGCCAGGCGCGTTTCGTCGATTTCGTGCAGGAGGACGTGGTCGGCTACAGCGACGCGGAGATCGGCGCTGCCGCGCGCGTGGTGCACGCAGGCTGCCGCCAGGTGCTGGACGAGCATTTTTCCGTCGCCCCGGTGCGCCCCGAGGCCGAGGGCAGCCGCGTCACGCTGCCTGCCGGGTTCGATGCCGCCGCCGTGCGCGTCAGCGGCAACGTGGTTGGCCAGCCGCCCTTTGCCGGCACGCTGGCGCACCGTGGCTGGCAGGCCCAGGACGTGCGCCTGCCCCAGCTCACCGACGTGCAGGCGGCGCGCATCCTGGCGCAGGCCGAGGTGGAGTTGTGACTATGGAAACCATAGCAAACTCTCGCCCAAACACGCCGGCAACCGGCCAAAATGATCCAAAACCGCCCCAATTCAGCGTCGGCATCGACCTGGGCACCACGCACTGCGCGCTGTCGTATGTCGATGCCGCCGCCAGCGATGGCGAGCGCGTGGTGCAGGGCGTCCTGGACATCCCCCAGCTCACGGCCCCTGCCAGCGTCGAGGCGCGCCCGCTGCTACCCTCGTTCCTGTACCTGCCGCATGACAGCGAGCTGAGCGCGGCCGAGCGCACCCTGCCCGGCGAGGATGCGCCCGGGGAGTTCATCGTCGGCGAGCTGGCGCGCACGCGCGGCGCGGCCACGCCCATGCGGCTGGTGGCCAGCGCCAAGAGCTGGGCTGTGCCACGCCGGCGTGGACCGGCGTGCGCCCATCCTGCCCGCCGACGTGCCCGAGGGCGAGGTGGCGCGCATCTCGCCCCTGGCCGCCAGCACCGCCTACCTGCAGCACCTGCGTCGCGCCTGGGACGCCGCGCACCCCGGGGCACCGCTGGCGGCGCAGCAGGTCACGGTGACCATACCGGCCTCGTTCGACCCGGCCGCACGCGAGCTCACCGCCGAGGCCTGCCGCGCGGCGGGCCTGCAGCACCTGACGCTGCTGGAGGAGCCCCAGGCGGCGCTGTACAGCTGGCTGCAGGCCAGCGGCGGCGCGTGGCGCAAGCAGGTCGCGCACGGCGACGTGATCCTGGTGGTGGACGTGGGCGGCGGCACCACCGACCTGTCGCTGATCGCCGTGCGCAGCGAAGGCGGCAACCTGCAGCTGCAGCGCATCGCCGTGGGCGAGCACATCCTGCTCGGCGGCGACAACATGGACCTGGCGCTGGCCTACGGCGTGGCGCGCAAGCTGGCGCAGGAGGGCCGCCAGCTGGACGCCTGGCAGACGCGCGCGCTGGCGCATGGCTGCCGCGCCGCCAAGGAGCAGCTGCTCGCCGACGCCAGCCTGCAGGCCGTGCCGGTGGTGGTGCCCAGCCGGGGCTCCAGGCTGATCGGCGCCAGCATCCGCACCGAAGTCACGCGCGATGAGGTGCTGCAGCTGCTGGTCGAGGGTTTCTTCCCCCGCGTGGCCGCCGGCGACCGGCCGCAGGTACGCGCGCGCGCCGCCCTCACGCAGCTGGGCCTGCCTTATGCACAGGACGCGGCGGTGACGCGCCACCTGGCGGCCTTCCTGGCGCGCCAGGCGGGTGCCACGGCCCACATCGACGGCCTGGCGCCGCCGCCCGACGGCGCCACGTTCCTGCACCCCACGGCCGTGCTGTTCAACGGCGGCGTGCTCAAGGCGGCGCAGATCGAGGCGCGCATCCTGGAGGTGCTGAACGGCTGGCTGGCCGCCGACGGCGCGCCCGCAGCGCGGCTGCTCGAAGGCGCGCAGCTGGACCTGGCGGTGGCGCGCGGCGCGGCCTACTTCGGCCACCTGGCGGGCACCGGGCAGGGCATGCGCATCCGCGGCGGCACGGCGCAAAGCTTCTACGTCGGCGTGGAGGGCAACATGCCGGCCATCCCGGGCATGGAGCCGCCCCTGAGCGCCCTGTGCCTGGCCCCCTTCGGCATGGAGGAAGGCAGCGAGGCCGCCCTGGAGGGCCAGCAGTTCGGCCTGGTGGTGGGCGAGCCGGTGCGGCTGCGGTTCTTCGGCTCCAGCGTGCGCCGCCAGGACACGGTGGGCACGCTGCTGGACTTCTGGGCCGAGGACGAGCTGACCGAGCTGCAGGAGCTCGAGGCCACGCTGCCGCCCGAGGGCCGCATCCCGGGCGAGATCGTCCCGGTCACGCTGCGCGCCCGCGTGAGCGAGGTCGGCACGCTGGAGCTGGCGGCGGTGCCGGTGGGCGGGCACGAGCGCTGGAAGGTCGAGTTCGACGTGCGCGCAGGCGCCGCGCACCCTCCCCCGGCCTGAGCCCGCCCCGGCCCTGCGCCCCGCTGGCGGGCCTGCCGGCCCCGGCGCATGCGCGCCGACGCCTTCGTCACGTTTCCCCGCCCGGCCGCCCTGCCACCCGGCAGGACGGCCGGCGCCACTCCGGCCCAGCCTGCGCTGCGCCGGCCGTGCGGCAGCCCTGCCACCCGCGGGGCGCCGCTTCACTTCGCCTGAACTACCGTTCAAGGATCGTTCCCACCATGACTTGCACCCCTTTGCGCGGCCTCACTGCCGCCCTGGCCTGCGCGCTGGCCCTGCCGGCAGCGGCCGCCGACGCCACCCTGGCCAAGATCCAGTCCACCGCGACGCTGACCATCGGCTACCGCACGGACGCCGCGCCGCTGTCCTATGTGGACGCCAACGGCAAGCCCCTGGGCTACGCCGTCGAGCTGTGCCAGCAGCTGGCCGCGCAGCTGCAGGCCCAGCTCAAGCTGCCCGCGCTGCACGTGCGCTGGCAGCCGGTGTCCACCGCCGAGCGCTTCGAGCGCATCACCGACGGTGCCATCCAGCTGGAGTGCGCCGACTCGACCAATTCCAAGGCCCGGCGTGACAAGGTGGCCTTCGGCCTGACCTACTACTACGCCGGCGCACGCCTGCTGGTGCGCGCCGACGACCCGCGCCAGTCGCTGGCGCAGATGGGCAGCTCGCGCATCGCCGTGATCCAGGGCAGCACCGGCCAGCAGATCGTCGCGCGCAGCCAGGACGTGCGCCCGGTGGTGGTGGCCAGCACCGAAGAGGGCGCACGCGCCGTGGCCGAGCGGCGCGCCGACGGCTTCGTCTCGGACGACATCTCGCTGATCGACCAGTCGCGCGTGCTCAAGGGCGCCGTGAAGGTGGTGGGCGCGCGCATGTCGGTGGAGCCGCTGGCGCCCATCCTGCCCAAGGACGCACCGGACTTCCAGCAGCTGGTGGATGCGTCCATGAAGGAGCTGTACCGCAGCGGCGCGGCGCGCCAGGTCTATCGCAAGTGGTTCGAGCAGGCGCTGCCGGTGCGCAACTACTCGCTGGACCTGCCGCCCGACCGGCTGCTGAGCGACACCTTCCGCCGCCCGGACGGCTTCGTGGCCGACTGGACGGTGCTGTAACGCGCAGCGCAGCGCCGGCCCAGAAGGCGTGAGCGAATCCCGCGTTGCCCGAATGGCGTGCCGCAAGCCGTCCGGCCAAGGCGCAGCCGCAGCGCGGGCCTGGCGGCGTGCAGGTGCAGCGCCGGGCGGGCGGCTTGTGGCGCTCAAGGCGGGCATGCAGGGCTCGCCCGCACCTGCTCACTTGGTGGTGTAGCCGCCGTTGATCAGCAGCGTCTGGCCGGTGACCCACCAGCCGTCGCTGACCAGGTGGCGGATGAAGGGCACTACGTCCCGGATGTCGGTCAGGCCCGTCTCGCTGAACGGCGACAGGGCGGCGGCGCCCTTGTGGTAGGCCTGCGCCTCGGGGGTTTCCTGGCCGTAGAAGAACGGCGTGTCCATGGGGCCGGGGCCGACGGCGGTCACCGAGATGCCGCGCGCGCCGAACTCCTTGGCGGCTGCGCGGGTGAAGTGCTCGACCGGCGCCTTGGTGCCCTCGTAGGCGGCATAAAACGGCGTGAAGGCGCCCAGCAGCGAGGTGACCAGCGTGCAGACCTTGCCGTGGTCGTTGACGTGCCGGCCCGCCTCCTTGAGGAAGAAAAAGGCCGACTTGGCGTTGACGGCGCTCATCTCGTCGTACTCGGCCTCGCTGACGTCGGCGATCGGCTTCTTGAGCACCTTGCCTACGGTGTTGATGGCGATGTCCGGGCGGCCCACGGCAGCCACGGCATCGGCAAACAGCTTTTCCACGGCGGCGGCGCTGCTCAGGTCGGCCTGCAGGGCCACGGCCTGGGCGCCGGCCGCCTGGACGGCGGCCACGGTGGCGTCGGCATCGGCCCGCGAGGCGGCGCTGTGGTAGTGGATGGCCACGGCCCTGGCACCGTGCGCCGCCAGGTCGCGCGCCAGCAGGCCGCCCAGGTTCTTGGCACCGCCGGCGATCAGGACGACCTTGCCCTGGATGCTGTGATTGCTGCTCATGGTGTTTTCCTTGAAGGGAGGGTCAGAACAAGGCCCGACTGTATTGGTCACACCAAATACAATAAACACCCCAATATTGGATAAATAATCCAAAATTTCCCACCAATAGCGCCCCGGTGCTGGAGCCTCCATGGACCTGATCGACCAGCTGCGCGTTTTCCTGCGCGTGGCGCACAGCGGCGGTTTCACCCTGGCCGCGCAGCAGCTGGACCTGCCGCGCCCCAGCGTCTCGCTGGCGGTGCAGCAGCTGGAGGCGCGCCTGGGCACGCGGCTGCTGGCGCGCACCACGCGACGCGTCAGCCTGACGCCCGACGGCCAGGCGCTGCTGGAGCGCGCCACCGCGCTGGTGGCCGACGCGCAGGAGCTGGAGCAGCAATTTCACCCGCAGGGCGCGGCGCTGGCCGGGCGGCTGCGCGTGGACCTGCCCAGCCGCATCGCGCGGCGCATCGTCGCCCCGGCGCTGCCCGAGCTGCTGGAGCGCCACCCGGCGCTGCTGATCGAGCTGGGCTCCAGCGACCGCGCCGTCGACCTGGCGCACGAGGGCATCGACTGCGCGCTGCGCGTGGGCGAGCTGGCCTCCAGCGGCCTGGTGGCGCGGCCCCTGGGGCAGCTGCGGGTGATCGGCTGCGCCAGCCCGCTCTACCTGGCCCGCCACGGCACGCCGCGCACGCCGCACGAGCTGGCGGCAGGGCACCGCGCCGTGCTGTACGCCAGCGCCGGCGCGCGCACCGCGCCCTGGCAGTGGCTGGAGGGCGGGCGCACGCACACCGCCCAGCTGCCCGGCAGCGTGGTGGCGGGCAACGCCGAGACCTACATCGCCTGCGCCCTGGCCGGCCTGGGCCTGGTGCAGGTGCCGGCCTACGACGTGCGCGAGCACCTGGCCAGCGGGGCGCTGGTGCAGGTGCTGGCGCAGTGCGCGCACGCGCCGCTGGACGTGCACCTGGTGGTCTCGCACCGGCGCCACCTGTCGCGCCGGGTGCAGGTGTTCGCCGCCTGGCTGGCCGAACTGCTGCAGCCGCACCTGCAGGCATGAATGAAGCGCCCGCCCCGCTACCATGGCGCGCTGCCAGCCAGGCGGCCCAGCCCCGGCCGGCCGCGCACGCCTGCCGCACCACCCATGCCATGACCCAAGACAGCCCCCGCCCCATCTCGCTCATCGCACCGCCAGGCGGCTACGCCGAGTGGCTGGCTGAACTGAAGACGCGCATCCACAGCGCCCAGCAGCGTGCCGCGCTGGCGGTGAACCGCGAACTGGTGCTGCTGTACTGGCAGATCGGCCAGGACGTGCTGCAGCGCCAGGGCCGCGAGGGCTGGGGCGCCAAGGTCATCGAGCGGCTGGCGCATGACCTGCGGGCGGCGTTTCCGCAGATGAAGGGGTTTTCACGCGCCAACCTGATGTACATGCGCGCCTTCGCGCAGGCCTGGCCGCAGGAGGCAATCGTCCAACAGGCCGTTGGACAATTGCCCTGGGGCCACAACCTGGTGCTGCTGGCCAAGGTAAAGGACGCGCGCCTGCGGCTGGCGTATGCGGAGCGCGCCGTCATGCATGGCTGGTCGCGCACCGTGCTGGAAATGCACATGGAGGCCCGGTTGCTGGAACGGGAGGGCAAGGCCGTCACCAACTTCCAGCAGCGCCTGCCCGCGCCCGGCACGGACCTGGCGCGCCAATCGCTCAAAGACCCCTATCTGTTCGACTTCCTGGGCATGGGCCAGGAAGCGGGCGAGCGCGCCATCGAAACAGCGCTGGTCCAGCACATCACCCAATTCCTGCTCGAGCTGGGCGCCGGCTTTGCCTTCGTGGGCCGCCAGGTGCATGTGGAAGTGGGCGGGGATGACTTTTTCCTCGACCTGTTGTTCTACCACCTCAAGCTGCGCTGCTATGTGGTGATCGAACTCAAGGCGGACAAATTCAAGCCGGAACACCTGGGCCAGCTCGGCTTCTACCTGACGGCCGTGGACGCGCAGGTCAAGGACGAGCACGACAACCCCACCATCGGCCTGCTGCTGTGCAAGAGCAAGAACCAGGTCGTCGCCGAATATGCACTGCGCGACAAGACGCAGCCCCTGGGGATAGCCGAATACCGGATGCTGGAATCACTGCCCGCTGAGCTGCAGACCGAGCTGCCAAGCACCGAGCAAATCGAAAGCGAGCTGGGCGAGCTGTGAACGCACCCCAAGCCCGCTACGCCGTCGGCATCGACCTGGGCACCAGCCACTGCGCGCTGGCCTGGGCGCCGCTGACCAGCGCCGCCGCCGACATCCAGCTGTTGCCCATCCCCCAGCGCCTCTCGCCCGCCGAGGTGCAGGCCGGCGTGCTGCTGCCCTCGATGCGCTACCAGGCGGGCGCGGGCGAGCTGCAGGAGGCCTGGCGCAGCCCCTGGCCGGCGCTGGGCGCCAGCCCGGACGCGCCCGCCGTCGTCGGCCGCTGGGCGCGCACGCTGGGCGCGGCCAGCCCGCAGCGCCTGGTGGCCAGCGCCAAGAGCTGGCTGTCGCACCCCGGCGTGGACCGCACCGCCCCCATCCTGCCCTGGGGCGCGGGCGAGGAGGTGGCCAAGGTCTCGCCCCTGCAGGCCAGCGCCGGCTACCTGGCGCACCTGCGCGCCGCCTGGGACGCGGCGCACCCCGAGGCGCCCCTGCGCCACCAAAACGTGGTGCTCACCGTGCCCGCGTCGTTCGACGAAGGCGCGCGCGCGCTCACCCTGCAGGCCGCGCAGCTGGCCGGCCTGCCGCCGGTGCAGCTGCTGGAAGAGCCCAAGGCCGCCTTCCACGACTGGCTGGTGCTGCAGGGCGGCGCGCTGGCGGCGCAGCTGGCCGCCACCCGCCTGGTGCTGGTGGTGGACGTGGGCGGGGGCACCACCGACCTGACGCTGATCCGCGTGCAGCCCGGCGCGGACGCCGCCGCTGCGCCCCGGCTCAGCCGCACCGCCGTCGGCGAGCACCTGATGCTGGGCGGCGACAACATGGACCTGGCGCTCGCCCACCAGCTGGAGCCGCAGTTCGCGCCCGCCGGCCAGCGCCTGGCGCCGGCGCGCTTTGCCGAGCTGGTGCAGCGCTGCCGCGCCGCCAAGGAGCAGCTGCTGGCCGCAGGCGCGCCCGAGGCCGTGTCCATCACGCTGCTGGGCACGGGCTCGAAGCTGCTGGCGCAAACGCGCTCGGTGCCGCTGGCGCGCGCGCAGGTACACGACTGGGTGGTCGAGGGCTTCATGCCCGCCGCGCAGCTGCACGACGCCCCCGCGCGCCGCCAGGGCGCGCTGCGCGCGCTGGGCCTGCCCTACCCGCAGGACGCCGCCATCTCGCGCCACCTGGCGCAGTTCCTGGCGCAGCACGCGGGCCAGGAGCTGCCCGACGCGGTGCTGCTCAACGGCGGCGTGTTCCACGCGCACGCGCTGGCCGAGCGCCTGGCCACGCTGCTGGGCCAGTGGCGCGGCGCGCCGGTGCGCGTTCTGCACAACCCGCACCCGGACTGGGCCGTCGCCCGGGGCGCGGCCGCCCACGGCCTGGCGCAATGGCAGGCCAGCGTGCCGCCAGCCGGCGCGCAAGGCCGGCCGGCAGCTGCCCAAACAATCGTCCCGCGGATCACCGGCGGCTCGCCGCGCAGCTACTGGCTGGCGCTGCCGGCGGCCGCCGGCGGCGCGCCGCAGGCGCTGTGCCTGCTGCCGCGCGGCACCGAGGAAGGCGTGCGCCTGGTGCTGGCCGGGCGGCGCTTCGCACTGCGCCTGGGCCAGCCGGTGCGCTTTGCCCTGCTGGCGCGCAGCCAAGGCCAGGCGCAGGCCGGGCAGTTGGCCAGCGCCGCCGGCGAGGGCTGGACCGAGCTGCCGCCAGTCGCCACCGTGCTGCCGGCGCCGCCCGGGCGCGCCAGCGCGCGCATCGAGGTGCAGCTGCAGGCCAGCATGAGCGAGGTCGGCACGCTGGAGCTGCGCTGCGTGGCGGCCGAGGACGCCGGGCAGTCCTGGCTGCTGCCCTTTGCCGTGCGCGGCGGCGGCGCAGCGCCGGCGCCAGAGTTATCAAAAACCATAGCTACATCCGACCAGGGGACGCCGGCAAGCGCCGGAAATGATCCAAAAACCGCTCCCGGGCGCCTGCCGCAGGCCCTGGCGCTGCTGGAGCGGGTGTTCGGCACGCAGGTGCAGGACGTGGACGCGCGCGAGGTGCGCCAGCTGCGCCAGGCGCTGCAAAAGCTGCTGGGCCCGCGCGAGGCCTGGGACCTGGCGCTGCTGCGCGCGCTGGCCGACGCGCTGCTGGCGCACGCGCGCCGGCGCCGGCGCAGCCCCGTGCACGAGCGCGCCTGGCTGAACCTGGCCGGCTGGTGCCTGCGCCCCGGCGTGGGCGCCGAGCTGGACGGCTGGCGCCTGCAGCAGCTGTGGCAGCTGTACCCGCACGGCCTGGCACACCCGGGCGAACCCGCCAGCTGGACCGAATGGTGGGTGCTGTGGCGCCGCGTGGCCGCCGGGCTGGACGAGGCGCAGCAGCTGCAGGTGCTGGAGGACGTGGCCGGCTGCATGCAAAAGACCGTCGAGCGCAGCGCCCGCGCGCGCTGGGGCAGCTACGAGGACATGCTGCGCCTGTTCGCCGCCATGGAGGCCGTGCCCTGGCAGTACCGGCGCGAGATGGGCCAGTGGATGCTGGCGCGCCTGGAGAGGCCGGACGAGCCGCAGCAGACCTGGTGGGCCATCGGCCGGCTGGCCGCGCGCACCGCGCTGGCGGCCAACGCGCACCGCGTCATGCCGCCCGGGGCGGCGCAGGAATTCCTGGCCGCCGCGCTGGCGCAGGACTGGCGCAGGAACGAGCACGCCATGTTCGCCGCCGTGCAGATCGCGCGCCGGACGGGCGAGCGCGCGCTGGATGTGGAGGACGGCATGCGCGCGCAGGTGCTGGACAAGCTGGCCGCCAGCGGCGCGCCCGAGCGCTGGCTGGCGCAGGTGCGCGAGGTGGCCGAGCTGGCCGAGGAAGACCGCCAGCGCAGCCTGGGCGACAGCCTGCCGCCGGGGCTGGTGCTGATCTGAGCGCCTGCTTGCGCTCTTGTCATCCCGTCCGTTGCCCACCTTGCCCAGGCCGCCAGCGCGGGCTGCGGCGGGCGCCTTGGCTGCGGCTGTTGGCTGCCTCGCGGGCAGGATGACAGGATCGCAGGCAGCCGCTCAGGCTTCTCAGCCGCCGCCAGGCCCGGGGTCGCCCACCACCGACACGCCGTGCCCGGCCAGGCCCAGCCCCGCCTGCGCGCCCGGCGCCAGCGCCCCGGCCACGTCGCCGCTGACCACGAACACCGGCCCCAGGGGCGTGTCGAAGGTGTATTCGTAGCCGCTGCCCAGGTAGGCGCGCCTGGCCACCTGGCCTGCCAGGCCCTGCCCGGGCGGGCCGATCTGCCAGGCCTCGGGGCGCACCGCCACCTTGACCCGGCCCGGCGCCACTGGCTGGCGCGGCTTGATGACCAGCGGCCCCAGCGCCACCTGGCCCTGCGCATCGGCGACGGCGCCAAACAGCATCGCCTCGCCCATGAAGCCGGCAACGAAAGCGGTTTGCGGCGACTCGTACAGCTGCTGGGGCGTGCCGCGCTGGGCGATGCGGCCCACGTCCATGACGATAATGTGGTCGCTCACCGCCAGCGCCTCGCCCTGGTCGTGCGTGACGTAGGCCACGGTGAGCTGCAGGCGCTGCTGCAGGGCGCGGATTTCCTCGCGCATCTCGCGGCGCAGCCGTGCGTCCAGGTTGGACAGGGGCTCGTCGAACAGCAGCACCGCCGGCTCCAGCACCAGCGCCCGGGCCAGCGCCACGCGCTGCTGCTGCCCGCCCGACAGCTCGCTGGGCAGGCGCCCGTCAAAGCCCTCCAGGCCCACGCCACGCAGCGCCTGCGCCGCCCGCGCCAGGCCCTCGGCCCGCGCCACGCCCGACATGCGCAGGCCGTAGCGCACGTTCTCCAGCACCGACAGGTGGGGAAACAGCGCGTAGCTCTGGAACATCATGCTCACGTTGCGCTGCGCCGGCCCGAGCGTGGTCACGTCCTGCCCGTCGATCCAGATGCGCCCGCCGCTGGCCGTCTCCAGGCCCGCGATCAGGCGCAGCGTGGTGGTCTTGCCGCAGCCCGACGGCCCCAGGATGGTGGTCAGCGTGCCGCGCGGGACTTCGAAGCTGATGTCGCGCACCGCATAGGGCGCATCGGCCGCCGGCCCGTAGCGCTTGGAAACCGCCTCGAAAACGATGCCTGTCATGGGTTCATTCCCCCTTGCGTCCTGCCTGCGCCGCCGCTGCGCGCCGCCCCAGCCGGCGCTCGCCCACCAGCGCCTGGATGGCGGCCGTCGCCAGGCCCATGAGCACGATCAGCACCGTGCAATACGCCAGCGCCACGCCGTAGTCGCCGTTGCCCACGCGGCCGATGATGTAGGCGGTGGCCAGTTCGTTCTCGGCGGTGACGAGGAAGATCACCGCGCTCAACGTCGTGATGGAGCGCACGAAGCTATAGACCAGCGCCGTGACCAGCGCCGGGCGCAGCAGCGGCAGCACCACGTGGCGCAGCGTTTGCAGGCTGCCCGCGCGCAGCATCAGCGAGGCCTCGTCCAGCGAGCGGTCCAGCTGCTGGAAGGCGGCGGTGCCGGCGCGCACGCCCACGGGCAGATTGCGGAACAGGAAACACAGCACGATGATCAGCGCCGTGCCCGTGAGCTCCAGCGGCGGCACGTTGAAGGCGAGGATGTAGCTCACGCCCAGCACCGTGCCGGGGATGGCAAAAGCCAGCAGCGCGGAGAACTCGAACACCCCCTGGCCCCTGAACTGCGTGCGCGCCAGCAGCCAGGCGATCAGGAGGCCCAGCCCGGCCGTGAGCGGCGCCGAGATCGCCGCCAGCTTGATGGTGGTGAAGAACGAGTTCCACGCCGTGCCGGCCCAGACGATGCCGTACGCCCCCCATTGCAGGTCGAAGGCCGCGCGGAAGTGCGCGAGCGTCGGCGTCCAGTCGCGCCCCCACACCTGCACGAAGCCACCGGCAAACGCCAGCAGGTACAGCACCAGCGTGAACGCCATCCACGGCAGCGCGATGGCATGCGCCCAGCGCGCAAGCGCGGGCGGCATGGCCAGCGGCAGCCCGGAATCGCCCTTGCCCGAGACGGTGGTGAAGCTGGCGCGCGCCAGCAGCCGCCGCTGCAGCACGAAGGCGCCCAGCGCGAACAGCATCAACAGCCACGCCAGCGCCGCCGCGCGCCCCTGGTCGTATTGCGCGCCGACGATGGAAAAGAAGATTTCCGTGGACAGCACCGAGAACTGCCCGCCGACGACGATGGGGTTGCCAAAATCGGCCATGCTTTCGATGAAGCCGACCAAGAAGGCATTGGCCAGGCCGGGTTTCAGCAGCGGCAGCGTGACGCTGCGCCACGTCTGCCCCGGGCTTGCGCGCAGGGTCTGCGCGGCTTCCTCCATGCTGGGCGAAACGCCCTGCACCACCCCGCGCATGATCATGAAGGCGATAGGCGTGAAGGCGAATGTCTGCGCCAGCCAGATGCCCAGCCAGCCGTAGAACCAGCGCGTGGGTTCAATCCCCCACCAGGCTTCGAGCCAGGTGTTGACGATGCCGGCGCGGCCAAACAGCAGGATGAGCCCCAGGCCGACGACGAAGGGCGGCGTGACGATGGGCGCCAGCGCCAGCAAGTGCAGCGCGCGGCTGCCGCGAAAGCGCGATGACCGCTCGGCCAGCAGCGCCAGCAGCGTGCCCAGCAGCGTGGTGCTGACGGCGGTGAGCACGCCGATGAACAGCGTGTTCCACGCCACGCCGCAGCGCCGCCCGCCTGACAGGCAGGACAGGCCGAAGTTGCGCTCGCTGAACAGGCGCTCGGCAATCGCCTGCAGGGCAAAGCGCTCGTCCTCGGTGAAGAACGCGGCCGAGAGGGCCTTGGCGACCGGAAAGACGATGAACAGCGCCAGCAGGCTGGCGCACGCCAGCACCGCTGCCGCGACGAACAAATCGCCGCGAAAGTAGCCGCGCCGCGCAAAGCCAAAAGCCGTGAGCATCAACAAGCTGGCCAGCACGCCGAAAGCGCCCCAGCCCATGCCCCACTGGCGCACCGCAAGCTCGCCCCATGTGCCGTTCAGCCAGTCAAAAGCCCAGCCACGCGCGCCGATGGCAAAGCCGCTGGCCAGCAGCGCAAGCAGCGCCAGCCCCGGCCCGGCGATGAGCAGCGCGCCCTGGCGCCGGCCCGGCGCAAGGCTTGCCGCCAGCGCCGCCACCAAGAGGCCCGCCGGCGCCGCCAGCAGCCACACGCGCTGCCAGTGCAGTGCCTGCATCAGGCCGTTGCCGGAGCGCTCATCGCTCCATACCTGCAGGATGCGGGTGAGGCCGCTTGCGTCCTGCACGGCAAACCAGGGCAGCAGCACCAGCGCCGCGCTGCCGACCAGCAGCCAAGCCCACAGGGCGCGGTTGGCGCCGGCCGCTGTGCCCGCGCGCGCACGCAGCGGCGATGGCGCGCGTGCGGGCGCCGTGAGGGTCGGGCTGGCCGGCATGGTGGGGAGGCTCGGGTGCAGTGGCTGGGCGCGCAGCGCGGTGCTGCAGCGCCTTCAGCCGCTCGTCAGCGTGCGTCCTGCACTTCCTTTTCCCACTTGGAGATCAGGCGGCGGCGCTCGGCGCTGGCGCCGTACTTGGCGTAGTCGTACTTGATGAGCTTGATCTTGGCCGGATCGACCACGCGCGGATCCTTCGGTACGTTCTTGTTGCTGGGCAACTGGAACTGCTTGGCCGCCAGGCCGAACTGCTGGCCGCCGGGGGTCAGCGCCCACTCGTAGAACTTCTTCGCGTTGTCGCCATTGGGGCCGAATTTCACGATGCTCATCGAGCCGATCTCGGCGCCCGTGCCTTCCGATGGCGTGCTGGAATCGACCGGGAAGCCCTGCACGGCTTCGGTCGTCACGTCGTGCACGAAGCTGATCGAGACCATGGTCTCGCCACGCGCCACGGCCTTGACTGGCGCCGTGCCGGAGCGGGTGTAGGTGCTGACGTTCCTGTTCATGGCGCGCAGGTAGTCGAAGGCCTTGTCCTCGCCCATGATCTGCACCAGCGTGGCGATCACCGTGTAGGCCGTGCCGCTGGAGGCCGGGTTGGCCATCTGGATCTCGCCCTTGTACTCGGGCTTGAGCAGGTCTGCCCACGACATCGGCGCGGTGGCCTTCTTCTTGGCCAGCAGCTCCTTGTTGAAGCCAAAGCCCAGCGGGCCCAGGTACACGCCCACGGTGCGGTATTTCGCGTCCTCGGCCTGGCGCACGGCCCAGGGGTGCAGGTCCTTGAGCAGGGGCGACTTGTATTCCTGCGTCAGGCCCATCTCGGCGGCCTGCAGGTGCGTGTCACCCGTCCCGCCGAACCACAGGTCGGTCTTGGGATTGGCCTTTTCCGCATTGAGCTGCGCCAGCGCCTCGCCCGAGCCCTTTTGCGTGATGTTCACCTTCACGCCCGTGGTCTTGCCATAGACCGTAGCCATGGTGTTGCACCACTCGGCCTGCACCGAGCAGATGACGTTCACCTGGCCCTGGGCCTGGGCCGTCAACGCAGCACCCGTCAAGGCAGCTCCAATCAGCCAACGTTGCATCGAATGTCTCCTGGGAAAATAGCGCGTCCTGTGTCCAGTGGGCGATCGTAGCGGAGCGGCGATCGCATGCCGCACTCCCGGCCGGCCTCGCCAGCTCCCCGGCAGCGCAGCTACTTCGCCAGCGCCTTCAGCGCCAGCCGTATCCCCTCGCTCACCCCCACGTCCGGCGGCAGGGCCTTGAGCGCTGCTGCCGCCTCGCGGTCGTTGTAGCCCAGGGCCAGCAGCGCCTGCAGGATGTCGGCCTGCGCGTCGCTCACGGCGTGGGCGGACGCGCCGGGCAGGTCCACGCCCAGCTTGCCCTTCAATTCCAGCAGCAGCCGCTCGGCGGTCTTCTTGCCGATGCCGGGCACCTTCAGCAGCCGCGCGCCCTCCTGCAGCGATACCGCCTGCGCCAGCTCCTGCACGCCCATGCCCGAGAGCACGGCCAGCGCCGTGCGCGGCCCCACGCCGGCGACCTTGATCAGCTCGCGGAACGCGGCGCGCTCGGCCTGGGTGGCAAAGCCGTACAGCAGCTGCGCGTCCTCGCGCACGATGAACTGGGTGAGCAGCGCCACCTGCGCGCCCACGGCCGGCAGGTTGTAGAAGGTGCTCATGGGCACCTGCACCTCGTAGCCCACGCCGTGGCAGTCCAGCAGCACCTCGGGTGGGTTCTTCTCCAGCAGCGTGCCGGTGAGTTTGCCTATCATGGATGTCCTCAAGCCCGGCGCCCGGCCGGGCCGTCTTCGTACGGAAACCAGAAATTATCAGCGTGATCCTGCGCCACACCTTCACCCCCCACAACAACACCCGCCTGTCCCACCTGTGCGGCCCGGCGGATGCGCACCTGCGCACCATCGAGGCGGCGCTGCAGGTCAAGGTCGCACACCGCCACGAGCAGTTCAAGGTCGAGGGCCCCAAGGCCGCGGCCGCGCAGGCGCTGGAGCTCCTGCAGGCGCTGTACGAGATGGCCGAGCGGCCCATCCGGGACGAGCAGATCCAGCTGATGCTGGCCGGCGACCCCGAGCTGCAGGAAGGCGGTGCCGACGCGCCGGCGCCCCTGGTCACGCGCCGCGCCGACCTGCGCGCGCGCACCGCCGGCCAGGCGCAGTACCTGGCGCAGATCAGCGCGCACGACATCACCTTCGGCATCGGCCCGGCCGGCACCGGCAAGACCTATCTTGCCGTGGCCTGCGCGGTGGATGCGCTGGAGCGCAGCAACGTGCAGCGCATCGTGCTCACGCGCCCGGCCGTCGAGGCGGGCGAGCGGCTGGGCTTCCTGCCCGGCGACATCACGCAAAAGGTCGATCCCTACCTGCGCCCGCTGTACGACGCGCTGTACGACCTGATGGGCTATGAGCGCGTGCAAAAGGCCTTCGAGCGCAACCAGCTGGAGATCGCGCCGCTGGCCTTCATGCGCGGCCGGACGCTGAACAACGCCTTCGTCATCCTGGACGAGGCGCAAAACACCACGCCCGAGCAGATGAAGATGTTCCTCACGCGCATCGGCTTTGGCGCGCGCGCGGTGGTGACGGGCGACGTCAGCCAGATCGACCTGCCCAAGGGCGCCATGAGCGGGCTGATCGACGCCGAGCGCGTGCTGCGGCGCGTGCAGGGCATCGCGTTCTCGCGCTTCACCAGCGCCGACGTGGTGCGCCACCCGCTGGTGGCGCGCATCGTCGATGCCTACGACGCGCGCAACGGCGCGGCGCGGCGCCCGGCGGACTAGCCATAGCTACCAAACAGATAGCTGAAAGCCGCCATTCCACACCGGCTTGAGCCAAAAAACACCCAAAATAGGCCGCCATGGCGCTGAATCGACTCACCCTCTCCCTGCAATTTGCCCGCGACGCGCAGGCCGGCGCGCACCGCCCGGTGCTGGCGCGCCACGCGGTGGCGCGCTGGATCCGCCACGCGCTCAGCGTGGACGCGGAGGTGACGGTGCGCATCGTCGGCGCCGACGAGGGCCGGCAGCTGAACCGCGAGTTCCGCCACAAGGACTACGCCACCAACGTGCTGACCTTCGACTACCAGCAAGCGCCCACGGTGCTGGCCGACCTGGTGCTGTGTGCGCCGGTGGTCGAGCGCGAGGCGCTGGAGCTCGGCAAGAGCCTGCAGGAGCATTACGCCCACCTGCTGGTGCATGGCACGCTGCACGCCCAGGGCTGGGACCACGAGGGCAGCGACGAGGAGGCGCGCGAGATGGAGGCCTATGAGACGGCCATCCTGGGCGAGCTGGGCTTTGCCGACCCGTACGGCGGCTGAAGGGCGCTGGGCGGGGCGGGGCGGGGCGTGGCGCGCAAAGCCTGCGGCGCCCAGCCCAGCCGCCCCGGGCCGTCAAAGCACTGCAACCGCCGGCAGTTGCAATGGCGCAGGCGGCACTGCCTAAGATCGCGGCACCCGTCCTTTGCCCACTGCCTCATCGATGCTCGACCTTGCCCTGCTCCTCGCTGCCGCCTTCGTTGCCGGCGCCCTGAACGCCGTCGCCGGCGGCGGCAGCTTTCTCACGCTGCCGGCGCTGGTCTTCACCGGCGTGCCGCCGGTGGTTGCCAACGCCACCGGCACCGTGGCGCTGCTGCCCGGCTATGCGGCCGGTGCCTGGGGTTTCCGGGAGGACCTGCAGGCACCGCCCGGGCTGTCGCTGCGCTCGACCATCGCGCTGTCGCTGGTCGGCGGCGCGGCCGGCGCGGCACTGCTGCTGGTGACCTCGGACGCCGCGTTCAACCAGATCGTGCCCTGGCTGCTGCTGGCGGCCACGGCGCTGTTTGCCTTCGGCCCGCAGCTGCGCCAGTGGGCCGGTTCGGGCCGCAAGGGCGGCGCCGCCTCGCCGGCCAAGGCCGGGCTGGGCATGCTGGCGGTGGCCGTCTACGGCGGCTACTTCAACGGCGGGCTGGGCATCTTGCTGCTGGCGCTGTTCGGCCTGCTGGGGCAGACGCAGCTCAACGCCATGAACGGCATGAAGAACCTGGTCTCGGCGCTGCTCACGGCGATTGCCGTGCTCATCTACGCCGCCGGCGGCAAGGTGCTGTGGTACCAGGCGCTGGTCATGATGGTCGCCGCCACCGCCGGCGGCTACGGCGGGGCGCGCCTGGCGCGGCGCCTGCCGCCGGCCGTGCTGCGCTGGGGCATCGTGGCCACGGGGCTGGTGATGTCGGCGCTGTTCTTCTGGAAGCAGTAAACGCCGGCTTTTGGGTTAAAACCAGCTCTTGCCGGCGTCCGCAGGCGTTTTGTTGCTATGGTTTTTTCTGCGCTGCCGCAGGCGGCTCGATGCGCAGGGGGATGGTCACCGGGCCGTCGTTGACAAGGTGCACCTGCATGTCGGCGGCAAACTCGCCCGTCTCCACGCACGGGTGCAGGGCGCGGGCGCGTTGCACGAAGTAGTCGTACAGGCGCCGCCCCTCGGCGGGCGCGGCCGCCTGGCTGAAGCCGGGGCGGTTGCCGCTGCGCGTGTCGGCCGCCAGCGTGAACTGGCTGACCACCAGCAGGGCGCCACCCACGTCCTGCACGCTCAGGTTCATCTTGCCGCCCGCGTCGCTGAACACGCGCAGGCGCAGCAGCTTGGCCAGCAGCCGGTCGGCCTCGGCCTCGCCATCGCCGTGCTCGGCGCACAGCAGCACCAGCAGGCCCTGCCCGATGCGCCCGACCACCCGGCCCTCGACTTCCACATGGGCCTGGCCGACCCGCTGCAACACGCTGATCATGGGGCGGGCTCCTCCTGGCTCCTGCGCGCCTGCAGGGTCTCGAATACGGTGGCGTGGTCGCGCGGCAGCAGCTCGATGGTGGCGCGCAGGCCCGGCACGGCGTGCACCAGCGCCTGCTCCACGGCGCGGCGCTCGCGCGCCGCCTGGCCCAGCGTCCAGTCGTGCGGCAGGTGCAGGTGCAGGTCCAGGTGGTTGCGCGCGCCGGCGCGGCGCGACGCCAGGGCGTCGAAATGCACCGCGCCGGCGCTGGCGGCGGCGTGCGCATCCAGCACGGCCTGCACGCGCGCCAGCAGCTCGGGCGCCATGGCCTCGTCCATCAGGCCCTGCGATGCGCCCCACAGCAGCCGCCAGCCCTCGCGCAGGATGTTCAGCGCCACGGCAATGGCCACCACGGGGTCGAGCCACAGCCAGCCCGTGGCGCGCACCGCCAGCAGGCCGGCCACGACGCCGACGGAGGTCCACACGTCCGTCAGCAGGTGGCGCGCGTCGCCCTCGAGGGCCGCCGACTGGTGGACGCGCGCAGCGCGCAGCATGCCCAAGGCCAGCAGCGCGTTGCAGGCGGTACTGGCCAGCGCCAGCGCCACGCCCCAGCCCAGCTGCTCGACGGGCTGGGGCTGCAGCAGGCGCAGCACCGCCGCCCACACGATGGCCACGGCCGCGCCCAGGATCAGGATGCCCTCGAAGCCGGAGGAGAAATACTCGGCCTTGTGGTGGCCGTAGGGGTGGCAGTCGTCGGCCGGGCGCCGCGCCACCGTGACCATGGCCAGCGCGAACACCGCGCCGGCCAGGTTGACGAAGGACTCCAGCGCATCCGACAGCAGCCCCACCGAGCCGCTGACCCACCAGGCGCCCATCTTCAGCGCGATCGTCAGCAGCGCCACGGCGATCGACACGCGCAGCAGGTTGGCGGGCGTCATCCACAGGGGCAGGTGCGGGCGGGGCGTTCGGCGTGGCGGCATGGCAGGGATTATCCCGGGCCTGCGCGCGTGCCATGGCGGCGCGCCTGTGCCATGCTCGCCACCCAGCAGCGCATGCGCTATAAGCAGCACATCCATGAACACGCCGGCCTCTTCCGCACCTCCCTGCACCGCCGCGCCGGAGCACGATCCGCTGCTGCGCCTGCTGATCGAGGCCGTGCCCATGATGCTGGCCTACTTCGAGGCGCGCGAGCTGCGGTGCGTATTCGCCAACGAGCGCTACGCGCAGGTGCTGTCGCACACTGGCGCCAGCATCACCGGCTGCACGGCGCGCGAGCTGGCCAGCGAGCGGCTGTGGGACGCGATCGAGCCGCATGTGCGCCAGGCGCTGTCCGGCGCCCCGGTGCAATACACGCGCGAGCAGCTGTTGCCCAGCGGCGCCACGCGCACGCTGGAAGTGCGCCTGGTGCCGCACCTGGCCGAGCCGAACGGCCAGCGCCGCCGCGCGGTGCTGGGGTTCCTGGCCATCGGGCAGGACGTCTCGCACCACACCCAGGCCGAACTCGCCGTGCGCGCCAGCGACGAGCGCATGCGCAAGTTCAGCGACGCCACCGAGGAAGGCATCGCGTTTCACTGCGACGGCCTGGTGACCGACTGCAATGAGGCCATGCTGCGCCTGATCGGCCATACGCGCGAGGACGTCATCGGCCGGCACATGATCGACTTCATCCAGCCCTCGGACCACGCCAAGGTGGCCGACTACATGGCCCAGGAACGCGAGGACCTGTACGAGGTGAACGTGCGCCACAAGAGCGGGCGCACGCTGCCGCTGGAGGTCATCGGCAAGACCATGCCGCAGGAGGCCGGCGGCTTTCGCGTGGTGGTGGTGCGCGACACCACGCTGCGCCGGCAGGCCCAGCAGCAGGCGGAGTTCCTGGCGCTGCACGACACCCTCACGCAGCTGCCCAACCGGCGCCACCTGCTGCAGCACCTGGAGCGGGTGCTGCAGCGGACGGGCCAGCAGCACGGCGCTGCGGCGCTGCTGTTCCTGGACCTGGACCACTTCAAGACCGTCAACGCCTCGCTGGGCAACCTGGCGGGCGACCGGCTGCTGTGCGAAGTGGCGCGGCGCCTGCGCCAGGACAGCCCCCAGGCGCCCTTTGCCGCACGCGTGGGCGGCGACCAGTTCGCCGTGCTGCTGACCGGCCTGCAGCACCGCGCGCAGGCGGCCAGCGAGGCCGACGCGCTGCTGCAGCGCCTGCGCCAGCCCTGCACCATCGCCGGCATGCCGATCTCGGTATCGCCCTCGATGGGCATCAGCGTGTACCCCGACGACGGGCGCACGGCCGACATGCTGCTGCAGCGCGCCTCCACCGCGATGCAGCGCGCCAAGGACAGCGGGCGCGGCACGCGCATGTTCTACACCTGCGGCATGGAGGGCCAGCCCACGGCGCTGCTGCGCCAGGAGCACTGGCTGCGCGAAGCCGTGCACCAGCCGCAGCTGGCCTTCGAGCTGCACTACCAGCCGCAGGTCGAGGTGGCCAGCGGCCGGCTGCACGGGCTGGAGGCACTGCTGCGCTGGCGCCACCCCGTGCAGGGCCTGGTCGGCCCGGGCGAGTTCATCGAGCTGGCCGAATCGCGCGGGCTGATCACGCCCATCGGCCGCTGGGTGCTGCGCGAGGCCTGCCGCCAGGTGCGCGCCTGGCACGACGCCGGCCTGCCGCGCGTGCCGGTGGCGGTGAACCTGTCGGCCATCGAATTCCGCCAGCGCGACGTGGTGGACGACATCGCCGAGGTGCTGCGCGAATGCGGCCTGGCCGGGCGCTACCTGGAGGTGGAGATCACCGAGTCGGTGCTGATGCACCAGCCCGAGCAGGCGCGCGACACGCTGGCGGCGCTGCAGGCACTGGGCGTGGCGGTGACGGTGGACGACTTCGGCACCGGCTACTCCTCGCTGTCCTACCTCAAGCGCTACCCGCTCAACAAGATCAAGGTGGACCGCTCCTTCGTGCTCGACACGCCCGCCGACAGCGACGACGTGGCCATCGTCACGGCCGTCGTGCAGCTGGCGCGCAGCCTGCAGCTGCAATCCGTGGCCGAAGGCGTGGAGACCGACGCGCAGCTGCAGCTGCTGCGCAGCCTGGGCTGCGACCTGGCGCAGGGCTTTGGCATATCGCGCCCCATGCCGGCGGCCCAGGCGCAGGCCTGGATGCGCGCGCTGCCGGGCTGAGGGCCTGTCACACGCCGTGTGGACAATACTCGTCCATGGCGCATATCCCCGACCTCCCCTCCCCCAGCCTGCACAGCGACCCGGCCGCCGCCCTGGCCCAGGTGCAGGCGCTGTACCAGCAACAGATCGAGCACCTGCGGCGCGCCATGCAGCGCTTCGTGGCGGGCGAGGCGCCATCCAGCCCGGTGCGCGCCTTCTACCCCTACGTGCGCATGCAGATCGCCACCGTGGCGCGCGCGCCCACGCACCTGGCCTATGGCTTCGTCGAGGGCCCCGGGCGCTACGAGACCACGCTGACCCGCCCCGACCTGTTCGCGCGCTACTACCTGGAGCAGTTCACGCTGCTGCGCGCCAGCCACGGCGTGGAGCTGGAGGTCGGCCTGTCCGAGCAGCCCATCCCCATCCACTTCTCGTTTGCCGAGCACGACCACATTGAGGGCGCCCTGAGCGCCGAGCGGCGCCTCTTGATGCGCGACGTGTTCGACCTGCCCGACCTGTCGGCCATGGACGACGGCATCGCCAACGGCGCGCACACCGCGCGCCCCGGCGAGGCACAGCCGCTGGCGCTGTTCACCGCGCCGCGCGTGGACTATTCGCTACACCGCCTGCGCCACTACACCGGCACGCAGCCCGAGTGGTTCCAGAACTTCGTGCTGTTCACCAACTACCAGTTCTACATCGACGAATTCGTGCGCCTGGGGCGCGCCGAGATGGCCAACCCGGACAGCGAGTACAGCGCCTTCATCGAACCCGGCAACGTGGTCACCCGGCGCACCGGGCTGGCGCCCGCGCCGGGCGACGAGCTGGGCGCGGCGCCGCCGCGCCTGCCGCAAATGCCCGCCTACCACCTGGTGCGCGAAGGCAGCAGCGGCATCACCATGGTCAACATCGGCGTCGGCCCGGCCAATGCCAAGACCATCACCGACCACATCGCCGTGCTGCGCCCGCACGCCTGGATGATGCTGGGCCACTGCGCCGGCCTGAGGAACAGCCAGCAGCTGGGCGACTATGTGCTGGCCCACGCCTACGTGCGCGAGGACCATGTGCTCGATGAAGAACTGCCGCTGTGGGTGCCGATTCCCGCGCTGGCCGAGATCCAGGTCGCCCTGCAGCAGGCCGTGGCCGAGGTGACGCAGATGCCCGGCGACCAGCTCAAGCGCATCATGCGCACCGGCACCGTCGCCAGCACCGACAACCGCAACTGGGAGCTGCTGCCCGACAACCTGCCCCAGCGCCGCTTCAGCCAAAGCCGCGCCGTGGCGCTGGACATGGAAAGCGCAACCATCGCCGCCAACGGCTTTCGCTTCCGCGTGCCCTACGGCACGCTGCTGTGCGTGTCCGACAAGCCGCTGCACGGCGAGATCAAGCTGCCCGGCATGGCGAATCACTTCTACCGCGAGCGCGTGGACCAGCACCTGCGCATCGGCATGCGCGCCATCGACATCCTGCGCGCCGGCGGCACGCACCGGCTGCACAGCCGCAAGCTGCGCAGCTTCGCCGAAGTGGCGTTTCAGTAAATAAATCAGGAGGTTTTGGCTCGCCGCCCGCGCCGATCGGTCGTGGGCAGCTACCGAAACAGGAGCGCCTGCTTCACGCCAGCGTCAGCGTGTCGAAGGCCACGATGTTGCGCTGCTCGCTGCTGAACTCCACGCCCACCAGGTGCACCGGGCCGTCGGCGCGGTATTTATCGGCGTATTTCTTGTCCTGCAGCTGCTGCAGGGCGCGGCCGCCGGGCACCCGCTCGACCACCTTGAACTCGAACAGCCAGGTCTGGCCCAGCCAGCGCAGCGCCATGTCGATGCGGCCTCGGTTGGTCGCGTCCTCCAGCACCATGTCCAGGCCCAGCGCGGCGAAGTAGCTGTAGAACACGCTGGCCCAGTAGCCCTCGTAGCGCGCGACCGGGTTGGCGCGGTGCCAGTCGTGCGGGATGCTGGCGAAAAAGGCCTGCAGCAGGTCGCGCACGCCGGCCAGGTCGTTGCCTTGCAGCAGCCGGTACATGCGCAGGATGCTGCGCGCCGGCCCCTCCAGGTCGCCGCACAACACGCCCAGCAGGGCATGGTTCAGGCTGGTCTTGACCTCCAGGTTGGGATAGCGCAGGCGCAGGCCGATGCGTCCCGGCAGGTGCTCGGCGCTGGCGATCGTCAAATAGCCCGACTGGAACAGCAGCGCCTCGGTGGCGATGTTGTCCACCTCGAAGGTGGACAGGAGCGTGGCGGATTCGTAGACGTTCTCCAGGTCGGGCGTGAACTGCCGGCGCTGCGCCAGCAGCTTGACCAGGAAGGTGGGCGTGCCGCTTTCGAACCAGTAGGGCTGGAACTCGCGGTTGCTGAACAGCAGCAGTACGTCGAAGGGGTTGTAGACCGACTCGCCGCGCCAGTTGTAGCCGTTGTACCAGCGGCGGATCCCGGCCCGGTCCAGGCCGGGCAGCTCAGGCGCGAAGACCGTGTCCACGTCCTCGTCGGTGTAGCCGCAGATCGCCGAATAGCGCGGGTCCAGGGTGATGTCCTGCAGGTTGTTCAGCCCCGAGAAAATGCTCACCTTGCTGAACTTGGACACGCCGGTGAGGAACGCAAAGCGCACGTGCGCGTCGCTGTCCTTGATGACGCTGTAGAAGTCCTTCAGCACCTCGCGCAGCTCAAGCGCCGTGGCTTGATCTTCGATGCGGTCCAGGATCGGCTTGTCGTATTCGTCGATCAGCACCACCACGCGCTGGCCGGTCTGCTCAGCTAACTGCACGATCAGGCGCTTGAAACGGCTGCGTGCGTCCGGGAACTCGGCCGGCAGGGCGTGGCGCGCCTCGAAAGCGCTGAGCTGCTCGTCCAGGCTGGCGCGCAAGTCCTCCACCGAGCCCAGCAGCCCGCCGCCGAAGCTGAAGCGCAGCACCGGAAACTTCACCGACCAGTCCCAGTGCTGCTCGGCATACAGCCCCTCGAACAGCGCCCGGTTACCCTCGAACAGCTCCTTGAGCGTGTCCAGGAACAGGCTCTTGCCGAAGCGGCGCGGGCGCGACAGGAAGAAGTACGAGCCCTGCTCGATCAACTGCAGCGCGATGGGCGTCTTGTCGACGTAGTAGCAGTCCTGGCCACGGATCTTGGCCAGGGTCTGGATGCCAATGGGCAGCTTCTTGCGCGTCATCAGCCCATTGTAGGAAAGCCCTGCAGCAGCGCCGCCGCCTCGCGCGCAGCCACGCGGCCCTCGTCGGTGGGCACGACCCAGACCTCCACGCGGCTGTCCGGCGTGTGGATGGCACAGGCCTGCAGGCCCGGGTCCTGGTTGCGCGCGGCGTCGATGCGCAGGCCCAGCCAGTGCAGCTGCTCGCACACGTCCTGGCGCAGCTGGGCGTCGTTCTCGCCGATGCCGCCGCTGAAGGCCAGCACGTCCAGCCCCTGCAGGCAGGCGGCCAGCGCCCCGCTCTGGCGCACCACGCGCTGCGTGAACAGCGCCAGGGCGCGCAGCGCGCCCGGGTGGCCGGCAGCGGCCTCGGCGCGCAGGCGGCGCATGTCGGCCGAGACGCCCGACACGCCCAGCAGGCCGGATTGCTTGTACAGCAGCGTCTCCAGCCGGTCGTGCGTCCAGCCCTGCTCCAGCAGGTACAGCAGCACGCCCGGGTCCAGCGTGCCGGCCCGCGTGCCCATGACCAGGCCGTCGAGCGCGGAAAACCCCATGGTGGTGGCCACGCTCGCGCCGCCCTGCGCGGCGCACAGGCTGGCGCCGTTGCCCAGGTGGGCCATGAGCACGCGGCCCGCGCCGCGCGCGCTGCGCGCGAGCAGCTCGCCCATGATGTACTGGTAGGACAGGCCGTGGAAACCGTAGCGGCGCACGCCCTGCGCCGTGACCTCGGGCGGCAGGGCAAAGGCGTAGTTCACCTCGGGCATGGTGGCGTGGAAGGCCGTGTCGAAGCAGGCGATCTGCGGCAGCTCGGGAAACGCCGCGCGAAATCGCCGTATGCCCTCCAGGTTGTGCGGCTGGTGCAGCGGCGCCAGCGACTCGTAGCGCGCCAGGCGCGCCAGCACGGCGTCATCCACCCGCACGCTGGCCGTGAACTCGCCGCCCCCGTGCACCACGCGGTGCGCCACGGCGGCGAACGCGGGCACGTCGGCCAGGCCCTGCACGAGCGCGCGCAGCGCATCCAGCGCGGCGGCAAAGCTGCTGGCGCCCGGGGGCACGTCCAGCGCGCCCTGGTGCTTGTCGCCCGCCTGGCGCTGCCAGCCCCATTGCGGGCTGCCACCAGGCTCCAGCCCCTGGAAGTTGCCCGACAGCACGTGCGGCAGCGCCTGGTCGCCCGCCAGGGGGTGCAGCGAGAATTTCAGCGACGAGGAACCGGCGTTGACGGCCAGGATGGACATCTCCTGCGGTGCCATCTCAGCCCTGCTTCCAGGCGTTGTCGGCCTGCTTCTTGCGCTCGTGCGCGGCGGCCAGCACCGCCAGCACGGCCGAGGCCACGCGCGCGCGAGGGCCGTCGGCGCGGCTGGTCAGGGCAATCGGCACGCGCGCGCCCAGCACCAGGCCCGAGCCGCTGGCGCCGGCCAGGTATTCCAGCTGCTTGGCGACCATGTTGCCGCTCTCCAGGTCGGGCACGGCCAGGATGTCGGCCTGGCCCGCCACCTGCGAGGCGATGCCCTTGATGCGCGCCGCGTCCATGGAGATCGCGTTGTCGAATGCCAGCGGCCCGTCCAGCAGCCCGCCGGTGATCTGGCCGCGGTCGGCCATCTTGCACAGCGCGGCGGCGTCCAGCGTCGAGGGAATGTTGGCGTTCACCGTCTCCACCGCCGACAGGATGGCCACGCGCGGCTCGCGCGTGCCCAGCACCTGCGCGAAGTCGATGGCGTTCTGGATGATGTCCATCTTCTCGGCCAGCGTGGGCCGGATGTTGATGGCCGCGTCGGTGATGAGCAGCGGCTTGGGGTACAGCGGCACGTCGAAGCGAAAGACGTGCGACAGCCGCCGCCCGGTGCGCAGCAGAGGCTGCGCCAGGATGGCGCGGAGCAGCTCGTCGGTGTGCAGGCTGCCCTTCATCAGCGCCTCGGCCTCGCCGCGCGCAGCCAGGTCTGCGGCCATCTCGGCGGCGGCGTGGCTGTGCTCCACCCCCATGATGGTCGCGCCGTGCAGGCTGATGCCAGCCTCCTCGGCCACACGGCGGATGCGCCCCTCGGGGCCGATCAGCACCGGCTGGATCAGGCCGTGGCTGGCCGCGTCCATGGCGCCGGCCAGCGAGCCGGCATCCACCGGATGCACCACCGCGCAGCGCACGATGGGCAGCCCCTGCACCTTGTCCAGCAGCGCGTTGAAGCGCGCCTCGGGGTCGAACAGCTGGATCTGCGGCGCATCGACGCGCGGCACGCGCACCTTGGCCGCCGGCGCCAGCAGGCGCGCCTGGCCCTGCAGCACTGCCTGGCCGTGCTGGTTGCTCACCAGGCAGTCCATCACGACGTGCTTTTGCTGCACGTCCCTGGCCACCACGGTGGCCAGGACGGTGAGCGTGTCGCCCACGCGCACCGGCTGCACGAAGCGCAGCTCCTGGCCCAGGTACACGGTGCCCGGGCCGGGGAACTGCGTGCCCAGCAGCGCCGAGATCAGCGCCGCGCCCAGCATGCCGTGCGCCACCACGCCGCCGGGCAGGCCGGCGCCGGCGTAGGAGGGCTGCAAATGCGTGGGGTTCAGGTCACCGGAGACGGCGGCGAAAGCCTGGATGTCGGCCAGCGTCACGGTGCGCACCAGGCGCGCGCACTGGCCCACGGCCAGTTCGTCGAAGGTGACGTTCTCCATCCATAGGGGATCGGTTTCAACAGGTAGGTTCATGCGGGCCGATTGTCCGCTGGCGTCAGGCGGCCTGCCGGATCAGGTCCGCCGCGCGCTCGGCGATCATCACCGTGGGCGCGTTGGTGTTGCCGCTGACGATGCGCGGCATGACGGAGGCGTCCACCACACGCAGGCCCTGCACGCCGCGCACGCGCAGCTGGTCGTCCACCACGTCGCGCTCATCCGGGCCCATGCGGCAGCTGCCCACGGGGTGGTAGATGGTGTCGGCGCGGCGGCGGATGAAGTCGGCCACCTCGACGTCGCTTTGCGCGCGGCCCGAATCCGGCACCTCGCGCGCGCCGTGGCGCGCCAGGGCCGGCTGGCCCAGGATGGCGCGCGTCAGGCGCACGCCGCGCACCAGGCGCGCCAGGTCGTCCTCGTCGGCCAGGAAGGCCGGATCGACCAGCGGCGCGGCCTGCGGGTCGCCGCTGGCCAGGCGCACGCTGCCGCGGCTCTTGGGCTGCAGCAGGCACACGTGGCACGAGTAGCCGTACCCCCAGCTGGGCGTGCGCCCGTGGTTGACCAGCTTGCCGATCACGAAGTGCAGCTGCAGGTCGGGCGCGGCCTCGCCCGGCTGGCTCCTGATGAAGCCGCCGGCCTCGGCGAAGTTGGTGGTCATCATGCCGGTGCGCTGGCGGCGCCACTCCTGCACGCCCTTGAATGCGCGCCAGGCGCCGGTGGCCGACAGGCCGAACAGGTCGGTCAGCTTGGGCGCATTGGCCACCAGCACCACGTCCACGTGGTCGTGCAGCTGCTCGCCCACGCCCGGCTGGTCGTGTACCACGGCTATCCCGAAGCGCTGCAGTTCGGCTCCGGGGCCAATGCCCGAGAGCAGCAGCAGCTGTGGCGACAAGAGCGCGCCGGCCGACAGCAGCACCTCGCGCGCGGCCTGCACGGTGTGCAGCTGGCCGCCCTGGCGGTATTCCACGCCAGTGGCGCGCCGCCCCTCGCCAAAGGTGATGCGCGTGGCGTGCGCGCCGGTGATGACGTGCAGGTTGGGCCGCGCCAGGTGCGGCGTGAGATAGCCCTTGGCGACGCTGAAGCGTTCGCCGCCCTTGTGCGTGACCTGGTACAGGCCCACGCCCTCCAGCTGCGCGCCGTTGAAGTCCGGGTTGTGCGCGTGGCCCGCCTGCACGCCGGCCTGCACGAAGTCGCGGCTGATGCGGTGCGGCGAGAGCAGGTCCATCACGCTCAAAGGCCCGCCGGCGCCGTGCCAGTCATCGGCGCCGCGCTCGTTGTGCTCGGCGCGCTTGAAGTAGGGCAGCACGTCCTGCCAGCCCCAGCCGGCGTTGCCCTGCTCGCGCCAGTGCTCGTAGTCGGCGGCGTGGCCGCGCGCGTAGATCATGGCATTGACCGAGCTGGAGCCGCCCAGCACCTTGCCGCGCGGCTGGTAGCCCCGCCGCCCGCCCAGGCCGGGCTGCGGCGTGGTGTTGATGCGCCAGTTGAACGCGCCGGTCGCGGCCATGGCCGCCAGCCCGGCCGGGCAGTGGATGAGGGCGCTGGCGTCCGGCCCGCCCGCCTCCAGCAGGCACACGCGCACGGCGGGGTCCTCGCTCAGGCGCGCAGCCAGCACGCAGCCGGCCGAGCCGCCGCCGATCACGACATAGTCATACATGGTGGGTTTGTCTCCTGGGTGGATGCGAGCGCGGCGGCGCGCCGGTTGAATGCCGATACGATCGCAAGGTTTGTTTGTCTTTGTTTTCCAGAAGGTTCTTTATATGACGATTTCGACCGTGGGCATCATTGGGGCAGGCACCATGGGCAACGGCATCGCGCAGGCTTGCGCCGTGTCAGGGCTGGAGGTGGTGATGGTGGACGTCTCGGAGGCCGCCGTGCAAAAGGGCGTCGCCACCGTCTCGGGCAGCCTGGACCGGCTGATCAAGAAGGACAAGATGAGCGCCCAGGACAAGGACGCGGCGCTGGCGCGCATCCAGGGCTCGACAAGCTACGACGACCTGAAGCGCGCGCAGATCGTGATCGAGGCCGCGACCGAGAACTACGAGCTCAAGCTGAAGATCCTCAAGCAGGTGGACGCGCTGGTCGGCCCCGAGGTCATCCTGGCCTCCAACACCTCGTCGATCTCGATCACCAAGCTGGCCGCCGCCACCTCGCGGCCCGGGCAGTTCATCGGCATGCACTTCTTCAACCCGGTGCCCATGATGGCGCTGGTCGAGCTGATCCGCGGCCTGCAGACCTCCGACGAAACGCACGACGCGGTGAAAGCACTGGCCGAACGCCTGGGCAAGAGCCCCATCACCGTGAAGAACGCGCCCGGCTTCGTCGTCAACCGCATCCTGGTGCCCATGATCAACGAGGCCTTCTTCGTGCTGGCCGAGGGGCTGGCGACGCCCGAGGACATCGACGCCGGCATGAAGCTGGGCTGCAACCAGCCCATAGGCCCGCTGGCGCTGGCCGACATGATCGGGCTGGACGTGTGCCTGGCGGTGATGGACGTGTACCTGGCCGAATTCGGCGACAGCAAGTACCGCCCCTGCCCGCTGCTCAAGGAATACGTGGCCGCCGGCCGCCTGGGGCGCAAGAGCGGGCGCGGCGTGTACCAGTACTGAACGCCTGAACGTCACTACAAAAATAATAGCTACAGGCCGGCAACTGGCGCCGGCTTGATGGCTAAAACACCATGAAACTGGCGCTGCTGTCGGATATCCACGCCAACCTGCCGGCGTTCACCGCCTGCCTAGCGCACGCGCGCGCGCAGGGCGCCCGGCAGTTCGCGCTGCTGGGCGACCTGGTCGGCTATGGCGCCGAGCCCGGCCCGGTGCTGGACCTGTGCATGCAGCTGGTGGCCGGGGAAGGGGCGCTGGCGGTGCGCGGCAACCATGACGAGGCGTCGCTCGCGCCGCCGGCGACCGCGCAGAACCTGGGGGGCGTGAGCGCGCAGTGGACCGGCCCGCGCCTCGCCGCGCCGCAGCGCGACTTCCTGGCCAGCCTGCCGCTCACCGCCCGCGCCGGCCCCGACGTGCTGCTGGTGCACGCCAGCGCCGATGCGCCGCAGCGCTGGCACTACGTCACCGACAGCGCCGCCGCCGAGCGCAGCATGGCCGCCGCCACGCAGCTCGACCCGGCGATCCGCTACGTCTTCAGCGGCCACGTGCACGAGCAGGCGCTGTACTTCCTCACGCCCACGGCCAAGCTGATGCGTTTTGCTCCCCGGCCGGGGCGTGCCGGTGCCGGTGCCGCCGCACCGCCAGTGGCTGGCCATCGTCGGCTCGTGCGGCCAGCCGCGCGACGGCGACGTGCGCGCCATGTACGCGCTGTTCGACCCGGGCGTCGCCAGCATCACCTTCCACCGCGTGGCCTACGACCACCTGGCCGAGGTGGCGGCGGTGCGCGCCGGCGGCCTGCCCGAGTTCTTTGCCGAGCGGCTGGAAAAAGGCCGCTGACCGGCCTTGCGCGAAAGTCCCCCCTGTGCTGCGGCCGCCGCTGCAGCTGCCTTGCCATGACGCCTGCCGCGCGCCACAACTTCCACCCCGCCTACCGCCCCGACATCGACGGCCTGCGCGCGCTGGCCGTGGTGCCGGTGCTGGCCTTCCACGCCTTTCCCCCGCCCTGGCGCCGGCGGCTTTGCCGGCGTGGACGTGTTCTTCGTCATCTCCGGCTACCTGATCTCGCGGATCATCCTGCGCAGCCTGCAGCGCGGCGATTTCAGCTTCGCCGAGTTCTACGCGCACCGCGTGCGGCGCATCTTCCCGGCGCTGGTGCTGGTGCTGGCCGCGCAGCCTTCGGCCGGCGCGCTGCTGCTCACCCCGTCCGAGCTGCAGCGCCTGGGCAAGCACGTCGCGGCCAGCGCCGGCTTTGTGCAGAACTTCGCGCTGCAGCGCGAGGCCGGCTACTTCGACGTGGCAGTCGGACGGCAAGCCGCTGCTGCACCTGTGGTCGCTGTCCGTGGAGGAGCACTTCTACCTGCTGTTCCCGCTGCTGGCGTGGGGACTGTGGCGCCTGGGGCCGGGGGCGGCGCGCGCCGGCCTGCTGCTGGCGGCGGCGGCCTCGATGGCGCTGGGCATGCGCGCGGGCGCCGACCCGGCGGGCGCCTTCTTCTGGCCCCACACCCGCGCCTGGGAGCTGCTGGCCGGGACGCTGCTGGCGCACTGGCAGGTCACGCGCGCTAGCGCGCCGCTGGCGGGCGCGCCCGCCCTGGCCGCCGGCAACAGCTGGCGGCTTGGCTGGGCCTGCTGGCGCTTGGCGCCAGGCTTCGCCTGCCTGCGGCCCGGGCTGCGCTGGCCGGGCGCGGCCACCGCGCTGCCCGTGGCGGGCGCGGCGCTCTTGATCGCCGCCGGCAGCCAGGCCTGGCCCAACCGCCGCCTGCTGGCCTGGCGGCCGCTGGTGCTGCTGGGCAAGCTGAGCTATCCGCTGTACCTGTGGCACTGGCCGCTGCTGGCGCTGGCCCGCCTGGTCGAGGGCGGCACGCCGCCGCTGGCGCTGCGCATCGGCGCGGTGCTGGCCAGCGCCCTGCTGGCGCTGCTGACGTGGCGCCTGGTCGAACTGCCGCTGCGCCGCGCGCGCGCCAGCCGCGGCGCGGTCGCCTGGCTGTGCGCCCTGCTGCTGGCCACGGGGCTGGCGGGCTGGCAGGCGTGGCGCCAGGACGGCTGGCCCGCCCGGCTGCCGGCCGCTGCGGCCAGCCTGCAGGCGCAGCAGGACACCACCGACCGCCCCTGGCTGCCCGAGCGCCAGCAGCCCGGGTGCCAGGCGCAGTTCAACCCGCCGGTGCCCGAGTTCATGCGCCCCTACCTGTTTTGCCGCAGCGAGCCGGGCGGGCCGCCGGCCAACGTCGCCCTGCTGGGCGACTCGCACGCCGTCAGCCTCTACCCGGGCCTGGTGCAGGCACTGGCCGGCACGCCCTGGCACGTGCAGCACGTCGGCGCCTCGCTCACCGCGCCGCTGTGGGGCATCGCCACCTGGGGCGGCAGCCCCCCCACGCCCGAGCTGTATGCGATCAAGCTGGGGCGTCGTGCAGGAGAGTGCGCCGCTTCGTGCTGGAGCGCCCGCAGCTACGCACCATGATCCTGATGGGGCGCTGGCCGGCCTACGCGCACGCCACCGACTTCAGCGCCGGCGACGAGCCGCCTGCCGGCGCCGCGCCCGCCGCCGGCACCACTCCCTACAGCGGGGTGCGCTCGTTCCTGCAGCCCGAGCTGAGTGAGCCGGCCGACATCTTCGAGTCGTCCCTGCGCGCCACGCTGGCCGAGCTGACGGCCCTGGAGCGGCAGGTGGTCCTCGTGCTCGACGGCCCCGAGCTGGGCTTCGACATCCAGAGCTGCCTGCCCACGCCCCTGGAGCTGGCGCGCCAACGCCGTGCGCAGCCCCTGCGCGCTGCCGCGCGCCGCCTACGACGCCCGCAGCCAGGTGTACCGCCAGCGCGTGGCGGCGGTGCTGGCCGGCTTCCCGCAGGTCATCGTGGTCGATGCCGCGCAGCTGTTGTGCGACGCCCGCTGGTGCCACGCCATGCGGGATGGCCAGCCGCTGTACTACGACCGCGACCACCTTTCGCTGCTGGGCGCCACCCTGCTGGGCCAGGCCATCCGGCGCGCGCTGGAGCAGCAGCCCCCGCTGCCCCGCTGACGCGCGGCATCAGCCCCGGCGCAGCAGCAGGAACGCCCAGCTCGCCAGCACGAACGCCAGCGTCAGCGGCGGCAGCCCCCAGGGCTGCACCAGCGTGGCCGTGGCGCCCTGCAGCAGCACGGCCAGCAGCGTGCCCCCCAGCGCCAGCGCCAGCGAACGCCGCCCCGGCGGCAGGAAGACGCAGCCCAGCGCCGGCGCCGTGAGCGCCGCCGTGTAGCCCCACAGGCCCTGCCCCAGCGCCGCGCGGTCGGCGCCCAGCGCCAGCGCGCACGCCACGCCCGAGGCGGCGCCGGCCAGCGTGAGCAGCGCCGCCGCGCGCGAATGCAGCGCCAGCCCCAGCAGGATCAAGGCCCCGGCCAGCGCGTCGTTCACGAAGAACACTGCGCCACACTGGCCAGCACCGCGCGCACCAGCAGCTGCGCCTCCCGGACAGGGCCGCGGCTGCGCCGCCCATGGCCCCGGCGTGGGCGGCCAACGGCAGCGCAGGCGCGGCCAGGCCCGGCGCCAGCGCCAGCGCCGGCCACTGGCGCGCCGCCAGCAGCACCAGCCAGGTGCAGGCAATGAAGGGCAGCGTCAAGCCCGGCAGGGCCCAGTCCCGCAGCACGCGCTCAAGCGCCAGCGCCAGCACCGCCGACAGCGCCGCCGCCAGCACCAGCACCAGCCACATCGCCGCCCCCGGCAGCGCGAAGGTGGCGACGCCCGCGCCCACCAGCAGGCCATTGAAGCCATGCAGCCCGGCGCGCAGCGCCTCGGGCGGCGCGCCCAGCCAGCGTGCCGCCAGCGTTGAGGCCGCCAGGCCCAGCAGCGCGCCCAGCACCACGGCCCAGGTGGTGCCGCCCGCCCACGCGCCCCAGGCCAGCGCGGCGAAGAACAGCGCGCCGGTGCGCGCGCTGTCCATGAAGATGACCTGGCCCGCGCCGCGCAGGAGCGCATCCAGGACACGGGCCAGGCCAGGGCGCAGGCGGTGATGGGTCAGCAGGGCGGCAGGCATGGTCGGATGGGGCGCAGGGGCGGTGCGGCGGCAGGCGGCGCAGCGCACGCCTGCCGTGCCGATGGGGTAGGAGGGCAACGGCCCGGCTGCAAGCCGGGGCCAGCGCGGCATTCTCGCCGGCCTTGACCTGTGCCGGGCGGCAGCCCGGCGCCGCGCGCCTATGCTTGGGCCCGCCCGACCACCGCACCCCGCGCCCACCATGCAACTGCTCGCCCCCGGCACCGAACTCGACGGCTTCCTCGTGCACGAGTGCATCCACTCGGGCGGCATGGCGCACATCTACCGGGTGGGCTATGCCAACGCCGCGCGCGACCCGGGCTTTGCCATGGCGATGAAGATTCCGCGCATGACGGTGCGCGACGGCGCCGAGAACATCGTCAGCTTCGAAGTCGAGCTGACCATCCTGCCCACGCTGTCCGGCCCGCACGTGCCGCGCTTCGTCGCCGCCGGCGACCTGCTGCGCCTGCCCTACCTGGTCATGGAATACATCGAGGGCCACACGCTGCAGCACTGGCTGGATGCGCACCCCGCAGCCGACCCTGCCGCGCGCTCGCCCGGGGCCGTCGCGCGCATCGGCGCCGCGCTGGCGATGGCCGCGCACAGCCTGCACGAGCAAAACGTCTGCCACCTGGACCTCAAGCCCGCCAACGCGCTGGTGCGCGCCGACGGCAGCGTGGCGCTGCTGGACTTCGGCCTGTCGTGCCACGCGCACTACCCCGACCTGCTGGCCGAGGAGATGCGAAAGGCCGTCGGCTCGCCCGCCTGGATCGCGCCCGAGCAGGTGGTGGGCGTGCGCGGCGACCTGCGAAGCGACATCTTCGCCATCGGCGTGGTGCTGTACGAGATGTGCACCGGCGAGCTGCCCTTCGGCGCGCCGGTGACCAGCGGCGGCCTGCGCCAGCGCCTGTGGATGACGCCGCAGCCCCCGCGCGCCCACCGCCCCGACCTGCCCGAGTGGCTGCAGGAAATCATCCTGCGCTGCCTGGAGCCGGCCGCGGCCGACCGCTACCCCTCGGCGGCGCAGCTGGCGTTCGAGCTGGCCAACCCCGAGCAGGTGGCCGTCACCGAACGCGGGCGGCGCACGCGCGGCCCGGGGCTGCGGCGGCACCTCAAGCGCTGGCTGCGCGCCGCCGGCATGCACTACCAGCCCAGCCCGCTGCCGCACGAGCAGATCGAGCAGGCCCCCATCGTCATGGTGGCGCTGCCGCACGAGGGCGTGAGCGATGCCACGCTGTACTCGCTGCGCGAGGCGGTGGCGCGCTCGCTGGGCATACGCCCCGGGGCGCGGCTGGCCTGCGTGACGGTGCTCTCGCCCACGGCGGCCAGCAGCTCGGACGCCGAACGCAGCGAGACCGCGCTGCGCCGCCTGCACCTGGCACGCCTCAAGCAATGGGCCCAGCCCCTGCCCCTGGCCGGCCATAGCGTCAGCTACCACGTGCTGGAGGCCACCGACGTGGCGCAGGCGCTGCTGCGCTACGCCGAGGGCAACCGCGTGGGCCTGATGATCCTGGGCGCGGCCACGCACGGGCTGCAACTGCAGCGCTTCGTGGACACCGTGCCGATGCGCGTGGCGCGCGACGCGCCATGCACCGTGATCCTGGTCAAGCAGCAGCTGCCGTTTGATGTGCTGGGCGCCGGCCTGGCTGGCGACAATGCCGGGCATGACGCCCCGCCCCGCTGACGACACACCCGCCCCCCACCCCTACGCCCTGCTCACTCCCGACGTGGTGCTGGACGCCTTGGGCCACGTCGGCCTGCACGGCGACGGGCGCCTGATGGCGCTGGCCTCCTGCGAGAACCGCGTGTACCAGGCGGTGCTGGAGGACGGCAGCCGGGTAGTCGCCAAGTTCTACCGCCCCGGGCGCTGGAGCGCGGCGCAGATCCTGGAGGAGCACGCCTTCGCGCAGGAGCTGGCGCGCGCCGAGGTGCCCATGGTGGCGCCGCTGGAGCTGGCCGGCGCCAGCCTGCACACGCACGCGGGGTTCCCAGGTTTCCGTCAGCCCCTGGCGCGGCGGGCGCCAGCCCGAGCTGCAGGAGGACGACTGGGAGACGCTGGAGTGGCTGGGCCGCTTCATCGCGCGGCTGCACAACGTGGGCGCGGCGCGGGCGTTCGAGCACCGGCCGGCGCTGGATGCGGCCAGCTTCGGCCACGCGCCGCGCGAATGGCTGCTGGCGCATGGCGCCGTGGCGCCGGAGCACGCCGGCGCCTGGCGCGAGGCCTGCGATGAGGCTCTCGAATTGATAGCAACAAATCATTCATCCACGCCGGCAAGCGGCATGTTTGGCCTGAAAAGTGCGGTTTCGCTGCGTTTGCACGGCGATTGCCACCCCCGGCAACGTGCTGTGGACGCCGCTGGACGCGGCCGGCGGGGGCGGGCCGCACTTCGTCGATCTGGACGACGCGCGCAGCGGCCCGGCGGTGCAGGACTTGTGGATGCTGCTGTCGGGCGAGCGGCGCCAGCGCACGCTGCAGCTGTCGGCGCTGCTGGAGGGCTACGAGCAGCTGCGGCCCTTCGACCGGCGCGAGCTGGCGCTCATCGAGCCGCTGCGCACGCTGCGCCTGATCCACTACAGCGCCTGGCTGGCGCGGCGCTTCGCCGGGGGCGATCCGATCTTCGCCATCAACTTTCCGTGGTTTGGCACGGCGGACTACTGGGCCGGGCAGGTGCAGCTGCTGCGCCAGCAGGTGCAGGCGATGCGCGAGCAGCCGCTCGTGGCGTGAGCGGCTGCTGGCGCGCCGGCCCCGCGCCGCTCGTTCACTCCTGCCGGGCGCCGGAGATCTTCACCAGCTTCTGGATGATGGGCTCGGCGGCGTCGAAGTCCTTGTGGAATTGCGCCGCGCCGCCCTTGACCGGATCGAGCCCGAACACCTGCAGCCGGGCCTTGAAGGCGGTGGATTGCAGCACGTCGATGGTCTCGCGCTCCAGCCGCTGCAGCACGGGCTTGGGCGTGCCCTTGGGCGCCACCAGCGTGAACCAGGCGACGGTGTTGAACTCGGGGTCGGCAAAGCCCTGCTCGGCCATGGTCGGCACGTCGGGCGGCTCGGGCAGGCGCTTGGGGCCGAAGATGGCGATGGGGCGCACGCGCTTGTCCTTGAGCACGCCTTGCGCCGCCGCGATGGTGCCCAGGCCCGGGGACGACGCCGGCCGACAGGTCGACGATGTGCGGCGCCTCGCTCTTGTAGGCGACGTGGGTCATGTCCAGCTTGCGCGAATCGCTCAGGTACGCGCTCATCAGGTGCCCGGCCGAGCCCTGGCCGTAGGAGCCGTAGTTGACCTTGCCCTTGTTTTGCTGCGCCCAGGCCATGAATTCCTTCATGTTCTTCACGGGCAGGTCGTTGTTGACCAGCAGCACCAGGCTGGTGGCGGCGATCTCGGTGATGAACTCGAAATCCTTGCGCACGTCGTACGGCACCTTGGCGAACATGTGCTGCACGTAGAAGATGGGCGTCGAGTACGACATGAGCAGCGTGTAGCCGTCGGGCGCGGCGCGGGCCACCGCCTGCGCGCCGAGCATGCCGGAGGCGCCGGTCTTGTTGTCGATCACCACCGGCTGGCCCAGCCGCTTGGCCAGCTCCTGGCCGAGCACGCGGCCCAGCGCGTCGGTCGCGCCGCCGGCGCCTGCGGGTATCACCATGGTGACCGGGCGGCTGGGGTAGTCGCCGGTGCCTTGCTGCCCTGGGCGTGTGCCACGCCCGCTGCCGCCCATACCAGTGCCGCCGCCGTCATCCACTTGCGCAGTGCCATGCCTTGCTCCTTCATCCAGTTGCGAGAACATGAAAGCGGGCATCGTCCCATGCGGGCGGCGGCTGACCAGTGGGGATAGCCAGTAGGCCTTGTCACCAAGGCGCCAGCGCGGCGGCGCCGGGGCCGCCGCCGCGCCGGGGCGCCATCAGGCCAGCAGCGCGTTCACGCGGCGCACGTAGGCGGCGGGGTCGGCAGGCAGGCCGCCCTCGGCCAGCAGGGCCTGGTCGAACAGGATGTGCGCCAGGTCGTGGAAGTGCACGCTGCCGTCCAGCTTCTTCACCAGCGGGTGCTCGGGGTTGACTTCCAGCACCGGCTTGGTCTCGGGCGCGCTCTGGCCGGCCTGCTTGAGCAGGCGGGCCAGCTGCGTGCTCATGCCATGGTCCTGCACCACCAGGCAAGCGGGCGAGTCCACCAGGCGGGTGGTGGCGCGCACGTCCTCGGCCTTGTCCTTGAGCGCTTCCTTCAGCCTGGCCAGCAGCGGCTTGAAGGCTTCGGCGGCTTCCTCGGCGGCCTTCTTCTCGGCCTCGTCCTGCAGCTGCCCCAGGTCGACGGCGCCCTTGGCCACCGACTGCAGCGGCGTGCCATCGAAGTCGTGCAGGTAGCCCAGCGCCCACTCATCGACCCGGTCGGTCATGAGCAGCACCTCGATGCCCTTTTTCTTGAAGATTTCCAGCTGCGGGCTGTTGCTGGCGGCGGCCAGCGTATCGGCGGTGATGTAGTAGATGGCCTGCTGGCCGTCCTTCATGCGCGCCTTGTACTCCTGCAGGCTGACGCTCACCGCCTCGCTGCTGGTCGAGGCAAAGCGCAGCAGCTTGGCGATGCGCTCGCGGTTGGAGAAGTCCTCGCCCAGCCCTTCCTTGAGCACCGCGCCGAACTCGGCGTAGAACTGGCTGTACTTGCCCTCCTTGGCCTTGTCTTCCTCGCTCACCACGTCCTGCACGTCGGCTTCCTGCGCGCCGGCCTGGTGCTTGTCGTGGCGCGCCAGGTCTTCCAGCATCGACAGGACGCTTGGTCGAGCCGTCGCGGATCAGGCGCACGTCGCGCGACTCCTGCAGCAGCTCGCGGCTGACGTTCAGCGGCAGGTCGCTGGAGTCGATCACGCCGCGCACGAAGCGCAGGTAGCTGGGCATCAGCGCCTCGGCGTCGTCCATGATGAACACGCGCTTGACGTACAGCTTCACGCCGGCGGCCTTGTCGCGGTTCCACAGGTCCATCGGCGCGCGGGCGGGGATGTACAGGAGCTGCGTGTACTCGGTATTGCCCTCCACGCGGTTGTGGCTCCAGGCCAGCGGGTTCTCGTGGTCGTGGGTGAGGGCCTTGTAGAAGTCCTGGTACTGCTCGTCGGTGATGTCCTTCTTCGCGCGCGTCCACAGGGCGCTGGCCTTGTTCACCGTCTCCCACTCGCCCGTCTTCACCATCTCGCCGGGCTCGCCTTCCTTGTCGGACTCCTTCCACTCCTCCTGCTCCATCAGGATGGGCAGGCTGATGTGGTCGGAATACTTGGCGATGACCTGCTTGAGCTTCCAGGCGTTCAGGTAGTCCTCGGCGTCGCCCCGCAGGTGCAGGATGACGCTGGTGCCGCGCTCGCTGCGCTCGATCTGCTCGACCTCGAACTCGCCCGCGCCGGCGCTCATCCAGCGCACCCCCTCGGAGGCCGGCAGGCCGGCACGGCGGCTCTCGACGGTGATGCGGTCGGCCACGATGAAGCCCGAATAAAAGCCCACGCCGAACTGCCCGATCAGCTGGCCCTGCTCGGTGGCGCTGGCCTTCTGGTCGCCGGACAGGCGGCTCATGAAGTCCTTGGTGCCGCTCTTGGCGATGGTGCCCAGGTGCTCGATGGCCTCGCCCTGGCTCATGCCGATGCCGTTGTCGGCGATGGTCAGGGTGCGCGCAGCCTTGTCGAAGGACACGCGCACTTGCAGGTCCGGCTGGCCCTCGTACAGGCCGGGATCGTTCAGCGCCTCGAAGCGCAGCTTGTCGCAGGCGTCGGAGGCGTTGGAGATCAGCTCGCGCAGGAAGATTTCCTTGTTGGAGTACAGCGAGTGCGTGACCAGGTGCAGCAGTTGCGCAACTTCGGCCTGGAAGGAGTGTTGGTGCTTGGATTGGCTCATACGATGCGGTGGTAGAGAAAAAGGAAACGACAAAGGCGGTGTTCGGCTCCCTCTCCCCCGTGCGGGAGAGGGAGTGGATCCGGCGCCGGCATACAGCGAGGCCATGTGCGGGCGGCCGTGCAGGTTTCAAGGCGCGTGCCGCCCGTGTACACGGGGGTGTGCAAGCGCCAGGGCGCCCTGTCACACTGCCGCCATGCAACACGACAGCAGCACCCGGCGCACCGAGCGCGCCCTGGCCGCCATCGACGCCGCCGGCGCCGAGGGAAGGCGGATTTTCACCCGGGTTTATGCAGACGCGGCCTTGCAGGCGGCGCGCGCGGCCGATGAGCGCGCGGCGCGCGGCATCTCGCTGGGCCCGCTGGACGGGCGCGTCGTCTCGATCAAGGACCTGCTCGACGTGGCGGGCGAGCCCACCACGGCGGGATCGGTTGCCCTCAAGGACGCGCCGCCCGCGCAGCGGGACGCCGCCGTGGTGCAGCGCCTGCGCGCGGCCGGCTGCGTGCTCATCGGCAAGACCAACATGACCGAGTTCGCGTTCTCGGGCATAGGCATCAATCCGCACTGGGGCACGCCGGGCAACGCGCACGACGCGCAGCGCATCCCCGGCGGCTCATCGAGCGGCGCGGGCGTGAGCGTGGCGCACGGCATGGCGGACATCGCCATCGGCACGGACACGGGCGGCTCCATCCGCATCCCCGCCGCCCTGGCCGGCATTGCCGGCTTCAAGCCGACGCAGGCGCGCGTACCCCGGGACGGCGCGCTGGCGCTGTCGTACACGCTGGACACCATAGGCCCGCTGGCCGCGAGCGTGCACGACTGCGCGCGCGCGGATGCCGTGCTGGCCGGCCAGCCCTGGCAGCCCCTGCCGGCGCGGCAGGTCAGCGGCCTGCGCGTGGGCGTGCCGCGCGGCTGGCTGCTCAGCGATGCGGACGGCGTGGTGCTGGCCGCCTTCGAGCAGGCGCTTGCCGCGCTGGCGCGGGCCGGGGCAGCCGTGCGCGACGTGCACCTGGACGAATGGCTGGCGGCGCCGGCGCGCCTGCAGCAAGGCGGCTCGCTGGCCGCCGCCGAGGCGGCGCACATCCACCGCGAGCTGCTGGCGCGCGCCCCCGGGCAGCTGGACCCGCGCGTACTGGCGCGCATCCGGCCCGGCCAGGCCGTGCCTGCGCCGCACTACGTGGGCGTGCTGCAGGCCCGGGCGCAGCTGCAGCGCGAGTTCGATGCGCAGTGGCTGGACCTGGACCTGCTGGCCCTGCCCACCGTGCCCATCCTGCCGCCGCGCATCGACGCGCTGGCGGCGGACGACGCGGCCTTCCTGCGCGCCAACGCGCTGGTGCTGCGCAACCCGTCGGTGTTCAATTTCTACGATCTGCCGGCACTGTCGCTGCCGGCAGGCCGCTCGGGCAGCCTGCCGTTCGGCCTGATGCTGGTGGCGCAGCGCGGGCGCGACCGCGACCTGCTGGCGCTGGCGGCGGCGATCGAGGCGCTGGACTGGAGCTGAGGCCAGCGCGCGAGGCCACTCGCCTCAAGCGCCGGCGCGCATCGGCCTGAGCGCCTCGGTCCAGCGCAGCAACTCTTCCAGCATCGTCTTGGCCGATGCGTCGATCAGATCGTTGGACTGGAACTCCGCGCCATGCCTGGCGTGGCTGCCCACCGAGGGAATGGCCACGCCCTCGGGCAGGGGCATCATCCTGAGCGTGGTCGCGTGCAGGCGCGCCACCTGCGCCGCGCGCAGGCCGGCGGACACGCCCCCATAGCTCACGAAGCCGCAAGGCTTGTAGTTCCACTCGTTGTAGACGTAGTCCAGCGCATTGACGAGCGCCGGCGGCGGCATGTAGTTGTATTCCGGGGTGACGAACACGTAGGCATCGGCCGCGGCGACGCTTGCGCTCCAGCGCTTGGTGTGCGCGTGCTGGTACTGCTGCATGCGCGGGTGCCTGGGCTCGTCATACACGGGCAGGTCGAAGTCCGCCAGATCGACCAGCTCCACGTGAAAGCCGGAGTGCTTGCGCGCGTACTGCTCGAACCACTGCGCGACCGAGAGGCCGACGCGCCCGGGGCGGGTGCTGCCAACGATGACCTGGAGCGTGAGGGGCATGGGTTTTCCTTTTTCTTGGGTTGCGGAAGGGATGGGGGAGTGCTGTTGCCGGCCGCTTGTCAGGACATGGCCGGCGCGCTGGGCCGGGGGCCGTCGGGCAGCGGGATGCATTCCTGGTCGTCGGCGTCGGGCAGCTTCATGCGGCCGGCTTCCCAGTCGGCAGCCGCCTGCGCCAGGCGCGCCTTGGACGATGAGACGAAATTCCAGTAGATGAAGCGCTCGCCCACCGGCTGGCCGCCCAGCACCATGACGCTGGAGGGCTCCAGCGCGCGCAGCCTGGAGGCATCGGCGCCCAGCACCAGCATGTGGCCGGCCGCGTAGCGCTGGCCGCCGACGTCCACCGCGCCGGTGGCGATGTAGAGCGCGCGCTCGGCGTGGCCCGAGGGGATTTCGGCCGTGGCGCCGGCCTGCATGTCCAGGTGCGCGTAGAACAGCGGCGAATGCGTGGCCACGCCTGCCGCCAGGCCGTAGGCGCTGCCGGCGATCAGGCGGCCCTGCACGCCGGCCTCGCTCCACTGCGGCAGGTCGCCGCCCTCGTGGTGCGAGAACGTTGGGGCGGTTTCCTCGAATTCCCTGGGCAGCGCCACCCAGGCCTGGATGCCGTGCAGGTGGTCGCCCACGGCGCGGGCGCGCTCGAACCGCTCGCTGTGCGTCACGCCGCTGCCGGCGGTCATCCAGTTGACTTCGCGCGGGCGGATGGCCTGCTCGTAGCCGATGCTGTCGCGGTGCATCATCTCGCCGGCGAACAAATAGGTGACGGTGGACAGGCCGATGTGCGGGTGCGGGCGCACGTCCACGCTGCGATCCACGCCGGCGGCCAGGTCCAGCGGCCCCATGTGGTCGAAGAAGATGAAGGGCCCGACCATGCGCTGCCTGGCAAAGGGCAGCACGCGCCCGACCTCGAAGCCGCCGCCCAGGCTGCGGCGGCGCTGCTCAATGACCAACTCGACCATGTCGTATCTCCTTGGATGAAAAGCTAATGCGGGGCGGACGCAGGCACGGGCGCGGCCCGCGCGCTGCAGCCGCTCCAGACGGCTGCCACCACCAGGGTGGCGCTGGTGGCCAGCGCCAGCGTCAGCAGGTTCAGCTGCGGGGCCAGCACCGCGAGCAGGGCCAGCGCGGCCAGGGCCGCCAGTTCGGGCCGCGGCCAGACGCGCCACACGGCGCGCTTGAGCAGCAGCGTGCCGGCCAGGAACAGCGCAGCGCCGCCCACCGTGGCTGCCGCCGCGCCCAGGCTGGCGCGCTCCAGGGGCCGGGCCAGCACGATCTCGTCGGACGCGGCGGAGATGATGACGCCGCCGACGATGGCCAGGTGGATGTAGGTATAGACCAGGCGTGCGATCCGGCCCGGGTCTTCGGACGTCCCTATGTGCCGCGCCGCGCCCTCGGCCGTGGCGTCGAAGTACAGCCACCACAGGCTGATGCTGGCGACCAGCGCCGCGGCGAACGCGCCCAGCGTGGCGGCATCCCAGCGCGCTGCGGCAACGCCGGCGCCGGTGATCACGATGGACTCGCCCAGCGCGATGATGATGAAGCAGCTGGCGCGCTCGGCGATGTGGCGCCCGTCCACGTCCCACTCGCGGCTGTGCGAGCGGCCCAGGCCGGGCACGGCAAAACCCAGCGCCGGCGCGGCGTACTCGATGGCGAGCGCCGCCGCCCACAGGGCCATGCGCCCTGCCCCATCGGCCACGCCGCCCGCAACCCACAGCAGCGCCGCGCAGCCCAGCCAGGCGGTGATGCGCTGGAAGTTGCGGAAATTGCCGGGGCTGTGCGAGCGCAGCGCTGCCAGCATGAACAGGCTGCGCCCCACCTGGATCGCCGCAAAGGCCAGCGCGAACACCAGCCCGCGCTCGCCGAAGGCCTGCGGGATGGCCATGGACATGAACAGCCCGGCCGCCATCAGCGCGAACAGCAGCAGGCGCACCGGCGTGGTCTGCGGATCGAGCCAGTTGGTCACCCAGGTGGTGAAAATCCAGGCCCACCAGACGGCCAGGAACAGCATGGCCACCTGGAGCGCGCCCGCCAGCGTGAAGTGCGACAGCAGGCTGTGCGACAGCTGGGTGACCGCAAAGGCGAACACCAGGTCGAAGAACAGCTCGACCTGGCTGACCTGGGCCGTGCCGCCGGTGCGGGAGCGTAGGAGGTTGCGCATGGCTTCATTGTCGTGCGCGCCCTGCCGCGCGGGGCGCGGCCGGGCGCGCACGCTCAGGCCGCCGCCGCAGCGTGCGTGAAGCGGCCGCTGTTGAAGTCCTCGATGGCCTGGCGGATCTCGGCCTGGCTGTTCATCACGAAGGGGCCATAGCCCACGATGGGCTCGTCGATGGGCTCGCCGGTCAGCACCAGCAGCCGGGCCGCCCCGTCGGCGCGGAGGTCCACGCTGGCGCCATCGCGGCTGAGCAGCACCATCTGCGCCTCGCCCGCCTCCTGCGTGCCGCCCACGGTGACCTGGCCGGTCAGCACCACGACCATGCTGGTGTGCCCGTCCGGCAGGTCCAGCGCCAGCGCTGCGTCGGCCTTCAGGCTTACATCCCAGACGTTCAGGGGCGTGAACGTCCTGGCCGGGCCGCGTGCGCCGCCATAGCCGCCGGCGATGATGCGCGCCGTGCCCGCGCCGCCCGGCAGGTCCACGACCGGAATGTCGGCCGACACGATTCCCTGGTAGCCGGCCGGCGCGCCCTTGTCGCGGGCCGGCAGGTTGACCCACAGCTGGATCATGCGAAACGGCCCGCCCGCGCGGGCAAAGGCCGGCGAGTGGTATTCCTCGTGCACGATGCCGCCGGCGGCCGTCATCCACTGCACGTCGCCGGGGCCGATCACGCCGCCGTGGCCGGCGCTGTCGCGGTGCTCGACCTCGCCGTCATAGACGATGGTCACGGTCTCGAAGCCCCGGTGCGGGTGCTGGCCCACGCCGCGCCGCGCCTGGGTCGGCTCGAAGGTGTGCGGCCCGGCGTAGTCGAGCAGCAGGAACGGGCTGATGCGCGCGCCCATGTCGTGGTAGGAAAACAGCGAGCGCACCGGAAACCCGTCGCCCACCCAGTGGCCGCGCTCGTTGCCGAAGCGGCCGAGAACTCTCTTGCTCATCGTCTTTCTCCGAAAGGCGCCCGGAACCGCGACCGGGCAGTGTTGCCTGCAGCCTCAAAGATAGTGGCAGGACGGCGACATTGAAATACCCCGATCGGCCGACTCTGCGTTCCACGAATAGGACAGTGCAGCGGCGGCGCGGCCCTGCCAGCGCCGCCTGGCTGCGACACAACTCGTCGCACCCCAGAACCACAATCGCTTCTGTCGAAACCCAGGAGATGCGATGCCCCGTTCACGCCCCTACTCGAAGCCGCGCCTCATGCCCGATGCGCCGCCCAGCGACCTGACCCGGCTGTGGCTGCTCAGAATCCTGCATGGGATGGGCGGGCACAAGATCTGGATCAGGGACCGGGATTTCAGCGACGACCGGCTGGCCCAGGCGCTGGGCCTGGAGCATTGGCTGGGTGAGGAGGAGGAGAGGGACGAAGAGAACGAAGCGGGCGGGGAAAACCAGCGGTTCGACCCCCGCGCCGTGCGCCGCGAGCTGCGCCGGCTGCACGCCCAGGCAGAAAGCCGCGCCGCCGCCACCCTGGCCGCGCCGGCGCTGCGCCAGAACATCGCGCAACTGGCGGCGCTGGCGCGGTTGAGCGAAGCCGATTGCCGGATTCTCGAATTCGCCTGTTGCCTGCACTGCGATCCGCTGCTGGAGAAGGCGACGGACCTGTTCGAGAACCTGACCGCCCTGCAGACCCTCACCTGCGTGGCCGGCATCGTGGGCCTGCCGCTGCAGACGGTGCGCGCGGCCCTGGCGCCCACGGCGGTGCTGGCACGCAGCGGCTTGCTGACGGTGGGCAGCCCCGGGCACGGGGACTGGCTGCGCAGCCGGCTCGACCTGCTGTCCCACCACCTGGCCGAGCTGATGCAGGTCGAGGCCGCCGACGTGCTGCACCTGCTGCGCGACAAGGTGCGCGTGGCGCCTGCGGCGCGGTTGCAGCTGGAGGACTACCGGCACATCCAGCCCCAGCTGGACATCGCCCTGCCCTACCTGCGCAAGATGCAGGCCACCGGCGGGCGCGGCGTCAACGTGTTCATCCACGGCGCGCCCGGCACCGGCAAGACCGAGCTGGCGCGCACCCTGGCCGGGGCGCTGGGTTGCGAGTTGATGGAGGTCGCCAGCGAGGACAGCGACGGCGACCCGATCAGTGCGGAAAACCGCCTGCGGGCCTTCCGGGCCGCGCAGAGCTTTCTTGCCAGCCGCCACGCGCTGATGGTGTTCGACGAGGCCGAGGACGTGTTCAACGACAGCGAGGGCCCGCTGGGCGGCAGCAGCACGGCGCAGACGCACAAGGCCTGGATCAACCGGATGCTGGAGGACAACCCCGTCCCCACGCTGTGGCTGTCCAACAGCCGCGCGCTGGACGCCGCCTTCATCCGGCGCTTCGACCTGGTGTTCGAGCTGCCCGTGCCGGCGCGCCGGCAGCGGCACGGCATCGTGCAGCGCGAATGCGCCGGGCTGCTGCAGGACGCCGCCATCGAGCGCATGAGCGGCGTGGAAGCCCTGGCCCCGGCGGTGGTGGCGCGTGCGGCCCGGGTGGTGCGCTGCGTCCAGGAGGGGCTGGGGCAGGAGCAGGCCTCGCAGGCGCTGGAGCGGCTGGTCCATAACACCCTGATCGCCCAGGGCCACCCGGGGCTTGAGCCGCACGGCGCCCTGCGGCTGGCAGAGGTCCATGACCCGGCCTTCCTCCATGCCGACGCGGATCTCGCCGCCGTCGCCCGGGGCATCGCCCGGCAGCGCAGCGCCCGCCTGTGCCTGTACGGCCCGCCAGGCACCGGCAAGACGGCCTACGGGCACTGGCTGGCGCAGGAGCTGGACCTGCCGCTGCTGGTGCGGCGGGCCTCCGATCTGCAGTCGAAATGGCTGGGCGAGTGCGAGAAGAACATCGCCCGCGCCTTCAGCGAAGCCCGCCAGGACGGCGCCGTGCTGCTGATCGACGAGGTGGACGGCTTTTTGCAGGACCGCCGCGGCGCGCAGCGCAGCTGGGAGGTCAGCCAGGTCAATGAAATGCTGACGCAGATGGAGGCTTTCGACGGCATCTTCATCGCCTCCACCAACCTCATGCAGGGCCTGGACCCGGCGGCGCTGCGGCGCTTCGACCTGAAGGTGCGGCTGGACTACCTGCGGCCCGAGCAGGCCTGGGCGCTGCTCCAGCGCCACTGCGCGCAAGCCGGGCTGCCCGCACCCGGCCCTCAGGAGCAGGCCCGGCTAGCGCCGCTGCGCCAGCTGACCCCGGGCGACTTCGCCGCCGTGCTGCGCCAGGCCCGCTTCAGGCCGCTGCCGGATGCAGCGGCGCTGGTCACGGCGCTGGAGGCGGAATGCGCGCTCAAGGAGGGCGGCAGGAGGGCCGCGGGGTTTGTCTGACGGGCGGGCGCTCGCATGGGCGGGTGCGCCTTCGGCACGCGGATGCGGCCAGCCCGCCGCAGGCCCCGCGCCGGCCGTGCGGCCCGGGCCTGGTACCGTTGCGTGGCGGCAAGCCGTTTTTGCCATCGGCGCATTGAAAATCCCGGTTTTCAAGCCATGGCACTCCAATGCCGGCGCCCCGCAATGACAGTTTGCTATCAAAATTGAAAGCAGGCAGCCAGGGCGGCACCCCGCCACTCAACACAAAAGACCACAAGGTATGGACGACATCGTCAAACAAGCCATGGCCAAGTGGCCGCGCGTGCCGCATTGCAGCGGCTGGCTGGGGCTGGATGCGCGCGGGCGCTGGTGGCTGCGCGACGAGGCTGCGCAGGCGCTGGGGGCGTTCGCCAGCGGCGTGCCGGGTGCGCGCGGCAGCCTGCTGGAGCACGACGGGCTGATCGCCTTCATCGGGCGCAACTACGAGGCCGATGCGCAGGGCCGGTGGTTTTTCCAGAACGGCCCGCAGCGGGTGTACGTCGAGCTGGAGGCCGCGCCCTGGGTGTGGCGCCTGCACGAAGGCGGCCGCGTGCTCGCGCACACCGGGCGCGCCGCGCAGCCGGCCGGGCTGTGGCTGGATGAGGCGGGACGCGCCTATTTGCTGACCGACCTGGGCCTTGGCCTGGTGCACAGCCAGGACGTGGGCCTGGTGGCGCAGGCCGTCGAGCAGGGGCGCTGGGCACCCGAAACGATCGCAGCGGCGGCGATGCCGGGGCGTTTCGGCTTCGTCGCCAGCCCGCAGCAGCAGGATGCAGGCGGCGCTACGGGCGGGCCCGCAGCCGCTGCCGCCGGGGGCTAGAACCGCTCGCCCGGCGCCAGGTAGCGCCACTGCCCCACCGGCAGCTGCCCCAGCAGCACGCGGCCGATGCGGATGCGCTTGAGGCCCACCACCTTCAGGCCGACCTGCTCGCACATGCGCCGGATCTGGCGCTTCTTGCCCTCTTGCAGCACGAAGCGCAGCTGCTCGGCGTTCTGCCACTCCACCTGGGCGGGCTTGAGCGGCTTGCCGTCCAGGCTGAGGCCGTGGCGCAGCCGCTCCAGCTGCTGCGCCGGGAAGGCCGCGCGCACGTCCTGGCCCAGCTCGCCGTACTGCACGCGCACCAGGTATTCCTTGTCGATGGTGGAGTCCTCGCCGATCAGCTGGCGCGCCACGCGGCCGTCCTGCGTCAGCACGAGCAGGCCCACGGAGTCGATGTCGAGCCGCCCGCAGGGCGCCAGGCCCCTGAGCTGCGCGGGCGAGAAGCGCACGCGGCTGGCGTCGCCCGCCCAGTGCGTGCGCGGGCCGATCAGCGCCGCCGCCGGCGTGTGGCCGTCCTCGGCCTGGCCGCTGACGTAGCCCATGGGCTTGTGCAGCACGATGGTCACCTGCTCGCGCTGGTGGCCCTGGGCGGCGCGGTCCACCTCGATGCGGGCGTGCTCGCCCACCTGCTGGCCCATCACGGCCACGCGGCCATCGACGCGCACCCAGCCGCGCTCTATCCACTCGTCGGCCTCGCGGCGCGAGCACAGGCCCAGCTCGGCCATGCGCTTGTTCAGGCGCTGCGCGCCGGCCGCCCCCGGGGCAGGCTGCACCTGCGCCCGGGCAGGAGGCGGCGCGGCCGGGCGCCGGGCGGGCGGCGGCGGCGCCGGCTGGGCTGGGCGCGCCGGGCGGGCTGGGCGCGCCGGAGCAGGGTTGGGGGCGGGCGTGCTGGCGGGTGCAGGGCTGGCGGGTGCGGGGCGGCGCAGCGTCAGGCGGGGTCGGGCCGCGTCTGCTGGCGCGGGGGTGCGGGAAGGCCGGTCGGACATGGCGCGTATTGTCGCGCGCGCCGGCCGCCGCCGGCTGGCGGCGCCAGGTCGCTGCCGTCGGCGAACTGCCCGGCGCGCAGCGCCTGCAGGTCCAGCACGCGCAGCCCGCCGTATTCGACGCGGATCACCTGCTGGCGCTCCAGGAAAGTCAGCGCCTCGTTCACGCGCTGGCGCGACAGCCCGACCAGGTAGGCCAGCTCCTGCTGGGTGATGCGCAGCACGGCGCCCATGCCGGGATACAGCACGGGGTTGAACAGCGCCGCCAGGCTGCGCGCCACGCGCAGGTCGGGGCGGTTCATGCGGTCGATCTCGCGCGCGGAGATGAACTGCCCCAGCCGCTCGTTGAGCTGGTTCATCACGAAGCGGTTGAAGCCGATGGAGTGGTCCAGCAGCCAATGGAAGGTGTCGCAGGGCAGGCCCGCCACGGTGCTTTTCCTGAGGGCCTGGATGTTGTAGCGGTAGGGCTCGCGCTTGAGCACCGTGCCCTCGCCAAACCAGCCCCCGGGCGGCACGCCGGTGAAGGTCATGGTCAGGCCCTCGGCGTTGTCGGCGCTCATCTTGAGCAGGCCCTCGACCAACCCGAACCAGTAGGTCACCGGGCGGCCCATGCGGCACACATAGTCGCCGGCGCGCGCGTCGCCCACGGCGATCGCCGCCACGGCGCGCTCGCGCTCGTGGGCCAGCAGGTGCGACAGCCAGGGAATGCCGTCCAGCTCCTCGGCGGTGGGGGCGCGGCGGCGCTGGTGCAGCGGGGCGTCTTGCGTCATGGCACGCAGTGTGCCGCCCCGGCGGCGCGCGCGGGCCCCGGGCATACCAGCGCGGCCGGCGCCCGGGTTACTACCATTTTGATAGCTATATCTCGTTCATTGGCGCCGGCAAGAGGCGGCTTTTGCTTGAAAAGTGGCATTTACCCATCTCACTGCGCCGCCAGCGCCCAGCGGTAGCCGCGAAACAGCCAGACGGCGCGGCCGGGCTCTATGCGCTCCAGCACCAGGCCGGGCGCGGCCTGCTCGCCCTCGTGCAGCACCTGGCCGTTGACGATGGCCATGCGGTGCAGGGGGTTGCTGGAGTAGGTGATGCCGGCCAGCTGCAGCGTGGGCAGCTGCTCGCGCACGGCGGGCGGCAGGTCGGCCTGGGCGAACACGGTGGGCGCCGCCGGCCGGCCCGCGCCGTGCGCCTCGCCTGGCGGCGCAGGCGGCGCGGCTTCGCGCTGGGAGGGCGGCTGGGGCTGCGCCTTGGCCGGCGCCGGGGCCGGCTGCGCCGCCTGGGCGGGCGCCGGCGCCGGCGCGGCGGGGCGCGGGCGCGGCGCGGCCAGGGGGCGCGGCGGTGGGCGGGGCCGCCAGGGGAGGCTCGGCCAGGGGGGGGGCGCGGCGGGCGGCGCGACGGGCGGGGCGATGGCCGGCGGCGCCGGCGCGGCAGCCCCGGGCTGGGGCGCTGCGGCCAGGGCTGGCGCGGCCGGCGCGGCGGCGCGCCCCAGCCACCAGCCGCCGGCGCCCAGGCCCAGCGCCAGCAGCGCGGCCGCAGCCAGCCAGGGCGCGACGGCAAAAGCCGGCGCGCGCGCCGCCGGCAGCTCGGCCAGGCTGGGGGCCGGGGTGTGCAGGCCGGGCATGTCGCCCCGGCTGCGTTCGGCCTGGGCACGCCGCAGCGCATCGAGGATGTAGGACATGGTCAGTCTGGGCGTTGCAGCCGTGGTTCCTGCACACCGGTGGCGCGGTTGAGCAGCATCAGGGTCAGGGGGCCGGCCTGGCCGTCGGGCGTCAGGCCCTGGGCCAGCTGGAACTGGTGGATGCGGGCGCGCCGCGCCGCGCTGCCCAGGCCGCGCGCCGGCACCGGGGTGCTGCTGGCGCGCGCCAGCTGCCGGTCCAGCCAGGCGGTGGCGGCGCTGCTGGCCAGCACGTCGCCCGAGGCCGGCAGGTTGGCCGGCGCCCGCCACAGCGTGGCGATGTCGCCATGCCACAGCGGCGCCAGTTCGGCCAGGGGCACGCTCAGGCGGGCGCCGCCGGCGCCGGCCAGCCAGGCGCGCTCGCCCACCAGGGCCTGCAGCAGCACCAGCTGGCCCGCCGCATCGCCTTCGGCAGCGTGCAGCGTCAGCAGCACCGGGCGGTCGATCAGGCGCAGCAGGCCCAGGCTGGCGCGGTGCGTGCGAAAGCAGCGCAGGCCCTCGGCCGCCAGCGCGGCGCAGGCATCGGGCGCGCTGGCGGGCACTTCGGCCGACCAGGCCTGCGCCAGCACGCGCCATGCCGGCGCCTCGCCCTTGTCGGCAGGGGGCTGGGCCGCCAGGAATTGCGCCAGCGTCGGCGGGGCGGGCGGCGGAGGCGGAGCGGGCGGCGTGGGCGGCAGCGCGGCAGGCGCAGCCGTTGCCGCGGCCGGGGCGGCTGCAGCGGGCTTGGGGGCTGCGGCCGCTGCCGCAGCGGGCCGGGCGGCGGGCGCCGCACCGCCCGGCCAGGCGCCCAGGCGCCACACCAGCGCCAGCGCCGCGGCAGCGCCGGCCAGCACGCCGGCGGCGGCGATCCCCCAGCGCCGCGCGCCGGCCGCCGCCGGGCTGCGGCTGCGCGGGGCGGCGGGCGTGCCGAAGGCCTCGCGCGCCGCCTGGCGCAGCGTGCCCGGGTGCACCTGGCGCTCGCCCCGGCTGTAGGCGCCCAGCAGGGCGCGGTCGCACAGCAGGTTGATGCGCCGGGGCACGCCGCCGGTCAGCGCAAACACCCGGGCCAGCGCCCGGCGCCCCAGCGGCAGCGGCCCGCGCAGGCCGGCCACGGCCAGGCGGTGGGCGACGTATTGCGCGGTCTCGGCCCGGCTCAGGGGCCCCAGGTGGTAGCGCGCGATCACGCGCTGCGCCAGCTGCTCCAGCCGGGGGTGCGCCACCATGGCGCGCAGTTCGGGCTGGCCGATCAGGATGATCTGCAGCAGCTTGCGCTCGCTGGTCTCCAGGTTGGTCAGCAGGCGCAGCTGCTCCAGCACGTCCAGCGCCAGGCTTTGCGCCTCGTCGATGACCAGCACGCTGGAGCGCCCGGCGGCGTGCGCGCGCAGCAGGAATTCATTGAGCGGGTCGATGCAGTCCTTGACCGTCTCGGCGCCGGGCACGGCCGGGCGGTGCGCCACGCCGAACTCGTCGCAGATCGAGCGCAGCAGCTCGGGCACGGTCAGGCGCGGGTTGAAGATGTAGGCGACGTTGCAGCTGTCCGGCACCTGCTCCAGGAAGCACCGGCAGACGGTGGTCTTGCCGGTGCCGATCTCGCCGGTGAGCAGCACGAAGCCGCCGCCCGCGCCCAGCCCGTACAGCAGGTGCGCCAGCGCCTCGCGGTGGCGCTCGCTCATGAACAGGTAGCGAGGGTCGGGCGCGATGGAGAACGGCGGCCGCTCCAGGCCGAAAAACGGGGCGTACATGGCGTGAGGATAGAGGGTGGCAGGGGGCGGCGGCGGGGCGGCGCATGTCGGCGGCGGGCGCGACTGCAGGGTTTGACCCCTCGGGATTTACCCCGAAATTGTCGTTGTGCAGACAAGATGGCGTCAAAGTCATTCCTACTATTGCCGCCAATCCGATAGCGCCCCGCCTCCCGCAAGGGTCGGCGACACGGCGCCAACGCCCCCGAACCGACAGGAAGCGGACATGACGAGCACCTTCCCCCACCTGCTGCAGCGCCATGCGGCCGAGCGCCCCGAGGCCACGGCGCTGCGCGAGAAAGAGTACGGCATCTGGCAGACCTGGAGCTGGCGCGCTGCCAGCGCCGAGGTGCGCGCCATGGCCTGTGGCCTGCTGTCGCTGGGCTTTTCGCGCGGGCAGAACCTGGCGCTGATCAGCGACAACCGCCCGCACGTCTACATGGGCTTCGTGGCAGTGCAAAGCGTGGGCGGCGTGCCCATTCCGCTGTACCAGGACGCCGTGGCCGCCGAAATGGGCTTCGTGATGCAGGATGCGGGCATCGAGTTCGCCTTCGCCGAGAACCAGGAGCAGGTGGACAAGCTGCTGGAGGTGCGGAGCACCGTGTCCGGCCTGCGCCACATCATCTATGACGACCCGCGCGGCCTGCGCCACTATGACCAGCCTGGCCTCATCAGCACCGAGCAGCTGGTGGCGCGCGGCGCCGAGTGGGACCGCGCCAACCCGGGGGTGTTCGACGCGCTGCTGGGCGGCATCCAGGGCAGCGATGTCTCGGTCATCCTCTACACCTCGGGCACCACCGGCAAGCCCAAGGGCGTGTGCCTGACGCACGACGCCTTCATCGGCTCGGCGCGCGGCGGCATCGAGGTGGACCGCCTGGGCCCTGCCGACAACGTGCTGTCCTACCTGCCCCCGGCCTGGGTGGGCGACCACCTGTTCTCGTTCGCGCAGTGGATGGTGGCGGGCTTCACCATCAACTGCCCCGAGTCGGCCAGCACCGTGTCCATCGACATGCGCGAGATCGGCCCGAGCTACTACTTCGCGCCGCCGCGGGTGTTCGAGGGCATGCTGACCTCGGTGTCCATCCGCATGGAGGACGCCGCGGCCCCCAAGCGCTGGCTGTTCGACAAATGCATGCAGCTGGCGCGCCGCGTCGGCTCGGACATCCTGGACGGCCGCCCGGTGGGCGCGCTGGATCGCCTGAAATACAAGCTGGCGGATCTCGCCATCTACGGCCCGCTGCGCAACGTCATGGGCCTGTCGCGCATCCGCGTGGCCTATACCGCAGGCGCGGCCATCGGGCCGGACCTGTTCCGCTTCTTCCGCTCCATCGGCATCAACCTGAAGCAGCTGTACGGCCAGACCGAGACCTGCGCCTACGTCTGCCTGCAGCGCGACGGCCAGGTCCACCTGGACAGCGTGGGCCCGGCGGCGCCCGGCATCGAGCTGAAGATCGGGGACAACGGCGAGGTGCTGGTCAAGGGCGTGTCGGTGCTCAAGGAGTACTACAAGCGCCCGGACGCCACGGCCGAGGTGATCGACGAGAACGGCTACTTCAAGACCGGCGACGCCGGCCTGATCGACGCGCACGGCCAGCTGCGCATCATCGACCGCGCCAAGGACGTGGGCAAGATGGCCGGCGGGGCGATGTTCGCGCCCAACTACATCGAGAACAAGCTCAAGTTCTTCCCGCACATCAAGGAAGCCGTGTGCTTCGGCAACGGCCGCGAGACGGTCTGCGCCTTCATCAACATCGACTACGAGGCCGTGGGCAACTGGGCCGAGCGCCAGGGCGTGCCCTACGGCGGCTATGTCGACCTGGCCTCCAAGCCCAAGGTGCTGGAGCTGATCGCCGACTGCGTGGCCAAGGTCAACGCCGACCTGGCGTCGGAGGACGGCATGGCGGCCACGCAGGTGGCGCGCTTCCTGGTGCTGCACAAGGAGCTGGACCCCGACGACGACGAGCTCACCCGCACGCGCAAGGTGCGCCGCGGCTTCATCGCCGACAAGTACGGCGTGCTGGTCGATGCGCTGTACGCGGGCCGGCCCGAGCAGTTCATCGAGACGCAGGTCAAGTTCGAGGACGGGCGCACCGGGGCCGTCAGCGCCACGCTCAAGCTCGTGGATGCCAAGACTTATCCAGCCAACGCGCGCGCCGCCGCCTGACACCCCGAGACCAGCACACCCATCATGACCAGCAAGAAGATTGGCGACGTCGTCCTGGACGTCAAGAACATCAGCCTGCGCTTTGGCGGCGTGAAGGCGCTCACGGACATCTCGTTCGACGTGCGCGAGCACGAGATCCGCTCGATCATCGGCCCCAACGGCGCCGGCAAGAGCTCGATGCTCAACTGCATCAACGGCGTCTACACGCCCTCGGAGGGCTCGATCACCTTCCGCGGCAAGACGTTCTCGCACATGAACAGCCGCCAGGTGGCCGAGATGGGCGTGGCGCGCACCTTCCAGAACCTGGCGCTGTTCAAGGGCATGAGCGTGATCGACAACATCATGACCGGGCGCAACCTGAAGATCAAAAGCAACCTGCTGCTGCAGGCGCTGCGCATCGGGCCGGCGGAAAAGGAAGAGATCCGCCACCGCGAGTTCGTCGAGCACATCATCGACTTCCTGGAGATCCAGGCGCACCGCAAGACGCCCGTGGGCCAGCTGCCCTACGGCCTGCAAAAGCGCGTGGACCTGGGCCGGGCCCTGGCCATGGAGCCGCAGGTGCTGCTGCTGGACGAGCCCATGGCTGGCATGAACGTCGAGGAAAAGCAGGACATGAGCCGCTTCATCCTGGACGTCAACGACGAGTTCGGCACCACCATCGTGCTGATCGAGCACGACATGGGCGTGGTGATGGACATCTCCGACCGCGTCGTGGTGCTGGACTACGGCAAGAAGATCGGCGACGGCGCGCCCGAGGAAGTGCGCGCCAACGAGGACGTGATCCGCGCCTACCTGGGCGCCGGGCACTGAAGCGAGGCAAACGCAAATGGCATTCTTTCTTGAAACCTTCATCGGCGGCCTCATGGCCGGCATGCTCTACGCGCTGGTGGCCCTGGGGTTCGTGCTGATCTTCAAAGCCTCGGGCGTCTTCAACTTCGCGCAGGGCGCCATGGTGCTGTTCGCGGCGCTGGCCATGGCGCGCTTTGCCGAGTGGTTCCCCAAGTGGACCGGCATCGACAACCTGATCCTGGCCAACGTGGTGGGTTTCGTGGCCGCCGGCGCTGTCATGTTCGCGGTCGCCTGGGCCATCGAGCGCCTGGTGCTGCGCCACCTGGTCAACCAGGAGGGCGCGACGCTCCTGATGGCCACGCTGGGCATCACCTACTTCCTCGAAGGCCTGGGCCAGAGCCTGTTCGGCAGCGACATCTACAAGATCGACGTGGGCATGCCCAAGGACCCCATGTTCATCCTGGAGTCGGTGCTGGAGGGCGGCGTGCTGGTCAGCAAGGAAGACCTGATCGCCGCGCTGATCGCCGCCGTGCTGGTGGTGCTGCTGTCGCTGTTCTTCCAGAAGACCGGCACCGGCCGCGCGCTGCGCGCCGTGGCCGACGACCACCAGGCGGCGCAGTCCATCGGCATCCCGCTCAACCACATCTGGGTCATCGTCTGGTGCGTGGCCGGCGTGGTGGCGCTGGTGGCGGGCGTGATCTGGGGCTCCAAGCTGGGCGTGCAGTTCTCGCTGGCCACCGTGGCGCTGCGCGCGCTGCCGGTGGTGATCCTGGGGGGCCTGACCTCGGTGCCGGGCGCCATCATCGGCGGGCTGATCATCGGCGTGGGCGAGAAGCTCTCGGAGGTGTACCTGGGCCCGTTCGTGGGCGGTGGCATCGAGATCTGGTTCGCCTACGTGCTGGCGCTGGTGTTCCTGCTGTTCCGGCCGCAGGGGTTGTTCGGCGAGAAGATTATTGACCGCGTGTGACGGGCCGTCGCAACGACTGAGGAAAAGCCATGTTTTATCGTGAGAACGGCCAGTTCAAGACCAGCTACCGCGCCGACCAGCAGATCTTCCCGATCGCGCAGGATCGCATCGCCATCCTGCTGCTGCTCGCCGCCGCCTTCATCCTGGTGCCGCTGCTGGCCAGCGATTACCTGTACCGCGCCATCCTGATCCCGCTGGTCATCATGTCCACGGCGGCCCTGGGGGTGAACATCCTGGTGGGCTACTGCGGGCAGATCTCGCTGGGCTCGGGCGCCTTCATGGCCGTGGGGGCCTACGGGGCGTTCAACTTCTTCGTGCGCTTTCCCGGCATGCCGCTCATCCCGGCGCTGATCCTGGGCGGGCTGTGCGCCACCTTCTTCGGCATCCTGTTCGGCCTGCCCAGCCTGCGCGTCAAGGGCCTGTACCTGGCCGTGGCGACGCTGGCCGCGCAGTTCTTCAGCGACTGGATGTTCCTGCGCATCAAGTGGTTCACCAACAACTCGGACTCGGGCTCGGTGTCGGTCAGCAACCTGCAGGTGCTGGGGCTGCCGCTGGACAGCGCCATGTCCAAGTACCTGTTCTGCCTGGCGCTGCTCGCCGTGCTGGCCCTCTTGGCCAAGAACCTGGTGCGCGGCGCCATCGGGCGCGAGTGGATGGCGATCCGCGACATGGACGTCGCCGCCGCCGTGATCGGCATCCGCCCGATGTACGCCAAGCTGTCGGCCTTCGCCGTGAGCTCCTTCATCATCGGCGTGGCCGGCGCGCTGTGGGCCTTCGTGCACCTGAGCGCCTGGGAGCCGGCGGCGTTCTCGGTGGAGGTCTCGCTGCGCCTCCTGTTCATGGTGATCATCGGCGGGCTGGGCTCCATCATGGGCAGCTTCTTCGGCGCGGCCTTCATCGTGCTGCTGCCCATCATCCTCAACCAGGTGCTGCCGCCGCTGTTCAACCTGTTCGGCATCGGCATCTCCACCGCCGGCCTGTCGCACGCCGAGCTGATGATCTTCGGCGCGCTCATCGTCTGGTTCCTGATCGTCGAGCCGCACGGCCTGGCCAAGCTGTGGTCCACCGGCAAGCAGAAGATGCGCGTGTGGCCCTTCCCGCACTGACCGCCCGCTCGTTCCCCTTGATTTCTTCCCGCGCTACGCAACTACCCAACCACTAGGAGACAACGCCATGAAGCTGACAAAACTTGCCCTGGCCGCTGCCGTGCTGGCCGCCGCCGGCGCCTCGGTGTCCACCAGCGCCGTCGCGCAGGCCAATGAACAATTCTTCCCGCTGCTGTCCTACCGCACCGGCCCCTACGCGCCCAACGGCACGCCCTGGGCCAACGGCAAGCAGGACTACATCAAGCTGATCAACGCCCGCGACGGCGGCATTAACGGCGTCAAGCTGACGTTCGAGGAGTGCGAGACCGGCTACGCCACCGACCGCGGCGTGGAGTGCTACGAGCGCCTCAAGAGCCGCCCGGGCGTGGCCATGTTCGACCCGCAGGCCACCGGCATCACCTTCGCGCTGACCGAAAAGGCCCCCATCGACAAGATCCCCCTGATGACGCTGGGCTACGGCCTGTCGATCGCCCAGGACGGCATGGCCTTCAAGTGGAACTTCCCCTTCATGGGCAGCTACTGGACGGCGGCCGACATCCTGATCCAGCACATCGGCAAGGAAGCCGGCGGCCTGGACAAGCTCAAGGGCAAGAAGATCGCCCTGGTCTACCACGACAGCCCGTTCGGCAAGGAGCCCATCCCGCTGCTCCAGGAACGCTCCAAGATGCACGGCTTCGAGCTGCAGATGCTGCCCGTGACGGCGCCCGGCGTGGAGCAAAAGGCCACCTGGCTGCAGGTGCGCAAGGACCGTCCCGACTACGTGCTGCTGTGGGGCTGGGGCGTGATGAACTCCACCGCCCTGAAGGAAGCACAGGCCACGGGCTACCCGCGCGACAAGATGTACGGCGTGTGGTGGGCCGGCGCAGAGCCGGACGTGCGCGACGTGGGCGATGGCGCCAAGGGCTACCACGCGCTGGCACTCAACGGCCATGGCACGCAATCCAAGGTCATCCAGGACATCCTGAAGCTGGTGCACGACAAGGGCCAGGGCACGGGGCCGAAGGACGAAGTCGGCTCGGTGCTGTACACGCGCGGCGTGATCATCCAGATGCTGGGCGTGGAGGCCGTGCGCCGCGCGCAGGAGCGCTTCGGCAAGGGCAAGGTCATGACCGGCGAGCAGGTGCGCTGGGGCATGGAGAACCTGGCGCTGGACCAGAAGAAGCTGGACGCGCTGGGCTTCAAGGACGTGATGCGCCCGCTGTCCACCAGCTGCAGCGACCACATGGGCTCGACCTGGGCGCGCATCCACACCTGGGACGGCAAGAAGTGGAACTTCTCCTCCGACTGGTACCAGGCCGACGAGCAGATCATCAAGCCCATGGTCAAGGCCGGCGCCGACAAGTACCTGGCGGACAAGAAGATGCAGCGGCGCGACGCGGCTGACTGCCAGTCTTGATTCGGCACATCCCCCTGAGCCGCTGCGCGGCTTCCCCCTTCTCTGGCGCGCTACGCGCTGGGAAGGGGGACGACGCCAGTGGACTGGCGAAGCCAGATCCACGGCGTCCGCTGGTCTGGCGGGCGCCCGTGGTTTAGGGCGGGAAGGGCGGCTGCGAACAGCCGCCAATCGCAAGGGTTGCGCCAGCAGGCCTTGCGATTGGCACCCAACGTGAAGAGTGAGAGTTATGGACACCAGAAACATCGTCCTGAACGTCAACGGCATCGAGGTCATCTACAACCACGTGATCCTGGTGCTCAAGGGCGTTTCGCTGCAGGTTCCCGAGCGCGGCATCGTCGCGCTCTTGGGCGGCAATGGCGCGGGCAAGACGACCACGCTGCGGGCGATCTCCAACCTGCTCAAGGGCGAGCGCGGCGAGGTCACCAAGGGCTCGATCGAGCTGCGCGGCGAGCAGATCCAGAACCTCACGCCCTCCGATCTGGTGCGCCGCGGCGTGGTGCAGGTGATGGAGGGGCGGCACTGCTTCGCCCACCTGACCATCGAGGAAAACCTGCTCACCGGCGCCTACACGCGCACCGACAAGGCCGAGATCGCGCGCAACCTGGAGAAGGTCTACAACTACTTCCCGCGCCTGAAGACCCGGCGCACCAGCCAGGCGGCCTACACCTCGGGCGGCGAGCAGCAGATGTGCGCCATCGGCCGCGCCCTCATGTGCAACCCCTCCATCGTGCTGCTGGACGAGCCCTCCATGGGCCTGGCGCCGCAGATCGTCGAGGAGGTGTTCAACATCGTGCGCGACCTGAACGAGAAGGAAGGCACCACCTTCCTGCTGGCCGAGCAGAACACCAACATGGCGCTGAAGTACGCCGACTACGGCTACATCATGGAAAGCGGGCGCATCGTCATGGACGGCCCGGCGCAGGAGCTGGCCAGCAACGAGGACGTCAAGGAGTTCTACCTGGGCGTGGGCGGCGGCGAGCGCAAGAGCTTCAAGGACGTGAAGAGCTACAAGCGCAGGAAGCGCTGGCTGGCCTGACCCCCGCCCGGGAGCACTCATTTATTCATAGCTAAGTGTCGGCCATTGGCGCCGGCATGGAGCCCTTTTGACCCAAAACACCGGCTTTCGGGCCCGATCTATCGGAGGAACCCCGGCATGAGCATGACCACGCCCTTCTATGACGCCCTGGAGGCGCGCGCCCCCGCCGAGCGCGAAGCCGCCCTGATGGCCGCCCTGCCCCGGCAGGTGGCGCACGCGCAGCAGGCCGCGCCGGCCTTTGCCGCACTGCTGGCCGGCGTCGATGCCGCCGCCGTGGACAGCCGCCAGGCGCTGGCGCGGCTGCCCGTGACGCGCAAGCACGAGCTGGCCGAGCGCCAGCAGGCCCTGCGCGCCAGCGACCCCTTCGGCGGGTTTGCCGCGCAAGGCTTCGGCCCCGCCATGCCGCGCGTGTTCTCCAGCCCCGGGCCGATGTACGAGCCCGAAGGGCGGGCGCGCGACTACTGGCGCATGGCGCGCGCCATCCACGCCGCCGGCTTTCGCCCCGGCGAGCTGATCCACAACTGCTTTTCCTACCACTTCGTGCCGGCCGGCTCGATGATGGAATCGGGCGCGCATGCGCTGGGCTGCACCGTGTTCCCCGGCGGCACGGGCCAGACCGAGCAGCAGGTGCAGGCCATGGCGCAGCTGCGGCCGGCCGGCTACATCGGCACGCCCAGCTTCCTGAAGCTGATCGTGGAGAAGGCGCAGGAGCTGGGGGTGGCGCTGCCCAGCGTGGCCAAGGCGCTGCTGTCGGCCGAGGCCTTCCCGCCCTCGCTGCGCGAATGGTTCGCCGCGCGCGGCATCGACGGCTACCAGTGCTATGCCACCGCCGACCTGGGCCTGATCGCCTACGAAACCAGCGCGCGCGAGGGGCTGGTGCTGGACGAGGGCGTGATCGTTGAGATCGTGCGCCCGGGCACGGGCGAGCCCGTGCCCGAGGGCGAGGTGGGCGAGCTGGTGGTGACCACGCTCAACCCCGACTACCCCCTGATCCGCTTCGGCACGGGCGACCTGTCGGCGGTGCTGCCCGGCCCCTGCCCGACGGGGCGCACCAACACGCGCATCAAGGGCTGGATGGGCCGCGCCGACCAGACCACCAAGGTGCGCGGCATGTTCGTGCACCCGGCGCAGGTGGCCGACGTGGCGCGGCGCTTCCCGCAGGTGCAGCGCGCCCGCCTGGTGGTCAGCGGCGAGATGGCCAGCGACGAGATGACCCTGCAGGTGGAGACGCTGGAGACGGCGGCGGGCCTGGCGCAGCAGCTGCAGGACGCGCTGCGCGAGGTGACCAAGCTGCGCGGCGAGGTGCAGATGCTGCCCCCGGGCTCGCTGCCCAACGACGGCAAGGTCATCGAGGACGCGCGCAGCTACAAGTAAGCGAGGGGCGCCAAGGCGCGGGGCGCGGCGCCCTCACCAGATGACGTCGTGGCCCTCGGCGGCGCTGCGGCGCAGCATGTCGATGAAGGGCGCGGCGCGCTGGCGCAGGTGCACCGGCTCGCGCGGCTGGCCCTCGCCCGGGGCGGCGTCCTCGGGCTGCGCGGACTGGTCGTCCTGGCGCGCTGCGGCCTCATCGGCTGCCACGGCTGCCTGCAGGGCCTCGATGGCGGCGGGAATCTGCGCGGCGGTGACGATGCCGTGCGCAGCGTCGCCGTCCTTGCCGATGATCTTGAGCAGCTGGCGGGCGTTGGCCTCCAGCATGATGACGTCGGCCGTGGCGCGGGACTTGAATTTGTAGAGCATGCGGTTCCCCGGTGATGGAAGTGGCGATGCACCCGAGGATAAGCCGCGGCCCTTCAGCCGCCTGCCGCCGCAGCGCCCTCGTACATGTAGGAGCGGTTGAAGGGGTAGTCGCCCTGCGCGCCCTTCAGCGCCCCATGGTCGGCCCCGCCGCCGGGGCGCTGGGCCAGGATCTGGTGCAGCGCGATCCAGCCGCGCTCGAACGCCAGCGCGCAGCCGGCCAGGTACAGCCGGTAGGCGCGCAGCGCGCGCTCGCCGCGCTCCTGGCCGCACTGCGCCACCAGCAGCGCCAGCGCCTCGTGCTGGCGCGCCTCCAGCGCGTCCGACCAGGCCCACAGCGTGCGGGCGTAATGCGGGCGCAGGTTTTCCGTATCCACCATCTCCAGCCCCGCGCTGGCCATGTCGTGCAGCGCCACGCTCACGTGCAGCAGCTCGCCGCCGGGGAAGATGTAGCGCTCGATGAACTCGCCCATGCCGGCGGCCAGCTCGCCGTTGTCCGGCCCGCCGGCGGTGATGCCGTGGTTCATCATGAGCCCGCCCGGGCGCAGCAGCCGGTGCGCGGTGGCGAAGTAGCGCTCCATCTGCGCCCGGCCGACATGCTCGAACATGCCCACCGAGGCGATCTTGTCGAACGGCTGGGGCGCCTCCAGCTCCCGGTAGTCGCGCAGCTGCATGCTCACCCGGCCCTGCAGGCCGCGCTCGTCGATCAGCCGCTGCACATGGGCGTGCTGGTTGCGCGACAGGGTGATGCCGGTGGCCTGGACGCCGTAGTGCTCGGCGGCCCACAGCAGCAGGCCGCCCCAGCCAGCGCCGATGTCCAGGAAGCGCTCGCCCGGGCGCAGCATGAGCTTCCTGCAGATGTGGTCCAGCTTGGCCTGCTGCGCCGCCTCCAGCGCCATGTCGGGCTCGCGGTAGTAGGCGCAGGAATAGACGCGCTGCGGGTCCAGCCACAGGGCATAGAACTCATCGGACAGGTCGTAGTGGAACTCGATGTTGCGCGCGTCGCCCTGCAGCGTGTGCGTGGCCATGGAACGCGCCCGGCCCAATGCCCGCTGCCACCAGCCCAGCTGGGCGTCGCGCACCGGATGCAGGCGCAGCAGCGCCGCCGCCGCCGCCATCAGCTGGCGCATGCTGCCCTCCAGCGCCACCCGGCCTTCCACGATGGCCTGGCCGACGCTGCCGATCTCGCCCATCGCCAGCGCCACCACAGCCATGCGGTCGCCCAGGCGCAGGCGTACATCGGCATCGGCACGGCCCAGCCGCATGCCGTCAGGCAGCTCCACCGCCACGCCGACCGGCGACAGCGCCAGACTCTCCTCCAGGGAGTTCAGCAAATGCTTCATGCCACGTCCTCCTGTCCTGCTGCGGCCCGGCCGCCAGCCAGGCATTCTTGAAGCCGCTGCGCGGCCGGTCAATGGGCCGGCGCCGACAGCGCGCTGCGGCGCCGTCCGACAACAATGCCCCCGAGACTTGCACGAAGGCGCAGCTATGGCCTAATAGAGGGCTTTTCGCCATTTTTTCTTTTCGACCTCAGGAAACCATCATGGGCAGCAAAATCGTCACCGAAGCCGACCGCAAGGCCACTCCCCGCCCCACCCCCATGCCCGGCATGGCCGCGACCACGCACGGCCGTGGCCAGCGCGTGAGCCTGGAGCGCGGCGTGCAGACGCGCAGCAAGAAGAACCCGGGCAAGCGCCACCGCTGAGCGGCCGCCGCACCAGCGCCAGAGCCCTCCGCGCGAGGGCTTTTTTGCGCCCGGCGCGGCCCGCCCGCGCCCGCGCGCCGGGCTGCTGCACAATCGTCCGTCCACCTGCCCGCGACGCCCGCCCATGACCGCCACGCCCGCCCCCCGCGCCACGCACGACGCCCCCGCCCTGTATGACGCGCTGGCGCGCGAGGCGCCTGCGGGCACGGCGGTGACCACGCTGCACATCGGCGGCTCGCACACCACGCTGGCCAGCGGCCAGGCCGGCAGCGCGCCGACGCTGCTGGCCACGTTCGAGCTGGGCGCGCGCGTCACCGCCACGCTGCACTTCGCCAGCGAACTGCCGCTGCCCCAGGAGCTGGCCCGCGCCTCGGAGGCCGCGCAGGCGGCGTTCGCGGTGCAGCGCCCGCACCTGGCCGGCGGCTCCACGCTGTACACCGCCGACGCCGACATCCGCCAGGTGGCGCTGGCCGCCGGGCTGCAGGCGCAGCCCGAGCTGGAGCTGGAGCTGGCCGCCGTCGGCCAGCTGCTGGAGCGCCTGCAGCACCCGCAGCCCGGCACCGGGGCCCAGCCGGAGGCGCCGGCGCTGCCCAGGCAGGCGCGCTTCGCCGCGGCGCTGGTGATCCTGCACGCCGCGATGCAGGCGCTGGGCTTCGCGCGCATCCTGATCCACGGCGATGACGGCGCCTGAGCGTGCCGCGCGCGATGCCAGCCGGGCCGCGCCCGCCCCTGATTAGCGCCTGCGCCCTGGCCGCAGCGCTGGGCCTGGGCGGCTGCGCCCAGCCGCCCGGCAACGCGCTGGGCTACTACTGGCAATCGCTGCGCGGGCACCTGGACATCCTGCAGGCCGCACGGCCCTTGTCCGAATGGCTGGAACGCGCCGACACGCCGGCTGCGCTGCGCGAACGCCTGCTCCTGGCGCAGCAGGTGCGCACCTTTGCCAGCAGCGTGCTGGCCCTGCCGGACAACGCCAGCTACCGCCGCTACGCCCGGCTGGAGCGGCCGGCGGCGGTGTGGAACGTGGTGGCTGCGCCGCCCTGGTCGCTCACGCTGCATGCCTGGTGCTTTCCGGTCACCGGCTGCATCGGCTACCGGGGCTACTTTGCCGAGGCCGACGCGCGCGCCGAGGGCGAGCGGCTGGCGCGCCAGGGCCTGGAGGTCAGCGTCTATCCGGTGCCGGCCTACTCCACCCTGGGCTACAGCAACTGGCTGGGGGGCGATCCGCTGCTGTCCACCTTCATCGGCTGGCCCGAAGGCGATTTCGTGCGCCTGCTGCTGCACGAGCTGGCGCACCAGGCCGCGTACGCCAGCGGCGACACGCGCTTCAACGAGTCCTACGCCACGGCCGTGGAGCGCCTGGGCGTGCAGCGCTGGCTGCATGACCACGCCCGGCCCGGCGCCCGCGCCCAGTACCAGCACAGCGAGCAGCGGCGCCAGCAGTGGCGCGACCTGGCCGAAGCCACGCGCGCCCGCCTAGCCGGCATTTATGCATCAAAAGCGGCCGATGCCGGCGCCGATGGGCGATATGCAGCTATGAAAAATGAAGCGCTCGAAGCCTTTGCCGCCGGCTACGCGCGGCTGCGCGCGCAGTGGCTGCAGGCCGGCGTGCCGGCGGCGCAACTGGCCGGGCTGGACCACTGGGTGCAGGGCGCCAACAACGCCAGCTTCGCCGCCCAGGGCGCCTATGACGACCAGGTGCCGGCGTTCCTGGCGCTGTTCGAGCGCGAGGGCGGCGACTGGCCGCGTTTCCACGCCGCGGTGCGCGCGCTGGCCGCGCTGCCCCAGCGCGAGCGCGACGCGGCGATGCAGGAGCTGCTCAGCCGCGCAGCGACTCGATGAGGTCGATGTATTGCTGGCGCGCGGCGTCCGGGCCGGTGCCCTTGAGCTTTTCGCGCGCGTCCCACTTGGCGCGGCCCACGATGTCGGAAAAGCTGGGTTTCTTGTCCTGGTTGTCGCCTTCGGTGGCCTGCTTGTACAGCGCGTAGATCTTGAGCAGCGTCGGGTTGTCCGGGCGCTCGCTCAGGTTCTTGGAGTTGGCCACGGCGGCCTCGAAGGTGGCGTTCAGATCGGACATGTCGCAGAGCTCCTGGGTGCAAGGGGTGGATGGGAACCGGCCAGTGTAGCCAAAACACGAACGATCGTGCTTTTTTCATGCACGCCGAGCCCGGGCGCAGCGCGCGAAGCGCTCAAGCTGCGCCCTGCAGCCACTGGCGCGCCAGCTCGACCCAGTAGGTGCCGCCCAGCGGGATCAGCTCGTCGTTGAAGTCGTAGCTGGGGTTGTGCAGCGTGCACGGGCCGCCGCCGTGGCCGATGGCGCGGTGGTCGCCCTCGCCGTTGCCGATGAAGACGTAGGCGCCCGGCTTGGCCTGCAGCATGTAGGCGAAGTCCTCCGCGCCCATGGTCGGCTCCTGGGCGCGCACGTTGTCCTGGCCGACGATGCCGGCCATGACGCGGGCGGCGAATTCCGCTTCGGCGGCGGAGTTGACCGTGGGCGGGTAGTTGCGCACGAACTCGAACTCGCAGGTGGCCTCGAAGGCCGCGCAGGTGTGCTCGGCGATCTGGCGCATGCGCCGCTCGACCAGGTCCAGCACCTCCACCGAGAAGGTGCGCACCGTGCCTTGCAGCTCGCACCAGTCGGGCACCACGTTGGTGGCCTCGCCGGCGTGGATCATGGTCACCGAGAGGACGCCCGCGTCCACGGGCTTCTTGTTGCGGCTGATGATGTTCTGGAAGGCCTGCACCATCTGGCAGGCCACCGGCACCGGATCTACCCCGAGGTGCGGCATGGCGCCGTGCGCGCCCTTGCCGCGGATGGTGATCTTGAACTCGTTGGAGGACGCCATGACCGGGCCGGCGCTGACCGCGAAGCTGCCCGCCGCCATGCCCGGCCAGTTGTGCATGCCGAACACCGCCTGCATGGGAAAGCGCTCGAACAGGCCGTCCCGGATCATCTCGCGCGCGCCGCCGCCGCCCTCCTCGGCCGGCTGGAAGATCAGGTACACCGTGCCGTCGAAGTCGCGGTTGTCCGCGCGCGCGAAGTGCTGCGCCGCCGCCAGCAGCATGGCCACGTGGCCGTCGTGGCCGCAGGCATGCATCTTGCCGGCGTGGCGGCTGGCGTGCTCGAAGGTGTTGAACTCCTGCATGGGCAGGGCGTCGATGTCGGCGCGCAGGCCCAGGGCGCGGCCGCTCTTGCCGCCGTCGCGCCCGTGCACGATGCCCACCACGCCGGTTTGCCCCAGGCCCCGGTGGATGGGGATGCCCCAGGCGGTCAGCTGGGCCGCGATCACGTCGGCGGTGCGCACCTCCTCGAAGCACAGCTCGGGGTGGGCGTGGATGTCGCGGCGCACGGCGGCGATGGCCGCCGCCTGGGTGGCGATGGAGTCTATGAGTTTCATGGGGGTGCCTTGCCTGTCGTGCTGGTAAGCCGGCCAGTCTAGCCGGGGCCGCCCGACCCTGGATGCGCTGCAGGCTTGGCGCGCGCAGCGCCGGCGCAGCGGGAGCGTTCGTGTTGAAATCCCGCTCCTGCGCAAGCCTGCGCCTGCCCCACCCGCCGCACCATGACCGCCGCCGCCCTGCCTGCCGCCACCGAAGCCCCCGCGCCCCAGCGCGTCATCACCGTGCGCGGCGCCTGCCCGCACGACTGCCCCGACACCTGCGCCCTGCTGACCACCGTCGAGGACGGCCGCGCCGTGCGCGTGCAGGGCAACCCGGCGCACGCCAGCACCGGCGGCGTGCTGTGCGCCAAGGTCTCGCGCTACGCCGAGCGCACGCACCACCCCGAGCGCATCCTCACGCCACTCAGGCGCATCGGCCCCAAGGGCAGCGGCCAGTTCGCGCCCGCCAGCTGGGACGAGGCGCTGGCCGACATCGCCGCGCGCCTGGGCGCGATCGCGGCGCGCGACCCGCAGGCCATCGTGCCCTACAGCTACGCCGGCACCATGGGCCTGGTGCAGGGCGAGAGCATGGACCGGCGCTTCTTCCACCGCCTGGGCGCCTCGCACCTGGCGCGCACCATCTGCGCGGCCGCCGGCGCCGAAGGGCTGGTGCACACCCTGGGCGCCAAGGTCGGCATGCGGGTGGAGTTCTTTGCCGAATCGAAGCTGATCCTGATCTGGGGCAGCAACTCGATCGCCAGCAACCTGCACTTCTGGCGCCTGGCGCAGCAGGCCAAGCGCGATGGCGCGCGCCTGGTCTGCATCGACCCGCGCAGGAGCGAGACGGCCGAAAAATGCCACGAGCACATCCAGCTGCTGCCCGGCACCGACGCGGCGCTGGCGCTTGCGCTGATGCACGAGCTGATCGCGCACGACTGGCTGGACCACGACTACCTGGAGCGCCACACCCTGGGCTGGCCGCAGCTGCGCGCGCGCGCCCTCGACTGGCCGCCCGAGCGCGCCGCCGCCGTGTGCGGCGTGCCGGCCGAGCAGATCCGCCGCCTGGCGCGCGACTACGGGTGCACGCGCCCGGCCGCCATCCGGCTGAACTACGGCATGCAGCGCGCGCATGGCGGCGCCAACGCGGTGCGCGCCATCGCCTGCCTGCCGGCGCTCACCGGCGCCTGGCGCGAGCGCGCCGGCGGGCTGCTGCTGTCCAGCTCGGGGCACTTTCCGGTGCAGCACGCGCAGCTGCAGCGCCCCGAGCTGCTGGCCGGGCGCAGCCCGCGCACCATCAACATGGTGACCCTAGGCGACGACCTGCTGCGCCCGGCGTCGCCGCAGTTCGGCCCGCAGATCGAGGCGCTGGTGGTCTACAACAGCAACCCGGTGGCGGTGGCGCCCGACTCGGCGCGCGTGGTGCAGGGCTTCGCGCGCGAGGACCTGTTCACCGTGGTGCTGGAGCACTTCCAGACCGACACCGCCGACTGGGCCGACTGGATACTGCCCGCCACCACGCAGCTGGAGCACTGGGACGTGCACCTGGCCTATGGCCACACCGACGTGCTGCTGAACCGCCCGGCCGTTGCGCCCCAGGGCCAGGCGCGCAGCAACGCGCAGATTTTTCGCGACCTGGCCGCGCGCATGGGCTTTGCCGAGCCCTGCTTTGCCGACAGCGACGAGCAGCTGTGCCGCCAGGCCTACGGCGAGGCGGTGGACTTTGACCGGCTGGCCGAGCACGGCTTTGCCGCGCTGGCGCTGCCCGAGGCGCCGTTCGCCCAAGGCGGCTTTCCCACGCCGTCCGGCCGCTGCGAGTTCTGGAGCGAACGCCTGGCCGCCCAGGGCCACGACCCGCTGCCGCAGTACCTGCCCAACCACGAGGCGCCGGGCAGCTCCCGGCTCTACCCGCTGGCCATGATCTCGCCGCCGGCGCGCAACTTCCTGAACTCCACCTTCGTCAACCTGAAGAGCCTGCGCGACATCGAGGGCCGGCCGCTGCTGGAGCTGCACCCGCAGGACGCCGCGCCGCGCGGCATCGCCAGCGGCGACCTGGTGCGCGTCTTCAACGGCCGCGGCAGCCACGAATGCCACGCCCAGGTGGGCGAGCGCGCGCGCCCCGGCGTGGTCAACGGTCTGGGCATCTGGTGGCGCAAGCTGGGCGTGAACGGCACCAACGTGAACGAGCTGACCAGCCAGGCGCTCACCGACCTGGGCGCGGGGCCCACGTTCTACGACTGCCTGGTGCAGGTGGAGCGCATCGCGAGCCCGGCTCAATCGCTATGAAATAGTGAGCTAAGTGCCGGCCCTGGACGCCGGCAAGCGCCCGATTTGACCCAAAATCAGCCTGGCGGGGCGATTTCCTGGTCGATGGCGCCGAACAAGCTCTGCCCGGCGCGGTTCTTCATCTCGATGCGCACGCTGTCGCCCCAGCGCAGGTAGGCGGTGGCGGCCTGCCCGGTGGCGGCGATCTCGTCGCTGCGCCGGTCGGCGATGCACGAGTAGCCGCGCGCGGCATCGCGGTTGGCCACCGGCCCGCTGCCGACGATGGAGCCGGCGCGCACCGCGCGTGTGCGCGCCAGCTGGGCGATCAGCTCGCCGAAGTGCCAGGCCATCTCCGGGCCGGCCTCGCACAGGCCCACGCGCCGGCCATTCCAGCTGCACTGCAGCGTCAGGTGCACGCGCCCGCCGCGCCAGGCGTCGCCCAGCTCGTCGGGCGTCACCGCCACCGGGCTGAAGGCCGTGGCCGGGCGCGCCGCCGGGCCGGCGCCGGCCAGCGCACGCAGCGCCACGGCGTTGCCCAGCATCAGCAGGCGCACGCCCGCCAGCGCCTGCTCGGGCGCGGCGCCCAGGCGCACGTCGCCGGTGATCGCTGCCAGCTCGCCGGCGAAGTCGATGCCCATGTCCTCGGCGGGCACGGCCACGGCATCGCAGGGGCCCAGCAGCCCGTCGCTGCCCGCCTGCAGCAGGGCCGGCGTGGTGCGCGCCGCCGGCGCCTGCGGGCCGTGCAGGCGCTCGCCATGGGCCGGGTAGGCCAGCGCATCCACGCGCTGGAAGGCGCGCGGCAGCGGCGCCATGCAGCGCGCCGGCTCGAAGGCGAAGGCGTGTGGCGCGCGGCCGGCGTTGAGCCCGGCCGACAGGTCGGCCAGCTGCGGCGCCAGGAAGTTCCAGTCGTCCAGCACCTGCTGCAGCCGGTTGGCGATGCCGCTGGCGTAGTGCGCCTGGGCCAGGTCGCGCGAGACCACGACCAGCTGGCCGTCGCGCGAACCGTCTTGGTAGGTGGCGAGTTTCATGCGGGGGCGATGATACGCAGCGCCTGCGGCTGCGGGCGCATTGGCTGACAGGCGCGGTGTGCGGCGGCGCACACCCCCGCGGCGCGCCTGCAGGCACACTGGCGCCATGCCCCGCCGTTTCCTGCTGTTGCTGACGGCCGCCGTGCTGCTGCTGCACTGGCTGGCCCTGGCGTCGCTGCCCACGGGCAGCGACGCGGCCGCGCACACGCCTGCGCCTGCCGCGGTGTTCCAGACGCGGCTGCTGGCCCCGCCTGCCCCGCCTGCCCCTCCCCCCGGCCCCGCGGCTGCGGCGCCGGCAGCGCCGCCGCCCGCCGCACGGCGGCAGCGCCCGCCGCGCCCGGCCCCGGCCGCTGCGCCAACCGCCCCCGCCCCCGCCCCCGCCTCCGCTCCAGCCGCCGGCCCTGCTCCCACGCCGCAGCCCGAGCTGCCCGCCGCCGCACAGGCCGCCCCCGACACCGCTGCCGACGGCGAACAGCTGGCGTCCGCGCAGCCGCAGGCCCTGCCAGCCGCCCTGGCACCCGGGCCTGACGCCCCGGCACCGGCCCCGGCACCGGCCCAGGCACCGGCCCAGGCACCGGCCCAGGCAGCGGCCAGCACGGCGGCCGAGGGCGCCGCCGCGCCTGCCGGCACGGCCAGCGCCGCCGGCCCGGCTGGCGCCCCGCACGCGCCCGCCGCCGCGCCCGCACCGCCGGTGCGCCTGCCGCCTGCGACGCAGCTGGCCTTCGAAGTCAGCGGCCAGGCCAAGGGGTTCCAGTACCGCGCCAGCGCCGAGCTGAGCTGGCGCCACGATGGCGCGCGCTACGAGGCCGAGCAGCAGGTCAAGGCCTTCCTGATCGGGGCGCGCTCGCAAAGCAGCCGGGGCCGCATCACCGCCCAGGGCCTGCAGCCCGAGCGCTTCGGCGACAAGGTGCGCAGCGAGCGCGCAGCGCATTTCGACTACGCCGCGCGCCAGGTCACCTTCAGCGCCAACACCCCCGCCGCGCCGCTGGAGCCGGGCGCGCAGGACCGCCTGAGCGTGTTCATCCAGCTGGGCGCGCTGCTGGCGGCCGCACCGCAAAGCTACCCCCCGGGCACGCTGATCACCCTGCCCACGGTGAGCGCCACCAGCAGCGCGCCCTGGAGCTTCACCGTCCAGGGCCCCGAGCTGCTGCAGCTGCCGGCTGGCGAGACTGCGGCGCTGAAGCTGCAGCGCGTGCCGCCCCAGGACAAACCCTATGACCAGAAGGCCGAGCTGTGGCTGGGCAGCGAATTGGGCTACCTTCCCGGTGCGCATCCGCATCACCCAGGCCAACGGCGACTGGGTGGACCTGCAGCTGCAAAGCCATGCGCCGCTGTAGGCCGCCGGCGCCGCACACCTTGAATTCGCCGCTGCGGCAGCCATCTGCCCGGCATGGACAGCAGCGTCACACCAAAGGGGGCCCACGCCATGAACATGCTCTATGACTCCGACTCCTTCGTCGTGGTCCACATGCAGCCTGACGCCAGCCTGCAGCCCGCCGCTACCGGCGCGGACGGCTTGCCGCTGCCGGTGCAGCTGGTGCGCCATGGCTTCGAGATCGTGGACAAGCGCTCGGGCAAGGAGGTCTACCTGGACGGCTCCTGGGCCGAGATGTTCCAGCAGCAGATCCTGGCCTGGCAGCGCCAGGCACCGACCCAGCAGGAGGTCGAGGACACGCTGGACGGCTACGCCGGCCTGGCGCAGAACCCGGTCGTGATGCACTGACGGCCACAGCCCCGCAGTGCAACGCCCCGGCGCCTGCCCTCGTGGCAGCGCCGGGGTTTTTTCGTGGGGCGCGCCTCAGCGGGCGCCGCGCCGCGCCGCCATGTCGCGGCCCATGGCCTGCACGGCGGGGGCGTCCAGCAGCGCCTGGGCGGCCGGGTAGATGGCCTGGTCCTCGTGGCGCATGTGCTCGGCGTAGCCTTGCGCGAACAGGTCGAGGGCGGCGTCCTGCTCGGGCGTGAAGGCCGCGCTGCTGCCCTCGGCCAGGGCCTGCAGCGCGCCGCGCGCAGCGGCCCAGCGCGCGGCCATCAGCACGTGGTCGCGCTGCAGCTGGCGCACCAGCGCCACCAGGGCCGCGTCGCCCGTGGCCGCCAGCAGCGGCGGGAAGACGTGCCGCTCCTCGTCCTCGTGGTGCAGCGGCGCGGCAAGGTCGAAGTAGCGCAGCACGTCGCGCGCCGCCTGCCGGGCCGAGTCGTCGCAGCCGCTGCCGTGCAGGTAGGCGCGCAGGCGCTCCAGCAGGTCCAGCGTGCGGTGCACGCGCTCGTGGCAGGCGTCCAGCATGGCAAAGGGCTCGTCAAAGCCCGCGCCGGGGCTGCGCACGCCCGGCAGCGAGACGCGGCTGGCGCTCATGCGCGGCCCAGCTGCACCACCTGGCCCTGGCGGTCGAAGGGCAGCAGGCCGTCTATGGTGCCGCCCTTGATGGACTCGACCATGCGGCCCAGGGCGCGGTCGGTCTCGGCGTCGCCGGGCTCGCGCTCGGGCGTGCCCATCAGCGCGGCCACGAAGATCACCTGCCACTGCGGCCCCGGCAGGGCGTAGTCGCGCGCCTCGCGCACCAGCGCGTCGAAGGACTCGATCTCCTCGGGCAGCTTGTCCACGCACATCAGCGGCGCCAGGGCGCCGCCCTCGCCCCGGGCGAAGGCCTCGCGCTGGGCGGCCGACGCGCCCTCGGGCAGCTCGGAGTTGGCGAACACCAGCAGCAGGCGCTGGCGCTCCGGTTGGGCGTGCGCGGCGCGCAGCAGGTCGTTGAAGTGTTGGATCTCTTGGGTCATGGGGCGATCGTAGAGCAGTCTGTGAAGGCTTCCAGGGGCTGCGGTTGCCGGCCGGGGGCCAGCACGCTGACGTAGCGGGCCGGGCCGGGGCGCTCGCGCCCGTCCCTGCGCGCCAGGACGGTGCCGATGCTGGCAAAGCACAGCGCGCGCTCCTGCGCCTGCAGCGCGAACAAGGTGCGCAGCACCGGCGCGGCCAGGGCCTGCCCGCTGGTCAGCGCCGAGCCATAGCCCAGCGCCGTGGCCATGAGCAGCAGGTTTTGCACCGCGCAGCCGGCCGACAGCACGCGCTCGGCGGGGGGGATGGCAGCGTCGCCGCTGCGCTCATCGACCACCAGCAGCAAAAGCACCGGCGCGCGGGCGGACTTTTCGCGGGCGCGGGCCTGTTCCTGGCTGCCGGCCAGCGGGTCGCGCTGCAGCAGCGCCTGGACAAAGGCCTCGCCCAGGGCCGCGCGCGCCGCCTGCGGCACCAGGATGAAGCGCCAGGGCAGCAGCTGCCCATGGTCGGGCGCGTGGCCGGCCGCCGCCAGGATGGCCTGCAGCTCCTGCTCCGAGGGGCCGGGCGCGCCCAGCCGCCGCGGCAACACGGTGCGGCGCGCCTGCAGCAGCGCCGCCAGCAGCGCCTGCGGCGCGGCGTCAGCCGGGGCAGCGGCGTGGTGCGGGGCGTCCATCATTCATCCACCAGCACCTGGCCGTCGTGCTCGACGTAGGGCGCGTAGGGGCCGGTGCCGCTGCACTGGGCGCGCGAGGCGGCGACGAAGCCGCCCTGGCGCACGTCGAAGACGTGTACCTCGCCGTCCTCGATCACGTAGTGCCAGCCGTGCAGGCTGATGCGCCCGTCCTCGACGCGCTCGCGCACCATGGGGTAGTCCATCAGGCGCTCCAGCTGCAGCACCACGGCGCGCTGCTCGGTGCGGCGCAGCGCCTCGTCGCAGGGCTGCACCGGCAGGGCCGCGCCGCGCCCCAGCTCCAGCCAGCGCTGGAGGTTGTGCGCAGCCGCCGGCACCTCGCCATACAGCGCCTTGATGGCGCCGCAGTGGCTGTGGCCGCAGACGATGATGCGGCCCACCTCCAGGCTGAGCACGGCGAACTCGATGGCTGCCGCCGTGCCATGGTGGCCCTGCGAGCCGTCGTAGGGCGGCACGAACGCGCCGACGTTGCGCACCACGAACAGCTCGCCCGGCCCGGTGCCGGTGAGCAGGTAGGGCACCAGGCGCGAGTCCGAGCAGCCGATGAACAGCGTCCTGGGGCGCTGCCCCTGCGCCACCAGGTCCTGGAAGCGCTGCTGGTGCAGCGGGAAGTAGTCCGAATGGAAGCGCTGCAGGCATTGCAGCAGCTCGTCGGGCACGGCGCCGGCGGGGTGTTCCATGGGGGGCGTGCGGATGGGCAGGCGGCCTATTGCACCAGCGGCGAGGTGGCCTCGTCCAGCTCGACGCCCTGCACGTCGGCCTCGGCGGCGAGCAGCTGCAGGCACTGGCGCAGCGCCGTGACCCAGGACTGCTGGCGCAGCGCCAGCTGCACCGCCCCGCGCACCGCCTCGTAGGGCTGTTCGGTGCCGGCGTCGCGCGCCAGTACCTCCACCACGTGCAGGCCGAAGCGGCTGTGCACCAGGCGGGGCAGCACGCCGATCTCGGCGCGCCCGAAGAGCTCCTGCGCCATCTCGGGCGCGAAGTCCTCGGCGGCCAGCCAGCCCAGCTCGCCGCCCTGCGCGCCCGTGGGGCAGTTGGACAGCTCGCGCGCGGCCCGGGCAAAGCCGTCGCCGGCGTCGCCGTCGTCGTGGCAGCGCACGTCCAGCAGGCAGGCCTCGGCGCGCGTGCGCAGCGCACCCACATCGACGCCCGGCGTGACGCCGAACAGGATGTGGCGCGTGTGTATGCGCTCGCCGATCCGGTAGCGCGCCTGGTGCGCCGCGTAGTGGCGCTGGCAGGCCTCGTCGGTGGGTTCGGGCACCTGCAGGTTGCGCTCCAGCCAAAGCTCGACGGCCTCGCTGGCGGCTTCGCTGATGGCGCCAGCCTGCGGCGGCGGGTCGTCGGCGGCCAGCAGGCCGTCGCGCTGGGCAGCCTGGCGCAGCAGTTCGGTGCAGGCGCGCTGGCGCAGCTCCTCGGTGCTGACCTGCTCGGCGGCGGCCAGCAGGGGCACGCCGTTGATGCTGGCCGCAGCGGCGCTGTCAGCGACGGTGGGGGTGGCAGTGGTCATGGCGGGTCTCCCTGTCAGGGGTTCAGCGGGTGGCACCGGGGTTCTTGATGGCATCGGCCACCACCGTCGTCGGCACGGCGCTGGCCTGGCCGGGCAGGTTCTGGCCGGCCGGCACGTTCAGGCGCCGGGCGCGCACGACCTGGTAGGGGCGCAGCACGTAGAACACCGAGGCAAAGCCGCTCCACACGTGTACCAGCCGGCTGAAGGGGAACAGCAGGAAGATGGTCACGCCCAGCACGATGTGGACCTGGAACGTCCAGTGCAGCGCGGCCACGGCCGTGGCGTCCACCGGGCGCAGGGTGACGATGCGCTGCGCCCAGTCGGCCAGGATCAGCATGGCGCTGCCGTCGGTGTGCTGCAGCGATTGCGGCAGCGTCAGGAGGCCCAGCGACAGCTGGATCCACAGCACCACCAGCACGGCGATGTCGGTGGGGTGGCTGGTGTAGCGGATGCGCGGATCGGTGAGGCGGCGCACCAGCAGCATGCTCAGGCCGACAAAGCAGATCGCACCGGCGATGCCGCCGGCGGTGACGGCCAGCATCTGCTTGGTCGAGGCGCTCATGAAGATGCCGTACAGGCTGTGCGGCGTGAACAGCCCCACCATGTGCCCGAAGAACAGGAACAGGATGCCGAAGTGGAACAGGTTGCTGCCCCAGCGCAGCAGGCCCGTGCGCAGCATCTGCGAGGAGTCGCTTTTCCACGAATACTGGTTCTGGTCGAAGCGGATCAGGCTGCCCACCACGAACACCACGAAGCAGACGTAGGGGTAGACCTGGAAGAGGAAGCGGTACATCGAGTCCATGGCTCTAGGCTCCTTGCGATGGAAGAGGGTTCTTGCGCACGATGCGCACGGGCTGGGGCTGGCCGGGGGCGGCCTGGCCGGCGGACGAGCAGCCATCGAATGCCGCCGGCTCCTGCCAGCTCTCGTCGATGGGCGGCTCGTCGGGCACTTCGCGGCCCTCCTGCGGCTTGTGGCCGGCCAGGTCCAGCAGCGCCGCCAGGGCGGCGGCGTAGGGGCTGGCGCGCTTGACCAGGGCCGCATGCACGGCGTCGAGCAGGTGCGCCATCTCGGACAGGAAGCTCCTGGCCTCGCGCGGCGGCTGGGTGGAGACGAACTCCAGCACCGCCGGCACGTAGTCGGGCAGCTCGTCCTCGACCAGCAGCAGGCCGGCCTTGGCATAGGTCTCGCCCAGGTCGATCATGGCCGGCCCGCGGTCGCGCGAGTCGCCGTGCACGTGCTCGAACAGGTACAGCGACGTGGCGCGGCCCCGGTCGAACAGCTCCACGTACTCGGTCTCGGCGGCCAGCGGGTCGCTGTCCTGCAGGTGCTGCACCAGGGCGGCCACGCCGGCGCGGCGGCCGGGCTTGAGCACGCCGTCGGCGGCCAGCAGGGCATCGAACTCGTACAGGTGCTGGCGCAGCGTGGCGTCGGGGTAGCCCAGCAGCGCGGCCAGCACGCGCAGCGTGACCGCGCCAGGGTGGCGCCCGGCGACGCGCTGCGTCACGGGGACGTTGTGCGGTGCCTGCATGTCAGATCTCCGCCTTGATGGGGATGGTGCGCTTTTTCTCCTGGCCGAACAGGCTGACGTTGGACACGCCGTCCGAGCAGCCGTTGCCGAAGGTGAAGCCGCAGCCGCCGCGCACGTTGAAGGCGTTTTCCGCGTACTCGCGGTGCGTGGTGGGAATGACGAAGCGGTCCTCGTAGTTGGCGATCGCCATGGTCTGGTACATGTCCTCGGCCTGCGCCTGGCTCATGCCCACCTGGGTCAGCACGTCGGTGTCGATGCGCCGCTCGACGTGCTTGGCGCGCTGGTAGGCGCGCATGCCCAGCATGCGCTCCAGAGCGCGCACCACGGGCGCGGTGTCGCCGGCGGTGAGCATGTTGGCCAGGTACTTGACGGGGATGCGCAGCTGGTTGACGTCCGGGATCTGGCCGTTCACGCCCAGGTGGCCGGCGTTGGCCGCCGAGCTGATGGGCGACAGCGGCGGCACGTACCAGACCATGGGCAGCGTGCGGTACTCGGGGTGCAGCGGCAGCGCCACCTTCCAGTCCACGGCCATCTTGTACACGGGGCTCTTCCTTGCGGCCTCCATCCACTTGTCCGGGATGCCGTCGATCCGGGCCTGGGCGATCACGGCCGGGTCGTGCGGGTCCAGGAAGATGTCCAGCTGCGCCTGGTACAGGTCGCGGTCGCGCTCGACGCTGGCGGCTTCCTGGATGCGGTCGGCGTCATACAGCAGCACGCCCAGGTAGCGGATGCGGCCCACGCAGGTCTCCGAGCACACCGTCGGCTGCCCGGCCTCGATGCGCGGATAGCAGAAGATGCACTTCTCGGCCTTGCCGCTCTTCCAGTTGTAGTAGATCTTCTTGTAGGGGCAGCCCGAGACGCACATGCGCCAGCCGCGGCACTTGTCCTGGTCGATCAGCACGATGCCGTCTTCCTCGCGCTTGTAGATCGAGCCCGAGGGGCACGATGCCACGCACGCCGGGTTCAGGCAGTGCTCGCACAGGCGCGGCAGGTACATCATGAAGGTGTTCTCGAACTGGCCGTACATCTCCTTCTGGATGTCGTCGAAGTTCTTGTCCTGGCTGCGCTTGGAGAACTCGCCGCCCAGGATTTCCTCCCAGTTCGGGCCCCAGACGATCTTGTCCATCTGCTTGCCGGTGATGAGGCTGCGCGGCTTGGCCGTGGGCGAGGTGCTCATCTCCGGCGCCGACTGCAGGTGGGCGTAGTCGAACGTGAAGGGCTCGTAGTAGTCGTCGATCTCCGGCAGGTTGGGGTTGGCGAAGATGCGCATGAGCAGCTTCCACTTCGCCCCCTGGCGCGGAATGATGGAGCCGTCGGGGCGGCGCACCCAGCCGCCGTTCCAGCGGTCCTGGTTCTCCCAGTCCTTGGGGTAGCCGATGCCGGGCTTGGTCTCGACGTTGTTGAACCAGGCGTACTCCATGCCGGGACGGCTGGTCCAGACGTTCTTGCAGGTGACGGAACAGGTGTGGCAGCCGATGCACTTGTCCAGGTTCAGCACCATGCCGATTTGGGCGCGGATTTTCATGCCGTCTCTCCTTGATCCAGCGTGGGTTTAATCAATTGGTCGGCCACTGGCGTGTCCAGCCAGTCGACCTTGTTCATCTTGCGCAGCACGATGAACTCGTCGCGGTTGGTGCCGATGGTTCCGTAGTAGTTGAAGCCGTAGCTGAACTGCGCGTAGCCGCCGATCATGTGCGTGGGCTTCAGGACCACGCGCGTCACCGAGTTGTGGATGCCGCCGCGCACGTTGGTCATCTCCGAGCCGGGGGTGTTCACGATCTTTTCCTGGGCGTGGTACATCATGACCATGCCCGGCTTCACGCGCTGGCTGACCACCGCGCGCGCGGTGAGCGCGCCGTTGACGTTGAACAGCTCGATCCAGTCGTTGTCCTCGATGCCGGCGCGCTTGGCGTCCTCCTCGCTGACCCAGACGATGGGCCCGCCCCGGCTCAGGGTGAGCATGATCAGGTTGTCGGTATAGGTCGAGTGGATGCCCCACTTCTGGTGCGGCGTGATGAAGTTCAGCGTGATCTCGGGGTTGCCGTTGGGCTTCCTGCCCAGCACCTCGGCCGTGGCCTTCAGATCGACCGGCGGGCGGTAGCTGGTAAAGCCCTCGCCGAAGGCGATCATCCACGGGTGGTCCATGTAGAACTGCTGGCGGCCCGTGAGGGTGCGCCATGGGATCAGCTCATGGACGTTGGTGTAGCCGGCGTTGTAGCTCACCGTCTCGCTCTCGATGCCGCTCCAGGTGGGCGAGCTGATGATCTTGCGCGGCTGCGCCTGGATATCGCGGAAGCGGATCTTCTCGTCCTCGCGGTACAGCGCCAGGTGCGTGTGGTCGCGCCCGGTCTGCTCGCCCAGCGACTCCCAGGCCTTCACGGCCACGTGGCCGTTGGTCTCGGGCGCCATGTGCAGCACCACTTCGCAGGCGTCGATGTCGCTCTCGATCCTGGGCATGCCCTGGCTCACGCCGGGCTCCTGCACCACGCCGTTGAGCTGCCCCAGCTGCGTGACTTCGAGCTTGGTGTCCCAGTTGATGCCCTTGCCGCCGTTGCCCAGCTTGTCCATCAGCGGCCCCAGGGCCGTGAAGCGCTTGTACACGTTGGGGAAGTCGCGCTCGACCACGGTCATTTGCGGGCCGGTCTTGCCGGGGATCAGGTCGCACTCGCCGCGCGTCCAGTCGGCCACGCCGAAGGGCTGCGCCAGCTCGGCGGGCGTGTCGTGCGCCAGCGGGGTCAGCACCAGCTCGCGCTCCACGCCCAGGTGGCCGGGGCACAGCTCGCTGAACTTCTGCGCGAAGCCCTTGTAGATGTCCCAGTCGCTGCGCGCTTGCCACGCCGGGTCCACCGCCGTGGACAGCGGGTGGATGAAGGGGTGCATGTCGCTGGTGTTGAGGTCGTTCTTCTCGTACCAGGTGGCCGTGGGCAGCACGATGTCCGAGTACAGGCAGGTGGTGCTCATGCGGAAGTCCAGCGTGACCACCAGGTCCAGCTTGCCCTCGGGCGCCTTGTCGTGCCAGACGACCTCCTGCGGCTTGGCATCCTGCGGCCCCAGGTCCTTGCCCTGCACGCCGTTGCCGGTGCCCAGCAGGTGCTTGAGGAAGTACTCGTGGCCCTTGCCCGAGGAGCCCAGGATGTTGGAGCGCCACACGAACATGTTGCGCGGCCAGTTGTCGGGGTGGTCGGGGTCGATGCAGCTGAGCTTGAGGTCGCCGCTCTTGAGCCCTTGCACCGCATAGTCCTTGGGATCGAGGCCGGCGGCCTGCGCGTCGCGCACCACCTGCAGCGGGTTGGTCTTGAGCTGCGGCGCCGACGGCAGCCAGCCCATGCGCTCGGCGCGCACGTTGTAGTCGATCATGCTGCCGCTGTAGGCGTTCCGGTCGGCCAGCGGCGAGAGCACTTCCTCCACGCCGATCTTCTCGTAGCGCCACTGGTCGGTGTGCGCGTAGAAGAAGCTGGTGGAGTTCTGGTGGCGCGGCGGGCGGATCCAGTCCAGGGCGAAGGCCAGCAGCGTCCAGCCGGTCTGCGGGCGCAGCTTTTCCTGGCCCACGTAGTGCGCCCAGCCGCCGCCGCTCTTGCCGATGCAGCCGCACATCATCAGCATGTTGATGACGCCGCGGTAGTTCATGTCGCAGTGGTACCAGTGGTTCATCGCCGCGCCGATGATGACCATGGAGCGGCCCTCGGTGTCGTGCGCGTTCTGCGCGAACTGGCGCGCCACGGTGATGACCTGGTCGCGCGGCGTGCCGGTGATCTGCTCCTGCCAGGCCGGCGTGTAGGGGTGGTTGTCGTCGAAGTCCCTGGCGGCGAACTCGCCGGGCAGGCCGCGCGCCACGCCGTAGTTGGCCACCTGCAGGTCGAACACCGTGGCCACCAGGGTGCTGCCGCCGGCGAGCTCCAGGCGCTGCACCGGCACGGTGCGCACCAGCACGTCGGACTGCACGTTGGTGGGGAAGTCCTCGGTGGCGATGCCGCCGAAATACGGGAAGCCGACGCGGGCGGTCTCGCTGGCCTTGTCGCCTTCCAGCAGCGACAGGCGCAGGCGCACCTCGCTGCCGTCGCCGGCGTTCTTTTGCTCCAGGTTCCACTGGCCCTTGTCGGCGCGCCCGTCCGGGCCCCAGCGGAAGCCGATCGCGCCCTGCGGCACGACGACAGCACCGGATTCGTCCAGCGCCACGGTCTTCCACTCGGGGTTGTTGGCCTGGCCCAGGGCCTCGTCAAAGTCGCTGGCGCGCACGTAGCGGTCGGGCACCAGCACCGTCTCGCCGCTCTCCAGCACCTTTTCCTTCAAGGTGACCAGCATGGGCATGTCGGTGTAGCGGCGCACGTAGTCGTCGAAGTAGGCGCTCCTCTCACCGTTTTCCGGGAAGTAGAACTCCTTCAGGATCACGTGGCCCATGGCCATGGCAATCGCCGCGTCCGTGCCCTGCTTGGGGTGCAGCCAGATGTCGGACAGCTTGGCGACCTCGGAGAAGTCCGGCGTCACGGCGACGGTCTTGGTGCCCTTGTAGCGCACCTCGGTGAAGAAGTGCGCGTCCGGCGTGCGCGTCTGCGGCACGTTGGAGCCCCAGGCGATGATGTAGCTGGAGTTGTACCAGTCGGCGCTCTCGGGCACGTCGGTCTGCTCGCCCCACACCTGCGGCGACGACGGCGGCAGGTCGCAGTACCAGTCGTAGAAGCTCATGCACACGCCGCCGATCAGCGACAGGTAGCGCGTGCCGGCCGCGTAGCTGATCATCGACATCGCCGGAATGGGCGAAAAACCGATGATCCGGTCCGGCCCGTGGCGCTTGATGGTGTGGATGTTGGAGGCGGCGACGATCTCGTTGACCTCGTCCCAGCTGGAGCGCGCAAAGCCGCCCATGCCGCGCACCTTCTGGTATTCGCTGCGCTTGGCGTCGTCGCTGACGATGCTTTGCCACGCTTCCACCGGCCCCAGCGTCTGGCGCGCCTGGCGCCACAGGCGCAGGAGGCGCGCGCGCACCATGGGGTACTTGACGCGGTTGGCGCTGTACAGGTACCAGCTGTAGCTGGCGCCGCGCGAGCAGCCGCGCGGCTCGTGGTTGGGCATGTCCCAGCGCGTGCGCGGGTAGTCGGTCTGCTGGGTTTCCCAGGTGACGATGCCGCCCTTCACATACACCTTCCAGGAGCACGATCCGGTGCAGTTCACGCCGTGGGTGGAGCGCACGATCTTGTCGTGCGCCCAGCGGTTGCGGTAGGCGTCCTCCCAGGTGCGGTCTTCCCCGGTGACCTGGCCATGGCCGCCGGAAAAACTTTCGCGCGGCTGCGAGAAATAGGTGAGACGGTCGAGGAAGTGACTCATCGTGGCTCCTTAGATGCGGGGTGCTGTAAGAGGTGGCAGAGCGGCGCTGCGGACATGGTGCCTGATCAGACGGGCATCTCGGCGTTCCTGCGGGCGTAATACCACCAGGTCACGACGACACATACCAGGTAGAAACCAGCAAACACCCAGAGTGCCAGCTCGGGCCCGCCGGTGGCGGCGATCGAGCTGCCGTAGCTTTTGGGAATGAAGAAACCGCCATACGCGCCCAGGGCGCCGGCAAAGCCCAGGGCGGCGGCGCCCTCGGTGTTGCCTTCCTTGATGGCGGCGGCGCGGGCGGCCTCGTCGGCCTCGGGCGCCTCGCGCAGTTTCAGCTTCAGGAAGATCGCCGGGATCATGCTGAAGGTGGAGCCATTGCCGATGCCGGTGGTGAAGAACAGCACCAGGAACATCAGGAAGAAGCCCATGAAGCTGCCTTCCTGGGGGCCGAACGGCATGATGTGCCCGCCCGTGCCCTTGGGCAGGAAGTACAGCACGCCCAGCACGCCCAGCGCCATGGCCAGGAAGTTCCACAGCGTGACGCGCGCGCCGCCGAACTTGTCGGCCAGCCAGCCGCCGAAGGGCCGGATCACGGCGCCCACCAGCGGCCCCAGCCAGGCGTAGGCCAGCGGGTTGATGCTGGGGAACTGGCTCTTCATGAGCAGCGGAAAGCCGGCCGCAAAGCCGATGAACGAGCCGAAGGTGCCCAGGTACAGCAGGCACATGACCCAGTTGTGCTTGCGCTTGAAGATGGCGGCCTGCGCGGCGAAGCTGGCGCGGGCGTCGGCGATGTCGTGCATGCCGAACCAGGCGGCCAGCGACACCACCGCGATCCATGGCACCCAGATGAAGGCCGCGTTCTGCGCCCACACGTGCTGCTGCTCGCCGTTGCGCAGCATGACCTGCGGCTCGCCGCCGAAGATGCCGAAGATGCCCAGGGTGATGACCAGCGGGCTCAAAAACTGCACCACCGACACGCCCAGGTTCCCGAGGCCCGCGTTCACGCCCAGCGCCGAGCCCTTGCGCTCCTTTGGAAAGAAGAAGCTGATGTTGGCCATGCTGGAGCTGAAGTTGCCCCCGCCCAGGCCGCACAAGAGCGCCAGGATCAGCATGGTCGGGTAGCTGGTGCTGGTGTCCTGCACCGCCATGCCGATGCCGATCGCCGGGATCAGGAGCGACGCGGTGGACAGCGCCGTCCAGCGCCGCCCGCCGAAGATCGGCACCATGAACGAGTAGAAGATGCGCAGCGTGGCGCCCGACAGCGCCGGCGCCGCCGCCAGCCAGAACAGCTGGTTGGTCGAGTACTTGAAGCCCAGGTTGGGCAGGTTCACCGCGACCACGCTCCAGACCTGCCAGATGGCGAAGGCCACGAACAGCGCGGGCACCGAGATCCACAGGTTGAGCTTGGCGACGGCCTCGCCCTCGCGCGCCCAGAACTGTTTGTCCTCGGGCGTCCACAGGGTCAGCAGCCGGCCCTTGCGCGCGCTGGCAGATGGGGCGTTGGGAAGGGAAGACATGTGCGGTCTCCGTTGAAGTGTGGGGTTCAGCGCAGCACGGCGCCAGCGCCGTGCGGGGCCATGACGTCGGTGCGGCGCACCTCGGTCCAGTACATCCAGATGAGCGACACCCAGACCACGCCGTACATCAGCATGAAGGCGCTGGAGCGGATGCCCGTCCAGTCCATCAGCACGCCGAACAGGATGGGCAGGATGAAGCCGCCCAGGCCGCCGGCCAGGCCCACGATGCCGCTGATGGCGCCGATGTTGCCGGGGTAGTCGTCGCTGATGTACTTGAACACGCTGGCCTTGCCGAAGGCCCAGGCGATGCCCAGGACGAACATCAGGCCGGTGAAGACGTACACGTTCAGGCCGATGTGGAAGGTCTTGGCACCGTCCACGGTGAGGATGGTGAAGTCGGTCTGCGGGTAGGACAGCAGGAACAGGCAGATCCAGCTGACCCACATGACCCACCAGGTCACGCTGTGCGCGCCGTACTTGTCCGACAGCACGCCGCCGATCGCCCGCAGCACGCCGCCGGGCAGCGAGAAGCACGCAGCCAGCAGCGCGGCGACGCGGATGTCCAGGCCGTATTCGCCCACGTAGTACTGCACCATCCACAGCGCCAGGGCCACGTAGCCGCCGAAGACGATGCTGTAGTACTGGCAGTACTTGAGCACCTTGGGGTCCTTCAGGGCCTTGAGCTGGTCGGTGAAGCGGACGTTGCTGGCCACCAGGTGCGTGGGGTCGCTGGCGCTGAAGATCCAGAACAGCACCAGCACGCCCAGCATGATGGCGGCATAGACATGCGGCACGGCCTGCCAGCCGAAGGCCACCAGGATGACCGGGGCGACGAACTTGTTCACCGCCGCGCCCGAGTTGCCCGCGCCGTACACGCCCATGGCCATGCCCTGGCGCTGCTTGGGGAACCAGCGCGCCACGTAGGGCGTGCCCACCGAGAAGGCGCCGCCGGCCAGGCCCACGAACAGGCCTATGACCAGGAAGTGCCAGTACTCGGTGGCGTAGCCCATCATCCAGATGGCGGGCACGGTGATGGCCAGCAGCACCGTCATGACGATGCGCCCGCCGTATTTGTCGGTCCAGATGCCCAGGGGCACGCGGATCAGCGAACCCGTGAGCACCGGCATGGCGGTGAGCAGCCCGAACTGCGTGGAGTTGAGGTTCAGCAGCTTCTTGATCGGGATGCCGATGACGCCGAACATCATCCAGACCATGAAACAGGCGGTAAAGGCCAGCGTGCTCACCAGGAGCACCGACCAGGCCTGGCGGCTCTTGCGGGGATCGACTGCCGCTGTCTTGGGCGGGGTGGTCATGCGGGTAGTTCCGGTTGTGGGATGACGCCATGGTCACCGCAACCGGCCGGCTTGCCCATCCTTCAGTGGCAGGGGCGCGGCGCGGCAGAAGAACGATGGCCGCGCCCGGGGTAGTAGTACCAAAGAACTATGGCCGCGGGCCCCTGTACGCCGGTTTTTTAACCAAAACCCCTGCTTGCCGGCGTGCGATAACGGGAGTTTGCTATCAAATTTGAAGGCCTCCCCTGCCACGCGGTGCTTCAGTCCGCGCGCTGCCGGTCGGAGGCGTAGACCGCTGCCTGCACGCGCGAGCTCAGGCCCAGCTTGCGCAGGATGTGCTGCACGTGGATCTTCACCGTGGTCTCGGCGATGTCCAGGGTGCGGGCGATTTCCTTGTTGCTGGCGCCGCGCGCGATCTCGCGCAGCACCTCGGCCTCGCGCGGCGACAGGGGCGCGGCGCCGTCCTCGGCCGGCGCCGGCGCCGGCGCGGCCGGTGTGGGCGGCGCGCCCTGCGACTGGAACGCCGCCGCCAGCTTGCCCATCATCTCCGGGCTGACCACGGGCTCGCCGCGCGCGGCGCGGCGGATGGCCTCGGCCAGCAGCTCGCCGTCTATGGTCTTGAGCAGGTAGCCCTGGGCGCCGCGCTGCAGCGCCGTGGCCAGGTCGGCGCCGTCCTCGCTCACCGTGAGCATCAGCACGCGGCTGGCGGGCGAGGCGGCGCGCAGGCCGGCGATGGCGTCCACGCCGCGCACCCCCGGCAGGTGGTTGTCCAGCAGGATGATGCGGGGCGCCAGCTGCGGCACCAGGCGCAGCGCCTCGCTGGCGTCGCCGGCCTCGCCCACCACGCGCAGGTCGGCATGCTGGCTGAGCAGGGCCACCAGGCCGCGGCGCAGCAGCGTGTGGTCGTCGATCAGGAACAGGGTGATGGCGTCGTCGTCGTTCACGGGGGGCATGGGCCTTGTCTCCGGCGGGGTGTCAGGGCCGGCCTGCGGCCGGGTGGCCTTGCGGCGCCTGGGCGGGCGCGGGCGCAGGCGGGGCGCCGTCCACCGCCGGCGCCAGCGGCAGCTCCAGCGCCACCACGGTGCCCCGCCCGCCGGCGCCCGGCTGCACCGCGAGCTGCGCGCCGATGCGCTCGGCGCGCTCGCGCATGATGCCCAGCCCGACGTGCAGCGAATCCGGCGGCACGGCCTGGGGGTCGAAGCCGCAGCCGTCGTCGCGCACCTCGAAGCGCCAGCGCGGGTGGCGCTGCACGTGCAGCTGCACCTGGCGCGCGCCAGCGTGCTTGCGCACGTTGGACAGCGCCTCCTGCACGATGTGCAGCACCTGGATCTGCACGTCCGGCGCCAGCGGCCGCCCCTGCCCGGCCATGGCCAGCTGCGTGGGCACGCCGGTCTGGTGCTCGAACTTGGACAGCGTGGCGCGCAGCGCGGCCTCGATGTCCTCGTCCTGGGTGCGGGTGCGAAAGTGCACCAGCAGTTCGCGCACGTCGGCGTAGCACTCGCGCACGCCGGCGTCCAGCTCGGCGATGCAGCTGTCGCGCGCCGCCGCGTTGCCCCGGGCCACGGCGCCCTGCAGCAGCTGCACCTGGATCTTCAGGAACGCCAGCGACTGGGCGATGGAGTCGTGCAGCTCGCGCGCGATCAGGCTGCGCTCGGCGGCCACGGCGGCTTCGCGCTCCAGGGCCGTGACGCGCAGGTTCTCCATGGCGCTGGCCAGGTGGCGCGCCACGCTGGCCAGCAGCTCGCGCGTGTCGTCGGCCAGCTCGTAGGGCCGGCGAAAGAACAGGGTCACCTCGCCCAGCAGGCGCTGGTGCAGCTGCACGGGCACGCTGATGACGGTCTGGAAGCCCGCCTCGCGGCAGTGCGGCAGCTGCACGTCGGTGAACGGCAGGATGGGGATGACGCGCATGCGCGCCGTGTCCTGGGGCTGGCCGCATTCACAGGAGCCGGCGATCACGCAATGCTCCTCCTCGGCCATGGCCTTGGGCAGGCCGTCGGCGGCCAGCAGCACGTAGCGCTCGTTGGCCTCGTCGGACCAGCGCACCGCCGCCGCGTCGGCCCCGGCGACCTGGCGCACCTGGCGCACGAAGCCCTGGGTCAGCACGTCCAGGCTGCTGGCGTCGGCCGCCAGGGCGCTGACCTGGTAGAGCGCGGTCAGGCGCTGGTTGCGCTCCTCGACGCTGGCGGTCTTGTCGCGCACCTTGCGCTCCAGGTCGGCGTGCGAGGCCTGCAAGGCATGGGCCATGCGGTTGAAGCCGGCGGTGAGCTGGCCGAACTCGTCGTCGGTCTCCACTGGCAGGCGCGTGCCCAGCTCGCCGCGCTGCACCCGCGCCAGCGCCTGCTGCAGCCGCGTCACGGGGTTGAGCGCCAGCAGGTAGCTCAGCGCCATGAAGGTGACGGCCGCAGCGATCACCAGCACCACCATCATGAGCTGGAACAGGTGCAGGGCGGCCGTCCAGCGGGCGATCTGTCTCCTCGATGGCCTGCACGAAGGCGTCCAGCTCGGTGACGAAGGCGTCGCCGCGCGCCAGGGCCTGCTCGCGCGTGGGCGGCCGGGCCAGCCACTGGGCGCGGATCGCCTACCCCACTCGCGCACGATGGCGGCGTAGTGCTGGCGCGTGGCCTCGCTCCAGGGCACGAACAGCGGGCGCGCCGGATCGCCCGTGCGCAGCAGCTCCAGGCTGGCGTCAAAGCGCTGCGCCAGGTGGCCGACCTTCTCGGGGGATTGGTGCCCCTGCTGCACCAGCACCGTGCGCAGCATGTTCATGCGCAGCCGGCCGGCCTCGTTCACCGCTGCCGCGCCGCCCTCCAGCTCCAGGTCACCCACAGGGTGAAGCCGATGGAGGCCAGCGCCGCGAGCGAAAAGGCCGTGCCCATTTGGCCAGCGGCTTGGTCGAGAGGGTCAGTCGGTGGCGCATGGCTGCAGTGTAGGCGGGCGGCCGCCCGCCCTGCCCCCAGGGGTCGAAATCGGCCGCATGCCGGCGCCGATCAACGGCAATCAGCTACCAAAACAGGAGCTTGCCGGCGCCCGCCCCCTCAGCCGCAGCTGCCCAGCGCCCCGCACTGCGTGCAATAGTCGCAGCCGTCCTTGCGGATCACGGCGTGGGCGCCGCACTCGAAGCATTTCTTGCCGGCCATGGCGGGCGGCATGCCGCTGGCGCTGATGGCCGGCTCGTCCAGGGGCAGCTGCTGCTGCTCGGGGGCGCTGGTGCGCCGCGCCAGGATGTTCTGCACCGCGTAGGCCACGGCCGCCACCTCGGAGTCGTGCCACAGCGGCACCTGTCACGCCGTCGGCGCGGGTGTGCTGGCCCAGGCGCACGGGGCCGCGGTCCCAGGCCGCCTTGCGCATGTCCGACAGCGCGCGCTCCAGGAGAAAGCTGCCGCGCGCGGCCAGCGACAGCAGGCGGGCATGCTGGAGGTGATCCACTGCTGCGACTCGCCGCTCTGGCCCACGGGCATGAAGAACTCGATGGCCCGGTCCGCCACGCCGCCGCGCCCGTCCGCAACCGGCAGGAAGGACACGATCAGGTGCAGGCGCTCTGTGGCCTTCCTGCATCCAGGTACTCGACCTTCTCGGCCACGGCCGACAGGCCGCCGCTGGGCCGGCTCTCGATCACGCTGCGCATGGGATCAAGCCGGCGCCGGCGGCTCGATGGCCGGCGCGGGCGCTGCGGCCGGCGCCGGTGCGGCGGGCGGGCGGTGACTTCCAGGCGCCGCGCGGGCCAGGATGCTGTTGGGCCGGTAGGTGGCCCGGCCCTTCAGGCCCGAGTGCCAGGCCTGCAGGTACAGGTCCTTGAAGCGCTCGTAGGGGTAGTCCGCCGGCACGTTGACGGTCTTGGAGATCGCCGTGTCCACGTAGGGCTGCACGGCCTCCATCATGGCCACGTGGTCGCTGGCGGACATGTCCATGGCGCTGAGCAAATACTCGGGGGGCAGCTGCTCCATGTGGCCGCAGTTTTCCCCCAGGCGCCACGGTACGGCGCCAAGCATGGTCTTCCACCACGTACTCGCTCTTTGCTGCCATCAGCCTCGCGCTTCCTGCGCGTGTCGGAAGGTGCGCCAGAAGGAAAAGGGCGAGGCTCGATCCCGTTGGAGGCGTTGTCGGCGGCGAAGGCCAAGGCTTGCCCCCCCCACCGTGCCCGTGGGGGCGATGGGCGGCAGGTGGCTGTTCCTGCCCTGCCCCCCCCCCCCCCCCATGCCGTGCTCTCCTGATGGATTTCTTGATGTCCTCGGGCAGGCAGGCCCTCTGGCAAAGGTGCCCTCGGCCAGGTAGCCGGCGGCGTCGAACTTTTCCCCTCCCCGGGGAAGGCGCCCTTTTCCTGGCCAGCTCGACCCCGAGGCGCGGTAGGCCGCGTCGCGCATGCGCCGGGCGATCTGCACCGCCATGTCGCGCCCTTCCTGGCGGTGGTGGCGCCATTTCCTCGGCCTTTTCAGCATCGCCAGCGTGTTGCCCATGCCGGTAAAGCCCACGCCGATGCGGCGCTTGGCGGCGGACTCGGCCTGCTGCTGGGGCAGCGGCCAGAACGTCACGTCCAGCACGTTGTCCAGCGCGCGCACCTGCGTGGCCACGGCGGCTTCGAAGGCGCCGAAGTCGAACGCCGCCTCGCCATGCATGCCGAAGGGGTTGCGCACGAAGCGCGTCAGGATGACGGGCCCCAGGTCGCAGCAGCCGTAGGGCGGAAGCGGCTGCTCGCCGCAAGGGTTCGTCGCCTGGATGCTCTCGGTGTAGTGCAGGTTGTTGTCGGTGTTGATCTGGTCCAGGAACAGGATGCCCGGCTCGGCGAAGTCGTAGGCGGACTTCATGATGGTGTCCCACAGCTCGCGCGCGCGCAGCGTGCGGTAGACCCACTGGCCGTCGGCGCGCTGGCGGGCGCCGTCCTGCTGCAGCTCCTGGCCCGGGGCCGCGGCGTGCACCAGCTCCCACTGGCCGTCCTGCTCCACCGCCTGCATGAAGGCGTCCGGCACGCCCACCGAGACATTGAAATTGTTCCAGCGCCCGGGGGTGCGCTTGGCGGTGATGAAGTCCAGCACGTCCGGGTGGTCGATGCGCAGCACGCCCATCTGCGCGCCGCGCCGGGCGCCGGCGCTCTCCACCGTCGAGCAGGACTGGTCGAAGACGTTGATGTAGCTGCACGGGCCCGAGGCCATGGAGTGCGTGCCCTTGACCAGCGCGCCGCGCGGGCGGATGCGCGAGAAGTCGTAGCCCACGCCGCCGCCGCGGCGCATGGTCTCCGCGGCCTCACGAAGGGCCTCGTAGATGCCGGGGTAGCCGGCGTCGTCCACACCCTGGATGCAGTCGCCCACGGGCTGCACGAAGCAGTTGATCAGCGTGGCCTGGATGTCGGTGCCGGCGGCGCTCATGATGCGGCCGGCGCCGATGGCGCCCAGGCGCAGGTTGTCCAGGAAGCGCTGCTCGAACTTCTCGCGCAGCTCGGGCTTTTCCACCGACGCCAGCGCGCGCGCCACGCGCGCATACAGGTGGTCCACGTCGCTCTCGCCGTTCTTGAAAGACTTTTTCGCCCAGCACGTCCTGGCTGATGGGCTGGGGGGTCAGGCTGGGGGCGAGGCTGGTGGTTTCGCGTTGCATGGCGTGGGGTTCTCGGCAGGAAATGGGGGGAGGGGCGACGCGGGCGGCCCGGAATCGGAGCGGGGTCGGCCCGTCGCCGTGGCGCGCGGCTGGCGCGCGCGAACCCGGGGTTGTACACCGGCAGGCGGCCCGTCTGCCCAGCGCCAGGACAAAGACCGGCGCCGGCAGCCGCTGCCAGGAAATTTTCGTAGCACGCCATCCGCACGCCATGCGGGCATCCAGGGACTGGCGGCTTTGGCAAGCCCGTTTTTGCCCTCGTCGCGCCGGGGCAACAATTACCATGCTGCGATGAACAGCTTTGCCCCGCCCCGGCGCCGCCGGTTCTGCCCCCGGCCCCCGGCCTGGCCCCTGGCGCTGGCGCTGGCCCTGCTGGCCGGCTGCACGGCGCCAGCGCCGGCGCCCGCCAGCCCGGACGATGCGCCGCCCCGCCCCTGGCACGCGCAGCTGCAGCGCTGGCAGGGCGTGCCGGCGCTGCTGCTGGGCGAGCAGCACGACGCCCCCCGAGCACCAGCAGTGGGAGGAAGGCAGCGTGCGCTGGCTGGCCGCGCGCGGGCGGCTGGCGGCGCTGGTGATCGAGATGGCCGAGGCCGGCGCCGGCCGCCGACGGCCTGGCGCCCGGCGCCAGCCCCGCCCAGGTGCGCGCCGCGCTGCGCTGGGACGAGGCCGCCTGGCCCTGGCAGCGCTACGCCGGGCCGGTCATGGCGGCGGTGGCCGCCGGCGTGCCGGTGCGCGGCGGCGACCTGGACGCGGCCGCGCTGCGCGCCGCGCAGCAGGACGCGGCGCTGGACGCGCACCTGCCGCCCGCAGCGCTGGCGCGCCAGCGCGCCGCCATCGAGGACGGGCACTGCGGCCTGCTGCCGCCGGCGCGCGTCGCGCCCATGGTGCGCGTACAGCTGGCGCGCGACGCCAGCCTGGCGCGCGCGCTGCGCCAGGCGCTGCGGCCGGGGCGCACGGCGCTGCTGCTGGCCGGCTCCGGCCACGTGCAGCGCAGCCTGGGCGTGCCCACCTGGCTGGGCCAGGAGGTGGCCCATAAAGTGGCGATTGCCCAGGTGGAGGGCCGGCCTGCAGCTATTGAAAAAGAAGCAGACTTCATCCAGCCCACGGCGGCGCGCGCGGCTGAGGACTACTGCGCCGGGCTGCGCGCGCGCTGGCCGGCGCCGGCATCGGCGCCGCGCTGAAGGCTGGCGCGCCACGGGCGGCGAAGTCGTCGGCCGGCAGCGCCCGGCTGCACAGCCAGCCCTGGTACAGGTCGCAGCCGCGGCCCTGCAGGAAGGCCAGCTGCGCGGGCGTCTCCCACCCCTTCCGCCACCACCTGCAGCCCCAGGCTGTGGCCCATGGCGATGATGGCGGCGCTGATGGCCATGTCGTCGGCGCTGGCCGGGATGTCGCGGATGAAGCCCTGGTCGATCTCAGCACGTCGATGGGAAAGCGCTTCAGGTGCGCCAGCGACGAGTAGCCGGTGCCGAAGTCATCCACCGCGATGTGCACGCCCAGCGCGTGCAGCGCCAGCAGCGTCTGGCGCGCCTCCTCGGGGCGCTCGGCCAGTGCCGTCTCGGTCAGCTCGAGCTCCAGGCAGCGGGCGGAAAAGCCGCTCTCGGCCAGCGCCTGCGCGGTGCTGCCGGCCACGTCGTGCAGCTGGAACTGGCGCGGCGAGACGTTGACCGCGATGCGCAGCTCGGGCAGGCCGGCGTCGCGCCAGGCGCGGCCCTGGCGGCAGGCCTCGCGCAACACCCAGGCGCCCAGCGCGCCAATCACGCCCGAGCTCTCGGCCACCGGGATGAAGCGCACCGGCGCGATCAGCCCCTCCTCGGGGTCCAGCCAGCGCACCAGCGCCTCGGCGCCGACGATGCGCCCGCTGGCCACGTCCACCTGCGGCTGGTAGTGCAGGCGCAGGTGCCCCAGCGCCAGCGCCGCGCGCAGCCGCGCCTCGATCTGCAGCCGCTCGCGCGCGGCCTGCGTCATCTGCTCGGAGAAAAAGCAGAAGCCCCCGCGCCCCAGCGCCTTGGCGCCATAGACGGCGGCGTGCGCGCCCTGCAGCAGCAGCTGGGCGCTGGCCGCGTGCTCCGGGAACATGCAGATGCCCACGCTGGCGCCCACCACCACGGCCATGCCGTCGGGCGAGTGCCAGGGGCGCGCGGCCACCTGGATCAGGTTGCGGGCCATGGCGGCGGCGCCGTCTTCGTGGCGCAGGTGGCGCGCCACCACCGCGATCTCGTCGCCCGCCAGGCGCGCTATCAGGTCGCCCGGGCGCAGCGCCGAGCGCACTTGGGTGGAGATGTGCTGCAGCACCTGATCGCCCACCGCGTGGCCCCAGCTGCCGTTGACATCCTTGAAGCGGTCCAGGTTCAGCAGCAGCACGGCCAGCTGCTCGCCGCTGCGCTGCGCCTGCAGCACCACGTCGTGCAGCTGCTCGCCGAAATGCAGCCGGTTGGGCAGCCCGGTGAGGGGGTCGCAATGCGCCAGGAACTCCAGCCGCTCGTGCTGGCGCTTTTCCCTCGGAGATGTCGGTGAACATGCACACGTAGTGCGTGACCGCGCCCTGCGCGTCCTGCACCGCGGACAACGACATGCGCTCGGGAAAGATCTCGCCGTTCTTGCGCCGGTTCCAGATCTCGCCCTGCCAGTGGCCGGTGCGCGCCATGCTGTCCCACATCGCCTGGTAGAAGGCCTTGTCGTGCCGGCCGGACTTGAACACGCGCGGCGTCAGGCCCTGCAGCTCCTGCTCGGTGTAGCCCAGCAGCCGCGTGAATGCGGCGTTCACCGACAGGATGTGGTTGTCCGCGTCGGTCACCACCACGCCCTCGATGGTGTTGTCCACCACCGTGGCGGCCAGGCGCTGGCGCTCCTCGGCGGCGCGGCGCGCGCTCAGGTCGGTCAGGATGCCGGAGAAGCACTCGGGCTGGCCGTGCGCGTCCAGGGTGGCGCTGGCCGCGCGCATGGAACCAGCACCAGGTCCCGTCGAAGCGCTGCAGGCGCGCGGTCTCGTCGAAGGGCTGGCCGCTGGCGATGGCACGGTCCACCGCGGCCTGGATGCGCTCGCGGTCGTCCGCGTGCAGGCGCGCCAGCAGCAGGCTGCCCTCCTCGGGCGGCGGGCCCTGGTGGCGCAGCAGCTGCAGCAGGCTGGGCGAGTCGGTCGAGCGCTGGCGGGCCAGGTCCCAGTCCCACAGGCCGCTGCCGCTGCCCGAAAGCGCCAGGCCCAGCACGTGCTGGCTGTGCGTGAGCGCAGCGCGGGCGGCGCCGACCTCGCCCGTGTCCTGCAGCACGCACACCAGGTGCGCCGGCATGCCCACCGCGCCCGGCACCAGGCTGACGTTGCACAGCACCGGCATGGGCTCGCCGCCGCCGGCCGGGCGGCGCGGGCACTCGCACTGGTAGTGCTGGATGCGCCCGGTCAGCAGCGCCTGCAGCTGCCGGCGGGCCTGCGCCAGGTCTGCCGGCTGCACCAGGTCGCGCAAAGGCTGCCCGCGCAGCGCCTCCAGCGACAGCCCTAGCCAGCCGCACAGCCGGTCGTTGGCCCACAGCGTGGCCAGGCTGTGCGGATCGACGCGCGCGATGCCGGCCGGGGCGTGATGCGCGACCTGCGCCAGCTCATGCGACAGCGCCGAGCGCAGCTGCTCGGCGCGGCGCATGCGCGCCAGCAGCCACCCGGCCAGCAGGCTGCTGGCCAGCACGAACAGCCAGCCCTTGAACGACTGCCACCAGCGCATGTGCTCGCTGCCGTGCAGCCAGCGGTCGAGCAGCCAGTCGCCCGCAGCCACCCAGGCGGCACCCGCCGCCAGGTACAGCAACATGCCCCACAGGGGCGTCATGCGGGCTTGGCGCCGCAAAGCGTCGATGTCCATGGCCCCCCAACGTACACGGCCGGGCTGCGACAATCGCAGCCATGAGCCACACTTACATTTTGACGCTCTCCTGCCCCGACCGGCTGGGGCTGGTGCACGCCGTCTCGGGCTTCCTGCTGGAGCACGGCGCCAACATCGAGGAAGCCGCGCAGTACAACGACCACGCCACCGGGCTGTTCTTCATGCGCGTGCAGTTCGCCTGCGCCGGCCACGACGCGGCCACGCTGCGCGCGCACCTGCAGGAGTTCGGCCAGCCCCTGCAGATGCGCCTGGGCCTGCACCAGCGCAACCTGCCGATGCCGACGGTGATCATGGTCAGCCGCGAGGGCCACTGCCTGAACGACCTGCTGTTTCGCGTGAAAAGCGGCCTGCTGCCGATCCGGGTGGCGGCCATCATCAGCAACCACCGCGACTTCTACCAGCTGGCGGCCAGCTACGACGTCCCCTTCCACCACATCCCGGTCAGCGCCGCCACCAAGGCCCAGGCCGAGGCGCGCCAGTACGAGATCATCGAGCAGGAGGGCGCCGAGCTGGTGGTGCTGGCGCGCTACATGCAGGTGCTCTCCAACGACCTGTGCACCAGGCTGGCCGGGCGCGCCATCAACATCCACCACAGCTTCCTGCCCAGCTTCAAGGGCGCGCGGCCCTACTACCAGGCGCACGAGCGCGGCGTGAAGTTGATCGGCGCCACCGCCCACTACGTCACGGCCGACCTGGACGAAGGCCCCATCATCGAGCAGGACGTGGCCCGCGCCGACCACACCGACACCGTGGAAGACCTCACGGCCCGCGGCCGCGACACCGAAAGCCTGGTGCTGGCGCGCGCCGTGAAGTGGCACAGCGAGCACCGCGTGCTGCCCAACGGGCACAAGACCGTGGTGTTCCGCTAGCCCGCTCCCTGCGATTGAAGACTATGGAGGAGTCGAATGGCTGCTGAAGCGTACAACCCGCTGGAAAAGCGCAATCTTGGCCGGAGCGTTGCTGCAACCCTGCTTGCCTGCCCTGTGCGGCAGCTGGCGGATACCGGAGCCCTCGCCGGCGCCGGTGTGTACGTCATCTACTACACCGGCGCCTTTACTTCTTATGCCCCTGTCGCGGAACTCAACACGCATGGGGCATTCCGCCAGCCGATCTACATCGGGAAGGCCATCCCAAAAGGCGGGCGCAAGGGCGGCTTCGGAAATGACAACTTCCTCGCAGGTACCGCTTTACGCAACCGCCTGAACCAGCACGCGAAGTCGATAGAAGAATGCGCAAATCTTGACCTCGCCGATTTCCATTACCAGGCGCTGGTCGTCGATGATATTTGGATACCGCTGGGTGAGAACATGCTCATCGAAATGTTCACCCCCGTCTGGGAACCGAGTGATAGATGGATTCGGCAACAAGGATCCGGGCAACCGCCGCGCCATGCAGTTCGCATCGCCCTGGGATGTTCTGCACCCTGGCCGAAAATTCGCTGAAAAGCTCGCTACCGGCTCCTTGACTGCCGATGTGTTGCGGGAGCGGTTATCGGCTTTCTTCTCGGGAAAAGCGGTACCACTGATTGTGGAGCCGGATGAGGACGAAGGGGCATTTCTGAATTTTCACTCAGGAGCAGCCACGAGCGCAATGCCGCCCCAGAGCAAGCGAAACGGACTTAGCGACGGCTTCTCCAAGCTTGACCGGCACGGCGTTTCCTAACTGCCGCATGGTCTCACTCCAAGAGCCGCTAAAAACGAAATCATCCGGGAAAGTTTGAATGCGCGCCGCTTCGCGCGCCGTGAAATATCGGTAGCTTCCATTGGGAAAGGCAATCATGTTTTCCCCTCCGGGAACACCGTGATCGCCGGCCTTGAGAGCCTTGGATGGCTCGTCGAGCGCGCTGCCCGTGTGCCCCGGATAAGGACGAGCGCCCGGCCAGTAGATATGGTTCGGAACGTCGTTGTCGGGCTGGAGCACTGGGTCTGGAAGACCGCGTAGTGCTTCCCGTACGGTGCACCACGGCGATAACGCGACCCCTTCCAGATCGAGACTGCGCAGCAACGCCACTCTCGGGCGTACCTTTTCCGGTAATTCTGGGCGATCACACGCGCGAACTTCATTGCGTTTCCAGTACTCGCCTGTAACCCATTGATCCACCAGTAGTGCGTCTGCAGAGTGCGTTGGCGCAGGAAAAGACCACTCAACGTCGACATCCTCGCGGAAACCCACGAAAAAGACTCGTTCCCGCTTTTGCGGCACACCATAATTTGCTGCGTTGAGAAGTCGAAAAACCACCTGATACCGTGTGCCGCCGGCGGAAGGACGGCGATGAACCACTGTGTGCAGACGCTCTAATCGCGACAAGTGGTCATACCACTCCTCCCCGGCTTTTTTCACTACGTCAGGATAGGACATTTGTAAATATATGTACTCCACATACGTGGAGAATGACTGTCTTAGCAGACCTTTCACGTTCTCGAAAATGAATGCTTCAGGCTTGAGCTCGCGTACCGCACGGATGGCCTCAGGAAACATGTCGCGCTGATCGTTGTAAGCCTTGTGACTGCCTCCCAAAGAAAAAGGTTGGCACGGCGGCCCCCCAGAAACTACTGTGATCCGTTCCGCTACCGACGTGTAATCGAATTCTCGTGCATCCCCTTGAAACAAATTCCAACCGGCGACTTGTTTGATTCCTCGTTGCTGGTTCAACCGGATGGTGCTGCAGGCGCTTTCATTCCACTCGACCACTGAGGAGGGCTCAAACCCCGCGTTGCCCATTCCTAAGGCAAGACCTCCGGCGCCGACGAACAGTTCTAGCGACTTCATTGAGGCCTCTTTTCAGCTCCATCCCCCGGCTGACCAGATGAGGCGCTGGATGCCAGGTATTCGCTCACCGCTTCCCTCACCACCCAGGCGACAGAGACGCGCTTTGCCTTGGCGATACGCTCCATCTCCTCGTAATCAGGCTTGGTCACCGTGACAGTCGTCCTCACCGTTCCTTGCCCATCGTCAACCATCATCACCGCCCCTTTCTTGACCACCATTCGGCATCGAATTACATCACATTGATGCAATGCGATGCAACCCACTCTGGGAAAGCTTCGACTATCGCGCAACGCTTACGACCGAACGTGCAAGCGTGCGTGACCCCCCGGCTTGGTCAGAAGTTGCGTAGGGCAGGCGCGACAGCATGCAAGGCTGCCAAGTCAGGGCTGGCGAATTCAGCAGCTTCGCAGCGGCGCTGCGTGGGTCTAGAACACAGGAGCTTCTCCCGCCAATTCGCGCTTCCTGCCGTTCCTGCGGAGAGCGTGCGCCACCTCAATCACCAAACACAAGAGCACCGCGCTGTTGACAATCACAGGTTCGACGCTGCGCATGTTTCCGTGCGATGTCGAGAGGCAGCACTTTTTTCGTTGACTGACGCCAGAAATTCACCATGTCCACCCGCATTCCCCCCATCCAGTGCCTGCTGACCTTCGAGGCCCTGGCGCGCCTGCGCAGCGTGACGCAAACGGCCGACGAGCTGTGCGTGACGCCCAGCGCGGTGAGCCACCGCGTCAAGCAGCTGGAGCAAATCCTGGGCACGCGGCTGTTCGGCCGGGCGGATTTCTCGCTCACCACAGACGGCAGCGCCTACCTGGCGCACGTGCGCGAGGGGCTGACCGCCTTGCAGCGCTTCCCCGGCGCCGCCGCCAATCCGGCCAAGCGGCGCCTGAAGATCGCGGTGACGCCGACGTTTGCGCGCGCCATCCTGATCCCGCGCCTGCGCCAGTTCACCGAGGCCTACCCCGAGATCGACCTGGCGCTGCAGGTGTCCATCCCGCTGCTGGACGTGGTAGCCGAGGACGCCGACCTGGTGGTGCGCTTCGGCCCCGGCCACTACGCCGACCTGGAGCACGTGGAGATCGCGCGCGACATCGTCACGCCCCTGGCCTCGCCGGCCTTCGTGCGCGAGCACGGCCCTTTCGAGCGGCCCGAGGACCTGGCCGAGGTGGAGCTGCTCAGGAGTCCGCTGGAGCCCTGGCGCAGCTGGTTCGACGCCTGCGGCCTGGACTGGCCCGCGCCCAACGAGGGCTCGCAGTTCAACGACGTGGGCCTGATGTGCGACGCGGCGGCCGCCGGCATGGGCGTGGCCCTGGTGCGCCTGAAGCTGGGCGCGCCCTGGCTGGACCAGGGCCTGCTGGTGCGGCTGTTCGACATCGACGCGCCCAGCCCGCACGCGCACTACCTGTGCTGGCGCACCGGCACCATGGACCGCTGGGAGTGCGCGGCGTTCATGCAGTGGCTGCAGCGCACACTCAGCTGAACCTGCGCTGCGCAGCGCCACGGCACGGGCTTTACGGTTCGTCGCCAGCGCCGAGCTGGCGCGACAGGCGCACGCAGATCTCGGCTGCTATCCGGCGCACCTCCTCCACGGAGGGCCCGGCCGCAGCGTCGATGCGTTCGATGTAGGGCACGTTCACCGCCGCCATCACCCGATGGTTCAGCCCGTACACGGGAAAGGCGATATTGGTGACCCCCTGGATCTGTTTGCTCGCCATCATCGAGCAGCCGGCCGCGCGTACCTGCTCCAGCATGGAAAACAGGTGCCCGGGGTCGATGTCCAGCTCACCCTCGACCTTGGTGTGGTCGCGCAGCATGCGCGCTCGTCCCACTTCGTCCTGGTAGGCCAGCAGGATGTGGCCCGATGACGTATCCGTCAGCCCCATGAACGCCCCGGTCTTCAATCCGAGAGACCAGCGCTCGGGGCTGTCCACCTGCGCAATCACCACGCTGCGGCCCTGCTCGTAGACCGCCAGGTGGCAGGACTGGCGCGCCCGCTCGGCAAGTTCCCGCAGAAGCGGCAGCGCTGTCTGCACCAGCCGCTTCAAGGGCGGCTGACGGTGGGCCAGTCGGAACATCTTCAAGGTCAGCGTGTAGCGATCGTTCTCATCCGCCTGGATGTACTCGCGCCGGTGCAGGGCCACCACCATGCGGAAGATTTCGCTGACGCTGCGTTCGAGCGCATCGGCCAGCTGCTTGAGGGTGCAGCCTTCGGGAGCATTGCTGAGCACCTCCAGGATGTCCAGGCCCTTGTCGAGGGCCGGAGCGCTGTAGCGCACCTTGTCTGAGTCTGTGGTCATGGCAGGGAAGGGCAAGGATGTCCGTGCATGGGCCAGCCGACTGGTCACACAAGGAAGATGTTTTCTCTATGAAATTTTAATATCAATGGAGAAAATTAAATCATCCTTTTTCCTTTGCTTTGAACTCCACCAAGGGAAAACACCAATCCCAAGATCCCTCTTATTCTTTGATTGATAGTAGCTTGGACGATAGGATAGGCATAAATCACGAGAGAAATTAAATTTTCCAGGTGAAATTTTACTGAAGCGGCTACCCGGCGGGCATGGACCTCATCGCCGACCGCTCCGGCGCCACACAGGAGTAGAGAACAATGGTTGGACGTCTTTCGGGCAAGGTCGCCCTGGTTACCGCGGCGGGCAACGGCATCGGCAGGGCCGTGGCACAGCAATTCCAGCGCGAGGGCGCGCGTGTCATCGCCACTGATGTGGATGAAGCGTCGCTGCAGGGCCTTGCAGGGTGCGAAACCCGGAGGCTAGACGTCACCGACGCCGCCGCCATCGCCGCGCTGGTCGCCGGCGCGGGCGCCATCGACGTGCTTTTCAACTGCGCCGGTTACGTCGGCGCGGGCTCGATCCTCGAGTGCGAACGCAAGGACTGGGACTTCTCCTTCGCGCTGAACGTAACGTCCATGTATGAAATGTGCCGGGCCGTGCTGCCCGGCATGCTGGCTGCAGGCGGCGGCTCCATCATCAACGTCGCCTCCGTCGCCTCCAGCATCAAGGGCGTTCCCAACCGCTTCGCTTATGGGACGACCAAGGCGGCGGTGATCGGCCTGAGCAAGGCCATCGCGGCCGACTTCGTCACGCGCGGCATCCGCTGCAACGCCATCTGTCCCGGCACCATCGAGTCGCCGTCCCTGCGCGAGCGCATCCAGGCGCAGGCGCAGGCGCAGGCGGCCTCCGTCGAGCAGGTGCGCGGCGCCTTCATCGCCCGCCAGCCGATCGGCCGGCTGGGCACGCCTGAGGAAATCGCCGCGCTGGCCGTGTACCTGGCCGCGGACGAATCCGCCTACACCACCGGCACCGTGCACGTCATCGACGGCGGCTGGTCCAACTGATTTTCGAACTCCGTAGGAAGACACCATGAAATTGCTGCGCTATGGTCCCGTGGGACAGGAAAGGCCCGGGCTGCTGGACGCCCAGGGCCAGGTTCGCGACCTGACCCCGGTGATCGACGACATCACCAGCGAAACGCTGCGGCCCGCGCTGCTGGCCGCGCTGCGCGCGGTCGATCCGCAGTCGCTGCCGCTGGTGCAGGCGCCCGGGCGGATGGGCACGCCGCTGCGCAATCCGGGCAAGTTCCTGTGCGTGGGGCTGAACTACAGCGACCACGCGGCCGAGACCGGCGCCCAGGTACCGTCGGAGCCCATCCTGTTTCACAAGTGGTCGCGTCCCAGCGGCGCCAACGACCCCATCGTGCTGCCGCAGGGCTCGCTCAAGACCGACTGGGAGGTCGAACTGGGCGTGGTTATCGGCAGCAAGGCACGCTACGTGAGCAAGGAGGCTGCGCTGTCGCATGTGGCCGGCTACTGCGTGATCAACGACGTGTCCGAGCGCGAATACCAGCTCGAGCGCGGCGGCGCCTGGGACAAGGGCAAGGGCTGCGACACCTTCGGCCCCATCGGCCCCTGGCTGGTGACGGCCGACGAAGTGGCCGATCCGCAGAACCTGTCCATGTGGCTGGACGTGAACGGCAAGCGCTTCCAGAGCGGCAATAGCAAGACCATGGTCTTCGACGTGGCCACGCTGGTGCACTACATCAGCCGCTTCACCACGCTGTATCCGGGCGACATCATCTCGACCGGCACGCCTCCCGGCGTCGGCCTAGGCCAGAAGCCCCCGGTCTACCTGCGCGCCGGCGACACGGTCGCGCTGGGCATCGAGGGGCTGGGCGAGCAGCGTCAGGAAGTGTTCGCCTGGGACGCCGGCCTGCTCGACTGAGCGCCATGCGCTACCAGTTCCAGTTCGAGGCCGTTCTCCAGTCCTGGCCGCTGCTGCTGCAGGGAACGCTCAACACGATCGAGCTGTCCCTGGGCGCGATGGCCATCGGCCTGCTGATCGCCATCCTGTGCTCCTGGGGAAAAAGCCAGGGCGGGCCGGTGCTGCGCCTGGCCATCAATGCCTACATCGAGGTCATCCGCAACACGCCCTTCCTGGTGCAGCTGTTTTTCTTCTTCTTCGCGCTGCCTTCGCTGGGTGTGCAGATGTCGGCCGCCACCGCCGCCCTGGTCACCATGTTCGTGAACCTGGGCGCATTTGCCACCGAGATCCTGCGCGCCGGCATCGAAGCCATCCCCAGGGGTCAGGTCGAGGCCGGTCTGGCGCTCAATCTCAAGCGCTACCAAGTGTTCCTGCATGTCGTGCTGCGCCCGGCACTGAAGACGATCTTCCCGGCGCTGTCCAGTCAATTCATCCTGCTGATGCTGACCTCGAGCATCGTGTCCGCCATCTCCGCCGACGACCTGGCCTCGGTCGCCGCCAACATCCAGTCGGAGACCTTCCGCAGCTTCGAGATTTACATCACGGTGACCCTCATCTACTTCGTCCTGTCGCTGATGTTCATGGGATTGTTCCGGCTCATCTGGCGCCGCTTCCTCTACTACCCGCAGGGGCGCTGACATGCGTGAGCTTGCACTGCTCGATTTCGAGTCGCTCTTGCTGGCGGCGCGCTGGACGCTGGCGCTGTCGGCGATCGCCCTGGTCGGCGGCAGCCTGGGCGGCCTGATGGTCGCCCTGTGCCGCACCGCCGCCAGCCCCTGGCTGCGCCACCTGGCGCGCAGCTTCATCGTGGTGTTCCAGGGCACGCCGCTGCTGATGCAGCTGTTCCTGATCTTCTTCGGCCTGCCCGTGCTGGGCCTGGAGGTCGATCCCTGGTTTGCTGCCGGGGTGGCGCTGGTGCTCAACACCAGCGCCTTCCTGGGCGACATCTGGCGCGGCTGCATCGAAGCTGTGCCCATCGGGCAGACCGAGGCAGCGCACGCACTGAACCTCAGCGCCTACCGCAGGCTGCGCCACGTCGTGCTGCCGCAGGCCTTCAAGATCGCCGTGCCTCCTTCGGTCGGCTTCATGGTGCAGATCATCAAGGGCACGTCGCTGACGGCCATCATCGGCTTCACCGAACTCACCCGCACCGGACAGATCATCAACAACGCCACCTTTTCTCCCGTGGCGGTGTTCGCATTCGTTGCCTTTCTGTACTTCTGCATGTGCTGGCCGCTGTCCTGGCTGTCGCAGCGCCTGGAGCGCCGGTTGGCAATTTCGCAGCGTTGACCTCCATCCACCGTGAAGCCCATTGATCCAAGGAGATATCCCATGCCAGCCATGCACCTGCCCAAATTTTTGAAAAAGCTGCTCCTGCCCATCGTCGGCAGCCTTTTGATGGCCTCGGCGGCCAGCTCCACCGCTGCCGACAACCACTGGGAGCAAATCAAGGCGCGCGGCACCATCAAGGTGGGCGTGATGGTGGACTGGCCGCCCTACGCCGCGGCCGACGCGCGCAACCAGCCCAGCGGCTATGACGGCGCGGTTGCCAAGCTGCTGGCCGACCACTACGGCCTGAAGCTGGAGTACGTGGTGATGACGGGTCCCAACCGCATTCCGTTCCTCCTGACCGACAAGGCCGACGTGCTCGTGGCGTCGCTGGCCATCACGCCCGAGCGCGAAAAGCAGGTGCAGTTCTCGCGCCCCTACTCGGCGGCCAGCATGGTGCTGCTCGGGCCGGTGAACACCAAGATCGCCGCCCCTGCCGACTTCCCCCGCTACAAGATCGGCGTGCCGCGCGCCAGCACCACCGACCTGGGCGTCACCAAGGTGGCTCCCGAGGGAACCAAATTGAACCGCTTCGACGACGACGCCTCGGCGCTGCAAGCCATGCTGGTGGGACAGATCGACGCGGTGGGCACCTCCTCGGTGATCGCCGCGGACGTGCAAAAGCGCTTTCCCGGCAAGTACAAGGTGCTGTACGTCATCAACGAGCAGCTGATGGCGATCACCATGCAAAAGGACCGCCCCGAACTGCTCAAGGCCATGAACGACTTCGTTGCCGCCAACGTGGCCAACGGCAAGCTCAACGCCCTGTTCGAGCAGTGGATCAAGATGCCGCTGCCCCAGACAGTCATCCAGCCCGGGCAGTAAGCCCCTGCCATGCGCGGCGCCCGTTGCGGGCGCCGCCACCCAACCGCAGTGCCATGCAAGACAGCCAACCCATCATCACATTCACCGCGGTCGAGAAATGGTACGGCCAGTTCAAGGTGCTCAAGGACATCGACCTGGCCGTCGCCACGGGCGAGCGGATCGTCATCTGCGGCCCGTCGGGCTCCGGCAAGTCGACGCTGATCCGCTGCATCAACGGCCTGGAGACGATCCAGAAGGGCCGCATCACCGTAGCCGGCGTCGACCTGACCGACAGCCGCCACCAGGCCGAGCAGGTGCGCCGCCACGTCGGCATGGTGTTCCAGCAGTTCAACCTGTTCCCGCACCTGACGGTGCTGGAGAACTGCCTGCTCTCGCCCATGAAGACGCAGGGCCTGAGCAAGGCACAGGCGGGCGAGATCGCCATGCACTTTCTCGCGCGCGTGCGCATTCCCGACCAGGCGCACAAATATCCCAGCCAGCTCTCGGGCGGGCAGCAGCAGCGCGTGGCGATCGCCCGGGCGCTGTGCATGAAGCCGGACATCATGCTGTTCGACGAGCCGACCTCGGCGCTCGACCCCGAGATGGTCAAGGAAGTGCTGGACACCATGATCGAGCTGGCCTCCGACGGGATCACCATGCTGTGCGTCACCCACGAGATGGGATTCGCCCGCAGCGTGGCCGACCGGGTGATCTTCATGGCCGACGGTGAAATCCTCGAGCAAGCCCCGCCCGAACAGTTCTTCGGCGCACCTGAGCACCCCAAGGCGAAAGCCTTCCTTGGGCAGATCCTGCACCACTGAGCGCTGCCGGGGCCGGCGCGCCAAAACCCTCACAGGAGCTTGCGCGAAATTTCATGCGCCACAGCCGAGCGCGCGCGCCGTAGCGCGCCTGGCTTCGCTACAGTTCCCTCATGAACGCACAGCCCAGCCCCGGCCCCGCCGACAACCCCTCACCCGCCGAGCGCGCCGCGCGCCAGCGGCAGGTCGTGCAGGCGCTGGCCGCCTGCGTGCCGCAGCACGCCCTGCTGTGGCAGCCCGAGGACACCACGCCCTACGAGTGCGACGGCCTGACGGCCTACCGCCAGCGCCCGCTGGTGGTGTGCCTGCCCGAGACCGAGGAAGAAGTGCAGGCCGTGCTGCAGGCCTGCCACCGCCTGCAGGTGCCGGTGGTGGCGCGCGGCGCCGGCACCGGGCTGTCGGGCGGCGCCATGCCGCACGCCATGGGCGTGACGCTGTCGCTGGCCCGGTTCAACCGCATCCTGCAGGTGGACCCCATCAGCCGCACCGCTCGCGTGCAGTGCGGCGTGCGCAACCTGGCCATCAGCGAGGCCGCAGCGCCGCATGGCCTGTATTACGCGCCCGACCCCAGCAGCCAGATCGCCTGCACCATAGGCGGCAACGTGGCCGAGAACTCCGGCGGCGTGCACTGCCTGAAGTACGGGCTCACCGTGCACAACGTGCTTGCGGTGCGCGGCTACACCATGGAGGGCCAGCCCGTCACCTTCGGCAGCCAGGCGCTGGACGCGCCGGGGCTGGACCTGCTGGCCGCCGTGATCGGCAGCGAGGGCATGCTGGCCGTGGCGCTGGAGGTCACCGTGCGCCTGATCCCGCGCCCGCAGCTGGCGCGCTGCATCATGGCCAGCTTCGACGACGTGAGGAAGGCGGGCGACGCCGTGGCGGGGGTGATCGCCGCCGGCATCATCCCGGCCGGGCTGGAGATGATGGACAAGCCCATGACGGCCGCCGTGGAGGACTTCGTGCGCGCCGGCTACGACCTGTCGGCCGCCGCCATCTTGCTGTGCGAGAGCGACGGCACGCCCGAGGAGGTCGAGGAGGAGATCGCCCGCATGAGCGAGGTGCTCACCGCCTTTGGCGCCACGGCGATTGCCGTGAGCCGCGACGAGGAGGAGCGCGCGCGCTTCTGGAGCGGGCGCAAGAACGCCTTTCCCGCCAGCGGCCGCATCAGCCCGGACTACATGTGCATGGATTCGACCATCCCCAGAAAGCGCCTGGCGGACATCCTGCTGGCGATCTCGGAGATGGAGAAGAAATACGGGCTGCGCTGCTGCAACGTGTTTCACGCCGGCGACGGCAACCTGCACCCCCTGATCCTGTTCGACGCCAACGACGCGGACGAGCTGCGCCGCTGCGAGCTGTTCGGCGCCGACATCCTGGAGACCAGCGTGGCCATGGGCGGCACGGTGACGGGCGAGCACGGCGTGGGCGTGGAGAAGTTGAACAGCATGTGCGTGCAGTTCACCCCCGAGGAAAACGCCCAGATGCTGGCGCTGAAGACCGCCTTCGACCCGGCCGGCCTGCTCAACCCCGGCAAGGTGATCCCCACGCTGAACCGCTGCGCCGAGTACGGCCGCATGCTGGTGCGCGGCGGGCAGCTCAGGCACCCGGACCTGCCGCGTTTCTGAGAGCCTGTTCAACGTCTTTTCATGGGGTACGTTGCCCGGCAAAGGCGGCGGATGCAAGTCGCCCACCGCAAGCCGCACTGATGTGCGGCGAGGATGGGCAACGCCGCAGACGCCGCCTTTGCCGGGCAACCCGAAGGGCATGGCAGCAAAACGCCGCGCCCGGCGTTGCCCACCTTGCCCAGGCCGCCAGCATGGGCTGCGGCGGGCGCCTTGATCGTGGCGTTTTGCTGCCATGCGTACCCCATGAAAAGGCGTTGAACAGGCTCTGACCCGCCTGGCGGCGCGCCGGGCGACAGCCATGCACGCCGCGCGCTGACAGGCAGGCGGGCAGCGTGCGCCCAGCATGGTTCTTTTTGCCGCTCCACGAAAGGACTTCCCATGCCTGCACTCCTCGCCACCTCCACCGCACGCACCCTCGCCCACTGGGGCGCCGCAGCCCTGCTGGCCGCCGCCAGCGCCGGCGCGGCCGCACAAACGACTGCACAAACGGCCTCGCAAGGGGCCGCGCAAGCAGCCTCCCCGGCGCACCTGCCGGCGGCGCAGGCTGCAGGCGCGGCGCGCTACCAGTGCGGGGGCATAGGCATAGACGAATCGACCGCCATGCGCGCGGCGATGAAGGACTACCCGCTGTCGCTGCTGTTCGCCCGCGCCGATGGCGCCTACGAGGCCAGCATCGACGTGCGCATCACGCCCCAGGGCGGCGGCAGCGGCCAGGCCATGGCGTTCAAGGCCGGCGGCCCGGTCTGCCTGCTGCAGCTGCCCGCAGGCAGCTACCAGGTCCAGGTGCAGGGCGCGGGCCAGAGCCACAGCCGCACGGTGAAGGTGGGCGGCGCGCCGCAGTCGCTGGACTTTCGCTTCTGAGCGTTTTGCGGCGGGTTTTCGGCGTTTTTGAGTCAAAACCCCCGCATGCCGGCGCCAGCAGCCGGCGTATAGCTATATAAATGAGAGCGAATCAACCACCGCCGCCGGCCAGCCACAGGGCGCGCGCCTGCCCGATGCCGAACAGCACCAGGCCGATCAGGCCGCCCACCACGGTGCCGTTGATGCGGATGTACTGCAGGTCGGTGCCGATGTGCAGCTCCACCAGGCGGGCCGTCTCCTGGGCATCCCAGCGCTGCACGGTGGCCTGGATGTGGCCGGCCACGGACTGCGCCACGTCGGGCGCGAAGGTGGCGGCCCACAGCTCCAGGCGCACGTTCAGGCGCACGCGCAGCGCGGCGTCGCCGGCCAGCGCCATGCCCAGCCACTGGCCCATGCCGGCGACGCGGCGCGACAGCTGCGAGTCCTCGTCGGCCAGGTCGGCCTGCAGGCGCTGGCGCAGCTGCTGCCACAGCCCCTGCACGTACTCGCCCAGCAGCTCGTCGTTCTGCAGGTAGCCGCGCATCTCCTCGCCGCGCCGGGCCCATTCGGGGTCTTGCTGCAGGCGCGCGATGAGGCGCGCGACGGCGCCGTCCAGCGCCTCGCGCAGCTCGTGGCGCGGGTCCTCGGCGATGGCGGTGAGCAGCGCATCCACCGCGTGCGCGATGGCGCCGGCGCCCTTGCCCGAGAGCCAGTCGGTGGGCAGCATCTTCTGCTTCAGCGGGTGCTCGCGGCGCAGCCACTGCACCAGGGTGTCGGCGATGAACTGGCGCGTCTCGGGCGTGCGCACCTGCTCGCCCAGGCGCGCCAGCAGCGCGTCCAGCAGCGCCTGGTGGCGGCCCTCGTGGGTGAGGGCGCCCAGCGCCGAGGCCATGGCGCGCGACAGGTCCAGCTGCCCGACCAGCGTGCGCGCGGCGTCGGCCAGGAAGGCCTGGATCTTGCTGTCCTCCAGCGTGTCCAGCGCCGTGAGCGCCAGCCGCGCCACCTGGCGCCCCAGCAGCTGTGCGTTGGCGGGCGCGGTGAGCCACTGCGCCAGCATGCCGGCCGGGTCGTGCTGGCGGATCATGGCGACCAGCGAGGGCGCGTCCAGGAACTTGTCGCGCACGAAGCCCGCGAGGTTGCCGCCCAGGCGGTCCTTGTTGCGCGCGATGATGTCGGTGTGGCGCGACAGCAGCGGCAGCGGGATGCGCCGGAACAGCGCCGAGACGGCGAACCAGTCGGCCAGCGCGCCGACCATGGCGGCCTCGGCCACGGCGCGCAGGCACTGCACGGCCAGGCCGGGCGGCAGGAAGTGCGTGAGCACGAAGACCGCGATCACGGCCAGCAGCAGGCCCGTGGCCTGGCGCTTGGCGCGCGCCAGCTGGCGCGCGTGGCCGTCCTGCGGCAGGGGCGGCGCGAGGCCCGCGTCAGCGGCGATGGCGGCGCGTTCCAGGGGAGAGGAAGACATGCGTGCCAGCATAGCCCCGGCTGCCGGCCAGCGTCCACGCCCCGCTGTAGGAGAGCGCAGCCGCCGCGCGTGCTCCCCGGGCGCCAATGCCGGGGCGCACGGGCCCCGGCCCGCTTCCTTACTTCAGTGCGCCGGCGCGATCTGGTCCAGCGCCGCGCGCAGGTGGCCCACGGTGCGCTCGACGTTGTGCCACTTCTCCAGCCCGAAGAGGCCAATGCGGAAGGTCTTGAAATCCGGCCCTTCGCCGCACTGCAGCGGCACGCCGGCGGCGGTCTGCAGGCCGACTTCCTGGAACTTCTTGCCGCTCTGGATGCCGGGATCCTGCGTGTAGCTCACCACCACGCCAGGCGCCTTGAAGCCCTCGGCGGCAACGCTGGGGAAGCCGCGCGATTCCAGCAGGTGGCGCACCTTGTCGCCCAGCTCGACCTGCTCGCCGCGCACCTTGCCGAAGCCGTAGGCGCGCGTCTCCAGCATCACGTCGCGCAAGAGCACCAGCGCGTCGGTGGGCATGGTGGTGTGGTAGGCGTGCTGGCCTTTCTCGTAGCCTTCGGCGATCTGCATCCACTTCTTCAAATCGCACGAGAAGCTGGAGCTTTGCGTGCCCTCGATGGCTTCGCGCGCGCGCTGGGACAGCATCACCATGGCGCAGCACGGCGAGCCGCTCCAGCCCTTTTGCGGGGCGGAGATCAGCACGTCCACGCCCGTCTTTTCCATGTCCACCCACATCGCGCCCGAGGCCACGCAGTCCAGCACGAACAGCGCGCCGACTTCGTGCGCGGCGTCGCTCACGGTGCGCAGGTAGTCGTCCGGCAGGATGATGCCGCTGGCCGTCTCCACGTGCGGGGCGAACACGACCTTCGGTTTCTCCGCGCGGATGGCCGCTGCCACTTCTTCCGCCGGGCACGGCGCCCAGGGTGCCTGCGCGCCTTCGCCCTGCTGGCGCGCCTTGCAGACGACCGAGCCGCCGCCCAGGCCCGCGTCGGCGTCGAAGATCTGCGTCCAGCGGTAGCTGAACCAGCCGTTGCGCACGATCAGCACTTTTTCCTTGTTGGCGAACTGGCGCGCCACGGCCTCCATGCCGAAGGTGCCGCTGCCGGGCACGAGGACGGCGGTGTGCGCGTGGTAGACCTCCTTGAGCGTCGCCAGGATGTCCTGCATCACGCCGACGAAGCGCTTGGACATGTGGTTGAGCGCGCGGTCGGTGTAGACCACGGAAAACTCCAGCAGTCCGTCGGGGGGGTCGATGTGGGGCAGAAGTCCGGGCATGCGTTTTCCCGAAGCTTGAGGGGGCAAATCGGGCAAGCTTACCACCGGCCTACCAGGTATCCACGAAGCGCGCGCGGCCTTCGCGCAGCTGCGCCGAGGCCAGTCCGCGCACCAGCCAGGCGCGGGTTTCCGCAGGGTCGATGACGGCATCGATCTCCAGCGTGCTGGCCATGTGCATGGCCTCGCCGTGCGCGTACTGGCGTGCCAGCAGCTGCTGGAACAACGCGTCGCGCTCGGCCCCTTCGGCCACGGCTTCCAGTTCCTTGCGAAACCCCAGGCGCACCGCGCCCTCCAGTCCCATGGCGCCGAATTCGCCCGTGGGCCAGGACACGGTGAACACCGGCGCGTGCAGCCCGCCGGCCGCCATGCCCATCGCCCCCAGCCCGTAGGCCTTGCGCAGCACCACGGCGAAGAACGGCACGCGCAGGCTGGCGGCGGTGACGAACAGGCGGCTGACGTGGCGCACCTGCGCGGTTTTTTTCAACCTCGGGGCCGACCATGAAGCCGGGCGTGTCGATCAGGCTGACGATGGGCAGACCGTGCGCGTTGCACAGCTGCATGAAGCGCGCCGCCTTGTCGGCCGCCGGCGCGTCGATGGCGCCGCCCAGGTGCGCGGGGTTGCTGGCCAGCAGGCCCACGGGCCGGCCGTCGATGCGCGCAAGCGCCGTGTGGATGCCGATGCCGAAGCCCGTTCGCAGCGGCAGGAGGCTGCTCTCGTCCACCAGCTGCGCCATGGCCGCGCGCGTGTCGTACACGCGCAGGCGGTTGTGAGGCACCACGGCGCGAAGCTGGCGCTGGTCGGGCGCGCTCCACTGGCGCGCGCGGCCCTGGAAGAACGACAGGTAGTGGCGCGCCGCCGCCACGGCCTCTGCTTCGTCCTCCACCAGCACGTCGATCACGCCGCTTTGGTGCTGCACGCTGGCCGGGCCGATGTCCCCGGGCGCGAACACGCCCAGGCCGCCGCCTTCGATCATGGCCGGCCCGCCCATGCCGATGTTGCTGGCGCGCGTGGCGATGATGACGTCCGAGCAGCCCAGCAGCGCCGCGTTGCCGGCAAAGCAGCGCCCGTGCGCGATGCCGACGACGGGCACCTGGCCCGAGAGCGCGGCGTGCGCGGCGAAGGTGTGTACGTGCAGGCCGGCAACTACGCCCATGTCCGTGTCGCCCGGCCGCCCGCCGCCGCCTTCGGCAAACAGCACCACGGGCAATTTTTGCTGCAGGGCAATGCCCAGCATGCGGTCGGTCTTGGCGTGGTTGCGCATGCCTTGCGTGCCCGCCAGCACCGTGGCGTCGTAGGCCATGACTACCGTGCGCGCACGTTCTTCATCAGCGCAGTGCGCGCCGTTGACGCTGCCGATGCCGGTGACCATGCCGTCGGCCGGCGTGTTGGCGATCAAATCCTCCATGCTGCGCCGGCGCGTCTGCGCGGCCACGGCCAACTGGCCGTATTCGATGAAGGAGCCTTCGTCGCACAGGTCCTGGACGTTCTCGCGCGCGCTGCGGCTGCCCTGGGCATGGCGGCGCGCCATGGCTTCAGGCCGGGCAGCGTCCAGCGTGGGCGCGTGCCGGTCGATGACGCGCTGCAGGTCGGCGCGGATGTGGTCCGGGTCGTGTTGCGCGGCCTGGCCGGCCGCGGCGCCATCGCCCGGCGCGTCGCCCTCGGCATCGAGCAGCAGCACGGCCTGGCCCTGCGCCAGCTGCGCGCCGGCCGGCACCAGCCAGCGGCGCACGCGGCCGGCGTGCGGCGCGGCCAGCACGTGCTCCATCTTCATGGCCTCCAGCAGCGCCAGCTCGGCGCCGGCGGCCACCCAGTCGCCCTCGGCCACGCTGCATTGCGCCAGCAGCGCCGGCATGGGCGCGGGCACGGCGCCCTCCTCCAGGGGCTCCAAAGGGGCCGTTGGCGGCGTTTTCGGGTCAAATCCGCCACTTGCCGGCGTGGACGGCCGATTGTTTGCTATCTTTTTTGATTCTTCCAGCAACTGCGGCAGCACCCCTTCCAGCCAGCGCGTGTGCACCTGCTGGGTCTGCAGCTCGGGCCGCGCGGCCAGCGCGCGCAGCAGCGGCAGGTTGGTCGCCACGCCGTCGATATGGAACTCGGCCAGCGCCCGGCGCGAGCGGCGCAGCGCGTCGCCGAAGCCGCCCGGCGCATGCACGATCAGCTTGGCCAGCAGCGTGTCGTAGTGCGGCGAGGGCGCGCTGCCTGCGTGGCCGTGCGTGTCCACGCGCACGCCGGGGCCGCCGGGCAGGTCGAAGCGCGTGAGCGTGCCGCTGCTGGCCAGGGCGTGGCCCGCGCCGTCCAGCGTCTCGGCGTTGATGCGCCACTGGATGGCGCAGCCGCGCACCGGCGGCGGCGCGGCCGCATCCAGCCCCAGCTCGGCCAGGCGGCAGCCGGCGGCCAGGCGCAGCTGCACCTGCACCAGGTCGATGCCGGTGACTTCCTCGGTCACCGTGTGCTCGACCTGCAAGCGCGCGTTGGTCTCGATGAAGACGAAGGGCAGCGCTGTGCTGTCCAGGTCCACCAGGAATTCCCACGTCCCCAGGCCCTGGTAGCGCACGGCGCGCGCCATGGCCAGGGCGGCGCCCTGCAGCTGCGCGCGCAGCGCGGGCGTGAGCGAGGGGCTGGGCGCGATCTCGACCACCTTCTGGAAGCGCCGCTGCAGCGTGCACTCGCGCTCGCCCAGGGCCAGGGCGGCGTCGCCGTCGGCCAGGACTTGCACCTCGATGTGGCGCGCGCCCTCCATCAGCCGCTCGGCGTACACGCCGTCCAGGCCGAAGGCAGCGCGCGCCTCGCGCTGGCAGCGGGCAAAGGCGTCCTCCAGCTCGGCCAGGCTGCGCACCGCGCGCATGCCGCGCCCGCCGCCGCCGGCCACGGCCTTGAGCATCACGCCGGCGCCGCCCTGCGCCTGGAAGAAGTCGCGCGCCTGGGCAAGCGTCAGCGCTCCGCCGCTGCCGGGCATGACGGGCACGCCCTGCTCCTGGGCCAGGGCGCGCGAGCGCGCCTTGTCGCCAAACAGTGCCAGCTGCGCGGGCGTGGGGCCGATGAAGCGCAGGCCGGCGTCGGCGCAGGCTTGGGCAAAGTCGGCGCGCTCGCTCAGGAAGCCATAGCCGGGGTGGATGGCGTCGCAGCCCTGCGCACGCGCGATGGCGATGAGGCGCGCGCCATCGAGGTAGACGGCCGGGCCGCTGCCCGCCAGTGGTGCGGCCGAGTCGGCGGCGTGCAGGTGCGCGGCGTGGGCGTCGTCCTCGGCAAAGACGGCCAGGCTGGCGACGCCCAGCTCGTGCAGGGCGCGGGCGATGCGGATGGCGACTTCGCCGCGGTTGGCGATCAGGACTTTTTGGAACATGGCGTGGAGATACAGAAGAACCAAGATGGAGCGCGGCGCTCCTGCTCCTTCCCCTCTGGGGGAAGGCGGGGATGGGGGCCGGCTGGTGCTGGCGCGCCGGGTTGTCCGGTCAGGCGTCGCTGGCCCCCGCCCCAGCCCTCCTCCAGAGGGGGAGGGAGCGGGTCGCGCCAGAGCGTGGGTTGCGGCTATTCAAAACGTAGCGGAGCGGGCGCGGGGCCTGGATGATCAGGCCGCGTCTTTCAGCAGCCGGCGCAGCACCTTGCCCGCCCCGGTGGCCGGCAGCGCATCGATCACGCGCACCTCGCGCGGCGCCTCGTACGGCGCCATGTGCTCGCGGCACCAGGCGATGAAATCCGCCTCATCCAGCGCCTGCCCCGCGCGCGGCACGATGAAGGCGCGCACCACCTCGCCCTTGGCCGCGTCGGGCACGCCGATCACGGCCGAGCTGCGCCACGGCGGGGTGGCGGTTCAGGATGGATTCGACCTCCTCGGGGAACACGCTGTAGCCCGAGACCTTGATCATTTCCTTGAAGCGGCCGGTGAACGTCAGGTAGCCCTCGGCGTCCATGCGGCCCATGTCGCCGGTGTGCACCCAGCCGTCGCGCAGCGTGGCGGCGGTGGCTTCGGGCTTGTTCCAGTAGCCCTTGAAGTTGCCCGGCGACTGCAGCGTGATCTCGCCCTGCTCGCCCACCGGCAGCTCCGCCCCGCTGGCCGGGTCGATGATGCGCACGTGGACGCCCGGCATGGGCTTGCCGTGCGTGCCCCAGCGGATGGCATCGAACGGCATGCCGGTGTCCATGGTGTGCGTCTCCGACAGGCCGTAGGCGGCCTCGCAGCTGATGCAGCCGCCGGTGAAGTCCTGCCATTTGCGCGCCAGCGCCTCGGTGTAGGCGATGCCGAAGCTGGTGACCGAGTTGCGCTTGAGGCTGGAGAGGTCAAAGGGCTGCGGCACCTGCATGCAGGCCACGTTCATGGGCGCTATCGAATACCAGAAGCTGACGCGGTGGCGCTCGACGGCCTGCAGCACCGCCAGCGGGTCGAAGCGAAACAGCAGCACCTGCGTGCAGCCCACCCACACCGGCGTGTTCACGCCCATCAGCATGCCGGCGATGTGGTACAGCGGCGCGATCGACAGGCATACATCGTCGCGTGTCAGGCCTGCGGTCTGCGCCGTCACCTCGGTCTTGAACAGCGCGTTGCCGTAGCTGAGCATGGCGCCCTTGGGCAGGCCGGTGGTGCCGCTGGTGTAGGTCATCAGGGCGACGTCGTCCATGGCGAGCTGCACCGGCTGCGGGCGCTCGCCCGTGCGCATCGCGGCCCAGAAATCCTCGCAGCCCGCAGGCACTTGGCGCGGCCCCTGGTGCGCGGCGGCCAGCTCGGCGGGCAGGTCGATGGCGGGCTGCTCGGGCAGCCAGTCGGCGTAGTGCACGGCGAACACGTGCTCGAGTTGACTGTCCGCGCGCACCTGCGCCACCACCGGCAGCAGGTCGGCGGCGGCGACGAGCACGCGCGCCTTCAGGTCGCCCAGCTGGTAGCCCAGCTCGTGCGCCTTGTTCAAGGGCCCGCTGGGGCAGACGATGGCGCCGATCTTCTGGATGCCGTAGTGCGCCACCAGGTACTGCGGGCAGTTGTTGAGGAACAGCACTACCGGCTCGCCCTTTTGCACGCCCAGCGCCTGCAGGCGCGCGGCGAAGGCGTCGCTGGCCGCGTCCAGCTCGGCCCAGGCGATGGCGCGGCCGTACCACAGCACGGCGGCGCCATCGGGCGTGGCGCGGGCGTGGCGGCGCAGGTGTTCATGCAGGGGCTGGGCGGCGGTCATCGGTGCGGTCCCCTGTCGCGGTGGATGGCAAACGCGGCAGGATAGGCCGCGCAGCCGCGGCCGCTATAACCTGGGCGACAGTGCCGCGCCGCCTCAGCCGCGCGCGCCGAAGATGCCGCTGCCCACGCGCACCAGCGTGCTGCCGGCGGCAATCGCCGCCTCCAGGTCGCCCGTCATGCCCAGCGATAGGGTGTCGAACCGCTCCAGCCCCGCCGCGCCGCAGGCGGCGATGGCGTCGAAACACGGAGCGCACGCGCTGGTGCAGCGCCCGTTGCGCGGCAAAGTCCGGCGCCGGCTCGGGGATGGCCATCACCCCGCGCAGCACCAGGCGCGGCAGCAGTGCCACGGCCGGCGCCAGCGCCAGGGCCTCGTGCGGCGGCGCGCCGGACTTGTTGGCGCCGCCGTCCACGTTGACCTGGATGCACACCTGCAGCGGGGCCATGTCCTGCGGCCGCTGGTCGGACAGGCGCTGCGCGGTCTTCAGGCGGTCCACCGTGTGCGCCCAGTCGAAATGCCCGGCCACCAGGCGCGTCTTGTTGCTCTGGACGGGGCCTATGCAGTGCCAGGCCAGCTCGCCCGCCAGCTGCGGCGCCAGGGCGCGCACGGCGGCCATCTTGTCCAGCGCCTCCTGGATGTAGTTCTCGCCAAAGGCGCGCTGGCCGGCCTGCGCGGCCGCCAGCACGGCCTGCGCCTCAAAGGTCTTGGAGACCGCCAGCAGGCCCACGCCCCCGGGGCTGCGCCCGGCCGCGCGGCAGGCCGCATCCATGCGCTCCCGAACCAGGGCCAGCTGCCCGGCAATCATCGCCATAATGTTTGTCCAAACGTATCAAAAGCAAAGATTCAATCCAGTTCGAGGAATTTTCGTGGACATCACCCAGTTGCTCGCCTTCAGCGTGAAGAACAAGGCCTCGGACCTGCACCTGTCCGCCGGGCTGCCGCCCATGATCCGCGTGCACGGCGACGTGCGCCGCATCAACGTCGATGCGCTGGACCACAAGACCGTGCACGCCATGGTCTACGACATCATGACCGACTCGCAGCGCAAGGCCTACGAGGAGTTCCTGGAGGTCGATTTCTCGTTCGAGATCGACGGCCTGGCGCGCTTTCGCGTCAACGCCTTCAACCAGTACCGGGGCGCGGCGGCGGTGTTCCGCACCATCCCCAGCAAGATATTGACGCTGGAGCAGCTGAATGCGCCCAAGATCTTCGCCGACCTGGCGCTCAAGCCGCGCGGGCTGGTGCTGGTCACCGGGCCCACGGGCTCGGGCAAGTCGACCACGCTGGCGGCCATGGTCAACTACCTGAACGAGAGCGAGTACGGCCACATCCTCACCGTGGAAGACCCGATCGAGTTCGTGCACGAGTCCAAGAAGTCGCTCATCAACCAGCGCGAGGTCGGGCCCATGACGCTGTCGTTCTCGGCCGCGCTGCGCTCGGCCCTGCGCGAGGACCCGGACGCCATCCTGGTGGGCGAAATGCGCGACCTGGAGACCATCCGCCTGGCCATGACCGCCGCCGAGACCGGCCACCTGGTCTTCGGCACCCTGCACACGTCCAGCGCCGCCAAGACCATAGACCGCATCATCGACGTCTTCCCGGCCGAGGAAAAGGAGATGGTGCGCGCCATGCTGTCCGAATCGCTGCAGGCCGTGATCTCGCAAACCCTGTGCAAGACCAAGGACGGCTCGGGGCGCGTGGCGGCGCACGAGATCATGATCGGCACCAGCGCCATCCGCAACCTGATCCGCGAGGCCAAGGTGGCGCAGATGTACTCGGCCATCCAGACCGGCAACAGCGTGGGCATGCAGACGCTGGACCAGAACCTCACCGACCTGGTGCGGCGCAACATCATCAGCCCGGCCGAGGCGCGAGCGAAGGCCAAGATTCCGGAGAACTTCCCCGGTTGGGGGGGCCGGCGCCCGCGCTGAACGACAATCGAGCGCTGCAGCGCCACCGCCCCGCCTCCTCCTCGGGCCGGCCGCAGCGCAGGAACGCACAGCATGGAACGCGATCAGGCCAGTAAATTCATCAACGATCTGCTCAAGCTGATGGTCAGCCGCGGCGGCAGTGACCTGTTCATCACCGCCGAGTTCCCGCCGGCCATCAAGGTGGACGGCAAGATCACCAAGGTTTCGCCGCAGCCGCTCACGTCCAGCCACACGCTGGCGCTGGCGCGCTCGATCATGAGCGACCGGCAGATTGCCGACTTCGAGCGCACCAAGGAGTGCAATTTCGCCATTTCGCCGGCCGGCGTCGGGCGCTTTCGCGTCAACACCTTCGTGCAGCAGGGCCGCGTGGGTATGGTCATGCGCTCCATCCCGACGCGCCCGCCGACCATAGACGGCCTGGGGATGCCGCAGGTGCTCAAGGAAATCACCATGGCCAAGCGCGGCCTGTGCATCCTGGTGGGCGCCACCGGCTCGGGCAAGTCCACCACGCTGGCGGCCATGCTGGACTGGCGCAACGAGAACACCCACGGCCACATCATCACGGTGGAAGACCCGGTGGAGTTCGTGCACGCGCACAAGAACTGCGTGGTCACGCAGCGCGAGATCGGCCTGGACACCGACAGCTGGGAGATCGCGCTGAAGAACACCCTGCGCCAGGCACCCGACGTGATCCTGATGGGCGAGATCCGCGACCGCGAGACCATGGAGCATGCCGTGGTGTTCTCCGAGACCGGCCACCTATGCCTGGCCACGCTGCACGCCAACAGCGCCAACCAGGCGCTGGACCGCATCGTCAACTTCTTCCCCGAGGAGCGGCGCGAGCAGCTCCTGATGGACCTGTCGCTGAACCTGCGCGCCCTGGTCTCGCAGCGCCTGGTGCCGCACCAAAACGGCAAGGGCCGCGCCGCCGCCGTGGAGATCATGCTCAACACGCCCCTGATCGCCGACCTGATCTTCAAGAACGAGGTGGTGGAGATCAAGGAGATCATGAAGAAAAGCCGCAACCTCGGCATGCAGACCTTCGACCAGTCGCTGTTCGACCTGTTCGAGGCGAACGTCATCACCTACGAGGATGCGCTGCGCAACGCCGATTCGGTCAACGACCTGCGGCTGCAGATCAAGCTCAACAGCCGGCGCCTGAAGACCAGCGACCTGGCGGCCGGCACCGAGCACCTGACCATCGTCTGAGAAGGCGTGAACGCCATTAGCCGGCCACTGTCCCAGCGCCGCCCGTCCCACCCTTGCAGGAGCCTCCCGCCGCATGACCAGCCACAGCATCAATCCCCGCAGCTACGAACCCACGCCCGCGCGCCGCGTCGCCTTCCTGGGCCTGGGCGTGATGGGCTACCCCATGGCGGGGCACCTGGCGCGCGCCGGCCACCAGGTGGCGGTGTACAACCGCACCGCTAGCAAATCAGTAGCATGGAAGCAGGAGTTCGCGCCGGCAGGCGGCCTGCATGAAGCACATCCGGCGCACACGCCGCGCGAAGCCGCTCTGGATGCCGACATCGTGTTTTGCTGCGTCGGCAACAACGCCGACCTGCGCAGCGTGGTGCTGGGGCCCGAAGGCGCATTCGCCGGCATGCGCGAGGGCGCGATCTTCGTCGATCACACCACGGCCTCGGCGGCGGTGGCGCGCGAGCTGTACGCCCAGGCCCGGCAACGTGGCCTGCAGTTCCTGGACGCGCCGGTGTCCGGCGGCCAGGCGGGCGCACAGAACGGCCTGCTGACGGTGATGTGCGGCGGCGACCAGGACACGTTCGATGCCGTGCGCCCGGTGGCGCTGGCGTTCGGGCGCGCGGTCACGCGCGTGGGCGACAGCGGCGCCGGGCAGCTGGCCAAGATGGTCAACCAGATCTGCATCGCCGGCCTGGTGCAGGGCCTGTCTGAGGCCGTGGCGTTCGGCCAGCAGGCCGGGCTGGACATGCCGCTGGTGCTTGAGGTCATCGGCAAGGGCGCGGCGCAGAGCTGGCAGCTGGACAACCGCGGCAAGACCATGGTCGAGGGCCGCTTCGACTTCGGCTTTGCCGTGGACTGGATGCGCAAGGACCTGGGCCTGGTGCTGGAAGAAGCGCGCAGCAACGGCGCGCGCGTGCCGGTCACCGCGCTGGTGGACCAGTTCTACGCCGACGTGCAAAGCGCGGGCGGCGGGCGCTGGGACACCTCCAGCCTGGTCACCCGGCTGGCGCCGGGCCGCAGCGACAAGGGCTAGCCTCCTGCCAGGGCCTGTCAGGGCTTGGCGGGCGGCTGCGCGGCGGCCGGGTCCTGGGTCACGGGCGCCACCTGGTTGCGCAGCTCCTCCTCGGTCAGCAGCTCGAACACCCGCACCACCTTGCGCACGCCGTTGACGCCGCGCGCGATCTCGGCGGCGCGCACAGCCTCGCGCTGCGTCACCCGGCCCATCAGGTAGACCACGTTGCGCTCGGTCACCACTTTGAAGGCGTTGGCCGACAAGTCCCGGGCATCGACCAGGCTGGCGCGCACCTTGCCGGTGATGAAGGTGTCATTGGAACGCTGCGACAGCGACGACACCGGCATGACCCCCAGTTCGTTGACCACCGACCGCACGTTCTCGACGCCGCGCACGGCCTGCTCGACCTTCTGTCCGTCCTCGGCCGTGGGCACCTCGCCGGTCAGCAGCACCTGGCGGTTGAAGCTGGTGACGTTGACGTGCACGCGCTCGCCCAGCGCGTCGCGCACGCGGCTGACCGCACGCAGCTCTATGCCCTCGTCCTCGACCTGGGCGCCGGTGGTGCGGCGGTCTATCGCCACCAGCGTACCGACCACTGCGCCGCCGCCAATCACCAGCGGCACGCAGGCCGTCGTCAACGCTGCGGCCAGCGTGGCGCCGGCCAGCGTGGCCAGCAGGCCGCGCACCATGGAAGTTTTCATAGCACGATCTCCTGATCTCCAAGCAAAAGGGTGTCCATGCCGTCGCACAGGCAGTGCAGCACCAGCGCCTGCAGCTCGCGCACGCGCGCGGCACGCTCGTGCATCACGCCGATCTGCACGTCGGTCTCGCGCAGCTGCGCGGCCAGGGCGCCGCCATCGCGGCCGAAGCAGGCGACCACCGTCATGTCCCGCTCGTGCGCGGCCTGCACCGCCTGCGCCAGCGCCGGGTCGTTGCCCGCCACGGTGAGCACCAGCAGGACATCGCCGGCCTGGCCCAGGGCGCGCACCTGGCGCGCCAGCCGGGCCTCGGCGGCGCCCGCCGGTGACCAGGTGGCATCGGGCACGATGGCCACGGCGGCCAGCTCCGGGCGCTCGCGCTCGAAGCCGGTCACGCACATCGCCGCGAACTGCTGCGCCAGCGCACCGCAGGGCCCGATGCCGCAGGCCAGCACGCGCGCGCCGCTGGTGATGCAGGCCACCATGGCCTGGACGGCGGCGGCAATCGCCGGGCTCAAGGATTGCGCGGACTGGTACTTGAGGTCGGCGCTGTCGATGAAATGCTGTTGGATGCGTTGCTCGAGCATGGGCCGGCGATCATACCCGCGGCCCCGGCGGGCGCCGGCGCCGGCCGCTCAGGCGCCATCCGCATCGAAGGCGGCGCGCAGCCACTGCACCTGGCCGGCCTCGATCAGCACTGCATCGAAGCGGCAGGGCGGGGGCGTGCGCAGCCGCATCAGGTAGCAACGCGCAGCGAAGACGATGCGCCGGCGCTTGGCCGCGCCGATGCTGGCCCCGGCGCCGCCATAGCCGCCGCGCGCGCGGCTGCGTACCTCCACGAAGACCAGGGTGCCGTCCGGCTCGCGCATGATCAGGTCGATCTCGCCGCCACCGCGGCCGGCAGTCCGATAATTGCGCTCCACCAGCGCCAGGCCGGCGGCGCGCAGGTGCGCCAGCGCCTGGTCCTCGCCCGCCTGGCCGCTGGCCCGGGTGGTGGTGGTGGTGACGGCGGCGGAACTCGCCGGCCGGCCTTTTTCGAGGAATCCCATTGAGCGCATCCTTTGCCCTGGCTCTTGACGCAGCACGCGATGCCGCTGCCGGCCAGCATTATCCGCAGGCCACCCTGTACGTGGTGGCCACGCCCATCGGCAACCTGGCCGACATCACCTTGCGCGCGCTGCACGTGCTGCAGCTGGTGGACGTCGTCGCCTGCGAGGACACGCGCCATACCCAGGCCCTGCTGCGCGCCTATGGCATCGACAAGCCCGCGGGCGCGCTGCTCGCGCTGCACCAGCACAACGAGGCGCAGGCCGCCCAGCAGGTGGCGCAGCGCCTGCACCAGGGCCAGCGCGTCGCCTACGTCAGCGACGCCGGCACGCCGGGCGTGAGCGACCCGGGGGCGCGGCTGGTGGCCGCGGTGCAGGCCCAGGGACTACGCTGCCTGCCCCTGCCCGGCGCCAGCAGCGTGACAACCGCCCTGAGCGTGGCCGGCAGCGTCGCGCACTCGGCGCCCGGCGGTGGCGGCTTCGTCTTCGCGGGCTTCCTGCCGCCCAAGGGGGCGGAGCGCGCCGCCGCATTGCAGCGCCTGGAGCGCGAGGAGCGCTGCGTGCTGCTGCTGGAGGCGCCGCATCGCATCCGCGAGCTGGCGCAGGCCCTGGCGCCGCTGGGCCAGCGCCCCGTGACGCTGGCGCGGGAGCTGACCAAGCAATTCGAGGACGTCAGCACCCATGCCGCGCAGGATCTGCCGGCATGGCTGGACGGCGCGGCGCAGCGTGCGCGCGGCGAGTTCGTGGTGGTGCTGCACGCCATGGCCGCGCCGGCAGAGGGCGACCAGGGTATCGAGGTGCTGCAGGCACTGCTCCAGGAACTGCCGACCAAGGCGGCCGTCAAGCTGGCCGCCCAGCTCACGGGGGCTTCGCGCAATGCCCTGTATGCAACCGCCCTGAAAATGAAGGGCGGCAGCGAGGCCTGAAGGCGAATGGGGACGAAAAAAAAGGCCCGCTGTCAGCGGGCCTTTCAAGGCAGCCCGAGGCTGCCGGTATGTGGTTGCGCGAGGAGGATTTGAACCTCCGACCTTTGGGTTATGAGCCCAACGAGCTACCAGACTGCTCCATCGCGCGGCAAGAGTGCAAGTATACCTGGTTTTCAGGCCTTGTCCGAAGTTTCTTCGGTTTTTTTCTTCGGCACGCTCGACCAGCTCGACATACGCCATGGGCGCGTTGTCGCCCACGCGGAAGCCCATCTTCAGGATGCGCGTGTAGCCGCCCGGGCGGGCCTTGAAGCGCGGGCCCAGTTCGTTGAACAGCTTGGTCACGCTGTCGCGGTCGCGCAGACGGTTGAAGGCCAGGCGGCGGTTCGCCACCGAGTCTTCCTTGGCCAGGGTGATCATGGGCTCGATCACGCGGCGCAGTTCCTTGGCCTTCGGCAGCGTGGTCTTGATGGCCTCGTGCTCGATGAGCGAGTTCATCATGTTCTGCAGCATCGCCAGGCGGTGCGATGTCGTGCGGTTCAATTTACGGAGTCCGTGTCCGTGGCGCATGGTGCTTTCCTTTTTCAGTCAATTAAAACGGGCAGCCGTGTCAGGTACTGCCCGCAGCACTCCCCAATGGGGACAAAAAACAATCAGCGCTTGTCCAGGCCGGCAGGCGGCCAGTTCTCGAGCTTCATGCCCAGGGTCAGGCCGCGCGAGGCGAGCACTTCCTTGATTTCGTTGAGCGACTTGCGGCCCAGGTTGGGCGTCTTCAGCAGCTCGTTTTCGGTGCGCTGGATCAGGTCGCCGATGTAGTAGATGTTTTCCGCCTTCAGGCAGTTGGCCGAGCGCACGGTGAGTTCCAGTTCGTCCACCGGACGCAGCAAGATAGGATCGAACGTGGCAGCACTGCGCGAGCTGGCAGGCGCATCGAACGCTGCCAGTTCGCCGCCTTCGAGCTGCGCGAACACGGCCAGCTGCTCGACCAGGATCTTGGCCGATGCGCGCACCGCGTCTTCCGCCGTGATGGCGCCGTTGGTCTCGATCTCCATGACCAGCTTGTCCAGGTCGGTGCGCTGCTCGACGCGCGCGCTCTCCACCGTGTAGCTGACGCGGCGGATCGGCGAGAACGAGGCGTCCAGCACGATGCGGCCGATCGACTTGGTGGACTCGTCGGCGTAGCGGCGCAGGTTGCCCGGCACGTAGCCGCGGCCTTTCTCGACCTTGATCTGCATGTCCAGCTTGCCGCCGGCAGACAGCGTGGCGATGACGTGGTCGGGGTTCACGATCTCGACGTCGTGCGGCGTCTGGATGTCGCGAGCGGTGACGACACCCTCGCCGTCCTTGCGCAGCGACAGCGTGACCTCGTCGCGGTTGAGCAGCTTGAACACCACGCCCTTGAGGTTCAGCAGGATGTTGACGACATCTTCCTGCACGCCGTCGATGGACGAGTACTCGTGCACGACGCCGGCGATGGTCACTTCGGTTGCTGCATAGCCCAGCATGGACGACAGCAACACCCGGCGCAGGGCGTTGCCCAGCGTATGGCCGTAACCACGCTCGAACGGTTCGAGTTCGACCTTGGCGCGGTTGTGGCCCAGTTGCTCGACGTTGATGGCCTTGGGCTTCAGCAGATTGGTTTGCATGCAGACTTCCTCTCAATACCCCCAGCTCGTTACACCGGTAAGGCTGGTGAAGCGCCCATACCGCGATGCCTCGCGGTATGGGGGACGGTTTTTGCGTGCGCAATGGGCGCTGTGCGCGCCCGGGGAATCAACGCGAATACAACTCGACGATCAACGACTCGTTGATGTCGGCGCCGAATTCGTCGCGATCAGGAACCTTCTTGAAGGTGCCCTCGGCCTTGTCCATGTTGACCTCGACCCAGGCCGGCATGCCCACCTGTTGTGCCAGTTGCAGCGCCTCGACGATACGTGCCTGCTTCTTGGACTTCTCGCGCACCGCCACCACGTCACCGGCCTTGACCAGGTAGGAGGCGATGTTGACGGACTGGCCGTTCACCGTGATGGCCTTGTGCGACACCAGCTGGCGCGCCTCGGCGCGCGTGGAGCCAAAGCCCATGCGGTACACCACGTTGTCCAGGCGGCACTCGAGCAGGCCCATCAGGTTGGCGCCGGTGTTGCCACGGCGGCGCTCGGCCTCGGCGAAGTAGCGGCGGAACTGCTTTTCCAGCACGCCGTACATGCGCTTGACCTTCTGCTTTTCGCGCAGCTGCAGGCCGTAGTCGGAGGTGCGGGCGCCGGAGGTGCGGCCATGCTGGCCGGGCTTGGAGTCGAACTTGGCCTTGTCCGCGATGGAGCGGCGGGCGCTCTTCAGGAACAGGTCGGTGCCTTCACGGCGGGAAAGTTTGGCCTTGGGGCCGAGATAGCGTGCCACTTGGGTTTCCTTGAAATTTTCAGCTGCCGCAGGCGGTCGCCACCGCTTGCGGGAGCCACCTTGGGCACCGGCAGGAGTGCAGGCGCGTGGTGGCGGTGGGGGTCAATTCAAACGGGCGGGACGCCGGTCAGATGCGGCGGCGCTTTTGCGGGCGGCAGCCGTTGTGCGGCACGGGCGTCACGTCGGAGATCGACGTGATGCGGATGCCCAGGGCGCCCAGGGCGCGCACGGAGGACTCGCGACCCGGGCCGGGGCCCTTGATCTCGACGTCCAGATTCTTGATGCCTTGATCCATCGCAGCGCGGCCGGCCATCTCGGAAGCCACCTGGGCGGCAAACGGAGTGGACTTGCGCGAGCCCTTGAAGCCCTGACCACCGGACGAAGCCCACGACAGTGCGTTGCCCTGGCGGTCGGTGATGGTGATGATGGTGTTGTTGAAGGATGCGTGCACGTGCGCGATGCCATCGGCGACGTTCTTGCGGACCTTCTTGCGCACGCGCTGGGCGGCGTTATTGGCAGGAGACTTGGCCATAGGGTTCTTTCAGTCCTTACTTCTTCAGGGCCGCTGCGCCCTTGCGCGGACCCTTGCGGGTGCGGGCATTGGTGCGGGTGCGCTGACCGCGCATCGGCAGGCCGCGGCGGTGACGGAAGCCCCGGTAGCAACCGATGTCCATCAGGCGCTTGATGTTCATCGTCGTCTCGCGACGCAAGTCGCCTTCGATGGTGAACTGGGCGATCTGGTCGCGGATCTTCTCCAGGTCGGAGTCGGTCAGTTCCTTGATCTTCTTGGAAAACGGAATGCCGCATGCTTCGCAGATCTTGCGAGCACGGGTGCGCCCGATGCCATAGATGGCGGTGAGGCCAATCTCAGCATGCTGTTGGGGCGGAATATTGATACCAGCGATACGTGCCATGTGCGTCCTCTAACGATCTTGTGCGAATCAACCCTGGCGCTGCTTGTGGCGCTGATCCGTGCAGATCACACGCACAACGCCCTTGCGGCGGATGATTTTGCAGTTGCGGCAGATTTTCTTCACCGAAGCCGAAACTCTCATTGCATTCTCCTAACTTGACCAAAGCGTTCCGGCCCTCGCGGGTCATGCGCGGAACATGAAAACAGTGCCCCGCGTTCAACCGTTGGGCATCAATGACAACCAGCTGGTTTTGGCGAACCGGCGACTATAGCGCATTCGCCAAAACCTTGGTTCGGGGATCAGGTACCAGTCGTCGTCTTGAAGTTGGCCTTCTTGAGCAGCGACTCATACTGCTGGCTCATCATGTAGTTCTGCACCTGGGCCATGAAGTCCATGGTGACGACCACGATGATCAGGAGCGACGTACCGCCAAAGTAGAACGGGACGTTGTACTTCAGGATCAGGAACTCCGGCAGCAGGCAGACGAAGGTGATGTAGATCGCCCCCACCAGCGTCAGGCGCAGCAGGATCTTGTCGATGTAGCGGGCCGTGTGCTCGCCTGGGCGGATGCCGGGAATGAAGGCGCCGCTCTTCTTCAGGTTGTCTGCCGTCTCGCGGCTGTTGAAGACCAGCGCGGTGTAGAAGAAACAGAAGAAGATGATGGCCGTGGCGTACAACAGCACGTAGATCGGCTGGCCGGGAGTCAGCGTCCCGGCAATGTCGCGCAGCCAGCGCATCGACTCGCCCGCGCTGAACCAGTTCACCACCGTGGCCGGCAGCAAGATGATCGACGATGCGAAGATCGGCGGAATCACGCCCGCCATGTTCAGCTTGAGCGGCAGGTGCGACGACTGGCCGCCGTACACCTTGTTGCCCACCTGGCGCCGCGCATAGTTCACGAGGATCTTGCGCTGGCCGCGCTCGACGAACACCACGAAGTAGGTCACGGCACCGACGATCAGCACGATGAGGATGGCCGCGATGATGCTCATGGCACCAGTGCGGACCAGCTCCAGCAGCCCACCCATGGCGCTGGGCAGCCCCGCGGCGATGCCGGCGAAGATCAGGATCGAGATGCCGTTGCCCAGGCCCCGCTCGGTAATCTGCTCGCCCAGCCACATCAGGAACATGGTTCCGGTGGTCAGGGTGATCACCGACGTCAGGCGAAAGCCGAAGCCCGGATCGATCACCAGGCCGGCCTGGCTCTCCAGCGCCACGGCGATGCCCAGCGACTGGAACAGCGCCAGGCCCACGGTGCCGTAGCGGGTGTACTGGGTCGTCTTGCGGCGGCCGGCCTCCCCTTCCTTCTTCAACTGCTCGAACGCGGGCAGCACATAGGTCATCAGCTGCATGATGATCGATGCCGAGATGTACGGCATGATCCCCAAGGCGAAGACCGAGAAGCGCGACAGCGCCCCGCCCGAGAACATGTTGAACAGGTTGAGGATGCCCCCCTCCTGGCTCTTGAACAACTGCTGCAGCTGCACCGGATCGATTCCCGGAACCGGCACATGCGCGCCCACGCGGTACACGACCAGCGCGAGCAGCAGAAAGACCAGACGCCGGCGAAGGTCACCGAACTTGCCGGTTTTCGCCAGATGAGCTGCGTTCGTTGCCACGGATGCCTTTCCTGCCTGCCTGGGTTCAGGCCACGCTGCCGCCGGCCGCCTCGATGGCAGCCTTGGCGCCAGCCGTGGCGGTGATACCCGAAAGCTTCACGGCGCGGGCGATCTCGCCGCTCTTGATGACCTTGACCACCTTGGCGAGCTCGCCGATCAGGCCGGCTTCCTTGAGCGCCAGCACGTCCACCTCGGCGGCGTCCAGGCGGCCCAGGGCCTCCAGCGTCACTTCAGCGTTGTACTTGAGCAGGTGCGATTTGAAGCCGCGCTTCGGGAGCCGGCGCTGCAGGGGCATCTGGCCGCCTTCGAAGCCGACCTTGTGGTAGCCACCCGAGCGGGATTTCTGGCCCTTGTGGCCGCGACCGGCCGTCTTGCCCAGGCCGGAGCCGATGCCACGGCCCACGCGACGCGGGGCATGCTTGGCTCCTGCCGGGGGCTGGATGCTATTGAGTTCCATCGTCAACCTCTCAGAGGACTTTGACCAGATAGCTGATCTTGTTGATCATGCCGCGCACTTCCGGGCTGTCCTTGAGCTCGCTCACGCTATTGAGCTTGCGCAGGCCCAGGCCACGGACGGTGGCGCGATGCGATTCCTTGGTGCCGATCGGGCTGCGCACCAGTTGAATCTTCACGGTTTGTTGCGTTGTCATTACTGTCAGCTCCCGTTTCAGCCGGCGAACAGTTCTTCGACCGACTTGCCGCGCTTGGCGGCCACTTCGGCCGGCGTGGTGGAGTTGGCCAAAGCGTCCAGCGTCGCACGCACCATGTTGTAGGGGTTGGACGAACCGTGGCTCTTGGCCACGATGTCGGTGATGCCCATGACTTCGAAGACGGCGCGCATCGGGCCGCCGGCGATGATGCCGGTACCCTTGGGGGCCGGGGCCATCATCACGCGGGCGGCGCCGTGGTGGCCGCTCACCTGGTGGTGGATGGTGCCGTCTTTCAGCGATACCTTGACCAGCTTGCGGCGGGCCTCTTCCATCGCCTTTTGCACGGCGGCGGGCACTTCCTTGGACTTGCCCTTGCCCATGCCGATGCGGCCATCGCCGTCACCGACCACGGTCAGCGCGGCAAAGCCCAGGATGCGACCACCCTTGACGACCTTGGTCACGCGGTTGACCGCGATCATCTTCTCGCGCAGACCGTCGTCGCGACCTTCGTCCTGCACGCGGGGTTGAAATTTAGCCATTGTTGTTTCGCTCCCTTAGAACTGCAGACCGGCTTCGCGGGCCGCTTCGGCCAGGGCCTTGACGCGGCCATGGTAGGCAAAGCCCGAACGGTCGAACGCCACGCGCTCGACGCCGGCAGCCTTGGCCTTCTCGGCGATGCGCTTGCCGACGGCCTGCGCAGCAGCGGCGTTGCCGCCCTTGCCCGCGCCGCCCAGCGACTGGCGCAGCTCGGCCTCGGCCGTGGAGGCGCTGGCCAGCACACGGGCGCCATCTTCGGAGATGACGCTGGCGTAGATGTGGAGGTTGGTGCGGTGCACGGTCAGACGCGCCACGCCCTGCTGGGCGATGCGGATGCGGGTCTGGCGGGCACGGCGCAGTCGCTGCTCTTTCTTGGTCAACATGTTGCAGCTCCTTATTTCTTCTTGGTCTCTTTGATCGTGACCTTCTCGTCCGCGTAGCGGATGCCCTTGCCCTTGTAGGGCTCGGGCGGACGAGCGGCGCGGATCTCGGCGGCCAGCTGGCCCACCACCTGGCGGTCGGCACCCTTGATCACGATCTCGGTCGGAGTCGGGGTGGCCACGCTGATGCCGGCGGGCATGTCGAAGTTCACGGGGTGGGAAAAACCGATGCTCAGGTTCAGCTTGGAACCGGAGGCAGCGGCCTTGAAGCCCACGCCGACCAGGGTCAGCTTCTTCTCGAAGCCGCGGCTGACGCCGACCACCATGTTGTTCACCAACTGGCGGATGGTGCCGCTCATGGCATTGGCTTCGCGCGACTCGTCGGCCGGGGCAAAGCTCAGCTTGCCATCGGCGTGCGAAACCTTGACCAGGCTGTTCTGGGCGAGCTGCAGGGTGCCGCCCGCGCCCTTGACGCTGATCTGGTCTTCCTTGACGGACACATCCACGCCTTGCGGGATGGTCACCGGGGATTTACCTACTCGGGACATTTTCAGTTTTCTCCTCGATGCCGCGTCAGGCCACGTAGCAAAGCACTTCGCCGCCGACACCGGTGGCGCGCGCCTTGCGATCGGTCATCACACCCTTGGGGGTGGTGACGATGGCCACGCCCAGGCCGTTCTGGACCTGGGGGATGGCCGCCGAACCCTTGTACACGCGCAGGCCGGGGCGGCTCACACGCTCGATGCGCTCGATCACCGGACGGCCGGCGTAGTACTTCAGGGTGATGTGCAGTTCGGACTTGCCGGCTTCGCTCTTGACTTCGAAGCCATCGATATAGCCCTCATCCTTGAGCACCTGGGCGATGGCGACCTTCACTTTGGAAGACGGCAGCGACACGGTGGACTTGGAGACCATTTGCGCATTGCGGATGCGGGTCAGCAAGTCAGCGATGGGATCACTCATGCTCATGTTGTATCTCTCCTGCCTGGCTTACCAGCTGGCCTTGGTGACACCGGGAACTTCGCCGGCAAAGGCGAGTTCGCGGATCTTGTGGCGGGCCAGACCGAACTGGCGGAACACGCCGCGCGGGCGGCCCGTGAGTTCGCAGCGGTTGCGCTGGCGCGTCGGGTTGGCGTTGCGCGGGAGCTTCTGCAGACCCAGGCGGGCGGCTTCGCGCTCTTCGTCGGAGCGCTTGGCGTCGCCGGCGGTGGCCTTCAGTTCCGCATACTTGGCAGCGTACTTGGCGGCCAGTTTTTCGCGCTTGAGTTCGCGCTCGATCAAAGCTTTCTTAGCCATATGCCGCTCTCTCAGTTCTTGAACGGGAAACGGAAGCCGGCGAGCAGCGCTTTGGCTTCTTCGTCGTTCTTGGCCGTCGTGGTGATGCTGATGTTCAGGCCGCGCAGTGCATCCACCTTGTCGTATTCGATCTCGGGGAAGATGATCTGCTCTTTGACGCCGATGTTGTAGTTGCCACGGCCGTCGAATGCACGACCCGAGATGCCGCGGAAGTCGCGCACGCGCGGCAGGGCCACGGTGACGAAGCGGTCCAGGAATTCGTACATGCGCACGCCGCGCAGCGTGACCATGCAGCCAATGGCCTGACCTTCGCGGATCTTGAAGCCGGCGATTGGCTTCTTGGCCTTGGTCACCACGGGCTTCTGGCCGGCGATCTTGGTCAGGTCGGCCACGGCGTTGTCCATCACCTTCTTGTCGGCCACGGCTTCGCTCACACCCATGTTCAGGGTGATCTTGGTCAGGCGCGGGACTTCCATGATGGATTGGTAGCCGAACTTTTCCTTGAGTTCGGCCGCGAGCTTGTCGCGATACAGTTGTTGCAGTCGTGCCATGGTGCCCTCTTTAAGCCGTCTTGATTTCGGCGCCGCTGGACTTGAAGACGCGAACGCGCGCGCCGTCAGCCTGCACCTTCACGCCGACGCGGTCAGCGCGGCCGGTGGCGGCATTGAAGATCGCCACGTTGGACTGGTGGATGGGCATGGCCTTTTCCACGATGCCGCCGGTGGTGCCCTTCATGGGGTTGGGCTTGACGTGCTTCTTGACCAGGTTGATGCCTTCGATGACCAGGTGCGAGTCATCCTTGCGCAGCGCGACGGTGCCGCGCTTGCCCTTGTCACGGCCGGTCAGCACGATGACTTCATCGCCCTTGCGGATCTTGTTCATGGTGCCTTCCTTCAGAGAACTTCAGGAGCCAGGGACACGATCTTCATGAAGCGCTCGGTACGCAGCTCGCGCGTCACGGGGCCGAAGATGCGGGTGCCGATGGGCTCCAGCTTTGCATTGAGCAGCACGGCGGCGTTGCCGTCGAACTTGACGAGCGAGCCGTCGGCGCGGCGGATGCCCTTGGCGGTGCGAACCACCACAGCGCTGTAGATCTCGCCCTTCTTGACGCGACCACGCGGTGCAGCTTCTTTCACGCTGACCTTGATGATGTCGCCGACGCTGGCATAGCGGCGCTTGGAGCCGCCCAGCACCTTGATGCACAGGACGGACTTGGCGCCGGTGTTGTCGGCAACCTCTAACCGAGATTCTGTCTGGATCATTTGAATATTCCCAACTTGTACCAGCGGCATCCCAGGCCCCGGATCACTCCGAAGCCAAGGCGCAACGCCAGTCAGTCTTGGACCCGTCGTCCACGCCGCAATTGGAGTTGCGGCGCTTCCCGCTGGGCAGATAAGCCTCGCGCCAATAAAGCGCGAAGCCCGCAAGTGTCGCAAATATGTGCAGGCCCGTCAAGCGCCCGCATATCGCATTTGCAACATGTGTGCAACTTTCCTACGCCGGCACCGTGGCGTACTGGTGCGCCAGCTCCATGAAGGCCTGCAGTTGCGGGTCGTGGCCCGGCAGCTCCTCGGCCAGGATCTGCGCCACGCGCGGCGCCAGGCTGGCCGCCAGGCGTGCGTCCAGGAACAGCACGCGGGCGCGGCGCGCCAGCACGTCCTCCACGGTGCGCGCGTATTCATGGCGCGCTGCCCAGCGCACCATGGCTTCGGTCAGGCCTTCGGCCAGCTGCACGCCGGCCCCGGGCAGCGCCGCCACCTGCGCCGCCTCGCTGCCATAGGAATGCAGGCCCTGCGCCAGGTTCATGCCGTGCTGCGGCCGGCCGGCGGGCGCGCCCACCAGCGGCAGCGAGACCGTCACGCCGCCGGCGCGGCGTGGCAGCAGCCGCGCCTCGAAGCACTTGTCCAGCACGTCCTCGGCCATGGCGCGGTAGGTGGTCCACTTGCCGCCGGTGACGGTGACCAGGCCGCTGGCGCTGGCCAGCACGGTGTGCTCGCGGCTGATGCGCTTGGTGTTGCCGCCGTCGCCCGCCTGCGGCTTGACCAGCGGGCGCAGCCCGACCCAGATGCTGCGCACGTCCTGCACCTTGGGCGCGCGGCGCAGGTAGCGGCCAGCCTCGCCCAGGATGAAGGCCACCTCCTCGTGCATCGCCACGGGCTCGCGCGCCAGATCCTGGCGCGGCGTGTCGGTGGTGCCCAGGATCAGCTTGCCCAGCCACGGCACGGCGAACAGCACACGCCCGTCGGCCGTCTTGGGCACCATCAGCGCGTGATCGCTGGGCAGGAATTCGCGGTCCACCACCAGGTGTACGCCCTGGCTGGGCGCGACCATGGGCGCCAACGCACGCCCGGCCTGCTCGCCATCGCGCTGGCGCAGCGCATCGACCCACACGCCGGCAGCATTGACCACGCAGCGCGCGCGCACCTCGAAGCGCTGCCGGCTTTCCGCATCCTCGCAGACCACGCCGGCCACCTTGCCGGCGTCGTAGCGCAAATCGGTGACCGGACAATAGTTGACCAGCAGCGCGCCCTTGGCCGCCGCCGTGCGCGCCAGCGCCAGCGCCAGGCGGGCATCGTCGAACTGGCCGTCCCAATACTTGACGCCGCCCTTGAGGCCATCGGCCACCGCAGTGGGCAGGCAGCGCAGCGTCTCCATGCGGCCCAGCAGCTGCGTGTCGCCCAGGCCGGCCTTGCCGGCCAGCGCGTCGTACATCTTCAGGCCGGTGCCGTAGAACGGCGTCTCCCACAGCTTGTAGGACGGCATGACGAAGGCCAGCGGCTGCGCCAGGTGCGGCGCGTTCTTCAAGAGGGTGGTGCGCTCGTGCAGCGCCTCGCGCACCAGCGCGATGTTGCCCTGCGCCAGGTAGCGCACGCCGCCGTGCACCAGCTTGGTGGCGCGCGAGGAGGTGCCCTTGGCGAAGTCGTGCGACTCCAGCAGCACCACGGAAAAGCCGCGCGCCGCCGCGTCCAGCGCCACGCCCAGGCCGGTGGCGCCGCCGCCCACCACGGCCAGGTCGTAGGTGTGCGGCTGGGCCAGCTGCGCGAGCAGCGCGGCGCGGTCGGTCGGCAGGGGTGCGGGGGCGGCAGTGTCTGGGGTCATGGGGGGATTTTCTACGCTTGCCGGGAAAAATTCAGGGTTTACCCGATATGCACGACCTGGCTCCCCGGGTTTTGTCCAGGCACGCGGGAGCCCTCCCGCGTGCCGGTTTCACACGCTCAGCGCGCCTTGCCGTTCTTCCACGCCGTCAGCAGCGCGTCGTAGGCGATGGTCTCGCCCTTGGGCTTTTCGTTGGCCAGCTTCTTCCACGGTGCATGCTGGTCGGACAGCCACTTGGCCGGGTCGCTCTTCTTGTTCAGCTTGGGCGCGCACTTGGCCATGCCGGCGCGCTCCAGCCGGGCCATGACCTGGTCCATCTCGTCGGCCAGGTTGTCCATGGCGGCTTGCGGCGTCTTCTCGCCGGTCACGGCCTGGGCCACGTTCTTCCACCACAGCTGCGCCAGCTTCGGGTAGTCGGGCACGTTGGTGCCGGTCGGCGACCAGGCCACGCGCGCCGGGCTGCGGTAGAACTCGACCAGCCCGCCCAGCTTGGGCGCCATGTCGGTCATGGCCTGGCTGCGGATGTCGGACTCGCGGATCGGCGTCAGGCCGACGATGGTCTTCTTCAGCGACGTGCTCTTGGCCGTGACGAACTGCGCGTACAGCCAGGCCGCCGCCACGCGGTCGGGGTTGTGGTCCTTGAAGAAGGTCCAGCTGCCCACGTCCTGGTAGCCGTTTTGCATGCCCTGCTTCCAGTACGGGCCGTTGGGGCCGGGGGCCATGCGCCACTTCGGCGTGCCGTCGGCGTTCACCACCGGCAGGCCGGGCTTGACCATGTCGGCGGTAAACGCCGTGTACCAGAAGATCTGCTGCGCGATCTGGCCCTGCGCCGGCACCGGGCCGGCTTCGCCGAAGGTCATGCCGGTGGCTTCCTTGGGCGCGTACTTCTTCATCCAGTCCACGTACTTGGTGAGCGCATACACGGCGGCCGGCGAGTTGGTGGCACCGCCGCGCGCCACGCTGGCGCCCACCGGAGTGCACTTGTCGTCCGCCACGCGGATGCCCCACTCGTCGATCGGCAGGCCGTTGGGCATGCCGACGTCGGCAGCGCCTGCCATGGACAGCCAGGCGTCGGTGAAGCGCCAGCCCAGGCTGGGGTCCTTCTTGCCGTAGTCCATGTGGCCGTAGATGGGCTTGCCATCGATGGTCTTCACGTCGTTGGTGAAGAATTCGGCGATGTCCTCGTAGGCGCTCCAGTTCAGCGGCACGCCCAGCTCGTAGCCGTACTTGGCCTTGAACTTGTCCTTCAGGTCCTTGCGCTCGAACAGGTCGGCGCGGAACCAGTACAGGTTGGCGAACTGCTGGTCGGGCAGCTGGTACAGCTTGCCGTCCGGCGCCGTGGTGAACTTGGTGCCGATGAAGTCCTTGATGTCGATGCCGGGGTTGGTGTAGTCCTTGCCCGCGCCGGTCATGTAGTCGGTCAGGTTCAGGATCTTGCCGTAGCGGTAGTGCGTGCCGATCAGGTCGGAGTCGGAGATCCAGCCGTCGTAGATGCTCTTGCCCGACTGCATGGAGGTCTGCAGCTTCTCGACCACGTCGCCTTCCTGGATCAGGTCGTGCTTGACGTTGATGCCGGTGATTTCGCTGAAGGCCTTGGCCAGGGTCTTGGACTCGTACTCGTGCGTGGTGAGCGTCTCCGACACCACCACGATGTCCTTGACGCCCTTGGCCTGCAGCTTCTTGGCGGCCTCGATGAACCACTTCATCTCGGCCATCTGCTGGTCCTTGGACAGCGTGGAGGGCTGGAACTCGCTGTCCACCCATTTCTTGGCCTCGGCCTCGCCGGCCCAGGCGGCGTGGCCCATGGCCAGCGCGGCGGCGGCGAACGCGATCGCCTTGAATTGCATCCTCATTGCTGTCTCCTCGATTGAGCCCCCGGGTTTGTGGATGGGCGCGGGCCGGGGGGGAACCGGTCCGGGCCTTGGCATGCGTGGCGGGTGCCTGCACGGCTGGATGCCTGCCACACCCCCTTTTTCAGTCCAATCGGCCACCAGCCGGCGCCAATTGCCGGCCTGCAGCTATCAATTTCATATCAGCCCCGGCGCAGCACGAAGGCCAGCAGCAGCATGGACAGCACGAAGCTGATCCACACGCTGGGCTCGGCCTCGAGCGAGAACCACTGCACCATCTTCTCGCCCAGCCCCACCCAGATCAGGTTGAGGTAGGCGGCCGCCAGCAGCCCGATGAACAGGCGGTCGCCACGCGTGGTGGCAATGGGCAGGAAGCCCTTGCGCAGCGCCGTGGGGCTCTTGATTTCCCACACCGTCATGCCGATCAGCATGAGCACGATGCAGGTGAAGAACACCGCGACCGGAGTCGTCCAGGCCATCCACTCAAACATGGGCACCCCCCTGAGCGCCTGCGGCGCATCCCCCCGGGGGGACGCAGCCAGCGGCCGGGCAAAGCCCGTTCCACGGCTGCCGCTGGCCCGGTGCGCTGCGCGCGCGCTGCGAAGAAGCGTTGCGATGCATGCTGATGCTCCCGCTCATATCAATCAGACGCGACCCATCGCGAAGCCCTTCGCGATGTAGTGCCGCACGAACCAGATGACGATGGCGCCGGGCACGATGGTCAGCACGCCGGCGGCGGCCAGCGTCGCCCAGTCCATGCCGGAGGCACTCACCGTGCGCGTCATGGTCGCCACGATGGGCTTGGCGTTCACGCTGGTGAGCGTGCGCGCCAGCAGCAGCTCGACCCAGCTGAACATGAAGCAAAAGAACGCCGCCACGCCCACGCCGGCCTTGATCAGCGGCAGGAAGATGGTGAGGAAGAAGCGCGGGAAGCTGTAGCCGTCGATATAGGCCGTCTCGTCGATCTCGCGCGGGATGCCGCTCATGAAGCCTTCCAGGATCCACACCGCCAGCGGCACGTTGAACAACAGGTGCGCCAGGGCGACCGCGATGTGCGTGTCCATCAGCCCCACGGTGGTGTAGAGCTGGAAGAACGGCAGCAGGAACACCGCCGGCGGCGTCATGCGGTTGGTGAGCAGCCAGAAGAACACATGCTTGTCGCCCAGGAACTGGTAGCGGCTGAAGGCGTAGGCCGCCGGCAGCGCCACGGTGAGCGAGATCACCGTGTTGATGGCCACGTAGATCAGGCTGTTGATGTAGCCCGAGTACCAGCTCTCGTCGGTGAAGATGGTCTTGTAGTTGTCCCAGGTGAAGTGCTGGGGCCACAGCGAGAAGCTGGACAGGATCTCCTCGTTGGTCTTGAAGCTCATGTTGACCATCCAGTAGATGGGCAGCACGGCAAAGACCAGGTAGGCGATCAAAAACAGCGTGCGCTTCTGGAAGCGGGGCTCACTCATGGCCACCCTCCTTTTCGGCCGTGCCCACGCGCTGCATCCAGTTGTAGAGGATGAAGCACAGCAGCAAGATGATGAAGAAGTAGATCAGCGAGAAGGCGGCCGCCGGCCCCAGGTCGAACTGGCCCACGGCCTTTTGCGTGAGGTACTGGCTCAGGAAGGTGGTGGCGTTGCCCGGCCCGCCGCCCGTCAGCACGAAGGGCTCGGTGTAGATCATGAAGCTGTCCATGAAGCGCAGCAGCACGGCGATCATCAGCACGCCGCGCATCTTGGGCAGCTGGATGTAGCGAAACACCGCGAACTTGCTGGCGCCGTCGATGCGCGCGGCCTGGTAGTAGGCATCGGGGATGCTGCGCAGGCCGGCAAAGCACAGCAGGGCCACGAGCGGCGTCCAGTGCCACACGTCCATGGCCAGCACCGTCAGCCAGGCCTGGGTGGCGTTGCCGGTGTAGCTGTAGTCCAGCCCCAGGCGCGCGAGCGTCGCGCCCAAGAGGCCGATGTCCGAGCGGCCGAAGATCTGCCAGATGGTGCCCACCACGTTCCACGGGATGAGCAGCGACAGCGCCACCACCACCAGCACGGCCGACGACTTCCAGCCCTGCGCCGGCATGGACAGCGCCAGCAATATGCCCAGCGGGATCTCCACCGCCAGCACCGCCAGCGAGAAGGTGATCTGGCGCAACAGCGCGCTGTGCAGCTCCTCGTCGCGCATCACGGCGGCAAACCATTCGGTGCCGACGAACACGCGCCGCTCGGGGCTGATGATGTCCTGCACCGAGTAGTTCACCACCGTCATGAGCGGCACGATGGCCGAGAAGGCCACGCACAGGATCACCGGCAGGATCAGGAACCAGGCCTTCTGGTTGACGGGCTTGGTCGTGGTGCTCATGGCAACAGCTCCTCATCTTGGTAGAAGCAGGTGTGCTCGCCCAGCACCTGCAGCCAGACCTGCTCGCCGGGCGCGGGCAGCGGCTGGCCGCTGGCGCAGCGCGCCTTCAGCACCTGCCCGCCCACGCTGGCCGTGAGCATCTGGTGCGTGCCCAGGTCCTGCACGCGCTCGACGCGGCAGGCCAGCGCCCCCGCCTGGCCCGGCGCGGCCACATGGAGGGACTCGGGCCGCACGCCCAGGCGCAGCTCGCCCTGCGGCAGCGCACGCGGCGCGGGCAGCGCGCTGCCGGCGACCCGCAGCGCATCGCCCTGCACCTGCACGGGCAGGAAGTTCATGCCCGGCGAGCCGATGAAGTGGCCGACGAAGGCGTGGCGCGGGCGCTCGAACAACTCGCCCGGAGTGCCCACCTGCACCGCGCGCCCGCGCGTCATGACCACCACCTGGTCGGCAAACGTGAGCGCCTCGACCTGGTCGTGCGTGACGTAGATCAGCGTGAGTTTCAGCTCGTGGTGGATCTGCTTGAGCTTGCGCCGCAGCTGCCACTTCAGGTGCGGGTCGATCACGGTGAGCGGCTCGTCGAACAGCACCGCCGCCACGTCCTCGCGCACCAGGCCGCGGCCCAGCGAGATTTTTTGTCTTGGCGTCCGCCGACAACCCTGCGGCGCGCTGGTCCAGCTGGCCGCTCATCTCCAGCATCTCGGCAATCTGGCCCACGCGCTGGCGGATGCGCTCGGGCGCCACCCTGCGGTTCTTCAGGGGGAAGGCCAGGTTCTCGGCCACGGTCATGGTGTCGTAGATGACCGGGAACTGGAACACCTGCGCGATGTTGCGCTCCTGCGGGCTGGCGCGCGTCACGTCGCGCCCGTCGAACAGCACCTGGCCGTGCGAGGGCACCAGCAGCCCCGACATGATGTTGAGCATGGTCGTCTTGCCGCAGCCCGAGGGGCCCAGCAACGCGTAGGCGCCGCCGTCGTCGAACGCCATGTCCAGCGGCAGCAGCGCGTAGTCGCTGTCGGCCTGCGGGTTGGCCTTGTACGAATGCGCCAGTTTCAGCTCGATGCGCGCCATGTCAGTGCCCCTTGCGCCGCGCCGGCGCCAGCGCCAGCTGCCCCGCGCCGTCGAAAACATAGGCCTGCGCCGGGTCGAAGTGCAGCGCCACGCGGCTGCCCAGCTCCAGGTAGTGCACGCCGGTGAGTTGCGCCACCAGGCTGCCCCAGGCGGTGGCGGCGTGCACGAAGGTGTCCGAGCCGGAGATCTCGGCCAGCTCCACCGTGCCGGCCAGCGCCACGTCGCCCGGTTGCGGCGCCAGGCGCAGCGCGCTGGCGCGCAGCCCCACGGTGAGCGCCGGCGCGCGCGCCAGCGCTGGCGGCAGCGCCAGCGGCAGCGCGGCGGTGCCGGGCAGCAGCACGCCGCCGTCCCCGCCGCTGGCCGCCAGCAGGTTCATGGGCGGGTCGCTGAAGGCGCGCGCCACCTGCAGCGACACGGGCGCGTGGAACACCTCGGCCGTGGGCCCGTATTGCAGCAGCCGGCCCTCGTGCAGCACGGCGGTGTAGCCGCCCAGCAGCAGCGCCTCGGCCGGCTCGGTGGTGGCGTAGACCACGGTGGAGTCGCCGCTGGCGAACAGCTGCGTGAGTTCCTCGCGCAGCTCCTCGCGCAGCTTGTAGTCCAGGTTGACCAGGGGCTCGTCCAGCAGCATCAGCGGCGCGCCCTTGGCCAGCGCGCGCGCCAGCGCCACGCGCTGCTGCTGCCCGCCCGACAGCTCGGCCGGGTAGCGCCCGAGGAACATCTCGATGTGCAGCCGCTCGGCGATCTCGCGCACGCGCTGCGCGATGCCCGCGCCGCCGCGCAGCTTCAGCGGCGAGGCGATGTTGTCGGCCACCGTCATGGACGGGTAGTTGATGAACTGCTGGTACACCATGGCCACGTTGCGCTGGCGCACCGGCACGCCGGTCACGTCGCGCCCGTCCACCAGCACCTGCCCCTGGCTGGGCACGTCCAGCCCGGCCATGATGCGCATCAGGCTGGTCTTGCCGGCCTGCGTCGCGCCCAGCAGCACCGTGACGGCGCCGGCGTGCAGGCGCAGGTCAAGCGGATGCAGCCACGGCTGCCCCGCCACGCGCTTGCCTATGCCTTGCAAAGCCAATTCCATTGCCGCCCTTCCCCCTGGCCAGAACCCCTGGTGACAGCCGCCCCGGCGAGCGGTGCGGCTTTTCGTATTGGTTCATTTTTGTTCGTTTTCAATAAAAAACGTTGCGTGTAAACCCTAGGTTTTTTCGTTTTGCTTCGTTTTACAGTGGCACGGTGGAAAAAATGAACCCTCCCGCCCCCGGCCATTCGCCGCGCCAGCTGCTGCTGCTGGAGCAGCTGCGCCAGTGCCACAGCGCCAGCGTCGAGCAGCTGGCGCAGCGCCTGGAGGTAACGCTGCAGACCGTGCGGCGCGACGTGCAGCGCCTGGCCGAGCAGGGCCTGGTGCAGCGCTTTCACGGCGGCGTGCGCCTGCCCGGCTCGACCATCGAGAACCTGGCGCACACCCAGCGCGAGACGCTCAACGCCGAGGGCAAGCAGCGCATCGCGCGCGCCGTGGCCGGGCAGATCCCGCCCGGCTGCTCGCTGATCCTGAACATCGGCACCACCACCGAGGCGGTAGCGCGCGCGCTGGCGCAGCACCAGGGGCTGCGCGTCATCACCAACAACATCAACGTCGCCGCCACGCTGAGCGGCAACGCGGCCTGCGAAGTCATCGTCGCCGGCGGCGTGGTGCGCCCGCGCGACCGCGGCATCGTGGGCGAGGCGGCGGTGGATTTCATGCGCCAGTTCCGCGTGGACATCGCCATCATCGGCATCTCCGGCATCGAGCCCGACGGCAGCCTGCGCGACTACGACCTGCGCGAGGTCAAGGTGGCGCAGACCATCATCGCGCAGGCGCGCAAGGTCTGGCTGGTGGCCGACCACAGCAAGTTCAACCGCCCGGCCATGGTGCAATTGGCGACACTGGCGCAGATCGACCGGCTGTTCACCGACGCGCCGCCGCCCGAGCCCTTCCCGCGCCTGCTCAAGGAAGCCGGCGTGCAATGCACCGTCGCATGACGGCCCGCCGCCCTCACATGTCCGCCTCCGCCATGACCTCTTATCTGTTGGCCCTCGACCAGGGCACCTCCAGCTCTCGCTCCATCGTGTTCGACCGGGACGGACGCGCCGTGGCGCAGGCCCAGCAGGAGCTGCCGCAGATCTACCCACGCCCCGGCTGGGTCGAGCACGACGCGCTGGAGATCTGGCGCGGCCAGCTGGCCACCGCGCGCCAGGCGCTGGCGCAGGCCGGCATCACGGCGGCCCAGGTGCGCGCCATCGGCATCACCAACCAGCGCGAGACCACGCTGGTCTGGAACAGGAAGACCGGCGCGCCCATCCACCACGCCATCGTCTGGCAGGACCGGCGCGCCGAGCCGGCCTGCGCGCAGCTGCGCGAGCAGGGCCATGAGGCGCTGATCCGGCAGAAGACCGGCCTGCTGATCGACGCATATTTCTCCGCCACCAAGCTGCAATGGTTGCTGGACCACGTGCCCGGCGCGCGCGCGGCGGCCGAGGCCGGCGAGCTGGCCTTCGGCACCATCGACAGCTGGCTGATCTGGCAGCTCACGGGCGGCGCGCGCCATGTGACGGACGTGAGCAACGCCAGCCGCACCATGCTGCTGAACGTCCACACCAACCAATGGGACGACGAGTTGCTGGCGCTCATGGACATCCCGCGCGCGCTGCTGCCCGAGGTGCTGCCCTCGTCCAGCCTGGAGTTCGGCCGCACCACGCCCGACCTGCTGGGCGGTGCCATTGCAATCGCCGGCGTGGCGGGCGACCAGCAGAGCGCGCTGTTCGGCCAGGCCTGCTTTTCCGCCGGCATGGCCAAGAACACCTACGGCACCGGCTGCTTCATGCTGATGCACACCGGCCAGCGCTTCCAGCAAAGCGAGAACGGCCTGCTCACCACCAGCGCCGCACAGATCACTGCGCAGCCCGAATACGCGCTGGAGGGCAGCGTGTTCGTCGGCGGCGCGGTGGTGCAGTGGCTGCGCGACGGCCTGCACGCCATCCGCGCCAGCAGCGAGGTGCAGCGCCTGGCCGAGAGCGTGCCCGACTCGGGCGGCGTGATGATGGTGCCGGCCTTCACCGGCCTGGGCGCGCCCTACTGGCAGCCCGATGCGCGCGGCACCATCACGGGCCTGACGCGCGGCAGCCAGCTGGCGCACATCGCCCGCGCGGCGCTCGAATCCATCGCCTACCAAAGCGCCGCCCTGCTGGCCGCCATGAGCCGCGACGCGGTGGCCGCCGGGGGCGCGCCGGTATCCGAGCTGCGCGTGGACGGCGGCGCCTGCGTGAACGACTTGCTGATGCAGTTCCAGGCCGACCTGCTGGGCATCCCCGTGGTGCGCCCGGCCTGCGTGGAGACCACCGCCCTGGGCGCGGCCTACCTGGCCGGCCTGGCCAGCGGGGTCTATGCCGGCCAGGACGAGCTGGCGGCGCTGTGGCGCGCCGAGCGGCGCTTCCTGCCGACCATGGCGCGCGACGCGGCGCAGGGGCTGATGGCGCGCTGGGAACACGCCGTGCGCCAGGCTGCGCTGCCGGCCAGTACACTATAAAAACAATAGCTACATCTCGGCTGTTGGCGCCGGCGTGTGGCACTTTTGACCCAAAATCGCCCTCCAGGCCCCTTTTTTTGCCCCCGAAAACCGCCCGCGCCATGAGCTCCTTCGCCCTGCCCTCCCCCGATACCTGCATCGCCTTCATCGGCGGCGGCAACATGGCCAGCGCGCTGCTGGGCGGGCTGCTGCGGCGCGGCCTGCCGCTGCACCAGTTCGAGGTGGTCGAGCCCTACGAGCCTGCGCGCCAGGCGCTGCACGCCAGCTTCGGGATTGCGGCCCAGGCCGCGCCCACGCCGGCGCTGGCGCGCGCCGCGCTGGTGGTCTGGGCCGTCAAGCCACAGACCTTCGCAGGCGCTGCGGCGCAGGCGCTGCCGCACCTGGCGGCGCACGCGCTGCACCTGAGCGTGGCCGCCGGCATCACCACGGACAGCATCGGCCGCTGGCTGGGCAGCCAGGCCCTGGTGCGCGCCATGCCCAACACGCCGGCGCTGGTCGGCAAGGGCATGACGGGGCTATTCGCGCGCGATGCCGTCGATGCGGCCGGCCGCGCGCTGGTCGAGCAGGTGCTGGCGCCGACCGGGCAGACGCTGTGGGTGCAGGAGGAAGCCCAGCTGGACGCGGTGACCGCGCTGTCGGGCTCGGGGCCGGCCTACGTCTTCCTGTTCCTGGAGGCCATGCAGCAGGCCGGCGCCGAGATGGGCCTGCCCGCCGCCCAGGCACGCCAGCTGGCCGTGGCCACCTTCCAGGGCGCGGCCGAGCTGGCGGCGCGCTCGGACGAGCCACTGGCCGTGCTGCGCCAGCGCGTGACCAGCCCCGGCGGCACCACGCACGCGGCCATCACGCGCATGCAGGAGGGCGGCGTGAGCGAGCACTTCATCGCTGCCCTGCACGCCGCCGAGCAGCGCGCGCGGGAGTTGGCAGCGCAGTTCGGCGCCTGACTGCCGCCCCCCTGCGTTGAGAGATATCCACGCTCCTTGAGGCAGCCATAGCGCTGCGCCGGGCATCTTGCTCCTTCCCCCCTCTGGGGGAAGGTGGGGATGGGGGCCGGTCAGCGGTGGGCGCTGCGGCTAAATGTCAGGCCGCGGCTGGCCCCCACCCCCGCCCTCCCCCAAGGGGGAGGGAGTTCGGCGGCTACCTTCAGCCGCGCAGTGCAAACCCCAGCGCCACCCCGGCAAAGATCGCCGCCCCCATCCAGTGGCTCTTGCTGAACGCGGTGAAGCACCCCGCCCGTGTGCGGCCGCGGATCAGCGTGTAGTGCCACAGGGCCTGCGCCGCCGCCGCCCCCAGGCCCAGCCACAGCGGCCAGCCCAGGCCCAGCGGCGCCAGCGCCAGCGCCGTCAGCAGCAGGGCGGCGGCGAAGAACAGCATCACCCCCGCCACGTCGAAGCGCCCCAGCGTGATGGCCGAGGTGCGCATGCCGATCTTCAGGTCGTCGTCGCGGTCCACCATGGCGTATTCGGTGTCGTACGCCAGCACCATGCACAGGTTGGCCAGCCACAGCAGCCAGGCCTGGCCCGGCACCCGGCCCTGCACGGCGGCAAAGGCGATCACGATGCCGAAGTTGAAGGCGATGCCCAAAAACGCCTGCGGCATGGCGAAAAAGCGCTTGGTGTACGGGTACAGCACGGCGGCCAGCACGGCCGGCACCGACCAGGCCACGGCCTGCCAGCGCGTCGTCAGCACCAGGGCGAAGGCGGCGAGCGCCAGCGCGGCCGCCAGCGCCAGCGCCGCGCGCACGCTCACCTGGCCCGTCGTGACGGGCCGCGCCTGCGTGCGCTTGACGTGCCGGTCGAAGTCGCGGTCGGCCACGTCGTTGACGCAGCAGCCGGCGCTCCGCATCAGCACCGTGCCGGCGACGAACACCGCCAGCAGGTGCCAGCCCGGGAAGCCCCCGGCCGCCGCCCACAGCGCGGCGAGCGTGGGCCACACCAGCACCAGCCAGCCGGCCGGGCGGTCGAAGCGGATCAGGTTCAGGTACAGCGCGAGGCGCGACGGCGGGGGGCAGGGGCTGCGTGGTCATTGCATGAACGAAAAAGGGCCGAAGCCCTTGTGTTGCGCCGGGGTGCTGCTATGGAATTTCATTCAAGCAGCGAGCGCAGCATCCACGCCGTCTGCTCGTGCACCGTCAGGCGCTGGGTCAGCAGGTCGGCCGTGGGCTCGTCGCTGGCCTTGTCGGCGGCCGGGAACAGCGCGCGCGCGGTGCGCGCCACGGCCTCGTGGCCCTCGACCAGGATGCGCACCATCTCCATCGCCTCGGGCGGGGTTTCGGGCGCGTCGCGCAGGCTGGCCAGCTTGCCGAACGCCGCGTACGAGCCGGGCGCGTGGTGGCCCAGGGCGCGCATGCGCTCGGCGATCGGGTCCACGGCGTTCCACAGCTCGGTGTACTGCTGCATGAACATGGCGTGCAGCGTGTTGAACATCGGCCCGGTGACGTTCCAGTGGAAGTTGTGCGTGGTCAGGTACAGCGTGTAGGTGTCGGCCAGCAGGCGCGCCAGGCCCTGGGCGATGGCCGCGCGGTCCTTGTCGCTGATGCCGATGTCGATGCGCGGCGCGCCGCCCTTGCTGGCGCCGGCCTTGGGGCTGGGGGATTTGGCCATCGAACTGCCTCCTTGAAGGGTTGGGAGAAAAAAACGTGCAGATGCCAGGGTCAGGATAGCCGCTTCACGCCCGGCAGCTCGCAGGCGTAGACGGCGTTGCGCAGCGCGGCAATGGCCTCGTAGCGCGTGAAGCTGCGCCGCCAGGTGAGCACCACGCGGCGCGTGGGCGGGGCGCTGCCGTCGTCCTCGGTGATGGGCAGGTAGCGGATGTGCCCGTCGTCGCTCTTGCGCCGGCGCACGCCCGAGTGCAGCGCATCGCGCGGCACCGACAGGCGCGGCACCAGCGTCACGCCCATGCCGGCCGAGACCATGTGCTTGATGGTCTCCAGCGACGAGCCTTCGAAGGTGCGGCGTATGCCCTCGGCGTTGCTGGCGAAGCGCGCGAACTCCGGGCAGACCTGCAGCACGTGGTCGCGAAAGCAGTGGCCCGCGCCCAGCAGCAGCATGGTCTCGTTCTTCAGCTCGGCGGCGGTGACCTTGCCGCGCGCCGCCAGCGGGTGGCCGCTGGGCACGGCCGCCAGGAAGGGCTCGTCGTACAGCGGCGCTACCGCCAGGCCGGTGTCGGGGAAGGGCTCGGCCAGGATGGCGCAGTCGATCTCGCCGGTGCGCAGCATCTCCAAAAGGCGCACGGTGAAGTTCTCCTGCAGCATCAGCGGCATCTGCGGCGTGGTGGCGATGGAGCGGCGCACCAGCTGCGGCAGCAGGTAGGGGCCTATGGTGTAGATCACGCCCAGGGTCAGCACGCCGGCCAGCGGGTCCTTGCCGCGCTTGGCGATCTCCTTGATGGCGGCGGCCTGCTCCAGCACGCTTTGCGCCTGGCGCACGATCTCCTCGCCCAGCGTGGTCACGCTGACGTCGCCGGTGCTGCGCTCGAACAATTTGACTTCCAGCTCCTCCTCCAGCTTCTTCACCGCCACCGACAGCGTCGGCTGCGAGACGTAGCAGGCTTCGGCGGCGCGGCCGAAGTGCCGCTCGCGGGCGACGGCGACGATGTATTTGAGTTCGGTGAGGGTCATGGAGGAAGGAGCGGCGGCGCGCGCCCGGGTCAGGCCTTGAGGTAGTCCGATTTTCCGCCAAGCCAGCGCTCGATGTGCTGCGCCGCCAGCCGCGGGTATTGCTCCAGCATCAGCGGCGCCACCTCGCGCGCCCAGGCCAGCAGGCCGGTGTCGCCGGCCAGGTCGGCAAAGCGCAGCAGCGCATCGCCCGACTGGCGCGCGCCCAGGAACTCGCCGGGGCCGCGGATCTCCAGGTCGCGCCGGGCGATCTCGAAGCCGTCATTGGTCTCCTGCATGGCCTTCAGGCGCTCGCGCGCCGTCTCGCCCAGGCGGCCCGAATCGCCGGTCGAGTACAGCAGCACGCAGGCCGACGCCGCCGCGCCGCGCCCCACGCGCCCGCGCAACTGGTGCAACTGCGACAGGCCGAAGCGCTCGGCGTGCTCGATGACCATGAGCGAGGCGTTGGGCACGTCCACGCCGACCTCGATCACGGTGGTGGACACCAGCACGCCCATGCGGCCGGCCTTGAACTCGTCCATCACCGCGCGCTTCTCGGCCTGCGGCAGGCGCGAGTGCAGCAGGCCCACGGCCACGCCCGGCAGCGCGCCTGCCAGCTCGGCGTGCGCGGCGGTGGCATTGGACAGGTCCAGCGCCTCGCTCTCCTCGATCAGCGGGCACACCCAGTACGCCTGCCGCCCGGCCGCCACCTGCGCGGCGATGCGCTCGATCAGCTCGTCCTTGCGGCTGTCGGCGATCAGCCGGGTCAGCACCGGCGTGCGCCCGGGCGGCAGCTCGTCGATGGTGGAGACGTCCAGGTCGGCGTAGTAGCTCATGGCCAGCGTGCGCGGGATGGGCGTGGCGCTCATCATCAGCATGTGCGGCTCCATGGGCGCGCGCGCGCCTGCCGGCGCGGGGGCTGCCGGCGGCGCCTCGCCCAGCGGCAGCGCCGCCGGCGCGCTTGCGCCGCCCTCCTCCAGGTGCGCCAGCTTCTTGCGCAGCGCCAGGCGCTGGGCCACGCCGAAGCGGTGCTGCTCGTCGATCACCGCCAGCCCCAGGCGCGCGAACTGCACCTGCTCCTGGATGACGGCATGCGTGCCCACGACCAGCGCGGCGCTGCCATCGCCAATGGCCGCGAGCATGGCGGCGCGCTCGCGCTTTTTCTGCCCGCCGGCCAGCCAGGCCACGCCCTGGCCGCGCGCAGCCAGCAGGGGCTGCAGCCAGCCGATGAGCTTGGAGAAGTGCTGCTCGGCCAGGATCTCGGTGGGCGCCATCAGCGCGCACTGCCAGCCGGCATCGATGCAGATGCACGCGGCCAGCGCCGCCACCACGGTCTTGCCCGAGCCCACGTCGCCCTGCAGCAGGCGGTGCATGGGGCGGCTCGCGCCCAAGTCGCGCGCGATCTCCTCGCCCACGCGCTGCTGCGCCGCCGTGAGCGCAAACGGCAGCGCCGCCAGCAGCTGCTCGTGCAGCGCCGGCGCCGCCGGCGACGGGCGCAGCACGGGCGCGGCCAGCCGGGCGCGCTCGCGCCGGGCGGCGTGCTGCGACAGCTGCTGCGCCAGCAGCTCCTCGGCCTTCAGGCGCTGCCAGGCGGGGTGGCTGTGGTCTTCCAGCGTGGCCAGCGCCACGTCGGGCGCAGGATGGTGCAAAAACAATAGCGCATCACGCAATGTCCACGCCGGCGCCGCGCCGTTTTCACCATAAAAGGCCGTCGGCGGGGCGGGCAGGCCGGGGGCCAGCGTCTCGGGCAGCTGCACGCGCGTGAGCGCCGTGGCGATGGCCCGGCGCAGGTAGGCCTGGGGCAGCTGCGCCACGGTCGGATAGACGGGAGTGAGCGCGGCGGGCAGCTCGGTGTCCGCGCTGCGCACCACCGGGTGCAGCATCTGCCGGCCCCAAAAGCCCCCGCGCACCTCGCCGCGCGCACGCAGCCGCACGCCCACGCCCATGGTCTTGTGGTGCGAGGGGTAGAAGCTGAAGAAGCGCAGCTCGCAGCTGCCCGAGGCGTCCTGCAGCGTCACCAGCAGCTGGCGGCGCGGGTGCAGCTGTACCTGGCTGGCGGTCACCACGCCCTCGATCTGCACGCTGGCGCCCTCGCGCGCGCTGGCGATGGGGGTGATGCGGGTCTCGTCCTCGTAGCGCAGCGGCAGGTGCAGCGCCAGGTCGATGTCGCGCGTCAGGCCCAGCTTGAGCAGGGCCTGCCGGGCGGGGCTGGCGGCAGCCTTGCCCGGGCTGGCGGGCGGCGCGGCGGCGCGGTCGGGGGCAGCGGAGGTGCGTCGGGCGGTGGGCACTCGGGGAGGCTATCACGAGCGTCCGCCGCAGCCGGGCTTGCGGGCAGATGCGGCAGCATCGGCCAGCGCCGCAGTGCCCGCTGCCGCCGGCCGCCGGCCGCCCCGCCGGGACTGCGCGGCGGCACCGGCGGGCCCCGGGCCGGGGTTTGTGACTTTTTCTTACAATCGGCGCCATCCATCCCTGCCCGCACCACTGCCCGCCCCGCCTTTTTTTCCTTGTCCCATGCTCAAGCGCATCCACGTCGAAGACCTGACCCTGGGCATGTACCTGCACGAGTTTTGCGGCTCTTGGATGGACCACCCCCTTCTGGCGCACCGGCTTCGTCCTGGGCGAGCCGCGGGACCTGGAGCGCATCCGCGCCACCACCGTGCGCGAGGTCTGGATCGACGTCGCGCGCGGGCGCGACGTCGCTGCCGGCGCGCCCTCGCTGACGCCCCTGCAGGTCGAGGAGCGCATCGCCACCGACTTCGGCGCGCTGGAGGCCGCCGCCCCCCGCGCGCCGGCCGCGCACGCGCCGGGGCTGCGCCCGGGCCGCGCCACGCAGCCGGCCAGCCTGCGCGAGGAAGTCCACCGCGCCGCCCGGATCTGCGGCCAGGCCCGCGAGGCCATGGTGTCCATGTTCCGCCAGGCGCGCATGGGCCGGGCGGTGGACGCCCAGGGCGCCGGCGGGCTGGTGCAGGACATCTCCGATTCGGTGGCGCGCAACCCCGGCGCGCTCATCAGCCTGGCGCGCCTGAAGACCGCCGATGACTACACCTACATGCACTCGGTGGCGGTGTGCGCGCTGATGGTGGCGCTGGCGCGCCAGATCGGGCTGAACGAGGCACAGACGCGCAGCGCCGGCATGGCCGGGCTGCTGCACGACCTGGGCAAGGCGGCGATTCCGCTGGACGTGCTGAACAAGCCCGGGCGGCTGAGCGAAGCCGAGTTCGACCTGGTGAAAAGCCACCCGCGCGAGGGCTGGAAGATGCTCAAGGCCGGCACCGGCGTGGACGCCGCCGCGCTGGACGCCTGCCTGCACCACCACGAGCGCACGGACGGCAGCGGCTATCCAGACGGCCTGAGCGGCGAGTCCTTCAGCACCATCGCGCGCATGGCGGCGATCTGCGACGTGTACGACGCCATCACCTCCGACCGGCCCTACAAGGCCGGCTGGGACCCCGCTGAATCCATCCGCCGCATGGCCGAGTGGACCCAGGGCCACCTGGACGCGCGCCTGTTCCAGGCCTTCGTCAAAAGCCTGGGCATCTACCCCATCGGCTCGCTGGTGCGGCTGCAGTCCGGGCGCCTGGGCGTGGTGGTCGAGCAAAACCCCGCCACCCTGGTCGCGCCGCGCGTCAAGGTGTTCTTCTCCACCAGATCAGACCTGCGCATCCCGCCCGAGGTGCTGGACCTGGCTGCGCCCGGCTGCAGCGACCGCATCGCCGCGCGCGAAGACCCGGCGAAGTGGAAATTCCCCGACCTGCACACGCTGTGGAGCGGCCTGGAGGGCCGGCCCTGGTAGCGCGCCCCGGCCGCCCCCGCGCCGGCGGCGGTTTGCGACAATCGCGCCCTTTGCCGACCGCATCCGCCGCATGCCTGCCGACCGCCCCTATTCTTTAAGCGATTTCGACTTCGAGCTGCCCGAGGCGCTGATCGCCCAGCACCCCGCGCCCGAGCGCAGCGCCGCGCGCCTGCTCGATGGCCGGGGCAGCGCGCCGGCCGACCGCATCTTCCGCGAGCTGCCCGGGCTGCTGGCCGCCGGCGACCTGCTGGTGTTCAACGACACGCGCGTGCTGCGCGCGCGCCTCTTTGGCGAAAAAGCCAGCGGCGGGCGGCTGGAGCTGCTGGTCGAGCGCGTGCTGGAGGGCGGCAACGAGGTCGTCGCGCACATGAAGGTCAGCAAGAAGCCGCGCGCCGGCGCGCGCCTGCACCTGGCCGGCGGCCTGGCCCGCGGCGGCTTTGACGCCACGCTGCTGTCGCGCTGGCCGGACGAGGGCGGCCCGCTGTTTCGCCTGGCGCTGCACGCGCCCGCCGGCGAGTCGCCCTGGGAGCTGATGCAGCGCCACGGCCACCTGCCGCTGCCGCCCTACATCGAGCGCCAGCAAAGCGGCGGCCACGACCCGGACGCCGCCGAGGACGAGCAGCGCTACCAGACCGTGTTCGCCGCCCGCCCCGGCGCCGTGGCCGCGCCCACCGCCGCGCTGCACTTCGACGCGGGCGTGCTGGAGCAGCTCGCCGCGCGCGGCGTCGAGCGCGCCAGCGTCACGCTGCACGTGGGCGCGGGCACCTTCCAGCCCGTCAAGACCGAGAACCTGGCCGAGCACCGCATGCACAGCGAGTGGTACGACGTCCCGCCCGCGACGCTGGCCGCCCTGGAGCGCTGCCGCCAGCGCGGCGGGCGCGTGCTGGCCGTGGGCACGACCACCGTGCGCACGCTCGAATCGTGGGCGGCCAGCGGGCAGGCCACGGGCGACACCAGCATCTTCATCACGCCGGGCTACCGCTTTCAGGTGGTGGACCTGCTGGTGACCAACTTCCACCTGCCCAAAAGCACCTTGATGATGCTGGTCAGCGCCTTCGCCGGCTACGAGCACGTGATGCAGCTGTACCGCCACGCGATCGCGCAGCGCTACCGCTTCTTCAGCTATGGCGATGCGATGCTGCTGGAAAAGAGGACGATGCCCCCCTGAGCGGCTGCGCCGGCTTTCAGTTTCGCTATTAAAAATATAGCTAAAAACCAGCTATCCATGCCGGCGGGCGGCCATTTTTATCAAAAAGCCACCGCGCAGCCATCCTTGCGCGGGTCGGAGCCGCAGGCGTACGCGTCGCCCTGGCGCAGCATCAGCTGCGCGCCGCCGAAGGCGAATACGCCGTTGCCCTGCTCCACCACCACCTCGTGGCCCAGCGCGCGCAGCTGCGCCACCACGCCCGGGTCGAAGTGCGGCTCCACCGCCACGCCGCGCCCGCCCGTGACGCGCCAGCGCGGCGCGTCGGCCGCGGCCTGCGGGTTCTGGCCGTAGCGCAGCACGCGCAGCGCCATCTGCACGTGGCCCTGCGACTGCATGGGCCCGCCCATCACGCCAAACGCCATGTGCGGCGTGCCGTCCGCGTGCATGGCGAAGGCCGGGATGATGGTGTGCGAGGGGCGCTTGCGCGGGCCGACCTCGTTGGCGTGGCCCGGCGTGCAGACGAAGCCGTGGCCGCGGTTTTGCAGGCTGATGCCGGTGCCCGGCACCACCACGCCCGAGCCGAAGCCCATGTAGTTGGACTGGATGAAGGACACCATCATCCCGCTCGCGTCGCCCGCCGCCAGGTAGACCGTGCCGCCCGGGCGCGGCGTGCCGCAGGCCGGGTTGCCGGCGCGCCGCGGGTCGATGAGCGCGGCGCGGCTGCTGGCGTAGTCCGCCTGCAGCAGCTCGGCGGGCTGGATGCGCGTGTGCTCGGGGTCGGCGTTGTATTCGGCCAGGTCGGCCAGCGCCAGCTTCATGGCCTCGATGCTGGCGTGCACGGTGGCCACGTCGTCCACCGGCTGCTGGCCGATGCCGTAGTGCTCCAGCATGCCCAGAGCCGCCAGCGCGGCGATGCCCTGGCCGTTGGGCGGGATCTCGTGGACGACCGAGTCGCCAAAGCGCTGGCTGACCGTGCCCACCCAGTCGGCGCGGTGCGCGGCCAGGTCGGCCAGCGTCATCGCGCCGCCGTGCGCCTGGCCGTGCTGCACCATGGCGCGCGCCAGGGCGCCGCGGTAGAAGTCCTCGCCCTCGCTGCGCACGATCGCCTCCAGCGTGCGCGCGTGGGCTTCGCTGCAAAACACCTCGCCGGCTGCCAGCGGCCGGCCCCGGGGCAGGAAGCATTCGGCAAAGCCGGGCTGGTCGCCCAGCCGGGCGGCGCCCAGCTGCCACAGCCGCGCCACCGTGGGCGAGACGGGAAAGCCGTGGCGCGCGTAGTGGATCGCCGGCCCGGCGAGCTGCGCCAGGGGCAGCGAGCCAAAGCGCCGCCAGAGCTCCATCCAGCCCGAGACGACGCCCGGCACCGTGACCGCGTTCCAGCCCTTTTCCGGGATGCTGCCCAGGCGCGCGAAGTAGCCGGGCGTCCACGCCTCGGGGGAGCGCCCGGAGGCGTTCAGCCCGTGCAGCTCGCGGCCGTCCCAGACGATGGCGAACGCATCGCCGCCGATGCCGCAGCCCGAGGGCTCGACCACCGTGAGCGCCATGGCGCCGGCCAGCGCCGCGTCCACCGCGTTGCCGCCCGCCAGCAGCATGCGCAGCCCGGCCTGCGCGGCCAGCGGCTGCGAGGTGGCGACGGCGTTGCGCCCCAGCACGGCGCTGCGCTGCGAGGCATAGGGCAGGGCCCAGTCGAGAGGGGGATGGGGGCTTGGAGTCATCGCAGGCACGGCAGCAGGAAAGGTCAGTCGAAAGACTGGGGACAGATTCCAATTGGCACCCCGGCCTGCCGCTCAATAGCCGTGCTGGGCGCGGAACGCGCGCGCCTGGCTGAAGTGCCCGCAGCCGATGAAGGGCAGCGGCGGGCGCAGGGCCGACAGCGGCGAGGGGTGGTTGGCCATCAGCACCAGGTGGCCGCGGTCTGCGGGGATGAGTGCGCGCTTGGCCTGGGCGTGGCTGCCCCAGAGCATGAAGACCACCGGCCGTGCGCCTTCGCCCACATGGCGGATGAGGGCGTCGGTCAGCACCTCCCAGCCCCGGCGGGCGTGGCTTGCCGCCTGGCCCTCCTCGACGGTGAGCGTGGTGTTGAGCAGCAGCACGCCGTTGCCGGCCCACCGGACCAGGCTGCCGCCAGGGTCGGGAAAGGGCGGCGGGGGCGTGCCCAGGTCGCGCTGCAGCTCCTTGAAGATGTTGCGCAGCGAGGGCGGCAGGGGCACGCCCGGGCGCGCCGAGAACGCCAGCCCCTCGCCCTGCCCGCGGCCGTGGTAGGGGTCCTGGCCCAGGATGACCACGCGCACGTCCTCGGGCGGCGTGAGCTGCAGGGCGCGCAGCGGCTGGGGCGGGAAGATCGACGGCGCCGGCGGCCAGCCGCGCGCGCAGGAAGGCCAGCAGCTGCTGGCCGCTTGCGCTGGCAAAGAAGGCGTCGGTCAGCGGCTGCCAGCCGGGCGCCACCGGCCAGTCGCCCGGGTCGGCATGCGCCAGCTGGGTGGCGGCGTCTGCAGGACGGGGTTCAGGCATCAGGCAACCTCCAGGCCGGCGCGGGTGGCGGGCAGTCAGCTATCATTTTTTTCAAGGCCCGTCCGCGCCGTTGTCCACGCGGTTGCGGCCGCCGGCCTTGGCGCGGTACAGGCGCTCGTCGGCCAGGGCCAGCAGGGCCTGCGGGCTGCTCGCGCCATCGGGCACCAGCGCGGCCACGCCGGCGCTGATGGTGACCACCGCCGCGGCGCTGGAGCCCCGGTGCTCTATGCCCAGCTCCTGCACGGACTGGCGCAGCGCCCGGGCCTTGCCGCTGGCGCCTTCCTGCGGGCACTCGGGCAGCAGGCAGACGAATTCCTCGCCGCCATAGCGCGCCACGACGTCGTGCGAGCGGCCTAGGCCGGCGCGCAGCACGGCGGCCACGCTGCGCAGGCAGGCATCGCCGGCCTGGTGGCCGTACAGGTCGTTGAACTGCTTGAAGTGGTCGATGTCGATCAGGATCAGCGCCAGCGGCTGGCTGCTGCGCCGGCAGCGGCGCCATTCGGCATCCAGCGCCTGGTCGAAGTGGCGCCGGTTGGCAACGCCGGTCAGGCTGTCCATGTAGGCCAGCTTGCGCAGCATCTCGCTTTGCGCGCGCTGCTCGGTGCGATCGAAGAAGGTGGCCAGGAAGTGGCCGCCAAACAGCAGGCCGCCTATGGCCATGTCCCGCTCGCTGCCGTCCTTGGAGCGGGTGCGGTACTCGTGCACCTCGATGTCGCCGCTGCCGCTGGCCGCCAGCGCCATGGCCTGGCCCCAGGAGTCCTGCACCTGCGCGCGGTAGGCCGCGTCGGGGTAGACCAGCTGCCACCACTGCGCCAGCGTGGACAGCTCGTCGTCGCTATAGCCGAAGTACTCGACGAAGCGGCGGTTGCGAAAGTACATGCGGCCGGACTCATCGACCATGGCCAGGCCTATGGGCATCTCCTGCATCACATGCTGCAGCAGCCGCTCGGTTTCCTGCAGCTGCAGCGCCTGCTGCTTGGCCTGCGTCACATCCTGCAGGTAGCCGTGCCACAGCGTGCCGCCGCTGGCCAGGTGCTGCGGGCGCGCCTGGCCGGCGATCCAGCGCTCGCCGCGCCCGGGCAGTACGACGCGGTACTCGGCGTGCCAGTCCTGCAGGGTGCGCTCGGACTCGGTGACGCTGCGGCCCACCTGCTGCAGGTCGTCCGCGTGGATGCGCGCGAACACGGGCGTGGCGTCGGCGCGCAGCTCCTCGGGGGTGAAGCCGTAGATGTCCTCCATGCCGGCGCTGGCGTAGGGGAAGAAGCTGCGGCCGTCCGGCTCGCGCTGGTACTGGTACAGCCCCCCGGGCACGCTGGCAGCCAGGCGGTCGAGGTGGTATTGCAGCTCGCCCTGCCCGGCCGCATCGCCGAAGGCGCCGGCAAAGCGCAGCGCCCGCCCGTGCGCATCGCGCTCCAGCACCCGCCCGCGCGCGACCACCCAGCGCCAGCTGCCGTCCTTGCGGCGCATGCGGTGGGTGACCTCGTAGATCGGGGTTTCGCCGCGCAGGTGGCGCTTGAGCTGGCCCAGCACCCGCTCGCGCTCGTCGGGGTGCAGGTGCACGCGCCAGTCGGGCACCTGGTCGCCGGCATCGGCGTCCTCGTAGCCCAGCAGGGCCTTCCAGGCCGGCGAGAAATACACCTCCAGCCCGTCCTTGCTGCGCCACTCCCATATGCCCAGGCTGGTGGCCTCCAGCACGGCGCGCCAGCGCGCCTCCAGCAGCGCCTGCCGGCGCGCATGCTCGCGGGCGTCGCGCCGGCGCCACTGCGCCAGCAGCAGCACCACGGCCGCCGCCAGGCCCGCTGCCAGGTAGGCCGCCACCACCGCCCAGGCGCTGGCGCGCCAGTCCGCCAGCAGCGCGTCCTGATCGCGCGCCACGCCGGCCACCAGGGGCTTGTCCATGTGCAGGTCGGGCGGGGCGATGGTGCGCAGCGCCGCCAGCATCGGCGTCCCGCCGGGCAGCATGGGGCCCTCCAGGACGCTGGTGTCCTGGCCGCTGCTGCGGTGGCGCGTGAACAGGGTGTCAGGCCCGCCCACCTGGGCGCCCGGCGGGCCGGGCTGCTCGGATGCCATCAGGAAGCGCTGCCCGTCGCCATGCACCAGGCCGCTGCGCATGTCGCCGGCGTAGCGCACCGATTCCAGCAGCGTGAGGAATTGCTCGGGGTCCAGCGTGGCCATGACGGTGCCGCCGAAGCTGCCGTCCGCCGCCGGCACGACGCGCCCCAGCGTCAGGTACCAGCTGGTGCTCCCCGGCGCCATGAAGGGCCGCCCGACGATCAGCGTGTCGGCCGAGGTGGCGGCGCGGGCCGCGCGGAAATAGTCGCGGTCGCCGGCGTCCTGCCCGACCAGCTCGGGCCGGCTGGAGGCGAGTACGCGCCCCCGGGCGTCCAGCACGTTGAGCGTGCGCACGCCTGCCAGCGCCGCGCTGAAGGCCTGCAGCCGGCCCTCGCGCCGCTGCGCCTCGGCATCGCCGGGGCCGGCCGCGGTGTCGCGCACCAGGCGCTGCAGCACGCTGTCGATGGCGCGCAGCTGGCGCACCACGTTGTCGTGGATGATGCCCACCTGGTGCTGCAGGCGCAGGCGCTCGCCGGCCTCGGTGTCGCGCCGCTCCATCCACAGCACTCCCGCCAGCACTGCGCCCAGCACCAGCCAGGCAATCAGCAGCCACCAGCGTTCACGGACGGCGCGGGGGTGCGGGGAGCGCAGGGTCTTGAGCAAGCCAGGGCGCAGGATGGGGATGGCGGGGAGCGCGCTTCGGCAGGGGCCGCGCGGAAAATCATTGTAGGAACAAAAATGCCCGGGCCGGCGCCGGGCCGGCGCCCGCTCAGCCGAACAGCCGCGCCAGCGCCGCGCCGGGATCGGGCTCGCGCATGAAGGCCTCGCCCACCAGGAAGGCGTGTACGCCGGCCTCGCGCAGGATCTGCACGTCGGCGCGCGTGGCGATGCCGGACTCGGCCACCAGCAGGCGCTCGGGCGGCACCTCGCCGCGCAGCTGCAGCGTGGTGTCCAGCCGCACCTGGAAGGTGCGCAGGTCGCGGTTGTTGACGCCGATCAAGGGCGTGCGCAGGCGCAGCGCACGCTGCAGCTCGGGCGCGTCGTGCACCTCCACCAGCACGGCCATGTCCAGGTCGTGCGCGATGGCCTCCATCTCGGCCATCAGTCCGTCCTCGAGGCAGGCGGCGATGAGCAGGATGGCGTCCGCCCCCAGCGCGCGCGATTCGTAGATCTGCCAGGGATCGACCATGAAGTCCTTGCGCAGCACCGGCAGCGCGCAGCTGGCTCGCGCCTGCTTCAGGTCGTCGCCCTGGCCCTGGAAGTACTGGCGGTCGGTCAGCACGGACAGGCAGGCGGCGCTGGTGCGGCCGTCGCCCTCGGCGTAGCTTTGCGCGATGTCGGCGGGGATGAAATCCTCGCGGATCACGCCCTTGCTGGGGCTGGCCTTCTTGACCTCGGCGATCACGGCCGCCTGGCCGCCCGCGAGCCGGGCGCGCAGCGCGCCCTCGAAGTCGCGCGTCAGCACGCGGCTCTCGGCGTCGCGGCGCATCTCGGCCAGCGGCAGGCGCTTCTTCGCGGCGGCGACTTCCTCGCGCTTGGTTTCGCAGATCTTGTGCAGGATGTCGGACATGGTTTCCTTGGCAGGTGTTCAGGGCTCGTCGGAGGTGCCGCGCTCGGGCGGCGACGCGCGCAGCACGCGGCGGATGACCTGATGCATCACCAGGGCCGCCGCGATGAACAGCAGCGATACGCCCAGCACGATCCAGGTACCCGGGTCGCGCCAGATGGGGGCATCCAGCAGGCTGGTGCGCACGGGCCGGCCTTCAGGCGGCGGCGGCCGGCTGCGCCAGCGCCTGGGTGTGGGCCACCAGCTGGCGCAGCTTGGCCAGGGCCGCGCCGCTGTCGATGGCGGCCTGTGCGCGCGCCAGGCCGGCGCCGATGTCCGCCGCCACGCCGGCAGCGTACAGCGCGGCGCCGGCGTTCAGGCAGACGATGTCGCGCGCCGGGCCGGGGGCGCCTTCCAGCACCTGCATCAGCATGTCCCGCGACTGCTGCGGGTTGCCCACGCGCAGGGCGCGCGTGCCGGCCATGCGCAGGCCGAAGTCCTCGGGGTGGATCTCGTACTCGCGCACCACGCCGTCCTTGAGCTCGCCCACCAGCGTGGCCGCGCCCAGGCTGATCTCGTCCAGCCCGTCGCGGCCGTAGACGACCAGCGCGTGCTCGGCGCCCAGGCGCTGCAGCGCACGCACCTGGATGCCCACCAGGTCCTCGTGGAACACGCCCATCAGGGTGTTGGGCGCGCCGGCCGGGTTGGTGAGCGGCCCCAGGATGTTGAACAGCGTGCGCACGCCCAGCTCGCGCCGCACCGGCGCCACGTTCTTCATCGCCGGGTGGTGGCTGGGGGCGAACATGAAGCCGATGCCGACCTGCTCGATGCAGGCGCCGACCTGCCCGGGCGTGAGCATGATGTTCACGCCCAGCGCCTCCATGGCGTCGGCGCTGCCCGAGGTGCTGCTGACGCTGCGCCCGCCATGCTTGGCGCAGCGCGCGCCGGCGGCGGCGATCACGAAGGTGGCGCAGGTGGAGATGTTGAAGGTGGCCGCGCCGTCGCCGCCGGTGCCCACGATGTCCACCAGGTGGCGCGTGTCCTGCACCTGCACCTTGTGCGAGAACTCGCGCATGACCTGCGCGGCCGCCGTGATCTCGCCGATCGTCTCCTTCTTGACGCGCAGGCCGGCGAGGATGGCCGCCGCCATGACCGGCGAGAGCTCGCCGCCCATGATCATGCGCATCAGGTGCAGCATCTCGTCGTGGAAGATCTCGCGGTGCTCGATGGTGCGCTGCAAGGCCTCCTGCGGAGTGATGGGCGTCATGCGGTTTTTGCTCCTATTGTCATAGCTAAAGGCCGTTGATACACGCCGACTGGAGGCCGATATGGCCCAAAAACCGGCCGGCGGCCCTATTTTTCAGGCCTGGCGCTGCAGGAAGTTGCGCAGCATGGCGTGGCCGTGCTCGGTCAGGATGCTTTCGGGGTGGAACTGCACGCCCTCGACGGCCAGCTCGCGGTGGCGCACGCCCATGATCTCGCCGTCCTCGGTCCAGGCGGTCACCTCCAGCACCTCGGGGCAGCTGGCGCGCTCGATGGCCAGCGAGTGGTAGCGGGTCACCGTGAGCTCGCGCGGCAGGCCGGCGAACACGCCCTGCTGCGTGGTGGTGATGGTGCTGGTCTTGCCGTGCATCAGCTGCCGCGCGCGCACGACGGTGCCGCCGAAGGCCGCGCCGATCGCCTGGTGCCCCAGGCACACGCCCAGGATGGGCAGGCGGCCGGCGAAGTGCCGGATGGCCGCCACCGAGATGCCGGCCTCGGCCGGCGAGCAGGGGCCGGGCGAGACGACCAGGCGGTCAGGCGCCTGGGCCCCGATGCCGGCAATGTCGATCTCGTCGTTGCGAAACACCTGTACCTCGGCGCCCAGCTCGGCCAGGTACTGCACGATGTTCCAGGTGAAGCTGTCGTAGTTGTCGATCATCAGCAGGCGGGTCATGGCGCGGTCTCCTCTTGCGGCTGCCGTTTGCCGCCCGTGGCGGCCAGGCGCGCGAACTCGCGGTGCTCGAACGCGATGTAGGCCTCCATCATGGCGCGGTAGATGGCCTCGACCACCTGCGGCTCGCCGCCCTCGGCCCGGGCGCGCTCGCGCACGCGCTGCACGATGGCCTCGATGCGCGCCTCGTCGCGCACCTGGTCGGCGTGCTGCTTGATGCGCGCGGCCTGCGTCATGTAGCCGCCGCGCTCGACCAGCAGCGGCACCAGGATGTCGTCCAGCGCGTCGATGCGCGCGCGCACCTCGGCCATGCTGGCGCAGTCTCGGGTCTTGTCGATGGCGCGGCTTGTCATTCCAGTCCCTCCTCGACCAGCTCGGCGGCGCGCAAGAGCGCGCGCGCCTTGTGCTCGGTTTCCTTCCATTCCAGCTCGGGCACCGAATCGGCCACCACGCCGGCCGCGGCCTGCACGTGCAGCTCGCCGTCCTTGACGATGGCGGTGCGGATGGCGATCGCCACGTCCATGTCGCCGGCAAAGCTCAGGTACCCGCAGGCGCCGCCGTAGATGCCGCGCTTGACCGGCTCCAGCTTGTCGATCAGCTCCATGGCGTGCACCTTGGGCGCGCCGCTCAAGGTGCCGGCGGGGAAGGTGGCCTTGAGCACGTCCATGCTGCTCATGCCGTCCTTCAGGATGCCCTCGACGTTGCTCACGATGTGCATGACGTGGCTGTAGCGCTCCACGGCGAAGGCCTCGGTGACCTTCACGCTGCCGGTCCTGGCGATGCGGCCGATGTCGTTCCTCGCCAGGTCGATCAGCATGACGTGCTCGGCGCGCTCCTTGGGGTCGTGGATCAGCTCCTGCTCGATGGCCTTGTCGCTCTCCGGCGTGGCGCCGCGCGCGCGCGTGCCGGCCAGCGGGCGGATGGTCACTTTCTGCCCCTCCGGCGTGGCCTCCTGGCGCACCAGGATCTCGGGGCTGGCGCCCACGACCTGGAAGTCGCCGAAGTGGTAGTAGTACATGTAGGGCGAGGGGTTGAGCGAGCGCAGCGCGCGGTACAGGCTCAAGGGGCTTTCGGTATAGCGCTTGTGCATGCGCTGGCCGACCTGCACCTGCATGAAGTCGCCGGCGGCGATCAGCTCCTTGGCGCGCAGCACGGCCGCCAGGTAGTCCTCCTTGGCAAAGCTGCGCTGCACCGGGTGCGACTCGCCCGGGCGCAGCACCGGCGCGCTGACCGAGTACTTGAGCTGGTCCTTGAGTTCGCGCAGGCGCTTCTTGCCGCGCGCGAAGGCCTCCGGCTCGCCCGGGTTGGCATAGACGATCAAATACAGCTTGCCCGACAGGTTGTCGATGACCGCCAGCTCCTCGCACTGCAGCAGCAGGATGTCCGGGCAGCCCAGCGTGTCGGGCGGGCAGGAGTCCTCCAGCTTTTTCTCGATGTAGCGCACCGCGTCGTAGCCGAAGTAGCCGGCCAGGCCGCCGCAAAAGCGCGGCAGGCCCGGGCGCAGCGCCACCTTGAAGCGCTTTTGGTACTCGCTGATGAAGTCGAGCGGGTTGCCGGCGTGCGTCTCCACCACCTGGCCGTCGGTGACGACCTCGGTGCGCGCCGCGTCGCCGAAGCCGCTGGCGCGCAGCAAGGTGCGCGCCGGCAGGCCGATGAAGCTGTAGCGCCCGAAGCGCTCGCCGCCGACGACGGATTCGAGCAGGAAGCTGTGCGCGCCGTCGCCCCGGGCGTGGGCCAGCTTCAGGTACAGCGACAGCGGGGTCTCCAGGTCCGCGAACGCCTCGGCGATCAGCGGGATGCGGTTGTAGCCCTCGTGGGCCAGGCTTTTGAATTCCAGTTCGGTGATCACGGGAAGTGGTTCCAGCGCATGCAGCGCGTGCCTGCCGGGAGGGGGCCAGGGCGCTGCGGGTTCATTCAATCCGGCGAAGCGCTGTCGTGCCGGACAGCGGTGCCACGGGAGCAGGCCGGGCGTGCGGCCCGGCTGCATGGTTCACGGATGCAGGACAACAGGCTTGCGCCAGGGCCAGGCTCCCCGGTCGCTCAGACCTGCAATGAACATGCGGTGAATGAACATCGGCAAAGTGTAGCAAACCCGCCTGGGCGCGCCCTGCACAGCGGCCCGGCGGGCTTTCCCGCATGCGCGCGAAAACCCCTGTTGCCCTGGGCACCGGGCTGCGTGACAATGCAAAAAGCACGATCGTTCTTTTTCTGGAGTTGGCACATGTCCTTCGTCGTTCCCCGCCGCCATGTCCTGCAGTGCTGCACCGGGCTGGCCCTGCTGGTCTCGCCCGTACTGTCCGCCCTCGCTGCCGAGCCGGTCACGGTCGGCGACGTGAAGTTCGAACCCACGGTGCAGCTGCAGGGCCGCACGCTGCAGCTCAACGGCGCGGGCCTGCGCTACAAGGCGGTGTTCAAGGTGTACGCCGCCGGCCTGTACCTGGAGAAGAAGGCCGCCACCCCCGCCGAGGTGCATGCGCAAAAAGGCCCCAAGCGCCTGGCGGTGACGATGCTGCGCGACATCGATTCGTCCGAGCTGGGCAGGCTGTTTTCCCGCGGCATGGAGGACAACATGGACCGCGCCGCGTTCTCCAAGCTGATCCCGGGCGTGCTGCGCATGAGCCAGATCTTCTCCGAGCACAAGATGCTCAAGGCGGGCGACCACTTCGTCATCGACTGGCTGCCCGGCACGGGCACCCTGGTCACCGTCAAGGGCCAGCCCCAGGGCGAGCCCTTCAAGGAGCCCGAGTTCTTGGACCGCCCTGCTGGGCATCTGGCTGGGCAACCAGCCGGCTGACTGGAAGCTCAAGGACGCGCTGCTGGGCAAGGGCTGACGGCCAGCTCGCTCAGCGCATCGACGTAGCCGTCGGCGGCCACCGCGCGCACCGGCTGGCCGTGGTTGTAGCCATAGGTCACCAGCACCACCGGGCAGCCGGCCGCGTGCGCGGCCTGCGCGTCGTTGCTGGAGTCGCCCAGCATCAGCGTGCGCGCAGGCAGGGTGCCCAGCGCCTCGCAGGCCTTGAGCAGCGGCAGCGGATCGGGCTTCTTGCGCTCGAAGGCATCGCCGCCGAAGACATGGTCGAAATACCCCCGCAGGCCCTTCATCTGCAGCAGCGGCAGCGCAAAGGCAGCGGGCTTGTTGGTCAGGCAGGCCAGGCGCAGGCCGGCGCCGCGCAGCGCCGCCAGCCCTTCGGCAGCGCCAGGGTAGACCTGCGCAAACCGCCCATTGATGGCCAGGTAGTGGCGCTGGTAGGCGGCCCATGCGGCGGGGTAGTGCCGCTCCACCGCTGCTATTGGTTCAGTAGCTGAATGCTCGCTGCCATCAAGGGCAAGCGCATGTTTCAGCACGGAACGCAGCAAATGCTCGGAACCCTTGCCCACCAGGCGCCCTATCAGCTCGGGGGCGATGGCGGGCAGCCCCAGGTCGGCCAGCGTGCGGTGGATGGCCTGGGTGAAGTCCCCCAGCGTGTCCACCAGGGTGCCGTCCAGGTCGACGATGGCGGCGTCCGTGCGCGCCAGCAGCGCGGCAAGAGAGTACGGCATGGGAGGGGTGCGTCCTTTCGGGAATTGGCAAATAAAACACCGGCATGCAAGGCCGGGAAACTCTGTGCGCGGCGTCCGACACGCGGCGGCGCCTGGCACGGACAGGGCGCGCCTGCCCGGCGCGCTTACGCTGGCGGCGGCATTTTCACGATCCATTCCCCATTCGCCAGCCCTCCAGGAGGTACTCCCATGGCCCTGCCACGCTTCACCACCCTCGCCTGCTCCGCCGCGCTGCTGCTGTGCGGCGCCGCTGCCCAGGCCGCCGGCACGCACAAAGCCCCGCGCAACCACTACCAGCAGGACCGCGCCTCTTGCTCCCACGTGCCCGAGGCCAGCCGCTCGGCCTGCGTGCGCGAAGCCGGCGCCGCCGCACAGGCCGCGCGCAACGGCCAGCTGACCAGCCCCGGCGAGAGCACCTACGAGCGCAACGCCATGGCGCGCTGCGAGGTGTTCAAGACGCCGCAGGACCGCTCGGACTGCCAGGCGCGCCTGCGCGGCAGCCCGGTGTCCGGCTCTGTCGAGGGCGGCGGCCTGCTGCGCGAGGCCACCACCATGGTGCCGGCGCGCCAATAGGCGCCGGGGCCCGTTCACACCGGCTCAGGCCAGCGCGGCGCGCATGGCGTCGATGACCGCCGCGTAGTCCGGCTGTCCGAAGATGGCGCTGCCCGCCACGAAGGTATCTGCGCCGGCGTCGGCCACGCGGCGGATGTTGGCGGCCTTGATGCCGCCATCGACTTCCAGGCGGATGTCGCGCCCGCTGGCCTCGATGCGCCGGCGCGCGGCCTCAGTCTTGCGCAGCGTGCTGTCGATGAAGCTCTGGCCCCCGAAGCCGGGGTTGACGCTCATCAGCAGGATCAGGTCGATGTCCTCGATCACCCAGTCCAGCACGTCCAGCGGCGTGGCCGGGTTGAAGGTCAGGCCGGCGCGGGCGCCATGCGCCTTGATGTTCTGGATGCTGCGGTGCACGTGCGTGGACGCATCGGGGTGGAAGCTGATGTAGTCGGCGCCGGCCTTGGCAAAGGCGCTGGCCAGCTCGTCCACGGGCTGCACCATCAGGTGTACGTCCATGGGCACGGCCACGCCCTCGGCCGTGACGGCATGGCGCTTGAGCGCCTGGCAGACCATGGGGCCCAGGGTCAGGTTGGGGACGTAGTGGTTGTCCATCACGTCGAAATGGATCCAGTCGGCGCCGGCGGCAATGACGCTGCGCACTTCCTCGCCCAGGCGGGCGAAGTCGGCCGAGAGGATGGAGGGGGCGATGCGGTAGGTGGGGCTCATGGGCGAAATTGTCGCAGCCCCGCTGCTGCGCCGCCGCAGGCACGCCCAATGCCCGCAGCCTGAACGTTTACCATCGCGCGATGCCCCAGTACCAGTTCCAGGCCGAAGTCCAGCCCCAGTACCTGCCCGAGCAGTCGGCGCCGGAGCGCGGCGTCTACAGCTTCGCCTACACCATCACCGTGACCAACACCGGCGGCGCTGCCGCGCAGCTGATCGCACGGCACTGGACCATCGTGGACGCGGGCGGCCATGTCGAGCAGGTCAAGGGGCTGGGCGTGGTGGGCCAGCAGCCGCTGCTGCGCCCCGGCGAGTCGTTCCAGTACACCAGCGGCTGCCGCCTGCGCACCGCCAGCGGCACCATGCACGGCAGCTATTTTTGCGTCGCCGAGGACGGCGAGCGCTTCGAATGCGCCGTGCCCCTGTTCGTGCTGGAGGCCGGCCCGGCGCAGGACGGCGCGGCCGCTGCGCCAGCCAACCGGGTCCTGCATTGACGCTGCCGCCTCCCGCGCTGGCCGACCTGCTGGCCGGGCTCGACGGCAGCGCCGGCGTGGCCCAGCGCCACCTGCAGCTGATCGCGCTGCTGGACTGGATCCGGGGCGATGGCCGGTCGGTCGAGGCCGCCGCCGGGCGCGTGGCGCTGCTGGTCGATGCCGCCGAGCGCTCGCCCGGCGCGGCGCAGCGGCTGGCCGCCTGGTGGAGCCAGCTCACCCAGGCCCTGGACATCACCACGCTGCTGGCCGATTTCGGCTTTGCCCAGCGCACCTCGATGGGCAGCGAGCTGATGGAGCGCCTGCGCTACAAGCTGCTGCCCGCCAGCCCCGACACGCTGGATGCGTCCGAGCTGTTCATGCTGGCGCTGCCCGAGGCGTTCGATGCGCGCTGGCTGATGGCCCTGGACGACGAACTGCTGGCGCGGCTGCGCGCCGTGCTGGCGCCGGGCAGCCTGGAGGCGGGCAGCGGCGCCAACGCCTGGCAGCTGGCGCTGCTGGACGCCATGACCTACTGCGCCGGCCAGATCCTGTCCACCGGCTTCGCACCCGAGCTGCGCCTGCGCATGAGCGAGGAGACGCGCGCGGCGCAGCCCTTCCACGCCCTGATCCGCGACGTCGAGAGCCTGCGCGTGGAGGTGCTGCACCCCTTGCGCACGCCGCAGCGGCGCGACGAGGCCGTGCAGCGCCTGCGCGAGCGGCTGGACGCCTGCCGCGCGGCGGCCGGCACGGTCTATGCGCACTTCGAGGAAGGCGGCATCTCGGTCGGCCTGGTGTTTCGCCTGCGCCAGCTGCGCGAGCGCATCCTGCGCGTGCGCGAGCTGCTGGACTGCCTGCTCACGGCTCGCCCGGCCGCCTCGGCCGCGCGGCTGCTGGCGCACCTGGTGACCGTGGGCCGCGAACGGCGCAGCGTGCGCGCGCTGCTCGCCTCCAGCTCGTCGCTGCTGGCGGCCAAGGTGGCCGAGCGCAGCGCCGAGACCGGCGAGCACTACATCACCCGCACCGCCGGCGAGTACCTGGCCATGGTGCGCAAGGCCGCAGGCGGCGGCCTGGTCATGGCGTTCACCACGCTGGCCAAGCTGGGCCTGTACGCGCTGGCCCTGCCGGTATTCTGGGGCGGCTTCCTGGCGGGCATGAACTACGCGGCCAGCTTCGTGCTGATCCAGCTGCTGCATTTCACCGTGGCCACCAAGCAGCCGGCGATGACGGCGCCGGCCATGGCCGCCAAGCTGGGCGACCTGCACGACGACGCCAGCGTGCAGGCCTTCGTGGACAAGGTGACGCAGCTGGTGCGCTCGCAGGTGGCGGCGGTGCTGGGCAACGTGCTGCTGGTGTTTCCGGCGGCGCTGGCGCTGGCGCTGGGCCTGGACTGGCTGCGCGGCGCACCGGCGCTGGACGAGGCCCACGCGCGCCAGGTACTCGGGTCGCTGCACCTGCTGGGGCCGTCGCTGCTGTTTGCCGCCTTCACCGGCGTGCTGCTGTTTGCCTCCAGCCTCTTTGCCGGCTGGGTGGAAAACTGGTTCGTGCTGCGCCGCCTGGACTCGGCCATCGAATTCAACCCGCGCATCACGCGTGCCCTGGGCGCGGCGCGCGCGCCGCGCTGGGCGCGCTACCTGCGCGAGAACATCTCGGGCTTCGCGGCCAACGTGTCGCTGGGCTTCATGCTGGGGCTCACGCCGGCGTTCGCGGGCTTCTTCGGCCTGGCGCTGGAGGTGCGCCACGTGACGCTGTCGGCCGGCCAGGCGGGCGCTGCGGCCGCGTCGCTGGGCTGGCAGGCGCTGCACGAGAGCGCCTTCTGGTGGGCGCTGGCGATGATCCCGTTCAACGGCGCGCTGAACGTGCTGGTGAGCTTTTACCTGGCGTTCCGCGTGGCGCTGCGCGCGCACAACGTCAGCGGCGTGGACCGCTCGCGCATCTACCGCGCCCTGCGCGCTCGCCTGGCGCATGCGCCGCTGAGCTTCTTCCTGCCGCCCCGCGACACCCTCTGATAAGGTGGCCTGCGCGGCGTCCTACACCTTGAGGGCGCAACCCGTCGATACATTCGGCACGACAACCCACTCGCGCGCGCACGGCGCCGCACTGATCGCAACATGAATGAATGGATGACTTTCTGGGCCCAGTGGCTGCGCCCATCGGCGGGACTGCCGACGGTGCAATGGTCGCTGCTGCTGGCCGCCGCCACCGTGGTCGGCTACCTGCTGCAGCGCTACAGCGGCCTGCCCAAGGTGGTGGGCTATACGCTGGTGGGCACCGTCGCCGGCCTGGCGGGCTTCTCGGGCGTGCTGTGGCCGCTGCAGGGCATAGGCCTGTTCCTGGTCGAGCTGGCCGTGGCGCTGGTGCTGTTCGAGGCCGGCGGGCGCATCCCGCTGCGCTGGTTCCGCCACAACCCCATGGTGCTGGTGCAGAGCCTGGCCGAATCGGCCCTGACCTGGGGGGCGGTGTACTGGACGCTGACCTGGCTGGGCGTGCCCGCGCGCGCGGCTGCGCCGCTGGCGCTGGTGGCGATCGCCGCCTCGCCGACGGTGCTCACGCGCGTGGTCGCCGACACCCGCGCCGCCGGCCCGGTGACCGACCGCGCGATCGTCCTGTCCACGCTCTCGTCGCTGTACGCGCTGACGCTGGGCAGCGCGCAGGCCGGCATGCTGAGCCAGCCGGCCAGCGACTGGCAGGGCGCGCTGTACCCGGTGCTGATGGTGCTGGGCATCTCGATCGCCATGGGGGCGCTGCTGTCGCTGCTGGTGCGCCTGGCGCTGCGCGTGATGAGCCCGACCAGCGAAAACACCGCCATCCTGCTGCTGACGCTGGTGGCGGCCACGACCGCGCTGGCGGCCCACCTGGGTGGCTCGGCGCCGCTGGCGGCGCTGCTGGGCGGCATGCTGCTCAAGCAGCTGCACCCCCGGCCCTGGGCCTGGCCGCGCCAGTCCAGCTCGGCCACGTCGCTGCTGACCATGCTGATGTTCGTGCTGGTCTCCACGGTGGCCGCGCAGGCCGACTGGAGCGCGCTGGTCGCCGGCGTGGTGCTGGCGCTGATCGCGGTGCGCCTGCTTGCCAAGGCCGTGGGCGTGGGCGTGGGCAACGTGGGCAGCGGCGCGAGCTGGCGCCAGGCGGTCTGGGTCAGCTGCGCCATGGCGCCGATGTCGGCGATCGCGCTGCTGGTGGCCTCGCAGCTGGTGGCCGCCGACGTGCAGACCGGCGCGCTGGTCGCCAGCATCGCCCTGCCGGCCATCCTGCTGATGGAGGTGCTGGGCGCCGTCATCGCCACCCTGGCCATCTACCGCGCTGGCGAGAGCTCCAGGCCCTGGGGCGCAAACGCCGCCGGCCGCGCCGCATCCAGCGAAAAGGACAGCACCCCGTGAGCCTTGAAGCCTTCCAACATTCCGAGCCGCTGACGCTGGGCGTCGAGCTGGAGCTGCAGCTGGTCAACACGCACGACTACGACCTGGCGCCCTACGCCGAGGACATGCTGCGCCTGATGCTGAAAACCCCGCTGCCCGGCAGCGTGGTGCCGGAGATGACCAGCAGCATGATCGAGGTCTCCACCGGCATCTGCCGCTCCAGCTCCGAGGTGCTGGGGCAGCTGGCGCAGATCCGCGACGCGCTGGTGAAGAGCGCCGACAAGCTCAACATCGCCGTGGTCGGCGGCGGCACGCACCCCTTCCAGCAGTGGCACGAGCGGCGCATCTACGACAAGCCGCGCTTCCAGGAGCTGTCGCAGCTGTACGGCTACCTGTCCAAGCAGTTCACCATCTTCGGCCAGCACGTGCACATCGGCTGCCCGGACGCGGACGCGGCGCTCCTGATGCTGCACCGCATGAGCCGCTACATCCCGCACTTCATCGCGCTGTCGGCCTCCAGCCCCTACGTGCAGGGGCAGGACACGGCGTTCGACTCGGCACGCCTCAACTCGGTGTTCGCCTTCCCGCTGTCGGGCCGCGCGCCGTGCGTGCTGACCTGGGACGACTTCGGGCGCTACTTCGACAAGATGACGCGCACCGGCGTGGTCAAGAGCATGAAGGACTTCTATTGGGACATCCGGCCCAAGCCCGAGTTCGGCACCATCGAGATCCGCGTGTTCGACACGCCGCTGACCATCGAGCGCGCCGCGGCCCTTGCCGGCTTCGTGCAGTCGCTGGCGGCGTGGTTCCTGGCCGAGCAGCCGTTCACGCCCTGCGAGGACGACTACCTGGTCTATACCTACAATCGCTTCCAGGCCTGCCGCTTCGGCATGGATGCGGTCTACGTCGATCCGGCCAGCGGCGAGCACATGCCGCTGCGCGAGCACATCGTGCAGACCATAGACCACATCGCGCGCCACGCCGGGGCGCACGGCGCCTCCGGCGCGCTGCACATGCTGCGCGGCGAGGCCGCGGCCGGGCAGAACGACGCACGCTGGCTGCGCAGCCGCATGCGCGACGAGCAGCTGCTGGCCGAGGTCAGCCGCCAGGCGGCGCTGCGCTTCAGGGGGGCGCCCCCCTGAGGCGCTGCGCGCCTTCCCCCCTCTTTGTCCGCGCTGCGCGCGGGAGGGGGGACGCCGCTGGTGCACAGGCGAAGCCTGATCCACGGCGGCCGCTGGCCTGGGGCGCGCCAGTTTCGGGGCGGCGCCCCGATTCCCAGCTGCCGCACAATGAGCGCCATGGGTGAATTCGACCTGATCGCACGCTACTTCCAGCGCCCGGCGCGCACGGGCAGCGGGGTGGTGCTGGGCGTGGGCGACGACTGCGCGTTGCTTGCCCCCCGGCCCGGCATGCAGCTGGCCGTCTCCAGCGACATGCTGGTCGAGGGTCGGCATTTCTTTGCCGATACCTACCCGGCCCACCTGGGCCACAAGGCGCTGGCGGTGAACCTCTCGGACCTGGCCGCCTGCGGCGCCGAGCCGCTGGCCTTCACGCTGGCGCTGGCGCTGCCGCAGGTGCATGCACCCTGGCTGGAGGGCTTCGCGCGCGGGCTGCTGGAACTGGCCGAGGCGCAGGGCTGCGCGCTGGTGGGCGGCGACACCACGCAGGGGCCGCTCAACATCTGCATCACCGTCATCGGCCAGGTGCCGGCCGGCCAGGCGCTGCTGCGCAGCGGCGCACGCGCCGGCGACGACGTCTGGGTCAGCGGCCGGCCGGGGCAGGCGCGGCTGGCGCTGGATGCTCTGCGCGGGCAGATTCCTGCGCACGAGCAGCTGCTCACGCTGCTGCGCCAGCGCCTGGAGCGCCCCATGCCGCGCCTGGCGCTGGGCGCGCGCCTGCGCGGCCTGGCCAGCAGCGCCATCGATGTCAGCGATGGACTGCTGGGAGACTTGGCGCACATCCTCGCCGCCTCGGGCGTGGGCGCACGGCTCGACGCCGATATCGCTACTGATTTGCTAGCACAATGCCACCGATTGACGACGGCTGGCGCCCATTTTGACCGGAATTTGCTGATGCGCTGCGCCCTGGCGGGGGGCGACGACTACGAACTGCTGTTCACGGCGCCCGCGGCGCAGCGCGCCGTCGTGCTGCAGGCGGGCGCAGACAGCGCCACGCGCGTCACGCGCCTGGGCTGCATCGAGGCCGAGGCGGGCCTGCGCCTGGTCGATGGACAGGGCCGGCCGGTGGCCGGCCGGTTCCCGTCGTTCGACCATTTCGCTGACTGACGGGGCGCAGCCGGCAGCTTGTCAGGGCACGCGCCGGTAGGCGATCTCCACCAGGCCCATGTCCGCCACCATGCGGTCCTTGCCGCGCAGGGTGAAGGTCAGGCCCTGCGCCTGGCCCTCTGGAATGACGCGCACCCGGTCGCCCTGGACCTCGAAGGTGCAGGGGAGCTTCTCCCCCGCCATCTGCATGCTGTCGCGGGTGAAGGTGAGCGTGGGCGCCAGGTCGGGCGGCAGGCGAACCCCGCCCAGGGCCTGGCCCATGGCCTCCACGTCCACGCGCCAGCTGCCCTGCAGGGGGTGGCCGCCCAAGCGCAGCAGCTGGGCCAGGCGCTCCAGGATCCCGGGCGCCTGGCTGGCGTGATCGTCCGCGCCGTCCTGGTCGGCCTGTGCGGTGGCGCGGCTGGCCGCCGCCTGCCGGGCGAGCTCGGCCTTGAAGGCCGGCCCCGTGGCCCACTGGCCCTGGCGCAGCCCGAATACCTCGCGCTGGCGCGCTTGCAGCCGGCCGTCCTGGTAGGTCCAGCCCGGCAGCTGCTGCAGCAGCGGCTCGCGCACGGCGGCGTCGGCCAGCCACGGCGCGGTTTGCCGGGCCTGCAGCACCAGGGTCGCCCCGACGGCGCGCACCGCCGGGCCGGCGTCCGGGCCGCCCAGCCGCTCGTCGCGCGGCGGCTGGATGTCCTCGACGGCGGCCACCTCCACGTCGCGCCCCAGGCACAGCCGGCGCCCCTCGCGCCACGCGGCCAGCTGCCCGGTGGCGTCATAGCGCAGGAAGGTGGTGCCGAACAACCCCGGCTGCACCACCTGCACCGGCGCTGCATAGAGCTGTGCGGCCACCAGCGCGGCCATCCACTGCTGCGTGTGCTGGTCGTGGGGCGCCACGCGCAGGCTGGCCTCGCCATAGTTCAGGTTGCCCAGGCACAGCTGCTGCTGCACCTGCCTGCCCAGCGCCGCGCCATGCCCGGCGCGCGCCGCCGCCAGCAGCCTGTCGCCGGTGGGGGCGGGGTCGGCCAGCAGCTTGTAGGCCAGCCCGGCGGCCAGCACCAGCGCCACGGCAGCGCCGGCCCCGACGGCCAGCCACTTCCGCCGGGCGGGCGCGGGCGCCGGCGCGGCGGGCGCGGGCGTGGCGTTGCCGGTCGGTGCGGCTGCTGCCGCTCGCTTCATGGGCGCGCCGCATTGCTCGCAAAAGGCGTTGCCGGGCGGGTTGGATGCGCCGCAGCGGGTACAAAAATCAGCCATGGCGGAGCGTTCCTCGGGGCCTGCTGTGGGTGGTGCGGCGGCTATTGCAAGCGGTGGCCGCAATGCCCGCAAAACACGTCATCGGGCGCCACGGCCTCGTGGCACTGCGGGCAGCCCGCCCGGGCAGCGGCGGCGGCCACCGGGGCGGCCGGGGACGGCCGCGCGCTCTCCACGGCCTGCTGGGCCGACTGGCGCGCCCGCTGCGCGGCATCGCGCGCGCGCACCTGGGCCTCGCGCGCCTTGTCCCGGGCCTGGGCCAGGCCGGCTTCCAGCGCGTTCTGGCTGGCGCTCACGTCCACGCCGGACGAGGCCGCGAGATACACCAGGTTCACGCCCATGATGAGCACCTGGAACATGAGGGTGATGGCGACGGCAAAGATCAGGCCGCTGGACAGCACGCCGGCGTACATGTGGCCGCTGCCGCTGCCGTAGCCGCTGAGCAGGCCCATCAGCGAGGACATGCCGCCCAGCGAGCCCAGGCCCAGGATGGAGCCGGCCAGCCCGGTCATGAAGCCGTAGCCCGGCAGCAGCGCCGCGAACAGCAGGAAGCCGATCACCCAGATCACCACGTACAGGACCAGGAACAGCGCGACCACCTGCACCAGCCGGGTGCGCGCCACCGTGAAGACCAGCGACAGCGCTTCCTTGAAGCCGCGCCCGTCCCACACGGCCGGGGTGAACAGCGGGACCACCACCCAGAACACGGCCGTGAAGAACACGCCGGCCACCACCACCAGCACCGGGTGCGCCACGAACAGCAGCAGCGGCCCTATGCCCGGCACCTTGCACACGAAATACACCACCGCCGCCACCAGCGTCAGCCCCAAGGTCAGCCCCAGCAGCACCAGCGCGAACCCGATGAACTTGGGCAGGCACATCAGGCCAAAGACCAGCGCATCCACCAGCGAACGCGGCGCCAGGCCCTTGGCGCGGTCCATCAGCAGCGCACCCGCGCCGGAAAAGCCGGACGCGGCGACCACCAGGGTCAGCAGCATGACCAGCAGCGTCAAGAGCGCCCCGCCGGCGCCACCCAGGCGCATGGCCAGGAACTGGCCGGCCCCGGCCAGCACTGCGCAGCCCAGCAGGGTCAGGAACCCCAGCAGCGCCGGCCGCCACTGCGTCAGCCCCTCGGCAGCGCGCAGCAGCTGGGAAAAATCGATCCGTGGTGTCGTCACCTGGCTTTGCATGTCTCGTCTCCTCCTGTGTCCCTGATGTACTTGCTTGTCGGGTTCGCGGCCACGGCCCCCCGGCCTGGCCGCACCCCGGGTGCCTGTGCACCTGCGGCGCCCAAGGCGGGCATGCGGGGTTCGCTCCCGCCTGCTCAGACCTGGGTCTGCAGCCGGCCCGCCTTGACGGTGATGCGCTCCATGCCGCGCGGCACGCCTGCATCGCCCAGCTTGGTCACGGTGATGGTGCCGCCCTTGTCGGTACGCACGCTGTCGCTGCCCGCGCTCACGCGGCGCGCGCGGGCGTCCTCGGGCGCCAGGGCCACCACGATCTCGGCGGCGCCGCGCTCGTCGGCCACGCGCCTGGCCAGCGCCTTGAGCTTGTCCATCGCGGCGTCGTGTTCCGGCGTGCCCTTGGACGACAGCGGCAGATCAACCGTGACGGACTCGAAGGCCCGGGTCTTCTTGACCTCCTGGGTGTCCTTCTGCACGGCCGTGACTTCCACCGTCCTGACCGGGCCGACCTGCACGTTCTGCCCGGGGCGCGCGGCAAAGGCGCTGGCGACGTCGTGGCGCGCCTGCTCGGCGGCGGCGATTTCTTCCTGCCGGGCGCGCTCGAAGCCGACCAGCCCCCCCGCCACGGCGCCGGCAACGCAGCCGGCAGCGGCATTGCCGCCCAGCACGCGCGCCAGCACGGCGCCGCCCACGCATCCGATTGCGCCGCCGCCGACGGCGCCGGCGGTCTTGGCGTCCATGCCGGTGCCCTGCTCCAGGTTGGCGCAACCCGACAGGGCGGCGGCCAGGGCGGCGACGGCGAGGATGACAGCTTTCATGGTGATTTCCTCCGGTTGGGTGGTGCCCGGGACGGTGCCCGGCTATTTCAAGAGATCGTCCAGGGTCTTGTTGGCACGCTTGAGCTGGGCGCGGTCCTGCTCGATCTGGCGCTGGTGCTGGGCCTGGGCCTCCTCCAGCCGGCGCTGGCGCTCGCGCTCGACGCGCGCAGCGGGGCTTTGCCGCGCGGGCTGCGCCTGGGACTGGGCCTGGGCCGCGGGCGGCGCAGCCGGTGCAGGTGCAGGTGCGGCGGGGGCTGCTGCAGCGGGGGCGGGCGGCGGCGCGGCCGGCGGCTCGGGGGCCGGCGGCGGGGGAACCACGGCTGCAGGTGCAGGTGCAGGTGCGGGTGCGGGCGTTGGAGCGGGCGTTGGAGCGGGCGTTGGAGCGGGCGTTGGAGCGGGTGTTGGAGCGGGTGCTGGTTCGGGCGCAGGTGCGGGAGCAGCGGGCGGCGCCGGCACAGGCGTGGAATTTGCCGCTGCAGCGGCGGGCTGCGCTGCAGGAGCGCCCTGCGGCCCGATACCGGGCAGGCCGCGCCACCAGAGCACGCCACCCGCCACGGCCGCAGCAGCCACGGCGCAGGCCAGCCACAGGCCGAGGCGGCTGGCCGTGCGCGCACCCGCCCGGGCTTCCATCGCTCCGGACACGAGATCCGTCCCCGCCAACGGATCCCGCTTCGCTGCAGGGGCGGGTGGCGGTGGCGGCAGTGGCGGCGGTGGCAGTGGCGGCGGTGGCAGTGGCGGCGGTGGCGCTGGCGGCGCTGGCGGCGCTGGCGGCGTGAGGTCGGGGCCATCCGCTGCCGCTGCTGGCGCCAAGGGCGCTTCAATGGGGTCGGTGGCCGCGGCCTCTGCCAGGCCCTGGCCGGGTGCGGCCGATGCGACTGCGGCACTCACGGTGGCTACCGTGGCTGCTTCGCCCACCTGCGCCTGGCCCGCCGGCGCGAAGCGGTGCCCGCACCGGCCGCAGAACCGGGCGCCCGGCTTGCACGCTGCTGCGCATGCAGGGCAGGCGGATGACGGCGGCAGCGGCGCGGCGGCGGGCTGGCCGCATTTGCCGCAAAACCGTGCCGTGCTCGAAAGAGGGTGGTCGCAGCGGGCGCAATGCATGGGCGTCATGGGTTTCAACCTGGAATCGGCGTTGCAAAGATGTCAGCAAGCGAAAACAGTGTATCCGCACGCCCGACATGGTTTTCCCCGGGGCCAAACCCGCGCCAACCGTCCCCGGGTGCCTGCTGCTGCGCTCCCGGCGCATCCTATAAGCTGTCCGATTGCCGCCTCGCACCTGCCCGCCTGCCATGACGACCTCCCCAGCCCCGCTCCCGCCGCGCCGCCTGCTGCTGACCCATCCGGCCCATTTCATCGCCCTGGGTTGCGGCAGCGGCCTGTCGCCCGCCGCGCCAGGCACGGTGGGCACGCTGTGGGGCTGGCTGGCGTTTCTGGTGCTGCAGTTGTGGCTGTCGCCGGCCGCCCTGGGCTGGCTGGTGCTGGCGGCGCTGCCGCTGGGTTGGTGGGCCTGCACGCTCACGGCGCGCCACCTGGGCGTGGCCGATCCGGGCGCGGTCGTGTGGGACGAGATCGCCGCCATGTGGCTCATCCTGTGGCTGGCCATGCCCATGGGCTTCGTCGGCCAGGCGGTGGCGTTCGCGCTGTTCCGCTATTTCGACGCCGCCAAGCCGGGCCCGGTCGGCTGGGCCGACCGGCAGTTCAAGGGCTTTGGCTGGCGCGGCGGCTTCGGGATCATGTTCGACGACCTGGTAGCCGCCGGCTGCACGCTGCTGGTCATCGCGCTGTGGCGCCACTTCGCCGGATGAACACCATGGCGCTATTGAAACAAGAGCACAAGGCCGTTGAAACACGCCGGCAGGAAGCCGTTTTGGCTGATATTGCCCGGATTTTGCCGGCGCGCGGCTGGATGCTGGCCACCGCCGAGAGCTGCACCGGCGGCCTGATCGCCGCCGCCTGCACCGACCTGGCCGGCTCCAGCCAGTGGTTCGAGCGCGGCTTCGTGAGCTATTCCAACGCTGCCAAGACCGAACTGCTGGGCGTGCCGGCCGAGTTGATCGAGCAGCACGGCGCCGTCAGCGAGCCGGTGGCGCACGCCATGGCTGAAGGCGCCGTGGCGCGCTCGCAGGCGCAGGTGGGCGTGGCCGTCACGGGCGTCGCCGGCCCCTCGGGCGGCAGCGCAGCCAAGCCGGTGGGCACCGTGTGGCTCGCCTGGCATGTGGATGGCCGCACGCACAGCGAGTTGCAGCGCTTCGGCGGCGACCGCGCCGCCGTGCGCGCCGCCACCGTGGCGCGCGCGCTGGCGCGGCTGGCGCAGTTGCTGGGCTGAGGCGCGGCCACGCCGTACGCTCTGCCCGTCCGCAATCCACGTTGCTCTTTCTTTTTCCGCGCCCATGACCACATCCCAAAGCCACGACTCGGGTTACAAGCTGCTTTTCTCGCACCCCGAGATGGTGCGCGACCTGCTGCTGGGCTTCGTGCCTGGCCCGTGGCTGGAGCAAGCCGATTTCTCGTCCCTGGAGCGGGTCAACGCCAGCTATGTGAGCGAGTCCGACCGCCAGCGCCACGACGACATGGTCTGGCGTCTGCGCGTCGGCGATCAATGGGTGTGGGTCTATCTGCTGCTGGAGTTCCAGAGCGAAGCAGACGCCTGGATGGCGCTGCGCATGCTGGTCTACGTGGGGCTGCTGTCGCAGCACCTGGTCAAGGAGGGCGAGCTGCAGGACGGCAGGCTGCCCGCCGTCATTCCCATCGTGCTGTACAACGGCGCGCCGCCCTGGAAGGCCGCCACCGACGTGGCCGATTGCTACGCATCCAGCCTGCCGGGGCTGGAACCCTATCGCCCGCGCCTGCTCTATCACCTGGTCGATGAAGCACGCCTGAAACTGCACCCGGCGCGGGAGGTGCGCAACCTGGCCGAGGCGCTGTTTCGATTGGAGCAAAGCCGCAAGCCCGAGGACATCATCCAGGTGCTCCAGGCGCTGGGCAGCGTCCTGCAGGGCGGCGATGCGCAGCAATTGCGCCGCACCGTGAACATCTGGGTGCGCAAACTGCTGCGACGCAAGGCGCCCAAAGCTAACATCGACGAAATTGACGCCATCACCGACCTGTTGGAGGGCCACGCCATGCTGGAGCAGACGATTGAACGCTGGTTTGAGGAAGCGACCCAAAAAGGACTGCAAAAGGGCATGCAAGCGGGAATGCAGCAGGGCATGCAGCAAGGCATGCAACAGGGCGTCCACAAGGGCCTGGCCAAGGCGCTTGCACTGCAGTTGCAGCTGCGTTTCGGCCCTGTTCCCACGTGGGCGCAGGACCGCCTGGATGGCGCCAGCCAGGAGGAACTTCTGGACTGGACTGGCCGCATCCTGACGGCCACCAGCATGCAAGCGCTGTTCGACGGCTCAGGCGCCTGAGCCGCCGGCGCACCGCTCCCGGCCCCTTTATGCCGTAGCCGGCGCGGCGACGTGCTCGCGCCGCTGCACCACCACGAAGCGGTCGGCCACGAAGGCCAGCGTGGTGTAGCTGGCATTCGCCGCCCGGTTGCCTCCCGTGGCGTGGTAGTCGGAAAACGCTGACGACTGGTTCACGTACACGCCCTGCGTCAGGTTGATGGACAGCGCCACGCGCGCGCGGCGCGACAGCTGCACGCTGCTCTCGATGAACGCCCTGTCGGTGGAGTACACGCCCAGGGTCAGCGCGCCGTGCTCGCGCAGCGTGGCGCCGGCGGTCTGCAGCGCGCCCTGCGCCCCCTCGGTGGCAACCATGAAGGAAACCGGCCCGAAGCACTCGCGCGCATAGGTGGCCCAATCCTGCTGCGTCAGCGCGACGATGGTCGGCGTGTGCATGCGCGCCTGCGGGTAGTCGGGGTTGTCCACGGCGCGCGAGGCCAGCAGCACGCGGCCCTTGCCGGCCGCGTCCTGGATGCGCTGCACCGTCTGCGGCGCGCTGATGGCGCCCAGCACCGCGCCGACCACGCGCGGGTCGGACAGCAGCTTGTCCACGGCCGCCGCCAGGTCCTGCCCGACCTGCTCGAAGCTCTTGTGGCCCTCGTCGGTGGCGATCCCGTCCTTGGGCACCAGGATGTTCTGCGTCGTGGTGCACATCTGGCCGCTGTACAGCGACAGCGTGAACGCCAGGTTGCGCAGCATGGCGGCGTACTGGTCGGTGGATTCGATGATCACCGTGTTCACGCCCGCCATCTCGGCATACAAGCGCGCCTGGCGCGCGTTGTCGGCAAGCCAGCGGCCGAACTCGTTGCTGCCGGTGAAGTCGATGCTGGCCACGGCCGGATGGCGCGCCAGCTGCTGCGTGTGCGCCGGGTCCTCGCTCAGCGCCAGCGTCACCAGGTTGGCGTCCAGCCCCTGCTCGGCGAGCACCTCGCGCAGGATGTTCACCGAGATCGCCGCCGGCAGCACGGCGTTGGGGTGCGGCTTGACGATCACCGGGTTGCCCGTGGCCAGCGCGGCGAACAGGCCGGGGTAGGTGTTCCAGGTCGGGAAGGTGGCGCAGCCGATGACCAGCGCCACGCCGCGCCCGACGACCTCGAAGTGCTTTTGCATGACCAGCGGCGGGTTCTTGCCCTGGGGCTTGTTCCACAGCGCCTCGCCAGGCACGTCGGCCATGGCCTTCCAGGCATAGGCGATCGCCTCCAGCGCGCGGTCCTGCGCGTGCGGCCCGCCGGCCTGGAAGGCCATCATGGGGCCCTGGCCGGTGGTCAGCATCACCGCATGGGCGATCTCGTGGCTGCGCTTGTGGATGCGCGTGAGCGCCTCCAGCAGCACGCCGGTGCGGCCGCGTGCGCCCAGCGCCTGCCACTGCGGTTCGGCGGCCTGCGCGGCGGCGACTAGCGCCTCGGGCGCGCACTCGGGGTAGCGCACGCCGATCTGCACGCCATAGGGCGATTCCTCGGTCGCCACGCGGCCCACCTCGCCAGGCTGGGCGAGCGGAAAGTCCTGCCCCAGCAGCGCCTGCACCGCCGCCTGGCCATCCGCCTGCGCCGTCTCTCCATAGACCTTGGGCGAGGCCACTTCGGGGAAGGGCGACCAGTAGCCGCGCGTGGCGCTGGCCTGCAGCGCGCCGTCCAGCAGCGCGCGGTGGGTGTCGAACAGGCTCATCGAATGTCTCCTTGACTTGGATCTAGGGTTTGTCCGGGTGTTGGTTTGACTTGCATCAGAAAGCGGTCGCAGCATATTATTGACCGACCGATCGGTCAACGATGTTTTGACCCATCGCAAAACAACAACGCCGGCGCAGGCCGGCTTTTTTGGGAAGCCCTCCTGATGCCCGAGACCACGCCTTCGTCCGCCGCCGACCCGCTGGTGCTGGCCACCCGCAGCGGCCCGGTGCTGACGCTGACGTTGAACCGCCCGGCCGCCCTCAACAGCTTCACCGGCGCGCTGCACGGCGAACTGCTGGCCGCGCTGGAGGCCGCTGCCGCCGACAGCGCCGTGCGCTGCGTGGTGCTGACCGGCGCCGGCCGCGCGTTCTGCGCCGGGCAGGACCTGGCCGACCCGGCCGTCGCCCCCGACCCCACGCCCGGCGCCGCGCCGCGCGACTTGAGCGAAGTCATCGACCAGCACTACCGCCCCTTGTGCCTGCGCCTGCGCAGCATGCCCGTGCCGGTGGTCGCCGCCGTCAACGGCGTGGCCGCCGGCGCGGGCGCCAGCATCGCGCTGGGCTGCGACATCGTGGTGGCGGCGCGCTCGGCCAGCTTCATCCAGGCCTTCGCCAAGATCGGCCTGGTGCCCGACAGCGGTGGCACCTGGCTGCTGCCGCGCCTGGTGGGCCGCGCGCGTGCGCTGGGCCTGGCGCTGCTGGGCGACAAGCTGGGCGCCGAGGAGGCGCAGCGCATCGGCCTGATCTGGCAGTGCGTGGACGACGAGCAATTGCAGCCCACGGTGCAGGCATTGGCCGAGCGCCTGGCGGCCATGCCGGTCAAGGCGCTGGCGGGCATCCGCGCTGCGCTGGACGACGCGCTGCTGCTGGACTGGCCGCAGGCGCTGGCGCGCGAGGCGCAGCAGCAACGCGAGCTGGGCTTCGCGCACGACTACCGCGAGGGCGTGCAGGCCTTTGGCGAAAAGCGCGTTCCGAGCTTCAAAGACCGTTGAGCCGGCGCCAATCAATCGTTTAGTGCTATCAAAAAGATAACTCCCGCCCATGCCTGAAGCATCCATGACCGCCCAGCAGACCGCCGACCATGTACGCGTCGGCATGCTGGCCAACGACCGCGCCACGCAAAGCCTGGGCATGCAGATCACCGCCATGGGCCCCGGCACGGCGACGCTGACCATGCCCGTGCGCGGCGACATGCTCAACGGCCACGCCACCTGCCACGGCGGCTTCATCACGGCGCTGGCCGACTCGGCCTTTGCCTTTGCCTGCAACTCGGGCAACGAGTTGACGGTGGCCTCCGGCCTGGCGATCGACTTCGTCGCGCCGGCGCGCGAGGGCGACGTGCTCACGGCCAGCGCGGCGGAGGTCTCGCACGCCGGGCGCACCGGCGTGTACGACGCCAGCGTGCACAACCAGCGCGGCGAGCTGGTGGCGGTGTTTCGCGGCCGCTCCTACCGCATGAAGGGCCGCCCGGCCGTGCCCCCGGCCGGCGCCTGAACCACCAGCGCCCCAGACAAAAGCAAGAACCACGGAGACCCCGCATGTCGCCCACCCGCCCCGCCCCCGGCGAACTTGAACCGATAGAGACCGCCAGCCGCGACGAAATCCAGGCGCTGCAGCTGCAGCGCCTGCGCTGGTCGCTGCAGCACGCCTACGACAACGTGCCGCACTACCGCCGCGCGTTCGACGCCAAGGGCGTGCACCCCAGCGATCTGAAAACCCTGGCAGACCTGGCCCGCTTTCCCTTCACCACCAAGGGCGACCTGCGCGAGAACTATCCGTTCGGCATGTTCGCGGTGCCGCGCCACCAGATCATGCGCATCCACGCCTCGTCGGGCACCACCGGCAAGCCCACGGTGGTCGGCTACACCGCGCGCGACATCGACACCTGGGCCAACCTGGCGGCGCGCTCGATCCGCGCTGCCGGCGGGCGGCCGGGCGACATGGTGCACATCGCCTACGGCTACGGCCTGTTCACCGGCGGCCTGGGCGCGCACTACGGCGCCGAGCGTGCTGGCTGCACCGTGGTGCCGATGTCCGGCGGGCAGACGGAAAAGCAGGTGCAGCTGATCCAGGACTTCAAGCCCGACATCATCATGGTCACGCCGTCGTACATGCAGGTGATCGTCGAGGAGTTCGCGCGCCAGGGGATGGATGCGCGCGACAGCTCCCTGAAGGTCGGCATCTTCGGCGCCGAGCCCTGGACCGAGGCCATGCGCCGCGAGATCGAACACAGCGCCGGCATCAAGGCCGTGGATATCTATGGCCTGTCCGAAGTCATGGGCCCGGGCGTGGCCAGCGAGTGCGTGGAAACGCAGGACGGCCCGACCATCTGGGAAGACCATTTCTACCCCGAGATCATCGACCCGCTGACGGGCGAGGTGCTGCCCGATGGCGAAGAGGGCGAGCTGGTCTTCACCACCCTGAGCAAGGAAGGCCTGCCGGTCATCCGCTACCGCACGCGCGACCTGACGCGCCTGTTGCCGCCCACGGCGCGGTCGTTTAGGCGCATGGGCAAGATCGTCGGGCGCTCGGACGACATGCTCATCATCCGCGGCGTGAACATGTTCCCCACGCAGATCGAGGAGATGGTGCTGGCGCACGAGCAGCTGTCGGGCCAGTACCAGATCGTCGTCTCTCGCGACGGCAACCTGGACAAGGTGGAGGTGCGCTGCGAGCTGCAGCCCGCCTGCCAGGCCGCGCCCGAGGAGGTGCAGCAGATCAGCGGCTGGATCCAGCACCGCATCAAGACCCTGGTGGGCATCAGCACGCGCGTGCAGGTTTTGCCCGCCGAATCCATCGAACGCACGCTGGTGGGCAAGGCCCGGCGCGTGATCGACCAGCGCCCGCGCTGAGCGCCCGCGCTGCCGCTGCGCGTGGCCCGTGCCCGCGCAGTTTTTTTCCGCGATTCTTCGACCGACCAGTCGGCCAATAAAAAATCCCAAAACCCGCAACCCTAGAGAGAGAAAGAGGAGACAAGCGCCATGAACAAGGAAAAGCTCGCCCAGAGCATGGAATTCCCGCCGGCCACGCCGCAGCCCAACGTCTATCCCCTGTCGTGGCACCAGCACACGAAGAAACTGGAGGAGATCTGGGACGCGTCGCAGCGCGAGTACTGGGACGTGAAAAAACTGCCCTGGGACACCTTCAAGGTCGAAAAGTACACCTGGGAGCAGCGCGAGGCGATCGCCTACTGGTGGACGCTGCTGTCGGTCTTCGACGCCTCGGCGCCGCCGGTGTTCGCCGCCGCCATGATCAAGACCTACGAGGCGCACGAGGAGGACGCCGTGCGCCGGTGCTTCTTCAGCGTCACGCGCGACGAGCAGAACCACGAGCAGATGTGCGGCATGGCCATCACCAAGTTCCTGGAGCACCCGGACCCGCTGACCTACCAGCCCAAGACCGAGCTGGGCAAACGCCTGCAAAAGAACGCCCAGTGGCTGTACTACAACGGCGGGCGCTACTGGAGCGGCTACAAGACCGCCGTGCCCAAGTACAGCCTGGCGGTGCTGTTCTCCTCCTTCCTGATGGGCGAGATCGCCGCCGCGACCATCTTCCACCAGATGGCCGCGGGCTGCACCGAGCCGGTGTTCAAGGAGGCGTTCCGCAACATCGGCAAGGACGAGGGCCGGCACATGGGCATCTGCCTGGCGCTGATGGAGCGCGACTATCCCAAGCTGGCTGTCGAGGACCGCAGCATCATCACCAAGCAGATCCGCGCCGGCTATCTGTTCCTGTCGGCCGTGCTGTTCGAGCCGCCGATGGACTTCTGGGACCTGCCCGAGGACTTCATCGACAACCAGCGCGCCGGCGAGGCCGTGGCCCGCGCGGCCGGCTTTGCCATCCCCGAGTACGAGGCCAAGAAGGCCAACTGGCGCGGCGCCATCCTGAACCTGAAGGGCGCGCTGGACAAATACGGCATCCCCTTCCCGGCGATTCCCGAAGTGGGCATCACCGGCGAGGAAGTGTCCGACGTGGACCTGGACGACATCATCCCCGTGTTCTGACAGGGCTGCGATGACCACCCACATCAAGCTGTACCCCTCGGGCCAGAGCGTCGCCTGCGACAGCGGCCAGACCGTGCTGGAGGCGCTGGAGCGCGCCGGCTACGCCCTGCCCAACAACTGCCGCGCAGGCGCCTGCGGCGAATGCAAGGTGCGCGTGCGCGCCGGCGAATTCGACCAGGGCTTCGTGCTGGACATGGCCCTGTCGCAGGACGAGCGCGCCGCCGGGTACGGCCTGATGTGCATGGCCAAGCCGCTGTCGCCCGAGATGGAAATCGAATGGGGCACGGCGGACGCCAAACCCAAGCTGTTCCCGCCGCGCGAGGCGCAGTACGCCGTGCTGGTGGACCGCATCGCGCGCACGCCGCGCATCACCGAGTTCGTGCTGCGCCCGCTGGGCGAGCCGATGCGCTTCTGGCCGGGCCAGTACGTGCTGCTGGGCGATGCGCCCGGCGGCGTGCCGGTGCGCAGCTACTCGCTGGCCAACGCACCGCGCCCGGACGGCGAGTTCAAGCTGCAGGTCACGCGCGTCGATGCCGATGCGCCGGACACCCCGGCCGGGCGCACCAGCCGCTGGCTGCACGGCGAGGTGCAGCCGGGCGACCAGCTGCGCTACTCCGGCCCGCACGGCACCTTCATCGGCGACCCCTCGGTGGACACCCCCGTGCTGTGCCTGGCGGCCGGCTCGGGCCTGGCGCCCATCCTGTCGCTGACCGAGGCCGCGCTGCGCCGCGGCTACGCGCGGCCCGTGACGCTGATGTTCTCGGCGCGCGAGGCGGCCGACCTGTACGACGTCGGCCTGATGCGCTACTGGCAGGCGCGCCACCCCAACTTCCGCTACCTGCCCACGCTCACCCGGGGCCAGCAGGACGGCGTGGCGCAGGGCCGCATCCCGCAGATTTTGGGCCAGCATTTCCCCGACCTGAGCGGCTACAGCGTGTTCGCCGCCGGCGCCACCGGCTTCGTCGATGATTGCGTGGCCGCAGCGCGTGCGCTGGGCGCCGCCCTGCCGCAGATCCACACCGAGGGCTTTTTCGCGCAGGCCTGAACGGCCCGCGAACCGCCCGCCCGCGTCCACGCGACCGAGATACGAACGAAAGGAACCCGCATGTACACCCAGGCCATGGATGTGATGGGCAAGGAAGCCCCCAGCGCCGCGCCGGCACTGCGCAGCGCGCAGGAGCTGCAGCTGCAGGAGCGCTTCGACGCGCGCATCGACGCCGGCGAGTTCATCGAGGCGCGCGACTGGATGCCCGAGAACTACCGCAAGACGCTGGTGCGCCAGATCAGCCAGCACGCGCACTCGGAGATCGTCGGCATGCTGCCCGAGGGCAACTGGATCACGCGCGCGCCCACGCTCAAGAGGAAGGCCATCCTGCTGGCCAAGGTGCAGGACGAGGGCGGGCACGGCCTGTACCTGTATTCCGCCGCCGAGACGCTGGGCACCTCGCGCGATGAGATGCTGGCCGCGCTGCACTCGGGCCGCGCCAAGTACAGCTCGATCTTCAACTACCCGACGCTCACCTGGGCCGACGTGGGCGTGATCGGCTGGCTGGTCGATGGCGCGGCCATCATGAACCAGGTGCCGATCTGCCGCTGCTCCTACGGCCCGTATGCGCGCGCCATGGTGCGCATCTGCCGCGAGGAGAGCTTCCACCAGCGCCAGGGCTACGAGGCGCTCCTGACCATGATGCAGCAGGGCACGGACGCCCAGCGCGCCATGGTGCAGGACGCGGTGAACCGCTGGTGGTGGCCGTCGCTGATGATGTTCGGCCCGCCGGACGAACAATCGCCCAACACCGCGCAATCCATGCGCTGGGGCATCAAGCGCATCTCCAACGACGACCTGCGCCAGAAGTTCGTCGACGCCGCCGTGCAGCAAGCCCAGGTGCTGGGCGTGCAGCTGCCCGACCCGGATCTGAAGTGGAACGCGGAGCGCGGGCAGCACGATTTCGGCGCCATCGACTGGGACGAGTTCTGGCGCGTGGTGGGCGGCGACGGCCCGTGCAACCGCGAGCGCCTGGCTGCGCGCGTGAAAGCCTGGGACGACGGCGCCTGGGTGCGCGAGGCGGCCCTGGCGCACGCCGCCAAGCACGCCGAGCCGCAGCGCGCCGTGGCCTGAATTTCAAGCCAAAAAGGCCTTTAATCGGCGTATATCAAGCGCCTGCAGCTATCAATTTGGATGCAACCTCACCGTTGCGAGCACACACCATGAACACCACATCCGATACCGCAACCACCGCCGAATGGCCCCTGTGGGAAGTCTTCGTGCGCAGCAAGGCCGGGCTGGACCACAAGCACTGCGGCAGCCTGCACGCCGCCGATGCCAGGATGGCCATCCAGATGGCGCGCGACGTCTACACACGCCGCCAGGAGGGCACCAGCATCTGGGTCGTGCCCTCGGCGCAGATCACGGCCAGCGAGCCGGCCGACAAGGACGCCTACTTCGACCCGGCCGCGGACAAGGTCTATCGCCACCCCACCTTCTACGCCCTGCCCAAGGCCGTGGACCACATGTAAGGAGCGCGCGCCCCATGCAAAGCATCCGCATCGGCCGCGAGCCGCAATTCCAGTACCTGCTGCGCCTGGCCGACACCTGCCTGGTGCTGGGCCAGCGCATCAGCGAGTGGTGCGGCCACGCGCCCATCCTGGAGGAAGACATCGCCCTGTCGAACATGGCGCTGGACCTGATCGGCCAGGCGCGCGCCCTGCTCACGCGCGCCGGCGAAGTGGACGGCCGCGGGCATGACGAGGACCAGCTGGCCTTTTTGCGCGACGAGCGCGACTACCTGAACGTGACCCTGGCCGAGCTGCCGCGCGGCGATTTCGCCCTGACCTGCCTGCGCAACGCCATGCTGGCGACGCTGCTCAAATTGCTCTGGCAGCGCCTGCAGGACTCCAGCGACCAGGAGCTCGCCGCCATCGCCGGCAAGGCCGTGAAGGAAGCGCGCTACCACCAGCAGCACGCAGCCGACTGGGTGGTGCGCCTGGGCGACGGCACGGATGAGTCGCGCCGGCGCATGCAGGACGCCCTGGCGCAGCTGTGGCCCTACAGCGCCGAGCTGTTCGATGGCGACGCCGTGGACGAGGCCGCGCACGCCAGCGGCCTGGGGCCGCGCTGGGCCGACCTGCAGGGCGAGTGGCAGGGCGAGATGCAGGCCATCCTCGCCGCGGCCGACCTGGGCGCGCCGCAGACCACCGCCTTTCGCAGCACCGGCAAGCGCGGCGTGCACAGCGAACACCTGGGGCCCATGCTGGCCGAGATGCAGTACCTGCAGCGCTCCTTTCCCGGAGGCGTGTGGTGACACCAGCGCCCGTGCCGGCCGGAGAGCGCGTGCAGCAGGCCTGGGCCGTGCTGCACCAGGTGCCCGACCCGGAAGTGCCGGCGATCTCGCTGTGCGATCTGGGCATCGTGCGCGACGTGCGCGCGGCCGACGGCGGCGTGCTGGACATCGTGCTCACCCCCACCTATTCCGGCTGCCCGGCCACCGAGGTCATCGAGGCCGACGTGCGCGCCGCCCTCGATGCGGCCGGCCTAGGCCCGGTGCAGGTGCTGCTGCAGCGCGCCCCCGCCTGGACCACCGACTGGATCAGCGAAGCCGGGCGTGAAAAACTGCGCGCCTACGGCATCGCCCCGCCCGGCCCCGTCGCTGCAGACGCTGCCCGGCCCCTGGTCTTCATGCCCCGCAGCAAGCCCGGGCCGACCGTCGCCTGCCCACGCTGCGCCAGCACGCACACCGAGCGCCTGTCGGCCTTCGGCTCCACGGCCTGCAAGGCGCTGTGGCGCTGCCTGGGCTGCCGCGAGCCGTTCGAGCATTTCAAGCCGATCTGACGGGCCCATGATCCGCGCCGCACACCCTGCCCGCTCCTCTTGCTCCCTCTCCCGCCTGCGGGAGAGGGTTGGGGTGAGGGCCTGCGTACTCGCACGCCGCCGCGCCCGATCAGCCCCCTCACCCCAGCCCTCTCCCCCAATGGGGGAGAGGGAGCAAGGCCGCATCTCCCCTCGTTTGTCCACCCTGCCATGAGCGTCACCTTCCACCCCCTGCGCGTGCGCGCCATCGAGCCCGACACGGCCGAGGCCATGATCGTCACCTTCGAAGTGCCACCAGCGCTGCGACCGGTCTTCGGCTTCATCCAGGGCCAGTACCTGACGCTGCGCACGCGCGTGGCCGGCCAGGAGCTGCGCCGCTCGTACTCCATCTGCGCCGGCGTCGATGACGAGCACCTGCGCGTGGGCGTGCGCCGCGTAAGCGGCGGCGCCTTCTCCAACTGGCTGCACACCGAGCTGAAGCCTGGCGACTCGATCGAGGTCATGGCGCCGCAGGGGCGCTTCTACGTGCCGCTGGCGCCCGACGCGCGGCGCCACTACCTGGCCGTGGCCGGCGGCAGCGGCATCACGCCCATCCTGTCGATCGCCAAGACGGTGCTGGCGCGCGAGCCCAAGAGCCGCGTCACGCTGCTGTACGGCAACCGCAACCTGCAGTCCACCATGTTCAAGGAGGAGCTGGAGGACCTGAAGAACCGCTACCTGGAGCGCCTGGCGCTGCACCACGTGTTCTCCGCCGAGCAGACCGACGCGGGCCTGAACATGGGCCTGATGAACCGCGACAAGGTGAGCGAATTCCTGCGCACACTGGTGCCGGCCGTCAGCATCGACGAGGCCTTCATCTGCGGCCCCTTCCAGATGAACGACGAGGCCGAGGCCGCGCTGCTGGCCGCCGGCGTGCCCGAGGAGCGCATCCACATCGAGCGCTTCGGCATCGCCCTGTCGCCCGCCGGCCAGGCCGGCGCGGTCGAGCACCGCGAGGCGCAGCCGGGCGACGCCGCCAGTGCCGCCATCACCATCGTGCGCGATGGCCTGTCGCGCGAGTTCAGCTACGCCAGCAGCCAGCCCAGCATCCTGGATGCGGCCAGCGCGGCCGGGCTGGAGGTGCCGTTTTCCTGCACCTCGGGCGTGTGCGGCACCTGCCGCGCCAAATGCCTGGAGGGCGAGGTGCGCATGGAGCGCAACTTCGCGCTGGACAAGGCTGAGGTGGCGGCCGGCTTCGTGCTGACCTGCCAGTGCCGCCCGCTCACCGCGCGCGTCACCCTGTCGTTCGACGAGCGCTGAGGCGCAAGGCAAGCCCAGATGGCACGCGGACGCTCAGCCGGCTACGAAGACCAGCGCGAACTGATCCTGGAACGCGCGGCGCACCTGTTCGCCCAGCGCGGCTACACGGCCGCCTCCATGAACGAGGTGGCGGAGGCCTGCGGGCTGTCCAAGCCGGCGCTGTACCACTACTTTCGCGACAAATACGACCTGCTGGTGCACATCGCCGAAGGCCATGTGAGCCGCCTGCAGCTGCTGGTGTCCGAGGTGGAGAACCTGGGCCTGGCGCCCGAGCCGCGCCTGCGCACGCTGATCCAGCGCTTCGTGCTGGAGTACGCGCGCGCCAAGGACGCGCACCGCGTGCTGACCGAGGACGTGAAGTTCCTCAAGGACGAGGACCGCGCCCGCATCCTGGGCAGCGAGCGCGCCGTGGTCGGGCACTTCAGCGGCGCCATCGGCGAGCACTGGCCGCAGGTGGCGGGCGCCCGGCTGGCCGCGCCCACGGCCATGCTGCTGTTCGGCATGATCAACTGGATGTTCACCTGGGTCCGGCCCGAGGGCAGCCTGACCTACGAGGACCTGGCGCCCATGGTGGCCGACCTGTTCTTCGGCGGCGTGCCGGCGATGCGCCTGCCCCAGGCCCCGCAGGGGCCTGCATGAGCACGGCCACGGGCTATTTTCGACCGCCGGGTCAGGGCTTTGCCCGGGGCGCAAACCGCCTGCCATGCCCCATCATTTCCCACCGCCTGCATTGATTTTTCTCAACGACCATACCAACCGGAGACAAACCATGAAGAAAACCTGCACCGCCCTCGCCCTGGCCGCCGCCGGCCTGCTGGCCACCAGCGCCGCGCTGGCCGACATCAACGTCGGCGTCACCGTCTCGGCCACCGGCCCGGCGGCGTCGCTGGGCATCCCGGAGAAGAACACCATCGCGCTGATGCCGCGCACCATTGGCGGCGAGAAGATCAATTACATCGTGCTGGACGACGCCTCCGACACGACCAACGGCGTGTCCAACACCCGCAAGCTGATCAGCGAGAACAAGGTCGACATCGTGCTGGGCTCCAGCACCACGCCGGTGTCGCTGGCGATGATCGACGTGGTCTCCGAGGCCAAGACGCCGATGATCTCGATGGCGGCCTCGGCGCGCATCGTCGAGCCGGTGGATGACAAGAAGAAGTGGGTCTTCAAGACGCCGCAAAACGACATCATGATGTCGCTGGCGATCGCCGAGCACATGGCCGCCGCCGGCGTCAAGACGGTGGGCTTCATCGGCTTTTCCGATGCCTACGGCGAGGGCTGGTTCCAGGAGTTCACCAAGGCGGCCGAGCTGAAGAAGCTCAAGGTGGTGGCCAACGAGCGCTACAACCGCACCGACACCTCGGTGACCGGCCAGGCGCTGAAGATCATGGCCGCCAAGCCCGACGCGGTGCTGATCGCCGGCTCGGGCACGCCCGCCGCGCTGCCGCAAAAGACGCTCAAGGAGCGCGGCTACGCCGGCAAGTACTACCAGACGCACGGCGTGGCCAACGCCGACTTCCTGCGCGTGGGCGGCAAGGACGTGGAAGGCACGCTGCTGCCCGCCGGCCCGGTGCTGGTGGCCGAGCAGCTGCCGGCCAGCCACCCGGTGCGCAAGTCGGCGCTGGAGTATGTGAAAGCCTACGAGGGCGCGCACGGCAAGGGCAGCGTCTCCACCTTCGGCGCGCACGGCTGGGACGCCGGCGTGCTGATGGCCGCCGCCGTGCCGCAGGCGCTCAAGAAGGCCAAGCCCGGCACGCCCGAGTTCCGCGCCGCGCTGCGCGACGCGCTGGAGCAGCTGAAGGAAGTGCCCGGCGCGCACGGCATCTTCACCATGTCGCCCAACGACCACCTGGGCCTGGACCAGCGCGCGCGCGTGATGGTCAAGATCGAGAACGGCGCCTGGAAGTACCAGCCCTGAGGATGGTGAGCGCTGTCTGCTGTCCCAACTCCTTCCCCCTCTGGGGGAAGGCGGGGATGGGGGCCGGCTGGTTCGGGCGCGGGCGCTGGCCCCCTCCCCTGCCCTCCCCCAGAGGGGGAGGGTGTGGCAATCGCCCTGCTGAACAATTTGCCCGGCCTCCCGCACCTCTTTCATAGAAAGACAAACATGGATTTACAGATCGCCCTGCTGCTCGCGCAGGACGGGCTGGTCAACGGGGCCATCTACGGCCTGATGGCGCTGGCGTTGGTGCTGGTGTTCTCCGTGACCCGCGTGATCTTCATCCCGCAAGGCGAGTTCGTCGCCTTCGGCGCGCTGTCGCTGGCGCTGCTGCAGCTGGGGCGCGTGCCGCCCACGCTGTGGCTGCTGGCCGGGCTGTCGCTGGCGGTGCTGGCCGTGGAGGCCTGGCGCGCGAGCCGGGGCACGGCCGTGAACTGGTTCGCCACCCTCGGCTGGTGCGTGGCGCTGCCCGGCCTGGCGGCGGCCATGGTGCTGCTGTGGCGGCCGCAGCAGCTGTGGGCGCAAAGCCTGGCCACGCTGCTGCTGATCGCGCCGCTGGGCCCGCTGTTGTACCGCCTGGTCTATCGGCCGCTGGCCGGGGCCACCACGCTGATGCTGCTGATCGTCTCGGTCGCGCTGCACCTGGTCATGGTGGGCGCGGGCCTGCTGTTCTTCGGCGCCGAGGGCTCGCGCACGCCGGCGTTCTCGGATGCGCACTTCCAGTGGGGCGAGATGAACATCTCCGGCCAATTCCTGGTGGTGCTGGGCACCACGGCGGCGCTGGTGCTGGTGCTGTTCGCGTTCTTCGAGCGCACCATGGTCGGCAAGGCGCTGCGCGCCGTGGCCGTGAACCGCGTGGGCGCGCGCCTGATGGGCATCCCCACCGACATGTCGGGCGACGTGAGCTTCGCCCTGGCGGCGGTGATCGGCGGCGTCTCGGGCCTGCTGATCGGGCCCATCACCACGATCTACTACGACACCGGCTTCCTGATCGGCCTGAAGGGCTTCGTCGCCGCCATCGTCGGCGGGCTGGCCAGCTACCCGCTGGCGCTGGCCGGCGCGCTGCTGGTCGGGCAGCTGGAGTCGTTTTCCTCCTTCTGGGCCAGCGCGTACAAGGAAGTGCTGGTCTTCACCCTGATCATTCCTGTGCTGTGGTGGCGCTCGCGGGACAGCCGCCATGTGGAGGACGAAGAATGAGCGCGCCTGCCAACCCCCTGCCCGGCGCGGCGCCGGCCGCCGCCGGCACGGCCACGCGCGGCTGGATCACGCACGGCCAGGCCACCGGCGCCTTCGTGCTGGCGCTGGCCGTCGCCTGGCCGCTGCTGCCCGACTTCACCGTGGTCGTGGCCAGCTACATCGCCCTGTATTCGCTGGTGGCCGTGGGCCTGGTGCTGCTCACGGGCGTGGGCGGCATGACGTCGTTCGGCCAGGCGGCCTTCGTGGGCATCGGCGCCTACGCCACGGCCTGGGCCTGCACCTCGCCGCAGATGGCGGCGTGGACCGCCGGCTGGCTGCCGCCCGCGCTGCTGCCCTGGGCCGGCCTGCTGCTGGGCCTGGCGGTGACCTTCCTCATCGCCTGGGGCCTGGGCGCGGTGACGCTGCGCCTGTCGGGCCACTACCTGCCGCTGGCCACCATCGCCTGGGGCCTGAGCCTGTACTACCTGTTCGGCAACATGCAGTTCCTGGGCGGGCAGACGGGCATCACCGGCATCCCGGCGCTGTCGCTGGCGGGGGTGAGCCTGTCGTCGCCGCGCGCGCTGGGCGTGGTGATCTGGGCGGTGCTGCTGGCCGCCATCTGGCTCCTGCACAACCTGCTGGATTCGCGCGAGGGCCGCGCCGTGCGCGCGCTCAAGACCGGCCAGGTCATGGCCGAGTCCATGGGCGTGGACACCACGCGCCAGCGCGTCAAGCTGTTCGTGCTGGCCGCCCTGCTGGCCGCCGTCTCGGGCTGGCTGTACGCGCACCTGCAGCGCTTCGTCAATCCCTCGCCCTTCAACCTGAACATCGGCATCGAGTTCCTGTTCATGGCGGTGGTCGGCGGCTCGGGCCACCTGTGGGGCGCGGTGCTGGGCGCCACCCTCATCACCTTGCTCAAGGAAAAGCTGCAGGACTGGCTGCCCATGCTGCTGGGTGGCTCGGGCAACTTCGAGACCATCGTCTTCGGCCTGATGATGGTGCTGGTGCTGCAGCGCTTCGCCCAGGGGCTGTGGCCGACGCTGCAGCGCCTCAGCGCGCCGCTGTTCAAGCCCCGGCGCACGCGCCCGGGCGCGGCGGCCGCGGCCGGCCATCTCGAGCGCCGCCAGCGGCACGCCAGCGGCACGCGGCTGATCGACGCCCGCAGCGTGACCAAGCGCTTCGGCGGCCTGGTGGCCAACGACAGCGTGGACCTGCACGTCGATGCCGGCGAGGTGCACGCGCTGATCGGCCCCAACGGCGCCGGCAAGAGCACCTTCTTCAACATGATCTCGGGCGTGGACGACCCCAGCGAGGGCAGCATCGCCCTGCTGTCGCAGCCCATGGCCGGCAAGCCCTCGCGCGAGTTCGCCCGCCTGGGCCTGTCGCGCACCTTCCAGCACGTGCGCATCCTGGGCCAGCGCAGCGTGCTGGAGAACGTCGCCCTGGGCGCGCACCTGCGCGCGCACCGCGGCTGGCTGGCGTCCATGCTGCGCCTGGATCGTGCCGAGGAAGCCGCCCTGCTGGCCGAGGCGCGCCGCCAGATCGAGCGCTGCGGCCTGGGCGCGTTTGCCGACGTGCCGGCCGGCTCGCTGGCGCTGGGCCAGCAGCGCATCGTGGAGATCGCCCGGGCCCTGGCCGGCCAGCCGGCGCTGCTGTTGCTGGACGAGCCCGCCGCCGGCCTGCGCCACCTGGAAAAGCAGGCCCTGGCGCAGTTGCTGGCGCAGCTGCGCAGCGAGGGCCTGGGGATCCTGATCGTCGAGCACGACATGGAATTCGTCATGAATCTGGCCGACCGCATCACGGTGCTGGAGTTCGGCGCCGTGATCGCTGAAGGCACGCCGCAGGAGATCCAGAGCAACCAGCGCGTGCTCGACGCCTACCTGGGCGGCGCCGACGATTTCGACTTCGCAAGCGACGAGAAAGGCTCCCCCGCATGAGCCCCCAAGCAACCCCTGGCAGCCCGCTGCTGCAACTGTCGGACTTCTCCGTCTCCTACGGCCCGGTGGAGGCCGTGCACCAGGTCAACCTGAGCGTGTACCCGGGCGAGATCGTCACCGTGATCGGCCCCAACGGCGCCGGCAAGAGCACGCTGCTCAACGCCAGCATGGGCATGCTGCCCGCCAGCGGACAGCTGCAGCTGGCGGGCCAGCCCATGCTGCGCCCGCGCGTCGAGGACATGGTGGCGCACGGCGTCGCCCTGGTGCCGGAAAAGCGCGAGCTCTTTGGCGAGATGTCCATCGAGGACAACCTGCTGCTGGGCGGCTTTTCGCGCTGGCGGCGTGGCCAGCGCGACCAGCGCCAGCGCATGCAGGAGGTGTTCGCCATCTTCCCGCGCCTGCAGGAGCGCCGCGCGCAGCTGGCGTCCACCCTGTCGGGCGGCGAGCGCCAGATGCTGGCCATCGGCCGCGCGCTGATGGCGCGCCCGCGCCTGCTGATGCTGGACGAGCCCTCGCTGGGCCTGGCGCCGCGCATCGTGCGCGAGGTGCTGCAGGTGGTGTGGAATTTGCGCAAGCTGGGCGTGTCGGTGCTGCTGGTCGAGCAAAACGCCCGCGCCGCCCTGCAGGTGGCCGACCGCGCCTACGTGCTGGAGATGGGCGAGGTGGTGCTCACCGGCCCGGCGCGCGAGCTGCTGCACGACCGGCGCATCATCGACACCTACCTGGGCATGGGCTCGGCGCAAGCCGAGGAGCAGCCGGCCTGACTCTTTGCTCCCTCCCCCCCCTGGGGGAGGGCCGGGGTGTGGGCCAGCGACGCCTGGCCAGGCAATCCGGCGCGCCAGCGCCAGCCGGCCCCCATCCCCACCTTCCCCCAGAGGGGGAAGGAGCATCAAGCCTGACCGGCGGCGCTCAGGCGCCGTGGCATTTTTTAAACTTTTTCCCGCTGCCGCACGGACACGCATCGTTGCGCCCCGGCTGCGCGCCGCGCACCACCTGCTCCACGCGCGGGCCCAGGCTGTGCCAGATGCGGTGCAGGTCATACACCGCCCAGATGGCCTCGCCAAACGCCTCCACCCGCTCCTGGCTGGTGCTGGGCGGGCCGTCCTCGTCGTGCATGCACAGCGTGGGTTCGCCCTTGTCGTCCTCGGCCAGGGCCTCGACGGCTTCGAGCGAATCGGCGATCCACTCGGCGGTTTCCTTGTCGCGCGGCAGCTCCCAGTCGTCGTCCCAGGCGTCCACGGCCCACAGGAAGCCGGCCGCCCAGATCTGCCCGAAGGCCGGCACTTCCTCACCCTCCATCTCGGCGCGCTCGGCCTCGGGCAGGCAGGCGATGGCGCCGCGCATGTCGATGACCTCGGGCTGGAAGGCGTGCTCGTCGTCCAGCGACTCGGGCTCGCGCGCCAGCTGCGCCTGCACCTGGGCGCGGCGCTGCTCCCACAGCTGCAGAAAGCGCTGCTGCTGCGCCAGGTCCTTGAACGGCGCCAGCAGCGGCAGCGGGGCGCCTTCGGGCAGCGGCTCGTCGGCATCGGCGATCAGGCGCGCCAGCCATTCGTGCACCGGCACCGGGCGGCGCGTGCACACCAGCGCGGTGAGCGCGCCGTCGCAGAACTCCCAGTGCGGCACCAGCTCGTCGCGGGTGCGCAGGTCGTCCAGCAGCGCGTCGATTTCGTCCAGTTCTTCGAGGCCAAAGGCGGGGATGGTGGAGGCAGCTTCGGTCATGGCACGGCCTGTGGGCGGGTGGAAAGGGGCCGGGCAGTGTAGCGCCTGGCCTGATACTCGCCCGATGCCCGAGAGCTCCCCCCGCCCCCCTGCCGGCCGCGCTTCAGCCGCCTGCAGCGCTGCCGACGCCGCCGACTTCCTGGCCCGCCAGCTGCCGCGCCAGCGCGGCCTGCTGGCGCACTACGAGCTGGGCGGCGCCCGCGTCTGGCTCAAGCGCGCCGGGCCGCGCCACGGCATGGCCGGCTACCGGGCGCTGGGGCTGGCGGCGCGGCTGCTGGGCCTGGCGGCGCTCACGCCCGTGCCCAACCGGGGCGGGCGCGCGGCCATCGCCACCGAGGTGCGCCGCCTGGGCGCGCTGGCCAGCCAGGGCGTGCCGGTGCCGCAGGTGCTGGCCGCCGCCGAGGACGGATTCCTGATGGCCGACCTGGGCGCCCCGGGGCGTCCCGCGGCGGCGCTGGCGGATGAGCTGGACGCGGCCCTGCCGGACGGCGCGCCGGCCGTGCTGGCGCCGTGGACCGAGGGGCTGGACACGCTGGCCGCCGTACACGCGCGCGGCCAGTGCCTGAGCCAGGCCTTCGCGCGCAACCTGGTGCGCGGCGCGGACGGGCGCATTGCCTGCATCGACTTCGAGGACGACCCGGCGGCCGCCCTGCCGCTGGCCACCTGCCAGTTGCGCGACCTGCTGTGCTACGTGCACTCCACGGCGCTGCACCTGGCGCAGGCGCAGGCGCTGGCACCGGCGCGCACCGCGTGGCGCCGGCACCTGGCGCAGCCGCAGTACGGCGCCGCGTTCCAGGCAGCGCTGGCGCACACCCAGGCGCGCCTGGCCTGGCTGCGCCACCTGCCCGCCGACCGCCGCTGGGGCCGCGACGCGCAGCGCCTGCGCGCGGGCTGGGAGTTCTTCAGCGAACTACGAAAATGATAGCTGAAAGCCGTTGATCCACGCCGGCAAGAGCCCGATTTGGCTGAAAAAACGCCGCAAGGGCGCTTTTTTAGCCTGCTGCGGGGTGTGCGAGCCTCACTCCTCGCTGGTCCACTCCACCTGCGCGCCCAGGCTGCGCAGGTTCTCCACGAAGTGCGGGTGCGCGCGGCGGATCGGCAGGGCGTTCCTGATCTCCGAGCGCCCCGGGATGCTGGCCGCCACCATGAACAGCGCGATCGCCACGCGGATGATGTAGGGGCTCTCGACCACGGCCGGCGTCAGCTCGCCGCCGCCGAACGTGACGATGCGGTGCGGGTCCGACGAGAACACATGCGCGCCGAACTTGGACAGCTCGCCCGTCCAGCCCAGGGCGCCGTCGTACACCTTGTTCCAGAACATGGCGTTGCCCTGCGCGCGCACGCCCAGGGCGATGAAGATGGGCAGCAGATCGACGGGGAAGTACGGCCAGGGCGCGGCCTCGACCTTGGTCAGCACGTTGGCGGTGAACGGCGTCTGCACCTTGAGCGGCCCGTCCACGCGCGCGCACGACCAGCCGTCCTCGTGCTCCACGCGCACGCCGAACTTGGCAAAGGTGCGGTCGATCAGCGGGAAGTTCTCCGGCGCGCTGTTCTTCACGCGCACGTCGCCGCCGGTGATGGCGCCCAGCGCCAGGAAGGTGGTGATCTCGTGGAAGTCCTCGTCGAAGCGGAACTCGCCGCCGCCAAGCTCGCCGCCGCCATGCACCGTCAGGCGCGAGGTGCCCACGCCCTCGATCGAGACGCCCAGCATCTGCATGAAGCGGCAAAACTCCTGCACGTGCGGCTCGGAGGCGGCGTTGGTCAACGTGGAGGTGCCCGCCGCACCGGCCGCGCACAGCACGAAGTTCTCGGTGGTGGTGACCGAGGCGTAGTCCAGCCAGTGCTGCACCGGGCGCAGCTCGCCCGCGCGGCGCACCAGCAGCGAGCCTTCGGTGCGCTCGACCTCGGCGCCGAAGTGGCGGAACACCTCCACGTGCGGGTCGATCTCGCGCACGCCCAGGGTGCAGCCCTTGACGTTGTCCTCCAGCCGCGCCACGCCGAAACGCGCCAGGAGCGGCGGCACCAGCATGATGGACGAGCGCATTTCCTCGGGCAGGCGGTGCTGCGACGCATCGAACAGCGTGTGCTCGTGGTGCAGCGTCAGCACGCCGCTTTCGTGGTCCATGTGCACCTGGCTGCCCAGGGTGCGGAAGATGTCCAGGATCTTGCGCACGTCGGTGATGTCGGGCACGCCAATCAGGCGCAGCGGCGCGCGCGTGAGCAGCGTGGCGCACAGCACGGGCAGTACGGCGTTCTTGTTGGCGGAAGGGATGATGCGGCCGCGAAGCGGGGCGCCGCCGTGCACGATGAGGTTGGACATGGGTCGAGGATACGAAGCGCAGGCGGCACTGTAGCGCCAACCCCCTACCCTGGCGGGCGGCAAGGCTGTAGGCGAACGTGTGCGCAGCCTCTCAGGCGCCAAGCGGCAGGGCCAGCCGCCCGGGCCGGGGTGGCGGCACGCGCAGCAGCGGGCCCTCAAGCGGCTCGGGCGATGGCTGCGCAGCGTCCTGCCCGAGGTGGAACACCGCAATCGCCCGCACCTGCGCCTCGGCCTGTCCGTGCAATTCCTCGGCTGCGCCGGCCATTTCCTCCACCAGCGCCGCATTGCGCTGGTTGCCCTGGTCCAGGAGCTGCACGGCGCTGCCGATCTGCGCCATGCCGGCGCTCTGCTCGGCGCTGCCGACGCAGATTTGCTGCATCAGCGGCGCCGCGCGGCCAATGGCCGCCACGGCCTCCTGAACCGTGCCGCCGGCGTTGCCCACCAGGTCCCGGCCCTGCGCCGCCCGCACCACGCTGTCGTGCACCAGCTGGCGGATCTCGCGCGCCGCCTCGGCCGAGCGCCCGGCCAGCGCGCGCACCTCGCCGGCCACCACGGCGAAGCCCCGGCCCTGGCCGCTGGCGCGCGCTGCCTCGACGGCGGCGTTCAGCGCCAGGATGTTGGTCTGGAAGGCGATGCCGTCGATCAGGCCGGTGATGTCGGCCACGCGCGCCGAGGCGGCCTGGATGTCGTCCATGGTGCTGACCACCTGCGCCATCAGCGCGCCGCCGCGCGTCACCGTCTCGCTGGCCTGCTGCACCAGCGCCTGGGCCTGGCGCGCACTGGCGGCGTTGTGCTCGACGGCGACGCCCAGCTGTTCCATGGCGGCAGCCTGCTGTTCCAGCGCACTGGCCTGGGCGGCGGTGCGTTCGGCCAGGTGCTGGTTGTCGGCGGCGATCTGCGCCGCAGCGCGGGCCACGCCGTGGCTGCCGTCGCGGATGCCGCCGACCACCTGCGCCAGCTGGTTGCGCGTGACGGCCAGCGCCTGCAGCACCTGGGCCGCCTCGTCGCGCCCGCTGGCAGCGATGGGCTGCCCCAGCTCGCCGCGCGCCATGGCCTGCGCGGCCGCCACGGCCTGGGCCAGCGAACGCCGGATGCCGCGCACCAGCGCCGCGCCAAACAGCAACGCGAACAGCAGGCCGCTGAGGGTGGCGGCCAGCGCCAGCGCCCGGATGGTGGCGTAGCGCCGCTGTGCATCGGCATGGGCCGCATTCGCCCGGTCACGCTGCAACTGCACCAGCGCCTCGATGCTGGAGCCCACGGGCTCGTAGAGCGGGCGCACGGACTGCAGCACCAGCTGGCGCGCCTCGTCGACCTGTTGCGCGCGCAGGGCGGCCACGGCCGGCAGCAGTCCCTGCTGCACGAAGCGCTGGCGCTGCTCGGCGAACTGGTGCACCCGTTGCTGCTCCTGGGCGTCCATGGCGCTGCGCCCGGCCACCCCGGCCCACAGGCGGTTGACGGCGTCGATGTCGGCTTCGACCTCATCGGCGCTGGCGCGCATCTGCCCGGGCAACGGGGTCACCAGCGCCACCGCCAAGGCCAGCCGGTTGCGCAGCAGCAGCGCCTGGATCTGCCCGATCTGCGCCGTGGCCAGCACCCGTTCCTCGTACATGGAGCGCAAGGCGGCATTGGCTTGGGCAATGCCCCACAGCCCCAGCAGCCCCAGGGCCAGGGTCAGCAGCGACAGTGCTCCGGCGAGCGCCGCCACGCGGGTGGAAATGTTGAAGCGATTCATGCCAGGCTCCCGATGGGTGTGGATGGTTCCGGACAGGGTTGCCCCCGGGCGGGCGACAGCGCGAGGCGGTCGCGGACCCAGGCTTCCAGCGCCTCGGCGGGCTGCGGCGGCGCGAACAGGTAGCCCTGGAACGCCGGGCACTGCAGCGCGGCCAGGATGGCGTGCTGGCCGGCGGTCTCCACGCCTTCAGCGACCACGTGCAGGTGCAGGGTGCGGGCCATGGCGACGATGGTCTGGACGATGACCGCGTCGGCCGGCCGGGTGCCCATGTCCCAAACGAAGCTGCGGTCGATCTTGAGCTGGTACAGGGGCAGGTGCTGCAGGTGCGACAGGCAGGAATAGCCGGTGCCGAAGTCGTCCAGCGCGAAGCGCACACCCAGCTGGCGCAGCGTCTGCATCTTGCGCATCGTCCCGTCCAGGTCGTGCAGCATCATGGATTCGGTCAGCTCCAGCACCAGGAGGTCGGCCGGCGCGCCAGTGCGTTCCAGCGCCGCCTGCACTTCCTGCACGAAGGCCGGCTGGCTGAACTGGCGCGCACTCACGTTGACCGACAGCGTCAGGCCTCGCATGTGGGGCGCGTGGGCCCAGTCGCGCAGCTGCTCGCAGGCCGCCTGCAGCACCCACCTCCCCAGCGACAGGATCAGGTCCGAAGCCTCGGCCAGGGGAATGAAATGTCCCGGCGGCACCTGGCCGTGCTGCGGATGGCTCCAGCGCAGCAGGGCTTCGACACCCACCGGCCGGCGCTGCCCGTCCACCTGCACCTGGTAGTGCAGCGACAGCTGCTGCGCGGCGACGGCGCCGCGCAGGGCCGACTCCAGCGCCGAGCGGGCCTCCAGCTGCGCCTGCAGCACCGGATCGAAGAAGCTGAAGCCGTTGCGTCCCGCGCCCTTGGCCTGGTACATGGCGGTGTCGGCACGCTTGAGCAGCTCGCGCATGGTGCTCGCTCCAGGCTGGAACAGGCATATGCCCAGGCTGGCGCTGGCATGCAGCAGCTGCCCGGCGACCGGTTCGGCGTGGGCCACGGCGGCCAGCACGCGCGCGGCCAGGGTGCGCGCCTGCCCGGTGGCCTGCTCCTCCCGCGCATCCAGCCCCAGTGCCAGCACCACGAACTCATCGCCGCCCAGGCGCGCCACCAGAGCCTCTTGCCCGACCGCGCCGGTCAGCCGCCGCGCCACCTGTTGCAGGTATTCATCGCCCACCTCGTGGCCCTGGGTGTCGTTGATGGTCTTGAAGTGGTCCAGGTCCACCAGCAGCAGCGCGCCGTGGCAAGGCGGGCCGGCCGCGTTCAGGGCCTGCTGCACGCGCAGGCGCAGCAGGCTGCGGTTGGGCAGGCCGGTCAAGGGGTCGTAGTAGGCCAGCTTGTGGATCGCCTGCTCGCTGCGGCGCAGCCGTGCCTGCATGGAGCGCAGCGCGCGGAACACGCGGCTGATCTCGTCGCGGCCCCGCACGGCAATGGGCAGGTCCAGCTGGCCGCCCGCGATACGCCTACAGATGTCGATGACCTGGTGCAATGGCTGGACGATGGAGCGAATCAGCTGCAGCCCCAGCCAGGCCAGGATGGCCACCGCTGCGAGCATGGCGGCCAGCGCCTGCCGGCGTGTTTGCTGGTAGCGCTGCACGCCTTGGCGGTAGGCCGTCTCGGCGAAATCGAACTGCAGGCGCACCAGCGCCTGGATGTCGGGGTAGGCGGCCTCGTACAGTGCGCGGGCGTCGTCGGCCAGGCGCCGCGTGTCCTGGTAGTCCAGCGCACGCAGCGCTGCCAGCGCCGGGACCACGGCCTCGCCCAGGTACAGCGCGCGGCGCTCGCCGAATTGCCGCGCCAGGGCCTGCTCGTCGGCGCCGCGCGGCACGTCCAGGTATTGCTGCCACAGCTGGTCGATGGCCTGCACGTTGCGCTCGATCTGGTCTGCCGCCTGGCGTGCGGCGGCGCCCTGCAGCGCCAGCACGCCGGACACCCTGGCGGTGCGGGCGAGGGCCAGTTGCAGCTGCAACTGGTTGGCCAGCATGAGCTGGGCGATCTGCGACAACCCGCGCACCGGCTCCATGCGGTCCTCGTGGACGATGCGCAGGCTTTCCTTGGACTCGGCCAGTCCGCGAATGCCCAGGGCGGCAAGGGCTGCGGCCACCAGCACGGCCAGGGACATCAGGGCCGTGATGCGGGTGCCGATGCGCAGGCGCGAAAACAGCGCGTGCATGGGCCCCGGGCCCGCCAGGGGCGGCGGGGCGGCCCGTCTCTCACTCATGGAATCTGGCATGAACACGCTCCGCTTTACAGCATTGGCAGCCACTTGCCGCGAGAGGCAAGTGGCAGGACGGGCGTGTTCAGGGCCGCAGGCAGGAGGGCCGTTGCGCGGCGGGACGGGGCAGCGCGGGCCGAAAGGAATGGCTTGACCGGGCCATGATACGGTTTTTGCGCGTGCGCAGGCCCGGGTTTTTGTGCAGCGTTGGCTCGCTGCCCGCAGCTGGCTTCAGCCGCGCAGGCGCTCGCAGGCCTGCACGACCTCGGCCGCCACGTCGGCCAGTTTGCGCCGCTGGGTGCGCGCGGCCTGGCGCAGCAGTTCGAATGCCGGCCTGCGTGCCATGCGGTACTGGGCCATGGCGACGCCGACGGCGACGTTGATCTCTCGGTCGGCATCGAGCGCCAGCTGCAGCTGCGCGCTGGTGCGGCGCAGGCCGTCGAGTTCGCGCGCGCGCTGCAGCGCCGTCTCGATGGCGGGCTGGATCTGGTGCAGCGCCAGCGGCTTGACCAGGTAGCCCAAAGCGCCGCAACGCGTAGCCCGCTGCACGGTGGCGGCGTCTCCGTAGGCGCTGAGCATCAGGAAGGGCAGCTGGTCGAGCTCGCCCAGGCGCTGCGCCAGCCACAACCCGTCGCGCCCGGGCAGATGCACGTCCACCAGGGCCAGGTGCGGACGCCAGCCGCCAGCAAGCAGCGCTTCGGCGTCGGCCACGCACTCGGCCGTCTCGACCCGGTAGCCCATGTGGCGCAGGCCGCTGGCCAGCGTGCCAAGGATCAGGCGGTCGTCATCCACCAGCAGCAGGCGCGTGGCGCAGGGGCCATCATCAGGCTGGCTCATGGCTTTCCTTGGTTCCGTTGTGCGCGCGCTGGAGCACTGGCGGCTGCAGGCACAGGCGAGCCTCGGCCCGCTGCTCCCGTTGCTGCAAGGCCAGCGATGCGCCCGAGCGTGGCATCAGGGCCGACACCAATTCCAGCCCGACCTGCGCGCCCTGCGGCTCCTGCGCCGGCCAGCGGCCGGGATTGGAGATGACCAGGCAGGCTTCCTGCCGTCCCTGCGGCTGCAGCCACTCAACCCGCACGTCCCGGTGCTGCCGCCCGCCGTGCTTGACCGCGTTGAGCACCAGTTCATGCACGATGAGGGCCAGCGGCACGGCCTCGTCGGGATGTACCAGCCAGTCCTCGGCGGGCGCCGGCAGGTCCACCGGCACGTCCCACAGCGCCGCCACGCCTGCCGCCACGTCCCGCACCAGCTCCCCCAGGAGCACCTGGTCGTTGCGGCCGCGCCCCTGCAGGCCATGCAGCGCGGCAATGCTGTGCACCTGGCCCGTGACCTCGGCGATCGGCTCGCCCAGTTGCGGGTGGCGCTGGGCCAGCCCCTGCAGGATGCCGGTGATGCCCTGCAGATTGTTCTTGATGCGGTGGTGCACCTCACGCACCAGCGCCTGGCGGTGCGCCTGTTCGCGCTGGCGCCGCCGGGCCTGCTGGCGGCGCCAGTCGCTCAGGTCGGTCAGGCTCATCACGTAGTGCGTCACCTGGCCCTGCGGGCCGGTCACCGGCGTGCGCGTGACCCACGCCGGGTAGCGCTCGCCGCTCCTGCGCCGGTGCCATTCCTGGCGCTGCAGCGCCGGCCACGGAGGATGGCGCTCGCCCGCCGTGTCAGCCTGCGCGCTGGCGCACAGGAAATGGGGCGTGCGGCCCAGCACCTCCTGCTCGGCGTAGCCCGACAGCGCCAGGAACGAACGATTGGCGCGCAGGATGACCCCCTGGGCGTTGGTGATCAGCAGCCCTTCCTGGCACTCGAAGGCAATCGCGGCGATGCACGCATCGACCTGCTGGCGCCGCAGCGCGCTCAGATAGAACGCCAGCGCCATGCCAACCAGAGCGAGGATGGCGATGAAGGCGCCATAGCCCAGCCCGCCGCTGTCCTGAAGGTCGCGGGCGAAGAAGCCCTGGCCCTGCAGTGCCCCCCAGCCAGCCTGCGCCGCCACCAGGCACAACAGGCCGGCCGTGCCCGGCAATCCCAGGCGCATGCCGGCCCAGGCCACGAACAGGAACATCCAGTAGGCATGGGCCAGCGGCCGCAGCGCCGCCCCAGGCCAGCCCAGGAAGACGACCTGCCCGACCACCAGCGCCAGCCCATACGCCACCACCCCTTCGGCCACGCGGCTGCGCGCCAGGTCGAGCCTGCCCAGCCTGGCGCAGGCCAGCAAGACTCCCCGCTGGCGGGTGCGCCAGGTGACAGTGGCAGCATGCGGCTGCATGGGCGTGGAAGAAAAAAAAGCGGCAAAAGTCCGGCATTCCAAACCAGCACCGGGGCTTGGGGATTGATATACGTCAAATATTGGCCGGCATGCAAAGACATGCACACTGGCTCTCCCATCGACCCCTGCAGGAGCACGCATGAAACTCACCGCCGCCGTCATCCAGACCGCCCCCGTGCCGTTCGACACCCCCGCCACCGTCGCCCACGCCGAAAAGCTCATGGCCGAGGCGGCTGCGCAGGGCGCGCAGGTGGCGGTGTTTCCCGAGGCCTTCATCGGCGGCTACCCCAAGGGCGCGGATTTCCACATCTTCATCGGCGCGCGCACGCCCGAGGGGCGGCGCGAGTTCCAGAAGTACCACGCAGCCGCCGTGGCGCTCGATGGCCCGGAGATCGCCCGCCTGGCCAAGGCCGCCGGCCGGCACAAGCTGCACGTGTGCGTGGGCATCATCGAGCAGGACGGCGGCACGCTGTACTGCACAGCCGTGTACCTGGGCCCGGAAGGCACGGTGCTGGGCCACCACAGGAAGCTCATGCCCACGGCGCTGGAGCGCATCCTGTGGGGCTACGGCGACGGCTCGACGCTCAAGGCGGTGGATACGCCCTGGGGCAAGCTGGGCGCCGTGATCTGCTGGGAGAACTACATGCCCGCCATGCGTATGGCCATGTACCAGCAGCGCGTGGCGCTGTACTGCGCGCCCACGGCGGACGACCGGCCGACGTGGATCTCCACCATGCAGCACGTGGCCATGGAGGGGCGCTGCTTCGTGCTGTCGGCCTGCCAGCACCTGCGCCGCAGCCAGCTGCCCATGGACGCGCTGCACAACCGGCTGCCGGATGGCGACGACACGGTGCTGATGCGCGGCGGCAGCTGCATCATCAGCCCGCTGGGCCGCATCCTGGCCGAGCCGGTGTACGAGCGCGACGCGCTGCTGACGGCGGAACTCGATTTGTCGGAGATCCCGCAGGCGCAGTTTGATTTCGACCCGGTGGGCCACTACGCGCGGCCGGACGTGTTCCAGCTGGCGGTGAACACCGCGCCGCAGCGCGCGGTGTACGCGGCGGACGGTGCTAGCACGGTGCCCAGCGCGCCGCCGGCGCAGGGCTGAGCGCCCTCACCCCAGCCCTCTCCCGCCAGCGGGAGAGGGAGCGGGGAGCAGCTAGGCTATCGCTTCCAGAGTGATAGCTACCCCCGCTTGCACTCCAAGGGCTTCCAGCCTTTTCCGCATGCACAGAACGGCCTTGTCCTTGGACAGCAGCAGCGCCCGCTGCTCCACCGCCAGGTCGATGAATTTCTGGTCGTCCGCGTCCTTGCAGGCGTGCGGCGCGCGCGCGCAAGCGGGCAGCAGCTGCGCGCCCGGCGTCGAACGCCGCCAGCACCTGGTCCGCACGGCATCCGGCCAGCGCCAGGCGCGCCTGCAGGTGCGGATAGGCCAGCACGCAGGCCAGCTCGTCGCGCATGGCCTGGGTGGCGATCCAGCGCAGGCGGCCGGCCGCCAGCAGCGCGCGCAGCGGCGCGGCGGCGGGGTCGGCGAACAGCAGCAGGTCCAGCACGATGTTGCTGTCCAGCACCACGGGCCGCGCGGCCTCGCCTGCCGCCGGCTCCAGGCTCAGGCGCAGCTCAGGCCGGCGCATCGGGCGCGGGCGCGGCAGGGCGCGCGCGCGCGCTGCCGGCCACCAGGTCGAAACGGAACAGCCGGCATTCGATGGGGCCGTTCCACAGCGGCACGCGGCGCGATTCCTTCAGGTGCATGCGGCCGGGCAGCTTCAGGTCGGGCGTGAGCATCCAGGCCTGCCAGCCGGCGTAGTGCCTCTTCCAGTGCGCGGCGAGCTGGGCGAAGAAGTCACCGCCATCCTCCACCTGCGCGCTTTCGCGCCCGCCGCCGTGGCCCTGCTGGCGCTCGTGCGCGCGCTCGGCGGCGTTGCGCCCGGCGCTGCCGGCGGCGGCGATGCGCTCGCCATAGGGCGGGTTGAGCAGCAGCACGCCCGGCTGGGCCGTGGGCGGCATGCGCTGCAGGGCGTCGCCGCCGCGCAGCTGCAGCGCTGCAGCGACGCCGGCGCGCTCGGCGTTGCGCTGGGCGAAATCGACCATGCGGTGCGAGATATCGCTGCCAAATACAGGTGCAGCCGGCGCCACCACGTCGCTTTGCGCTTCCTCTTTGATAGCAGACCAGACATGCGCCTGGAACGGCAGCAGCTTCTCGAAGCCGAAGCGCCGCTGCAGGCCCGGGGCGATGCGGCAGGCGATCTGCGCGGCCTCGATGGCCACCGTGCCGCTGCCGCAGCAGGGGTCGTACAGCGGCACGGGCGCATCGCCATGCGGGTCCCAGCCGCTGGCGGCGATCATGGCGGCGGCCAGCGTCTCCTTGAGCGGCGCGTCGCCCTTGGCGCCGCCGTCCGCCACGTTGCGCCAGCCGCGCTTGAACAGCGGCTCGCCCGAGGTGTCGATGTACAGCTGCGCCTCGTCGGTGGTCAGGTGCAGGTGGATGCGCACGTCGGGCCAGCGCGTCTCGACGTCCGGGCGCACGCCGGTCTTGGCGCGGAAGCGGTCGGCCACGGCGTCCTTGACGCGCAGCGCGGCGAAATTCAGGCTTTGCAAGGGGCTGTGCTGCGCGGTGACCTCGATCTTGAAGCTCTGGCGCGGGGTGAACCAGATCTCCCAGGCGACGCTGCTCGCCAGCGCGTACAGGTCGTTCTCGCTGCGGTACATCCGGCTGGCCAGCTGCACCAGCACGCGCTGCGCCAGGCGGCTGTGCAGGTTCAGCTGCAGCGCCTGGCGCCAGGTGGCGCGCGCCAGCACGCCGCCGCGGCCGGTGAGCAGGTCGTGCCCGGCCAGGCCCGTGAGGGCGTGGACTTCATCGGCCAGGAAGCCCTCGACGCCGGCGGCGCAGGGCAGGAAGAGGGACAACTGGTTCATGCTGTGGAAGCCGGGGCGGCGCAGCGCTGCAGCTGCGCCTGCACCTCTTGGGGGATGGGAGTGGCGCGGCGGGTGGCGCGGTCGATGAAAACGATGCCGGTCTTGCCGCGCGCGACCTCGCGGCCGGTGCCAGCCTCGACCATGTGGAACACCAGGTCGAAGCCGTAGCGGTTGAACTCCAGCGGCTGCATCTGCACGCGCAGCGTCTCGCCGTGGAAGGCCTCCGACCGGTATTGCGCCAGCAGATCGGCCACCACGATGGCGGCGCCGCCGACCTCGCCCTCGCGCCAGCCCAGGGCGCGGAAGAAGCGCACGCGCGCCTCCGACACCAGGCTGAGCAGCTGGGCGTTGTCCAGGTGCCCGCCCTGGTTGACGTGGCTGATGTAGACCTGCACCTCGGTGGCGAAGCCGAAGTGCGCGGGAAGTTCGAAGGTGATGCGGGCCATGGGTGTCAGAGTGCCTTGCGCAGGTTGGCGGGCGCTATCTTCAGCGCCTCGCGGTATTTGGCGACGGTGCGGCGCGCGCACTCATGCCCTGCTCCTTGAGCAGCTCGGCGAGCTGGCTGTCCGACAGCGGCCGGACGGGGTTCTCCGCGGCGACGAACTGCCGGATCAGCGCGCGCACGGCGGTGCTGGAGGCGTTGCCGCCGGCCTCCGTCCCCAGCCCGGAGCCAAAGAAATACTTCAGCTCGTAGGTGCCGCGCGGCGTGGCCATGTACTTGGCCGTGGTGACGCGCGAGATGGTGGACTCATGCAGGCCGAGCTCCTCGGCGATGTCGCGCAGCACCAGCGGGCGCATGGCCAGCTCGCCGTGCACGAAGAAGCTCTTTTGCCGCTGCACGATGGCGTCGGACACGCGCAGGATGGTGTCGAAGCGCTGCTGCACGTTCTTGATGAACCAGCGCGCCTCCTGCAGCTGCGCCTGCAGCTGCGGGTGGCCCTGGCGGCCGCGCTGCATGCGCAGCGCGCCGGCGTACAGCTCATGCACGCGCAGGCGCGGCATGACGGCCGGGTTGAGCTGCACCGCAAAGCGCGGCTGGGTGGCGCTGCCGCCGCGCCGCACGATCACGTCCGGCACGACGGCCAGGCGGCGCACGTCGGCAAACCGCCGGCCGGGCTTGGGCTCCAGCCGGGCGATGAGGGCCATGGCGGCGCGTACCGTCTCCTCGCTGGCCGCGCAGGCGTGCGCGAGGCGGCGCACGTCGCGCCGCGCCAGCCACTCCAGCGGCTGGCGGCACATGGCCAGCGCCACGCGCGCCAGTTCGGCATCGGCCGGCGCACCCGGCTGCGCGCGCGCGTGCAGCTGCAGCGCCAGGCACTCGGCCAGGTCGCGCGCGCCCACGCCCGCCGGCTCCAGGCTTTGCAGCAGGCCCAGCGCCATGGTCAGCCGGTGCATCAGCTCCTCGTGCTGCTCCAGGCACGCGGCCGCGCCCAGCAGGCTGGCGGCCAGCGCCTCCAGCGGCTCCTCCAGGTAGCCGTCGTCGTCCAGCGAGCCGATCAGCAGCGCCAGCGCCGCGCCGTCCTCGGGCGACAGGCGCAGCGACAGGGCCTGGCGGCTCAGGTGCTCGGCCAGGGTCTCGTGGCCGCCGGCCAGCTCCAGCGCGTCGGTCTCGCCGCCGGCTTCGCTGGCGCTGCCGCGCCCGGGCGCGTCGTTGCCCCAGTCGCCTTCGCTGGCGCCCTCGCCTTCCCAGTCCAGGCCCTCGGCGGCGTCAGGCAGCTCCCGGGCCGCGTCGGCCTCGGCGCCACTCTCGGCGGCGTCGCCATCGCGGCCCTCGTCCGGCGCGGGCGCGCTGCCGGCCGGCGCAGCCGGCCCGGGCGCGTCGTGGCCGTCCTCGTCCTGCTCCAGGAAGGGGTTGTCCCCCAGCATCTGCTCGATTTCCCGGGACAGCTCCAGCGTGGACAGCTGCAGCAGCCGGATGGACTGCTGCAGCTGCGGCGTGAGGGCCAGTTGCTGCGATACGCGCAGCGCCAGCGTGGGCCGGTTCATCGTGCGCAGCCGCAGGCGGCGCGGCGGCGGGCGGCAGCCATGGTGCGGCGCACCCTCACATGCGGAAGTGCTCGCCCAGGTACACCCGGCGCACTTCCGCGTTGTCCACGATCTCGGGCGGCGTGCCCTGCGCCAGCACGTTGCCTTCGCTGATGATGAAGGCGTGGTCGCAGATGCCCAGCGTCTCGCGCACGTTGTGGTCGGTGATCAGGACGCCGATGCCGCGCGCCTTCAGGAAGCCGATGATGCGCTGGATCTCGATCACGGCGATGGGGTCGATGCCGGCGAACGGCTCGTCCAGCAGGATGAACTGCGGCTGCGTGGCCAGGGCGCGGGCGATCTCCACGCGGCGGCGCTCGCCGCCCGACAGCGCCGGCGCCGGGGAGTCGCGCAGGTGCTCCACGCGCAGCTCCTGCAGCAGCCCGGTGAGGCGCTCGTCGATCTCGGCGCGCGACAGCGGCTGGCCGTGCTCGTCCTTTTGCAGCTCCAGCACGGCGCGCACGTTGTCCTGCACGTTCAGCTTGCGGAAGATGGACGCCTCCTGCGGCAGGTAGGACAGCCCCAGGCGCGAGCGGCGGTGTATGGGCATGCGCGTCGCGTCGTGGCCGTCGATGACGATCTCGCCGCCATCGCAGCGCACCAGGCCGACGATCATGTAGAACGACGTCGTCTTGCCCGCGCCGTTGGGGCCCAGCAGCCCCACCACCTCGCCTTTTTGCACCGACAGCGAAACGTCCTTGACCACCTGGCGCCCGCCGTAGGCCTTGCGCAGGTGGCGCACCTGCAGGCGGCCGGCGCTGCCTGCGCCGGCGCCGTGTGCCGGCGTGCTCACCGCTTGCCGCCGCCCAGCTCGTTGCTGGGGCGCAGGGCGGGGGCCGGGGCGGCCGGGGCGGCGCTGGCTGCGGACGCGGCCTCGCGCGGGGCCAGCACCGCACGCACCCGGCCGCCATTGGCGCCGGCCGGGCCCTTGGCGCTCGGCGCGCCGCCCTCGACGGTGAACACGTCGGTGGCGTTGTTGTAGACGATGCGCGCGCCGGTCAGCTCGTCGCTCAGCGTGGCCGCCCGGTAGCGGCGCAGCTCGCCGCGGCGGATCAGGCGCACCACGTCGGCGCGTCCGTCGTACTCGATGCGCTCGGCCTCGCCCTCGACGAACTCATCCGGCGCGCCCGGCGGGGTATCGCGCTTTTGGCGGAAGAAGGCGCGCTGCCCGCTCTCCGCAGTGACCACGCCCTGCTGGTAGCCATCGGCGTCCTGGCGCACTTCCAGGCGCGCCCCGCGCAGCACGATGGAGCCCTTGGTCAGCACCACATGGCCGGTAAACACCGTGACCTGCTGCAGCTCGTCGTGGCGCAGCGCATCGGCCTCGATGTTCATGGGCTTGGCGCGGTCGGCTTTTTCCGCCTGGGCGGCTGGCGCCAGGCACAGCGCCAGCGCGGCGCACAGGGTGAGGGAAAGCGGTCGGATGGTCATGGGGCACGAATCTTGCGTTGATTGTAGCCATCGCCTCCAGGCCGCCTGCCGCAGCGACAAAAAGGTGGACGGGCGGGCCGGGCGCCGCCCCGTCCGGGCCGTCGTCAGCCCTTGCGCGCCTGCCCGGCCAGGTATTCGACCACGCGCAGCACGTTGTCCATGTTGCCGGCCATGGTGCCGTCGGTGTAGTAGCGCCCAGCCACGCCCATGGAGGGCACGCCCTCGACCTGGTAGTCGCCCTGCAGCTGGGTGGCGCGGCGCGCCTGGTTGGACACGGTGAAGGAGTTGTAGGTCTCCTTGAACTTGGCCGCGTCCACGCCCTGCTTGGCGATCCATTCGAAGATCAGCTCGTCCTTGTTCAGGGGCAGGCGCTCGACGTGTACGGCGCGAAACACCTTGGCGTGCAGCTCGGGCAGCTTGCCCATGCTCTCCAGCGCGTAGTAGAGCTTTTGCTGGGGCACGAAGCTGGCGTTGAACGCCACCGGCACGCGGCGGATGACCAGGTCCTGCGGGGCCGACTTCTTCCAGGCCTCGAACGTGGGCTCGAAGGTGTTGCAGTGCGGGCAGCTGTACCAGAAGAACTCGATGACCTCGACCTTGCCGGCCGGGGCCTCGGTGGCCACGGGCTTGGACAGGCGCACGTAATCCTTGCCCTCCTTGAACTGGCGCGGCGCCTGCGCCAGCGCGGGCATGGAGGCCAGCGGCAGCCCCAGGGCGGAGACGGCAAGCACCGAGGCGCTGGACAGGGAAAACTCACGACGGTTCATGGACGGGTCACTCCGTTGGCTGTTTCAAAGTAGGGATGGATCGCGCACATGGCGCGAAGGTTCCGGCGACCCCGGACACGGGCGCCCGGAAGGCGGCAGCCATCCCGCAGGCCCGGCAGGCGCGCCGCAGGCCGTCTGCCCAAGGCGGGCATGGGGAACTGGCGCACGCCTTCTCAGCGCTGCACGCGCACCAGGGCGGCCTCGACACCGGCGCCGTCGAGCTTTTGTTTCAGCGTCTCGGCGTCGTCGCGCTTGGCGAAGGGCCCGACGCGCACGCGAAACACCGTGCGTCCGCTCTGCTCGCGCTCGCTCACGCGCGCCTCCCAGCCCAGCATGGCCAGCTTGGCGCGCTGGGCGTCGGCGTCCTGCTGGGTGCGGAAGGCGCCTGCCTGCACGAAGTAATCGAAGGGATCGGTCCCTGCCGCCGCGGCTGGCGCCGCAGCCGGTGCGGGCGTGGCGGGCGCCGCGTTGGCGCGTGCGCGGGCCAGGTCGCCCAGCGGGTCGCCCGATGCCGTGGCGCCCGGGCGGCTGGCGGCGGGGCGTGCCGGCGTGGCCGGCGCATCGGGCGCGGCAGCGCCTGCCACGGCCGGCGCCACCGGCGCCGCCGCCGGCCCATCGGCTGGGGCCGGGGCTGCGGGCTCGGCTGCGGCGGGCGCGCGCGCCGGGTTCTTGCCGTACAGCGGCGCGTTCGGGTCCCAGTTCTTGTTGCGCTCGGCCTCGTCCTGGTCGGACGCGCGCGGGTTGGGCTTGGTCAGGAAAGGCACCGGCACCTTGGTGACATAGACGGCCACGATCAGCGCCGCGCCCAGGCCAAGGATGACGCCCAGGATGAGCCCGATGATGGTGCCGCCGCGTTGCTGGTGTTTCATAAGGATCGCTGTTTACATCCGGGACGGGGCCGACACGCCCAGCACCGCCAGGCCATTGTGCAGCACCTGCGCGGTGGCGGCGACCAGCGCCAGGCGGGCGCTTTTCACGCGCTCGTCATCGACCAGGATGCGCTCGGCGTCGTAGTAGCTGTGGTAGCTGGCGGCGAGCTCGCGCAGGTAGAAGGTCACGTCGTGCGGGGCGTTGCCGGCGGCGGCGGCGCTGAGCATCTCGGGGTACTTGGCCAGCAGCAGCATCAGCGCCTGGGCCTGCGGGCCCTCCAGGGGCGACAGGTCCGCGCCGTGCAGCGCGCCCACGTCATAGTCCTCGCGCCAGCCGCGCAGCACCGAGCAGATGCGCGCGTGCGCGTACTGCACGTAGTACACCGGGTTGTCGTTGTTCTGCGCCACGGCCAGGTCCACGTCGAAGGTGTACTCGGTGTCGGGCTTGCGCGACAGCAGGAAGAAGCGCACCGCATCGCGGCTGGTCCACTCGATCAGGTCGCGCAGCGTGACGTAGCTGCCCGCGCGCTTGCTGATCTTGACCTCCTCGCCGCCCTTGACCACGCGCACCATGGTGTGCAGCACGTAGTCCGGGTAGCCCGGCGGGATGCCCGCATCCACCGCCTGCAGGCCGGCGCGCACGCGGGCGATGGTGCCGTGGTGGTCGGTGCCCTGGATGTTGACGGCGCGCGTGTAGCCGCGCTGGAACTTCTGGACGTGGTAGGCGACGTCGGGCAGAAAATACGTGTACGTGCCGTCGGACTTGCGCATGACGCGGTCCTTGTCGTCGCCGAAGTCGGTGGTCCTGAGCCACAGCGCACCGTCCTGCTCGTAGGTGTGGCCGCTTTCCACCAGGCGGCGCACCGTGTCCTCCACGTGGCCGTTGGCGTACAGGCTGGACTCCAGGTAGTACTGGTCGAACTTCAGGCCGAAGGCCTGCAGGTCCTTGTCCTGCTCGTTGCGCAGGTAGGCCACGGCGAACTGGCGGATGCTGCCCTCGTCCTGCACGTCGCCATTGGCCGTGAACTCGCGGTCGTCGGCCCGCACGGTGTCCCGGTCCAGGAACGCCCGGGCGATGTCGGCGATGTAGTCGCCGTTGTAGAAGTTCTTGGCCAGCGGGTTGTCGGCCTCGGTGGGCCAGCAGGCGTCGCCGGGCTTGAAGCCCTGGGCGCGCAGCTGCGTGCTCTTGGTCAGCGTGTCGATCTGCACGCCCGCGTCGTTGTAGTAGAACTCGCGGTGCACCTGCCAGCCCTGGGTGGCGTACAGGTGGCTGATGGCGTCGCCGATGGCGGCCTGGCGGCCATGGCCCACGTGCAGCGGGCCGGTGGGGTTGGCGGAGACGAACTCGACGATCACCTTGTCGCCACGCGCCGGCTGATGGCCGTAGCGCGCGCCCTGCTCCAGCACCTCGCGCACGACCTGCTGCCGGGCGGCGGGCTGCAGGCGGATGTTGAGGAAGCCGGGGCCGGCGATCTCGATAGCCTGCACCCATTGCCGGAAGGCCGGCGTGGCCTCCAGCGCCTCCTTGAGCTGCTCGCCCAGCTGGCGCGGGTTCAGCTTCAGGGGCTTGGCCAGCTGCATGGCCGCGGTGCAGGCGAAGTCGCCGTGCGCGGCAACCTTGGGGTTTTCAAAGGCGGCGCGCGCGCCGGCGCCGGGCTGCAGCCGCTCCAGCTCGGCGGCCAGCGCCGCGAGCAATTCCTGTTTGACACTCAGCATGATGGGGCGGGATTCTACGGGTGCGTCCTGTCATCGCCCGGGCGCGGCGCAGCGTTATGCTGCCTGGCCGCAGCGCCGTGCTGCGGCCCTTTCATCCCTACCTTCGCTGGAGTTCATTCCATCATGCTGAAGAACCTGCTTGCCGCCCTGGCCCTTGCCGGCCTCGCCCTGCCCACGCTTGCCGCCACTGCCGCAGCCGACGCCGCGAGCGCCCCTGCCGCGCAAAAGGCGCCCACGGCCCAGCAGGCCCGCATGGAGACCTGCAACGCCCAGGCCAAGGAAAAGACGCTCAAGGGCGACGAGCGCAAGACCTTCATGAAGAGTTGCCTGACGGTCAGCAAGCAGGAAAAGCAGCAGACCAAGATGAAGACCTGCAACGCCGACGCCAAGACCAAGGCCCTGAAAGGCGACGAGCGCAAGGCCTTCATGAAGGAGTGCCTGTCTAACAAGCCTGCGGCCTGAAGGCGCGGCGCCGTCCGCCACACCCCGCGCACCGCCGTCCTGCGGTGCGCGGGGTTTTTCATGGGCGCGGCTTCAGCGCGTGCCCACGCCGCGCGCCAAAAATACCGCCAGCAGCGGGATCAGCACCATGATGTGCGCGGACCACATGACCAGCCGGCGCGTGGACTTGAGCGCGGCTGCATCGGGCAGCGCGCCCCCCGCATCCAGGCTGCGCCGCCAGGCGCGGTAGCGCCGCGCGGCGGCCAGCGACAGTGCCAGCATGATCACCAGCAGCGTGATCTTGGCGTGCAGCAGCGGCTGCGCCCAGTACCAGCCGCTGCCCTTGATGCCCCAGGCGATGCGCGCCAGCCCGCTGGCCAGCACCAGCACCCCGGACAGCAGGCTTAAAGCGTTGAGCCGCACCAGGCGGCGCACCGCCGCCGGGTTGATCCAGTCGGCGCGGCACAGCGCGGTCTCGCTGGTCAAGAAAGTGGCCAGCATCAGGAAGGTCATGATGTGGGCGTAGGCCAGCAGGGCTTCGGTGGTCATCGGCGGTCTCAAGGAAAAATGGGGCGGACAGGCAGGGGGCGGCAGCCTGCGGCCTCAGGCCGCAGGCGTCTGCGCCCAGAAGTCGCTTTGGGCGTAATGATGGCGCAACCAGTCGATCCACAGCCGCACGCGCAGCGGCAGGTGCTTTCTCTGCGGAAAGACCACGTAGATGCCGTTGGGCGGCGCGGCGAAGGCCGCCAGCACCTCCACCAGGCGGCCGGCGGCGATTTCCGCCTCCACCTCCCAGGTGCTGCGCCAGGCGATGCCCCAGCCCCCCAGGCACCAGTCGTGCAGCACCTGGCCGTCCGAGCAGTCCAGCGGGCCGCCGGGCTTGAAGTGCACGACCTCGTCGCCGCCGCCCTCGCGCGGTACGCGAAAGGCCCAGCCGCGCGTTTGCGAGGCGTCGCTGGACAGCGTCAGGCAGTCGTGCTGGCTCAACTCGCCCGGGTGCTGCGGCGTGCCGCGCCGGCGCAGGTACTCGGGCGTGGCCACGCACAGGCGCCGGTTGTCGGCCATGCGCACGCTGACTAGGGACGAATCGGGCAAATCACCCACGCGCACGGCGCAGTCATAGCCCTCGCCGGCCAGGTCCACCACGCGGTCGGACAGGTTCAGCGACAAGGTCACATCGGGGTGCAGATCGCGAAAGCGCGGCACCAGCGGCGCCACATGCCGCCGGCCAAAGCCGGCCGGCGCCGTCACGCGCAAGTGCCCCGTGGCCTTGAGCCCGCCGGCGGAGACGCTGGCCTCGGCGTTGGCCACGTCGGCCAGCAGGCGCTGGCAGTCCTCCAGGAAGGCGCTGCCCTCGTGCGTGAGGGTGATGCGCCGCGTGGTGCGCACCAAAAGCTTGACGCCCAGGTGCTCTTCCAGCGCGTCCAGGCGCCGCCCCATGATGGCCGGGGCCACGCCCTCGGCGCGGGCGGCGGCCGTCAGGCTGCCACGCGTGGCGACCGAGACGAAGGACTCGAAGGCTTTGAGTTTGTCCATGGGCGCGGCGGCGTGAAACGGGGGTTGGCGGTGGTTTTTTGGCCAAACAGGGCTCCAGCCGGCGTGGATAAAGCGCTTTTAGCTATCAATATTGCAACAACTGCAGGCTGTGCGCCCGGCCTGGGACGGGGCGAACAGCCCGCAGTGTGGTTGATTTTTGCAAAAAAGTCATTAGTTAAGAGATATTGCACTTCTTTATTGATGCAAATATTTCTAATACAGTGGCCTGCAAGGCCCGCGCCGCAGCCGGGCCGCTCTTCTACGTTTCGTTTTTGCCTTTCTTCTCTCTTCTCCATCATCCAACCGTTCAAGGGGGTTTGACCACATGACCGCACGCACCCAAGTCCACGGCCTGCAGGTGGCCAATGAGCTGCACCAGTTCATCAACAACGACGTCCTGCCAGGCACGGGCGTCTCGCCCGAGGCCTTCTGGAAGGGCTTCGACGCGCTGGTGGCCGACCTTGCCCCCAAGAACGCTGCCCTGCTGACCGAGCGCGAGCGCCTGCAAAAGGAGCTGGACACCTGGCACAAGGCCAACCCCGGCCCGATCAAGGACATGGCCGCCTACCGCCAGTTCCTGACGCAGATCGGCTACCTGGTCGAGCCCCCGAAGGGCGCGCAGGCCACCACGGCCAATGTGGACGCCGAACTCGCGCAACAGGCCGGCCCGCAGCTGGTCGTGCCCATCCTGAACGCCCGCTACGCGCTGAACGCCGCCAACGCGCGCTGGGGCTCGCTGTACGACGCGCTGTACGGCACCGATGTGATCGATGAGGCGGACGGCGCCGAGAAGGGCCGCGGCTACAACCCCAAGCGCGGCGAGAAGGTGATTGCCTTCGCCCGCAACTTCCTGGACCAGGCCGCGCCGCTGGCGCAGGGCTCGCACAAGGATGCGGCTGCGTACGAGGTCGAAGGCGGCAAGCTGGTCGTCAGCCTGAAGGACGGCAGCACGACCGGCCTGAAGGACGCCGCGCAGTTCGTCGGCTACCAGGGCGATGCGGGCAACCCGTCGTCCGTGCTGCTGGCCAACAACGGCCTGCACATCGACATCCGCATCGACAAGAACACCCCCATCGGCAAGACCGACGCCGCCGGCGTGTCCGACGTGGTGGTCGAGGCCGCGCTGTCCACCATCCTGGACCTGGAGGACTCGGTGGCCGCCGTGGACGCCGAGGACAAGACCCTGGGCTACCGCAACTGGCTGGGCATCCTGAAGGGCACGCTGACCGAAACCTTCCAAAAGGACGGCCAGCCGATGACGCGCGGCCTGAACCCGGACCGCGAGTACACCGGTGCCGACGGCAAGCCGGTGAAGCTGCACGGCCGCTCGCTGATGTTCCTGCGCAACGTGGGCCATCTGATGACCAACCCGGCCATCCTGTGGGGCCAGGACGCCAAGGAAATCCCCGAGGGCATCCTGGACGCCATGGTCACCACGGCCATCGCCATCCATGACCTGAAGGGCCATGGCGCCAATGGCCTGCGCAACTCGCGCACCGGCAGCGTCTACATCGTCAAGCCCAAGATGCACGGCCCGGCCGAAGTGGCCTTTGCCAACGAGCTGTTCGGCCGCGTCGAGCAGGCCCTGGGCCTGCCCGAGAACACCGTCAAGCTGGGCATCATGGACGAGGAGCGCCGCACCTCCGTCAACCTGAAGGCCTGTATCGCCGCTGCTCCAGCGCGCGTGGCGTTCATCAACACGGGCTTCCTGGACCGCACGGGCGACGAGATGCACTCGGGCATGCAGGCCGGCCCCATGGTGCGCAAGGGCGACATGAAGACCAGCGCCTGGATCCAGGCGTACGAGAAGAACAACGTGTTGGTGGGCCTGTCCATGGGCCTGGCCGGGCGCGCGCAGATCGGCAAGGGCATGTGGGCCATGCCCGACCTGATGAAGGCCATGCTGGAGCAAAAGATCGGCCACCCCAAGGCCGGCGCCAACACCGCCTGGGTGCCCAGCCCCACGGGCGCCACGCTGCACGCGCTGCACTACCACCAGGTCAAGGTCAAGGACGTGCAGGCCGAGCTGCTCAAGGTGGACGCCGACGCCGAGCGCGACAACCTGCTGACCGGCCTGCTGACGGTGCCCGTGAGCGCCAACCCGAACTGGTCCGACGAGGAAAAGCAGCAGGAGCTGGACAACAACATCCAGGGCATCCTGGGCTACGTGGTGCGCTGGATCGACCAGGGCGTGGGCTGCTCCAAGGTGCCCGACATCAACGACGTCGGCCTGATGGAAGACCGCGCCACGCTGCGCATCTCCAGCCAGCACGTGGCCAACTGGCTCTTGCACGGCATCGTCACCGAGCAGCAGGTGCGCGCAACGTTCGAGCGCATGGCCGCCAAGGTGGACGGGCAGAACGCGGGCGATCCGCTGTACCAGAAGATGGCCGGGCGCTTCAACGAGTCGGCCGCTTATCTCGCCGCCTGCGAGCTGGTCTTCAAGGGCGTGGAGCAGCCCAGCGGCTACACCGAGCCGCTGCTGCACGCCTGGCGCCTGAAGGTCAAGTCGGGCGAGGCGAAACGGTGACATCCCCCTGAGGCCCTTCGGGCCTTCCCCCTTCTCTCGAATCGCGGCGCGATTCGGGAAGGGGGACGCCACCGGTGCGGCGGGGCGGCCCTTGCACGGTGGCCGCTGGCGGAGAGCGCGCCAATCCAGAACACGCGCCACTGTCAGTCGCTATTGAAAAAGTAGCTGCTGACGCTTGTCTGACGGGCGCTGAAGGCACTTTTGATTCACAACGGCACCTGCGGGTGCCGTTGTCTTTGGCGCCCTACACTTGCCCGCCATGCCTGCCATCGATACCACCTGCTGCCCACTGTGCAACCAGCCCAACGCCTGCGCCATGGCTGCCGGCCTGCCCGCCGCGCAATGCTGGTGCATGGACACGCCCGTCTCGCCCGCAGCGCTGGCCCGGGTGCCGCAGGAGCAGCGCGGCACAAGCTGCATCTGCCCGCACTGCGCGCGCGAAATGCCGCCGGCGCCGGCCGCGCCGGCCGATAAGATTCCCCCTTCGTCACCACCCCTTTGAGGAAACCCGCCCCATGCCCACCTACCACATCGAAATGATGGAAGGCCGCACCGTAGAGCAAAAGCGCAAGCTGGCCGAGGAGATCACGCGCGTGTCCGTCGAGATCCTGGGCGGCTCGCCCGAGTCGGTGGACATATTGATCACCGACGTCAAGCGCGAGAACTGGGCCACGGGCGGCAAGCTCTGGCTGGACCGCCAGTAAGCACGCGCAGCGCAGCCTCCCATGTGCCAGCTTCTGGGCATGAACGCCAACACGCCCACGGACGTGACGTTCAGCTTCACCGGCTTCGCCCAGCGCGCCGGGCGCACGGCCGACCACACCGATGGCTGGGGTATCGCCTTCTTCGAGGGCAAGGGCGTGCGCCATTTCGTGGACCACCAGCGCGCCGTCGACTCCCCCGTGGCCGAGCTGATCCGCCGCTACCCCATCAAGAGCTGCAACGTCATCGCCCATATCCGCAAGGCCACTCAAGGAGCCGTGAGCCTGGAGAACTGCCACCCCTTCGTGCGCGAACTCTGGGGCCACTACTGGGTGCTGGCGCACAACGGCGACCTGAAGGACTTCCGCCCGCGCCTGCACGGGCATTTCCACCCCGTGGGCAGCACCGACAGCGAGCATGCGTTCTGCTGGATCATGCAGGAGCTGGCCAAGTCCCATGCCGGCCTGCCGCCGGTGGCCGAGCTGACCCTGACCTTGAAAGACCTGGCCGCGCGCATTGCCGCGCACGGCACCTTCAACTTCCTGCTGTCCAACGGCCACGCGCTGTGGGCGCATGCCAGCACGCAGCTGCACTCCATCGAGCGCTGCCACCCGTTTGCCGTGGCCCAGCTGGCCGACGAGGACCTGCAGGTGGACTTCGAGCCGCTGACCACGCCCGATGACCGCGTGGCCGTCATCGCCACTGCGCCGCTGACCACGAACGAGCGCTGGAGCGCCTTCGCGCCAGGCGAGCTGCGCGTGTTCGTGCAGGGCCGGCAGCTGGGCTGAGGCAGGGCCGGGTGGCCCTCCAGCCGGCCGGCCTGACTGCTACTTCTTCGCCACGTTCGCATCCCCTCGCAGCGGCGCGTCGTGCGTGGCGTTCTTCCTGTCCTTGCCGTTCAGGCTCTGGTCGAGCTGCTCGGCCATGGCGAGGTGCTCGCGCAGCGTGGGCAGGGTCTTTTCCGCCCAGGCCTTCACGTCCGGGTCATGCGCCTTGGTGGCGCCCTTCTCGAACAGCTCTATGGTCTCGCGGTGCGCCTTGGGGCCCAGGCTGTCGATGTAGCTCTTGTCGAACTTGGCGCCGTCGTGCGTGGAGAGCAGCTTGAGCTTGCCCTTTTGCATCAGCGAGGGGCCGTCGGGCAGCTTGTGGTTCTTGGCCGAGGCCAGGGCCTGCAGCTGCTGGTCGGCGGCCGTGTGGTCGTCCAGCATGCGCCGGGCGAAGGTCTTGACGGCGTCGCTCTGGCCCTTCTTCAGCGCCAGCTGGGCGGCCTCGACCTCGTAGTGGCCGGCATGCGCGGCATCGTTCATGAAGGACGAGTCGGCGTGGGCAGGCTTGCTGTCGGTGGCGCTGGGCGCCGGGCGCGTGGCGCTGGCGGCAGGCGCCGTGCCCGGGGTGCGGTTGGCCGGGCTGGCGCCCTGGCTGGCGCCGCTGCCGGCGGGCTGGGTGTCCGGCGAGGTGATTGCGGTGGCCGCAGGCGCGACGGCCGGGGGCGAGCCCTGGGCCCAGGCGGCCAGGCCCAGGCCGGCGCTGATGGCAAGGGCTGCGGTGGTGCGAAGACGGTAGAGAAGCGCCATGGCGGGTACCTCCGGAAAAAGGGATGAAAAAATGGTGAAACAGCGCCGCCTGTGCGGCCGCGCCGGCCTGCATGAATGCTGGCAGTGGCGCCTTGGGGCTCTGTAGGAGCGCTGCGCGCGCCGGCGCATGACAACGCCGCCTTCGGCGCCGGCCAGCACAACAACAAGCGCCTGCGGCTGACGCGGCAGCGCCGCAGGGCCGGCGCATACTGTGCGCCGGCTTCCCTCCCCCCTCGCCCCTCCCCATCGATCCCGCATCCACCATGAAACGCCTCATCGCCCTGCTTGCCGTCGTCGCCGCCCTCTCGGGCTGCGGCTACAACGATTTCCAGCGCCTGGACGAGCAGTCCAAGGCCGCCTGGAGCGAAGTGCTCAACCAGTACCAGCGCCGCGCCGACCTGGTGCCCAACATCGTCGCCACCGTCAAGGGCGAGGCGCAGTTCGAGCAGGACACGCTGACCCGCGTGGTCGAGGCGCGCGCCAAGGCCACCTCGATCCAGGCCACGCCCGAGCTGATCAACAACCCGGAGGCGTTCAACAAGTTCCAGCAGGCGCAAGGCGAGCTGTCCAGTGCGCTGAGCCGGCTGATGGTGGTGTCCGAGCGCTACCCGCAGCTGCAGGCCAACCAGGGCTTTCGCGACCTGCGGGTGACGCTGGAGGGCACGGAAAACCGCATCACCGTGGCCCGCAACCGCTACATCGAGACCGTGCAGCAGTACAACGTGCTGGCGCGCAGCTTCCCGACCAACCTGACGGGCAAGGTCTTCGGCTACGGCCCCAAGCCCAACTTCAGCGTGCAAAACGAGGCGCAGATCAGCGCCCCGCCGCAGGTGGACTTTTCGCGCCCGGCACCTGCCGCCAAGCCCTGAATTCAGGCAAATATGCGAGTTGCCGGCGTCCTGCAATGGTTTATAGCTATATTTTTAATAGCTATCAGTAGCGCGCCTGCGCTCGCCCAGCCGCTGCGTGCGGTGCCGGCGCTGACCTCGCGGGTGATCGACGAGACCGCCACGCTGAGCGAGAGCCAGCGCCAGGGCCTGCAGGCGCAGCTGGCCGAGATCGAGCGCACCCACGGCTCGCAGGTGGTGGTGCTGCTGGTGCCCGGCACCGCGCCCGAGGACATCGCCGCCTTTGCCCACCGCGTCGCCAGCACCTGGAAGATCGGCCGGCGCGAAGTCGGCGACGGCGTGCTGCTGGTGGTGGCCAAGGACGACCGGCGCATGCGCATCGAGGTGGCGCGGGCGCTGGAAGGGGCGATCCCCGACATTGCCGCCGCGCGCATCATCGATGGCGCCATGGCGCCGCGCTTTCGCGAGGGCGACTACGCCGGCGGCCTGCAGGCGGCCGTGCAGCAGATCGGCGCGCGCATCGCCGGTGAGGCGCTGCCGCTGCCGGACGGCGGCGCCCAGCCGGGCAAGGGCCAGCCCGGCGCCGCCGGCTTCGAGAGCCTGGCGGTGTTCCTGTTCTTCGCCGTGATGGTCATGGGCCCAGTGCTGCGCGCCGTGTTCGGCCAGCGCCTGAGCGGCCTGGTGATGGGCGCGGGCGCGGGTGCGCTGGCCTTCTGGTTCACGGCCAGCGTGCTGCTGGCGGCCGGCGCCGGCGTCGCGGCGCTGCTCTACACCTGGATCTTCGCCGGGCGCGGCGTGCCCATCGTGTGGAACGGGGGCGGGCGCGGCGGCGGGGGCTTCGGCGGTGGCGGTGGCGGCGGTGGCGGATTTGGCGGCGGCGGCGGTTTCAGCTCCGGCGGGGGCGGCAGCTTCGGCGGCGGCGGCGCCTCGGGCGGCTGGTAAGGAGCGTAATGAAGCAAGAGCACAAGCACCCGCACGGTGACGCGCCGCGCCCGCCCGGCCTGTGGCGGCGCCTGGCCCGCCTGGCGCGCCACCGCTGGGCCGACGGCGGGCTGGCGCGCGCCATGCCGGCGGACATGCTGCAGCGCCTGGGCGAGCGCGTGGCCGCCAGCGAGCAGCGCCACACCGGACAGATCCGCATCTGCATCGAAGGCGGCCTGCCGCTGTCGTACCTGTGGCGCGGCGCCGGCGTGCGCGAACGCGCCGTGACCCAGTTCGGCAAGCTGCGCGTGTGGGACACCGAGCACAACAACGGCGTGCTGGTGTACCTGCTGCTGGCCGAGCGCGCCATCGAGATCGTCGCCGACCGGGCGCTGGCGCGCGCCGTGGAGCCCCAGGTCTGGCACGGCATGGCCGCGCACATGGGCCAGGCGTTTCGCGCCGGGCGCTACGAGGACGGGCTGACGCAAGCGCTGGCCGAGGTCTCGGCCCTGCTGGTGGCGCACTTTCCCGCCCCCGAGGGCGCCGTGGGCGGGCAGCCCAACGAGCTGCCGGACGCACCGGTGCTGGCGCGCGGCTGGCTGGCGCAGCCTTGAGCCGCGGCGGCCCGCCGCCCCGGGCGCGGCGCCGTCAGGCGGCCCCGGGCAGGGGCCAGACGCCGCCCGCGCCCACGGCATAGAGCTGGCGCCCGGCTGCCGGCTCCAGCGTGCAGGCGCCGGTGAAATCGCCAAACGCAGGCAGCAGCAGCAGCCCGGCCTCGTGGCAGAAGGCCGGCAGGCGCAGCGTGTCGCGGGCGCGCCCGCGCAGCACCACGGCCGGGTGCAGGTGCCCGGCCAGCACGGTGTGGCCGGCCAGGTGCTGCGGGTGGTGGCAGCACGCCAGCGGCACGCCCTCGTGGGGCACCCAGGGCTCGTGCACCACCCGGATGCCCAGCGCGGGCGGCGGCTCGCCCGCGTGGCGGTCGTGGTTGCCCAGCACCAGCGTCATGGCGACGCCGGCATGCGCGGCGCGCCAGTGCGCCAGCTGCGCCAGCAGCGCAGGCGTCTGCGCCTCGGCGGCGTGCAGGAAGTCGCCCAGGATGACCAGCTGCTCGGCATCGGTGCGTGCCAGCAGGTCCGACAGCCGCGCCAGGTTGTCCTGCGTGGTGCCCGCAGGTACCGGCAGGCCGCGCGCGCGGAAGGTGGCGGCCTTGCCCAGGTGCACGTCGGCCACGAACAGCGTGCGCGCCAGCGCCCACCACAGGGCGTGCTCGGGCAGCAGCATGAGGTACAGGCCCGGCCCGGCGTCTATGGCCGGGCCGAAGAAGCCGGGCGCAGGCGGGCGGCGCAAAACGGGAGCGTGGACGTTCATGGCATCTCCGCCAGGCCGGTCGCTGAAGCCGGCAGCGCCACGGCCGGAGCGCTGCGTCGCCGCGCCCGACCCGGGCCGGCGGTGCCTGCCGGCGGCGGGGCCTGGCGCGGGCCCATCCGCGCCATTGTGCGGCCGATCGCGGCGCAGCCGGACACGATGGGTCCTACAGGCGCGGGCGCCGCCGTGAAGGACGCCGCGGACGGCCCTGGCGCCCGGTGCGCGCCGCGCGGGCGCCGGCCGGCGCGGCGTCGCCGCCAAAGCCCAGCCCCGCGGCGATCGACGGGGCCGCCTGCGGCCCGGCGCCCGGGTCGGTGCCGGCGCCTTGCCCGGGCCCGGGCTCGGCCGGCGCCCGGGCGCGCCGGCGCAGCGGCGGGTCGGGCGGCACCACGTCCTGCACGCGCACGGCAGGCGCCGGGCCGCGCGTGTCGGCCGCCGCCTCCAGGTCGCCCAGCATGCGGGCGATGCGGTCGGCCAAGGCTTCGTTGCTGAGCTTTTCGCGAAAGCGCTCGACCATGAGCGGAAAGGCCAGCGGGCCGGGGCGAACGAGCGCGTGCAGGGCCAGCTGCTGCCCCTGCATGCGGCGCAGCGCGGCCGCGATGGCGCGCACGTCCAGCTCCTGGCTCAGCACCTCTTCGCTGGCCTGGCGCAGCAGCAGGTTGGTGCTGTCGTACTTGCGAAAGACCTCGAAGAACAGCTGCGCCGAGGCCTGCAGCTGGCGCGCGCTGCGCTGCTCGCCGGGGTGGCTCTGGAAGATCAGCCCGGCCACGCGGGCGATCTCGCGAAAGCGCCGGCGCGCCATCTCGGTGGCGTTCAGGCTGGCCAGCAGCTCGTGCAGCAGGGCGCGGTGCAGGGGGGCGCCGGCTGCCTCGCCGCCGCCGTGTGCGGGCTCGCCCGGCGATTGCGCGTTGGCGGTGTTGCGCGGGGCGCTGCCATGCGGCGCTGCCGGGCCTGCATCCGGGCTGTCCTGCGCGCCGTCCTGTGTGTGGCCCCCGGCATGCTCGTAGGCTGGCGCCGGCTCGGCGCGCAGCAGCGCGGGCAGCAGCGCCGCCCAGTCGCGCTCGGTGGCGCTCACCAGTTCCAGTCCATAGTCGTTCACGGCAATGGAGAACGTGCCCGCCTCGCCCTGCGCCGCGCGCCAGGCCAGCAGGCTGGCCAGCCCCATGTGCGCGTGCCGGCCGGCGAAAGGGTACAAAAACAGGTGCCAGCCCTCGCGCGTGCGCAGCGTCTCGGCCAGCAGCGTCTCGGGCGTGGGCAAGGCCGACCAGCGCTGCTGCAGCTGGAGCAGCGGCCGCACGGCGCGCAGCTCGGGGCTGGCGTAGCGCCCGGCGGCCGCCTGCGCCAGCTCGCGCACCACGAAGTCGGCCAGCACGGTGGACAGCGGCATGCGCGAGCCGGCCCAGCGCGGCACGGTGGCACGCGTGCGCGGGGCGCGGCGCACGAAGGCGGTCATCTGCTCGATGCGCACCAGCTCCAGCACCTGGCCGGCGAAGACGAAGCAGTCGCCCGGCGACAGGCGCGACAGGAAACTTTCTTCCATCGACCCCAGGCGCGCGCCGTGCAGGATCTGCACGGCCATGCTGGCGTCGCTGACGATGGTGCCGATGTTGGCGCGGTGGCGCCGCGCCAGGCGCGCGTCGGGCATGCGCCACAGGCCGTCGCCTTCCGGCACCACGCGCCGGTAGTCCGGGTAGGCGGCCAGCGCCTGCCCGCCGCCGCTGACGAAGGCCAGGCACCAGTCCCACACTTCGCGCCCCAGGCCGCGGTAGGCGCGGGTGCGGCGCACTTCCTGGTACAGCGCCTCGGGCTCGAAGCCGCCGCCCAGGGCGACGGTGACCAGGTGCTGCACCAGCACGTCGATGGGCTGCTCGGGCGATGCGCGGCTCTCCACCTGGCCTGCGCGCACGGCGTCGCGCGCGGCAGCGGCCTCGACGATCTCCAGGCTGTGCGTGGGCACCAGGGTAATGCGCGAGGGCCGGCCGGGCGAATGGCCGGAGCGGCCGGCGCGCTGCAGCAGCCGCGCCACGCCCTTGGCCGAGCCGATCTGCAGCACGCGCTCCACCGGCGCGAAGTCCACCCCCAGATCCAGGCTGGAGGTGGCGACCACGGCGCGCAGGCTGCCGGCCTTCAATCCCGCCTCGACCCACTCGCGCACCGCGCGGTCCAGCGAACCGTGGTGGATGGCCAACTCTCCGGCCCAGTCGGGGCGCGCGTCCAGCAGCGCCTGGTACCACTGCTCGGCCTGCGAGCGGACATTGACGAAGACCAGCGTGGTGCTGCTCTGCTCCAGCTCAGCGACCACCGCCGGCAGCATGCGCAGGCCCAGGTGGCCGGCCCAGGAAAAGCGCTCGGGGGCGTCGGGCAGCAGCGTGTCGATGGCCAGGGCCTTGTCGATACGGCCCTGCACCAGCTCGCCGGCCTCCTGCAGCCCCAAAGGCGCGAGCAGCGTGTCCATGGCCTCGGGCAGGTTGCCCAGCGTGGCGGACATGCCCCAGACCATCAGCCGCGGGCTCCACGTGGCCAGGCGCGCCAGGGCCAGCTGCAGCTGCACGCCGCGCTTGTTGCCCAGCAGCTCGTGCCACTCGTCGGCCACGACCAGGCGCACCTGCGACAGCTGCTCGCGCGCGTCGGCGCGGGCCAGCAGCAGCGACAGGCTCTCGGGCGTGGTCACCAGCACCGTGGGCAGGCGGCGCGACTGCGCGCTGCGCTCGCCGCTGGCGGTGTCGCCGGTGCGCGCGCCCAGCGTCCAGCGCGCGAGGGTGGCAGGGTGTTGCGGGGCGAGTTCGGCCAGCGGCGCGGCCAGGGCCTTGAGCGTGTCGGCGGCCAGGGCGCGCATGGGGGTGATCCACAGCACGGCCAGGGGTGCGGAGGCGGGGCGTTTAGCTTCTCTTTCGATAGCTGAATGCCGTTGATCCACGCCGGCTTGGGGCGATTTTTGCTTGTTTTTCGCTCCCAGGGCCTGCAAGGCGCCCAGCCAGACGGCGTAGGTCTTGCCCGCGCCCGTGGTGGCGTGCAGCAGGCCCGAGCGGCCAGCCGCCATGGCGCGCCAGACCTGGCGCTGGAAGGCAAACGGCCGCCAGCCGCGCGCGGCGAGCCAGGCGGCGGCGTCAGGACGGCCGGCGCCGGAGCGGCGGCGTTCAGACATGGGCGCCTCGCGAGCGCCGCAGCACGCTGGGCCGGTGCCGCTGCGGCTCCTTCCCCCTCCGGGGGAAGGCTGGGATGGGGGCCGGCGCGTGGTGGCAATCGCGGTTGAAAGCGCCTGCCGCGGCTGGCCCCCACCCCGGCCCTCCCCCAGAGGGGGAGGGAGACGGAGTGGCACCACGTATCTCACTGGCAACGCCCCGCCCCTGCCCTGCCCCAGAGGGGGGGAGAGACGCGAGGCGATGTGCGCGGCTCATGCCTGGGGCCCTTGCAGCAGCTGCGCCAGCGTCTGCAGGCTGTCTGCCTCCTCCACCGGCTTGTCCTGCCGACAGCGCAGCATGCGCGGAAAGCGCACGGCGATGCCGCTCTTGTGCCGGCCGCTCCTGGCGATGCCCTCGAAGCCCAGTTCGAACACCAGCGTCGGGCGCACGCTGCGCACCGGGCCGAAGGTCTCCACCGTAGTCTTGCGGATCAGCGCATCCACCTGCGCGATCTCCGCGTCCGTCAGGCCCGAGTACGCCTTGGCGAACGGCACCAGCGCGCGGCCTTCCTCGCCCTGCGGCCGGTCCCACACGGCGAAGGTGTAGTCGGTATAGAGGCTGGCGCGCCGGCCGTGCCCGCGCTGGGCGTAGATCAGCACGGCGTCCACGCTCAAGGGGTCGATCTTCCACTTCCACCACACGCCCACATCCTTGGTGCGGCCGACGCCATACTGCGCCTGGCGCCCTTTCAGCATCATTCCCTCGACGCCCAGGGCGCGCGCCTGCTCGCGCTGGGTGGCCAGGTCGTCCCAGCTGCTCCCCTGCAGCAGCGGGCTGGCCAGCAGCGTGGGGTGGGAGGCGCGGTCGATGAGCGCATCCAGCCGCGCGCGGCGCTCGTGCTGGGGCAGCGCGCGCAGGTCGCGCCCGCCCTCCTCCAGCAGGTCATAGGCCATCAGCACCACCGGCAGCTCGCGCAGGATCTTCGGTGGCAGCGCCTTGCGGCCGATGCGTTTTTGCAGGTCGGCAAAGGGGCGTACCTGGCCCGGGCCGCCGCTGCCCGGCGCGGCGGGCTGCCAGACCACGATCTCGCCATCGATCACGGTGCCGTCCGGCAGCGCGTCGCCCAGGACCTGCAGCTCAGGAAAGCGCTCGCTGACCAGCTCCTCGCCGCGCGACCAGACCCAGGTGGCGCCCGCGCGGTGCACCAGCTGGGCGCGGATGCCGTCCCACTTCCATTCGATGAGCCACTCGCCCGGCGCGCCCAGCACCTCGGGCATCTGCGCCACGGGCAGCTGCAGGGGGTGCGCGAGAAAGAAGGGGTACGGGTGGCCGCTGGCCTCGCGGCGCGCGCTCGTGATGTCTGCCGCGTCCTCGGGCTGCACGAGGCGCGCGTAGTCCTGCGCCGTGGGGCGCGCGCCGATGTGGGTGTAGCCCATCAGGCGCTGGGCGATGCGCTTGGCATCCACGCCGCTGGCAGCCGCCAGCGCCTGCGTGACCTGCAGCTTCGACACGCCCACGCGAAAAGCCCCGGTGATGAGCTTGAAGTACACCAGGCGCTCCTCGCGCGCGAGGCTGTTCCACTGCGCGCGCAGCCGACCGGCCAGCTCGTCGGGCGGCAGGCCGCGCAGCGGCAGCAGGTGCCCGGCCATCCAGTCGGCCAGGGGCAGCGCGTGCGCATCGCCCGGCGCCGGCAGCAGCAGTGCGATGGTCTCGGCCAGGTCGCCCACGGCCTCATAGCATTCGTCGAACAGCCACTCGGGCAGGCCGGCGGCCTCGCGCGCAAGCTGGCGCAGCAGGCGCACGGGCACCAGCTGGCGCGGCTTGCCGCCCGCCAGGAAGTACACGGCCCAGGCGGCATCTGCGGGCGCTGCGCTTTGCAGGTACTCGCGCAGCGCCGCCTGTTTGGCCAGCAGCGAGGTGCTGGCGTCCAGCTGCTGGTACAGGGCGGCGAAGCGCTTCATGCGGCGCTCCCGGCGTTGCCGTCCGCCTCGTCCTCGTGGCCATATTCAGTCTCAAAGGCCTGCGCGTCCAGGCCGCGCTCCTCGCGCAGCCAGCGCACCAGCGTGGCGACGCTGCCGTGCGTGACGAAAACGCGTCCGGCGCCCGTGGCCGCAATGGCCTGCTGCAGGCCCGGCCAGTCGGCGTGGTCGGACATGACGAAGCCCCGGTCCACGCCGCGGCGCCGGCGTGCGCCGCGCAGCTGCATCCAGCCGCTGGCAAAGGCGTCGGAGTGGCGCGCGAAGCGCCGCATCCAGGGCGTGCCCTGCGCCGAGGGCGGCGCCAGCACCAGCGCTGTGCGCAGCAGCTTGGCGTCCACGCCCGGATCGGTCACGCGCAGCGTGGGCGCCAGGTCCACGCCCGCCTCGCGGTACACGGCATTGAGCGGCTCCACGGCGCCATGCACCACGATGGGGCCGATGCTGCGGTCCACGCCGTGCAGGATGCGCTGCGCCTTGCCGAAGGCGTAGCACAGCAGCACCGAGGGCCGGCCGGCGGCGGCGTTGGCGCGCCACCAGGCGTCGATGTCGGCGAACAGCTCGCGCTGGCTGGGCCAGCGGTAGATGGGCAGGCCGAAGGTGGATTCGGTGATGAAGGTGTCGCAGCGCACCGGCTCGAAGGGCGCGCAGGTGCCGTCGGCCTCCAGCTTGTAGTCGCCCGAGGCCACCCAGACCTGGCCGCCGTGCTCGATGCGCACCTGCGCCGAGCCGAGCACATGCCCGGCCGGGTGCAGCGAGATGCGCACGCCGTGGTGCTGGACCTGCTTGCCGTATTCCAGGGTCTGCAGGTGGATGTCCGCGCCCAGCCGCGCGCGCAGGGTGCCGGCGCTCAGCGTGTGCGCCAGGTAGTGCCCATGGCCCGCGCGAGCGTGGTCGGAGTGGGCGTGGGTGATGACGGCGCGCTCGACCGGGCGCCAGGGGTCGATGAAAAAGTCGCCCGGCGGGCAATACAGGCCCTCGGGACGCAGGATGACAAGGTCGGGCAACGCGGCCATGCTCAGCTCAGCGCACCGCCCCGGCGGCAGCCAATTCAAGCCCTGCGGGCTTCAGGCCGGCGTGGGGTAAGCGTGGTTTGCTATCCAAATCAGAGCGCCGCGCCAGTGCCGCCAAAGTCGGTGAGTGCAGTTGCAGGGCCATGCCTCATGCTAATGGCGCCCGCCGCGCGCCCGCCCTGGTGCGGCGGCGCATCCCCCTGTCGGCCAGGCGCCTACGCTTTCCTCGGCTCAGGGCTGAAAAATGTCGGTTGCCCAGTTCTTTCCGCCATGGCGAGGCAGCGAAGGCTCAAGCAGCCCAATGACTGGCTTCGAGCCTGTCCATGATCTTCATCCTGCCCGCGAGGCAGCAAATGGCCGCAGCCAGGGCGCCTGCCGCAGCCCATGCTCGCGGCTTGGGCAAGCGGGCAACGCCGGCTGCGGCCGCTTCTTGCTGCCTTGCACCAAGGGTTGCCCCGCCTGGGGCCCTTGATGGGTTGCGCGGCCATTCAACGGCAAGTTTGTGCGCTTCTGCATCCGCCATAAAGTTGTTGACTTAGAGCGCACTCCAACTTCTAGGATCAACCCATGGAATCCCTTCTGACCATTGAAGATGTGGCCAAGCGCACGGGCCTGACGGGCCATACCCTTCGCTACTACGAGCGCATCGGGCTGATCGCCCCGGTCGGTCGTGCAGCTGGGGGTCAGCGGCGCTATACGACATCGGATGTGGCCTGGATCGAATTCCTGCTGCGTTTGCGAACGACGCATATGCCTATCGGCAAGATGCAGGCGTTTGCAAAGTTACGCGGCGCTGGGGACACGACGGTGCAGGATCGTCGCCAGATGCTGGAAGAGCACTTGGTGGATGTTCTCGCGGAAGTCGAGGCGCTGAGCCAATCCGCAACCGTTTTGCGGACCAAGATCGAGCATTACCGATCGATGGAACAGTCCCTGGCGCTGAACTCGCTTATGACCCAAGGAGCTGCCGATGAACACCCAGGATCGCTACGAACGCGGACTCGCGAAGCTGAAGGAAATTGATGGGCAAGCCGGCGAGCATGTGCTGGAAAGCCTGAAAGACATAGCGCCAGACTTCGCCCGCTACCTGATCGAGTTTCCATTCGGAGACATTTATTCGCGGCCAAGCCTGGATCTGAAAAGCCGGGAGATCGCCGTGGTTGCGGCCCTTACCGCGCTGGGCAATGCAACGCCTCAACTCAAGGTGCATATCCACGGCGCGCTCAATGTGGGTGTGAGCCGCACGGAGGTCGTCGAATCCATCATGCAGATGGCTGTCTATGCGGGCTTTCCGGCTGCACTTAACGGGCTATTGGCCGCCAAGGAGGTCTTTGCGCAGCGGGAGCCGGCGTGACCGGGTGGCTCATGCGGGGCCATCGTTTTTTTCATCCCCGGGCACGCTGAAAACGCCTGCTCGCTCGTTGTCTGTTCACGTCCTTGGTGAACCTTGAAACCGCCTTGCCAAGCCGCACACCGCTTGTGCGGGCCTGCAGCCACCCATCAGGTTAGCATCCCTTCCCCGGAAGGCCGCCTGTATGCCCGATTGGCCGCCGAATACCGGCACGCGAATGGACCATAGTGGCACGCGCGCTGTGGCGGCCAGCGGCGCTCCCGCAGCGTCAGGCGCAGTGATAGACCAGAAGGGTGCGCCATTTGAGGCATCCTGCCCGGTGCACTACCGTGTGCGTCTCGATCCCGGATGGTTCGATGCGCCGTATCGTGGAACAGGCAAGTGATCGGCGAACCTGCTGCATTTGGCCCCCGACGCAGACGAGCGACATGCAGCACTGATCGATGCCAGTGTGAAATAAAAAAACCGCCCGAAGGCGGTTTTCTTAGTGTGCGTCGAGCGTCCAGCGTTTTGCGAGGCTTTCACGTCCCATGCACAACGCCCGTCTCTCAAATTCTGTCAGCGCTTCTCGCGGAAGCGCCGCAGCGCGGCCAGCTGCGCGGCCATGATGGCCAGCTCGGACTGCGCACGCGCCAGGTCCAGTTCGCTCTTGGCGTTCTTCAGCGCCTGCTCGGCAGCCTGCTTGGCGGCCTGTGCTTTCTGGTCGTCCAGGTCCTTGCCGCGGATGGCGGTGTCGGAGAGCACCGTGACGCGGTCCGGCTGCACTTCCAGGATGCCGCCGGCGACAAAGACGAATTCTTCGCTGCCGCCCGGCAGCTCGATGCGCACCGCGCCGGGCTTGATGCGGGTGATCAGCGGGGTGTGGCGCGGATAGATGCCGAGCTCGCCGGCCTCGCCGGGCAGCGCGACGAAGCGCGCCTCACCGGAGAAGATGGACTCCTCGGCGCTGACCACATCAACGTGGATGGTGTTCATCTGGGGCCTCGTTCTGACAAAGGGTTGAAGCTGGGCTGGGCACGGCCAGCGGGCAAGGCGCGGTTTGCGCCCGGCCCGCCTGGCCCGGGCATCAGGCGGCCAGCTTCTTGGCCTTCTCGAAGGCTTCGTCGATGGTGCCGACCATGTAGAAGGCCTGCTCGGGCAGGTGGTCGCACTCGCCGTTGGCGATCATCTTGAAGCCGCGGATGGTTTCCGACAGCGGCACGTACTTGCCCGGCGAGCCGGTGAACACCTCGGCCACGTGGAACGGCTGCGACAGGAAACGCTGGATCTTGCGCGCGCGGGCCACGGTCAGCTTGTCCTCGGGGGCCAGCTCGTCCATGCCCAGGATGGCGATGATGTCGCGCAGTTCCTTGTAGCGCTGCAGCGTGCCCTGCACCTGGCGGGCGACCTGGTAGTGCTCCTCGCCCACGACCTGCGGGTCGAGCTGGCGGCTGGTGGAGTCCAGCGGGTCCACGGCGGGGTAGATGCCCAGGGCGGCGATGTCGCGCGACAGCACCACGGTGGAGTCCAGGTGGGCAAACGTCGTGGCGGGCGAGGGGTCGGTCAAGTCGTCCGCAGGCACGTACACGGCCTGGATCGAGGTGATCGAGCCGACCTTGGTGGAAGTGATGCGCTCTTGCAGGCGGCCCATTTCCTCGGCCAGCGTGGGCTGGTAGCCCACGGCGGAGGGCATGCGGCCCAGCAGGGCGGACACTTCGGTACCGGCCAGGGTGTAGCGGTAGATGTTGTCCACGAAGAACAGCACGTCGCGGCCTTCGTCGCGGAACGACTCGGCGATGGTGAGGCCCGTCAGCGCTACGCGCAGGCGGTTGCCCGGGGGCTCGTTCATCTGGCCGTAGACCATGGCCACCTTGGACTCGCCCAGGTTCTCCAGGTTCACCACGCCGGAGTCGGCCATCTCGTGATAGAAGTCGTTGCCCTCGCGCGTACGCTCACCCACGCCGGCGAACACGGACAGGCCCGAGTGCGCCTTGGCGATGTTGTTGATGAGCTCCATCATGTTCACGGTCTTGCCCACGCCGGCGCCACCGAACAGGCCCACCTTGCCGCCCTTGGCGAACGGGCACACCAGGTCGATCACCTTGATGCCGGTTTCCAGCAGCTCCTGCGAGGGCGACAGCTCGTCATAGGCCGGGGCCTTGCGGTGGATGGAGGCGGTGAGCGCCTGGTCCACGGGGCCGCGCTCGTCGATGGGCGTGCCCAGCACGTCCATGATGCGGCCCAGCGTCGCCTTGCCCACGGGCACGGTGATGGGGTTGCCGGTGTTGGTCACCATCAGGCCGCGCTTCAGGCCGTCGGACGAGCCCAGCGCAATGGTGCGCACGATGCCGTCGCCCAGCTGCTGCTGCACTTCCAGCGTCAGGGGCGAGCCCTCCAGCTTCAAGGCGTCGTACACCTTGGGCATCTCGTCGCGCGGGAACTCCACGTCCACCACGGCGCCGATGCACTGGACGATCTTGCCCTGTGCGCTGGCGCTAGTCTGCATGTTCTCTTGAGCCATTGTTTGCTCCAAAAATTGTGTGAAACCGGTGGTGGGCTGCGGCCGTCAGACGGCTGCCGCCCCGGCGACGATCTCGGACAGTTCCTTGGTGATCGCAGCCTGGCGGGTCTTGTTGTAGACCAGCTTGAGCTCGTTGATCACGCTGCCAGCGTTGTCCGTGGCGGCCTTCATGGCGACCATGCGCGCGGACTGCTCGCTGGCCATGTTCTCGGCCACGGCCTGGTAGATCAGCGACTCGACATAGCGCACCAGCAACTCGTCGATCACGCTTTGCGCGTCGGGCTCGTAGATGTAGTCCCAGCTCACGCCGCTGGTCTTGCCTGCGTGCATGTGCTCGGACGACAGCGGCAATAGCTGCTCGACCACCGACTCCTGCTTCATCGTGTTGATGAACTTGGTGTAGGAGAGGTACACGGCGTTGATCTTGCCCTCGGCGTAGGCGTCCAGCAGCACCTTCACGGGGCCGATGAGGCGCTCCAGGTGCGGCGTGTCGCCCAGGCCGGTGGCGTGCGCCACCACCTGCGCGCCGATGCGGTTCAGGAAGCCGAAGCCCTTGTTGCCGATCGCCACCGCCTGCGTCTGCACGCCGGCGCCCTGCAGCTCGCGCAGCTTGGTCGTCACGGCGCGCAGCACGTTGGTGTTCATGCCGCCGCACAGGCCCTTGTCGGTCGTCACCACGATGACGCCGGCCACCTTGGCGTCGTTCACCCGCATGAACGGGTGCACGTACTCCGGGTTGGCCTGGCCGAGGTGGGCGGCAATCTGACGCACCTTCTCGGCATAGGGTCGGGCGGCGCGCATGCGGTCCTGCGCCTTGCGCATCTTGGACGCGGCCACCATTTCCATGGCCTTGGTGATCTTCTTGGTGTTCTCCACCGATTTGATCTTGCCGCGTATTTCCTTGCCTGCTGCCATGATGGCTCCTCGTCCGGTTTAAACGAACGACTTCTTGAACGACGTGATGGCTTGCGTCAGTTCGGCCTCGTCCTTGCCTTCCTTGTCGAAGGCGCGGTTGCCATCCAGGCGCTCCAGCAGCGCAGCGTGGCTGGTCTTGAGGTACTGGTGCAGGCCGGATTCGAAGGCCAGCACGCGCTTGACGTCGATGTCGTCCAGGAAGCCCTTGTTCACCGCGAACAGCGTGGCGCCCATCAGGCTGACGGGCAGCGGGCTGTACTGCGGCTGCTTGAGCAGCTCGGTCACGCGGGCACCGCGGTCCAGCTGCTTGCGGGTGGCCTCGTCCAGGTCGGAGGCGAACTGCGCGAACGCTGCCAGCTCGCGGTACTGCGCCAGGTCGGTACGGATACCGCCGGACAGGCCCTTGACCAGCTTGGTCTGCGCTGCGCCACCCACGCGCGACACCGAGATACCGGCGTTGATGGCGGGGCGGATGCCGGCGTTGAACAGGCTGGTCTCCAGGAAGATCTGGCCGTCGGTGATCGAGATCACGTTGGTCGGAACGAAGGCGGACACGTCGCCAGCCTGCGTCTCGATGATCGGCAGCGCCGTCAGCGAGCCGGTCTTGCCCTTGACTTCACCCTTGGTGAAGGCTTCGACGTAGTCGGCGTTCACGCGCGCGGCGCGCTCCAGCAGGCGCGAGTGCAGGTAGAACACGTCGCCGGGGTAGGCTTCGCGGCCCGGCGGGCGGCGCAGCAGCAGCGACACCTGGCGGTAGGCCACGGCCTGCTTGGACAGGTCGTCATAGACGATCAGCGCGTCCTGGCCGCGGTCGCGGAAGTACTCGCCCATGGTGCAGCCGGAGTAGGCCGACACGTATTGCATGGCGGCGGACTCGGAGGCCGAGGCGGCCACGACGATGGTGTATTCCATCGCGCCCGCCTGCTCCAGCGAGCGCACCACGTTCTTGATCGACGACGCCTTCTGGCCGATGGCGACGTACACGCAGGTCACGCCCTGGCCCTTCTGGGCAATGATGGTGTCGATCGCCACGGCCGACTTGCCGGTCTGGCGGTCGCCGATGATCAGCTCGCGCTGGCCGCGGCCGATCGGCACCATGGCGTCGATCGACTTGATGCCGGTCTGCAGCGGCTGGTCCACCGACTGGCGCGCGATCACGCCGGGGGCGACCTTCTCGATCACGTCCGTCATCTTGGCGTTGATCGGGCCCTTGCCGTCGATGGGCTGGCCCAGCGCGTTCACCACGCGGCCGATCAGCTCGGGGCCGACGGGCACTTCCAGGATGCGGCCCGTGCACTTGACGGTGTCGCCTTCGGAGATGTGCTCGTACTCGCCCAGGATCACCGAGCCCACCGAGTCGCGCTCGAGGTTCAGCGCCAGGCCGTAGGTGGGCTGGCCGTCCGCCGTGGGCGGGAACTCGAGCATTTCGCCCTGCATCACGTCCGACAGGCCATGGATGCGCACGATACCGTCCGTCACCGACACCACGGTGCCCTGGTTGCGGATGTCGCTGCTGACTGCCAGACCCTCGATGCGGCTCTTGATCAGTTCAGAAATCTCTGCGGGATTGAGTTGCATGACTCTTTCCTTCTCTTTCCTTAAATGGCCGAAACCTCCGGCCGCGTCAGGCCGTGAGGGCCGCTTTCATTTGTTCCAGGCGGGCCTGCACCGAGGTGTCCAGCACCTCGTCGCCGACTACCACGCGCACGCCGCCGATCAGGGATTCGTCCACCTGCACCGACAGGTTCAGCTTGCGGCCAAAGCGCTTTTGCAGCGCCTCGCCCAATTCGGCCAGTGCCGCTGCATCGATCGGGAAGGCGCTGTGGACCACGGCGTCCGAGGAGCCGTTCTTCCGGTTGACCAGGGCGCGAAATTGCTCGGCGATTTCGGGCAGCGCCTGCACGCGGCCGTTGTCGATCACGGTGCGCAGGAAATTCCTGGCCTGCCCGGGCAGCGGCGCACGCGCCACGCCCGTGATCACATCGAATACCTGCGCGGCCGACACCTTGGGGTTGTCGGCCAGCTGGCGCAGGTCGGGGTTGGCGGCGATCGCCGCCAACTCGTCCACCCAGACGGTGGCGCCGTTCAGGTCGGCGCCGCCACTCTGGGCGTCAGCACAAGCCTGGTACAGCGCTTCGGCGTAAGGGCGGGCAATGGTGGCGAGTTCTGCCATTGAATTGCTCCTGGCCTTACAGCTCGGTCTTGAGGCGGTTGAGCAGATCGGCGTGTACGCCGGCGTTGACTTCGCGGCGCAGGATCTGTTCGGCGCCCTTGACGGCCAGCGCTGCCACCTGCTCGCGCAGGGCTTCGCGCGCCTGCACGGCCTGTTGCTCGGCTTCGGCACGGGCGGCGGCGACGATCTTGTTGCCTTCGTCGGACGCGCGCGCCTTGGCCTCTTCGATGATGGCCTGGGCGCGGCGCTCGGCGTCGGCCAGGCGGGTCGCGGTTTCGTTGCTGGCGGCGGCCAGTTCCTGCTTGACGCGCTGGTCGGCGGCGGCAAGCTCGGTCTTGGCACGGTCGGCAGCGGCGAGACCATCGGCGATTTTCATGGCTCGCTCATCCAGCGCCTTGGCGATCGGGGGCCACACGAAGGTCATCGTGAACCACACCAGGATCAAAAAGACGATGGCTTGAACGAACAGGGTCGCGTTGATACTCACGGCAACACCTTTCTATTCGGGGCGTTGAAGGAGCGCTTTAAGCCAGGACGAAGGGGTTGGCGAAGGCGAACAGCAGCGCGATGGCCACGCCGATCAGGAAGGCCGCGTCGATCAGGCCGGCCAGAATGAACATCTTGGTCTGCAGTTCGTTGATCAGCTCGGGCTGGCGGGCCGAAGCTTCCAGGAACTTGCCGCCCATCAAGGCGATGCCGATGGAGGCGCCGATGGCGCCCAGGCCGACGATCAAACCACAAGCCAGAGCGACGAGGCCGAGAATGTTTTCCATGATGACTCCTAGGATGAAAAGAAAGAAAAGTTGAAGGGAAAAGGGAAACGGGAAGGAAAAAGCTCAGTCTCAGTGAGCGTCATGCGCCTGGCCGAGGTAGATCAGCGCCAGCATCATGAAAATGAAGGCCTGCAGGGTGATGATCAGGATGTGGAAGATCGCCCAGATGGAGCCCGCAATGATGTGCCCCACGGGGAGCAACACACCGGAGAGCGACATGGCAGCCGCGCCGCCCATCAGGGCGATCAGCATGAACACCAGCTCACCAGCGTACATGTTGCCGAACAGTCGCATGCCGTGCGAGACCGTCTTGGCAACGTATTCGATGATCTGCATGGCGAAGTTCACCACGCCCAGAATGGCGGCAAAGAGGGGGTTCTTGCTGGTGCCGAACGGCGCCGTGAACAGCTCGTGGATCCAGCCGCCCAGGCCCTTGACCTTGATGCTGTAGTAGAAGCACAGCAGCAACACGGCAGTGGACAGGCCCAGCGTGGTCGACAGGTCGGCCGTGGGCACGACGCGCAGCACGGCGTGGTGGTCGCCGGTGGCGCCCTGCCACAGCACGGGCAGCAGGTCCACGGGCAGCATGTCCATGGCGTTCATCAGGAAAATCCAGACGAACACGGTGAGCGCCAGCGGGGCGATGAACTTGCGGCTCTGGGCGTTGTGGATGCTGGCCTTGGCCTGGTTGTCCACCATCTCGACCATGATCTCGACGGCGGCCTGGAAGCGCCCGGGTACGCCGGACGTGGCCTTGCGCGCAGCCGACCAGAACACCAGCAGCATCAGCGCACCCAGCAGGATGCCGACGACGATGGAGTCGATGTTGACCACCGAGAAATCGACGATGAAACCCTGCTTGACGTTTTGCAGGTGCTGCAGGTGGTGAACGATGTATTCACTTGCAGTCGGGGCGTTCGCATCTGCGGCCATCGGGCAACTCTTCTCTCAATGTCAAACGGTTTTTCGGACACCGGGACGCGCCAGCAGCGCGATCCAGTACGTTTTCATCACCACCACCATGCCGGCCAGCAGCGCCAGCCAGCTCAGGCCCGGCACCAGCCTGGGCGCCGCCGCCAGCATGGCGACGGTCAGAGCAATCTTGACCAACTCCCACCCCATCAGGGCCGCCATCGCCGCCCCGGCGGATGCGCGCTGGCGGTGCATGCCGCGCGCCAGCAACGCTGCGGGCAGCACCACCGCCAGGCCACCGTAGCCGGCGGACCAACCGATGCGGGTGCTGCCGCCCCACCACCAGGCCACCAGCGCCACCAGGACTGCGGCCAGGGCCTGCACGGCCACGATGCGCCAGGGCGAGAGCAGCGGGTGGCGCTGGCGCCACTGCGCGGCTTCCTGCGCGCTCAGGGCCTTGAAGTCATCCTCATGGCCCTCAGATTCTTCCTTCCAGTCCACTGACTTCATCTGCCGGATCACTCCTACACGTCAGCGCGGAACTTCTCGCAAAGCCTCGCATTATAAGTACAAACCCCGGCGCGTCTGCAACGACCGATCCCGGGTGCATTATCTTGCCCGGCCTCCGTGTTGCGCGGCGGCACCACCAGGAAACCCATGAACCCTCCTTCCCCACCCGCAGGCGCGGCCGGCGCCGACCCGCGCAAGGACTCGCTGATCGAGTATCCCTCGCGCTTTCCCATCAAGGTCATGGGCGCCAAGGAAGCCGGCTTCGTGGCCGCCATCGTCGCGCTGGCGCGCCAGTTCGACCCGCAATTCGACGAGTCCACGGTGGAGCTGCGCGACAGCCGCGCCGGCAACTACCAGGGCATCACCATCACCATCACCGCCACCAGCCGCGAGCAGCTGGACGGGCTGTACCGCGCACTCAGCAGCCACCCCCTGGTCAAGGTCGTCCTGTAGGCCATGGAGCTGCACCACCTCGGCCGCGTGGACTATGCGCCCACCTGCGAGGCCATGCAGCGCCATACCGCAGGGCGCACCCCCGAAACTCCCGACTCCATCTGGATCTGTGAGCACGAACCCGTGTTCACGCAGGGGCTGGCGGGCAAGAGCGCCCACGTCCTGGCGCCCGGCAGCATACCCGTCGTCGCCACCAACCGGGGCGGCCAGGTCACCTACCACGGCCCCGGGCAGGTGGTCGCATACCCGCTCATCGACCTGCAGCGCGCCGGCTACTACGTCAAGGAATACGTCTACCGGATCGAGGAGGCGGTGATCCGCACGCTGGCGCATTTCGGCGTCACGGGGCACCGCGTGGCCGGCGCGCCGGGCATCTACGTGCGGCTGCAGGACCCCTTCGGCCACGCCATGCTGGCGCAGCGCCCGCAGCTGCGCCGCGCGGGCGAGGCGCTGCCCGAGCCCGATTTCACCGGCCTGGGCAAGATCGCCGCATTGGGCATCAAGGTCTCGCGCCACTGCACCTACCATGGCGTGGCGCTGAACGTGGCCATGGACCTGGAGCCGTTTGGCCGCATCAACCCTTGTGGTTATGCAGGGCTGCGCACCATCGACCTTTCTACAATCGGCGTCCACGCCCCCTGGGACGAGGCCGCCGCGGTGCTGGGACAGCAGCTGGCGATGCGACTGACGCCCTGACCCTTCTTCCTGCGTCCCCGCCAGATCGCCATGAGCACCACCAGCCCCTTGAGCATCACCCGCACCGCCAGCACCTCCGAGGTCGTGCGCGAAGCACAACCCTTTGACGCCTACAACCCGTCGGCCAAGCAAAAGGCCGGCGCCAAGCTGGCGCGCATCCCCGTCAAGGTCGAGCCGGGCGAGGTGCTGAAGAAGCCCGAGTGGATCCGCGTCAAGGCCGGCAGCCCGACCACGCGCTTCTACGAGATCAAGTCCATCCTGCGCGAGCACAAGCTGCACACGGTGTGCGAGGAAGCGTCCTGCCCCAACATCGGCGAGTGCTTCGGCCGCGGCACGGCCACCTTCATGATCATGGGCGACAAGTGCACGCGCCGCTGCCCGTTCTGCGACGTGGGCCACGGCCGCCCCGACCCGCTGGACCAGGACGAGCCCCTGAACCTGGCGCGCACCATCGCCGCGCTCAAGCTGAGCTACGTGGTCATCACCAGCGTGGACCGCGACGACCTGCGCGACGGCGGCGCCGGCCACTTCGCGGAGTGCATCCGCCAGGTGCGCGCGCTGTCGCCGGCGACGCGCATCGAGGTCCTGGTGCCGGACTTCCGCGGCCGCGACGACCGGGCGCTGGAGATCCTGAAAGCCGCGCCGCCGGACGTGATGAACCACAACCTGGAGACCGCCCCGCGCCTGTACAAGCAGGCGCGCCCGGGCTCGGACTACCAGTTCAGCCTGAACCTTTTGAAGAAATTCAAGGAGCTGCACCCGGGCGTGCCCACAAAAAGCGGCCTGATGGTGGGCCTGGGCGAGACCGACGAGGAAATCCTGGAAGTGATGCGCGACATGCGCGCGCACGGCATCGACATGCTCACGATTGGCCAGTACCTGGCGCCGTCGAACGCGCACCTGCCGGTGCGCCGCTACGTGCATCCGGACACCTTCAAGATGTTCGAGCGCGAGGCCTATGCCATGGGTTTTTCGCACGCCGCCGTGGGCGCCATGGTGCGCTCCAGCTACCACGCCGACCAACAGGCGCACGCGGCCGGAATTTGAGCGAAATCCGCCTCATGCCGGCGCCAGCTGCCGGCATTTAGCTATATTTTTTATAGCAAAATCAACTGGACGCAAGACCCATCTGCAGCGCTGGCTCATCGGCCGCCAGCACCTGGGCAGCCCAGGCGGCGAGCTTGCGCGTATCGGCGCGCAGCACCTCCTGCTTGACGGCCAGCGTCTGCGCCGGATGCATGGAGAAGCTGCGCAGGCCCAGGCCCAGCAGCAGCCGCGTCATGGACGCATCGCCCGCCATCTCGCCGCACACGCTCACCGGCTTGGCCTGGCGCGCGCCTTCGGCGATGACGTCGGCCACCAGGCGCAGCACGGCCGGGTGCAGCGGGTCGTAGAGCTCGGCGACGGCCTCGTCGGCGCGGTCTATGGCCAGGGCGTACTGGATCAGGTCGTTGGTGCCTATGGACAGGAAGTCGAAATGCGCCAGGAACTGGCGCACCATCAGCGCCGCCGCCGGCACTTCGATCATCGCGCCCAGCTGCACCGGCCCATAGGATGCGCCGCGCGCGTCCAGCTCGGCGCGCGCCAGCCGCACCTGGGCCAGCGCCTGGCGCACCTCGCTCAGGTGCGCCACCATCGGGAACAGGATGCGCACCTGCCCGTGCGCCGCAGCGCGCAGGATGGCGCGCAGCTGGGTGCGGAACATGGCCGGGTCGGCCAGGCTCCAGCGGATCGCGCGCAGGCCCAGCGCGGGGTTCAGCGAGCTGTCGCGGTGGTTCTTGTCCAGCGGCTTGTCGGCGCCGATGTCCACGGTGCGCACGGTCACCGGCAGGCCCTGCATGCCCTCGACCGCCTCGCGGTAGGCCTGGTATTGCGCCTCCTCGCCCGGCAGGCGCCCGCCCCGGTCCATGAACAGGAACTCGGTGCGGAACAGCCCGACGCCGACCAGCCCGGCCTTCAGGGCGGCGGCCGCATCCTGCGGCTGCTCGATGTTGGCCAGCAGCTCCACGGGCTGGCCGTCCAGCGTCACCGAGGGCGTGTGGCGCAGGCGCTGCAGGCGCTCGCGCTCCAGGGCGATCTGGCGCTGGCGGAAGCGGTACTCGTCCAGCACCATGGGCGAGGGATCGACGATGACCACGCCGGCATCGCCGTCGATGATGACCCAGTCGTCCTGGCGCACCAGCTGGCTGACGCCGCGCGCGCCGACCACGGCCGGGATGTCCATGCTGCGCGCGACGATGGCGGTGTGGCTGGTCTTGCCGCCGATGCCGGTCACGAAGCCGGCGAAGAAGCTCTGCTTGAACTGCAGCATGTCCGCCGGCGACAGGTCGTAGGCGACCAGCACCAGCGGCGTGGCACTGCCCGTGGCCGCAGCCGCCGCCAGCCGCGCCGGCCCGCCGTCGTGCATGCCGCGCATGTGGCGCAGGATGCGCTCGACCACCTGCTCCAGGTCGGCCTTGCGCTCGCGCAGGTACTCGTCCTCCATCTCGTCGAACTGGCGGCTGATCAGCTCCAGCTGCGTGGTCAGCGCCCACTCGGCGTTGTACAGGCGCTCGCTGACCCACTGGCGCACGCCGCCCACCAGGGCATCGTCCTGCAGCAGCATGATGTGCACGTCCAGCAAGGCCGCCAGCTCCTGCGGCGCATCGGCAGGCATGTCGGCCTGCAGGCGCTGCAGCTCCTGGGTGACGGCGTCGCGCGCCCGGCGCGCGCGCGCCAGCTCGGCCTCCACCTGGTCGGGCTCGATGAAGTAGTGCACCACCTCCATGCGGCTGGCCGCCGCCAGCACCGCGCGGCCGATGGCGATGCCCCGGGCCACGGCCAGTCCATGAATGGAAAACGTCATGCGCTGTCCCCCGGAAAACGGATTTACTCGCCTTCGCCGAACTTGCCGTCGATCAACGCCACCAGGGCCTCCATGGCTTCGTGCTCCTGCTCGCCGTCGGTCTCCAGCTGCACCTGCACGCCCAGGCCGGCCGCCAGCATCATCACGCCCATGATGCTCTTGGCGTTCACGCGCCGCTCGCCGCGGCTGATGAAGATGTCGCAGGGGAAGCTGCCCGCGAGCTTGGTCAGCTTGGCCGACGCGCGCGCGTGCAGTCCCAGCTTGTTGCTGATGGTGAGGGTCTTGTGGATCATGGAAGCAGGGGTTGAGTGGCGGTCAGGTCAGCCTGGAGCGCTGGCGGCCGGCGCTGCCACCGGCACCACGCCCTGGGCGCCGCCGGCCAGGGCGCGCGCAGCGAGCGCCTCCAGCGGTTCGGCGCGGTAGGTCAGCGCGCGCAGCAGCATGGGCAGGTTGGCCCCGGCCACCAGGCGCGAGTGCACGCCGTCCACCAGGCGCTGCGCCACGTTGCAGGGCGTCGCGCCGACCACGTCGGTCAGCACCAGCAGCGGCGCGTGCCCCTGCCGGGCCAGCAGGGCGCGCGCTGCCAGCAGCGTGGCCTCGGGCGGCTCGTGGGCGGGCACGTCCAGCGCCTGCACGTCGGCCGCGCACTCGGGGAACATGTGCAGCGCACAGGCACGCAAGGCGTGGGCGAGCGGCTCGTGGGCAATGATGAGTAGGCGCGTATTCATGGCTGGACGGGCATTATCGCCACCTGCCCGGCGCCGCGCTGCGCGGCCGCCGCAGGCAGCAGAACTTCGCGCCGCGCCGGGCATCACACCCTGGCCGGGGGCCGCGCGGACACTGCGGCACAATCTGCGCCCGAGTGGGCAAGGCGCGTTCGAGGTCTGACATGCAAATGAAAAAATGGCTGGTGGCGGCAACGGTGGCAGTGTGCGCGGCCGTGGGCACGGCGGTGGTGCTCAATTCCAACGTGCGCCAGGCCCCGCCATCCACCTTCGTGCTGCTGGACGGCAGCCAACAGGCCATGCAGGCGCTGCAGGGCAAGGTCACGCTGGTCAACTTCTGGGCCACCAGCTGCACCACCTGCGTGGCCGAGATGCCCGACATCGTGCGCACCTACGACAAGTACCGGGCGCAGGGCTTCGAGACCCTGGCGGTCGCCATGAGCTACGACCCGCCCAGCTACGTCGTGAATTTCGCCGAGACGCGCAAGCTGCCGTTCAAGGTCGCCATCGACAACACCGGCGCCGTGGCGCGCGCCTGGGGCGACGTCAAGCTCACGCCCACCACGTTCATCGTCAACAAGCGCGGCGAGATCGTGAAAAGCTATGTCGGCGCGCCCGACTTCGCCGAGCTGCACCAGCTGATCGAGCGGCTGCTGGCGCAGACCTGAGGCCCGCCCGCGCCGGCCTCCAGGCAGCAGCAAGCCGCCCCGGGGGCCGGCCTGCTGCCATTGGCAACACGGTCAGTCAGCGCGCACGGAAGTCGTCGTGGCAGGCCTTGCAGCTGTTGGCCGCGGGGCCGAAGGCCGCCTTCAGCTGGTCCAGGTTGCCGGTCTTGGCGGCGGCCAGCAGCTTGGGGGCCTCGGCCTCGAACTTCTGCGCATGCTCCTGGAACTTGGCCTGCTCGCTCCAGATTTCGCGCTTGGCGCGGGTGTTCTCGCCCTTGTCGGTACCCGGGCCGAAGGCCGTCCAGGGCAGCGCTGCCAGGCTGGCGACGATCTCGGCATCGGCCTGCGCCGCCTTGGCGTCGAACGGCAGCTTGCCGTTGGCCATCGCGCCGATGTGGGCGAAATGGTGGCCCATCACGCGCAGCGCGCCCTGGCGGTACTTGATGGCATCTTCAGGCTTGGCGAACTGGGCGGCGGCCGGCAGGGCGGTGGCGGCAGCCGCCAGGGCGAGGGCGAAGGCAAAGGATTTGGCTTGCATGGTGGATCGTGGAGTATGGGAATGGTTGGGGAGCCCGTGCGCCGGCATGCTGGGCGCCGCCGCGCCGGGCGCTGCAGTATCGCGCGGTTGGCGCAGGCCTGCCGCGCCGTGCACCCGGCCCATGCCCAGGCATCGCGGCGGTGCCGGCACAATGGCACGGTCCCGGCCCTTGCAGCCTGTTCTTGCCACCCTCCGCCATGCAGCACTCCATCCGCATCTGGGATCTTCCCACCCGACTGTTCCACTGGAGCCTGGCCGCAGCCTTCGCGGCCCTGGTGGTCACTGCCAAGCTCGGCGGCAACGCCATGGCGTGGCACCAGCGCCTGGGCTACCTTGTGCTGGCGCTGCTGGCGTTTCGCCTGATGTGGGGCCTGGTCGGCGGGCGCTGGTCGCGCTTCGCCAGCTTCCTGTACACGCCGGCGCGGCTGCTGCGCTACCTGCGCGGGCACGGCGAGCCGCAGGTGGACGAGGTGGGCCACTCGCCGCTGGGCGCGCTGTCGGTGTTCGCGCTGCTGGCGGCGCTGGCGCTGCAGGTGGCCAGCGGCCTGGCCAGCGACGACGAGATCGCCTTCACCGGGCCGCTGGCACACCTGCTGCCTGGCGCATGGGTGGCGCGCGCCACCTGGTACCACGCCGACGTCGGCCAGTACCTGCTCTACGCCCTGGTCGGCCTGCACCTGCTGGCGCTGGCGTTCTATGCCCTGGTGCGCCGGCGCAGCATCGTGCGGCCCATGCTGACCGGGGACAAGCAGCTGCCAGCGCCCGTGCCGGCCTCGCGCGACGACGCGCCGGCGCGCATGCTGGCCCTGGTCCTGCTGGCGCTGGCGGCGCTGCTGGCCTGGTGGGTGTCGCGCCTGGACAGCGGCGGCCCCTGAACCGGCGGCGGGCCGGCAACACCCCGCTACACTGCCGCCGATGACAACCGCTGCCCAGGACACGGCGCCGCCACCGGAGGCGGCGCCCTCCATCACCCTGCACTACCCGACCCAGGCCAGCGACATGGCCGCGGTGCGCGAGCTGTTCGAGGAATACGCCAGCAGCCTGGACATCGACCTGTCGTTCCAGGATTTCGCCCAGGAACTGGCCCGGCTGCCCGGCGAGTACGCACCGCCACGCGGCTGCCTGCTGCTGGCGCGGGTCGATGGCGCGCTGGCCGGCTGCTGCGCGCTGCGCCCGCTGGATGCTGCCGATTACGCCAACGCCTGCGAGATGAAGCGCCTGTACGTGCGCCGGGCCTTCCGCGGCTTCGGGCTGGGCCGGCAGCTGGCCGAGGCCACGCTGGATGCGGCGCGCCGCGCCGGCTACAGCAGCGTGCTGCTGGACACCCTGGACGGCATGGAGGCGGCGCGCGCGCTCTACGCCGAGCTGGGCTTCCAGGAGATTCCGCCCTATTACTACAACCCCATCGCCGGGGCGCACTACCTGAAGGCGGATATTGACTGAATTTTGGGTGTTTGAGCGCTCACGCCGGCGCCAGCAGCCGGCATCTAGCTATCAAAATTGAAGCGCCGCCGGCGGGCCGGGACGGGCGGCACCCGTATCCGACGCGCGCCCCGGCGGCGCTCGCCGCTCAGGCCCTCGCCTGGCCCAGCAGCGTGGCAGCGTCGCTGACCTCGAACTTGCCCGGCGCCTCGATGTTCAGCTGCGCCACCTTGCCATCCTTGACCAGCATCGAGTAGCGGTTGCTGCGCAGGCCCAGGCCCTTGCCGTTCAGGTCCAGCGTCAGTCCCGTGGCCTTGGCAAAGGCGGCGTCGCCGTCGGCCAGCATGCGCACCTTGCCGGCGGTCTTCTGGTCCTGGGCCCAGGCGCCCATGACGAAGGCGTCGTTGACCGACAGGCACCAGATCTCATCGACCCCGGCGGCCTTCAGCGCCTCGGCGTTCTCCACGTAGCCGGGCACATGCTGCGCCGAGCAGGTCGGGGTGAAGGCCCCCGGCACGGCGAACAGGGCAATCGTCTTGCCGGCCGCCGCCTTCTGCACGTCCACCGGCTGGGGGCCGGTGGTGGCGCAGGCGCCGCCGTCGGCGTGCTGGTACTCCATCAACGTGGCTGCGGGCAGCGAGTCACCGATCTTGATCATGCGCAATCTCCTTGAAGTAGGGACGAAAAAAAACGACCCACGATTGTGGGTCGTTTTGCCGGGCCGCGTGGCCCGGAGCCTGCAGAGGGCTTAGACCAGGCCGGCCTTTTGCACCAAGCGGGTCGCCACCCAGTTCTTGGTCTTGGACAGCGGGCGGCTTTCCGTGATTTCCACGGTGTCGCCCATCTTGTACTCGCCGCTCTCGTCGTGCGCGTGGTACTTGCTCGACTTGATCATGATCTTGTCGTAGATGGGGTGCTTGACGCGGCGCTCGACCATCACGGTGATGGTCTTGGCGCGCTTGTCGCTCACCACACGGCCGATCAGGGTGCGCTTGAGGGATGTCTTGGCTTCCGTCATGTTCGCTCCTTAGGCCTTGGCGGCTTGCTTCTCAGCAAGAATGGTCTTGGCGCGGGCAATGTCACGGCGCGTGGTACGCAGCGTGTTGGTGTTGCCCAGCTGTTGCGTGGCCTTTTGCATGCGCAGGCCGAAGTGGGCCTTTTGCAGCGACTTGATTTCGTCCTTCAGGCCAGCCACGTCTTTTTGGCGCAGTTCAGCAGCTTTCGTCATATCGATCTCTCTTTATTCCTCAAGCGCCAATCTGACGGGTCACGAACGTGGTGCGCAGCGGCAGCTTGGCAGCGGCCAGGCGGAACGCCTCGCGCGCCAGTTCCTCGGGCACACCCACGATCTCGAACACGACCTTGCCGGGCTGGATTTCGGCCACGTAGTACTCGGGGTTGCCCTTGCCGTTGCCCATACGCACTTCTGCGGGCTTGGTGGAGATAGGCTTGTCCGGGAACACGCGGATCCAGATGCGGCCGCCGCGCTTGACGTGGCGGGAAATCGCACGGCGTGCGGCTTCGATCTGGCGGGCCGTCAGGCGGCCGCGGTCCGTGCACTTAAGGCCGAAATCACCGAAGGCCACCGAATTGCCACGCGTGGCAATGCCGGTGTTGCGGCCTTTTTGTTCCTTGCGGAACTTGCGGCGTGCGGGTTGCAGCATGTTTACTCTCCTTTACCGTCCGCTGCAGCAGCAGCGGGCGCGGCCTTGGCTACGCGCTTAACGGAATCTGCACCTGCGCCCTGCGGCTTGTCGCTGCCATCGGCAGGTGCGGCGTTGGTGCCCATCGGGCGGCGGCCACCGCGGCCGGCGCCACGGTCGCCATCACGGCGCTCGCCGCCACGGCCATCGCGGCGCGGGCCACGCGGGCGGCGCTCCTCGTCGGGACGCGGCGTCTCGACGGGCAGGTCGCCACGGCCCAGCGTGTCGCCCTTGTAGACCCAGACCTTGACGCCGATGACGCCGTAGGTGGTCTTGGCTTCCGAGGTGCCGTAGTCGATGTCGGCGCGCAGCGTGTGCAGCGGCACACGGCCTTCGCGGTACCACTCGGTGCGGGCGATCTCGATGCCGTTCAGGCGGCCGGCGGACATGATCTTGATGCCCTGGGCGCCCAGGCGCATCGCGTTCTGCATCGCGCGCTTCATGGCGCGGCGGAACATGATGCGCTTTTCCAGCTGCTGGGTGATCGAGTCGGCGATCAGCTTGGCATCGATTTCGGGCTTGCGCACTTCCTCGATGTTCACTGCGACCGGCACGCCCAGGCGCGTGGCGAGTTCCTTCTTCAGGTTCTCGATGTCCTCGCCCTTCTTGCCGATCACCACGCCCGGACGCGCCGAGTAGATGGTGATGCGGGCGTTCTTGGCGGGGCGCTCGATCAGGATGCGCGAGACCGCGGCATTCTTGAGCTTGGCCTTCAGGAACTCGCGCACCTTGATGTCTTCGGCCAGCATGCCGGCGAAGTCACGGTTGCTCGCGTACCAGCGGCTGGACCAATTGCGGCTGACCGACAGACGGAAGCCGGTAGGATGGATTTTCTGTCCCATGTTCTGCCTTCTTCTGTTTCAGTTGCCTACGGTCACGTAGATGTGGCAGGTGGGCTTGCTGATGCGGTTGCCGCGGCCCTTGGCGCGCGCGGTGAAGCGCTTGAGCGTTGTGCCCTGCTCGACGAAGATGGTCTTGACCTTCAGCTCGTCGATATCGGCGCCGTCGTTGTGCTCGGCGTTGGCAATGGCCGACTCCAGCACCTTCTTGACGATCCCGGCAGCTTTTTTCTGCGTGAACGTCAGGATGTCCAGAGCCTGGTCCACCTTCTTGCCGCGGATCAGGTCGGCGACGAGACGGCCCTTGTCCACCGACAGGCGCACGCCACGCAGGACTGCACGTGTTTCAGACATGTTCATTCCTTATTTCTTGGCCTTCTTGTCGGCGGGGTGGCCCTTGAAGGTGCGCGTCAGGGCGAATTCGCCCAGCTTGTGGCCCACCATCTGGTCCGTGACGTAGACCGGCACGTGCTGCTTGCCGTTGTGCACGGCAATGGTCAGGCCGATGAAGTCGGGCAGCACCATGGAGCGGCGCGACCAGGTCTTGACAGGCTTCTTGTCCTTGGTGGCGACGGCCTTTTCGACCTTGGCCAGCAGGTGGTGGTCCACAAACGGACCCTTTTTCAGAGAACGAGTCATTTGCGGAGATCCTTACTTCTTGCGACGCGAGACGATCATGCCCTGCGTGCGCTTGTTGTGGCGGGTGCGGTAGCCCTTGGTCAGGTTGCCCCATGGGTCCACAGGGTGGCGTCCGCTCTTGGAGCGGCCTTCGCCACCACCCATCGGGTGGTCGACCGGGTTCATCACGATGCCGCGCACCGTCGGGCGGATGCCCATGTGGCGCTTGACACCGGCCTTGCCGAGCTGGCGCAGGCTGTGCTCTTCGTTGGCGACTTCGCCAATCGTGGCGCGGCACTCGATGTGCACGCGGCGCACTTCACCCGAGCGCAGGCGCACCTGGGCGTACACGCCTTCGCGCGCCAGCAGCGTCGCCGACGCACCGGCCGAGCGCACCATCTGGGCGCCGGCACCGGCCTTCAGCTCGATGCAGTGAATCGTCGAGCCCACCGGGATGTTGCGGATCGGCAGGGTGTTGCCCACGCGGATCGGCGCTTCCGAGCCGCTCACGATGGACGCGCCCACTTCCAGGTTGCGCGGAGCGATGATGTAGCGGCGCTCGCCGTCGGCGTAGCACACCAGCGCGATGTGCGCCGAGCGGTTCGGGTCGTACTCGATGCGCTCGACCTTGGCCGGGATGCCATCCTTGTTGCGGCAGAAGTCCACCACGCGGTAGTGGTGCTTGTGCCCGCCGCCACGGTGGCGGATGGTGATGTGGCCGTTGTTGTTGCGACCGGCGCTCTGGAACTTGGGCTCCAGCAGCGGCGCGTAGGGCTCACCCTTGTGCAGGTGGTCGCGCGAGATCTTCACCGTGCCGCGCTGGCCCGGGGAAGTCGGTTTGAGTTTGATGACAGCCATGGTTTACGCAGCCTCCCCGGACAGGTTCAGCTCTTGACCTTCCTTGAGCAGCACGTAGGCCTTGCGCACGTTGTCGCGGCGGCCGACGGTCTTGCCAGAACGCTTGATCTTGCCCTTGGTGTTGAGCACGGACACGCCCTTGACCTCGACCTTGAACAGCAGCTCGACGGCGGCCTTGATCTCGGGCTTGGTGGCGTTTTGCAGCACCTTGAACGTCACGGCGTTGGCCTTCTCGGCAACCATGGTGGCTTTTTCAGACACGATGGGAGCGACCAGCACCTGCATCAGGCGGCCTTCGTCGAACTGGCGCTCGGCGGCAGTGGGATTGACGCGGCTCATGCGAACATCTCCTTGAGCTTGTCGATGGCGCCCTTGGTGACCAGCACTTTCTTGAAGTGCACCAGCGACACGGGGTCGGCGTAACGCGGCTCGACGATGAACACGTTCTTGAGGTTGCGCGACGCCAGGTACAGGTTCTCGTCGACTTCGTCGGCGATGACCATGACGGATTGCAGGTTCATGGCCTTGAACTTGTCGGCCAGCACCTTGGTCTTGGGGCTGTCCAGCTTGAGCGAGTCCACCACGGCCAGGCGGCCTTCGCGGGCCAGCTGCGACAGGATGGACGCCATGCCGGCGCGGTACATCTTCTTGTTGATCTTGTGCGTGAAGTTTTCTTCAGGCAGGTTCGGGAAGATGCGTCCGCCCCCACGCCACAGCGGCGAGGAGGTCATGCCGGCGCGCGCGTTGCCGGTGCCCTTTTGCTTGAAGGGCTTCTTGGTGGAGTGACGCACCTGCTGGCGGTCTTTTTGCGCACGCGTACCCTGGCGGGCATTGGCCTGGTAGGCCACCACGATCTGGTGGATCAGCGCTTCGTTGTACTGACGGTCGAACACCGTCTCGGGCACGTCCATCTTGGACGCGGCCTGGCCTTGGTCATTCAGGAGTTCGAGCTGCATTTAGTTCGCCCCCTTGGAAGCAGTTGCCTTGATGGCCGGACGCACGGTGACGAAGCCACCCTTGGAGCCGGGCACGGCGCCCTTGATCAGCAGCAGCTGGCGTGCTTCGTCGATGCGGATCACGTCCAGGTTCTGCGTGGTCACGGTCTCGTCGCCCATGTGGCCGGTCATCTTCTTGCCGGGGAACACGCGGCCGGGATCCTGGGCCATGCCGATGGAGCCGGGCACGTTGTGCGAACGGCTGTTGCCGTGCGAGGCGCGCTGCGAGCTGAAGTTGTGGCGCTTGATCGTGCCGGCGAAGCCCTTGCCGATCGAGGTGCCCTGCACGTCGACCTTCTGGCCCACGGCGAACACGTCGGTCACGGGAACGTTGCCACCGGCGGCGTACTTGCCGGCGGTTTCTTCGGTCACGCGGAATTCGCGGATGATCTCACCGGCTTCGACACCCGCCTTGGCGAGGTGGCCGGCTTGCGGCTTGGTCACGCGCGAGGCCTTGCGTGCGCCGAACGTGACCTGCAGGGCCACGTAGCCGTCGTTGGCTTGAGTTTTTACCTGGGTCACGCGGTTGTTGGACACATCCAGCACCGTGACAGGAACAGCTTCCCCGTCATCGGTGAACAGACGCATCATGCCCACCTTGCGGCCCAGCAACCCGAGGGAGTTGCTCAGACTCATTTGGTTTTGCTCCGAAACTTCCGCCGCCCCGACTGCAATTGGCCTGGGCGTTGCGCAGTAAAAGCCCGTCTTGACTGCCAAGCCGGGAGCGCACGAAAGAAGGTTGATGAAACTCCGCGCCAGGCGCACCGCTTCAAATAAGCAGGGCGCAAAAACGCGAAGCCGCAAATTATAACGCGGACTGCCCAGATGGGCAAGTCCGCATTCGGGGACGGCGGCCGGCGCCTGGGGCGCCCTCCCTCCGACCCAAAGGTGCAGCAAAAAAATTACTGCAGCTTGATTTCCACGTCCACGCCGGCCGGCAGGTCCAGCTTCATCAGCGCGTCCACCGTCTTGTCGGTGGGATCGACGATGTCCATCAGGCGCTGGTGCGTGCGGATCTCCAGCTGGTCGCGGCTGGTCTTGTTGACGTGGGGCGAGCGCAGGATGTCGAAGCGCTTCATGCGGGTGGGCAGGGGCACGGGGCCCTTGACCACGGCGCCGGTGCGCTTGGCAGTGTCAACGATCTCGGCGGCCGACTGGTCGATCAGCTTGTAGTCGAAGGCCTTCAGGCGGATACGGATCTTTTGCTTGGACATGGTGCTTCCTTTCAGTCTGATCCGCGATCAAGCCAGGATCTTGGCCACGACGCCGGCGCCGACGGTGCGGCCGCCTTCGCGGATGGCAAAGCGCAGGCCTTCTTCCATGGCGATGGGGGCGATCAGCTTGACGGTGATCGACACGTTGTCGCCGGGCATGACCATTTCCTTGTCAGCGGGCAGCTCGATGGAGCCGGTGACGTCGGTCGTGCGGAAGTAGAACTGGGGGCGGTAGTTGTTGAAGAACGGCGTGTGACGGCCACCCTCGTCCTTGGACAGGACATACACCTCGGCGGTGAAGTGCGTGTGCGGCTTGATGGAGCCGGGCTTGCACAGCACCTGGCCGCGCTCGACGTCTTCGCGCTTGGTGCCGCGCAAGAGCAGGCCCACGTTGTCGCCAGCCTGGCCCTGGTCCAGGAGCTTGCGGAACATCTCGACGCCGGTGACGGTGGTCTTGACGGTGTCCTTGATGCCGACGATTTCGATTTCCTCGCCGACCTTGATGATGCCGCGCTCGATGCGGCCGGTCACCACGGTGCCGCGCCCGGAGATCGAGAACACGTCTTCCACGGGCATCAGGAAGGCACCGTCCACAGCGCGCTCGGGCGTGGGGATGTAGGTGTCCAGCGCTTCAGCCAGCTTCAGGATGGCAGCCTCGCCCTTGTCGGACTGGTCGCCTTCCAGGGCCAGCTTGGCCGAGCCGCGGATGATGGGGGTGTCGTCGCCGGGGAAGTCGTACTTGTCCAGGAGTTCGCGCACTTCCATCTCGACGAGCTCCAGCAGCTCTTCGTCGTCCACCATGTCGCACTTGTTCAGGAACACGATGATGTAGGGCACGCCCACCTGGCGGGCCAGCAGGATGTGCTCGCGCGTCTGGGGCATGGGGCCGTCAGCGGCCGAGCACACCAGGATGGCGCCGTCCATCTGGGCGGCGCCGGTGATCATGTTCTTCACATAGTCGGCGTGGCCGGGGCAGTCCACGTGGGCGTAGTGGCGGTTGGCCGTCTCGTACTCGACGTGCGAGGTGTTGATGGTGATGCCGCGGGCCTTTTCTTCGGGCGCGTTGTCGATCTGCGAATAGTCCTTGGCTTCGCCGCCGAACTTCTTGGACAGCACCGTGGCGATCGCCGCCGTCAGCGTCGTCTTGCCGTGGTCCACGTGACCGATGGTGCCCACGTTCACGTGGGGCTTGGTGCGTTCGAATTTACCTTTTGCCATTTCTCAAACTCCAAAGAGCATTGCCTGTGTGACGGTTTAACGTCTGCACCCGGTTGCTGGTTCGCCCCGCACAGGGCAACGGGACGGCACCGGGTCGCAGACAGCAAAAATTGCTTCCGGCCTGTCTAGCCAGAGGTGTCCGGGCAAAACTTGCTGCGCAAGCCTTGGTCCGGCACCTGTCTAGCCAGAGGTGCCCGAGCAAAACTTGCTGCGCAAGTTTTGATCCGGCACCTGGACTTTATTTGGCCCGCGCGGCCATGATGGCCTCGGACACGTTGCGCGGAGCTTCGGCGTAGTGCTTGAACTCCATCGTGTACGTGGCGCGGCCCTGGGTCATGGAGCGCAGCTGCGTGGCGTAGCCGAACATCTCCGACAGCGGCACCTCGGCCTTGATGGCCTTGCCGCCGCCGACCATGTCGTCCATGCCCTGCACCATGCCGCGGCGGCTGGACAAGTCGCCCATCACCGTGCCGGCGTAGTCCTCGGGCGTCTCGACTTCCACGGCCATCATGGGCTCCAGGATCACCGGGCTGGCCTTGCGGGCCGCTTCCTTGAAACCGAAGATGGCGGCCATCTTGAATGCCTGCTCGGACGAGTCCACGTCGTGGTAGGAGCCGAAGGTCAGCGCAACCTTCACGTCCACCACCGGGTAGCCGGCCAGCACGCCGGCCGTCAGCGCCTCGACCACGCCCTTTTCCACAGCCGGGATGTACTCGCGCGGCACCACGCCGCCCTTGATCTCGTCCAGGAACTCGAAGCCCTTGCCGGGTTCGTTGGGCTCCAGGCGGAACACCACGTGGCCGTACTGGCCCTTGCCGCCGGACTGGCGCACGAACTTGCCGTCCACGTCCTTGACGGTGTTGCGGATGGTTTCGCGGTAGGCCACCTGGGGCTTGCCGACGTTGGCTTCCACGCCGAACTCACGCTTCATGCGGTCGACGATGATGTCCAGGTGCAGCTCGCCCATGCCGGCGATGATGGTCTGACCCGATTCTTCGTCGGTACGCACGCGGAAGGACGGGTCTTCCGAGGCCAGGCGCGACAGGGCGATGCCCATCTTTTCCTGGTCGGCCTTGGTCTTGGGCTCAACGGCCTGGGCGATCACGGGCTCGGGGAAGACCATCTTCTCCAGCATGATGTGCGCGTCCAGGTCGCACAGCGTGTCGCCCGTGGTCACTTCCTTCAGGCCCACGCAGGCAGCGATGTCGCCGGCGCGGATCTCGTCGATTTCCTGGCGCTCGTTGGCGTGCATCTGCACGATACGGCCGATGCGCTCCTTCTTGCCCTTGACGGCGTTGTAGACCGTGTCGCCCTTGGACAGCACGCCCGAATACACGCGCACGAAGGTCAGCTGGCCCACGAACGGGTCGGTCATCAGCTTGAACGCCAGGGCCGAGAACTTCTCGTTGTCGTCGGCCTTGCGGGTCAGCTTCTTCTCTTCGTCGTCGGGGTCGGTGCCGGCGACGTCAGGGATGTCTGTGGGTGCGGGCAGCAGGTCCAGCACGGCGTCCAGCATGCGCTGCACGCCCTTGTTCTTGAAGGCCGAGCCGCACAGCATGGGCTGGATTTCGGTGGCGATGGTGCGCTGGCGCAGGCCGGCGATGATGTCTTCTTCAGACAGCTGACCTTCTTCCAGGTACTTGTTCATCAGCTCTTCCGAAGCCTCGGCAGCCGACTCGACCATCTTCTCGCGCCACTCGTTGCAGGTGTCCACGAGGTTGGCCGGGATTTCCTGGTACTCGAACTTCATGCCCTGCGAGGCCTCGTCCCAGATGATGGCCTTCATCTTGATCAGGTCCACCACGCCCTGGAAGTTGTCCTCGGCGCCGATCGGCACCACGATGGGCACCGGGTGCGCGTTCAGGCGCAGCTTCATCTGCTCGACGACCTTGAAGAAGTTGGCGCCGGTGCGGTCCATCTTGTTCACGAACGCCAGGCGGGGCACCTTGTGCTTGTTGGCCTGGCGCCAGACGGTCTCGGACTGCGGCTGCACGCCGCCCACGGCGCAGTACACCATGACGGCGCCGTCCAGCACGCGCATGGAGCGCTCGACTTCAATGGTGAAGTCCACGTGGCCGGGGGTGTCGATGATGTTGATGCGGTGCTCGGGGCGCGACAGGTCCATGCCCTTCCAGAAGCAGGTCACGGCCGACGAGGTGATGGTGATGCCGCGCTCCTGCTCCTGCTCCATCCAGTCGGTGGTGGCGGCGCCGTCGTGCACTTCGCCCAGCTTGTGGGTCACGCCGGTGTAGAACAGGATGCGCTCGGACGTGGTGGTCTTGCCAGCGTCGATGTGCGCCGAGATACCGATGTTGCGGTAGCGGTCCAGGGGGGTTTTGCGGGCCATGATGAAAATTCCGTTGTGCGTTGGGTGTTGAGCGTTGAGCGGAAACGAAACAGTCGGGCATCGGGCTGTAGGCCCGGCGCCCGACGATCAACGCCCAACCGATTGCGTTAGAAGCGGAAGTGGCTGAACGCCTTGTTGGCCTCGGCCATGCGGTGCACTTCGTCGCGGCGCTTCATGGCGCCGCCGCGGCCTTCGTTGGCTTCCATCAGCTCATTGGCCAGGCGCTGGGCCATGGACTTCTCGCCGCGCTTGCGGGCGGCTTCCTTGAGCCAGCGCATGGACAGGGCCAGGCGGCGCACCGGGCGCACTTCCACGGGCACCTGGTAGTTGGCACCGCCCACGCGGCGCGACTTCACTTCGACCATCGGCTTGATGTTGTTGATGGCCGTCAGGAACACCTCCAGGGGGTCCTTCTCGGGCTGCTTCTTCTCGACCAGTTCCAGGGCGCCATAGATGATGCGCTCTGCAACAGCCTTCTTGCCGCCTTCCATGATCACGTTCATGAATTTGGACAGCTCGACGTTGCCGAACTTCGGGTCCGGCAGGATTTCACGTTTGGGGACTTCGCGACGACGTGGCATTTTTTCACCTCTATCTTTGCTTCAGTTGGCACCGTTTCCGGCTGCCGCGAGAGCCATCCAGGTCTCTCACTTACTCGACCCGCGCAGAACACCTGCGTTTGGGGTCACTACGCCGCACACCGCGCCACGCGGCAGGCAGCACCGAAAAACACGAAAACCGGCTTACTTGGCCTTCGGGCGCTTGGCGCCGTACTTGGAGCGCGACTGCTTGCGATCCTTGACGCCCTGCAGGTCCAGCGAGCCGCGCACGATGTGGTAGCGCACGCCGGGCAGGTCCTTGACACGGCCGCCGCGCACCAGCACGACGCTGTGCTCTTGCAGGTTGTGGCCTTCGCCGCCGATGTAGGAGATGACTTCGAAGCCGTTGGTCAGGCGCACCTTGGCGACCTTGCGCAGCGCGGAGTTCGGCTTCTTGGGCGTCGTGGTGTACACACGGGTGCACACGCCGCGGCGCTGGGGGCAGTTCTCCATGGCCGGGCTTTTGGATTTGACAACTTCGACCGTGCGGCCGTGGCGCACGAGCTGATTGATGGTTGGCATTGCTGTGATTCGTCCCTAAACGTGAAACAAGCGTGAATTTGCGAAAACGTGAATCCCTTCGGAAATTTCCGAAAAGCCCGCGAGTGTAGCGCCTTACGCGGCGTGGGGCAAGGCGGGGCCGGGCGGCCCGGCCCCGGGCCTGCCGGCAGCTGCCTGGTTTACTTGATCCACAGCCGGATCGCGTCCCAGGCGCGGCCGAAGAAGCCGGCCTGGCCGACGTCCTCCAGCGCCACCAGGGGCACCTCGGCCACGGGCTGCTCGCCCAGCATTACCTTGAGGGTGCCCACGGACTGGCCCTTGGTGAAGGGCGCGATCAGCGGGTCCTGGCGCACCACGGTGGTGGACAGCTTGCCCGCGCTGCCGGCCGGCACGGTGACCACGATGGCGTCGGGGCGGCCGATCTTGAGCGTGTTTTGCGTGCCTTTCCAGATGGCCGGCGTGGCCGCCGCCTGGCCGGCATCGAACAGCTTGACCGCATCGAACGCGGTGTAGCCCCAGTTGAGCAGCTTCTGGCTCTCGGCCGCCCGCGCGTTCTCGCTGGCCGCGCCCAGCACGACGGACACCAGGCGCCGCTGCCCGCTTTGCGGGAACTCGCGCCGGGCGGTGGCCACCAGGCAGTAGCCGGCCGCCTTCGTGTGGCCGGTCTTCAGGCCGTCCACCGTGGGGTCGCGAAACAGCAGCGTATTGCGGTTGTTGCTGTTGGAGGCCGGCGTGCCCTCGTAGCGGTACTGCTTGGTCGAGTAGTAGTGCATGTACTCGGGGAAGTCCTGGATCAGCCGCGTGGCCAGCACCCCCAGGTCGCGCGCGGTGGTGGTGTGGCCGGCCTCGGTCAGCCCTTCCGGGTTCTTGTACTGGGTGCCCTTCATGCCGAAGGCCTTGGCCTGCTCGTTCATCAGGCGCACGAAATTCTCGGCCGTGCCGCCCACGCCCTCGGCCAGCGCCATGGTGGCGTCGTTGCCGGACTGCACGATCATGCCCTTGAGCAGGTCATCGACCGGCACCTGCATCTTGGGGTCGATGAACATGCGCGAGCCGGGCATCTTCCAGGCGCGCTCGCTCACCGGCAGGCGCTGCTCCAGCGTGATCTTCTTGGCGCGCAGCGCGTCGAACACCAGGTAGCCGGTCATGAGCTTGGTCAGCGAGGCCTGCTCCACCGGCGCATCGATGTCCTTGGCCGCCAGCGTCTGGCCGGCGGTCACGTCCACCAGCAGGTAGTTGCGCGCGGCGATCTCCGGCGGCTGGGGCGCCTGCGCCCACAGGGCGGCAGGAACGAGCGCCACGGCGCAGGCAAGGGTTCGCAGCAAGGACAGGGCAGAAGGCATGGAGGCAGACGAGAGGAAAGAAGGGACTGAAAGAAGGAGGGGAAGGCCGGGCGGGGAGCGGTGGGCAAGAGGCCGCCACGCGGGCGGCGCGCATCAGGGCCTGGGCTGCTGCTGCAGGTGGCGCATGACGAGGTTCTTCAGGAGCGGCAATTGTCCGTGAAAGAAATGGCCGCCCCCAGGGACAACCGTAACCGGTAGTTGCTGCGGCCGCGCCCAGTCCATGACGGATGCCAGCGGCACGGTGTGGTCGTGCTCGCCATGCACGATGAGCGTGGCCAGCTGCGCGCTGGGCGGCACCTCGGCCACGGTGAAGCGGCTGGCGGCGGTGCCGACCAGGACGGCGCGCTCGACCTGGCGCTCGTCCCACAGCCGGGCCAGCGCGTGGCTGGCGACGAAAGCGCCGAAGGAAAAGCCGGCCAGCGCGATCGGGCCCTCGGGGGCCGCCTGGCGCACCACCGCCAGCATGTCGTCCAGCTCGCCCCGGCCCTCGTCGTGCACCCCGGCCGTAGCCCCCACGCCCCGGAAGTTGAAGCGTATGGCCACGTAGCCGCAGGCGACGAAGGCGCGCGCCAGGGTCTGCACGACCTTGTTGTCCAGGGTGCCGCCGTACAGCGGATGGGGGTGGGCGATGACGGCCACGCCGCGCACGGGCAGCCCGGCCGCAGGAGCGTCGCGCCGGGCCTCGATGGCGCCTGCGGCGCCGGCGAAGTCCAGGCGCTCGGTCTGGGCGTTCATGGCGAAACACTCATGTCGGATGCTCCAAAATTAGTAGCAAACTATTGTTTATCGGCGCCGGCGTGGCCCCGAAAACACCCAAAAAAGGCAAAAAAGGGCGCCTGCGGGGCTTCAGCGGCCCACGTCCGGCGGCAGCAGCAGGCGCTCGACGACCTGGCCGTTCTTCAGGTGCGACTCGATGATCTCGTCGATATCGTCGGTGTCCACGTAGCTGTACCAGACGCCGTCGGGATAGACCACGGCCACGGGCGCGCCCGAGCAGCGGTCCAGGCAGCCGGACTTGTTCACGCGCACCTTGCCCGGCCCGGCCAGGCCCTGGGCCTTGACCTGCTTCTTGCAATGCTCGAAGGCCTGCTGCGCGCCATGGCAGGCGCAGCAGGCCTCGGGCGCGGCGCGCTCGTTCAGGCAAAAGAAGATGTGGCGCTGGAAATAGGGCGTGGTGCTGGCAGTCATGGGGCGATTCTAGGAAAGCCCGGAAGGCGTGGATGAATCCCGCATACCCGAAAGGAGGGCCGCAAGCTGTCCGGCCAGGGCGCAGAGCGCAGCCGTAGCGCGGGCTTGCGGCGTGCATCTGCAACGCCGGGCGGGCGGCTGGTGGCGCTCCAGGCGGTCATGGGGGGCTCGTCCGCACCTTCCCGGAGCCTGGCGGCAGCTGGCCCTCGCGGCGCGACACCAGCACCAGCACATAGGCCAGCGTGACGTAGGGCCAGAGCCAGTCCAGCCACTGGCCCAGCCCGTAGAAGCGGATGAAGCGGCCCTGTTCCCAGGCCTGCAGGTTCTGTGCGAAATACGCGTCCTGCGGAGCGTCGTTGAGCAGGTTCAGGTGCAGCATCAGCACGACCAGCAGCATGGCCGCGCAGGCGCGGCGCGGCAGCGCCACCAGGGCCAGCGCCATGGCCAGCCCCAGCAGGGTGCCGATGCGCGCGGCCGGCGTCAGCCACTCCCAGGCATGGGCGGGGCCCCAGCTGAGGGACGCCGACAGCGCCGTCACCGCCACGGCGACGGCCGCCACGCCCAGCGCCAGCAGCGCGCGCCGCCCCATATGGCGCATCGCGCAGTAGCCCAGCAGGCAGGGGATCAGCAGGCCCAGCGCCACGGCCAGCAGCTCGCTGCCGCGCGACATCTGCTCCAGCGGCGCCTCGCGCAGCGGCAGCCACTCCAGGAAGGGCGTGCCCTCCAGCAAATCGGCCAGGGCGTCCTCCAGCCGCTGCCACACCTGCCCCAGCCCGAACGGCAGCGCCGCCGGGAACAATAGCGCCCAGGGCCACAGCGCCAGCAGCACCAGCGCGCCGCGCGCCTGGGGCACGAACCAGCGCTCGAGCAGGCGGCTGCAGCGCGCCAGGGCGCCCAGCCGCTCCAGCAGCGCGGCGGCCAGCGCCCCGGCCAGCGCGCCGGCGGCATTCAGCACCAGGTCCAGGTTGGAGGGCACGCGCCGCGGCAGGAAGATCTGCAGGTACTCCATGCCCATGGACAGCAGCATGCCGCTGGCCGCCGCCAGCGGCACAGCCGCGCGCGGCAGGCCCGAGCGCAGGCAGGCCAGCGCCAGCAGGAACCCGAGCGGCGCATACCCGGCCACGTTGATGGTCACGTCGAACCAGCTCCAGTACGGCGGCGGGATGCGTGCCGTGAGGAACACCCAGGGCGAGATCCCCTGCGCGCGCCAGCCCTCGAAGGGGAACAGGCTGGCGAAGACGATCAGCGCGACATAGATCAGCGCCAGGGGCCAGGCGACCGTCTTGTGCACGACAGGCTCTCAGAACGGCTTGACCACCACCAGCACCACGACCGCCACCAGCAGCAGCACCGGCACCTCGTTGAACCAGCGGAACCACACATGGCTGCGCCGGCTGGTGCCTGCGGCCAGCTGGGCCAGCAGCCGCGCGCAGGCATGGTGGTAGCCCACGATGACCAGCACCAGCGCCAGCTTGGCATGCAGCCAGCCATTGCCCGGCCCGCGCCCTATGCCGTAGCCCAGCCACAGCCACAGGCCCAGGCCGATGGCCGGCAGCGCCAGCAGCGTCGTGAAGCGCAGCAGCTTGCACGCCATCAGCAGCAGCCGCTCGCGCTCGAGCGCCGAGCCGGGCTCGACCAGCGCCAGGTTGACGAAGATGCGCGGCAGGTAGAACAGGCCGGCGAACCAGCTGGCGATGAAGACGATGTGGAAGGCCTTGACCCAGAGCATTGGCACGCACCAAAAAAGAAGCCCGGCGCAGCCGGGCGGGAAAGCCTCGTTGGCAATGCGTGCCGGCCGAGGCCCCGCTCAGGGAGGCAAAGCGGGGGGCGCGCGAACGCCCGGCGGCAATCTAGCACCACCGCGCAGCAGGTGCAAGCGCGCCCCTGGTGGCCGACAATGCCCGCCATGCACCTGTCCAGCCCCACCCCCTTCCCCGCCAACCGGCCGCGCCGCCTGCGCCGCGACGCCTTCACCCGCAACCTGGTGCGCGAGCACCAGCTCTCGCCGCACGACCTCATCTACCCGGTGTTCGTGCACGAGGGCGAGAACCGGCGCACGCCGGTGGCCTCCATGCCGGGCGTCGAGCGCCTGAGCCTGGACCTGCTGCTGCCGGTGGCCGGGGAATGCGTGCGCCTGGGCATCCCCTACCTGGCGCTGTTCCCCTCCATCGACGGCGCCCTGAAAACGCCCGACGGCAAGGAATCGCTCAACCCCGAGGGCCTGATCCCGCGCGTGATCCGGGCGCTGAAGAAGGAATTCCCCGAGCTGGGCGTGATGACCGACGTGGCGCTGGACCCCTACACCAGCCACGGCCAGGACGGGCTGATCGACGACAGCGGCTACATCCTCAACGACGAGACGGTGGAGCTGCTGGTCGGCCAGGCGCTGGCGCACGCCGAGGCCGGCGTGGACATGGTCGCGCCCAGCGACATGATGGACGGGCGCATCGGCGCCATCCGGGATGCGCTGGAGGCGCACGGCCACATCCACACCCGCATCATGGCCTACAGCGCCAAGTACGCCAGCGCCTTCTACGGGCCGTTCCGCGACGCCGTGGGCTCAGCCGCCAACCTGGGCGCCAGCAACAAGAACGTCTACCAGATGGACCCGGCCAACACCGACGAGGCGCTGCGCGAGGTGGCGCTGGACCTGGCCGAGGGCGCCGACATGGTCATGGTCAAGCCCGGCATGCCCTACCTGGACGTGCTGCGCCGCGTCAAGTACGAGTTCAAGGTGCCGACTTTCGCCTACCAGGTGTCGGGCGAATACGCCATGCTGAAAGCGGCTTCTTCCAACGGCTGGCTGGACCACGACAAAACCATGATGGAGTCGCTGTTGGCCTTCAAGCGCGCGGGCGCCGACGGCGTGCTCACCTATTTCGCCCTGGAGGCGGCACGCCTGCTCCAGAAATGAGAGCTTCCCGCGCCGGGGCCACCAGCGCGGGAGCCCATCTTGACCGAATCCACCCAGCCACCCACCCCATTCCGTGTCTTCCACATCCAGCCCGGCGCCAGCGCGGCCGAGCTGACCGCCCTGCCCGGGCAGCCCCCGCCCGTGGGCTTTTACTGGGTGGCCTGCACGCGCGCCGCGCTGGAGGGCGACCTGGCGCGCTTCCAGGCCATGGTGCAGGCCGTCACCGGGCTGCAGCTGGTGGACCTGCACGTCACCGACCTGCTCAGCACCCAGCTGCCCTCGCACTACGACTACACCTCGCAATACGACCTGCTGGTCATGCGCCAGCTGGCGACCGCGCATGGCACGGCCGAGGCGCCGCTGCCGCGCGCCGTGCGCGGCGGCCCGCCGGTGCTGCGGCGCATCGACACCAGCCCCGTGGGCCTGGTGCTGTTCGACGCACTGCTGCTGTCGGTGCATCCGCAGGACTGCACGGTGCGCGACAGCTATGCCGATCGCCTCACCGCCCCGCCGCCCGCCGCACCCGCGCCCCTTGACGCCGACCAGGCCGAGGAATCCGCCCAGACCCTGGTGTGCGAGCTGAACACCAGCCCCTCGGTGGCCGGCGTGCGCCTGCCCGGCAGCACCGCCGACCTGATGCTGCGCCTGGTCAACCACATCGTGGACAACTACCTGGAGCTGCGCCGCGACCTGTCGCGCCAGCTCGACCACTGGCAGGTGGCGCTGCTGAACCCGCGCGGGCGCTTCAACCACTGGAGCTCGCTCATGGCCGCGCGCCTGGCCTTGCACCACCTGACCGAGATCTGCGAGGACCAGCGCTCGGCCCTGCAGGCCTGGAGCGGCGCGCTGGACGGCGGACGCATGGCCTGCGACAGCGGCCTGGCGCAGCGCGAGCTGGAGCTGCTCAAGGTGCGCTCGCGCGACGTCCTGGAGCACATCGCCCGCGTCGCGCACCACGTGCGCCGGCTGGAGCAAAGCACCGAGGCGGCGGTGCAGATGCACTTTTCGGTGCAGAACAACCGCACCAACGAAATCATGCGCGTGCTCACCGTGCTCACCGCCGTGTTCCTGCCCTTGAACCTGATCGCGGGCATCTTCGGCATGAACTTCGAAGTCCTGCCCTTCGTGAAGATGCACAACGGCTTTTGGGGCGCGCTGCTGGTGATGCTGCTGATCGCAGGCGGCCTGACGGTGTACTTCTGGCGCAACCGCTATCTGGCGCGGGCGGGGCGCTGAGCACTGAGCGTCTGGCGCTGGGCACACAGGCGCCCGCACCTTGCGGCAACATTTGCTTTGACAATATTTGACGCGTCAATTATCGTGGCACCCCATGTCCCAGCCCTGCCCCGCCCAGCCGCCATGCGCCGACTACGCGCCCGAGCGCAGCATCGGGCTGCAGCTGCGGCGCATCGTCAACCAGCTGGGCGCCGCCATCGAATGCCGCGTCGAACCGCTGGGCCTGACGGACGCGCAGTGGAAGCCGCTGGTGCGCCTGCTGGGCCATGAGCACGTCAGCGCCAGCGCCCTGGCACGCGAATGCCACATGGACAGCGGCGGCCTGACCCGGCTGCTCGACCGCCTGGAAGCCAAGGGCCTGGTGCAGCGCGAGCGCGCCCCGCACGACCGGCGCGTGGTGCAGGTGGCCCTCACCCCCCCCGGCCGCGCCGTGGCCGCCCAGCTGCCCGCGCTGCTGGGCGGCGTGCAGGAGCTGCTGCTCCACGGCCTGGACACCACCCAGCAGGACGCCCTGCGCGCCCACCTGGACCGGATGGAAACCAACCTCCAGACCCTGGCCACCCCGCCGCCCGGCACTGCCGAGGACTGACTCCCCTTATTGGGGTCAGATTCCAATTAACCAAATTGGGGTCAGATTCCAATAAAGACCGGCCAGCCGAGAACCATCGATGCCAATCGGGGCACCGGCCCCATGAGGTTTCGGAGGCCGGCGGTTAATTGGAATCTGACCCCAATAAAGCGGTCCAGGGGGCTCATTCCGGCGCCTGCCCTTGTCCCCGCACGTTGTACAGCTCTCTTTTTTGAAGGTCCGCGGCCTTGCCGGCCCGTCCCCGATCGTCCGTCCTCACCCCGCCGCTCCTATGACCACACCCCCCGCCCGCCGCCACCCCGCCCTCGCCCCAGCAGGCCCGGGCCCGCCGCAAGCGCACGCTGCTCCTGCTCGCCGCCGTGGTCGGCGTGGGTGCGGTTGCCTTCGGGCTGTACGACTGGCTGGTGGCCAGCCACTACGAGCACACCGACAACGCCTATGTGCAGGGCAACATCGTGCAGATCACACCGCAGGCCGGGGGCACGGTGATGGCCATCGCTGCCGACGATACCGATTTCGTGCGCGCCGGCACCGCCCTGGTGCAGCTGGACCCGGCGGATGCGCGCGTGGCGCTGGCGCAGGCCGAGGCCGCGCTGGCCCAGGCCGTGCGCCAGGCGCGCACGCTGTACGCCAACAACGAGACCCTGGCCGCCCAGGTGCGCCTGCGCGAGGCCGAGAGCCTGCGCGCCCAGGCCGACATCGAGCGCGCCCAGGCCGAGGTGGCGCGCGCGCAGGACGACGCGCGCCGGCGCCAGCAGCTGGCCAGCGCCGGCGCCGTCTCCACCGAGGAGATGAACCACGCCCAGGCGCAGCTGGCCAGCGTGCGCACGCAGCTGGCGGCGGCGCAGGCGGCGCGCACCGCCGCGCAGGCCGGCATTGCCGCCGCGCGCGAGCAGCTGTCCAGTAACCGCGCCCTGACCCAGGGCGTGGCCGTGCAGCAGCACCCCAGCGTGCTGGCCGCCGCCGCGCGGCTGCGCGAGGCCTGGCTGGCCAGCCGCCGCATGACGCTGCCCGCGCCGGTGGACGGCTACGTGGCGCGGCGCAGCGTGCAGCTGGGCCAGCGCGTGGCCGCTGGCAGCCCGCTCATGGCCATCGTGCCGCTCAAGGAGGTCTGGGTGGACGCCAACTTCAAGGAAAACCAGCTGCGCAACCTGCGCCTGGGCCAGCCAGCCACGCTCACCGCCGACCTGTACGGCAAGAAGGTGCAGTACCGCGGCACCGTGGCCGGCATGGGGGTGGGCACGGGCGCGGCCTTTGCCCTGCTGCCGGCGCAAAACGCCACCGGCAACTGGATCAAGGTGGTGCAGCGCGTGCCGGTGCGCATCGCGCTGGACGCAGGCCAGGTGGGCGAGCACCCGCTGCGCGTCGGCCTGTCCATGAACGTGGAGGTGGACACGCGCCAGCAGGACGGCCCCTCGCTGGCCGAGGCGCCGCGCAGCGCGCCGCCAGCCAGCACGCAGGTGTTCGACCAGCTCGACGATGGCGCCAGCGCCGAGGTCGCCCGCATCGTCGCGGCCAACCTCGCCAGGCCCTGAGATGGCCGCGCCCCACCTCGCGGCGCCGGTCCCGCCGCTGACCGGCAGCGCCCGCGCCTGGGGCACGCTGGCGCTGTCGGCGGCCACGTTCATGAACGTCCTGGACACGTCGATCGCCAACGTGTCGCTGCCGGCCATCGCCGGCGACCTGGGCGTCAGCCCCACGCAGGGCACCTGGGTCATCACCAGCTTCGCCGTGGCCAACGCCATTGCCGTGCCGCTCACCGGCTGGCTGTCGCAGCGCTTTGGCCAGGTGCGGCTGTTCGTCGCCAGCGTGGCGCTGTTCGTGCTGGCCTCGCTCTTGTGCGGGCTGGCGCCCAACATGACGCTGCTCATCGCGGCGCGCGCGCTGCAGGGCTTCGTCGCCGGGCCGATGATCCCGCTGTCGCAAGCGCTCTTGCTGTCCAGCTACCCGCGCGCGCTGGCCGGGCTGGCGATGGCGCTGTGGTCCATGACCACGCTGATCGCGCCGGTGATGGGGCCGCTGCTGGGCGGCTGGATCACCGACAACATGAGCTGGCCGTGGATCTTCTACATCAACGTGCCGGTGGGCATCGCCGCGGTCTTCGCCACCTGGGCGATATTCCACAAGCGCGAGAGCGAGCGGCGCAGCCTGCCCATCGACTCCATCGGGCTGGCGCTGCTGGTCATCTGGGTGGGCGCCATGCAGCTGGTGCTGGACATCGGCAAGGAGCACGACTGGTTCGCCTCGCCGCTGGTGGTCTCCTGCGCCCTGGTGGCGCTGGTGGGCTTTGCCGCCTTCTTGGTCTGGGAGCGCGGCGAGGAGCACCCGGTGGTGGACCTGACGCTGTTCAGGAACCGCAACTTCTGGGCCGGCGCGCTGGCCACCTCGGTGGGCTACGGCCTGTTCTTCGGCAACGTGGTGCTGCTGCCCCTGTGGCTGCAGCAATACATGGGCTACACCGCCACGCAGGCCGGCGAAATCATGGCCCCGGTGGGCCTGCTGGCCATGGTGCTGTCGCCCGTGGTGGGCAAGAGCATCGGCCGCGTCGACCCGCGCCGCTACGCCACCTTCGCCTTCGTGGTGTTCGCCATCGTGCTGTGGATGCGTTCGCGCTTCAACACCCAGGCGGACTTCGCCACCATCATGGTGCCGACCATCATCCAGGGCATCTCGATGGCGTTCTTCTTCATCCCGCTGGTGACCATCACGCTGTCGGAGATCGAGCCGGCACGCATCCCGGCCGCCTCGGGGCTGTCCAACTTCATGCGCATCACCGCCGGCGCCATCGGCACCTCGGTGACCACCACGCTGTGGGAGCGGCGCGCCACGCTGCACCATGCGCAGCTGATGGAGGCGCTCACCCCCGCCAGCCCCGGCTTCGAGCAGGCCCTGCAGGTGCTGCGCGGCGGCGGCCTGACGGACGCGCAGGCGCTCGCCCAGATGGAGCGCATGGCCAACCAGCAGGCCTTCATGCTGGCGGCCAACGACATCTTCTACGCCTCGGCGGTGCTGTTCATGCTGCTGATCCCGCTGGTCTGGCTGGCCCACGCGCCGCGCCCGCAGGCCGGCGCCGGCGCGGCCGATGCGGCGGCAGGGGCGCACTGAGGCGGCGGGCGCCGCACCAGGCCGCCTTTATTTCAAGAACAATAGCAACAACCCATTGAACGGCGCCGGCAACCGGCCCATCAAGCTTGCAAGTGCTGCCCGAGGAACTCCACCGTCCGCGTCCACGCCAGCTGCGCGGCGCTGGCGTCGTAGCTGGGCCGCTGGTCGCAGTGGAAGCCATGGTCGGCGTCGTACAGGTGGACTTCGACCCCGGGATGTGCAGCGGCGAACGCCTGCACGCCCTTGACCGGGATGAAGGAATCCAGCCGGCCGAAATGCGCCAGCACCGGCACGCGCGGCGTGCGTGCGGCTTCGGCCCGGGTGCTCATGCCGCCGCCGTAGTACGGCACGGCCGCTGACAGCCCGGTGAGCTGGCAGGCGGCGCGCCAGGCCAGCAGCCCGCCCCAGCAAAACCCCACCACGCCCACGCGCGCACCGCTGTCCCGCCCCGCGTGGTCTATGGCGGCCTGGATGTCGGCCAGCACGCCGGGGGCGGGCAGCGCCTCGGCGGCGGCCTTGAGCTGCTTGGCGCGCTGCAGGTCGGCGCCGCCATAGCCCAGCTCCACGCCCTGCTGCACGCGCGCGAAGGTGGCGGGCGCCACGGCCAGGTAGCCCAGCGCGGCGAAGCGCGCCGCCACGTCGCGGATGTGGTGGTTGACGCCGAAGATTTCCTGCAGCACCACCACGGCGCCGCGCGGCGTGCCCTGGGGCTGCACCTGCCAGGCGGGCAGCGCAAAGCCGTCGCTGGCGGCAAGTTCCATCCATTGGCCCATGGCCGTCCTCCCTGTCAAAACTGCGTTCAAATGCAGCCCCATTGTTGCAAGAGCCGCCATGCCCGCACCCCACACCCCCGCCCGGAGCCGCTGATGGACTGGATCAAACCCCTGGTCGCGCTGCTGGCCATCGTCAACCCGCTGGCCATCGTGCCGTTCTTCATCCACTACACCGAGGGCTTCAGCCCCGAGCAGCGCCGGCGCACCATCCAGGTGTCGGCGTTCACGGCGTTTTGCGTGATCGCGGTGTGCGCGCTGCTGGGCCTGCAGATCCTGGCGTTCTTCAGCATCTCGCTGCAGAGCTTCCAGGTGGGCGGGGGCCTGCTGCTGCTGCTGAGCGCAGTGAACATGCTCAACGCGCGCCCGGCCGAGGCCAAGCCGCAGGAGCGCGTCCTGCAGGCCGGCGCCGAGAAGGCCGCGCAAGGCGACAGCGTGGCGGTGGTGCCGCTGACCATCCCGCTGCTGACCGGGCCGGCCAGCATGTCCACCGTAGTGATCTATGCCGACCGGGCGCAGACCTTCGCGCAGCACGCCGCGCTGGTGGGCTATGGCGTGGTGATCGCCATCGCCACGGCGCTGTGCTTTTCGCTGGCCGACCCGATCGCGCGCGTGCTGGGCAGGACGGGCATCAACGTGATGACGCGCCTGCTGGGGCTGATCCTGGCGGCGCTGGCGGTGGAGGTCATGGCCGAGGGGCTGGGGCAGCTGTTTCCGGGACTGGTGGGGCGTTGAGAGCCTGCCCAATGCCTTTTCATGGTGCCCGTTGCAGGGCAACCCTGCGGGCAAGGCAGGACAAGGCCGCACCCATCGTTGCCCGCCTTGATTACGGCCTTGTGCTGCCTTGCGGGCACCATGAAAAGGCATTGAACAGGCTCTAACGGGCATAAAAAATCCCGCCACCTGGGCGGGATTGCCTGCAAGGCAGGCGGCTGGGCTTACTGCGCGTACTGGCGCTTGGCGTCGGCCACGCACTTGTCCTTGACGTCGCCGCTCAGGCTGTCGCAGCGCTCCTTGGCAGCCTTGTAGTCGGCTTCGCGCTTTTCCTCGGCAGCGTCCTTCTTGGCTTCGGCCACGTTGGCCTGCTTGGCCGCCGTGCCGTTGCCCGGCTTGGCCTCGGCGCGCGCCACCTTGGCGTTTTCCTTGGCGGCGACGTGGGCGGCCTTGGCGTCCTTCTTGCAGACGTCCTTGGCGTTGCCGCTCAGGTCGTCGCACTTTTCCTTGGCGACTTCGTAGTCGGCGTCGGCGCGGGCCTCATGCACCTTGTAGGTGTGCTTGTCGCTGGGCTTGTACTGGGCTTCCAGCTCGGCCTTGGCCACCTTCTCGTTGCCCTTGGCTTCCTTCTGGCAGACGTCCCGGGCGTTGTCCTTGAGCGCGTCGCACTGCGCCTTGGCAGCCTTGTAGTCGGCTTCGACTCGGTGCTTGGCGGCCTTGTACTCGTCCTTGCTCATGGCCATGCCGGAGGTGGCCAGCATGCCGGCGATGGCCAGGGCCATCAGGTTGCGCAGGTGTTTCATGGTGCAGGGTTCCTTGGGGAAAAGGGAAAAAAGAAAAGAGAAAAGGGAGGGCAGAGGGAGGGAGGGGGCCAGGGGTGCCGCTCAATCCCAGCGGAAGTCGGGGTTGGTGCGCTCCCAGTTCTTCAGCTGCTCCTCGGCGGCGTCGCGGGCCAGGCCTTCGCGCTCCTGCAGCTTGCCCAGCATCTGGTCGCGCTTGCCGGCGATCACGTCCATGTCGTCGTCGGTCAGCTTGCCCCACTGCTCCTTGACCTTGCCGGTGAATTGCTTCCAGTTGCCTTTGATGCGGTCTTCATTCATGGCGGTTCTCCTTCTATGGGTGTCTGACAAAAATTGAAGTTGGCTGATCGCTGCGCGCCGGAGGCCGGGTGGTTGCCGGGGCGGCCGCGAGCGATGGAGGAAACTGTAGAACTGCGTGCGCGCTGGCGGCGTCGGCCTGCGCGGCAGCCTCGCGTCAGCACGCCGCCGTGCGCGCTTGTAGGCGGCGCGGCCGGCCAGGAACGCGCCCGGGCGCCCAATGAAAAAGGGCGTGCCTGGCACGCCCCTTTCATGGCTGGGTGGCGGCGCGCCTGCGCCTGCCTGCCTGCCAGGCTAGCGCTGCAGCTGGCCCAGCCAGGCCGCCAGTTCGTCGCCCGCCTGCGCGGCGGCCTGCGCCAGCGCCTGCGCGCCGCCGGCGGCGTCCTGCGTGGCGGCGGGGCGGCGCACCACGAACAGGCGCTGCGCCAGCAGCGTCTCGCCGCGCGGGCTGGCGTCGGCCAGCGAGGCGCGCAGGCGCAGCAGCCCGTAGCTGCGCTGCGGCGATTCGAACACCTGGCTGAATTCCTCGATCTGCGTGCGCAGCACGGTCGGCATGCGCCCCTGCTCGACCAGCGTGGCCAGGCCGTCGTCGCCCGACAGCACGGCCCGCTCGCGCCCCAGCCGCTCGCGCAGCGCCTGCTGCACCAGCAGCGCGGGCGGCTGGCTCCAGCGCGCCTGGGTGTAGGGCTGCAGCTGCTGGGCGTTGGCATAGGCCAGGCGGTACAGCAGGGCCGAGCTGGCCTCGGGCAGGCCGACGGTTTCCACGTCCGCCAGGGCCAAGGGCGGCAGGGCCGCAGCGGCGGCCGGCGCCGGCGCCGGGGGCTGGGCCAGGCCGGGGCCGAAGTCGTACACGTCGGCGCGCACCGGGGGCTTGGGCAGCACCGAGCAGCCGCCCAGCAGCGCAGCCGCGCAAATCCAGGCAAATACCGCTCTTGCCGGCGCCAGCCGGCGGCTTGTAGCTATCAATTCAGTAGTTCGCATGGGGCATCCTGGTGGGCGCGGTGCAAGGGGGCGACTCAGGGCCGGGCGGGCGGCGGCGCAAAGCCGGGCTCACCCGGGCCGGCGGCGGCCTCGCCGGGGCCGTAGAGCAGCGATTGCGGGTTGTCGCTGATGCCCGAGGCGGTGCGGCCCAGGCGCCGCGCGGCGCGCGCGGTTTCGTCGGCGGCGTGGTTCAGGCGCGGCAACGTGACGCGGCCGAAGCGGTCGGCGGCGGCGGCCAGCGACTTGGAGCTGCTGGCGATGTCATCGACCGGGCCGCCCTCGGCACTCAGGGCGCGCACGGTGGCGCCGATGTCGTCGGCCGTGCTGCGGGCCGCGTCGCCGGCCTGGCGCAGCGCGGCCAGGGTCTGGCGCGCATCCTGCGCGACCTGCGGCACGCTGGCCAGCGCCGGGTCCAGGCGCGTGTCCACGGTGCGCTCCAGCCGCCGCGCCAGCTGGCTGACGCCGGCGGCGGCGCTGCCCAGCTGCGTGAGCGCGGTGGCAAAGCGCTGCTGGTTCTCGTCGCTCAGCACCTGGTTGAGGCGCTGCGTGGCCTCCTGCACCTGGCCCAGGATGGCCGGGCCCTGCTCGGCCAGCTGGCTCAGGGGCGAGCTCTTGAGCGGCAGCCGCGGCAGGCCGCTGACGCCCCGGGGCGGCTGCGGCAGCGGCTGCTTGTCGTCGTCCAGCAGGATGTGCGCCAGCCCCGTCACGCCCTGGTAGCCCAGCGTGGCGAAGGTGGTGGGGCTGATGGGGGCGTCTTCGTTGACGGCGATGCGGATCAGCACGTTGCCGCTGACCTGCGGGTCAAAGCCTATGGTGGTGACCTTGCCCACGGCCACGCCCTTGTAGCGCACCGCCGCCTGCGGCTGCAGGCCGCTCACGCCGTCCTTGCTGGACAGCTCGTACAGCCGGTAGGCGGTCTGGTCGCGCGTCAGCCACAGCGCCAGGCCCGCCAGCAGCGCCGCCACGATGAGCACGAAGGCCCCGGCGGCCAGGGCGTGGGATCGGTTTTCCATTAGCTTTTCTCACTTGCCCGGGCGCGCCGGCCGCGCTCGCCCAGGAAAAAATGGTCGATGAAGGGGTGCTTGAAGCGCGTGACCTCGTCTGGCGTCCCCTCCACGATCACGCGCCGCTCGGCCAGCACCGCCACGCGGGTGGACAGCGCGTACAGCGAGTCCAGGTCGTGCGTGACCATGATGACCGTGAGGCCCAGCGCGGCGTGCAGCTGCAGCAGCAGGTCGCAAAACTCGTCCGAGCTGTTCGGGTCCAGCCCGGCGGTGGGCTCGTCCAGCAGCAGCAGGGGCGGGTCCATGATGAGCGCGCGCGCCAGCGCCGCGCGCTTGATCATGCCGCCCGACAGATCGGCCGGCATGCGCGTGGCGTGCTCGGGCTTGAGCCCGACCATGCGCAGCTTGACCAGCGCCGCGTCGGTGATGACGTCGTCGGGCAGCGTGCCCAGCTCGCGCAGCGCAAACGCGATGTTGTCCAGCACGCTGAAGGCGGAGAACAGCGCCCCGTGCTGGAACAGCATGCCCACGCGGCTGCTGGCGCCGTCGCCGCCGAGCTCGGAGGCCGGCCGCCCCAGCACCGTGACGCTGCCGCGCGTGGGCACGGTGAGGCCCAGGATGTGGCGCAGCAGCACCGTCTTGCCGGTGCCCGAGCCGCCCACCAGCGACAGGATGTCGCCGCGGCGCACGGTGAGGTCCAGGTGGTCGTGCACGGTGAACGCATCGCGCCCCCGGCCGAAGACGGTGGACAGGTCGCGGATCTCGACCACGGGCGCGGCGGGCGCTGCCTGGGTGGGTGCGGGCGCGGCCGCCTGCGGGTCCAGCGCCATCAGAACCCCACGTTCTTGAAGGCCACGGCGAACAGTGCGTCCACGATGATGACCATGGTGATGGCGCTGACCACCGAGGCCGTCGTGCCCTGGCCCAGGCTTTGCGTGTTGGGCTTGACGCGCAGGCCCCAGTGGCAGCCGATGAGCGCGATGAACACGCCAAAGACCACCGACTTGCCCATGGCCAGCCACAGGTTGGACACGCGCACCGCCGCCGGCAGCGCCTGCGCGAAATAGGCCGGCGAGATGTCCATGGCCAGGTCGGCCGCCAGCATGCCGCCGCCCAGGGCGGCCAGCGTGGTCCACAGCGCGATCAGCGGCATCGCCAGGCCCAGCGCCAGCGCGCGCGGCATGACCAGGCGAAAGCCCTGCGGGATGCCCATGACGCGCATCGCGTCCAGCTCCTCGGTCACGCGCATCACGCCGATCTGCGCCGTGATGGCCGAGCCCGAGCGCCCCGCCACCAGGATGGCGCCCAGCATCGGCCCCAGCTCGCGCACCAGCGAGATGCCCAGGATGTTGACGATGAAGGCCTCGGCGCCGAACTGGCGCAGCTGCAGGCTCATCAGGTAGGCCAGCACCACGCCGATCAGGAAGCCCACCAGCGCCGTGATGGGCAGCGCCGTGGCGCCCATGCGGAACAGGTGGCCGGAGATGTCGCGCCAGGGCCCACGCGCCGGCTGGCGCACCAGGCGCAGCACATCCAGCAGCAGCTGGCCGATCAGCTCGACCAGGTGCTTGACGTGGTCCAGCGCATGCACCACCTGCGCGCCCAGCGTGTCCAGCGCCCCGGCCAGCGTCAGGCGCTGGCGCGGCGGCCGCTCGGCGGCGAACTGCGCCACGCGCTCGATCATGCTGCGCTGCGCCTCGCCCGCCTGCAGCTGCTCGGGCCAGCGCTGGCCCCAGTGGTTCCACAGCAGCTGCGCGCCGATGTGGTCCAGCCGCTGCACGGCGTCCAGGTCCCAGGCCAGCTGCGCGCCGCCGCCGGTGGCGCGCAGCTGGCGCAGCAGCCGGCGCGCCGCGCCCCGGTCGGCCAGCGCGGCCGCCACCCAGTCGCCCTGCGCCAGCACGCGCGCGGGCTGCGCATCGGTGCGGGTCAGGGTGGGCAGAGTCAATTCGGGCATGGGGGCGCAGTTTTGCACAAACGCTCACAACTGCTTGGCGCGCGTTTGAAAAAACATCCAGGACGGCCCGCAGCCGTTGGCTGGCGCAGGCATGTTGCTACACAAAGCATAGCCTGCAGGACTTTCCCTCTCGACACCCGCGCCCGCCCCCAGACAATGGCGCCAACGCCTGTCGGACAGGCACGACAGCAACCCCATGAGTAACGACACCACCTTCGACACCATCATCATCGGCGCCGGCACCGCCGGCAGCCTGCTGGCCAACCGCCTGAGCGCGGACAAAACCCGCCGCGTGCTGCTGCTGGAGGCCGGCCGCAAGGACGACTACCACTGGATCCACGTGCCCGTGGGCTACCTGTACTGCATCGGCAACCCGCGCACCGACTGGCTCTACCAGACCGAACCCGACGCCGGCCTGAACGGGCGCCAGCTGCGCTACCCGCGCGGCAAGACCCTGGGCGGGTGCAGCAGCATCAACGGCATGATCTACATGCGCGGCCAGGCGCGCGACTACGAGCGCTGGGCCCAGGTGACCGGCGACGACGCCTGGGCGTGGGACAAGGTGCTGGCCGCCTTCCGCCGCCACGAGGACCACTGGCGCCTGGACCAGCCGGGCCAGGCCGACCCGGCCTTCGAGCGCCTGCACGGCAACAAGCGCCTGGGCGGCGGCGGCGAGTGGCGCGTGGAGCGCCAGCGCCTGCGCTGGGACGTCCTGGACGCCTTCGCCCAGGCCGCCCAGCAGGCCGGCATCCCCGCCACCGAGGATTTCAACGGCGGCGACAACGAGGGCGTGGGCTACTTCGAGGTCAACCAGAAGGCCGGCTGGCGCTGGAACACCGCCAAGGCCTTCCTGCGCCCGACCTGCTACGGCCGGCCGAACTTCGAGCTCTGGACGCACGCCCAGGCCACGCGGCTGGTGCTGGAGAGGCAGGCCGACGGCAGCCAGCGCTGCACCGGCGTGCAGGTCTGGACGGGCAGCGAGATGGTCACCGCGCACGCCACGCGCGAGGTCATCCTGAGCGCCGGCGCCATCAACTCGCCGCAGCTGCTGCAGCTGTCGGGCATCGGCCCGGGGGCGCTGCTGCAGCAGCACGGCATCCAGGTAGCGCACGAGCTGCCCGGCGTGGGCGCCAACCTGCAGGACCACCTGCAGATCCGCGCCGTGTACAAGGTGCAGGGCGTGCCCACGCTGAACCAGCTCGCCGGCTCGCTGCTGGGCAAGGCGCGCATCGGGCTGGAGTACGCCCTCAAGCGCAGCGGCCCGATGAGCATGGCGCCCTCGCAGCTGGGCGCCTTCACGCGCAGCAGCGCGCAGTACGACCACGCCAACATCCAGTTCCACGTGCAGCCGCTGTCGCTGGAGGCCTTTGGCGAGCCGCTGCACGCCTTCCCCGCATTCACCGCCAGCGTCTGCAACCTGCAGCCGACCAGCCGGGGCAGCGTCACGATCAAGAGCCCGCGCTTCGAGGACGCTCCCGCCATCGCGCCCAACTACCTGTCCACCCCCGAGGACCGGCAGGTGGCCGCCGACAGCCTGCGCGTGGTGCGCCGCATCGCCGACCAGCCGGCGCTGGCGCGCTACGCGCCCGAGGAATACAAGCCCGGCCCGCAATACCAGAGCGACGAAGACCTGGCGCGCCTGGCCGGCGACATCGCCACCACCATCTTCCACCCCGTGGGCACGACGCGCATGGGGCGGGCCGACGACCCGCTGGCGGTGCTGGACTCGCAGCTGCGCGTGCGCGGCGTGGCCGGCCTGCGCGTGGTGGACGCCGGCGCCATGCCCCACATCACCAGCGGCAACACCAACAGCCCCACGCTGATGATGGCCGAGATGGCGGCGCAGTGGCTGCGCCGCGCCTGAGGCCGCGCCCCGGGGGAAATCCCCGATGCCGGCGCCGCCCATCCTGACTACATTGGCCGCACTCGACGCGTGCCTCGGCCCGCCAGGCGAGGGGACCGAGGAGACAGCCCGTCCCGCAGGGACACAACAACAGCCACAAACATGAGACAGGCGCCCGCAAGAGGCGCCTTTTTTCCAGCAGCACCTGCCCGCCAGGTGCTTTTTTTTGCCCGTTTTTGATGAAAACAGGCTCTTGCCGGCGCCAATCAACGCTTCATAGCTATCAATAAAGAAGCAAAAACGGTGCAACAATCGCCGCCATGGAATGGATCATCGTCTCGCTGGCCTCGCTGCTGGCCGGCTTCGTGGACGCCATCGTCGGCGGCGGCGGGCTGATCCTGCTGCCTGCGCTGTTCGCCACCTTCCCCCTGGCCGCGCCCGCCACGCTCATGGGCACCAACAAGAGCGCCGCCTTCTGGGGCACGGGCATCGCCACCTGGCAGTACAGCCGGCGCGTGTCCATGCGCTGGCGCGCCATGCTGCCGGCCACGGCGGCGGGGTTTGCCGGCGCCTTCGCCGGCGCCTGGGTGGTCACGCTGATCTCGGCCGACTTCCTGCGCAAGCTGCTGCCGCTGGTGCTGGTGGCGCTGCTGGCCTACACCCTGGCCCGCAAGGACCTGGGCCGCACGCACGCACCGCGCCTGGCCGCGCGCCAGGAGGCCTGGGCGGCCTGCGCCATCGGCCTGGGCATCGGCTTCTACGACGGCTTCTTCGGCCCTGGCACGGGCAGCTTCTTCGTCTTCCTGTTCGTGCGCGTGCTGGGCTACGACTTCCTGCACGCCTCGGCGGCGGCCAAGCTGCTGAACCTGGCCACCAACGTCGCGGCGCTGATCCTGTTCACCGTCAAGGGCCACGTGTGGTGGCACTTCACGCTGCCGCTGGCGCTGGCCAACGTCGTGGGCAGCGTGCTGGGCGCGCACCTGGCGCTCAAGCACGGCGCCGGCTTCGTGCGCGGCATCTTCATCACCGTGGTCGGCGCGCTGATCCTCAAGACCGGCTGGGATGCGTTCCTGCGCTGAAAAAGGGTGAACGCACCCCCGCCTGCCAAGATCGCACCGCCCACCCCTCGCCCCGGCCGCATGCCTTCGAACCCTGGAACAAGGAGCTTTCCATGACCACCGTCACCTTGATCGGCGCCCCCACCGACGTCGGCGCCAGCGTGCTGGGCGCCAGCATGGGCCCGGACGCGCTGCGCATCGCCGGCCTGGCGCGCGCGCTGCGCGCCCTGGGCCTGGCGGTGCAGGACGGCGGCAACCTGCATGGCCCCGGCAACCCGCAGGCGCTGGCGCAGGAGGGCTTTCGCCACCTGGAGGAAGTCGTGCAGTGGAACCGGGCGGTGTTCGACGCCACCAGCGCCGCACTGGCGCAGGGCCAGCTGCCGCTGCTGATGGGCGGCGACCACTGCCTGGCGATCGGCTCCATCAGCGCCGTGGCCGCGCACTGCCGCGCCCAGGGCCGCCGCCTGAAGGTGTTGTGGTTTGACGCCCACACCGACGCCAACACGCCCGAGACCTCGCCCAGCGGCAACATCCACGGCATGCCCGTGGCCTGCCTGCTGGGGCACGGCCCGCGCTCGCTGGCGCAGCTGACCGGGGCCGCAGCGCTGGCTGCGGGCGAGATCGCGCTGATCGGCGTGCGCAGCGTGGACGCCGTGGAAAAGCGCTTCGTCGCCGAGCACGGCATCGAGGTCTATGACATGCGCACCATCGACGAGCTGGGCATGCGCGCGGTGATGCAGGCGGCGCTGGCCGGCGTGGACGCCGGCACGCACCTGCACGTGAGCTTCGACATGGACGCCATGGACCCCTCCGTCGCCCCTGGCGTGGGCACCGACGTGCGCGGCGGCCTGACCTACCGCGAGACGCAGCTGTGCATGGAGATGCTGGCCGACTGCGGCCAGCTGGCCTCGGCCGACCTGGTCGAGCTGAACCCGGCGCTGGACGTGCGCAACCAGACCGCCGAGCTGGCCGTGGACCTGCTGGAGAGCCTGTTCGGCAAGTCCACCCTGATGCGCGCGCGCTGATGCAAGGGGCGCGCCGCCGCCACGGCACGGGTTTGCGCCCATGCACAGCCGCAAAAGTGCGTCCCTATAATGCGCCACCCCGCGAAACCGGCCCCGCGAAGCGGCCCTTTTTTGCGGACGCAAGACCATGCTTTTTCCGTGTCCGGCTTGTGAACCGCAACGCCGGACTTTTTTGTGTACCTGAACCACCCTGCGCAGGAACTCCATGAAGATGCTCAAGACCCTGGCCGCCGCCGCCCTGGCGCTGTGCGCCGCCGCCACCGTGCAGGCCCGCCCGCTGGCCGACATCCAAAAGAGCGGCACCATCATCCTGGCCTCCGAGGGCCAGTACGCGCCCTTCAACTTCTTCAAGGGCAAGCAGCTCACCGGCTACGAGATCGACGTGGCCGAGGCCGTGGTCAAGAAGATGGGCCTCAAGTACGAGTGGAAGACCGTGGGCTTTGACGCCCTGCTCACCGGGCTGCAGCAAGACCGCTGGGACCTGGTGATCGCCTCGCACGGCATCACCGAAGAGCGCGCCAAGGCGGCCACCTTCACCGACCCGCACTACTGCTCGGGCGGCATCATCGTCTCGACCAAGCCCGAGATCGCCAAGGCCGCCGACCTGGCCGGCAAGACCGTGGCGGTGCAGACCGGCACCTCCTACCTGGAGCACGTCAAGAAGGTGCCCGGCGTCAAGGACGTGAAGAACTTCCCCACCGACGAGGCGGCGCGCAGCGCGCTGTCGTCCAAGCGCGTGGACGCCTGGGTGACCGACCGCTTCGTCGCCAAGGAAATGCTGGCCAAGGCCCCCAAGGCCGGCTTCAAGACCGGCGACATGCTGTTCGTCGAGAAGATCGCCGCCGCCGTCGCCAAGGACAACCAGCCGCTGGCCGACGCCTGGAACAAGGCCTTCAAGGAACTGGTCGCCGACGGCACCATCGGCAAGATCTCGCAGAAGTACTTCCAGGAAGACGTGACCTGCAAGTAAAGCCTTCCTGACCGTCCAGCCTGCGCCCGGCCCTCGCGCCTGGCGCAGGCGTTTTTGCTTTTCCCCATGCTCGTTGCCCTTTGGCCCTCCCGCTGGAGCCGCCCCCAGCGCAGCAACGCGACGCTGGTGGCGGCGCTGGTGCTGATGGCGCTGGTCCTGTCGCTGCTCGGCTGGCTGCTGTCGTTCTTTCCCGAGCCCATAGGCTCCAACGCCGCCCTGTTCGCCGAAGGGGCGCTGACCACGCTGGAGCTCACCGTGGTCGCCGGCGTCGCCGGCCTCATCCTGGGCACGGGCGCGGCGCTGGCGCGCACCTCGCGCCTGGGGTGGCTGCGCTGGCTGGCCAGCTTCTACATCTGGGCCATCCGCGGCACGCCGCTGCTGGTGCAGATCCTGTTCGTGTATTTCGCGCTGCCGGTGCTGGTGCCGGGGCTGAACCTGCCCGACTTCGCCGCCGCCGCCGTGGCGCTGGGCCTGAACGTGGGCGCCTACAACGCCGAGGCCATCCGCGCCGGCCTGCTGGCCGTGCCGCGCGGCCAGACCGAGGCCGCGCGCGCCCTGGGCCTGCCGCGCTCGCGCGTGTTCCTGGACGTGGTGTTCCCCCAGGCCTTCAAGATCGCCCTGCCGCCGCTGGTGAGCAACTTCGTCGCGCTGCTCAAGGACTCCTCGCTCGCCTACGTCATCGGCGTGGTCGAGCTGACCAACGTCGGCAACCGCATCCAGTCGGCCACCTTCCAGCCGGTGGCGACGCTCACCACCGTGGCCATCACCTACCTGATCCTGACCACGCTGGTCACCCAGGTCACGCACGCCATCGAGCACCGGTTCGATGTGGAGGGCCGCGTCAAATGACCGCCCCCTACATCGTCTGCAAGGACGTGCGCAAGGCCTTTGGCGAGCACGAGGTGCTCAAGGGCGTCTCCACCCAGTTCTACACCGGCCAGGTCACGACCATCATCGGCGCGTCCGGCTCGGGCAAGAGCACGCTCCTGCGCGCCATCAACCGGCTGGAGCCGCACGACAGCGGCAGCATCACCATAGGCGGCGTCGAGGTGACCGACGACCAGCGCACCCTGCAGCAGCAGCGCTGCGAGGTCGGCATGGTGTTCCAGCAGTTCAACCTGTTCGGCCACCTCACCGTGCTGGACAACCTGACGCTGGCGCCGCGGCGCATCCAGCGCATCTCGCGGGCGCAGGCCAACGACAAGGCCATGGCGCTGCTGGCGCGCGTGGGCATGCAGGACCACGCGCACAAGTACCCCTGGCAGCTCTCGGGCGGGCAGCAGCAGCGCGTGGCCATCGCCCGCGCCCTGGCCATGGCGCCCAAGGTCATGCTGTTCGACGAACCCACCAGCGCGCTCGACCCCGAGATGGTCCAGGAGGTACTGGACGTCATGCGCGAGCTGGCGCGCGGCGGCATGACCATGATCGTGGTGACGCACGAGATGGGCTTTGCCCGTGAAGTGGCCGACCGCGTCATGTTCTTCGACCAGGGCTGCATCGCCCACGACGCGCCGCCGGCGGAATTCTTCGCCCACCCGGCGAGCGAGCGCATCCGCTCCTTCCTGCGGCGCATGAGCGCCTGAGCGCCGGGGTTTCCTGCCCCAGCGCAAGGGGGCGGCGCCAGCGCCGGGCGGCGTGCTCGCCGCGCTGCCCGCGCTCGCCTATGATGCTTGGCCCCCCCTGCACGCTGCTTGCGCTCCGCCCATGGCCTTGACGCCCCGCCCCGAGTTCCATGCCTTGACCGATACGGGTCGGGTGCGCGCCCAGAACGAGGACGCGGTGGCCGTGCATGCCCGCTGCGGCCTGATGCTGCTGGCCGACGGCATGGGCGGCTACAACGCCGGCGAAGTCGCCAGCACCCTGGCCATAGACCACATCGGCGCGCACATGTCGCAATGGCTCAACAGCCCCGAGGGCCACACCGCCACGCCCGGCGCGGTGGCCCGCGCGCTGGAGGACAGCGCCCAGCAGGCCAACCACGCCATCCTGGGCGCGGCGCTGGCCCACGCCGCCTACGCCGGCATGGGCACGACGCTGGTGGCCGGCGTGTTCCACGGCGACTGGCTGGTCCTGGGCCACATCGGCGACTCGCGCGGCTACCGGCTGCGCGCCGGCGCGCTGGAGCAACTCACGCACGACCACTCCTGGCTGCAGGAGCAGGTCGATGCCGGCCTGATCACCGCGCAGCAGGCCGCGCACTCGGTGCAGCGCAACCTGGTCACCCGCGCCCTGGGCGTGGAAAGCGCGGCGCAGCTGGAAGTGCACCAGCACCGCGTCCAGCCCGGCGACCTGTACCTGCTGTGCTCGGACGGCCTGACCGACCAGATGCAGCCCCACGACCTGCAGGAGCTGGCCCACCAGGACCTGCCCCTGCCCGAAAAAGCCCGCCGCCTGGTGGCGCTGGCCAACGCCCTGGGCGGGCGCGACAACATCAGCGTGGTGCTGGCCCAGGTGGCGGCCGCGCCGACAGCGGCGGCCCCCGCCCAGGCCGGGCCCGGCGCCCCCCCCGGCCTGATGGCGCGCCTGTTGCAGGGCCACGGCAACAACCGCCGCACCGATGCCTAGGCCGGGCCGCCAGCAGCTACATTTCGTTTCCGAAAATCGTCCCTCCGCCCTCACCGAACCGCCGTCCAAGGAACACCCAACATGCCCCGAATGGTCGTCACCATTGATGGAGTCGTCATCAAGGAAGTCCCGCTCACCAAGGAGCGCACCACCATCGGCCGGCGCCCGTACAACGACATCGTGATCGACCACCTGGCGGTGAGCGGCGAGCACGCCGTCTTCCTGCTGGCGCCGGACGGCAGCGCGGCGGTCGAGGACCTGGGCAGCACCAACGGCACCACCGTCAACGGCCAGCCCGCCCAGCGCCAGGCGCTGCGCAGCGGCGACACGGTGGAGGTGGGCAAGTACAGGCTGCGCTACCTGGCCGAGGAGGCACAGCCCGACTACGAAAAGACCCTGTTCATGCGCCCGGGCATGGCAGCGCCGACCGCGGCGCCCGCCGCCGGTGCAGCCATGGGCGCCGCGCCCGCACCCGCGCACGCCGCGCCGCCGCATCCCCCGCCTCCCGTCCTGCAGGCCGCAGTGCGCGTCACCTCCGGCCCCGCCGCCGGGCGCGAAGTCGTGCTGACCAAGGTCGTCACCACCCTGGGCAAGCCCGGCGTCTCGGTCGCCTCCATCACCCGCCGCCCCCACGGCTTCGTGCTGGCGCACGTCGAGGGCGAGCACGTGCCCCTGCTCAACGGCGCCCTCCTGGGCGCCGCGGCCGTTCCCCTCAAGGGCGGCGACCGTATCGCGCTGGCGGGCACGGAGATGGAGTTCGTGCAGGGCTAGGCAGCCCCTGGGCCGCAGGCAGCCAGCAGCGCCACCCGGGCGCACGGCCAGGCCCGCCCACGCTGCCCCTGTGCAGCGCGTGAAGTCATTTTTTAATAGCAAACTCTCGTTCATTGGCGCCGGCAAGATGCCAATTTGACCCAATTTGTGCCTCCAGGGCCGGATTTGGGGCCTCCGGGCCGATGCGCGCACAAGGCGCAGCGCGGAGCGCCAGGGACAGGCAGGGCATACAAAATTGGCAGCCCCGCCGGCGCAGGGACGCTGCCGGGACGTCTTGCGCCCGGCTGGCAGGACGAACCGCCGCCACGGCAGCACCCGGCCGCCAGATGTAACTGGCACGATCCCTGCTGCACTCCAGCCAGCCCGCGCTTTTTTCTCTTCTGCGTTCTTGCTGCGGGTGTTTGCTTATTTATTCATTCATTCACTCCGAGGAGGAAATCATGAAACGTACGATGCGTTCTGTGCAAAAGGGTTTTACCCTGATCGAACTGATGATCGTGGTGGCGATTATTGGTATTTTGGCGGCTGTGGCGTTGCCGGCGTATCAGGACTATACGGTGCGCGCCCGTGTTGCAGAAGCTATGGGCTTCATTGCAGACGCAAAATTGGCAGCCAACACCAATGCAACTAGTGGCGCCTTCGGATATGCCGAGGGCTACGGCACAACCCCCGCAACTGGCATTAACAACGGTACCACAACCGTAAACAGCAAGAATGTTACCACCGTTGTTCTCTCCGGAACTACTGGCGTTATTACCGCCACAACCACAGCTGCGGCAGGAAACGGAACTCTAATCGTCTCGCCGTACACAGGCGGCTCAGACGTTGTAGGCACAGGCGGAGCGGCACTCACAACAGCTGTTGCAACGACTCCATTGCCCACACCTACCGCTCAAATTAAGTGGCGTTGCAAGGCTGCTGGAGCGGCAGGATTCGGCACAGCAGGGACGCTGTTGAATAAATATGCCCCAGGTGAGTGCCGTTAATAAAATTTAAATTTTTTAAAAAAGGAATCCGCTTAATGCGGATTCCTTTTTTTTAATTATGGCATGCATACTAAAAATCGCCTCTGCGCATCGTTATTTGCCACCATTATTCATTTAAGCGTTAGTCTTTTAATTGGTGCTGCGATTTTTTTCGTGGTTTTTAAGGCTTGGTTTCCGCACCCATTGGACGAATTGTCTGGCGGAAGAACGTTGTTTGCGCTACTAATCGGCTCTCATATTGTTTGCGGCCCTTTTTTAACAAGCATACTGTTTAATCCAAAAAAAACCAAACGCGAACTATCGCTGGATCTTCTCTTAATTATTTTTCTCCAACTCTCGATTTTAGGTTGTAATTTATATTTTATTAGCCGAGCGCGTCCAGTAGTCATCGCGTTTGAGGCTGACCGTTTTGTAGTGGTTTCAGCCGTCGATGTCGATATAGAAGACCTCCCCAATGCAGAGTCGAAATGGAGATCTCTTTCTTGGTCCGGCCCAATTTTATTAGGCACACGCGTATCCACAGATGGAACAGAGACGTTACGTAGTATCGCCTTATCTCTAGCAGGCCTAGAGCCCAGCGGGAGGCCAAGTTGGTGGCAAGAATATAATAAAAGCCGGCCAACAATCATAAAAACAATGAAGCCGCTGAGCGCGCTAATGCTCACCTCGAAAATTACCCAACAAGATATCTTAGATAATTCTCTCCAGAATTTGGATGTTTCATATGAAAAGATTTATTACCTCCCGTTGGTGAGCAAAAAACATTTGGACAGTTGGGTCGTATTGCTTAATGATCAAGCCGATATCATAGGATACGCACCTGTTGGAGGATTTCAGTAAATAGGGGCTTATCGGGGTCAGGTTCCAATTCCCCCTGGCGCCCCCTGCTGATCAGCTCCGGCCTCGTATTTCTCCGTCTCTGCCCCCGCCCACGCCCCCCTGCCCCGCGAGCAGCACCCGCACCCTAGCGCATGCCGGCACAATCGCGCCCCATGCCTGCCCTATCCCGCCGCCAACTCGTCCTGCTCGCCCTGCTGACCCTGGTGTGGGGCCTGAACTGGCCGATCATGAAGCTGGGCGTGGCGGATGTGCCGCCGCTGACTTTTCGCATGGCCTCGCTGTGGCTGGGGCTGCCGGTGCTGGGGCTGGTGCTGGTGCAGCAGGGAGCGCCGTTTGCCATCGCCCGTGCGCACTGGCCGCGGGTGCTGCTGCTGGCGGCCACCAACATGGTGGCCTGGCATGTGCTGATGATCCTGGCGATCCCGCGGCTGTCCAGCGGGCGGGCGGCCATCCTGGGCTACACCATGCCGATTTTCTCGGCGCTGCTGGGCAGCGTGCTGTTTGGCGACCGGCTGGGCGCGCGCGCCTGGGCCGGCGTGGCGGCGGCGGCCCTGGGCGTGGTGCTGCTGCTGTGGCACGAGGTGGGCATGCTGGGCGCGAGCAGCCTGGGCGTGGGGCTGATGCTCACCTCGGCGGCCTTCTGGGCGCTGGGCACGCAGCTGCTGCGCCGGGTGCAGCTGCCGGTGCCGCTGCTCACGCTGTCGTTCTGGATGGTGGCCATCACCTGCGCGGTGCTGACGCTGCTGGCCGTGGCGTTCGAGCACCAGGCCTGGCACCGGCCGGGCGCGCCGGCGCTGCTGGCCATCGTCTACAACGGGCTGCTGGCGCTGGGTTTTGCGCAGACGGCCTGGTTCTTCCTGGCGCGCACGCTGCCGCCCGTGGCCTCGACCCTGAGCGTGATGCTGATCCCGGTGATTGGCGTGTTCAGCGGCGCGCTGTGGCTGTCCGAGGTGCTGCGCTGGCAGGACTGGGCGGCCGTGGGGCTGATGGCGCTGGCGATTGCGTCGGTGCTGTGGCCGTCCGGCGGCAAAAAATAGCGAAATACAGCCAGAAACGGCACATGCCGGCGTGGATGGCCGGCATGTAGCTATGTTTTCAGTAGCGCCGCGCCCTCCCGCACGGGCGGAGCGGGAGGGCGGCGGCCGTCAGTACACGTCGTGCTGCGTGTTGTAGACGTTGAAGTGGCCGGTGGGAGTGATCAGGCGCGGGTCCTTGATGACCTTCTTGAGCTTGAGCGTCTTGTCGTCCACCACGACCAGGGCGCTTTGCTTGTCCTTGGCCGACCACACGGCAAACCACACCTCGTCGCCCGCCTTGTTGTACTCGGGCTGGGTGACGCGCTTGGCGCCGCCGTCGTCGGCCAGGCCGGCCCACTCGGCGATCGGCAGGGTCTTGAAGCCCTTGTCCAGGTTCTTGATGTCGAACACCACCACGGCCTGCGACACCTTGGGGTCGGGGTTGAGCGGCGTGTCGGACCACAGGTTGCTGGACTTGGGGTGGGTCTTGATGAACAGCGCGCCGCCGCCCGGGCCGGTGAGCTTGGCCACTTCCTTGAAGGCGTGCTGCGGGTACTTCTTCGGGTCTGTGCCGATCAGCGAGATGGTTTCGTCGCCCAGGTGCCCGGTGGCCCACACCGGGCCGTACTTGGGGTGGGTGAAGTTGGCGCCGCGCCCGGGGTGGGGAATCTTGCCAACCTCGGTCAGGCCGGCCAGCTTGCCGTCCTTGGCGTCGATGGCGGCGATCTTGTTGCTGTTGTTGGCGGCCACCATGAAGTAGCGCTTGCTCGCATCCCAGCCGCCGTCATGCAGGAAGGGGGCCGAGCCGATCTCGGTGGTCTTGAGCGCCTTCAGGTTGGAGTAGTCCACCAGCATGGTCTTGCCGGTTTCCTTGACGTTGACCAGGAACTCGGGCTTGTAGTGCGAGGCCACGATGGAGGCCACGCGCGGCTCCGGGTGGTACTCCTGCGTGCCCACCACCATGCCGCGGGTGGAGACGATCTTGAGCGGCTCCAGCGTGTTGCCGTCCATGATGGTGTACTGGGGCGGCCAGTAGGCGCCGGCGATCGCCAGCTTGTCCTCGTAGCCCTTGAACTTGGAGGTGTCGACCGAGCGCGCCTCCAGGCCCACGCGCACTTCGGCCACGTTGTCGGGCTTTTCCATCCACAGGTCGATCATGTTGATCTTGCCGTCGCGCCCGATCACGAACAGGTAGCGCCCCGAGGCCGACATGCGCGAGATGTGCACCGCGTAGCCGGTCTTGACGATGTTGATGATCTCCTTGGTGTCGCCGTCGATCAGCGCCACCTCGCCGGTGTCGCGCAGCGTGGTCGAAAAGATGTTGTCCAGGTTGTACCGGTTCATCTTCTTCTTCGGGCGCGCCTCGGGCGGCACGATCACCTTCCAGGTGTTCCTGGCGTCCTGCATGCTCCACTCGGGCGGTGTGGGAGGGTCTTGCTGGATGTAGCGCGCCATCATGTCCACGGTGGCCTCGTCCATCTCGCCCGAGGTCTGCCAGTTGGGCATGCCGGCGGGCGAGCCGTAGGCGATGAACACCTTCAGGTAGTCCGTGCCCTTGGGCAGCGTGACGTCGGGCGTGAGCGGCTTGCCGGTGGCGCCCTTCCTCAGCACGCCGTGGCAGCCGGCGCAGCGCTCAAAGTAGATCTGGCGCGCCCGGTCGAATTCCGCCTGCGTCATCTTGGGCGCCTTGGGGTTGGCGCTCTGGTACATGGGCACGTCGGCCAGGGGCGATGAGCCCGCCTGGTAGTTCAGCTCCGTCCTGGAGACGTCCTTGTCGTGCTGGGCCATGGCGCCCATGGCCAGGGTGGACAGGGCCAGCGCCGTGAGGCGCGCCAGCGTGCGGGTTTTCATGAGGCGACTCCTTGTGTCTGTGCGCCGCGGCCCCGTACCTGGGAGCTGCCAGCCAGGGAAAGTCCCCTTGCCAGAACGTCCTGTTGCGGGCTGCGGCGTGCGAAATACAACAGGCGTTGGCGTCATATTCCCTGCGCCCATGCCGCTGCGGGCTGATACAAATCAAACACTCCAGAAATACAAGCGCTTGCGCCAAACCATGCATCAACGCCGTTGTCAAGAACCCAATAATGGCTGCAATACATGGTTTTCCCGTAGTTGGAGCGTGTCATGCATGTGTTTTCGATGCCCCCGCCCCGGGCGCACAGGCGCCTGGGCTTTCTCGTGGCGCTGGCCTGCCTGCAGCTGGCCGCCGCCCAGGCCCGGCCGGCCGACGCGCTGGCCGCGCTGCCCGAGGTCGTGGTCAGCGGCTCGCGCCACGAGCAGGTGGCCGACGAGCTGCCGCTGTCGTATGACGTGATCGACGCGCGCGCCTTGGGCGACGGCCAGGTGCGCAACGTGCGCGAGGCGCTGCAGGAGCTGCCCAACACCTCGGTCAAGCTGCTGCCCTCGCGCTTTTCCGTCACCGGCGTGACCTCGGCCACCGGGCGCGACGGCAACACCGGCATCAACATCCGCGGCCTGGGCGGCAACCGGGTGCTGCTGCTGGTCGATGGCGTGCGCCTGCCGCGCAGCTACGCCTTCCGCACCACGGTGTTCGACCGCGAATCGCTGTCGCTGGAGCTGGTCAAGCGGGTCGAGGTGGTGCGCGGGCCGGCGTCGGCCCTGTACGGCTCGGACGGCATGGCCGGGCTGGTGCACTTCATCACCTACGAGCCGGGCGACTTCCTGAAGGGCCGGGACGGCCAGCCGGACAAGGCCCTTGCCGGGCGCATCGCCGCCGGCTACGGCGGCGACAACCATGGCCGCTCGCTCGCCGGCACCCTAGCCGGCCAGGCCGGCGAGGGGCTGCAATGGATGGTGACCGCCAGCACGCGCCGCGCGCACGAGCTGGACAACCGCGGCGACGTGGACACCCCCGACAGCCGCCGCACGCGCCCCAACCCGCAGCGCGACCGCGACGATGCCGTGCTGGGCAAGGTGGTGCTGGCGCCGGATGCCGGCCAGCGCCACGTCTTCACGCTGGAGCACGTTGAGCGCAAGCAGGGCATAGAGCTGCTGTCCAGCCGCGCGCCGCTGCCGCTTGTCGGCACGCCGGCGCAGACCGCCGGCGCCATCACCGGCGAATCGTCCGAGCGCAGCATGCAGCGCGACCGCCTGGGCTGGAATGCCCGCTTCGAGCTGGACGCGCCTTTAGCGGACCAGGTGCAGGCCACGCTGGCCTTTCAAAAGGCGGACTCGCGCCAGGTCGGCACCAGCGTGCGCCAGGCGCTGCCGCTGCGCATCCGCGACAACCGCTATGACGAGCAGACCTGGCAGGCCGGCGTGCAGGCCGGCAAGCTGCTGCGCACGGGCGGCTGGGCGCACCAGCTCACCTATGGCTTCGACCACGTGAGCAGCCGCATCACCAACCTCTACGGCGGCCTGAACCCGGCGCCGCCGGAGGTCTTCCCGCTCAAGCGCTTCCCGGACACGCGCGAGACCAGCAGCGCGCTGTATGTGCAGGGCGAGTCCATCGCCGGCAACTGGAGCCTCACGCCCGGCCTGCGCCTGGACCGCTTCGCGCTGGACGTGACCAGCCAGGCCGGCTTCTACCCCCCGGCCAGGCAGCCGGGCCAGTCCCTGTCCGGCTCGGCCGTGAGCCCCAAGTTCGGCGTGCTGTACCGCGCCACGCCCGAGTGGAGCGTGTTCGGCCAGTACGCCACGGGCTTTCGCGCCCCGGAGGCGGGGCAGGTCAACGGCTACTTCGAGAACCTGGCCGAGCAGGTCGTCATCCTGCCCAACGGCAGCCTGAAGCCGGAAAAGAGCCGCGGCGTGGAATGGGGCGTGCGCGGGCGGCTGCAGCGGCTGCACCTGGACGCCTCGGTGTTCAGCAACCGCTACTCCAACCTGATCATGGACGCCGCGCTGATCCGCGGCAGCGGCAGCGCCCAGGACCCGCGCGTGTTCCAGGCCATCAACCTGGAGCGCGCGCGCATCTCCGGCTTCGAGGTCAAGGGCCGCTACGACTGGGGCCAGGTCGCGGGCGGCAGGCTGTCCGGCCGCGCCGCCTACGGCCGTGCGCACGGCAGCAACCTGGACACCGGCCAGCCGCTGAACTCCATCGACCCGGCGCAGCTGGCCCTGGGCCTGCAGTACGAGCGCGCCGCCTGGGGCTTCGCGCTCGATGCGCGCCACCACGCGGCCAAGCGGGGCCAGGACATCGACAGCTCCACCGCCGTCAAGCCGCCCAACACGCAGTTCACCCTCCCCTCGGCCACGGTGCTGGACGCCTCGGTGCAGTGGCGCGTGGGGAAGGACCTGCGACTGAACCTGGCGCTGCACAACCTCGCCAACCGCAAATACTGGCTGTGGCCCGACGTGTACGGCCTGGCGGCATCGTCGGCCACCAACGACGCCTGGACGCAGCCGGGGCGCAGCGTGCACGTGTCGGTGGTGGCGGATTTTTGAGGGGTGCGCGGGGCCGAAACGCTTTGTCACCCCCGGTATGGCTTTGCTACACTGCCGGCCGTTTCGTCATCCGCAATAACCACAAAGCCACAGCCAGGATGATGCACCGGTGGAACGCCACGGCGCCTGGAAGGGGGCGCCGCGCCGCGCCGGTGTCGTCCGCCTGAAGGACGCGCGTCCGCCACGGGCGCCGCCTGCAGGCCGGCCGGGGTTTTCTGGGTCCAGAGCGCAGCCACCGGCTGCAAGGAGCACCCATGAACATCCGGACACTGCCGCGCCTGCGCCTCGCCGGGGCGCTGGCCATCAGTGCATTCCTCGCCGGCTGCGCCGGCATGCAGAGCCATGACAAGCTGGCCAGCGAGGTGCAAAGCACCAGCCGCAGCGCCGGCGTGGGCGCGGCGCTGGCGCGGCTGGAGGCCTCGGCATCGTCCGCCGAGGACAAGAAGGCGCTGCTGTACAACCTGGAGCGCGGCGAGCTGCTGCGCCTGGACGGGCGCTACCCGGACAGCACCGAGGCCTTCCTGCTGGCCGACCAGCGCGTGCGCGAATGGGAGGAAGCCGCCAGCACCAACCCGTCCAAGCTGATGGGCCTGGCCGGCGCGAGCCTGGTCAGCGAGCGCTTGAAGACCTTCGAGGGACAGGACTACGAAAAAGTCTTCCTGACCACCCGCCTGGCGCTCAACCGCGTGGCGGTGGGCGACCTGGAGAACGCCCGCGTGGACATCAAGCGCACGCACGAGCGCGAGGCGGTGATCGCCGAATTCCGCGCCAAGGAAACCGCCGCGGCCGAAGAAGAAGCCCAGGCCAAGGGCGCCACGCGCCAGGGCAAGGAGATCAACGGCTACCCCGTCGAGACGCTGAACGACCCGGAAGTGCTGGCGCTCAGGAACGGCTACCAGAACGCGCTCAGCCACTACCTGGCGGGCTTTCTGTACGAAGTGCTGAACGAGCCCGGCCTGGCCGCGCCCGGCTACCGCAAGGCCATCGAGCTGCGCCCAGACACCGCCGTGCTGGAGGACGGCCTGCGCGGCCTGGACCAGCGCACCGGCTTCACCTGGAAGCGCCGCCAGCGCATGACCGACGTGCTGTTCATCGTCGAGGCGGGCGATGCGCCCGCGCGCAAGCCGCGCTCGTTCACCATCCCCGTGCCCACCGGGCGCAGCGTGATCGCCACCAGCATCTCCTACCCGGTGATCGAGCCCTCCACCGATCCGCTCCTGACCGCCCTCACCGCCTCGGACGTGCAGCTGCGCCTGGAGCGCGTGGTGGACGTGAACGTCATGGCGCGGCGCGCGCTCAAGGACGAGATGCCCGGCATGGTGCTGCGCGGCGTGACGCGCGCCGTCGCCAAGGGCGTGCTGCAGGACCAGCTGCAGCGCCAGGGCGGGCTGATCGGCGGACTGATCGGCGCCGTGGCCTCGGCCGCCACCGAGCAGGCCGACGACCGCATGTGGCGCATGCTGCCCGGGGCGCATCTACGTGGCGCGCGGCTACCTGCCGCCGGGCGAGCACCGCGTGCGCATCGACGGCCGCGAGCTGGGCGCGCCGCTGGTCATCGACGGCCAGTACGCGCTGGTGCCGCTGCGTTTTTATGGCGACCGCATCGTCAGCGGCGAAGTCACGCGCGTGGGCCAGCTGGCCGCACTGGCGCAGGTCCCGGCCCAGCCCGAGGCCGCGCCGGCTGCCGCTGCGCCGACCCCGCCCGTGGCGGCCCGCCCGCGCGCCGGCGCACGCAGCAGCAGCGCCAGCAAGGCCGCAGCGCGCCCCGCCGCCAGCCAGTAAACCCCCACCCAGCCCCCTGTCACCCCTGTCCCGCAGGTACCCCCATGCAATTCCCAAGCACCCCGCTGGCCGGCCTGGCCCTGGCCGCCCTGCTGGCCACGGCCGCAACGGCCGCATCGGCCCAGCAGCATGACCCCGCCACGCCGCCCACGGTCGCCACCAAGGTGGCGCTGCGCGGCGAGGCCAACAACGTGGCGGTGCGCGAGATGCGCATCGTGCGCAGGAACGACGTGCTGTCCGTGCAGGCCGACCTGACCAACATGGGCCGCAGCGACCGCATGGTGTTCTACCGCTTCCGCTGGCTGGACGGCGTGGGCAACCAGGTGGGCGACGGCGAGTCCTGGAAACAGCTGGCGGTGCTGGGCCTGGGCCAGCAGACCGTCAAGAGCGTGGCGCCGCACCCGGCCGCCGTGGACCTGCGCCTGGAAATGAACGTCGAGCCGCGCTGAAGAAGCAGCGCCCGCCCCAAGGAGACCCTTTCATGTACGCCACCCCCCTCCGCCGCGCAGCCGCAGCTGCCAGCCTGGCCGCCGCGGCCCTCGCCCTGGCCGGCTGCCAGAGCCTGTCCTCGCCCACCGTGCGCTTCGACCGCCAGGTGAACTACGGCGACTCCAAGGCCGTCGAGCTGGTGACCAACGAGTTCGGCTCCACCGACCTGCAGATGATTGCCGAGAAGATGACCGGCAGCCTGCTGGAGACCGGCATCTTCCAGGGCCGCCCCACGGTCACCATCTCCACGGTCAGGAACAAGACCAGCGAGTACATCGACACCACCAACGTCATGAACTCCATCCAGACCACGCTGGTCAAGTCGGGCAAGGTGCGCTTCACGCGCTCCATCGGCGAGATGCAACAGGGCGTGGACGAGCTGCAGCGCCAGAACCAGAGCGGCCTGTACAAGCAGAACACGACGGCCAAGGTCGGCCAGATGACCGCCGCCAAGTACCAGCTGGAGGGCGAGCTGACCAGCATCGTCAAGCAAAGCGCCAGCACCAAGGACGTGTTCTACAAGTTCACGCTCAAGCTGTTCGACGTGCAGGAAGGCACCATCGAGTGGCAGGACGAGAAAGAAATCCGCAAGACCAGCAAGCGCTGAGAACGCACCAGGAGCACCCCATGCAACGCAGAACCACCCTGGGCGCCGCCGGCGCCCTGCTGGCCGCCGCAGCCCTGCTGGGCGCGGGCAGCGCGCACGCCCAGCAAGGCGGCGCGGCCCCGCGCATCGCCGTCACCAACCTGGCGTACGCGCAGCAGGTGTCGGAGTATTTCGTCGCCGGCGCCTACCAGCGCAGCAGCCAGATGAGCGCCCAGGGCAGCCACAGCAGCGGCTACAGCCACGGCCTGACCGGCGGCGCCGGCTCGTCGGCCAGCGAGCACTCGATGCAGGCCTCCGAGCAGGCCAGCGGCGCCTACGTCGCCGGGCGCTACAGCTACATCGAGCAGCGCGACCTGGCCGGCTACACCGGCGACATCAAGGGCGCCATCCTGCAGGGCACCTACTTCCGCCTGGTGCAGGGCAAGGCGTTCGACGCCGGCGCGCCGCAGCCGACCAAGGCCGAGCAGGTCCTGAACCAGGTGCAGACCGGCAAGATGCACACCCCGCGCGCGCAGCCGCAGGTGAACGACGTGATCGCGCGCATCAGGAAGGGCGAGTTCAACGGCGCCGACTACGTGCTGTTCGGCAGCGTCAGCTCGATCGACTTCACCGACGCGCTGTCGCCGCTGCAGGGCACCAGCAGCGCCACGCGCCAGTACGGGCTGCAGCTGCTGGCCGACTTCTCGCTCATCAACACCCGCACCTACGAGATCAAGGCCGCGTTCTCGGCGCAGGGCGAGGGCAACGACACCAAGATCCTGTCCGCGCGCGGCGACATCGCCCCGCCCAACCGCGCCAAGGTCATGCGCGAGACCTCCCTCAGCCTGGCGCGCGACGTGTACCAGCAGCTGGCCACGCAGCTGGGCTACTCCGACCCGGGCCTGGCGCGCGGCGTGCGCCCGGGCATGCCGGCCGTCTATCCGGCGGGCCAGCCGCAGCCGGTGCCGGCCCCGCAGCCCGAGCAGGTGCTGATCCTGAAGTGACATGAGGGCCGCGCCGGCGCGGCGCACGCGCGGCGCCGGCAGCGCCCTGGCGGCGGCCGCCGCCGCGCTGGCTGGCTGCGCGGCGCTGCCGCCCCCGCCGCCCCTCACGCCCCGCGCCCGCACCGGACGCTGTACCGCACTGCGCGGCGCCGGCGTGCAGCGCCGGCCAGGCCCCCGCCGCCCAGCCGGGCGCCTTCCGAAGGCTGGCCCTGCCCGGCGCCGAGGGCGCCACCCTGCTGGCGCTGGAGCGCGGCGCGCGCGCCGCGCCGCTGCGCTACCGCGTCATCGTCGTGCCCGGCTCGGGCTGCGCCGGGCTGGAACCCTTTGCCGCGCGCTATTTCGCCGGCCTGCTGCACGCCCGGGTGCTGGTGCTGCACAAGAGCGGCGTGGCGCCCGATGCGCGCACGCCGCCCGGCCGCTGCCCGCCCGACTTCGTGCAGGCCGACGCGCTGGACCGCTGGCAGGCGGATGCCCAGGCGGCGCTGCAGGCATGGCAGGCGCAGCAGGCCGGGCCGGCACTGCCCACGCTGCTGGTCGGCATCTCCGAGGGGGCCGAGCTGCTGCCCGCCCTGGCGCCTGGCGTGGCGCAGCTGGCCGGCCTGGTGCTGGTGTCGGCCAGCGGGCTGGACCCGCGCGACGCCGGCGCGCTGCAGGCCGCCCGGCAGGGCCAGGCACCGGCCTGGGAGGCACTCGGGCAGCTGCAGGCCGGCCCCGCGCCGGACAGCCAGGTGGCGCAGGGCCGCAGCCTGCGCTACTGGCGCGCGCTGTGGCGCTGGCGCAGCGCACAGGCGCTGGTGGACGGCCCCTGGCCGCTGCTGCAGGTCTGGGGCGGCGCCGACGCGCTGGTGCCGCAGCAGGCCTACGCCGCGTTCGCCGCCCGGGCCGCCCACCGCGCCGCGCCCTACTGCGCGCGCCGCCTGCCCGGCGCCGACCATGGCCTGCAGGCGCGCGACGGGGGCGACGGCATGCAGCTGGCCTGGGCCTGGGTGGAGCAGTGGATGCGCAGCGGGCAGGCCCCGCAGTGCCCGCCGCCGGGTTGAATGCCGGCGCAGGCACCCGGTGGCGCTCACTTATTCATAGCTAACTCCCGGCCATCCACGCCGGCGTGGGCCGGATTTCTCATGAAATCGCCAAAAATTGGCCCGGCGCCACCCCCACGGCCCGCCGCACCATGGCGCTGAAGGCGCTGGGGCTGCTGTAGCCCAGCTCGGCGGCGATCTGGTTGATGGGCAGGCGGCGCGCAGCCAGCGCCACGGCCTGCGCCAGGAGGACCTGCTGGCGCCATTGGGTGAAGCTGCACGACAGCTCCTGGCGGAACAGGCGCGCCACGGTGCGCGGGCTGGCGCCGGTGCCGCAGGCCCAGTCGGCCAGCGTCTCGTGGCGCGTGGGGTCGGCCAGTACGGCCTCGCACAGCTGGCGCAATCGCTTGTCGCGCGGTAGCTCGACCCCCAGGCGCACGCTGGCGGCGCGGCGCAGCTCGTCCAGGATCAATGCGCTCAGGCGGCGCTCGCGGCGCAGCAGCTCGGGCGCCAGGGGCACGCCGTCGGCCTCGCAGGGCATCTCGCGCACCAGCGCGCGCAGCAGCTCGGATACCTCCAGCACCCGGCACTGGCGCCAGGGCGCCTGCTCGGCGCGCGCCACGCCCGGGCCGCACTGCCCGGGCGGCTGGTGGACGTACAGGGTGCGCAGGTCGGCGTCCTCGACCATGGTCACGGCATGCTCCATGCCGGGCGGGATCCACAGCGCGCGCGAGGGCGGGACGATGAAGGTGCCGCCCTCCACCGTGAGGCGCAGCACGCCGCTGGTGGAAACCGCCACCTGCGCCCAGGAGTGGCTGTGCGGGCGCACCTGGGTGGCCGCACGCAGCAGCCAGTACTTGGCCCGCACCGGCCGCTCGCGGCTGGGCACGAACAGGTGCGGCGTGAGCGATTCCACGTAGGAAAGCGGGCGCGCGGCGCGCACGGCCGCCGCGCCGGGGTGGGGATGCCTTGGCATGATCGCGACAAAAGTTGGCCGGCTATCGTAATCGTGCCGCCCGCGGCCTGCCTAAGATCGCGGCCATGTCCCCCTCTGCCTCCACCCTTGACCCCGCCGCCGCGCCGCCCGGGCGCACGCTGCGCGAGGACGCGCGCACCATCGGCCTGATCGGCCTGGCGCACGGCTCCTCGCATTTCTTCCACCTGCTGCTGCCGCCGCTGTTTCCCTTCCTGATCGCGGAATTCGGCTTTTCCTACTCCGAGCTGGGCCTGCTGCTGTCGGTGTTCTTCGTGGTGTCGGGCGTGGGCCAGGCGCTGGCCGGCTTCCTGGTGGACCGGGTGGGCGCGCGGCCGGTGCTGTTTGCCGCGCTGGCCTGTTTCGCCGTGGCCGGGCTGCTGGCGGCCAGCGCCAGCGGCTACGCCGGGCTGGTGGCGGCGGCGGCGCTGGCCGGGCTGGGCAACGCGCCCTTCCACCCGGTGGACTTCACCATCCTGAACAAGCGCGTGTCACCCGCGCGCCTGGGCCACGGGTATTCGGTGCACGGCATTTCCGGCAACCTGGGCTGGGCGACGGCCCCCATCTTCATGGCCGGCATCGCCAGCGCCAGCGGCTCCTGGCGCGTGGCCTGCGCCTGCGGCGGCGCGCTGGCGCTGGTGGTGCTGGCCATCATGGTCTGGAACCGCAATGCCCTGGACGACCGCCAGGGCGGCGCCGGCGCGCACGCTGCGGCGCTGGCCGCGGCCGGGCAGGCCGAGCACCCGCTGGCCTTCCTGCGCCTGCCGTCGGTGTGGCTGTGCTTTTCCTTCTTCTTCTGGAGCACCTGCGCGCTGTCGGCCATCCAGAGCTTTGCCGGGCCGTCGCTGCAAAACCTCTATGGCATCCCGCTGACCACCACGGCCATGGTGGTCACGGCGTACATGCTGTGCAGCGCCGCCGGCATGGTGCTGGGCGGCTTCCTGGTCAGCCGCGTCGAGCGCCTGGAGCTGACCATCAGCGTGTGCCTGCTGGTCGCGGCGGCGATGCTGGCCCTGGCCGGCTCGCAACTGCTACCCGGCATGGCCGCGCTGGCCGTGGTGGCCCTGTCGGGTGCGGGCGTGGGCATTGCCGGGCCCTCGCGCGACATGCTGATCAAGCGCGCCGCGCCGGCCGGCGCCACCGGGCGGGTGTACGGCACGGTGTATTCAGGGCTGGACCTGGGCTTCAGCCTGGCGGCGCCGGTGTTCGGCGCCATGCTGGACGCCGGCATGAACTCCGGCATCTTCTACGGCTCGGCGGCCGCGCTGGGCTTGAGCGTGGTGTCGGCCGGCTTCGTCGGTGTGGGCGTGGCGGCGCGCCGGCGCAGCCTGGCGCCCGCCTGAGGACAGGGCGGCCCCGCAGCGCGGCCAGATCAAAGGCCGCTGCCCAGCACGCGGCCGTTCACCGTCGTGCCGTACAGGGAGTCGTCGGTGTCGTGGAATTTCTTGCGCGTCTCGGCCACCGAGCCGGTGAAGCGCGGGTCCTGCGGGCGCTCATGGCTGTTCATGAACGGGGCCACGTCCCAGGCCTGCTGCTCGGACAGCGACTTGCCCCGGCCCAGCGGCATGTTGGCGTGGATGAAGGCCGACGCATTGGCCAGCCCGTGCATGCCGGCACCCCAGTTGAATGACTGCGGGCCCCACAGCGGCGGGAAGACCTGCGTCTCGGCCACGCGCTGGCCCTGGCCGTCGGCGCCGTGGCACAGCGCGCAGTTTTGCGCATAGACCTGCTCGCCGCGCGCGTAGTCCGGCGCCTGTGCGGCCTTCTGCAGTTTCGGGTAGCCGGCGCCCGGGAGGGCCGTGCCCACCGGTGCGCCCTTGGCCAGCCAGAAGGCGTAGCTTTGCAGCGCCGTGAGCACCTCGTCGCCCTCCGGCGGCGCCTTGCCGTTCATGCTGTAGGTGAAGCAGCCCTGCAGGCGCGCGGCCAGCGTGTCCACCTCGCCGGTCTTCTTGCGGTAGGCCGGGTAGCTGACGAAGGCCGCCCACATGGGCGCCGAGTCGGCCTGGCGGCCGGCGTCGATGTGGCAATTCACGCAGTTGAGCCGGTTGCCGACGTACTTGGGCGCGTACTTGCCGGTCTCCATGAAGATGCGCTCGCCCAGGCGCACCATCTTGCCGAACTCGCCGTCCGGCAGGTCGATCTCGGCCGGCGGCGCAAAGCCCGCGCGCTGCACCACGCGCGCCGTGGCGGACGCGGCGGAAGCCGGCGCCAGCGCCGGTACTGCGGACGCCGAAGCGATGGGCCCGGGCGCGGCGGGCGCCGGCTGCCCCGCCACCTGGGTGGAGGTGGGCGTGGCCGGCCAGGGCTGGTCCTGCAGCTGGCGCTTGAACAGCACGTTGCTGCCTATGGCCACGCCAACCACGATGGCCACGATGACGCCGATGAACAGCGCCAGCCCGGGGATGTGCAAGGTCTTCTTCATAGCTTGCTGCCTTTCTGCTGCGCGGCTGCGGCGCTGGCGGGGACGGCCGCAGCGGCCACGGCGGGCACGCTGCTGTCCTGGCGGCCCAGCGCGGCGTAGTGCGCGGACACGGCGGTGATGTCGGCGTCTCTCAGCTTGGCGGCCACCGCCACCATCAGCTTCAGCGGCCCGGGCGGACGGGTATTGCTGCGCCAGGCCTTCAGCTGCTCGGCGATGTAGCTGGCCGGCAGGCCGGCCAGCGGCGGGAACTGCTCGCCCACGCCCTGCCCGCCCGGCCCGTGGCACTGCGCGCAGGCGGGCAGGCCGTCGGCCCAGCGGCCGCGCGCGGCCAGCCAGGCGCCGGCGTCGGTCGGGCGCGCATCGGCGCGCGCCTCGGTGGCCATGGCCGGGGGCTTCAGGCGGCTGTAGTACAGCGCCAGCGAGGCGCGCTCGTGCGGCGTGAGCGCCTTGGCGATGGGCGCCATGATGGGATTGGCGCGGCTGGCGTCGGCAAAGGCGTCGAGCTGCTCGCGCAGGTACTGGCTGCCGGTGCCGGCCAGGCGCGGGAAGGCAGCGCTGCCCTCGCCGCGCTCGCCATGGCAGGTGATGCAGGCTGCCGCGCCCTGCGCGGAGCCCTTGGCGGCGATCTGCTGGCCGATGGCGGCGCTGGGCGCCGGCGCCGGGGGCGGCGCCGGGTTGCCCGGCAGGCCCAGGGCCGGCGACGGCGCGGCGGCCGGAGCCACCTGACCATGGGCGGCCGGCAGCGCCAGGGCGGCCAGCAGCGCGAGCAGCGGGGCGTTACGCGGCGCCATGCTGCGTGCCTGCGGGTTCGCCGCCGTGGGACATGCTGCGCGCGGGCAGGACAAGAAGGGGAATGGCTGGCATGCGGGCTCCTGAAGGCGGAAATGGTTGCGGCCATCGTAGGAACAGGCGCGGGCTGCCGTCTGTCAGCACAGGCCGATGAAACGCGCGGGGCAAACGGCGCTGGCCGGCCGCAGGCCCGAGGCCCCGGCGCAGCCCCCAGGGCCTGCAGCGCGCGCCGCCCTCCCCTAGACTGCGCGCCTGCATGTCCTGAAGGAAGAACTCCATGCCTGCCTGCGCATCCGCGGCCGCCGCCGTCGTCACCTACCGCGGCGCCGCGGTCGAGAACACCCATGCCGCCCACATCGCCGTGGTGGACGCGCGCGGCCGGCTGCTGCTGTCCAGCGGCGACCCCGAGCGCGTGACGCTGCCGCGCTCGGCCGCCAAGCCGGCGCAGGCGCTGGCCATCCTGGAGAGCGGCGCGCTGCAGCGGTTCGCGCTGCAGGACGCCGACCTGGCGCTCATGTGCGCCTCGCACAGCAGCGAGGACCGGCACATCGAGCGCGCACGCTCCATGCTGGCGCGCGTGGGCGCGGCGGAGTCCGAGCTCGAATGCGGCGGGCACCCGCCGATCTCCGAGGCCGTGGCGCGCGAATGGGTGCGGCGCGGCTTCACGCCCACCGCCGTGTGCAGCAACTGCTCGGGCAAGCACGTGGGCATGCTGGCCGCCGCGCGGGCGCTGGGCCTGCCGGCGCAGGGCTACCACCTGCCCGGCCATGCGCTGCAGGGCCGTGTGCGCGCCACGTTCGCGGACCTGTGCGGCCTGCCGCAAGACGCCGTGCAATGGGCCGTCGACGGCTGCAACCTGCCCACGCCGGCGTGCGCCCTGCGGGGCCTGGCCACGCTGTTCGCCCGGCTGGCCGAGGCGGCCGGCCAGGCGGCGCTGCCCCGGGAGCTGGCACCGCAGGGCGCCGGCCTGGCGCGCATCTACCGCGCGATGACGCAGCACCCCGAACTGGTGGCCGGCGAGGGGCGGTTCTGCACGCAGCTGATGCAGGCATTCGGCGGCGCCCTGGTCGGCAAGACCGGCGCCGACGGCTGCTACGGCCTGGGCGTGCGCGCCAGTGCGCAGACGCAGGCGCTGGGCGCCGAAGGCGCCCTGGGCATCGCCGTCAAGGTCGAGGATGGCAACGTCGCCGTGCTGTCCATGGTGGTGTGCGAGCTGCTGGAGCGGCTGCAGCTGGGCTCGGCCGACCAGCGCGCGCGGCTGGCGGCGTTCCATCGCCCGCCGATGCTCAATACCCGTGGCGAGGTGACGGGCCATGCCGAGTTCGCATTCGAGCTGCGGCCGCCTGCCGCTGGCGCGGCCTGAGCGCCCCGGGCACGGCGCAAAGCCTTCACGGCCGGCGCCGCCATGCAGGGCAGGCCGTGCAAGCCCCGCAGGCTGCTGCTCATATCGCGAAGATCTTGCCCGGGTTCAGGATGTTGTGCGGGTCCAGCGCGCGCTTGATGGCGCGCATCATCTGCACCGCGCCCTCGCCCGCCTCGTCCACCAGGAAACCCATCTTGTGGATGCCCACGCCGTGCTCGCCGGTGCAGGTGCCGCCCAGCTCCAGGGCGCGGGCGACGAGCTGGTGGTTCAGCCGCTCGGCCGTCTCGCGCTCCTCGGGCCGGTTCGGGTCCAGCAGGTAGCCGAAGTGGAAGTTGCCGTCGCCCACGTGGCCGACCAGGAAGTACGGGATGCCGCTGGCGTCGGCCTCGGCCACCGAATCGAGCAGGCAGTCGGCCAGGCGCGAGATGGGCACGCAGGTGTCGGTGCTGATGGCCTTGCAGCCCGGGCGGCTCTGCACGGCGGCGAAGTAGGCGTTGTGCCGCGCCGTCCACAGCCGCGAGCGCTCCTCGGGCGTGGTGGCCCACTCGAACGCATTGCCGCCCCATTCCTGGGCGATCTGCTGCACCACCTCGGCCTGCTCCTGCACGCCGGCGGGCGAGCCGTGGAATTCCATCAGCAGCATGGGCTCCTCGCGCAGGCCCAGCTTGCTGTGGGCGTTGACCACGCGCACGCTGTTCACATCGATCAGTTCCACGCGGGCGATGGGCACGCCCATCTGGATGGTCTGGATCACCGTGCGCACCGCCGCCTCGATGCTCGGGAACGAGCAGACCGCAGCGCTCACCGCCTCCGGCAGCGGATACAGGCGCAGCGTGACCTCGGTAAAGATCCCCAGCGTGCCTTCGCTGCCCACCATCAGCCGAGTGAGGTCGTAGCCGGCGCTGCTCTTTCTCGCCCGGGTGCCGGTGCGGATGGCCTCGCCGGCAGCGGTGACCACCTGCAGCGCCAGCACGTTCTCGCGCATGGTGCCGTAGCGCACGGCGTTGGTGCCGGAAGCGCGCGTGGCGGCCATGCCGCCGATGCTGGCGTCCGCGCCCGGGTCGATGGGAAAGAACAGGCCGGTGTGCTTGATGGCCTCGTTCAAGGCCTTGCGCGTGATGCCCGGCTGCACGGTGACGGTGAGGTCGTCGGCGTCTATGGACAGCACCTGGTTCATGCGGGAGACATCCAGGCTGATGCCGCCCTGCACGGCCAGCAGGTGCCCCTCCAGCGACGAGCCGGCGCCGTAGGCGATGACCGGGGTGGCGTGCTGCGCGGCCAGGCGCACGGCGTCCTGCACGTCCTGCACGCTCTCGGCAAAGACCACGCCCGCAGGCGGCGGTGCCGAGATCGAGCCTTCATCGCGGCCGTGCTGCTCGCGCACCGCCAGGGCGGTGCTGAAGCGGCCCGCGCCGAAGCGCTCGGCCAGCGCCTGCAGCAGCGGTTGCGGTGCGCCCTGGGCGGGGTGCGGTCGGGTGGCGGGTGCGCTGGCGCAGGCGGTCATGGCAAGCCTCGTGGAGCAAACGACAAGGCGGCCATTCTAGGAAGGCGGCGGCGCGGCCAGGCGCTGCGCCGCGCGCCGCTCAGCGCGCGCTGGTCGAGGACGGGTCGGTCTTGGGCGCGCCCGGCGTGGCGTGCGGCAGGTTGGAGCGGCCCTGCAGGTCGGAGGCCGTGGCGCTGCTGTCGTGCCGGTTGCCGCTGGCGTTCTTGTGGCCCTTGCGGTGCTTGCCGTCCGAGGCGCCAGGCGTGCCCGGGGGAATGTTGGAGCGGCCCTGCAATTCGGCCGAGGTGCCGGAGGCATTGGCCCCGCTGCTCATGCCGCTGTTCATGCCGCTGCCCGAGGCGCCGGTGGTGCCCTGGGCTTTCTTGTCCGGGCTCACGGCGGACTGGGAATTGGTGGTGTGCGGCGCGGTGGACTGGCCCATCGCGGCAAAGGGCGAGACCGGGCGGCTTGCGTCCGGGCCGGACGTTTGCGCCTGGGCCAGGCCGGCGCCCAGGGCCAGGGCGGCGCCCAGCGCCAGGACTCGGATGCCGGCGGGGGTCTTGCGGGTGCAGAGGGGGGTGGAGGATTTCATGGTGGCGTTTTCCTTGGTGTGTAGGTACGGCTGCATTGCACTGCAGCGCCCGCGCATCGGCCAGCGCTTTTGCCCACTGTTGCCCAACGCCACAATTGACCGGCCACATGTAACCCACAATCGCCCGGAACAGGGCAATGGAAGGAATCAGCGCCATGGGTAACCGCTTGACACAGATCGCCACGCGCACCGGCGACGACGGCAGCACCGGGCTGGGCGACAACACGCGCGTCTCCAAGGCCAGCGGCCGCCCGCATGCGCTGGGCGATGTCGATGAGCTCAACAGCCACATCGGGCTGCTGCTGTGCGAGGAGCTGCCGCAGCAGGTGCGCGAGCTGCTGATCGACGTGCAGCACCAGCTGTTCAACCTCGGCGGCGAGCTGTCCCTCCCCGGCTACGAACTGCTGCAGGAGCCGGCGCTGCTGCAGCTCGACCAGGCACTGGCGCAATTCAACGCCGGCCTGCCGCGCCTGCAGGAGTTCATCCTGCCGGCGGGCACGCGCGCCGCGGCGCAGGCCCATGTGTGCCGCACCGTGGCGCGGCGCGCCGAGCGCTCGGTGGTCGCGCTGCAGCTGGAGGAGGCCATGCGCGCCGCGCCGCGCCAGTACCTGAACCGGCTGTCGGACCTGCTGTTCGTGCTGGCGCGGGTGCTCAACCGCCACCGCCCGGACGGCTCGGCGGGCGCCGAGGTGTACTGGTCGAGCGAGCGCCTGAAGCGGGGACAGGACGAAAGCTGAGCGCCGAAGGCCTTCAGCGCGGCGCCAGGATGGCCATGGTGATGCGCGAGACGCAGGTGAGTTCGCCCGCCTCGTTGGCCAGCTCGATCTGCCAGACCTGGGTGGTACGGCCGGCGTGCAGCCGTCGCGCCGTGCCCGTCACCCAGCCCCCGGTGGCGCCGCGCAGGTGGTTGGCGTTGATCTCCAGGCCCACCGCGCGGTGGCCCTCGGGGCAGGAGCTGGCCGCTCCCACCGAGCCCAGGGTCTCGGCCAGCACCACGCTCACGCCGCCGTGCAGCAGGCCGTAGGGCTGGCGCGTGCGCTCGTCCACCGGCACGCGCGCGCGCAGCCAGTCGGGGCCGAACTCGGTGAATTCGATTCCCAGGTGCGACACGGCCGTGCCGGCGCTGACGGCGTTGAGCGCGTCCAGGGTGAGGGGTCGGGTCCAGATGGTCATGACGGGGTTCTCCACAAGAATCGGACAGCCGCGCACAAGCCGGCCGGGCATCCGTAGAATCGCCGGCTGCCGTGGGCGCGGCCAGGGCAGCCGGCATTATTGATGCCAGCCCGGCCCGCGCTGCCTCCGGGGCCGCCGCAGCGCCGCCCTCCCCCTCCAGCCCTCACCCCCACCCGCCATGGACCGTCGCCACTTCGTCTCCCTCGCCTGCCGCAGCAGCGCTGCCGTCCTGACCGCGCCCGCGCTGCTGCGCGCCGCCCACGCGCAGGACGGCGCCGGCGTGTCGGCCAAGTCGGTGGCCATCGCCTGCTCGGCCCCCACCACCGGGCCGCTGCAGGGCTTTGGCAAGGACATCCAGCTGGGCGCGGGCGCGGCGCTGGCCCAGGCCAACGCGCGGGGCGGCATCCACGGGCGCACCGTGCAGCTGCAGATCATGGACGACGCCTATGTGCCCGACCGCACGCTGGCCAACGTGCGCCAGGTCATCGCACAGGGCAGCGCGCTGGCCCTGCTGTCGTGCGTGGGCACGCCCAACAACACCGCCATCCTGCCGCTGCTGGAGGAGTCCGGGCTGCCGCACGTCGCCCCGTTCACCGGCGCGGCCTCGCTGCGCAAGCCGCTGCGCAACGTGTTCCATGTGCGCGCCAGCTACACCGACGAGGTGCAGCGCCTGATCGAGCGCCTGGCCGGCATGGGCCTGAAGGGGCTGGCCGTCGCCTACCTGGACAACGGCTACGGCCGCGAATTGCTGGAGGTGGCCACTGCGTCGCTGAAGAAGCTGGGCATGGCGCCGGCCGCCCAGGCCGCGGTGGCCACCGACGGCAAGAACCTGCCGCAGGCCCTGCAGACCCTGGCCGCCGGCAAGCCCTCGGCGGTGCTGCTGGCCACGGCCGGCATGGTGTCGGTCGACCTGGTGCGCGGCATCCGCACGCAGCTGCCCGGGGTGCTGATGGCCGGGCTGAGCGTGACGCTGCCCGGCGCCAGCCTGCCGCAGCTGGGCGAGGCGGCCAGCGGCATCGCCCTGACCATGGTGGTGCCCGACCCCGGGCGCGGCAAGCTGCAGCTGGTGCGCGACTACCAGGCGGCCATGCGTGCGGCCGGCCACAACGAGTTCTCGCAAAGCAGCCTGGAAGCCTACGTGAACGCCCGGGTGCTGCTGGAAGGGCTGGAGCGCGCCGGCAAGGACGTGAACCAGGCCCGGCTGCGCAGCGCGCTGGCCGGCATCCGCCAGTTCGACCTGGGCGGCTTCATGGTGGACTTCGGCAACCAGCCGCCCTACGTGGGCTCGCGCTTCGTGGACCTGGGCGTGCTGGGCAACGGCGGGCGCTTCATCGGCTGAACGTCCCCCGGGGCAGCGCCCGAACAGGCCCGCGATGCACGACACACCCATGGACGCCGCCGCCGCTGCCCCGCTCGCCTGCCCCTCCTGCCGCCTGCCCATGCACGGGCAGGCCTTTGCTGCCACCGGCGGGGGCAGCCTGGCGCTGGACCTGTGCTTTGCCTGCCAGGGCCTGTGGTTCGACCCGCAGGAAAACACCCGGCTGGCGCCCGCTGCGGTGCTGGAGCTGTTCGAGCTGCTGCATGCGCGCCGCCACGAGCAGCAGCGCCCGCTGGCCCAGCGCCTGCACTGCCCGCGCTGCAGCGGCGCCCTGCAGCACGGCTACGACCTGGCGCAGGGCGGGCGCTACGTGGCCTGGCGCTGCGCCGCGCGCCATGGGCGCTTCGCCACCTTTGGCGCCTTCATGGTGGAAAAAGGCTTTGTGCGCCACCTCACCTCGCCCGAGGTCCAGGCGCTGGCGGACCGCGTGGGCACCATTGCCTGCACGGCGTGCGGCGCCAACGTGGACATCCGCCGCGACCACGCCTGCCCCTGGTGCCGCTCGGCGCTGTCGCTGCTGGACCCGCAGGCGGTGGACCGGGCGCTGGCCCGCTATGGCCAGGCCGCGCAGCATGCGGCGCGCGGCGACTCGGCCGAGGCCCTGGCCGACGCCCTGATCGCCCTGGAACGTGAGCGCTCGCGCGAGCAGCGCGAACGCCAGCGCCAGCGGCTGGAGGGCGGGGCCGAGCAGTTCGACCTGCTGGGCGCGGGCATCGACCTGGTCTGGTCGTGGTTCCGGCGCTGATCAAGCACTACCATTTTGATAGCTGAAGGCCGTTGAAAGACGCCGGCAAGCGGCGCTTTTGACCCAAAAACGGCCGCCGGCGGCGCGCCGCGCGATGGCGCAGCCCCGGGCACGCAGCCTACAGGGGCTTGGGAACTTCCTGCACGGGCCGGCCAGGGGCGCAGGCCAACACTGGCTACAGCACTGGCGGCGGCCCGGGGGCCATTCCCCGAGCCGCCACGGCTGTCCCGGTCACCGGTGCCTGTCGACGAAACCGGGGCATGTTCATCCACCACCCGTTTGCAAGGAAGAAACCGCCATGTTGAAAACATCTGCCAAGACCCTTTCCCTGGCCGCTGCCCTGGCCCTGACCACCATGGGCGCCTGGGCCCAGGCCAGCTCCACGCCGACCACCGTCGGCACCACCCCCCAGGAAGCCCGCCAGGCGACGCGCAACGCCGTGCCGCAGGCCGACACCGCCACCCTGGTGCGCACCGGCCCCAGCGCCACCCAGCGCGCCGGCGACGCCACGCACATGGCCCAGGTGAACCCGTCGCCCAGCGGCAACTCGCCCGCGCCCCAGGTCAGCAACAGCCAGGGCGCGATGGGCAACAACGCCGGCACCACGGGCAATACCGGCACTGCCGGCACCTCCGGCGCCACGGGCAGCACGGGCGCCAGCAGCGGCGCCATGTCCGGCAACAACAGCGACACCGGCATGACCGGCACCCAGCGCGACAACATGGGCGCCCGCTCGACCAGCCAGCGCACGCGCAACCGCGCTGCCCGCGCCGACCGCAACTGAGCCCCCGTGCCCGCACAGCGGCAGCGCAGTGGCCCGACCGCCGCCGCGCTGCCGCCACCCATGAAAAATCTCGAGAGGAACCCGCCCCATGAACACCCCCGCCACGGCCACCACGGCCAACGACTCGCGCTATCTCGTCACCGGCCTGTTTCCCGACCGGGAGGCGGCCGAGGCCGCCTACGGCGCGGCGCACACGCGCGGCTACACCACGGATGACGTGAACCTGGTCATGTCCGACGACACGCGCGTGCGCCACTTCGGCGACGGCACCGTCGAGACCGAGCTGGGCAACAAGGCCGCCAAGGGCGCCGGCATCGGCGGCGCCATCGGCGGCACGGTGGGCGCCATCGCTGCGGCCATCGCTGCCGTGGGCACCACGCTGGCCCTGCCCGGCCTGGGCCTGGTGGTGGCCGGCCCGATCGCCGCCGCCGTCGCCGGCGCCGGGGCCGGGGCTGCCGGCGGCGGCCTGGTGGGCGCGCTGATCGGCTGGAGCATGCCCGAGGAGCGCGTCAAGGAATACGAGGAAGGCATCAAGCAGGGCGGCATCCTGATGGGCGTGCACGCGCGCTCGGACGATGACGCGGCCTACCTGGAGAACCAGTGGCGTTCCAACCGCGGCGAGCGCATTTACCGCTGAGCGGCGCGGCGCTGGCAGCCCTGTTGCTGCTGCCGGCTGCTGCCGCGCCGGCTCGGGCCGCCGGGCCCGCAGCAACCTCCCCTGCCGCCGCACCTGCCGCCCCCGCAGCCGACGCGCACCGCAGCAGCGCGCAGCTGTCTGCGGATGCGCGCGACGTGCTGGCCTGGGTGCGCGCCAGCGGCGACAACGCCGGCATGCCCTTTGCGCTGATCGACAAGCGCGGCGCCGCCCTGCATGTGTTTGACGCCCAGGGCGCCTGGCAGGGGTCGGCGCCGGTGCTGCTGGGGCTGGCGCGCGGCGACCGCTCGGTGCCCGGCATCGGCGAGCGGCCCATGGCGCAGATCGCCCCGCACGAGCGCACCACGCCGGCGGGGCGCTTCGTGTCCGAGCCGGGCGTGAACCTGCAGGGCGAGGACATCGTGTGGGTGGACTACGACGACGCCATTTCGCTGCACCGCGTGCGCGCCACCAAGGCGTCCGAGCGGCGGCTGCAGCGCCTGGCCAGCAAGACGGTGCAGGACAACCGCATCTCCTACGGCTGCATCAACGCGCCGGCCTCGTTCTACGACCGCTTCATCGCGCCCACGCTGGGCCGCAGCGCCGGCGTGGTCTACGTGCTGCCCGAGACGCAGCCGGCAGCGGAGTTCTTCGGCTTCAAGGCTGGCCAGGCCGGGCGCTGACGGGCGTGCCGCCGCGCGGCGCCAGCAGCGCGTTGAGCAAGATGGCGCCGAACGTCGCCGTGCCTATGCCCCCAAGCGCGAAGTCGCCGAACTTCAGCGTGAACTCGCCCGTGCCCAGGATCAGGGTGATGGCGGCCACCAGCAGATTGCTGCTTTGCGAGAAGTCCACCCGGTTGTCCACCCAGATCTTGGCGCCGGCGATGGCGATCAGGCCGAACACCACGATGGACACGCCCCCCATCACCGGCAGCGGGATGGCCTGGATCAGCGCGCCGAACTTCGGCGAAAAGCCCAGCAGCACGGCGATCAGCGCCGCCACCAGGAACACCGCCGTGGAATAGATGCGCGTGGCCGCCATGACGCCGATGTTCTCGGCGTAGGTGGTCACGCCGGTGCCGCCGGCGGCGCCGCTGACCATGGTGGCGATGCCGTCGCCGATGAAGGCGCGGCCCATGTAGGGGTCCAGGTTCTTGCCCGTCATGGCCGTGACGGCCTTGATGTGGCCCAGGTTCTCGGCCACCAGGATGATCACCACCGGCACGATCAGCAGCATGGCCGGCGCGCTGAACACCGGCGCGTGCAGCGTCGGCAGCCCCACCCAGGCGGCGGCCACCACGCCGGACAGGTCGATGGGCTTGCCCAGCCCCAGGCCGTTGGCCAGCAGCGCATAGCTGATGCTGGCCAGGATCAGCCCGACCAGGATCAAGAGGCGCTGCACCATGCCGCGCGTGAACACCGCCACCAGCGCCACGCACACGAAGGTCAGCGCCTGCATCCAGGCCTCGAAGTTGTTCGAGGCCATGTTCTTGATGGGCACGCCGGCCAGGTTCAGCCCGATGACGGCCACCACAGCGCCCGTGACCACCGGCGGCATGAAGCGCTCGATCCAGCCCGTGCCCACCAGGTGCACCACCACGCCCACCAGCGCATAGACCGCGCCGCAGGCGATGATGCCGCCCAGCGCCAGGCCGATGTTGGCATTCGGCCCCTTGCCGGCGTAGGCGGTGGCGGCGATGACCACGCCGATGAAGGCGAATGACGAGCCCAGGTAGCTGGGCACGCGACCGCCGGTGATGAGAAAGAAGATCAGCGTGCCGATGCCGCTCATGAGCACCGCCAGGTTGGGGTCGAACCCCATCAGGATGGGCGCCAGCACCGTGGAGCCAAACATGGCGATCACGTGCTGGATGCCCATCAGTCCGGTCTGCGGCCAGGGCAGGCGTTCGTCCGGGCCTATGACCCCGCCCGCGTGCAGCACCTCGGCGCTGCGCTCGCGCCATTGAAAGATCCCCATGTCGTTCGCTCCTGCTGGAAAAAAGGTGGAGCGATGGTAGAGATTTTGTGGCGCGGCGGCCGGCTTTGCGGCAAATCAGGCGCCAGCCGTTGGCAGGGGCCGGGGTTCAGCTATTGAAACCAGAGCACGGCCGGTCAATCCCCGGGCGCGTCCAGGGCGTTCCGGGCCTGCTTGACCGCGTACATGGCCCGGTCGGCGGCCTGCAGGGCCTGGGTGGCGTTCAGCGTTCCGGGCAGCACGGCCACCACGCCGACGCTGGCGCCGCCATAGTCCAGCGCCACCCCGCCGCTCTCGAAGCGGCTGGCGGTGGCGTCGAAGATGCGCCGCGCAAACGCCTGCGCCGCCGCCTGCGTGTCCAGGAACGGCGCCGGGCCCGGGCCCATCAGCACGAATTCGTCGCCGCCGTGGCGCGCGGCCAGGTCCTGGGCGCGCAGCACGCCCTGCAGCCGGTGCGCGATGTGCGCCAGGAACAGGTCGCCCACGGCGTGGCCGTGCGCGTCGTTGATGGCCTTGAAGCGGTCCAGGTCGACGAACGCCACCAGCACCGCCGTGCCCTGGCGCGCCCCCTGGGCCAGCTGACGCGCCAGCGCCTGCTCGAAGGCGCCGCGGTTGGGCAGGCCGGTCAGCGCGTCGGTGCTGGCGCAGGCGGCCAGCCGCTCGTTGGCCTGCACCAGCTCCTGCAGCAGCTGCTCGCGCTCGACCTGCTGGGCGATCAGGCGGGCGAACAGCGCCAGCATGTGCTGCGTTGCCGGGGCCAGGCTGTGGCGCGAGGCGCTGGCCGTGCACAGCGTGCCGTACAGCCGCCCGTCGGACAGCCGCACCGGCGCGCTGGCGTAGGTCTTGATGCCCAGCGCGGCAGCGGCCTGCGAGTCAGGCCAGCATGCGGGCACGTCCTCGGTGAAGGGCCGCCCCTCGTCCAGCGCGCGCTTGCACAAGGTGTCGTGCCAGGGCGCGGACAGGCCCTCGGGCACCTGCAGGGCCTGCGCTTGCCGGTTGTGCGCATACAGCACCCGCAGCTGCCCGGCCTCCAGGTCGACGGCCGTGAGGTAGGCGGACTCCAGCCCGCTCACGTCCTGCAGCAGCTCCAGCAGCGGGCGCGTCAGGTCTTCCAGCGTGTGTGCGCCGCTCAGTGAAGCGGCCAGTTGTTCGAACAAGGCGGGCATGGCGCGGATTATCCGGCGCCCACGCGCCCGGGCCAGGCCGGGCGCCGGCCCGTCAGCTGGCTGACGATGGCCGCCTGCAGCGGCGGCAGCCGCATGGCCGCGCCCAGCACGGCGCGGCGCGCCAGGCGGGGCAGCGCGCGGGTGTCGGTGTACAGGCGCACGATGGCGTTGGTGCCCTGGAAGATCGGCCAGGCGTGCAGGTGGTGCGCGCGCGCGTAGCGCTGCAGCACGTCGGGGGCGCCGATGTCCTGGCCGCGCGCGCGCGCCTGCGCCAGCGCCGCGCCCAGGCTGGCCACGCCGGCCAGGCCCAGGTTGTAGCCATGCGCGGTGACCGGGTGCATGCCCACGGCGGCGTCGCCCAGCAGGGCGCAGCGCGGGCCGCTGAAGCGGTGGGCATAGACGGCCACCAGCGGGTAGGCGTGGCGCTCGCCCAGCAGCTGCATGGCGCCCAGGCGGTGGTCGAACTGCGCGGCCACGCTGGCGGCGAAGTCGCCGGGCGCCAGGGCCAGCAGGGCCTGGGCCTGGGCGCTGTCGGCGGTGACCACGGCCGAGCACAGGGGCGCGCCGTCGGCCGGGTCGTCCGGCAGCGGCAGGATGGCCAGGGTGCGGTCGTAGTCGAAGCACTCGTGCGCCACCTGGTCGTGCGGGCGTTCGCAGCGCATGCGGCAGACGATGACGGTGCGGCCGAAATCGGTCATGGCCGCGCCCAGGCCCAGCTGGCGCCGCGTGGCGGAAAAACGGCTGTCGGCGGCCACCACCAGCGGCGCGCGCAGGCGCTGCTCGCCGCCCGGCGCGGCGCTGGCGCCCAGGTATTCGACCTCGGCATGCGTGGCGTGCGTGGCCACGCGCAGCACGCGCGTGCCGCTCAGCAGGCGCACGCCGGGGGTGCGCGCGGCAACCTCCCAGGCCACGCGGCGCAGCGCGTGGTTGGGCACGATCCAGCCCAGGTGCTCGACGCCGCTGCCGCCGGCGTGCAGGTGCAGCGGCCGGGCGCGGCCGACCGGGCCGTCGTGCACCTCGGCGGCGCGCAGCAGGCCGATCTCGTGCGCCTGCAGCAGCTGCCAGCTGCCCAGGCGCTGCAGCAGCGCGACGCTGGGGTGCGTCAGGGCGATCTCGCGGCCGTCCGCAGCGGGGCGGGCCAGCTGCTCGTCGGTCTGCAGCTCCAGCACCGTGGCCGTCAGGCCGGCCTGGCCCAGGCTGGCCGCCAGCGACAGCCCGGCCGGGCCGCCGCCGACGATGAGCACGTCGCAATTCGGGGAAGAGTCGTGGTTTCGGTTCATGGCTGTGGCTGCTGCGGGTTGCACCGTAAAGCGCTGATTGTCGGACGTCGGCGCCGCCCCGTGGGGCCTGCGGCCGGGCGTTGCGGCCTGCTCCTACGCCCGCCGGCGCCGCCCCATCCTAGAGTCGGCAGCTCTGCAACCACCAGCCAAGGACCCGACATGCGCGTGGACATCTATCGCCGCCCCGAAGCCGAGGGACGCTTTTCCCACCTCGCCGTGCCCGAGGGCAAGCCCATCCCGCAGGAGGCCACCAACATCGACTGGGCGCGCCAGCAGCAGGGCGTGGAGATGGACGAGACGCAGGCGCACTGGGACGCGCTGGGCATCCCCGAGCCGGGCCGCCAGCTGCAGAAAAAAGGCTACGCCATCACCAGCGTGACGGAGCAGCCCCGGCACTGAGCGGCCTGTCGCCTGCGGTATGGCGCGCGCTGCACGCCGGCGCTACGCTGGCGCCATGCACACCACCGCCCCCGCCCCTGCAGCCTCCGGCCCGGCCGCGCGTCCGCCGCTCATCCGCCACTACCAGGACTGGCTGCGCCGCGAGCGCGGCCTGGAATTTGCCGACTACGACGCCCTGTGGCGCTGGTCCACCACCGAGCTGGACGCCTTCTGGCAAAGCCTCTGGGACTATTTCGAGCTGCAGTCGCCCACGCCGCACAGCGCGGTGCTGGCGCGCAACACCATGCCGGGCGCGCAGTGGTTCCCCGGCGCCCAGGTCAACTACGCACGCCAGGTGCTGCGCCACGCCGACGCGGCGCACGCCGCCGGCCAGCCGGCGCTGATCGCGCGCAATGAGCGCGGCGACCGGCGCGAGCTGTCCTGGCCCGAGCTGCGCCGCCAGGTGGCGGCCCTGGCCCTGCACCTGCAGGCGCAGGGCGTGCAGCCGGGCGACCGCGTCGCGGCCTACCTGCCCAACATCCCCGAGACCATCGTCGCCTTCCTGGCCTGCGCCAGCGTGGGCGCCATCTGGAGCGTGTGCGCCCCCGACATGGGCACCAACGCGGTGCTGGACCGCTTCCGGCAGATCACGCCCAAGGTGCTGATCGCCGTCGATGGCGTCCGCCACGGCGGGCGCGCGCACGAACGCGCCGCCGTGCTCCAGGAGCTGCGCGCCGGCCTGCCCAGCGTGCAGCACGTGCTGCTGGTCAGCGACCTGGACCCATCGAAAACCATAGCAGGATGCCAGCCCTGGGCGCCGGCGGTAGCCCGAAACGATGCCCAGGTGGCGGATTTCGAGCCGCTGTGGCTGCCCTTCGACCAGCCGCTGTGGATCGTCTATTCCAGCGGCACCACCGGCCTGCCCAAGCCCATCGTGCACGGCCACGGCGGCATGGTGCTGGTGATGCTGCTGATGGGCGCGCTGCACAACGACGTCGGCTGCAGCTACGCGCCCGCCAGCCTGGGCGAGCGCTTCCACTGGTACAGCTCCACCGGCTGGGTGATGTGGAACGCCCAGGTCGGCGGGCTGCTGGGGGGCACGACCTGCGTGCTGTACGACGGCAACCCCGGCGGCAGCCGCGAGCGGCCCGACTGGGGCGTGCTGTGGCGCATGGCGGCCGAGACCGGCGTGACCTTCTTTGGCGCCGGCGCGGCCTTCTACGCCAATTGCATGAAGGCCGGCCTGGCGGCGCAGGCCTGCGGTGACCTGTCGGCGATCCGCGCGCTGGGCTCGACCGGCTCGCCCCTGTCGGCCGAGGTGCAGCAGTGGGGCAGCCAGTTCATGGCCGGCGCCGGCGTGCCCGACATCTGGTGGGCCAACATCTCGGGCGGCACCGACTTCGCCGGCGCCTTCCTGGGCGGCAACCGCGAGCTGCCCCAGCACCCGGGGCGGCTGCAGTGCCGCATGCTGGGCGCGGCCGTGCACGCCTGGGACGGCGCCGGCCGGCCGGTGCTGGACGCCGTGGGCGAGCTGGTCTGCAGCCAGCCCATCCCCTCCATGCCGCTGTACCTGTGGGGCGACGCCGATGGCGCGCGCCTGCACGCCAGCTACTTCGACATGTACCCGTCCGGCCACGGCCGCAAGCCCGGCGGCGGCGACCTGCCGCCCGGTGCCGGCAGCGTCTGGCGCCATGGCGACTGGATCGAGATAGGCTCGGCCGCGAACCCCGGCTGCGTGATCTACGGGCGCAGCGACGCCACCATCAACCGCCACGGCCTGCGCATGGGCACCAGCGAGATCTACGCCGCCGTCGAAGCCCTGCCCGAGGTGCTGGACAGCCTGGTGGTGGACCTGGAGTACCTGGGGCGGGGCAGCTTCATGCCGCTGTTCGTCGTGCTGCGCGCGCCGGCGCAGCTGGACGAGGCGCTGCAGGAGCGCATCCGCGCCGCCATCCGCAGCCACCTGAGCCCGCGCTTCGTGCCCGACGCCATCGTGGCGGTGGCGCAGGTGCCGCGCACCCTGAGCGGCAAGAAGCAGGAGCTGCCGATCAAGAAGCTGCTGCTGGGCCAGCCGCTGGAGGGCGTGGTCAACCGCGACGCCATGGCCAACCCCGAATGCCTGGCGTGGTACCAGGCCTATGCCGCCACGCTGGCGGGCCTGTCGCCGGCGTGATTGCCAGGGGGCGCCTGCCGCCCAAGCATGGCAGCCCACCCAACCCCTACGGAGACCCCCCATGCCCCACGCCCAGGTCAACGGCCAGCGCCTGTACTACGAAGACACCGGCGGCGACGGCCCGGCCATCGCGTTCTCGCACGGCCTGCTGATGGACTCCAGCATGTTCGCCCCGCAGGTGGACGCGCTGGCCAACCTGGGCTGGCGCTGCATCGTCTGGGACGAGCGCGCCCATGGCCAGAGCGCCACCGGCAGCTGCGCGCCGTTCAGCTACTACGACTCGGCCGACGACCTGGTGGCGCTGCTGGCGCAGCTGGGCATAGGGCGCGCGGTGCTGGCCGGCATGTCGCAGGGCGGCTACCTGTCGCTGCGCGCGGCGCTGCGCCACCCCGCAGTGGTACGCGCGCTGGTGCTGATCGACACCCAGGCGCTGCCCGAGGAGGAGCACAAGATGGCCGGCCACCAGATGATCGTGCAGGAGTGGCTGCAGGCCGGCCTGTCCGACGAGCGGGCGCGCACCATCGAGCACATCATCCTGGGCAGCGGCTGGGAGGGCGCGGCCCGCTGGCGCGCCCAGTGGCAGGCGATGCAGCCGGGCGACCTGCAGGCGGCCTTCACCACGCTGGCCACGCGCGACGACATCAGCGCCGACATCGCCCGCATCCAGGTGCCGGCGCTTGTCATCCATGGCGACGCCGACCAGGCGATCGACATCGAGCGTGCCCGCGCCATGGCGGCCACCCTGCCCGGTGCGCGCATGGTGGTGGTGCCGGGCGCCGGGCATGCGCCCAACCTCACCCACCCCGGGCCGGTGAACGCGGCGCTGCTGGACTTCCTGGGCCAGCTGCCGGCCTGACGGCGCGCGCGGCCAGCCGGGCGCACGGCTAGGGCGCTGCGGCCGCGTCCACGACCTCGGCCCCAGCCGCAGGCGCGGGCTGCGGCGGCACCAGCGCGGTGACCGCCTGGCCGCTGGCCGGCTGCAGCGGCGCCTCGCCGTTGGCGATGCGCAGCTGGCCCTTGTCGGTCAGCAGGAACAGCAGCAGCGCGCGCCCGCCCCAGGCCTGCTGGAACTGCGGCCAGCCGTACTGCTCGGTCAGGCTGGTGGTCTTGATGCGCCAGCCGGCGTCCAGCAGCTCCTGCACCCGGGCGTGGGTGACGTCCTCGCCGAACAGCGCCGGTGCGCGCAGCGGCTCGGCCAGGCGCTGGCGGCCGCTGCCCGCGTGCGCCGGCGCGGCGCGCAGCGACAGCACCCGGCCGCGGCCGAACTCGCGCAGGTAGTGCACGGCGGCCAGCGCGTTGCGGTCGGGCTGGGTGGACATGGCCAGCAGACGCCCCAGGCCGGTCAGGTCCAGGTGGCGGCTGGCATGGTGCGAGGCCGGGTTGCCGAAGTAGGTCGCCAGCCCGGCCATGCGCGCGCTGCGGATGCCGTCCCAGTCGTCGCTGGCCACCAGCACCTGCACGCCCTGCGCCTGCAGCGCCTGCGCCAGCGCCCGGGCCACCGGGTTGGCGCCGTACACCAGCACGCCGCGCGGGTCGGGCTCGCGCACGCCCAGCCAGCGCGCCAGGCGGCTGGCCGTCAGGCTTTGCACCACCACGGTGGCGATGATGAGGGTGAACACCAGCGGCACCATCTGCTCGGCGCCCTGCACGCCGCTTTCCTGCAGCTGCAGCGCAAACAGCGCGGAGATCGACGCGGCGACGATGCCGCGCGGCGAGATCCACGACGCCAGCAGCCGCTCGCGCGCGCTCAAGGCGCCGCCCCAGGTGGACAGCCACACCGACAGCGGCCGCACCACGAACTGCGCCGCCAGGTACACCAGCAGGCCCGCCTGCAGCGTGCCCGGCGGCAGCGGCCAGCTCAGGCGCGCCGCCAGGATCAGGAACAGCAGCGACACCAGCAGGATGGACAGGTTTTCCTTGAAGCTGGTGATGGCCTCGATGTGGACGCCGCGCAGGTTGCCCAGCGTGATGCCCATGGCGGTGACGGCCAGCAGCCCGGACTCGCGCGTGAGCGCGTTGCTCAGGGCGAAGGTGGCCAGCATCAGCGCCAGCGCGGCGTAGCCCTGCAGGTACTCGGGGATGAAGTGGCGCCGCAGCGCCAGCGCCAGCGCCCAGGCGGCGGCGATGCCGATCAGCGTGCCGCCGGCCAGCGTCAGCGCAAACATCCACAGCGGCTCGCCGGGGAACTGCTTGGCGGCGATGATTTCGTAGATCAGCACCGCCAGCAGCGCCCCCAGCGGGTCGATGACGATGCCCTCCCAGCGCAGCAGGCTGGCCAGCCGGGGCGTGGGGCGCACCACGCGCAGCAGCGGGTTGACCACCGTCGGCCCGGTCACGCAGGTGATGGCGCCGAACAGGAATGCCAGCGGCCAGGCCAGCCCGGCCAGCCAGTGCGCCGCCGCCGCCAGGCCGGCCAGCGCCACCAGCGCGCCGTAGGTGGTCAGGCGGCGCACGGCGTGGCCTATGCCCTCCAGCTCGGCAAAGCGCAGGTTCAGGCTGCCCTCGAACAGGATCACCGCCACCGACAGCGACACCACCGGGAACAGCAGCTCGCCCAGCAGCGCGTCCGGCTCGACCAGCCCGGTCAGCGGCCCCAGCAGCAGGCCCAGCAGCAGCAGCGGCAGGATGGCCGGCACGCGCACGCGCCAGGCCAGCCATTGCGCCAGGAAGCCGATGGCCAGCAGCAGCGCCAGGGCCGGGGCGGGATGGGAGAGCAGGGAGGTCAGCCATTGCATGGGCCGATTGTGCGAGGCCGGGCGCCGGCGCGCGCGTCAGCGGCCAGCGCGTGTGCCCGCAGGCCCGGCTCAGCCGCTTGCTGCCGCCAGGCCGGCGGCATGGCCGCGGGTGAAGGCTTCCTCGAACACCGAATAGCCCGACCAATCGGCGTGGGCAAACAGCAGGCGCGCGCTGCGCGGCGTCGGCAGGCGCCGGGCGCGCTCTCCGTTTGATAGCAACAAGCCATTGCCTGGCGCCGGCAAGCTGCCGATCTGGCTCAAAAACGCCTGCACACCCGGCCCTGGCACCGACATGGCGTGGCCGTAGCGCGTGAGCTCCATGCGCGTGGCGCGCGCGGGCAGGTCGGGGTGCGCCGTGGCCAGGCCGGCCAGGATGGGCGCGGCCCAGTGCGTCCAGTCCTCGCCCTGCAGCCGCGCGCGCGCCTGCGCCGCGCCGCCCAGCGCCTGGTAGTAGGTCAGCACCGTGGGGCTGGCCAGCAGCGCGGCGCCGGCCAGGCGCTGGTGGCCGGCGTCCACGTAGCCGACGCCGCCGGGCACCGGGTCGGCGTGCAGCACGTTGTCCCAGGCGGGCGCGGCGCCGGGGACGTCGGCCAGCGGGCGGTCCAGGTGGATGTTGGCCACCAGCCAGGGCGCCCACTGCAGGCGCTGCGCGGCTGCGGGCAGGAAGGCCGGCGCGCCCTCGCCCACCACGCGCGCGGCGACGAACGCCGGCAGCGCCACGACGCAGCAGCGCGCCTGCCAGCGCTCGACGCGGCCGCTGGCGTGGTCGAGCGCGTCCAGCTGCACGCCATGGCGGCCCTCGGCGATGCGCAGCACGGCGCGCCCGGTGTGCAGCTGGCCCTGCGCCTGCAGCGGCTGCGCCAGGCGCGCGGTCAGCCAGCCGTTGCCCTCGGGCCAGGTCAGCACGCCCGGCGATTCGCCCGCGTCCTCGCCCGGCGCGGCAAAGCCGTGGCGGCTGGCGAAGTAGTGGATGCCGGCCCAGGCCGACACGCGCGCGCTGCCGGCGCCATAGTCGTCGCGGCAGCAGTAGTCCAGGTACCAGCGCAGGTAGGCGTCGTCCAGCCCCTCGCGCGCCAGCCATTCATCAAAATAAATAGCATCAAGCCGTTGATGGACGCCGGCAAGCGGCTGGTTTGACCCAAAAAGCCGAAAAGTGGGCATGGCGAAGGGCGCAGCGCTGCCCAGGGCGCGCACGAGCGCGGCAAAGCGCCGGTACTGCGCCAGCGTGGCCTCCCCCACGCCCTCCACGGGCAGCAGCCCCTCTTGCCAGTGGCCGTGCAGGAACAGGCGCTCGTGCGGGCTGTGCACCAGGTGGCGGCCTTGAGCGCCGCCGTAGCGCCAGCGGCCGGCGAAGCGCTCGCGCAGGCCCAGCTCCTCCAGCAGGTCCTGCACCTCGGGCGCGCCGTCGCCCGGCACCGGCAGGTAGTGCGCGCCCAGCGGGCAGGGCAGGCCCTGCACGCGGCCGGCGCGGCTGTTGCCGCCGGGCGTGTCCTCCAGCTCCAGCACGGCGATGTCCTGCACGCCTGCCAGGCGCAGCGCACGCGCCGCCGCCAGCCCGGCGACGCCGGCGCCGGCGACCAGTACCCGGGCGCTGCGCTGCACGGCGGGCGTGAGGTCCAGGCCCTGCGCCAAGCGCTCGCGCAGCAGGTGGCCGCGCTCCATGCCGATACCGGTGAAGCCGCCGGGCGGCTGCTGCTGCTGCCCTTGCCAGCAGCCGGCCAGCAGCGCCGGCGCGGCGGCCAGCAACGAACGGCGCCGCAGCGGTGCAGCCACGGCCGCTCAGCGCCGGCGCAGCAGCGCGATGGGGCGGAACAGGGGCTGGGCGGCGGCCGCGATGGGCTGCTCCAGGTCCCAGGCGTTCCACCAGCCGGCGAAGTCGAACACGCCCTGGCTGGCCAGCAGCTGCAGGAATTCCTGCGGGTACAGGGCGCGCTTGGTGGCGCGGCTGTGCAGCGTGTGCCGCGCGGCGCCGTCGCTGACCTGCAGCGTCAGGCGTTCCTCGAACAGCTGCTCGGCGGGCTGGGTAGGCACCATCTCCACCTGGGCATCGACGGTGATGCCGCCCTCCTGCATCTGCCAGCGCTCGCCGTCCGGCTTGAACAGCTGCTGCGGCTCGAACTGCACGCACCAGTCCAGCAGGTACAGGCCCCCCGGCGCCAGCGCGCGCGCCACGGCGGCGAAGTGCGAGCGCAGCTGCGCGGTCGATGCCACGTACAGCGAGCCCAGCGCGGTGAAGGCGAAGTCCACCGGCGCGGGCAGCTCGAAGTCGGCCATGGCGGCCTGCACGAACTGCGCACTGGCGCCGGCCGCTTCGGCCTTGGCGCGGGCGTGGGCGAGCATCTCGGCGCTGGCGTCCAGCCCGGTGTAGCTGTGGCCGCGCCGCGCCAGCTCGGCCAGGTGCGGCGCGGGGCCGCAGGCCAGGTCCAGCACGCGCTGCAGCGGCCGCCCGGCGTGGCGCTGCATGAGGGCCTGCATCACATCGACCTCGGCGGCGATGTCGCGAAAGGCAAAGGCGATCTCGTAGTAGCGCGGGTGGGCGTAGCAGTCGGGGGCCGTGCGCGGGTCGTCGGTCATGGGGGCATCTTCCTCACTCGGAGGCGCAAGTGTGCGTCAGCGCCCGGGACCCGGCTGCGCCTCAGTCGGCCCAGCGCTCGCGCACCTGCAGCAGCTGCGGCAGCAGCGCCGTGAAGTGCGCCACCAGCGCCGGGTCGAACTGCCGGCCCGCCTGCTCGGTGATGTGCGCCATGGCCTGCTCGGGCGGCCAGGCCTGCTTGTAGGGGCGCTGGCTGGTCAGCGCGTCGAACACGTCGGCCAGCGCGACGATGCGCGCCTCCAGCGCGATGGCCTCGCCGGCCAGGCCGGCGGGGTAGCCGCTGCCGTCCCACTTCTCGTGGTGCTGCAGCGCCAGCGAGCGCGCCAGCTTGAGCACGCCGGAGGGGTGCTCGCCGATGATCTGCGCGCCGATCGCGGGGTGGCCGCGCATGATCACCCACTCCTCCTCGGTCAGCTTGCCCGGCTTTTGCAGGATGGCGTCGGGGATGCCGATCTTGCCCACGTCGTGCATGGGCGCGGCGTGCATCAGGTCCTGAGCCCACTCGGCGTCGCAGCCGGCCGCCAGCGCCAGCAGCCGCGCGAAGTGGCTCATGCGGATGACGTGCATGCCGGTCTCGTTGTCCTTGTACTCGGCGGCGCGGCCCAGGCGCTGGATGACCTGCATGCGGCTTTCGCGCAGCTCGTCCATGCGCACCAGCGACAGGTGGGTGCGCACGCGCGCGCGCACCACCGGGGCGCTGACGGGCTTGGTGATGTAGTCCACGCAGCCGGCATCGAAGCCGCGCGCCTCGTCGCCGCTGTCGGCCAGCGCGGTCACGAAGATCACCGGAATGGCGGCGGTGGCGGCGTCGGCCTTGAGCGCCTGGCACACGGCCAGGCCGTCCATGCCCGGCATCATCACGTCCAGCAGGACCAGCCCGGGCTGCTGGGCGCGCGCCAGCTCCAGGGCGCGCGCGCCGTCGGTGGCGAACAGCAGGCGGTAGTCCTGCTGCAGCACCTGGCGCAGCACCTGCAGGTTGGTCGGCTCGTCGTCGACGAGCAGCAGGCGCGGGCGGCGGTCGGGCAAGGCGCTCATGGGTGCGCATCCTCCAGGGTCGTTTGTTCGCGCAGCTGTTCCAGGCGCTGCTGGGCGGCGTCGAAGTCAAAGGCATCGATGGCGGCCTGCAGCGGCTGCAGGCAGGCGGGCGCCAGCAGCTCGTGCAGCGTGTCCAGCGCCTGCTCGTGCAGCTCGCCGGCCGCCAGGGCCTGCTGCACGTGCGCCAGGGCCTGGTGCAGGCGCGCGCGCGCCGCCTCGTCCCGCACCGGCGCGGCGGCGGCGGTCGGCGCTGGCGCTGGCGCTGTCGTTGTCGCGGGCTGCTGGCGCGCCAGCTCGTCGCCGGCGGCCTGCAGCGCCTGCTGCAGCTCGGCCAGGCGCTGCGCCCAGGCGTGCTGCGCGCCGGCTTCGGCCTCCAGCCGGCGGGCGCTGTCCTGCACCGCAGGCAGCGCCAGGTTGGCCGCCGCGCCGTGCAGCCGGTGCGCGGCGGCCGCCAGCGCCGGCACGTCGCCGGCCTGCATGGCCGCCTGCAGCGCGGCCAGGCCGGCGCCGTCGCCGTGCACCAGCCGGGCGATGGCCGCCTGCAGCGCGGCCGGCGAGCCCCACAGCCGCAGGCCGCGCTCCCAGTCCACGGCGCCGGCCGGCGCCGGCGGGTGCGCCGCCGGGGCCGGCTGCGCCGGTGCACTGGCCAGGCCCAGGCAGCGCGCGATTTCGGCCAGCAGGCGCGGCGGCTCCAGCGGCTTGTCGGCAAAGCCGTCCATGCCGCTGTCCAGCGCGTCGCGCCGGTCCTGCTCCAGCACGCTGGCCGACAGGGCGATGACGGGCGTGCGCCGGCGGCCCTGCGCGCGCTCCAGCGCGCGTATGTGGCGCGTGGCCTGCATGCCGTCCATGGTGGGCATGTGCAGGTCCATCAGCACCACGTCGAAGCGCTCGCGCTCGAAGCGCTCCAGCGCCTGCGCGCCGTCCTCGGCCTGCACCAGCTCGTGGCCCAGGCGCTGCATGACCAGCTGCAGCAGCTCCAGGTTGGAGGCCACGTCGTCCACCCCCAGCACGCGCAGCGGCGCCAGCTGCGGGATGGCCTGCACCTGCGCCGTGGCCTGCAGCTCGTGCGGCTGCGCGGGCGCCAGCGGCAGGCGCACGGTGAAGGTGCTGCCGCGTCCGACCTCGCTGCGCGCCTCGATGCTGCCGCCCATCAGCTCGACCAGCTGGCGCGCGATGCTGGTGCCCAGCCCGGTGCCGCCGTAGCGGCGCGTGGTCGAGGCATCGGCCTGCGAGAAGCGGTCGAACAGGCGCGCCAGCGCGGCCTCGTCCATGCCGATGCCGCTGTCGTGCACCTGCAGCTGCAGGCCCTGGCCGTCGCGTGCGACGCGCAGCTGCACCTGCCCCTCGTGCGTGAACTTGACGGCGTTGCCCAGCAGGTTGAGCAGCACCTGCTGCACGCGAAAGCCGTCGCCCGTCCAGTGCCGGGGCAGCCCGGGCGGGTAGTCCAGCAGCAGCGGCAGGCCGCGTGCATCGGCCTGGATGCGCAGCGTGGCCAGGGTCTGCTCGCACAGCTCGCGCAGGTCGAAGGGGCGCAGCTCCAGCTGCACCGCGCCTTTTTCCAGCCGGGCGGCGTCCAGGATCTCGTTGAGCAGGCGCAGCAGCGAGCGCGCCGACTGCTGCACGGTGCCCAGCTGGCGGCGCTGCGCGGGCGTGAGGGCCGACTCCAGCAGCACGTCGGTGAAGCCCAGGATGGCGTTCATGGGCGTGCGGATCTCGTGGCTCATGTTGGCCAGGAAGCTGGCCTGCGCGGCGGCGGCCGCCTCGGCGCGCTCCTTGGCGGCGCGCAGGTCTTCCTCCATCGCGCGGCGCTGGCTCAGGTCGGTGGCGTACTGGATGATCTTGCTGACCCGGCCCTCGGCGTCCAGGATGGGGTTGTAGGTGGCGTACAGCCAGACCGCGCGCCCGTCCTTGGCCAGGCGCTGGTACTCGCCGGCCTGGAAGTCGCCGGCGCGCAGCGCCTGCCAGAAGCGTGCCTCGCCCTCGTCCTCGCCGGCGCCGGCGCCGGCCGCGCCGGGCTGGCACAGCTCATGGTGCGCGCAGCCTATGACCTCGTCGAGCGTGTAGCCCATGAGGGCCAGGTAGTTGTCGTTGGCGTGCAGCAGGTGGCCGTCGATGCTGAACTCGGCGCTGGCCTCGGAGCGGTTGATGGCGTTGACCGTGCTCTCGAACTCGGCCGCGCGCGCCTTGCTGTCGGTGATGTCGATGATCACGCCGTCGATCCAGCGCACCACGCCCTGCTCGTCGGCAGCGCCGCGCCCGTGCTCGGACAGCCAGCGCGTGTGGCCGGCGCGGGTGATGATGCGGTAGCTCACCTGGTAGGGCTGGCCGTGCGCCAGCGCGTACTCCACCTCCTGGTCGGTGCGGTCCTTGTCCTGCGGATGGGTGATGTGGCCGAAATGCACGTCGCCGCGCAAGAATTCCTGGGCGCTCCAGCCGGTGAGCGGCTGCACCGCGTCGCTGATGAACTCCATCGGCCAGACGGCCTCGTGGCGGCAGCGGAACGCCACGCCGGGCAGGTTGCCCACCAGCGACTTGAGCTGCTGCGCGCCCAGCAGGCGCTCGCGCTCCAGGGCGTTGCGCTCGGTCAGGTCGGTCAGGAAGCCGACGAACAGCGGCTCGCCCGCCTGGTGCACGCGGCCCACCGCCAGGCGCATGGACACCAGCGAGCCGTCCTTGCGCTGGCCCTGCACGTCGCGCCCGCTGCCGATGACGGCGGTGTGCCCGGTGGTCAGGTGGCGCAGCAGGTAGCCGTCGTGCGCCGTGCGGTGCGGCTCGGGCATGAGCATGCTCACGTTGCGCCCGACCACTTCGCCCGCGCGCCAGCCCAGCAGGCGCTCGGCCGCCGGGCTGAAGGACTGCACGATGCCGCGGCCGTTGATCAGCACCACGCCGTCGATGGCGGTCTCCAGGATGGCGCGCTGGCGCGATTCGCTGGCGCGCGCCTCGCGCAGCAGCCGGCGCGCGCGCAGGTTCACGTTGATGCTGGTCGTGCCCAGCGCCACCACCAGCGCCAGCAGCGCGATGGAGCCGGCCAGGTAGGAGGGCTCGCGGTCGAACACCGATGGCTCCAGCCCCTGCGGCAGCACCACCACGCGCAGCGCCGCCGTGGCGATGTAGTGCATGCCGGCGATCGCCAGGCCCATGACGATGCCGCCTATGGTGGTGACCAGCCGGCGCGACAGCCCGGCCACGCGCTCCAGCCGAAAGCGCAGCCACAGCGCCGCGCAGGCCACCGCCACCGCGAACACGATGGAGAAAGCGAAGCCGCCGACGTCGTAGCGCATCAGGGGCGCGTACTCCGAGGCCTCCATGCCCATGTAGTGCATCAGGCCGATGCCGGCGCCCATCAGCAGCCCGCCCAGCAGCAGCGACGGCAGCGTCACGCGCTCGCGCGCCAGCACCGTCAGTGCCGCCCAGGCGGCCAGCACGCTGGGCAGCACCGATACCGCCGTGACCCAGGGGTTGAAGCGCCCCGAGGCGCACAGCCCCAGCGCCAGCATGCCCACGAAGTGCATCGCCCACACCCCCGCGCCCTGCGCCAGCGCGCCGGTGGCGACGACGATGCGGCGCGTGGCCGCATCGGGCGCCGCCAGCGCCAGGCCGGCCAGGTTCATCGCCATGACCGACAAAAACACCGCCAGCAACACCGACAGCGCCACCAGCCACGGGTCGTGGGTGAAGAAAACGCTGTAGGCCTCGACCCCCGGGTCGAGCAAGAAGAAGTCGGAAAGCGCAGGAAGCGTCACGGGAACCTCGCAAAACGTGACTAATTGTGACCAACTTACGCCATCCGCGCTGCCTGCCGGTTAATGCCCCACACGCCCCCATTCGGTTTCGTAGGTATGTACCAACACCTGGTTGGACAGCCGGTTGACCTCGGCCGGCACGCGCGCCATGTCGCGCGGAAACTGCGTCAGCAGCGGCAGCGACGCGAGGTCGAGAAAGCGCAGGCCTGGGGGCAGCGCGTCGGGCAGCCGCCAGGGCCGGCGGCTGGCGATCACGTAGCCCCATTCGCCAAAGCTGGGCACGTGCGCGTGGTAGGGCGTGGTGGCCAGGCCCGCCGACTCGATGGTGGCGACCACCGTCCAGAAGCTCTTGCGCGCCACCAGCGGCGAGGTGGTCTGCACCACGGCGTAGCCGCTGGCCGCCAGGTGCTGGCCCAGCAGGGCGTAGAAACTGTCGGTGTAGAGCTTGCCGATGGCGAAGTTGGTCGGGTCGGGAAAATCCACCACGATCACGTCGAAGAAGCCCGTGCCCGGCTGCTGCAGCCACTGGAAGGCGTCCTCGTTGACGACGCGCACGCGCGCGTCCTGCAGCGCGCCGCCGTTCAGGCGCGCCAGCTGCGGATGGCGGGCGAACAGCTGCGTCATGGCCGGGTCCAGCTCGACCAGCGTGACCGATTCGACGCCGGGGTATTTCAGGATCTCGCGCACCGCCATGCCGTCGCCCCCGCCCAGCACCGCCACGCGCTTGGGCGCGCCGTGCGCGGCCATGGCCGGGTGTACCAGCGCCTCGTGGTAGCGGTATTCGTCGCTCTCGGAGAACTGCAGGTTGCCGTTCAGGTACAGCCGCAGTCCCAGCCGGCCCTGCGTGAGCACGATGCGCTGGTAGGGCGAGGCCTCGCTCAGCACGATGCGGTCCTGGTAGAACTTGTCCTCGGCGAAGCGCGTGATGTGCTCGGCCCCCACCAGCCCGCCGCCCAGGGCCAGCAGCACCGCCGCGCAGGCCAGCGCGTGCGCGCGCACGCGCCGCAGCTCATGGCGGAACAGCCACAGCGCCCACAGCGCCACGGCGGCGTTCAGGAAGCCGAACAGGAACCCCGTGCGCACCAGCCCCAGCTGCGGCACCAAGAGCAGCGGAAACGCCAGCGACACCGCCAGCGCGCCCAGGTAGTCGAAGGTCAGCACTTGGCTGACCAGCTCCTGCAGCCGCACGTTGCGCTTCAGGATGCGCATGACCAGCGGGATCTCCAGGCCCACCAGCGTGCCCACCAGCAGCACCAGCCCGTACAGCAGCACGCGGAACGCCCCCGGCGCGTGCGCGTTGGCGATGAACAGCAGCGCCGGCAGCGAGCCGCCCACCAGCGCCACCAGCAGCTCGATGCGCAGGAAATGCGCCGGCAGCTGGCGCTCGAAGTAGCGCGACAGCCACGAGCCTATGCCCATGGCGAACAGGTAGGTGCCGATGATGGTGGAGAACTGCAGCACCGAGTCGCCCAGCAGGTACGACGCGAGGGCCCCGGCCGCCAGCTCGTACAGCAGGCCGCAGGCGGCGATGACGAAGACGCTGGCGAGCAGGGCCAGGTCGGCGGAGCGCGGGGCGGCCGGTACGGCCCGTGCCGCGTCGGCTTTCACGCTGCCCATGCCCCGCGCAGCGCTTCGGCCTGGGGCAGCGCCACGTCCGCTGTCCGTTGGCGCGGGTCTCCGGTCATGCCCGGGCCTCGGCGGAGCCCAGCAAAATCGCGCTGAGTGCTTGGTTCACGTAATAGTTGCCGCGCCCGATCTTTTGCTTTTGCACAAAGCCGCTGGCAGCCAGGGCATCCAGGTACTTGGTGGCCGTGAGGCGCGAAACGCCCAGGTCGCGCTGCACGAAATCGATCTTGGTGTACGGGTGCGTGAACAGGTTGTTGATCAGGTCCTGGCTGTAGAACTTGTGCTGCGCCCGGATGCGGTGCTTGTAGTCGAACAGCGCCGTCTTGATGGCATGGATGGTGGCGAGCGTCTGGGTGGCGGTCTGCTCCACGGCATCGAGCATGTACAGCACCCAGTCCTCCCAGGTGTCGTCGTCGCGCACCGTCTGCAGCAGGCGGTAGTAGTCGGCCTTGGTGCGGACGATGTGCTTGCTCAGGTACAGCACGGGAATGTCCAGCAAGCCCTCTTTCACCAGGTACAGCACGTTCACGATGCGCCCTGTACGGCCGTTGCCGTCGTAGAACGGGTGGATGCTCTCGAACTGGTGGTGCGCCAGTGCCATCTTGATCAACGGGTCCGCTGCGAACACGCCGGGATCGTTCAGGAACCGCTCCAGTCCCCGCATCAGCGCCACGATCTCGGCCGGATCCTGCGGCGGCGTGTAGACCGTCTGCCCGGCGCCGTCCTTCAGTGCAGTGCCCGGCAGCTTGCGAAAGCCCGCGTTGTTGCGCTCCAGTTCGCCCTGAATCTGGATGATGTGGTTGGTCGTCAGCAGCCCGCTGGCACGCACCTGTTCAAACCCCACCCGAAGCGCCTGGCGGTAACGCAGCACCTCCTTGGCGGCAGGGTTGGCAAAGGACTCGGGCAGCACATCGTCCTTGAACAGTTCATCGTGCGTGGTGACGATGTTCTCGATCTCCGAGCTGTCCTTGGCTTCCTGCAGGCCCAGCGTGTTGATCAGGATGCCCTGGTTGGGAATGGACGCCGCGATGCCCTTGAGTTCCGCCAGGCTGCGGCTGCTGCTGGCCAGCTTCTTGAGGATGGCGGGCGTGTCAAAGCGCGCGGCATCCAGCTGTTCGAACGAGGGGATGGAGGACATGGGGCGGGGAGATGTGCAGAAAAACCGGTTTTCTATACATGTTAGCCAGCACGTGTATAGAAAACGGCTTTTTTTATACATGTGCAGAGCGCCGTGCAACCAAACCCGGCAGCCAAATCGGTTTCTGCCGCTTGTGGCTCGAGCGGCAGCAGCTATCGAAATTTCAGCCCTCACCGCTCCAACGCCCTGCGCCATGCCAGCCGGTGCCACGAGGCTGGTTGTGCGCTATGCGCCTTGCCGCGCCTGCCCGCGCCGCTGCTCGCGCAGCATGAACAGGTACAGCCCCTCCACCTTCTCGCGCGCCCAGGGCGTCTTGCGCAGGAACTTCAGGCTGGAGGGCACGCTGGGGTCGCTGGTGAAGCAGCGCACCGGAATGCGCCGGCCCAGCTCTTCCCAGCCGAAGTAGGCCACCAGCGCAGTGAGGACAGCCTCCAGGGTCAGGCCGTGCAGGGGGTTGCGCGGCTGTGCGGGTGGCGCGGGCGGGTTCGGTGAGGTCGTCATGGCAGGGTCTTCGTTGGCGTCATGGCGCCGGGCCGGTGCCGGCGCAGCCGGGGGTCAGTGGATCGCCGCCGCCACGATGATGCTGATGCCCAGGCACATCGCCGCCACCACCAGGCCCAGGGCGCGGTTTTGCTTTTCCACGATCTCGGCCCACAGGTCGTAGGGGGTGATCTTGTCCACGATGATGAAGGACACCCAGAAGATGACCACGCCGATCAGCGCGTAGACGATGGACCCGAGAAGGGCCGCAGGCCGGAGCCATTCGATTCCCATCATGGCGTTTGCTCCTTGCAAGAGGGTTGGAGTAATGGATGCGGGGCGGCGCTCACTGTGCCCCCCGCCCGAGGTGTAGCCGCCCCAGGAGCCGCCCGAGCTGCGGTAGCTGCTGCCCGATGAGCCCGAGCAGTTGCTCATCAGGACCAGCAGGATCAGCAGCACGATGAACAGCAGGATGAGCGTGCCGCAGCCGATGCCGGAGGCGCCGCCCAGTCCCGCCACGGGGCCGGCGTCCTGGCGGCGGAACAGGCCGGCCTTGGTGTCCAGGCCGAAGGCGGCGGCCACGGCGGCGCTGTCCAGCCGCTCGCCCCACGACCAGGTGACCTCGCCCGGCGCCTGCTCGCGCGACAGCAGGCCCCGGCCGCTGGTGGCGGCGAAGTCGCTGTTGCTGGTGACCTGGCCGCTGCGCACGGGCCAGTAGAACTCGCCGGCGACGTAGCCGGTCTCGGCGCGGTAGGTGGAGGTCAGCCGGTAGCTCGCGGCCCAGGTATTGCGCGGTGCGCGTGCCATCCTTGTAGGTGGGCGCGCCGGTGGCGGGGCGCACCAGGCTCCAGCCGTCGCTGGCGTCCACCAGGAAGGCGAAGCCGCGTTCGCGGTGGAACAACAGGTATTCCTCCCAGCCGAACGATTCCTCGTCGTCGTCGCCGGGCTCGGTGCCGCTGCGGTGCTGGAACCCCACCACCTGCCAGTCCACGCCCTCGAAGCGGCCGATGCTGCCCAGCGGGATCAGCGGGCTGATGAAGGCGCGCTGCGCGGCGTGGCGCAGCTCGCCGCCCACGCCTTCGGTCAGGTCGATGATGCTGTGGCAGGAGGGGCAGGTGCAGCTTTTGCTGCTGGCGAGCTGCACCGCCACCGGGGCGCCGCAGCTGGGGCAGTCGAACTGGCGCGCGGCGGCTTCCTCGCGCACGGACTCGTCCTTGAGGCCTTGCAGCGCCAGATCCTGCAGCTGCACGGCGCGCCCGCGCTGCGCCTGCGGCGGCGCGCTGCCGTAGTCGATGGACAGCAGCTCGCCGTCGGCGCTGCGCAACTCGACCAGGGTGAAGGGCTGGCCCAGGGGCGGCAGCCGGGGCAGCTCGCCCTCGGCGGCCAGCAGCTGCACCTGCAGGTTGGCGGCGACGCTGAAGGGCTGGCCCTGCACGGCCGTGGTCAGGCCCACGGGCAGGCGCTCGGGCGGCGGCAGCTCGCGGCCCACGTCCGCCGGCCAGGTGAAGACGTAGGCCCCGTTGTCCTCGCTCAGGGTGGCGCTGGCGCCGTCCTGCAGCAGGGCGATCCATTCCAGCCAGCGGCCCTGCTCGCCCTGGTATTGCAGCCGCCCGATCAGCGTGAAGGGCTGGGGCGCGCCCTCAGCCTCGCGCGCGATGCGGCCGCTGGCGCCCAGCTGCAGCGGGCTGTGGTCGTCGAACACCTCGGCCATGCGGCCGATGCGCTGCAGCGCCTCGCCGCTCCTGACCACCGTGCTCTGGCAGTAGGGGCAGACGGCGTAGGCGGACTGGGCGCTCTGGAACTCGACCGGCGCGCCGCAGCCCGGGCAGGGGGCGCGGTAATGGCGCTGGGGGGCGCTGCGGGCCATGTTTTGGATGTTTTAGGGCTCTTGCCGGCGTCTTTTAACGATAGTCAGCTATCGTTTTAGTAGTGTCAGACGAGCTTCTTCAACAGCTCGGCCTTCTTGGCGTCGAACTCTTCCTGCGTCAGGATGCCTTTGGCCTTCAGCTCGCCGAGCTTTTCCAGCGTGGCCATTACGTCCTCGGGCTTGACGCCTGCCGCAGCCGGCGCGGGCTGGGCGCCGGCGGCCGGGGCACCGCTGCCGCCCTGCAGGCCCTGCTGCAGGTTTTGCGCCAGCACCTGGCCCAGCGCCACGCCGGCGCCCAGGCCCATGGCGTCGCCGGCCAGACCGCTGCCGCCGCCCGCACCTTCGGCGAACTTGGGGATGGCCTGCGCCGTTTGGTACTGCATGAACTTGCCCATGTCGTTGCCGACCATGCCCATGCCGATCTTCTGGTCCAGCACCTTCTGCAGCTCCTCGGGCAGCGACAGGTTCTGCACCGTGAGGCCCTCCAGCTTCAGGCCGATGCGCGCGAACGCCGGCTGCAGCGCCTGCACCAGCGCGTCGGCGAACATCAACTGGTTGGCCGCCAGATCGAGGAAGGGCACACCGCTGGATGCGATGGCGTTGCTGATGTTTTGCAGCACCAGGCCGCGCAGCTGGCCGTCCAGGTCGGCCACGGTGTATTCGGCGCGCGTGCCCGAGATTTCGCTGTGGAACAGCTTGGGCTCGGCGACCCGGTAGGCGTAGTTGCCGAATGCCCGCAGCCGCACGGCGCCGAAGTCCTTGTCGCGGATGGTGATGGGCTGGGGCGTGCCCCACTTCTGGTCGACCTGCTGGCGCGTGCTGAAGAAGTACACGTCGCTCTTGAACGGCGACTGGAACAGCTTGTCCCAGTTCTTCAGGTAGGTCAGCACCGGCAGGGTCTGCGTGGTCAGCTTGTAGGTGCCGGGGCCGAACACGTCGGCCACCTGGCCTTCGTTGACGAACACCGCCATCTGCGACTCGCGCACCACCAGCGTGCCGCCGTTCTGGATTTCCATGTCCTGCATGGGAAAGCGCCAGGCGAGCGTGCCATCACCGTCCTCGGTCCACTGCAGGATGTCGATGAACTGTTTCTTGATGAAGTCCATGAGGGCCATGTGCGCTCCTGAGGCGAAATGAAGAAGAGAGGCGAGGCAGGCCAGGCATGGCGCCGCCGGGGCGGCAACCATCATAGCCAGGGGTGGGCCCTACAGGGTGGGGCTCGTGAAGGGATAGAAAAAGCGATTTGCACAGACAAATGAGAATCATTATCATTTGATGCAACATCCAGGAGTCCCGTCATGAACCGCATCCATCAAGCTCTGCAGCACAACCGCCTGACGCTCATGAAGACCGGCAGCTACTACGTCATCCACATCTGCGTGGCGGCCGTGGTGGCCTATGCGGTCACGGGCAACTTTCTAGCCTCGCTGACTCTGAGCCTGCTGGAGCCGACGGTGCAGGCGGTGGCGTTCTTCTTCCACGAGAAAGCCTGGGCGCGCGCATTGCGCCGGCGCGCCACGGCTGGCGCGGCAGGGCTTCAGGCGTGCGTGTCCAGCAGCGTGCCGAGCACTTCGTCCGCAGTTCGCAGCACCAGCGCATTGGCCTTGAAGGCGTAGCCGGCGGCGATCTGCTCCACGGCCTCGTCCGGCAGCGCCACGCCCTCCGGCGACGCGGCCGGTGCGCTGCCCGCCTGCACGCCGCCCAGGCCGGGGGCCGCCTGCAGGTTGACCTGCTGGCGCGCAAAGGCCGGCGTCTGCGCGTTCGCCACGTTGTGGGCGCTGGCGGCCAGGCGCAGTTGCGCGGCCTGCAGGCCACTGGAAGAGACGGCAAGAAGCGAGGTCATTGCCACCTTATCGTCACCGTCGCCGGCAACTAAAGGCCTGCATGCGGTCGGCCTGCACCCTGCGCGGCCTCCACAGCAGCGCCCGGCCGAGTGCGGGAACGCCTATTTGAGCCACTTTTGCTCTTCCTGCTTCAGGACGCCGCGCAGGGCCAGGACGTCCCAGGTGAACTGCATCACTCGGCTGTAGTCGGCATCGTCGGCGGGCAGCATGAAGCCCAGCTGGTTCACGGGCGTGAGGGGCTTGTCCAGGAACGCTGCGTGCAAGCGCGGATCGGCCTTGCTGTAGTGCAGCGCTTCGTAGGTTTCAGTGATCATCACATCGCCCTTGCCCTCGGCAATCAGCGCAGGGATTTCCGCGTTCTTGTCGTGCGTGCTGACCTGGGCACTCTTCAGGTTCTGCAGCACGTAGGCTTCATTCGTTCCACCCGGGTTCTTGATGACGCGCACAGCGTCCTGGTTGAGGCTCTCGGGCGAGCTGAATTTGTCCTTGTCCGCTGCGCGCACCAGCGCCACTTTGCCAAAGGGCGCATAGCCGGGCAGCATCTGCATCTTGCTGATGCGCGCCACGTTGCGCGTGATGCCGCCCACGGCCACGTCGAACTTGTTGTCCTGCAGGTCCTGCATCAGCTTGGGCCAGCTCGTGTCCACATACTGGACCTTTACACCCATCTCGCGCGCCATGGCTTCGACCACCTCGATGTCGTGGCCGGCGTAGGCGCCATTGCTTTTCATGGCGAAGGGCCGGTAATCCCCGGGCGTGCCGACGCGCAGCACCTTGGTTTGCAGGATGTTGTCCAGGCGCGGTCCGGCCTGGACGGGCGCGGCGGCCGATACGGCCAACGCGGCGGCGGCGCACAAAATTCGGAACGTCTGTTTCGTGTTCGAGGTCACTGGCATCGCGGCTCCATGGTGAGGGTGGTTGGGTAGGGCCGGTCTTGTTGCACGCCGCCTTGACTGCCCGGCAGCGAACAGCCCCGTAAAAACGCCCCGCACAGTGTGCCGCACAACCTTGGCGTGAGGCCGCTGGTTGCGCGGCCCGCACGCCGCCCCGGGCTTCATTCGGGTTGCGGCAAGCGTGCGGAATCACTGCGCCCGGCAGGCGGCGCGGGGGCATTGCCGCCATGCGCCCGCACCAGGCAGTCCTGGAACAGCTGCGCCGCACGCGCGGCCTGCGGCGGGCGGCGCATGACGCTGACGAACTGGCACTGGTAGTGAAACTCCGCGGGCCGCACGGCCTGCAGCCGGCCCTGCTGCACGAAGCCGTGCGCGTAATGGTCCGGCAAGAAGCCCAGGAAGCGCCCGGACAGCACCAGCGTGGCGATCGCCTCCTGGTCAAAGCCCGTGGCGCTGCGGGCCAGTTGCGCGCGGTGGCTCAGCTCCATGTTGGGCGAGTGGTAGCCCAGGCCGGCGAACGGGTGGCGGCGCAGCCCCTCCCAGGTCAGCGCTTCATGCGCCGCGCCGAACAGCGGGTGGCCCGCGCCGCAGTACAGCAGCATGGTCTCGCCGAACAGGTCGGCGTAGGCCAGGCTTTGCGAGCTGCGGTGCGCCGGGATGATGCCGACCTGGAAGCTGCCGTCCATCACGCCGCGCTCGATGGCGTTGATGCTGGCCACGTGCAGCTGCAGCTGCACGTGCGGCGCCTGCATGCTGAAGGCGGCGATGGCGGCGTCGATGTGCGCGGCGGGGTTGCTGGCGGTCTTGTCGAACAGCGCCACGGCCAGCTGCCCGCCCATGCGCGCGTGGATGTCGTCCACGCTGGACAGGAAGCCGCGCACCGAGGCCAGCAGGCGCAGCGTTTCCTCGTACACGCGCTGGCCTTCGGGCGTGAGCGCAAAGCCCGCGCGCCCGCGCCGGCACAGGGTCAGGCCCAGGCGCGTCTCCAGGTCTTTCACATGGCGGCTCACGGTGCTGGTGCCGATGTTCAGCTCCAGCTCGGCCGCGGCCATGCCGCCGCACTCGACCACGGCCTTGAAGACCTGCAACAGGCGCAGGTCCATGTCGGACAGCTGGCCCAGCACGGCGCGCGGGCGCGGGGGTTTGGATACTTGCATGAAAGCTCAAATGAACGTGGACATTTGTTGCTTCATGAATTTAACAGCCCGGCCCACAATGGCGCCTCCCCTGCCCTCATTACCCTGCTCCCGAGGAGATCGCCATGACCTTTGCCGTGATCGACGACCAGCCCGCTACCGCCGGCGCCCCGCGTATGGATGCCGCCTGGCTGGACGCCCATTGGATGCCCTTTACCGGCAACCGCAACTTCAAGGCCAAGCCGCGCATGGTGGTCTCGGCCGAGGGCGCCTACTACACCGATTCGGAAGGCCGCAAGATCTTCGACGGCCTGTCGGGCCTGTGGTGCTCGGGCCTGGGGCATGGCCGCCAGGACATCGCGCAGGCCATAGGCCGCGCCGCCGGGCAGCTGGACTACGCGCCCGCCTTCCAGTTCGGCCACCCGGCGGCGTTCGAGCTGGCCAACCGCATCAAGGCGCTGACGCCCGAGGGGCTGGATCACGTGTTCTTCACCGCGTCGGGCTCGGAGGCGGCCGACACGTCGCTCAAGATGGCGCGCGCCTACTGGCGCGCCAAGGGCCAGGCCGGCAAGACGCGCCTGATCGGCCGTGAGAAGGGCTACCACGGCGTCAACTTCGGCGGCGTTTCGGTCGGCGGCATGGTGGGCAACCGCAAGACCTTCGGCCAGGGCATCGAGGCCGACCACATCCCGCACACCCAGCCCCCGCTGGGGTCGTTTCACAAGGGCATGCCGGACACCGATGGGCGCGCCTTGGCCGACAAGCTGCTGGACGTCATCAACCTGCACGACGCAAGCAACATCGCCGCCGTCATCGTCGAGCCGTTCTCGGGCTCGGCCGGCGTGGTCATCCCGCCGCAGGGCTACCTGCAGCGCCTGCGCGAGATCTGCACGCAACACAACATCCTGCTGATCTTCGACGAGGTCATCACCGCCTTCGGCCGCATCGGCGGCTGGACGGGCGCGGAGGTCTTCGGCGTCACGCCCGACATCATGAATTTCGCCAAGCAGGTGACCAACGGCGCGCAGCCCCTGGGCGGCTGCATTGCCAGCAAGGACATCTACGATACCTTCATGGCGGCGGGCGGCCCCGAGTACCTGGTGGAGTTCCCGCACGGCTACACCTACTCGGCGCACCCGGTGGCCTGCGCGGCCGGCAATGCGGTGCTGGACGCGCTGCAAAAAGAGGACATGCCGGCGCGTGTGCGCTCGCTCGCCCCTGTCTTCGAGAACGCCGTGCACGGCCTCAAGGGCGCCAAGCACGTGCTGGACATCCGCAACTTCGGCCTGGCCGCCGGCTTCACCATCGCCTCGCTGCCGGGCGAGCCCGCGCGCCGGCCGTACGAGATCGCCATGAAGTGCTGGGACAAGGGCTTTTACGTGCGCTACGGCGGCGACACCATCCAGCTGGCGCCGCCGTTCATCAGCACGGAGGCGGAGCTGGAACGGCTGGTGAGTGCGCTGGGGGATGCGCTGCACGAGACCGCCTGACGCTCCTGATTCCATAGCTCCCACGCCGCCACCCGCAACCAGGTGGCGGCGTTTTTACATGCGCCAGGTGCGGTTGCAGGTGGGCGCATTGCGTGTCCACGCGGCAAAAGTGTTTCGCCCGGGCCGCTGGTCGAGCGCGCCACGGCCCATGCAAGGGCGACTCCTACAATCATTGACCGCTGCATGAGCGCTGCGCCGAATCCCCAGGACCGGCATCCATGCGGCGCATTCCCCTCGCGCTGGAGACGACTGCATGCCTGATACCACGGCCACCACCCCCACCCCCGCCAACGAAAAAGCCGACAAACGCGCCCTGCTGCGCCGCGCCGCGCTCGAGTACCACGAGTTCCCCCAGCCCGGCAAGATCGCCATCGCCGCGACCAAGCAGATGAGCAACCAGCACGACCTGGCGCTGGCCTACTCGCCCGGCGTGGCCGCGCCGTGCGAGGAGATCGTCAAGGACCCGGCCGCCGCCTTCCGCTACACCGCGCGCGGCAACCTGGTGGGCGTGGTCACCAACGGCACGGCCGTGCTGGGCCTGGGCGATATCGGGCCGCTGGCCGGCAAGCCGGTCATGGAAGGCAAGGGCGTCCTGTTCAAAAAGTTCTCCGGCATCGACGTGTTCGACATCGAGATCGACGAGAAGGACCCGGAAAAACTGGTCGAGATCATCGCCGCGCTGGAGCCGACTTTTGGCGGCATCAACCTGGAGGACATCAAGGCGCCGGACTGCTTCTACGTCGAGCGCAAGCTGCGCGAGCGCATGAAGATCCCCGTCTTTCACGACGACCAGCACGGCACGGCCATCGTCGTCGGTGCGGCCATCCTGAACGGCCTGAAGGTGGCGGGCAAGGACATCGGCGAGGTCAAGCTCGTGGCATCCGGCGCCGGTGCGGCGGCGCTGGCCTGCCTGACGCTGCTGGTCAAGCTGGGCCTGCCGCGCAGCAACATCTGGGTGACCGACATCGCCGGCGTGGTCTGGCGCGGCCGGCCCGAACTGATGGACGAGGACAAGGCGCAGTTCGCGCAGGAGACCGACCTGCGTGCGCTGTCGCAGGTCATCCAGGATGCCGACATCTTCCTGGGCCTGTCGGCGGGCGGCGTTTTGAAGAAGGACATGGTCGCTAAGATGGCTGCCAACCCGCTGATCTTCGCCCTGGCCAACCCCAACCCGGAGATCGCGCCCGAGGACGTGCAGGAGGTGCGCGGCGACGCCATCATCGCCACCGGCCGCACCGACTACCCCAACCAGGTCAACAACGTCCTGTGCTTTCCCTACATCTTCCGCGGCGCGCTGGACTGCGGCGCGACCACCATCACCACCGAGATGGAGATCGCCTCGGTGCACGCCATCGCCGAGCTGGCGCAGGCCGAGCAGAGCGAGGTGGTGGCGGCGGCCTACGTGGGCGAGCCGCTGGCGTTCGGGCGTGAGTACCTGATCCCCAAGCCGTTCGATCCGCGCCTGATGATGAAGATCGCGCCGGCCGTGGCGCAGGCCGCCGCCGACAGCGGGGTGGCACAGCGGCCCATTGCCGACATGGACGCCTACCGCGACCACCTGCAGACCTTCGTCTATGCGTCGGGCAACATCATGAAGCCCATCTTCATGATGGCCAAGCAGGCGCCGGCGCAGCGCGTGGCGTTCTCCGAGGGCGAGGAAGAGCGCGTGCTGCGCGCCGCGCAGATCGTGGTGGACGAGCACATCGCGCGGCCCACGCTGATCGGCCGCCCGGCCGTCATCGCCCAGCGCATCGAGAAATTCGGCCTGCGCCTGAAGGAAGGCGTGGACTACGACGTGGTCAACGTCGAGAACGACCACCGCTACCGCGACTTCTGGCAGACCTACCACCGCATGACCGAGCGCAAGGGCATCACGGTGCCCATCGCAAAAATAGAGATGCGCCGGCGCCTGACGCTGATCGGCTCCATGCTGCTGCACAAGGGCGAGGTGGACGGGCTGATCTGCGGCACCTGGGGCACCACGGCGCACCACCTGCAGTACATCGACCAGGTGATCGGCAAGCGTGCCGGCGCCAAGTCCTACGCCGCCATGAACGCGCTCCTGCTGCCGAACCGGCAGGTGTTCATCGTCGACACGCACGTCAACTACGACCCCACGCCCGAGCAGCTGGCCGAGATCACCGTGATGGCGGCCGAGGAAATCATGCGCTTTGGCATCCGCCCCAAGGCGGCGCTGCTGTCGCATTCCAACTTCGGCTCCAGCAACCACGAGAGCGCCGTGAAGATGCGCCAGACGCTGCAGCTGCTGCGCGAGCAGGCGCCCTGGCTGGAGGTGGACGGCGAGATGCACGGCGACGTGGCGCTGGACGAGAAGGAGCGCGTCGCGCTGATGCCGCACGGCACCCTGTCGGGCAGCGCCAACCTGCTGGTCATGCCCAACATCGACGCGGCCAACATCTCCTACAACCTGCTCAAGACCGCCGCCGGCGGCGGCATCGCCATCGGCCCCATGCTGCTGGGCGCCGGCGCGCCGGTGCAGGTGCTGACCCCCAGCGCCACGGTGCGGCGCATCGTGAACATGACCGCGCTCACCGTGGCCGACGCCAACACGGCGCGCTGAGCCGGCCCGGCAAAAGGGCCTTTGGACAACAGGCATCTGCCCATATTTTGGGCAGATGCTTGCTTTCGTGCGCCCTTTTTGTCACACTTGCGGGTCGAAATTCCGGGTAAACCCGGAATTTTTGAAAGGTATCGTGAATGTTCAAGGCCGGCTCCCTTGCCGCATGCAAGGCGTTTATGGCGTGCGCCGTGGCTGCCGCGGCTGTGCTGGCTCCGGTCGTTGCGCCGGCCCGCAGCCCGTCGCTGGCTGCCGTGCCCGCCGCCTCCCCGATGGCTCTTGCCGACCTGCCTGCGCAGGGGCGCGCCACCTATGCGCTCATCCATGCCGGCGGGCCTTTCCCGTACGACAAGGACGGCGTGGCGTTCGGCAACCGCGAGCGCCTGCTGCCTGCGGCGCCGCGCGGCTACTGGCGCGAGTACACGGTGCGCACGCCCGGCGTGCGCCACCGCGGGGCGCGGCGCATCGTGTGCGGCGGCGCCGAGCCGCGCGCGCCCGAGGCCTGCTACTACTCCAGCGACCATTACGCGAGCTTCCGGCCCATCGTGCCATGAACGTCGCGCCGTGCCGCTTGGCCGTCTCCTGGCGGCTGCGTCCTCCTGAATTTCTCGCCCGCGCAGGCATGGTTCCAGCGCGCCGGCGGCCATCCGTTTCTTGAACTTCTGAAAGAAAGAGCTACGCAGATGCAAACGCCACTTCGCAAGGACCAGGACGCCCTGCTGCGTGGCGTGCGCTCCAACATCGTGCAGTCGATCCGCGCCTTCAGCGCGCACGAGCTGCAGGAGAGCGCACGCAACCTGGGCCACCACTTCCTGTATGCCAACCTGGCGCACGCCCAGACCCGCCAGGACATCCTGGAGCTGATTGCCCTGCAGTTCACCTTTCCGGCGCACTTTGGCAAGAATTTCGACGCGCTGTACGACTGCCTGACCGATCCGCTGCACAAGTGCGGCCCGCAGCCGGGCTTCGTGGTGGTGCTGGAGCAGATTCCGGTCACGCCGAAGTTCGACAAGGAAGTGCGCGAGCAGCTGCTGGATGTGTTCCGCGAGGCAGCCGACTACTGGGCCGACCGCAAGATCGCTTTCCGCTGCTTCTATTCTTTTCTGTAGCCCGTTCCGCAACCACCGGCCAGGTGGAACGGGCCAGCGACGTGCCGCAAGGCGCCGCACCCCAGGCCATGAACATCGAGATCGCTGCCGCAGCGCAGGCGCCCGGACTGCCGGGCGACGTGCTGGTGGATGTCTCGCCCCAGGCGCTGCGCATGAGCAGCCCCTTCAACACGGGCTATTGGCTGTCCGCAGCCTGACCGGGCGGTGCCCTGCGGGCACTTTGGGCATTGAAAGCGCCTCCAGCCGGCGTCCAACAATCGTTGGCAGCTATTGTTTTTGAAGTAATGCCTGGGCCAGCGCGACGTATTGGGCCACGGGCACTTCCTCGGCGCGGCGCTGGGTGTCGAAGCCGCCGGCAAAGCCGCGTGCGTCCAGCCAGCGGCCCAGGGTGTGGCGCAGCAGCTTGCGCCGCTGGCTGAAGGCGACCTGCACCAGTTCCTCCAGCAGCGCCACGTCGACGGCTGCGGGCGCGGCATGGGGCACCATGCGCACCACGGCGCTGTCCACGCGCGGCGGCGGCTCGAAGGCCTGGGGCGGCACGAACAGCACGTCCTCCATCGCGTAGCGCCACTGCAGCATCACCGACAGCCGGCCATAGGCGGCGCTGGCCGGCTGCGCCACCATGCGGTCTATGACTTCCTTTTGCAGCATGAAGTGCTGGTCTTCTATGACCTGCACCTGCCCCAGCAGGTGGAACAGGATGGGTGTGGAGATGTTGTAGGGCAGGTTGCCGACGACTCTTATTTTTGTAGCGCCAAGCCGTTGCGCCACGCCGGCAAAGTCCACTTTCAACACATCGGACTCGATGACGTCGAGCTGGCCGTGCGCACGCAGCCGCGCGGCCAGGTCGCGGTCGAGCTCGACCACGGTGAGCCGGCCCAGGCGCTCGACCAGCGGCTGGGTCAGCGCGGCCAGGCCGGGGCCGATCTCGACCATGGGCTGGCCCGGGCGCGGCGCGATGGCGCGCACGATGGCGTCGATGACGCCGGCGTCGGCCAGGAAGTGCTGGCCGAAGCGCTTGCGCGCGACGTGCGGCGGCCGGCCGCCTGCGGGTGCTGCTGCTGCCATGGCGCGCGTCAAAGCTGCGGCGGCTCGCGGTACTCGACGTAGGCGCGCGCGCGTGCGTCGCGCATCCAGTCGGCAAAGGCCTCGTCGAGCTTTTTCTCGCGCACTGCCTCGCGCACCATGTCGCGCTGCTGGCGCTGGTTGAGCTTGACCTCGCGGTGCTCCAGCAGCTGGATCAGGTGCACGCCGAAGCGGGTGACCACGGGGTGGCTGACCTGGCCGGGCGCCAGGTTGGCCAGGGCCTGCTCGAACTCGGGCACGTAGCGCCCGGGCAGCGCCCAGCCCAGGTCGCCGCCGTCCTTGGCGCTGCCGTCCTGCGAATATTCGCGCGCCAGCTGCGCGAAGTCGGCCTTGCCATCGACCACGCGCGTGCGCAGCTCCTCCAGGCGCTCGGCGGCCTGGCGCTCGCTCACGCCCGGCTGCAGGCGCAGCAGGATGTGGCGCGCATGGTTCTCGATGGCGGTGGCGGCGAGCGCGCCGGCGCGGCTCCTCTCGACCACCTTGAGGATGTGGTAGCCGGCCGGCGAGCGCACCGGCCCGACCAGGCCGCCCACCGGCGCGCCCTGGGTCGAGCTGACGAACAGGTCGGGGTAGCGGTCGGCGGGGCGCAGCCCCAGCTCGCCGCCGCGGCTGCCTTCGGGGGCGTCGGAATACTCGCGCGCCAGCTGCGCGAAGTCGCCGCCGGCCTTGAGCTGCGCCATGACCTGGCTGGCGCGCTTTTCGCGCTCGGCGGCCTGCACCGGGGTGGCGCTCTCGGCCACGCGGATGAAGATGTGGCCCAGGTTCAGCTCCAGCTGGCCGCTGCCGGCGGCCTGCTGCTGCTCGCGCAGGTACTGGTCGACGTCCAGGTCGGTGACGCGCACGCGCGCCTCCACGTCGCGCTCGCGCACGCGCAGCGACAGCAGCTGGGTGCGCAGCTCGTCGCGGAAGCGCTCGCGGCTGATGCCGTCGGCCGCCAGGCGGCGGTACATCTCGTCGACGCTGACGTCGTTTTGCCGCGCCACCGACTGCTCGGCCTGGTTGATGGCGTAGTCGTCCACCTTGATGCCGCCCTCGCGCGCCAGCTGCACCTGCACCCGCTCCAGCACCAGGCGCTCCAGCGCCTCGCGCGCCAGCACGTCGCGCGCCGGCGCCGGCTGGTTCTGGCTGGCCAGTTGCTGCTGCAGGCGCGCGGCGCGCTGGCGCACCTCGTTGTTGGTGATGGGCTCGGAGTTCACCACGGCCACGATGTAGTCGGCCGATTGCGGCGCGGCCGGGCTTGCGCTGGCGGCGCCAGCGGCGCGCGGCGGGGGCAGCACGGCGGTGGCGGCGGGCAGGCGCGAGGTGCTGCCGGGCTGGGCCCGCAGGCCCTGCGCCAGCGCCGGCGTAGCGGCGAGAAAGCCGGCCAGGGCGACGGTCAGGCAGGCCGGGGCCGGGAGCAGTGCGCGGAGTTTCATGGCGTTTCGCAAGGCGTTGGGGCCGCGCCGGGGCGGCCGTGGTTTTTTGCGTTCAATCGTACTGGGTGAAGCGGCTGGGCACGGCGGTGTTTTCGCGCAGGCTCTGGTAGCGCGGCACGTGCTGGCGCAGCGTGGCCAGCGGGTTGGCGCCCAGCGACAGGCGCGAAAAACCCAGGAATTCCAGCTGCAGCATGACGCGCGTGCTGGAGGTGTCCAGGCTGCGCTGCAGCCGCTCCAGCACCACGCGCCCGATCCAGCAGCAGGCCTCGTACTCGAGGCCGACGACCGAGTCCACCAGCTTGCGGTCCTGCAGGCTGTAGTTCATCCGGCCCACGCTGTACCAGCGGCCCGCGCCTTGCGCCGGGGCGCTGCGGTCGTCGCCCCACAAGCCGTTCAGCGGCCACTGCCAGCCCAGGTCCAGCTGGCGGCTGGGCTCGGTGATCAGGTCGGTCACCTTCTGCATGCGGTAGGCGGCGCTCACCGTGCGGTAGGGCCCGGGCGAGTAGCGCGCGGCGATGGTGCTGCGCATGAATTCGCGGCTCTTGGGGTTGTACTGCACGCTGGTGTCCAGGCCCCAGTCGCGTGTCCAGTGGATGCTGGCGCCCAGCAGCACGTCCGACAGCCGCTCGCTGACCTGCGGCGCGCCGGGCATGGTCACGCGCTGGTCGGAAAAGCGCAGGCGCTGCGCCAGGCCGAAGCGCACCACCTCGGCGCCGGTGTCGGGCTCCAGCAGCCGGGTGGTGGCGCCCAGGGTGAGCAGGTTGTTGTCGGCCAGGCGGTCGTTGCCGCCGAAGGCGTTCTCGGTATAGACGGTGGCGAAGTTGAAGTCGGTGGCGGCCGTGTCGTAGACCGGCAGCATGCTCTGGTCGCGGTACGGCGTGTAGGTGTAGAAGGCGCGCGGCTCCAGCGTCTGCAGGAAGGCGCGGCCGAAGAAGCTGGCGTCGCGCTCGAACACCAGGCCGCTGTCCAGGCTGAAGGTGGGCAGGGTGCGCGTGGCCGAGGTCTGGCCGCCCGGCAGCGGGCTGTCGAACGCATAGCTGGTGGCGTGCAGCTGCAGGCGCGGCGTGATGAAGCCGGCCGGCGCCAGGAAGGGCCGGCTCACCTGCGCCAGCGCGTAGCTGCGCCGCGCGTTGGGCTGGGCGTACCAGCGCTGGTCGGCCGAGAAATGGGTGTAGTCGGCGTCCACGCTGGCGTCCAGCCCGGCGGGCAGCTGCGTGGGGGCGTAGCGCCAGTGCAGCTGCGGCAGGCGGTCGTAGGGCGGCGCGATGGGGGCCTGCGGGTCCTGCAGCGTCTGCCACTTGAGCACGCGCAGCGAGACGTTCTGCGCGCCCAGCGCCCAGGCCAGCGTGCCCTCGCCCGGCAGCAGGCGCTGGGCCAGCTGGTTGACCAGGGCGCCGCCGCCGGTGATGCTGCCGCGCTGGGTGAAGTCGCGCCAGTAGTTGTCGTCGCTCACGCGGCGGATGTTCAGCCCCAGCGCCATGCCGCCCAGCGGCGTGGCCAGCAGCTGGCCGTGGCGCAGGCGCGCGGCCCAGCGGTCGCGCTCGCGCAGCTTGTCGTTGGGCATGTACTGGGCCGCGATCTCGCCGCTGTAGCTGGGCTCCAGGTAGCGCAGCTCGCCGGCCAGCGATGCGCCGCGGCGCGTCATCAGCATCGGGGTGAGGGTGGCATCGCGGTTGGCGGCGATGTTCCAGTAGTACGGCTGGGCGTATTCCAGGCCGCTCACGCTGTCCAGCCCCAGGGTGGGCGGCAGCAGGCCGGACTTGCGCTTGTCCGACAGCGGGAAGCTGATGCCCGGCACCGGCAGCAGGGGCACGCCCTTGAACTCCAGCACGGCGTCCTCGGCGTAGCCCACGTCCTCGGCCTGGTCCAGCTCGATGCGGCGCGCGCGCAGCACCCAGTCGGGCCGCCAGCTGGCCTCGTCGCTGCGCTGGCAGGTGGTGTAGGTGGCCTGGTGCACCACGGAGTGGTCGCGGTCGATGAAGTCCACGCGCGTGGCCTCGCCGTGCGCGCCGGTGGCCAGGAAGCGGTAGCTGGCGTCGTTGAAGAAGCCGTGGAAGGCGTCCACCTCCAGCTCCAGCAGCGTGCCGGCATAGCGGTTGCCGGCGCGGTTGATGCGCACATGGCCGCTGGCGCGCGCGCGGTCGGCGGCCACGTCGTAGTGCATGTGGTCGGCGTGCAGCACGGTGTCGGCGCGGCGCAGCTCGGCGTTGCCCTCGATGGTGGCCTCGATGTCGGGCTGGCCCGAGAGCTGGTCGCCGCGCACGAACACCGGCTGCTGCGCCCGATCGCCCCGGGGCAGCTGCTCCTGCAGCTCGGCGCTGGAGCGCAGCGGCGGCGCCGCCTGCGCCTGCGCCAGCGCGGCCAGCGGCGCGCCGCACGACAGGAGCGCGGCCAGCCAGACCAGGGAGCGGCGCGGCGGCAGGGGGGAGCGGGGACAGGCGGCGGTGGAAAGGTGGCACGGACGGCAGGGCGATGCGACGGGCGGCGGCGGCAGCGCCGGGTGGGGCCGGCGGGCGCTGCCTAAAATCCGATTATCCATGAGCGCCCTGCCCGACTCCCCCCCCCTGCCCCGCAGCCCCGGCTGCGGCCCTTTCGCCCGTCGCCTGGGACGACCCGGCGCGCGCGCACGCCTTCGGCCAGTGGCTGGCGGCGCTGGCGCCCCGCCACGGCCTGCTGCCGGCCAGCGTGCGCGCCGCCTCCAGCGACGCCAGCTTCCGCCGCTACCTGCGCGTGGACGCGCAGGGCGGCGCCACCTTCATCGTCATGGACGCGCCGCCGCAGCAGGAGGACTGCCGCCCCTTCGTGCACGTGCAGGCGCTGCTGCAGGGCGCGGGCCTGGCCGTGCCCGGCATCCTGGCCTGGGACGAGGCGCAGGGCTTCATGCTGCTGTCCGACGTGGGCCGCCAGACCGTGATCGAGCACCTGCGCGAGGACGACCCGCAGGCCGCCCACGCCTGGTACCTGCAAGCCGTGGACGTGCTGCTGCAGTGGCAGCTGGCCACCCGCGCCGGCGCCCTGCCGCCCTATGACGAGGCGCTGCTGCGGCGCGAGTTGCAACTGTTTCCCGACTGGTACATCGCGCGCCACCGGGGCGTGCAGCTGGGCGAGGCGCAGCAGCAGGTGCTGGCGCGCAGCGTTCGACACCATCGTGCGGGACAACCTGGCCGCGCCGCGCGTGTTCGTGCACCGCGACTTCATGATGCGCAACCTGATGCCGGGCGCGGACGGCCGCCTGGGGGTGCTGGACTTCCAGGACGCGGTGCTGGGCCCCATCACCTACGACATCGCCAGCCTGCTGCGCGACGCCTTCATCAGCTGGGACGAGGAATTCGTCATCGACATCACCGTGCGCTACTGGGAGCGCGCGCGCCGCGCCGGCCTGCTGGGCGCGCAAAGCGCGAGCGGCTTCGGCCAGGACTTCGGCGAGTTCTACCGCGCCGTGGACTGGATGGCGCTGCAGCGCCACCTGAAGGTGGCCGGCATCTTCGCGCGCCTGACCCTGCGCGACGGCAAGCCGCGCTACCTGGCGGACGCGCCGCGCTTCATCGGCTACATCCGCCAGACCTGCGGGCGCTACCGCGAGCTGGGGCCGCTGGCGCGCCTGGTGGACGAGATCGAGGGCACGCAGGCGGCCACCGGCTATGCCTTCGGACG
>JAUCDD010000024.1:0-9122 GCA_034675505.1 Melaminivora sp. | reverse complement strand
TTTTATGGGTGCAGAGCTTCCCTGGTGTTCGGCCGATGTTTTGCAGCGCATAAACTCCGTGCACTACGGGGCGGAACAAAATGTCCAGCCAACTGATTGAATCGGGGAACATCGGTGTCGCGTGTCTTAGCTACCCAGGCAGAAGTGCTGGCGCTGTCGCCAGATGCTGCTTCATCCAAAGCAGCCAAAGGGCTGCAATCCATCAGCAAGTGGCCAACCACCGGAAGCAATGAGGCCGCCGTCTGGGGGAATGCCAAGGCAGTGGTGCCAAACCCTATCAGACGCAGGTGGACCTGAGCGGCCCTGCTTTCAAATGCTCCTGCCCCAGCCGCAAGTTCCCTTGCAAGCATGGTTTGGCGCTGATGCTGCTGCGTGCAGCCGGGCAGGTCGGCGAGGGGGATGCGCCGCCAGCATGGGTCGCCGCCTGGCTGGACAGCCGCCAGGAAAAGGCGGAAAAAAAAGAGGCCAAGGCAGCCGCCATTGCTGCCGCGCCGCCCCCCGATCCCGCATTGCTGGCCAAGCGCGAGGACAAGCGCTGGGAGAAGGTGGCCGCCGGCATGCAGGAGTTATCGCTGTGGATGCAGGACATGGTGCGCACGGGCTTGTCCAACCAGGCTGGCGATGCCCCGGCACGTCAACGCTGGCACACCATGGCGGCACGGATGGTGGATGCCCAGGCAACCGGCATGGCGATGCGTATCCAGGAGGCCTGGGCGTTGGTGGACAGCCACCCGCATTGGGCGCGTGATCTGCTGGTGCAACTGGGGCACTGGCAATTGCTGGTGGATGCGGTGGAGCGACGGGATGCTTTGCCCAGCGGGGTCAAGGCCGATGTGATGGCCGCCCTCGGCTGGCCGATGGACAAGGCGCAGGTACAGGCGCAAGGCCAGGCCGTGAGCGGCGACTGGTGCGTTGCTGGAATACGCACGATAGAGCGCGAAGGCCGTTTGCTGGAACGCCATGTCTGGCTGCAAGGCCTGCAAAGCGACCGTATGGCGCTGCTGCTGGACTATGCCCAGGGAGGGCGCGGCTTTGAAGCGGCCTGGGTGCAGGGGGCGAGCTACCGAGGGACTGTGCACTTCTACCCCGGCCAAGCGGCCTTGCGGGCATTGGCCGGCAGCGATATGCAGCTGCTGGCGTCGGGTGCCCAGGCGGGTATGACATCCGCCATGCTGGGCGATGCGTTGCAGCAACTGAGCCAGCGCATCGCCGCCAACCCGCTGCAGTTCACGCAGCCGCTGTGGTGTGCGCAGGCCGGGCTGAACTATGTGGAGGGCCAATGGTTTGCCACCTGGCCACAGCCAGGGAAGCCGCAAACGCCGGGCCAGGCGCAAAGCCAGGCGCTCGTGCCGGTGGTGGTGGGTGACACCGAAGCCTGGCACCTGCTGGCGCTGACCGGCGGTGCGCCAGTGGCCTTGTTTGGGGAATGGGAAGCAGGGCCGCAGATCGGGCGCTGGCGCTTGCTCAGTGCCTGGCTGTCCGATGGGCCGGACGGGGCCGCCGATGTGCTGTCCCCTGTCTGGCAGAACCGGGGTGAGATGTTATGAGCCAGGCCAATCTTTGGACTGCTTTGCAACAGTCCGTGCTGGTCGGCGTTGATCGTCTGGCGGTACCTGCCATTCTGACCACGCCGACTGCCAGTACCCCTGCCAGTGTGCTGGCTGTGCAACAGGCCTTGCAGCAGCCGGCGGCTTCCACAGCGACCCAGGTATTGCGTGCCAGTGCCGTGGCCTCGGTGCTGGAGCGGGCCGGTTGGGTGCCAGGGAGCCGGATGCAGCACCGTACCGTGTCGATCCCCCCTGCCCAACCTGTACCGGAGCGGCGTGCAGCGCCTGTGGACGAAAAGCTGATCGCCTTGCTGGGAAGGGCGATGGAGGCGGATGCGCAGGATTTGCTGATGCTGGGCTGTGCCGAACTGGACAAGGCGGGCCTGCGCCTGCCCCATGGACTGCTGGTGGCCGCCCTGGACCAGGGCCGCCAGTCGACCGAATTGCGCCCCTGGCTGCTGCCTGTCCTGGGGGAGCGCGGCCGTTGGCTGGCAGCGCAGAATCCGCAGTGGGCCTATGCCGCCGGCGTCCAGGAGGTGGCAGACCCCGAGCAGGTCTGGCAGGAAGGCGTGTTGCCCCAGCGCGTGGACCTGCTGGAGAGCGAGCGTGCAAGCGACCCGGCCAAGGCCCGTGTGCGGCTGGAGTCCAGCCTCAAGGAACTGAACGCCAAGGAACGCGCAGCCATGGTGCAGGCGCTGCGCAAGGGCTTGTCCCTGGAGGACGAGCCGCTGCTGGAAAAGCTGCTGACCGACCGCAGCAAGGAGGTCCGCGAAAACGCTGCCCAGCTGTTGACCTGCCTGCCGGCAAGCGCACACAGCCAGCGCATCATCGGCTGGCTGCAATCCATGCTCGGTCGCAGCGACAAGGGGCAGTGGCAGATCGAGCCGCCCACGGAAGGCAACCAGGACTGGGAGCGCGATGGCATCACGCTGCAACTGCCTGCTTATGTGAAAGGGGCGCGTGCCTGGTGGCTGGAGCAGCTGGTGGCGCTGGCCCCCCCTACTTTCTGGCAGCAAACGCTGGAGCAAAGCCCTGAGCAGCTTTGGGAATGGAGCCGTCGCAGCGACTGGAAGACCGCCCTGCGCCAAGGCTGGCTGCGTGCGCTCGATACCCAGCATGACCTGCGCTGGCTGCCGCTGCTGCAAAGCATGGACAACGATGCGCGGGCGCAGGCGCTGTTGCCGCCGTTGCTGGCGCAGTTGAGTCCCGGGCAGCGCGAAGCGCTGTGGATGCAGCGCTTGCAGTGCAAGCCGGGCCCGGGTGCATTGATGGATGCGATCAACCACATTGACGGCAGCATGGGGCCCGTGGATGTGCTCTCGCCCGACATCTCCCAATGGATTGTCGAGGCCCTCTCCCGCGCCATGCACGGCAAGCCGGCCCAGAGCCACAGGCATGGCTGGCAGGCCGACCGGGCCGTGCTGGCCTGTGCGAGACGCCTGGACGCTGGCGTGCTGCCTCGCCTTGCTGCCCTGTGGCGCATCCCTGCACCAGAAGAAAACCTGCCTGCGCCGGGCCCGAATGCTCCGGTCACTGCCGAAACCGTGGCCAGCCCGCACCCTTGGGAGAACGAGCGTGTGCGGGAGCAGCTCAACCGCCTGGTTGATCTGCGCCTGGCGCTGCATACCCTCAGGCGCGTACCGCCATCGTCCTGAAAATTTTCATCCCTGTTACCCCGAAAGCACACCATGAGCCAAGTCCTGCGCCAGCACGCCGAGCAGCAATTTGCCGAAGAACTCGATGCCCTGCAGAAGGTGGACGACCGCCCGCGTCCGCCCAACTGGAAGCTCTCCCCCTGGGCCGTTTTGCAGTACCTGATGGGCGGTACCTTGTCCAATGGTTTTGCGGTCAGCGCCAAATACATCGGCAACCCCCGGCTGATGGAGATTGCCGTCTCCACCCTGGCCACCGACCGTGCATTGCTGCTGTACGGCGTGCCGGGCACGGCCAAGTCCTGGGTGTCCGAGCATCTGTCTGCGGCGGTCAGCGGCGATTCGACGCTGCTCATTCAGGGGACGGCGGGCACCAGCGAAGAGCAATTGCGCTATGGCTGGAACTATGCGCAGCTGCTGGCCCATGGCCCGTCGGAAAAAGCCTTGATTCCCAGCCCCCTGGTGCAGGCGATGAAGCGGGGCAAGATTGCGCGGATCGAAGAACTCACCCGCATCCCGGCCGATGTGCAGGACACCTTGATCACCGTCCTGTCGGAAAAAACCCTGCCCGTGCCCGAGCTGGGCATGGAGTTCCAGGCCATTGCAGGCTTCTCCGTCATTGCCACGGCCAACAACCGTGACAAAGGGGTGAACGAACTCTCCAGCGCCCTCAAGCGCCGCTTCAACACCGTGGTGTTGCCCGTACCGGCCTCGCAGGAGGAGGAAGTGCAAATCGTCACCAAGCGCGTGGGCGAGCAAAGCCGTGCGCTGCAACTGCCTGCCGAAGCGCCGGCGTTGCAGGAAGTGCGCCGCGTGGTGCAGATCTTCCGCGAGCTGCGCAGCGGGCAGACCGAAGACGGCAAGACCGTGCGCGTCAAGTCGCCCAGCTCCACCCTGTCCACCGCCGAGGCCATCTCGGTCATCAACAGCGGGATGGCGCTGGCCGGCCATTTCGGGGACGGCGTGCTGCGTGCGGGCGACGTGGCCTCGGGCCTGCTGGGCGCGGTGGTCAAGGACCCCGTGCAGGATGCGGTGGTCTGGAAGGAATACCTGGAGACGGTGGTCAAGGAACGGGCCGACTGGAAGGATTTGTACCGCGCCTGCCGCGAACAGATTTAACCAGGCGAGTGCTTGCTCGCATCCTCCGGCCTTTCTGATTCACCGCGCCCATGGCTACCTCTGCTGACCCGATTCATTTTTTTGGCATCCGCCACCACGGCCCGGGCTGTGCATCCAGCCTGCTGCAGGCGCTGGACACCTTGCAGCCCGACTGCCTGCTGCTGGAAGGCCCGCCCGAGGGCGAGGCCCTGCTGCCCATGCTGCAAAGTGCCGAGCTGCGCCCCCCGGTGGCCATGCTGGTCTATATGCAGGATGCGCCCAGCCAGGCGGCGTTTTATCCGTTTGCCGAGTTTTCCCCTGGAGTGGCAGGCCCTGCAATGGGCCAGCCGCCGGGGCGTGGACACGCGCCTTATCGACCTGCCGCAAACCCATGCCATGGCCATCGAATGGGCACGGCAGGAGGCTTTGAAGCAGGCCATCGAAACCGAGGCCGACCCTGCCCAGGCCAGCCCCCCGCCCCCACAGCCTGAGCCTGCATTGGATGAACCGGCGTTCATCCCCGGCGATCCCCTGGATGGCCTGGCCCAGGCCGCGGGCTTTGAAGACGGCGAGGCGTGGTGGAACCGCCTGGTCGAGGAGCGCGGTGACAGCGAGGCCCTGTTTGAATCCATCAACGAAGCCATGACCGCCGTGCGTGGCGCGTTGGCCGAGGATGGAGCGCACGGGCGCGGCGCGGCCTACGAGCAGCGCGAGGCCCTGCGGGAAGCCCATATGCGCCAATGCATCCGCGCGGCCAGCAAGGCCGGCTACCAGCGCATCGCCGTGGTCTGCGGCGCGTGGCATGTCCCGGCACTCCAGGAAAACATCACCGCCAAGGCCGACAACGCCCTGCTCAAAGGGCTGCCCAAAGCCAAGGTGCAAGCCACCTGGGCGCCCTGGACGTACCGGAATCTGGCCCGCAGCAGCGGCTATGGCGCGGGCGTCGCATCGCCCGGCTGGTACGAGCATCTCTGGCGCTGCTACCAGCCGGGCAGAGGGGTGAATGCTATGAATTCAGTTGCTAATTGCGCTGATGTATCAATGAATTTAAAGATAAATAATGCTGAAATTATTGATAATAAAGCGGAAGAAGCTATTGAAAAAAAAGGTAAATACCGCCGTCAGCCCCGCAATCCTGCGCACCGCGAAATCCGGCCACGAATACGTTCCACCCAGATCGCCATTGCCGAAGGCCGCGGCCTGCCGATGGCGCAGGCGGATGTGCCGCTGACGGGCCATGCCATCGAATGCCGGATCTCGCCGAAGACCCGAAAACAACTTCCTGCCCGAAACCGGGACCATCCGGCGGCTGGACGTGCCACAGCCATTGGCTGCGGTTTGAAAACGCGCTCAACTCCGGCCAGAAGGTGACATCGGATTTCGAACCCGATGCTGGCCAAGCTGGTGGTGCATGGCAGCGCGCGATCAGGCGGTAAAACCATTCATCGCCGCGCTGAGGGATCTGGCGCTGCTGGGGGTGGGCACGAACATCGACTATCTGGCGCGGGTGCTGGACCATCCGGCCTTTCGCGCCGGCGATCTGTCCACCGCCTTCGTGGCCCGGCACGCGGCCGATCTGGCGCAGCCCGCGCCCGACACGGCCACGCTGGACCGGGTGCTGATCGCCGCCGCGCTGGCCGATCACCATTTCGCGCGGCTGATCGACAATGTGCCCGAGCCCTACGCCAGCATGGGACAGTGGAGGAACTGATGGCGGTGAATCCCACCCTTGGCGAGACCCAGCACGAGATTGCCGTGATCGCCCGCAATCCGCTGACCCTGTCAGTCGATGGCCGTATCCATGTCGTCAACCGCGCCGCGCCTGGCCCGGTTCTGGCAGGCGATGACAGCGAAACCATGGTGCGCCATATGGGCCGCACCTTCCGCCTGCGCCGCATCGACCCACGCGCCGAGGCTGCCGGCCAGGGCGCCGCCGAGGACGAGGTGCGCACGCCAATGCCCGGCACGGTGATCGCGGTTCATGTGGCAGCCGGCGATGCGGTGCACACGGGCCAACCGCTCATCGTGATCGAAAGCATGAAGCTGGAAACCACGCTGACGGCACCGCGCGACGCCCGGGTCAAGACTGTGCACTTTGCCGTTGGCAGCACCTTCGCTCTCAAGTCCACCCTCGTGACGCTTCAAGACCCCTGAGAACCGATTGATGAAACGCATCGACTCCCGCATCGACACCGCATCCGAAGCGTTCCGGCGAAACCATCAAGCCATGAGCGCCATCGTCGCGAATTTTCGCGAGCGCATGGAAATCACGCGCCACCAACGTCCGCCGCATGAGATCAAGCGCGTGCGCGCGCAGGGCAAATTACCGGTACGTGAACGGCTGGACCTGCTACTAGATCCCGGTACGCCCTTTTCTCGAGCTCTCGGCGCTGGCTGCCTGCGAGGACTACAACGGCGAGGTCCCGGGTGCCAACGTGGTCACTGGCCTGGGCGTGGTCAGTGGCCGCGAGGTGCTGATCCGCGCCGACGATTCCAGCGTCAAGGGCGGTGTCTGGTACACGCTCACGCCACGCAAGCTGGCACGACTGCTGGACATCGCGCTGGAGAACCAGTTGCCGGTCCTGCATTTGTGCGACAGCGGCGGCGCCTTCCTTGAAGAACTGTCAGGCGTGTACATCGAGGGTGGCCGGGTGTTCCGCAACCAATGCCTGCTGTCCAAGGCCGGCGTGCCGCAGGTCGCGATGGTGTTCGGCCACTGCACCGCCGGCGGTGCCTACATCCCGGCGCTGTGCGATTACAGCATCATCGTGCGTGGCACCGGCGGCGTGTTCCTCGGCGGGCCACCGCTCGTGAAGGCCGCCACCGGTGAGGAGCACACCGCCGACGAGATCGGGAGGCGCGCGATTTACACACCCAGGTATCCGGCACGGTCGACTATCCAGCCGACAACGAGGCCCATGCCATCGCTATTTGCCGCGAAATCGTTGCGCAGTTCAAGCCCGCGACGAAAAGCTACCTGCCCGAACGCGATGCCGAGCCACCCTACTACGACCCCGACGAAATGCTGGGCATCGTCCCGCCCGACCACCGGGTGCAGTTTGACCAGCGCGAACTCATTGCCCGCATCGTCGACGGCAGCCGCTTCCACGAGTACCAACCCGCTTATGGCACCACGCTGATCTGCGGCTACGCCTACATCTGGGGGTACAAGCGTGGGCATCCTCGCCAACAACGGCGTGTTGTTCAGCGACAGTTCCAAGAAAGCGGCGCACTTCATCTCGCTGTGCAACCAGAACCGTACACCGCTCGTGTTTCTTGCAGAACACCACCGGCTACATGATGGGCCGCAACTACGAAATGGAGGGCATCACCAAGGACGGCGCCAAGATGTTGATGGCGCAGGCTGGCAGCGAGGTGCCCAAGTTCACCGTCATCACCAGCGCAGCTTTCGGTGCGGGCTACTACGGCATGTGCGGCCGGGCGTGGGATCCACGGATGCTCTGGGCCTGGCCCAACGTGCACATGGGGGTGATGGGCCCCGATCAGGCCGCCAACACCCTGATGGAGGTCAAGGCCAACCAGATGAAACGCGCGGGCAGCTTTGACCAGGCGGAACTGGACCAGTTGTGGGAAACCACCCGCGCGGCCTATCAGGAACAGCTGTCAGCGTGCCTTCTTCCACCTCGCGCAGATCTGGGACAACGGGATGATCGACCCGGTGGACACGCGCAATGCGCTTGGCATTTCCATTTCGGCAGCCCTGAATGCGCCACCGGGCCCGCAAGGCTATGGCGTGTTCCGGTTCTAGGGAGAACGTGATGACAACTTGGGAAGATGTGCGGCTGGAGATGGCGGACGGTATCGCCCGCATCACCGTGACGCGGGCGGCCAAGTTGAACGCGATGCGCGACCAGACGGCGGACGAGCTGCTGGCCGCCCTGCGCGCAGCCGAAGCCGGCAGCGCACGGGCCGTTCTGCTGACCGGCGAGGGGCGGGCCTTTGGCGCGGGCTATGACCTTGCCACCCTTGACCCGGCGGCGGTGCCCGATCTGGCGCGCGTGCTGGAGGTTCATTTCAACCCGCTTGTGCGGGCGATGCGCAGCTCCCCCCTGCCGATCGTGGCGGCGGTGAACGGCGCCTGTGCCGGGGCCTCGGTGGGCCTTGCACTGGCAGCCGACATCGTCATCGCTGCGCGATCGGCCTTTTTCTACGAACACCTCGTCGGCATCGCGCTGGTGCCGGACGCAGGCAACACGCTGTTCCTGCCCCGGATCGCAGGGCGCATCCGCGCCTCGGCGGCCACGCTGCTGGGCGACCGGATCACGGCGGATCAGGCGGAACGCTGGGGCCTTGTGTGGAAGGTGGTCGAGCCCGAGGAACTGTTGTCCGAAGCTGGCGCCATCTGCGCCCGGCTGGCCGAACGCGCGCCTTCGGCCCTGTCGATGACCAAGCGCCTGATCGCCCAGGCGTCGGCCCGGCCGCTTGACCCGATGCTCGACCTTGAACGCGACCTGCAAGGCGAGGCTGGCCGCAGCCCCGCGATGCGCGCGGCGGTCGATGCCTTCTTCGCCGCACGCGGGGGCAAGGGGTGATGAATCCGACACTTGCCCCCACCCGCTTCATCGACAGCGATCACCCGGCGATCTGCGCCTTTGCCGATGCCCATGCCGGCAGCGGCGGTCCGCGCGACAAGGCGGTTGCGCTGGCCGCCGCGGTGCGTGATGCCGTGCCCTATGATCTTTATGCTTTTCGGCTGGAACCGGAGACGTTGATCGCCTCAAACGTGCTGACCGCACCGTCAGCCTTTTGCGTGCCCAAGGCGGTGCTGCTGGCCGCTGTCGCCCGCGCCGCCGGGATCCCCGCG
>JAUCDD010000023.1:0-204143 GCA_034675505.1 Melaminivora sp. | reverse complement strand
TTTTTTTTTAGTCTACTTCGTTGATTTTTACGTATTGCTGGGCGTGGGGCCCTGACGGGGAATAAGGGCAAGAGAAAAGGCTTCCAGCCCCTGTGTAATCGCCGCTTGCAGCTCCTCTTTCAGGAGCGGCTCAGTGCCCGTCGCCCCAGGGTGCGAGCCGCCCCAGCTGGTGCGCCAGCTCGATGGCGGACTCCACGCCCATCTTCTCGAAGATGTTGGCGCGGTGGAACTCCGCCCCGTGCGCGCGGTGATGCCCAGGCGTTCGGCGATGTTCTTGTTGTAGTGCCCCTGGATCAACGCATCCAGCACCTTTGCGTTCCCGGGGGCTCAGGCAGGCCAGGGCCTGGCGCAGTCGCGGGTTCGCGCTCGGCGTCGGACCGCGCCAGCGCGGCCTGCATGGCCTGCTCGACACGATCCACCAGCATGTTGTCCTGGAAGGGCTTTTCCAGAAAGTCCCAAGCGCCGTTCTTCACCGCCTCCACGGCCGTGCCGACGTCGCCATGGCCGGTCAGGAACAGCACCGGCCAGGGGCAGCCCAGGGCCTTGAGGCGCTCGAAGGTGGCCGCGCCCGACAGCGGCTGCATGCGCATGTCCAGCAGCACCACCGCCAGGCCCCAGCCGGCCAGCGCCTGCTGGCGGCGCGCTGCGGCCAGCAGGGATTCGCCGTCGCCCCAGGTGCGCGCCTGCCAGCCGCGCGAGTCGAACAGCCAGGCCAGGCCGTCGCGCACGTCGGCGTCGTCGTCCACGATGTGGATGTCTCCCTCGCGCAGGGTGTTGTCGATCATGGGGCGGTGGGTGCAATCGGGTCGGCCAGCGGCAGCTCGGCGGTGAACAGTGCGCCGCCCCAGCAGGGCGTCCTGGCCCACCAGGATACGCCCGTGGTGGGCCTCGGCGATCGAGCGGCAGATCGCCAGGCCCATGCCCATGCCGCCTTCCTTGGTGCTGTAGAAGGCATCGAAGATGCGGGCCTGGCCATCGGGCGGCACGCCGGGCCCGCTGTCCGCCACGCCCAGGCAGGCCTGGGGCGGCGTGCCAGCGGTGGCCGCTAGGCGCACCTGCACCCGGCAGGGCCGGTCGGCACGCCGCGCCCAGTCCATGGCGTTGCCGCACAGGTTGTGCACCAGGTGCTCCAGCAGCAGCGCGTCGCCCTGTATCCACAGCGCCCACTGCGGCAGCAGCAGCTGCAGCGCGGCGCCGTCCGTCTCCTGCACCGATGCGGCGGCGCGGCGCACCAGCGGCACCAGGTCCAGGCGCGTCAGGTTCAGCTCGCGGCGGCGGGCAAAGGCGTTCACGCGCTGGGTCACGCCGCCGGCGCGTTCGGCCAGCCGCGCCATGCGCTGCGCCACCGCCGCCAGCTCGGCAGCCGGGATGCTGCCGCGCTCCAGCCGGTTGACCAGCCCGTTGGCAAAGCTGGCCAGCGCGCCCAGGGGCTGGTTGAGTTCGTGTGCCAGCGTCGAGGCGACCTCGCCCACCGCCACCAGCCGCGCCGACGCCTCGAGTTTTTCCTGCTGAGAGGCCGCCAGCTGCTGGGCACGCTTGCGCTCGCTGATGTCCAGGATGGAGCTCATCCAGCCGATCTGCGTGCCGTCGGCAGCAGCCAGCGGGGCCTCGTGGATCAGCACGTCCACCAGGTGGCCGTCGCGGTGGCGCAATTGCGCCTCCACGCCTTGCGCCTGCGTGGCCTGGGGCAGCGCGTCCAGCGGGCCGGCCGGCCCGGCGGGCCAGCGCAGCGGGGGCACCTGCGTGCCGAGCAGCTCCTCGCTGGCGTAGCCCAGCATGGTGCAAAAGGCGCTGTTGACGTACAGCACGCGCCCACCCAGGTCCCAGGCGCGCATGCCGATGCTGACCGAGCGCTCCATCGCCATGCGCAGCGCCACCTCGGCCTGCAGGCGCTGCTGCACGCGCTGGCGCTTGCCGAAGTCGCGCTTGAGCGCGGCCAGTGCCGCCAGCATTCCCGCCAGGAACAGCAGCGCGACGACGAAGAACACGCGCGGCACGGCCGAGGCCTGCGGCCCCTGCGGCACCACTTCCAGCAGCAAGTCGGCGCCGGGCAGGTTCATCACGGTGCGGTAGGACGCGGGCGGATGCGCCGCCGGCTGCGGCGCGGGGGCGCCGGCGTCCACCACCAGCCGCACGCTCTGCTTTTGCGCGAACCACGGCGGCAGCAGGGCGTCCACCGCCTGGCGCATCGCGATCTGCACCACGTACATGCCCGCCATGTGCGGCCCCTCGAAGTAGGGCACGGCCAGCCAGAGGCGATCGGTGGTGCTGCCGTCCTCCTGCTGCATGGGTCCGCCATAGCTGGCGCGGCGCAGCCCCCGGGCGATGTCCTCCAGCGTTTGCAGGGCCTGCTGGTTGGCTGCACTGCGCAGCACATCGGCCTGCCAGGCGGCCACGTCGCCGCTGCTGGCGCCCTCGCTGGCCAGCCAGGCGCGTGCCGTCACCACGCCGGGCGCGCGCAGCAGCAGGCCGGCCGGCGCCTCGCCTGCCGCCGCGCCGCCCCGCGCGGGCGCCGCCAGCGCCGCCTGGCGGGCCAGCTGCGCCACGTCGGCTTCGAGGCGGCGAAAGTGGAACTGCACGCTTTGCTCCAGCCACTGGGCGTCTGCTCCCTGGCGCCGCTCCTCCTCCTCGCTTTCAAAGCGGTTCAGGTACCAGCCCAGCGCCACCACTGCGGCCACGAGCAGGACCGCCAGCCCCATCAGCCACAGCACCGTCCAGCGGCTGCGGTCGGGCAGGGGGCGCGCGCCGGCCTGCAGCAGGGCGAAGTCTTCGGCAGGAGGGGGGCTGCTCGGGGGCACGGGACGGGCGCGGGCGATGCGGGCGGGGAGGGCGGCAAGATAATACCGGCCATGTGCGCTCTTGCCGTCCGCCGCAGGCTGGTGCAGGCCCTGGGCCTGGCAGCGCTGCCGCCCCTGGCGCGCCGCGCGGCGGCGGCGCCTGCGCGCGTGCGGCTGCGCCTGTCGCACGTCGTCGCGCGCCAGACGCCCAAGGGGCTGGCGCTGGAGTATTTCCGCGAGCGCGTGCAAGAGCTCAGCCATGGCGACATCCAGGTCGACATCCATCCCAACTCGCAGCTGTACGGCGACGAGGACGAGATGCAGGCGCTGCAGCTGGGCGCCGTGGAGATGCTGGCGCCGTCGCTGTCCAAGTTCGGGCCCATAGGCTTTCCCGAGTTCGAGCTGTTCGACCTGCCCTTCCTGTTCGACGATGCCCAGCAGGTGCAGCGCGTCAACCACGGCCCGGTGGGGCAGGAGCTGCTGGCGCTGCTGGGGCGCCAGCGGCTGGTGGGGCTGGGCTACCTGGACAACGGCTTCAAGCACATGAGCGCCAACCGCCCACTGCAGGCGCCCGAGGATTTCGTCGGCTTGCGCGTGCGCATCCAGGCCTCGCGCGTGATCGCGCACCAGATGCGCGCCCTGGGCGCCCGGCCGGTGGTGCTGCCGTTCGGCGCGACCCGGCGCGCGCTGCAGGCCCGCGTCGTCGACGGCACGGAAAACCCGATCTCAAACTTCTGGACCCAGGACATGCACCAGGTGCAGACCGACCTGAGCCTGACGGCCCACGGCTATCTGGGCTATTGCATCGTGGTGCACGAGCGCTTCTGGCGCCACCTGGCCGCAGCCGACCGTGCGCTGATCGGGCAGGCGCTGGCGCAGTCGCTGGCCTGGGGCAATGCCATTGCCCAGCGTGCCAACGACCAGGACCTGGCAGCGCTGCGCGCCAGCGGTGCGACGCAGGTGCATGTGCTGGACGCCGTGCAGCGCCAGCGGCTGCGCCACGCCACGCGCAGCGTGCACGAGGGCCTGGCGGCGCGCATCGGCGAGGAGTGGACAAGGCGCATGCGCGGCGCCCTGGCTTCCGGCTGAAGGGGCGGGAGTGCTCTCGCATTGAGCAGGCGCATACGGGTTGTCCCTAGCTGTGGAACGCCACAGTTACGCGAAATCCGCGCCATCACTACATTGCTTTGCGTCATGAACCCCATGCATAGGAGATTGTTGTGATGCGTTTTCCCGTGAAACACGTCCTGGCCTGCGCCCTGCTGGCCGTCGGTGCCGCTGCTGCCCACGCGCAGACGGTGATCAAGTTCAGCCACGTCGTCGCCCAGGACACGCCCAAGGGCAAGGCGGCCGAGTTCTTCGCCAAGAAGGCGGGCGAACTCACCAAGGGCAAGGTCAAGGTCGAGGTGTACGCCAACTCCGCCCTGTACAAGGACAAGGAGGAGATGGAGGCGCTGCAGCTGGGTTCGGTGCAGATGCTGGCACCGTCGCTGGCCAAGTTCGGCCCGCTGGGCGTGAAGGAGTTCGAGGTCTTCGACCTGCCCTTCATGTTCGACAACCGCGACGAGCTGCACAAGATCACCACCGGGCCCGTGGGCGCCAAGCTGCTCAAGAAGCTGGAGTCGCGCGGCATCACCGGCCTGGCCTACTGGGACAACGGCTTCAAGGTGTTCTCGGCCAACAAGCCGCTGCACGCCGTGGCCGACTACAAGGGCCTGAAGTACCGCATCCAGTCGTCCAAGGTGCTGGAGGAAGAAATCCGCGCTTTAGGCGGCATCCCGCAGGTGATCGCCTTTGGCGAGACCTACCAGGCGCTGCAGACTGGCGTGGTGGACGGCACCGAGAACCCGCCGTCCAACTTCTATACGCAGAAGATGCACGAGGTGCAAAAGCACCTGAGCGTGACCAACCACGGCTACCTGGGCTATGCGGTCATCGTCAACAAGAAGTTCTGGGACGGACTGCCTGCCGACGTGCGCGAGCAGCTGTCGGATGCCATGCGCCAGGCCACGGCCTACGCCAACCAGATCGCCCAGGACGAGAACGACCAGGCCATGGAGGCCGTGAAGAAGAGCGGCAAGACCACCATCTACACGCCCACCGCGCAAGAGCGCGCGGAGCTGAAGAAGGTGCTGGTGCCGGTGCACGACAAGATGTCGGGCCGCATCGGCAAGGAAATCATCCAGGACGTGTACAAGGCCACCGGCTTCGATCCCAAGAAGCTCTGAGCTGACCTGCCGACCAGCCGCCGGGGCGCAGCGCAGCGCTCCGGCGCAACCTGAAGGCGCCCGCAGCGGGCGCGTTCACTGCGCCTGCCGACCGCGCCTCGACCTCCTTTGCGGAGAAACCTCATGATGAAAATTCTCGATCACCTGGAAGAGTGGCTGATCACCTTCCTGATGGGCGCCGCCACGCTCATCGTCTTCGTCGCGGTGGTGCACCGCTACACCGCCGGCTACGCCATCCCGGGCCTGCAGGACTGGCTGCTGTCCATCAACATGACCTGGGCGCAGGAGCTGACCATCATCATGTTCGTGTGGATGGCCAAATTCGGCGCCGCCTATGGCGTGCGCACCGGCATCCACGTGGGCGTGGACGTGTTCATCAACCGCCTGGGCAAGAGCGCACGCGGCAAGTTCATCATCTTCGGCATGGGTGCGGGTGCGCTGTTCACCGGCATCGTGGCCGTCATGGGCGCCACCTTCGTCTGGGACAACGGCGCGCACTACGCCTTCTTCAAGCTCGCCGGCATGAACGTCGAGGAGCTGATCGAGGGCCCGACCACGCCCGACCTGGAGTGGCCCACCTGGATCGTCTACAGCGCCATCCCGCTGGGCAGCGGGCTGATGTGCTTTCGCTTCCTGCAGGTGCTGGTGGGCTTCATCCGCACCGGCGAGCTGCCGCACCACGACCACGGCCACGTCGATGGCCTGGAGGAGACGCCCGAAGAAGACGCGGCGCAGAACCTCAACCCCTATGCCATGCAGGACAACCTGCACCCCGACGAAGACAGGCCCGTCCGCAAGGGCGGCGACACGAACGCAGGTGACCGCAAATGAACGCCGCCATCATCTTCATCATCCTGGCGGCGCTGATGCTCACCGGCATGCCGGTGTCCATCTCGCTGGGCCTCACCGTCCTCACCTTTTTGTTCGGGTTCACCGACGTGCCGCTGGAGTCAGTGGCTTTGAAGCTGTTCACCGGCATCGAGAAGTTCGAGATCATGGCGATCCCGTTCTTCATCCTGGCCGGCAACTTCCTCACGCACGGCGGCGTGGCGCGGCGCATGATCAACTTCGCCACCGCCATGGTCGGGCACTGGCACGGCGGCCTGGGGCTGGGCGGCGTGCTGGCCTGCGCGCTGTTCGCCGCCGTCTCGGGCTCCAGCCCTGCGACCGTGGTGGCCATCGGCTCCATCCTGCTGCCGGCGATGGTCAAGGCGGGCTTCCCGAACCGCTTTGGCGCGGGCGTCATCACCACCTCGGGCGCGCTGGGCATCCTGATCCCGCCGTCCATCGTCATGGTGATGTACGCCGTGGCCACCAACACCTCGGTGGGGGCCCTGTTCATGGCCGGCGTGGTGCCGGGCCTGGTGCTGGCCGCCGTGCTGGGCGGCGTGACCTACTGGCGCGCGCGCAAGTACAACTACCCGCGCCTGCCCAAGGCCACCTGGGGCGAGCGCTGGCTGGCGTTTCGCAAGTCCGCTTGGGGCCTGTTCCTCATCATCGTGGTGATGGGCGGTATCTACGCCGGCATCTTCACGCCCACCGAGGCGGCGGCCATGAGTGCGGTCTATGCCTTCATCGTCGCCGTGTTCGTCTACAAGGACCTGACGCTCAAAGACGTGCCGCGCGTGCTGCTGTCCTCGGCCAACATGAGCGCCATGCTGCTGTACATCATCACCAACGCGGTGCTGTTCAGCTTCATCATGACCAACGAGAACATCCCGCAGGCGCTCGCTGACTGGATGCTGGGCAACGGTCTGGGCGTGATCGCCTTCCTGCTGGCGGTGAACGTGATCCTGCTGCTGGCGGGCAACTTCATGGAGCCGTCGTCGATCATGCTGATCTTCGCGCCCATCCTGTTCCCGGTGGCGATGAAGCTGGGCATCGACCCGATCCACTTCGGCATCATCATGGTGGTGAACATGGAGGTCGGCATGTGCCACCCGCCGGTGGGCCTGAACCTGTACGTGGCGTCCGGCATCACCAAGATGGGCATCACCGAGCTCACCGTGGCCGTGTGGCCCTGGCTGCTGGCGATGCTGGGCTTCCTGGTCGTCGTGACCTACGTGCCCGAGCTGAGCCTGTGGTTCCCGCGGATGCTGGGCATGCTGTGATGCAGCCCGGCTGCGCGCCGCGAGGCCTGCGCGCAGCCGGGCGCGCGCGCAGGGCGCGGCAGGGGCTGCGCGCCCTGCGCTGCGCCCGCGCGGCCTCGGGCTTCAGCTGATGCGCATGCCCGGCTGCGCGCCGGCAAAGGGCTCCAGCACGTAGATGCCCGGCTGCGCCTTCTCGTCGGCATGGCTTGCGGCCAGCACCATGCCTTCGCTCACGCCGAACTTCATCTTGCGCGGCGCCAGGTTGGCCACCAGCACCGTGAGCTTGCCCGTGAGCTGCTCCGGCCGGTACATGCTGGCGATGCCCGAGAACACGTTGCGCATGCGCCCCTCGCCTGCGTCCAGGGTCAGCTGCAGCAGCTTGGTCGAGCCCTCGACCGCCTTGCACTCGACGATCCGGGCGATGCGCAGGTCCACCTTGGCGAAGTCGTCGATGGCGATGGTCCCGGCGATGGCTTCGCCACCGGGCAGGGGCTTTTCTTCGGCGGCGGGCTCGGGCAGGGCGAACAGGGCGTCCAGCTGCTCCACCGTGACGCGTTGCATCAGGTGCTGGTAGGCGCCTATGGCGTGGCCCGCGCCCAGCGCGCCCTGCGCGTCGGCAAAGGCCAGCGGCGGCACGATCAGGAAATGCTCCACCTGCGCGGCCAGCGCCGGCAGCATGGGCTTGAGGTAGATCGTCAGCAGGTAAAAGGCCTCGATGCAGGTGCTGCACACGTCGTGCAGGCGCGCCTCCAGGCCCTCCTGCTTCGCCAGCTCCCAGGGCTTGTTGGCGTCCACATAGGCGTTCACGCGGTCGCACAGCAGCATGATGTCGCGCGCCGCGCGGGCCGTGTCGCGCGCCTCGTACGCGGCGGCGATGGGCCCGCCTTGCGCGCGCAGCGCGGCCAGCAGCTCCTGGCCGTCGGCACTGACCTCGCCCAGGCGGCCATCGAAGCGCTTGGCGATGAAGCCGGCGGCGCGCGAGGCGATGTTCACGTACTTGCCGATCAGGTCGGCATTCACCCGGGCCATGAAGTCGTCGGGGTTGAAGTCGATGTCCTCGTTCTTGCCATTCAGCTTGGCGCCCAGGTAGTAGCGCAGCCACTCGGGGTTCATCCCCAGGCTCAGGTATTTCAGCGGGTCCAGCCCCGTGCCGCGGCTCTTGCTCATCTTCTCGCCGCCCTTGACGGTCATGAAGCCGTGCACGCAGATCTTCGTGGGCGTCTTGCGGCCGCTGAACTTGAGCATGGCCGGCCAGAACAGGGTGTGGAAGGTGATGATGTCCTTGCCGATGAAGTGCACCTGCTCCAGCTGCGGGTCGGCCATGTAGGCGTCATAGCTTTCGCCGCGCTTGTCCAGCAGGTTCTTCAGCGACGCCAGGTAGCCCACCGGGGCGTCCAGCCAGACGTAGAAATACTTGCCCGGCGCATCCGGGATCTCGATGCCGAAGTAGGGCGCATCGCGCGAGATGTCCCAGTCGTCCAGGCCGGTGCTGGTGCTGCCGTCCGGGTTGGTGCGCGTGCCGAACCACTCGCGGATCTTGGCGGCGACCTCGCCTTGCACGTGCTCGCCGTTTTGCGTCCACTCCTGCAGGAATTGCACGCAGCGCGGGTCGGAGAGCCTGAAGAAAAAGTGCTCCGACGTCTTCAGCACCGGCTGGGCGCCCGACAGGGCGGAGTAGGGCGCAATCAGCTCGGTGGGCGCGTACACGGCGCCGCAGACCTCGCAGTTGTCGCCGTACTGGTCGCGGGCGTGGCAGCGCGGGCACTCGCCCTTGATGAAGCGGTCCGGCAGGAACATGTTCTTCTCGGGGTCGAAGAACTGCTCGATGGTGCGTGTCTCGATCAGGCCGGCGGCCTTGAGCTGCAGGTAGATCTGCTGCGCCAGCGCGTGGTTTTCCGGCGCGTCGGTGCTGTGCCAGTTGTCAAAGGCGATGTGGAAGCCGTCCAGGTACTGCGCGCGCCCGGCGGCGATGCCCGCCACGAACTGCTGGGGCGTCACGCCCGCCTTCTCGGCGGCAATCATGATGGGCGCGCCATGCGCGTCGTCGGCGCCGACGAAGTTCACCTCGGCGCCCTGCATCCTCTGGAACCGCACCCAGGTGTCGGCCTGGATGTATTCCATGATGTGGCCGATGTGGAAGTGGCCGTTGGCATACGGCAGGGCGGTGGTGACGAAAATCTTGCGGGCGGTCATTGCAAACGGGGCTTTCAGGGCTTTTCTCGGAGCTGTGGGGGAACCAGCCCGCCATTTTAGGAAGGTGGCTGCGGCGCGCTGCCCGTGGGCCGGGGCTCGCCCCAGCCGAAGAAGGCGCAAATCTCGCTGCTGCGGGCCATGGCGTCGGCACGCCCCAGCGCCATGAGCTCGTGCGTGTAGGCCTGCTCGAACAGCAAATAGCTGGGGAGCGCGGCGTTGCGCGGATCGGCGCTGGCGGCGGATACGCCCAGCGCCGCCAGCAGCGCGCGCACCGGCACCGGCAGGTGCGAGACATGGCGTGCGGCCAGCGCGTCCAGGCGCTGCGAGGGCGCGATGAACAGCAGCTGCACCGGGCGCAGGCTGCTGGTGCTGCGCGCCTCGGCGGGTACCAGCGCCAGCGTGGTGTTGATGCGCTGCAGCCGCTCCACGTCCACCGACAGCGCGTCCAGGAAGATGCTGGACAGCGCATGCCCGGCGATCTGGGCCAGCGGCGGGTAGCCCGGCGTCATGGGCGCGCTGGCGCCGTTGCCTGGCTCGACCATGCGCCCCGCGCCCACCACCAGGATGCGCTCGGCGCCCAGGTGGATGGCCGGCGCGATGGGCGCGGTCTGGCGCATGGAGCCATCGCCGAAATACTCGGTGTGCCCGTCCAGCGCCACGGCAGTGGCCGGGAACACGAAGGGGATGGCCGACGACGCCAGCAGGTGCTCGTGCGTGATGCGGCTGCGCACGGCGCGGCGTTGCGAGCGCACCCAGGGCGCCAGGCTCTCGTGGGCGTCAAAGAAGGTGATGTGCTCGCCCGAGCTGTAGCTGGATGCCGTCACCGCCAGTGCCTGCAGGTAGCCGTGCTCCAGCAGCTCGGGCAGGCGCTGCAGCGGCACCATTTCCTGCAGCAGCCGGCCCAGGGGCGCGTTGTCCAGCAGCGAGCGCGGGCGCGTGTAGCGCCAGCGTGCCAGCGCCCAGCCCAGCGACAGCAGCGTCAGCCAGCGCGCGCCGCTGCGCAGCATGCTGATGGAGTCGGCGTGGTAGACATGCTCGGCATGGAAGTGGCTCCAGGTGCGCACCATGCGGCGCACCGCGTGGTCGAAGTCATCGGCGCCGCAGGCCAGCGCGGCCGCGTTGATGGCGCCCGCCGAGGTGCCGGTGAGGATGGGAAAGGGGTTGGGCGCCTTGTGCGCATGGCAGGCGCGGCGCAGGTCGGCGATGGTCTCCAGCACGCCGACCTGGTAGGCGGCGCGGGCGCCGCCGCCCGTCAGCACCAGGCCGGTGCGCGGCGCGGGGGGGGCGGGCGGGCGGGGTTCGGGCATCGGTCGGATCGGGGTCGGGTTACCCGGCGCTGGGCTGGCCCTTGAGCAGCAGGGCCTCCAGGGCCTGGCCCTGCAGCAGCGCCAGCCCGTGCTCGGCGGCGAAGTCGCGCGCCGCCTCGCTGATGCTGCCTTGCAGCACCACATAGGTGCCGGCCTGTGCGCCGCGCCGCTGCACTTCGGCGTGCAGCGCGCGCAGCGGCTCCACGCCGTGGCTGGCGGCCTTGTAGCGGCGCGCGGCCACCAGGATGAAGGGCGCATCCGCGTCCGCGCCGCGCAGCACGCGCAGGTCGGCGTGCTGTGCGCCGGCGTCCAGCGGCTGCACCGTGTGCCCCTCGGCCTGCCAGGCGCGCGTGAGCAGGGCGGCAAAGTCGCGCCAGGGCATGGCGGCGGCCGCAGCGCGCAGGGCCGCGACCCGGCTGGCGCTGGGCGCGCGCCACTGGCGCCAGGCGGCGATGCAGCCGATCACGGCAATCGGCAGCGCGCCGACGGCGGCAAAGGGCGCCAGGTGCCCGGGCAGCAGCGCGGTGCAGGCCAGCGCAATGGCGCCGGCGAGCGCGAAGCTCACCCACCAGGGCGAGCGCAGCAAGATGGCGAACCCCGAGTTCGGGGCCATTTTGAGTTTCACGTCGATGCAGCCTTGCGCCGGGGGCGTGGGGTGAAGAAAGGAAAGGAAGGAAGGGAAGGCGAAAGCCGGTGGCACAGCGCACGCGGCGCGGGCGCAAGTATCAACCGGGCTGGAGCAGCGTGTGCGCCAGCTGCGCGATGCCGGCGTCCGACAGGTCGGGCGCCGGCAGGTGCCGGCGCGCCTCCCAGTGGGTGAAGTTGCGCTGCTGCGAGCGCCCGTAGTGCGGGTCGTAGTGCAGGTGCATCAGCTCGCCGAACAGGGCCGCCAGCTCGCCCGTGCGCGCCCACTCCTGCCAGCGCTGCACGGTCTGGCGCCCGTGCAGCTCGGTGAGCTGCGCCAGGCGTCCGGCCAGGCCGGCAGCGTCGTCGCCCAGGTAGGCGTAGTCGCGCAGCAGGTAGGCCAGGCGCTGCTCGGGCGGGGCCTGCAGCTCGATGCAGGGGGAGGCGCGCAGGCGCTGCACCAGCGGCACCGGCACGCTGATGCGGCCGATGCGCGCGCTCTCGCCTTCCACATAGACGGGCTGCTGCAGGTCCATGCCTTCCAGCGCGCTGGCCAGCTGCGTCTCGAAGTGCTTTTGCGAAGGCTGGGCCACGCCGGGCAGCGCGCCCAGCAGCGAGCCCTTGTGCCGCGCCAGGCCCTCCAGGTCCAGCACCTGCGCCCCCTGGCTGGCCAGGGCGTGCAGCACGCGGGTCTTGGCGCTGCCCGTGGCGCCGGCCAGCACCCGCAGCTCCAGCTGCGGCGCCAGGGCGTCGATCTGCTCGCGCACGTGGCGGCGAAAGCTCTTGTAGCCGCCCGACAGCTGCTGCGCGTCCCAGCCCACCAGGCGCAGCCACTGCACCATGGAGCCGCTGCGCAGCCCGCCGCGCCAGCAATACACCAGCGGGCGCCAGCCGGCGGGCCGGTCGGCCAGCGGCCCGCGCAGGTGGCGGGCCAGGTTGGCCGCCACCATGGCGGCGCCCACGCGCCGCGCCTCGAAGGCGCTTTGCTGCACGTAGATGGTGCCGACGATGGCGCGCTCCTCGTCGCTGAGCACGGGGCAGTTGATGGCGCCGGGCAGGTGGTCCTCGGCGTACTCGGCGGGCGTGCGCGCGTCGATGAGGGTGTCGAAATCGTGGCGGTCTTGGGGGCGGATGGGGCGGTGGTGGGACACGGGGTGCGCAGGGTGAATCTGGGATGATCCGGCGCCTGTGCTCGTCGTGTGCCGCTGGCGCCGCACGGGCGATTGTCTTTGAACCTGGAAATGTCCGCCGCCATCATGAATGCTTCCGTGCCCCCCGCCCCCGCCCCTACCCCGCGCCTGACCTCGCTGTCGCACGGCGGCGGCTGCGGCTGCAAGATCGCCCCGGGCGTGCTGGCGCAGATCCTGGCGCAAAGCGGCGCCGCCGGGCTGGTGCCGCCCGAGCTGCTGGTGGGCATAGAGACGGCCGACGACGCCGCCGTCTACCGCCTGAACGACACCCAGGCGCTGGTGGCGACGACCGATTTCTTCATGCCCATCGTGGACGACCCCTACGAGTTCGGCCGCATCGCCGCCACCAACGCGCTCTCGGACGTCTATGCCATGGGCGCCAGGCCCATCCTGGCGCTGGCGCTGGTGGCCATGCCGGTGAACCAGCTGCCGCTGGCGGTGATAGGCGACATCCTGCGCGGCGGGCAGGACGTGTGCCGCGCGGCGGGCATCCCGGTGGCGGGCGGGCACACCATCGATTCGGTCGAGCCCATCTACGGCCTGGTGGCCCTGGGCCTGGTCCACCCCGGGCAGGTGCGCCGCAACGCCGGCGCGCGCCCCGGCGACGTGCTCATCCTGGGCAAGCCGCTGGGCGTGGGCGTGTACTCGGCGGCGCTGAAGAAGGAGCAGCTGGCCGACGCCCACTACCGCGAGCTGATCGCCAGCACCACGCGGCTGAACACCCCCGGCCCGCTGCTGGCGGGGATGGAGGACGTGCACGCCATCACCGACGTGACCGGCTTCGGCCTGGCCGGCCATCTGCTGGAGATGGCGCGCGGCGCCGGCCTGCAGGCGCGCATCGACTGGCCGCGCGTGCCGCTGCTGCCGGGCGTGCAGGAGCTGGCGGCGCAGGGCCTGGTCACCGGCGCCAGCGGGCGCAACTGGGCCGCCTACGGCGCCGAGGTGGCGCTGGCGCCGGGGCTGGAGGCCAGCGCGCAGGCGCTGCTGTGCGACCCCCAGACCTCGGGCGGGCTGCTGGTGGCCTGCGCGCCGCAGGCGGTGCAGGAGGTGCTGGCGGTGTTCGCGCGCGAGGGTTTTGCGCATGCGGCGCCCATCGGCAGCATGCAGGAGGCCGGGGCCGCCAGGCTGTCCGTGGACGCGTAGGTCAGGCCGGCGCCGCGCCGGGCCGGGCGGGCCAGCGCCCGCCCGTGCACCGGATGGTGCCGGCCAGGTCGCGCCGGCCCTGCACGCCCTCGAAGCCCTGGGCGCGCAGCAAGCCGTGCACCGCCTGGGCCTGGTCCCAGCCATGCTCCAGCAGCAGCCAGCCACCCGGCGCCAGGCACGCCGGGGCCTGCCGGGCGATGGCGCGGAGGTCGTCCAGGCCGTCCGCGCCGCTGGCCAGCGCGGCCAGCGGCTCGTGGCGCAAGGCGGCCAGGTGCGGGTCGCCGGCGGCGATGTAGGGCGGGTTGCTGACGATGGCGTCGAACGGGCCGGCCACGCCGGCCAGCCAGTCGCCGCGCTGCCACTGCACGGGCAGGCGCAGCCGCTGGCCATTGGCGCTGGCCACGGCCAGCGCGTCCGCGCTGGCGTCCAGGGCCAGCACGCGCGCGTCCGGGCGCGCGCAGGCCAGCGCCAGGGCGATGGCGCCGCTGCCCGTGCCCAGGTCGGCAATGCGGGGCGCAGGCACCGGCGCGAGCAGCTCCAGCGCCCAGTCCACCAGCGTCTCGGTGTCGGGGCGCGGGTCGAGCACGCGCGCGTCCACGGCCAGCTCCAGGCCGTGGAATTCCTTGCGCCCGGTGAGGTAGGCCACCGGTTCGCCGTCCAGCCGGCGCCGGCACAGGGCGTCGAAGGCGGCCGCGGCCTCGGCCCCCAGCGCCTGGTCGTCGTGCGTGACCAGCCAGGCGCGGTCGTGCAGCGGGCGGCCGAGCGTGTGCAGCAGCAGCATCTGGGCGTCGATGCGCGCCAGGCCGGCCTGGCGCGCCTGCGAGAGCGCGAGGGTCAGGGTGGTCACTATGGTTTGGATAGCAATAAGTCGTTGATTGGCGCCGGCGTGCTGGCTATTTGGCCCAAAAACCGTTCCCCAGGCCCGTCAGCCGTTGACTTCCAGCTGCGCCAGCAGCTCGGTCTCGCGGGCGTGCTGCAGGGCGTCCAGCACCTCGGCCAGGTCGCCCTCCATCACGGCCAGCAGCTTGTACAGCGTCAGGTTGATGCGGTGGTCGGTCAGCCGCCCCTGCGGGAAGTTGTAGGTGCGGATGCGGTCGGAGCGGTCGCCCGAGCCGATCAGGCCCTTGCGCGTCGCCGCTTCCCGGGCGGCGCGTTCGCTGCGCTCCTTGTCCTGCAGCCGCGCCTGCAGCACGGCCAGTGCGCGCGCCTTGTTGGCGTGCTGGCTGCGCCCGTCCTGGCATTCCGCGACCAGGCCGGTGGGCAGGTGCACCACGCGCACCGCCGAGTCGGTCTTGTTGATGTGCTGGCCGCCGGCGCCGCTGGCGCGGAAGGTGTCGATGCGCAGCTCGGCCGGGTTCAGCGTGATGGCCTGCGATTCGTCGGGCTCGGGCATGACGGCCACGGTGCAGGCGCTGGTGTGGATGCGGCCCTGCGTCTCGGTGGCCGGCACGCGCTGTACGCGGTGGCCGCCGGACTCGAAGCGCAGCCGGCCGTAGGCGCGCTCGCCCTCGACGCGCAGCACGACCTCCTTGTAGCCGCCCAGCTCGGCTTCGTGCGCGCTCATGATCTCGACGCGCCAGCCGGCCTGCGCGGCGTGGCGCGTGTACATGCGCGCCAGGTCGCCGGCGAACAGGGCCGACTCGTCGCCGCCGGTGCCGGCGCGGATTTCCACGAAGGCGTTGCGCTCATCGTCCGGGTCGCGGGGCAGCAGCAGGCGCTGCAGCTCGCCGTCCAGCGCGTCCAGTTCGGCCTGGGCGCTGGCCAGCTCCTCCTGCGCCAGCTCGGCCATGTCGGGGTCTGCCTGCAGCTCCTGCGCCGCCGCCAGGTCGCGCTCGCGCTGCAGGTAGCGGCCGTAGCGGCCGGCCACGGCGGTGACTTCGGCGTGCTCGCGCGAGAGCACGCGGTATTGCTGCATGTCGGCCATGATGTCCTCGCGCGAGAGCAAAAAATCCAGCTCGGCAAGGCGCTGCGCGTGGCGCTCCAGCTGGGTGCGAAGAAAGGGCTGCATGGGACGGGGAAGGTAGGTTGCTACGCTTTTGGTAGCTGAAGGCCGGCACTGGACGCCGGCAAGGGGCTTGAAAGGCCTGAAAAAGGTGGCCGGGCGCCGCTACAGCCCGTTCTTGCCCTGCGAGCGCAGGAACAGGCGCGAGACGGTTTGCGCCGTCTGCTCGCGCGCTGCAGCGTCGCCGGCGCGCAGCTCGGCCAGCGTGCCGTGCAGCATCTTCTGCGCCAGCCCGCGCGACAGCGCTTCGAGCACGCTGTCCACGTCCTCGCCGCGGGCCAGCAGCTTGCGCGCCCGGGCGATCTCGGCGCTGCGCCACTCGTCGGTCTGGCGCTGCAGCTGCTGGATCAGCGGCACCACGGCGCCGGGTTCGCCGCTTGGGCGGCGCAGCTCCATCCAGTGCAGGAAGTTCTGCACGCCGGCGTCGATGATGGCCTCGGCCTGGGCCACGGCGGCCTGGCGGTTGGCGTGGCCGGTCTGCACCACGCCGGCCAGGTCGTCCACGGTGTAGAGGTACACGTCCTGCAGCTGGCGCACCTCGGGCTCGATGTCGCGCGGCACTGCCAGGTCGACCATGAACATGGGCCGGTGGCGGCGCTTTTTCAGCGCCCGCTCGACCGCGCCCAGCCCCACGATGGGCAGCTGGCTGGCCGTGCAGCTGATGACGGCGTCGAACTCGTGCAGGTGCTCGGGCAGCTCGGCCAGGCGCATCACGCTGGCGCCCAGGCGCGCGGCCAGCTTCTCGCCGCGCTCCAGCGTGCGGTTGGCGATGGTGATCTGGCGCGGGTTGCGCGCGGCAAAGTGCGTGGCGCACAGCTCCACCATCTCGCCCGCGCCGACGAACAGCACGCGGATCTGCGCCAGGTCCTCGAACAGCTGCCCGGCCAGGCGCACGGCGGCGGCGGCCATGCTGATGCTGTGCGCGCCGATGTCGGTGCTGGAGCGCACCTCCTTGGCGACGGCAAAGCTGCGCTGGAACAGCTGGTTGAGCGTGCTGCCCAGGGCGCCCGCGCCTTCGGCGGCGCGCACCGCGTTCTTCATCTGCCCCAGGATCTGCGCCTCGCCCAGCACCATGGAATCGAGCCCGCTGGCAACGCGGAAGGCGTGGCGCGCGGCCAGGCCGTGCTCCAGGTGGTAGGAATGCGCGTGCAGCAGCTCCGGGCTCACGCCGCCCGACTGGGCCAGCCAGCGCAGCGTGTGCTCGGGCGCGGCCAGGGGGGCGGCGCAGTAGATTTCGGTGCGGTTGCAGGTGGACAGGATGGCCGTTTCCACCTGCGGGTGGCGGCTGCCGGCGGCCAGCGAGTCGCGCAGGCCGTGCAGCGTGGGCGCGATCTGGTCGAGCGCAAACGCAAAACGGCCCCGCAGGTCGAGCGGGGCGGTCGTGTGGTTGATGCCTAGGGCCCAGACTGCCATGGAGGGGGATTATAAAATTGGCGCCGCAGCCGGCCAGCCCGCGGGGTCTCGGCCTTGATCTGCGTCATGCCGGCATGAGCACCCTGTCCCTCCTGAACCACCTGCTGAACTTTGCCGCACCGGCGCTGGCGCTGGCCGTGCTGCTGGTGCTGGCCAGCCATGTCTTCATGCGCCACCTGGCCAAAGCCGGCGGCTGGTGGCGGCCTGTAGCTATAAATTTTGTAGTGGGGACGGCCGTCCTGGCGGCCGGCCTGGCCTGGAGCGGCCACGACGGGCGCATGGCCGGCTACGCGGCGCTGGTGCTGGCCTGCGCCACCAGCCAGTGGCTCTGGCTGCGCGCCTGGCGCGGCTGAGCCCGGCAGCGGGCCGGGCAGCCGCCGCCCGGGCTGGGCGGGGCGCTCACTTCTTGTGCAGCCGCTTCTCCGAGGCCATGCTGGCCTTCATGACGTGCTCGTAGGCCGATTTATTCAGGTTGACCTTGCAATATTCGTCCAGCGAGGGCTTTACGCGTTCAATGCCCTCGATATCGATGACGTCGGTTTCCTTGCCCTTCTTGCTCAGGCCGGTGGCGTAGTAAATGAATTTGGGCTTGAAGGTTTCATCGAGCGCGAGATATTCGCTGCAGGTGGTTTTGGCCACCGGGCCGGCCGGCGCCGCCGCAGTGGCCGCAGCCGGTGTCTGTGCCATTGCGCCGGCAGCGGCTGCAGCCAGGCCCAGCGCGCAAATGAGGGGAAGACTTCTCATGACGGACTCCTTTCGATAAAAAAAGAATTTGCATCGAATTGGCCGTGCCATTGCGGTGAATTGGAAGGGTTTCCAGCCCAGGGAAGCGTTACGGTGCGGTGATTAATCGATGTGGGAAAAATTTAGCACCCGGCCCGGGCTGCGGCAATGGCTGCGCTTCAGCCTGGCTTCAGGGTTGTCAGGCGCTGTAAATGCCGCGCAGGTGCGCGAAGCACCTGGTCACACCTGGCTGCAGTGCGCGCGCGCCGTCACAGCGGCGCCGGCGCGCGCTCTGCCGCCTCGCCCGGCGGCCCGTCCAGCCCGCCGGGCGTGACGAAGGTGGTGGCCGGCGGCGACAGGTACAGGCCTTCGGCGCGCAGCGCGTCCAGGATGGCAAACAGCACGTCGCTGCGCGTGCCGCCGGCGCTGCGCGGGCTGGCCACCCAGCCGGTGGCGATGAAGGTGAGCGTGCCGTTGTGGATGCCGTCCAGCTGCACCACGGGAGCGGGTTCCGCAAGGATGGCCTCGTGCGCGCGAAACGCCTGCAGGATCAGCTCGCGCATGCGCCGCGCGTCCGTGTCCAGCGGCGCCGGCAGGCTCAGCTGCACGCGCCCCTGGGCGCCGGTGAGCGTCATGTTGCGCACCGTCTTGGTGATGAATTCCGAGTTGGGCACGATCACGGTGGAGCGGTCGCCCACCTGGATCTCGGTGGCGCGCACGTTCACGCGGCGCACATCGCCCTCGGTATCGCCCAGCTTCACCCAGTCGCCCACGCGCACCGGCCGCTCGGCCAGCAGGATCAGGCCGGAGATGAAGTTCTGCACGATGGCCTGCAGGCCAAAGCCTATGCCCACCGACAGGGCGCTGGCCACCCAGGCGATGCGCTCCACGCTGATCCCCAGGCCGGCCAGCGCGATGGCGATCACCACCACGCCGCCGATGTAGCCCAGCAGCGTGGTGATGGAGCTCCTCATCCCCGGGTCCAGCGCGGTGTTGGGGAAGTAGCGCTCGCTCAGCCAGCCCTTGAACAGGCGGATGGCCACGAAGCCGCCCACCAGGATCAGCGCGGCGGTGGCCAGCGCCTGCGGCGACAGCACGAAGTCGCCGATCTTCAAGGCGCCGTCGATGCGGCTGCCGCGGCGAAACAGCTCGTCCGGCCCGGTACCGAAGGGCGCCATCAGCGCGATCACCATGTAGAACAGCAGCAGCACGCGCAGCACGCCCGAGGCCAGCACGGCCAGCTGGTCCAGCAGCCGCCCCTCCAGGCCGAGCGCGCTGTGCAGGTGGCGCCCGACCGCGCCCTGGGACGACAGCAGCGCCTCGCTCAAGTCCTCCACCAGCATGGACAGCAGGTAGGTGGTGGCAAACACCACGCCAAACCACACCGTCTGGCGCGCCAGCATGCCCGCCAGGGCCACGTAGCCCAGCAGCAGCGCCAGCACCGCCGCCAGCACGGCCAGCGCCGCGCCGGCCAGCAGCGCGCCCAGCCACAGCGGGCGCACGTTCATCAGCGCGGTGCCGTCGGGCGCGGCGGTCGGGGCGGGCGGCGCGCCGTCCGGGCGCTGGCGCGCACTCACCAGCAGCAGCGCCACCATGGCCGGGATCAGCAGCGCGAACAGCGCGTGCGTGAACACCTCGGCCGCCAGGCTGGCGCCGATGATGGCGTTCACGTCCACGGCCAGCGTGCTGGCGGCCGAGAGCAGGGCCAGCCACCAGGGGTAGGGGGCCAGGCGCCGCGCCTGCGCGTCGGACAGCGGCAGCAGCCGCCAGCTCGGCCGCCTCCGGGCCAGCAGCATGTGGCCCAGCGTGATGACGAAGGCCGCGTAGGCGCTTGCGCGCACGCTGGCGCGCTCCAGCGCCTGCAGCGGCTCGGTGAGCTCGCCGGCTAGCGCGCCCCAGGCCAGCTGCATGGCCGCGCCCACCAGCAGCACGTTGGCGGCGATGGCGGCAGCCGCCAGCAGGCTGCGGCGCAGCCGCGTGGTGGGCAGGTGCACGGGCAGCAGCCGCACCAGGATGCGCTCGGCCAGCCAGGTGCCCGCCACCACCAGCAGCAGCGCCGCGACCAGCGAGCCGATGAAGGTGCTGCGCCGCTCGGGCACCAGCGAGTCCTGCACCGCGTCGCGCAGGTCCAGCCCCAGCGACTGCAGGCGCGCGCGGTCGCCGGGCGAGGCGTTGCGCAGGTTGCGCCAGAAGGCGGCGCTCAGGGGTGAATCGGTGCGCGAGGTGAGCGCGGCCTGGAATTGCGCGTGCCGCTGGCGCGTGAGCTCGTTGCCGCGCTGCGCGGCGTCCACGCTGATCAGGCGCGCCAGCTTGAGCTCGCCGTCGATGGCCGAGCGCTGCCGGGCCAGGGCGGCGCGTTGCTGGGCCACGTCCGGGGGGTCGGCGGGCGCGCCTTTTTCGGGCGCCGGGCCCAGCCCCTGCAGGCGCAGGTCCATGTCGGCCAGGTCGGCGGCGCGCTGCGCGGCCAGCCGGTCGGCGGCGGCGCCAATGGTGTTGGCCTCGGCCGCCAGCTTGCGGCCGTCGTCGTCGTCGGCGAGCTTGGCGGGAATCGCGTCCAGGCGCCGGCGCAGCTCGTCCACCGAGGGCAGGGGCGCGCCGTCGCTGCCGTCGGCAGCGCTGGCCGGCGTGGCCGGGCGGCTGGCAGCCGGGGCGGCCCGGGCCGGCAGCGCGGCCGCCAGGGCGATGAACAGCAGGGCCACGGCGAGCAGCCACGGCCGGGCCGCCAGGCGCAGCCAGGCGAGGCCGCGCGGCGCGCGGCGTGCCGGGGCGCCGGCGCGGCGGGTGGGCGCCGGGGGCTCGCACCCGGGGGCGTGGGCCGTGCGGCAGCAGGAGAGGGGGAGGCGCAGCATGGCCGCGATTGTCGGCCGGGCCCCGGGGCGGCCGGCGCCGCGCGGCCTGCCTTTTTTGTGAGCACGCGCAACGCCGCAGCCGCCGGCCTGCGCCGGATGGGGCGTATTGTTGCTATATATTAGATAGCGCGAAACGATGGACTGACGCCGGCAAGGACGCTATTAGGCTTGAAACAGGCCCCGGCGCCGGCCAGCGCGCCCTTTCAGGCCGCCGGGCTGAACAGGTCCACCCGGTCGCTGATGATGCCGTCCGTGCCCAGGGCGATCAGCCGCTGGGCCGCCCATTCGTCGTTCACGGTGTAGCTGAGCGCGCGCAGGCCGGCGCCGTGCACGGCATCGACCGTCTCGCGCGCCCACAGCGCGTGGTTGCACACGACGGCCGCGCAGGCCAGCTGCTGCGCCGCCTCCAGCCAGCCCGCATGGAGCTGGTCCAGCAGCAGGCCGCGCGGCAGCTGGGGCGCCACCGCGCGCGCGCCCGCCAGCGCCAGCGGCTGGAACGAGGTCAGCAGCGGCGGCACCGGCTGGCCGTGCCACAGGCGCGCGGCCAGGGCGGCCACGGCGCGGCCGGTGGCCTCCTCGGTGCCGGGCGTGGGCTTGATCTCGATGTTCAGGTGCAGCTGGCTGGCCAGGCACCAGCGCGCCAGCGCCTCCAGCGTGGGCAGGGCCTCGCCGGCGTACTGGCGCGAATGCCAGCTGCCGGCGTCCAGCTGCGCCAGCTCGCCCCAGGGCCGCTCGCCAGCGGTGCCGCGGCCGTTGGTGGTGCGTTCCAGCGTCGCGTCGTGCAGCAGGAAGACCACGCCGTCGGCGCTCAGCTTGGCGTCGCACTCGAACATGCGCCAGCCGTGCCGGGCGCCCAGGCGGAAGGCCGACAGGGTGTTCTCGGGGGCCAGGCGGCCGGCGCCGCGGTGCGCGATCCAGCGCGGATAGGGCCAGTGGGGCAGGGAGGACGTCATGGGGCTGGGTGTCAGATGCGCTTGCCGCTCGCGGCGTCGAAGGCGTGCAGGCGGTCGGCGCGGGGCTTGACGTGGATGGTGGAGTCCAGCGCCGGGCACAGGGTGCCTTCCTCCACGCGCACGACGAGCTGCTCGCCATTCAGGCGGCCGTAGATCAGGCGCTCCGCGCCCAGCATCTCCACGGTCTCGACCCGCACGGCCCAGCCGTCGCTGCCCACGTCCAGGTGCTCGGGGCGTATGCCCAGCAGCTGGCCGGCGCGGGCGCCCGGCGCGTTCTTGAGCAAGTTCATGGGCGGCGAGCCGATGAAGCTGGCGACGAAGGTGGAGGCGGGCGTGTGGTAGACCTCCTCGGGCGTGCCGAACTGCTCCATGTTGCCGGCGTTCATGACGATGATGCGCTGCGCCAGCGTCATGGCCTCGACCTGGTCGTGCGTGACGAACAGGCTGGTGATGCCCAGCTCGCGGTGCAGCTTCTGGATCTCCAGGCGCGTCTGCACGCGCAGCTTGGCGTCCAGGTTGGACAACGGCTCGTCGAACAGGAACACCTGCGGCTGGCGCACGATGGCGCGGCCCATGGCCACGCGCTGGCGCTGGCCGCCCGACAGCTGCCGGGGCTTGCGGTCCAGCAGGTGGCTCAGCTCCAGGATCTTGGCGGCCTTGTCCACGCGGGTGCGGATCTCGTCCTTCGCGACCTTGGCGATCTTCAGGCCGTAGGCCATGTTCTCGAACACGCTCATGTGCGGGTACAGCGCGTAGTTCTGGAACACCATGGCGATGTCGCGCTTGGCCGGCTCCAGGTTGTTGACCACGCGGGGGCCGATGCGCAGCTCGCCGCCGGTGATCTCCTCCAGCCCCGCGACCATGCGCAGGAGGGTGGACTTGCCGCAGCCCGACGGCCCGACGATGACGATGAACTCGCCATCCTGGATCTCGGCGTTCACGCCATGGATGACGGGCACGGCGGCCTTGCCGGTGCCGTAGGTCTTGGTGATGTTCTTGAGGGAGATGGCAGCCATGGGTACTATGGATTCAATAGCTATAAGCCGTTGTATTGCAAGGGCTGGAGCGGTTTTTGATGCTTATTTCTCGGTGTCCACCAGGCCCTTGACGAACCACTTCTGCATCAGCATCACCACCAGCGTGGGCGGCAGCATGGCGATGATGGCGGTGGCCATGACGATGTTCCAGTCCACCGCGGCCTCGCCGCCGGCCAGCATGCGCTTGATGCCGATGACCACCGGGTACATGTCCTCGCTGGTGGTCATGAGCAGCGGCCACAGGTACTGGTTCCAGCCGTAGATGAACTGGATCACGAACAGCGCCGCGATCGAGGTGCGCGACAGCGGCACCAGCACGTCGATGAAGAAGCGCATGGGCCCGGCGCCGTCGATGCGCGCGGCCTCGACCAGCTCGTCGGGCACGGTGAGGAAGAACTGGCGGAACAAAAAGGTGGCCGTGGCCGAGGCGATCAGCGGCAGGGTCAGGCCGCCATAGCTGTTGAGCAGCCCCAGGTCGGCCACCACCTTGTAGGTCGGCAGGATGCGCACTTCCACGGGCAGCATCAGCGTCAGGAAGATGGCCCAGAAAGTGAGCATCTTGAACGGGAAGCGGAAGTACACGATGGCAAACGCCGACAGCAGCGAGATCGCGATCTTGCCCACCGTGATGACCATGGCCACCACGAAGCTGACCCACATCATGCGCACCACGTTGGTGTTGGAGCCCAGCTTGCCCGAGCCGAACAGCGCGGCCTGGTAGTTCTCCCACATGTGGGTGCCGGGCAGCAGCGGCATGGGCGACTGCACGATGGCGTCGGCCGTGTGCGTGGAGGCGATGAGCGCCAGGTAGAGCGGAAAGGCGACGATGGCCACGCCGAGGATCAGCACGGCATGGGAGAGAAAAGTCAGCCAGGGGTTGCGGTCAATCATTTTGTTTCTTCACCAAGCGGTAAGGCCCTCGACCTCGGCAACTGGCGCACGCCAGGCGCGGAGCCGCCGTGCAAGGGCCGCCCCGCAGCACCGGCGGCGTCCCCCTGCCCGCAGCGCGCAGCGCTGCGAGAGCGGGGGGAAGGCGCGCAGCGCCGCAGGGGGGGTGTTCTCCATTCAATACTGGACTTTTTTCTCAACGTAGCGGAATTGCACCACGGTCAGCGCCACCACGATCAGCATCAGGATGACCGACTGCGCGGCCGAGCCGCCCAGGTCCAGCGCCTTGAAGCCGTCCTGGTACACCTTGTAGACCAGAATGGAGGTGGACTGGCCCGGCCCGCCCTGCGTGGCGGCGTCGATGATGCCGAAGGTGTCGAAGAAGGCGTACACGATGTTGATGACCAGCAGGAAGAACGTGGTCGGGGACAGGAGCGGCAGCTGGATGTTCCAGAAACGCCGCCAGGCGCCCGCGCCGTCGATGGAGGCGGCCTCGATCAGCGCCTTGGGGATGGACTGCAGCCCGGCCAGGAAGAACAGGAAGTTGTAGGAAATCTGCTTCCAGACCGAGGCGATGACGATCAGCGCCATGGCCTGGTTGTCGTTCATCATGTGGTTCCAGCCGTAGCCCAGCTCGCCCAGGTAGTAGGTGATGACGCCGATCGAGGGCGAGAACAGGAACACCCACAGCACGCCCGCGATGACCGGCGCCACCGCGTAGGGCACGATCAGCAGCGTCTTGTAGACCATGGCGAAGCGCACGATGCGGTCGGCAAAGATCGCCAGCACGAGCGCCAGCGCGATGCCGCTGCCGGCCACCAGGATGGAGAACAGCGCCGTGCGCTTGAAGGAATTGAGGTAGGAGGGGTCTGCCAGCAGCTGCTGGAAGTTCTGCAGGCCCACCCATTCGGTGCTCATGCCGAAGGCATCTTCCACCTGGAAGGACTGCAGCACGGCCTGCCCCGCAGGCCAGAAGAAGAACACCAGGATGATGGCCAGCTGCGGCGCGATCAGCAGCCAGGGCAGCCAGGCCGAGCGGAAAAGTACGCGTTTTTCCATGACGGTCCAAAACAGGAAAACCGCCGGCGCAGAGAACTGCCGCCGTCGGCGAAAAAAGCGGCCCGCACGCAGGCGGGCCACGTCCCCGGCGCAGGCTGCTGCGCGCCAGGGCAGGGGTTTACTTCTTGTACGACTTCTCGAAGCGCGCCAGCAGCTCGTTGCCGCGGCTGACGATGGAGTCCAGGGCTTCCTTGGCCGTCTTCTTGCCGGCCCACACCTGTTCGAGTTCCTCGTCCTCGATGGTGCGGATCTGCACGTAGTTGCCCAGGCGGATGCCGCGCGAGTTGTCGGTCACCTTGCGCACCATCTGGTTCACGGCCACGTCGGTGCCGGGGTTCTTCTGGTAGAAGCCGGACTTGTCGGTCAGCTCATACGCGGCCATGGTGATGGGCAGGTAGCCCGTGCGCTGGTGGCTGGCGGCCTGCACCTTGGTCTGCGACAGGAACTCGAAGAACTTGGCCACGCCCTTGTACTCGTCCGCCTTCTTGCCCGACATGACCCACAGCGAGGCGCCGCCGATCACCGTGTTCTGCGGCGCGCCCTTCACGTCCGGGTAGTAGGGCATGGGGGCGATGGCGTAGGCGAACTTGGCGTTCTTGGCCACGTCGCCGTAGAAGCCCGAGGACGTCTGGATCATGGCGCACTCGCCCGACGTGAACGACGCCTGCGCAGCATTGTTGCGGCCCTTGTAGACGAATTCGCCGTTCTTGGCGGCCTGCGCCAGGTTGTCGATGTGGCGCACGTGCAGCGGCGAGTTGATCTTCAGCCGCGCCTTGTAGCCGTTGGCCGACAGGCCATTCTTCTCGGTGGCGAACTCCACGTTGTGCCAGGCCGAGAAGGATTCGAGCTGCGTCCAGCCCATCCAGGCCAGGGTCATGGGGCAGCTGTTGCCGCTGGCTTTCAGCTTCTTGGCGGCTTCGAACACCTCGGGCCAGGTGGCGGGGGCCTTGTCCGGGTTCAGGCCGGCCTTCTTGAAGGCGTCCTTGTTGATGTAGAAGACGGTGGTCGAGCTGTTGAACGGCATGCTCAGCATCTGCCCGTCGGGCGCCGTGTAGTAGGCGGCGACGGCCGGGATGTAGCCGGCCGGGTTGAAGTCGGCGCCGGCATCCTTCATGACCTTGGCCACCGGCACGGTGGCGCCCTTGCTGGCCATCATGGTGGCCGTGCCCACTTCGAACACCTGCAGGATGTGCGGCGCGTTGCCCGAGCGGAAGGCGGCGATGGCCGAGGTCATGCTCTCGTCGTAGTTGCCCTTGTAGGTGGGCACGACCTTGAAATCCTTCTGGCCTTCGTTGAACTGCCGGGCCAGGTCATTGACCCATTCGTTGTTCACCGCCGTCATCGAATGCCACCACTGGATCTCGGTCTGCGCCTGGGCGGCCAGGCTGGCAGCGAGCATGGAGGCGGCCAGCGCCAGATGTTTGACTTGCATGGATGAAGTTTCTCCTCGGAAATGAAGGGGTGGCGAGAGTGCGCCATGGTGGCGCCGCCGCATGACGGGAACATGTCGTTGTCGCACAGCAAAAAATGGGCAACAACCGGGATAACCCGTCAGGCGGCAGCAGCATCGCCCTGTGACGAAGGGGCAAATTGTGACACTTCCATTACAACCTGCTGACAAGCCGGCGATCCCGGGCCCGGCACCGGCCTGGCCCGTGCGCCAATCGCCCGCTGCCCGGCAAGGATTTGTGCACTGCACAATGATGGCGTCTTCCACACCAACGCCATACCGCCATGCCAAAGACTTCTCTGGACAAAAGCAAGATCAAGTTTGTGCTGCTTGAAGGGGTTCATTCGAGCGCCGTGGACGCGCTGGCCGCTGCCGGCTACACCCAGGTCGAGCTGCTGCCCGGTGCGCTGGAAGGGCAGGAGCTGCGCGCCAGGCTGGCCGATGCGCATTTCGTGGGCATACGCTCGCGCACCCAGCTGACGGCCGAGGTGCTGGCGGCCGCGCCCAAGCTGGTGGCCATCGGGGCGTTCTGCATCGGCACCAACCAGATCGACCTGAAGGCGGCGCGCGAGCGCGGCATTGCCGTGTTCAACGCGCCGTATTCCAACACCCGCTCGGTGGCCGAGCTGGTGCTGGCCGAGGCCATCCTGCTGCTGCGCGGCATCCCCGAGCGCAACGCCGTGGCGCACCGGGGCGGCTGGCTCAAGAGCGCCGAGGGGGCCTTCGAGGCGCGCGGCAAGACCCTGGGCATCGTCGGCTACGGGGCCATCGGCTCGCAGCTGTCGGTGCTGGCCGAGAGCTTGGGGATGCACGTCATCTTCCACGATGTGGTGGCCAAGCTGCCGCTGGGCAACGCGCGGCAGGCGCCATCGCTCGCCGCCCTGCTGGCCGAGGCCGACATCGTGAGCCTGCACGTGCCCGAGCTGGCGTCCACGCAGTGGATGATCGGCGCGCGCGAAATTGCCGCCATGAAGCCCCGCGCCATCCTCATCAACGCCTCGCGCGGCACGGTGGTCGAGATCGACCCGCTGGCCCAGGCCATCCAGGGCGGCCACCTGGCCGGCGCCGCCATCGACGTGTTCCCCAAGGAGCCCAAGAGCAACAAGGACGAGTTCGTCTCGCCCCTGCGCGGGCTGGACAACGTCATCCTCACGCCGCATATCGGCGGCTCGACCATGGAGGCGCAGGCCAACATCGGCGTGGAAGTGGCGGCCAAGCTGATCCGCTACAGCGACAACGGCACCAGCACCTCGTCGGTCAACTTCCCCGAAGTGGCGCTGCCCGCCCACGAGGGCAAGCACCGCCTGCTGCACGTCCACCAGAACGTGCCGGGCGTGCTGTCGCAGATCAACCGCATCCTCTCGGACAACGACATCAACATCTCCGCGCAATACCTGCAAACGCGCGAGGACGTGGGCTACGTGGTGATCGACATGGACGCGCGCTCCTCCGACCTGGCGCTGGAAAAACTCGCCCAGGTGCCAGGCACGCTGCGCACACGCGTACTTTTTTGATGCGCGAGGCGCAGCGGAGGCAGCGGTTTTTGCTGCTACAATTTCTCGCTTCGACACACAGGAGAGGTGGCAGAGTGGTCGAATGTACCTGACTCGAAATCAGGCGTACGTGCAAGCGTACCGTGGGTTCGAATCCCACCCTCTCCGCCAAGACAGAAGCCCAAGTGATTGATTCACTTGGGCTTTTTTGTTTTCTCCGGGGCGGACGCCTGCCGGTGCCCGCGCCTTGGCGCCTGGCCGGGCGCTCGGTGCTGCTGCAGGGGCAAATGCCTGGGCGAATGGATCGCGCTGGCCAGCCGGCCCGGTTTGGCGGGCTGCCCTGGCTCTGCAAGGTTTGGCAACGGGATAGGGTGCGGGTTGACCAGGATTGACGATTCAACAGACAAAGAAGGTGCTTGTTACGCGCAAGGGCGGCTTCCCTACCCTCGTGTCAGAACGCGCTGACGACCTGGGCCATGGCCGCAGCGCAAATTCAAGTCAGCACGTTGGAATTCCCCAGCTTGCTTCTTTATCTGGACATCCACAGGAGATCGCAATGCCCAACAACAATCCCCAAGGTCATAACCAACACACGACCAACAACAGCTCCAATGACCGCAGCAACCAAGGCGGCAGCCAGAGCAATAACCAAGGCAATAACAACAACAGCAACAGCAGCAACCGCGGCTTCGCTTCCATGGATCCCGAGCGCCAGCGCGAGATTGCTGCAGAAGGCGGCCGTGCTGCACACGCTTCCGGCAACGCCCATGAGTTCGACTCCAAGGAAGCTCGCGAGGCAGGTGCCAAGAGCCACGGCGGGCAAGGTTCGTCCTCCCAGAGCTCCAGCTCCAACAACACCCGCAACTCCTCGGGCAGCAACTCCGGAAGCAATTCCGGCAGCAACTCCGGCGGCCACCAGTCCGGCAACAACGCCAGCTCGGGCAACACCCGCGGCGGCTCCAGCGAGCAGCACGCGCGTGCCGGCGCTCAGAGCCACAAGAACGACCGTTGACGCGGCCGCTTTGTGAAAGAGCCGAAGGCTGGTCTTCAGCCTTCGGCTTTTTCTTTGGCTCTCAGACTCTCAGGCTCCGTCGCCGGCATTGCCCGTTATGGGCAGCACGATGCCGGTGATGTAGCTGGAGCAGCTCGCTGCAGCCAGGAACACATAGGCCGGCGCAATCTCCTCGGGCTGCGCCGGCCTTCCCATGTCCGTGTCGGCGCCAAACTGCGCGATGTCCTCGGGGGCCTGGTCGGCCGGGTTCAAGGGCGTCCATACCGGGCCGGGGGCCACGGCGTTCACGCGGATCCCCTGGTCGATCAGGTTGTGGGCCAGCGCCTTGGTGAAGGCGTGGATGGCACCCTTGGTGGCGGAATAGTCCAGCAGCTTCTGGCTGCCACGCAGGCCCGTGACCGAGCCGGTATTGACGATGGCGTCGCCGCGCTGCAGGTGGGCCAGCGCTGCCTTGGCCATGTGGAAGTAGCCATAGATGTTGGTGCGGAACGTCTCATCGAAGCGCTCCTCGCTCAGTTCCTGCAGGGACGCGGCGTGTTCCTGGAAAGCGGCGTTGTTCACCAGCACGTTCAGCTTGCCGAACTCCTTCACGGCCGCCTCGACGGCCCGGGTGCAGAACGCCGGGTCCTTGACGTCGCCGGACAGCGCCAGGCTGCGCCGGCCCTCGGTCTCGATGAGCCGGCAGGTCTCGCGCGCGTCCTCGTGTTCGTTCAGGTAGGCGATGGCGACGTCCGCGCCCTCGCGCGCAAACAGGACGGCCACGGCCCGCCCGATGCCCGAGTCGCCGCCGGTGATCAGGGCCGACAGGCCCTCCAGCTTGCCGCTGCCCTGGTAAGCGGGGGCGCTGGTGCGCGGCTGCAGCGCCATCTGGTGCTGCAGGCCGGGCTTGGCGAGATGCTGGCGCGGCATTTCGGGTGATGGCTCGCTGCGGCCAGGGCCGGGGGCTGCCTGGCCTGCGCCAGCCTTGCCGCCTTTTTGCCGGCCGGGCCTGGAGCTTGCATCCTTGCTGTCCTGCTGCTCCTGCAGCTGGCGCTGCTTGCGGGCCGCCTGCTCGGCGGCAGCCGTGCCTTGGGCTTGTTTGGCTTTGGTCATGGGGTGGGGTCCGTGCGTCAAATGAAATGAAAGCCCCTGCAGGGGCGTAGAAGGAAGCAACCGGGGTCGCCATTCAACCCAGGGGTTTCCACAACGGGGGGTCGGGCAGCGGGAACTGCAGCGGGCGCCTGGCGTTGGCCAGCATGGATTCCTGCTGGCGCAGGCGTTTCAGCACACGGGGCTTCATGGGCTTGTCATTGCTGCGTTGGTAGGTATTGAACATGGTCAAACTCCAGGGCATGGGACGCCTGCATTGCAGCATCGGGGGCAGCACTGCCTTGTCAGACACTCTTGATTCGTGTCGGCAGCGCCCCGGCGCCCCGGATTGCGCCGGAAATGGTGGACGGAAATCGCGGACGGCAATGGCGGATGGATTTCCCGCTGCTCTGCCGCAGGCAGCGCTGGCACCGCGCCTGCCCGCCCCCAGCCTATGAACCCCGCCCGGGCCCGCCCTGGATCGGATATTCTTGGAGAGATGAAAATGACTCCGTTTGAGAACATACGCGGCAAAGCCATTGCATGGTGCCGCGATTTTGAGAGATACAAGGAAGAATGCCAGGTGTTTGCCGAGCGCCTGCGCGTGGAATTCATTGTCTATCTGGGCGCCAGGTCGACCGAGGTCGAGTTCCATAAACTCGATGAACGCCTGGAGCGATTGGCCGGCGATGGCACGACGCTGCCCCCCGCCTGCAGGTGGGAGACGACGGTTTCATTTATTTCGGTATCACCCTGTTCATCCGCGAGGATTCCCATTGCCTGGAGGAGCATGCCAGGGTGGGCGTGCAAAAAGTCCAGGGCAAATGGCGTGTGCGCTGGAACAACCTGGAGAGCGGCAATATCTCGGACAAGGTGCCGCAGGCGTTTTTTGACAAGATCTGCGCTGCGGTCCTGGAGAAGTCTCCACGCCTTTCTACAAGATCCGCGGGCAGCTGGGCTTCATCCCCACGTTCAGCAACGACCATCTGGTACTGGTGCCCACGGCCGACGCTCTGGCGGCGCTGGACGACCGCAGCCAGGCCACGGGCAGCGGCGCCGGCTGACGGCCGGCCCGCGCCTGATGCCCGCCGCGCCCGGCGCGCTGCCTCAGGCCAGGCCGTGCGCCAGCTTCATCGGAAAGCCGTGCTGCAGCAGCGGCGCCTCGGTCGCCAGGGCGTTGGCGCTGCCGTCGCCGCCGATGCGGAAGTGCGCCGTGGGGCAATTGGCGAATTGCAGCATCGCGGCGAAGCACTGCGCCGGCAGCGTCAGCGTGCCGACGGCGAGGTTTTCATAGAGGGCAAAGCTGGGCGGCGCAAGCTCTGCGGCCAGCGAGAAGCCAATCTGCAGCGAGGTATGCAAGGTGCCCGCCCGGGCGCCCAGCAGCTCGATGAAGCCGGTGGCCTGGGGAACGCTGTACTGCTCGCCCGTGAAGGTGTGGAGCCCGGCCAGCGCCAGGGCGCGGATGCTCTTGACCTTGATGGTCACGTACTGGTCCCAGTCGTGGGTGAAGTCCTGCGCCTTCAGCACATTCTTGGACCAGGGCCGGGAATTCTGCGTGGTGATCATGTCCGGGCCTCCGTCCCTGCAGCCCCGGGTTGCAGGGGCGCCTGTGAGGCTTGCGGATAGGCGGGCTTGACCTGGCCAGGCTGCGCAGGCGTGCTGGCTGGAGCCGGCTGCCGGCCTGCATCCCTCTCTTCGCTGTAAGGCAGTGGCGCTGGTTGAGGGTTGGATGGGTAGGGGTGGGACATGCGCGGGATTCCTGTCATGGATGGGCCCGGGTGGGCGGGTGGCGGCGGGGTGAATGGGAAGTTGCCGGATGAATGAAAAAGAATTCTTGCGTAATGGATACAAATTTTGCGTTATTGAAAGATAAATCAGGATTGGATACTTTCAACGCGCTTCCCATGGCATTTCAAGGCCTGGTTGCTGAATCATTGTCGTGTCAGATATTCGCCTGTCGGCAGACCCTGGCCTCATAACGGGGTAGGAGTCAACCTACTCCAGGAAAATAACGGTAAAAAACGTGTAAATCGCCGGCGCCCACGGGCGCTGGCTCATGGGGGTTCAGAACGACGCGGGCGTCGGTATTGGCCTACAGGGCGGTGAAAATTCTTTGGCCACCATGAAAAAACGCATGCGGAATTCGCCTCATGCGAGCAACGTGACAAATGCATTTTTCGGAGATCGCAATGGCATACCGTGATTACGACGACAACCAGCAGCAATACAACTCCCAGCGCCAAGGCCGCGGCCACGATGACGAGCGGCAGGGGTCAGGGCGCAACGAGGGCGGGATGCGTGGATATGAAGAGTCGCGCAACCAGGGCGGCTACTACGATCGCGGCCGCCAGCACCAGGCCCAGCAGGACGACGGCTACCGCTACGGCGGCGGCCGCAATGACGACCAGTCCACGGGCTACCAGGGCCGCCAGGGCGCCCAGCATGGCGGATGGGGCGGCCAGGCGTCCTCCATGGGCAGTGGGCAATCGGGCAGCCAGTACGGCGGCTACGGCGGCGGCCAGCAGAGCAGCTATGGGCAACAGGGGGGCTATGGCTACCAGGGCGGCCAGCAAGGCGGTGGCTATGGCCAGCAAGGCGGCAGCTATGGGCAGCAGGGCGGCTACGGCGGCCAGCAAGGCGGCTATGGACACCAGGGCGGCTACGACTCGCAGGGCCAGGGCTTTGGCGGCAGCCGGCAGGGCGGCTACGGCGGCCAGCACAGCCAGCACCAGTACGGCGGCAGTGGAGCGCGCGGCGGCATGCAGGGCCATTCCGGCCATGACCAGGGCGATAGCGGTTTCTACGGTGACGCAAGCCGCTATTCCCAGGGCGGCATGCAGCGTTCGCAGCACCGCGACGACCCCGACTACCACCAGTGGCGCGACGAGCAGATGCGCAACCTGGACAACGACTACCAGAGCTGGCGCGATGAGCGCTATCGCAAGTTCTCGGACGACTTCAGCAGCTGGCGCAGCAACCGCTCGGCGGGCGACAACAACCGCGGCAACGTGACTGCCAGCGGGCAGAGCAGCACCGTGCAGGGCAGCCATTCCGGCACCGGCGCGTCCTCCTCGGGCTCGGGGTCGTCTTCCAGCCATGATTCCGGCAGCGGCTCGGGCGGCACCCACAGCCAGGGCTCGACCGGCAGCAGCCATGGCTCCAGCAGCAGCACCGGCAGCACCGGCGGCACCAGCGCCTCCGGCAGCGCCAGCAAGAGCGGCAAGGACCAGTCGTCCAAGTAAAACAGAGGGCGACGGGGCCGCCGCGCCACGGCTGCGGCGGCCTGGCTTGGCACCTCTCCCCGGCCGGCCTTCAGCAGGCCGGCGCCCATGACCCCCGCAGGCCGGCCCCGGCCTGGACGGGGGTCGCCTGCTTGAGGGCAGGCGCCCGGGAGCGCTTTTTTGGGCCGTTTCAGGTGTTTTATGCCCGATGCCGGCGCCAACAGGCGTGATGTAGCTATGCTTTTTGAAGCATGCGCTTAGCCGGCTTGCGCGGCCGCCAGGGCCTGCAGCGCGGCGTGCACCTCGCCGGCATCGGCGCCCACGGGCTGCAAATGCGGCGCCAGCCGGGCGAGCGCGCCGGGCTCGCGCTGCAGCTGGGCAATGGCCTGGCCGGCCTCGCGCGGAGCATCGAAGCCGGCGCTTTGCAGCAGCACGCGCCCGTCCGCCGACACCAGCTTGAAGTAAAACCGGCCGTCCTGCTCGCGGTACTGCTTGAACGCCGGCAGCGCGCCGGGCCGGGCTTTTTCCGCCTGCCGGCGCTCAGGCGTGCTCAGGGGCCGCAGCCCGACAGCCGCGCGCAGCTGCTGCAGCAGGGGCCTGGCCTGTGCGCGGGCGCGCTCGGCGCCCTGTGCCAGCGCAGCCTCCACCTTCCCGGGGTGTGCCATCAGGTCGTCGTAGCGCGCCCGCATGGGGGCGATCTCGCGGTCGATGCGCTCGAACAGCAGCTGCTTGGCCTCGCCCCAGCCGATGCCTTCGGCGTAGGCGTGGCGCAGCGCGGCGGTTTCCTCGGCGCTGGCAAAGGCCTGGTAGATCTGGAACAGCGCCGAGCCCTCGACCTCCTTGGGCTCGCCCGGCGCGCGCGAATCGGTGACGATGGCGGCGATGAGCTTCCTCAGCTGCTCGCGCGGCGCGAACAGCGGGATGGTGTTGTCGTAGCTCTTGCTCATCTTGCGCCCGTCCAGGCCGGCGAGCAGCGCCACGTTGTCCTCGATGGCCGCCTCGGGCAGCGTGAAGTGCGCGCCGTACAGGTGGTTGAAGCTGGTCGCCATGTCGCGCGCCATCTCGATGTGCTGCACCTGGTCGCGGCCCACGGGCACCTTGTGCGCGTTGAACATCAGGATGTCGGCCGCCATCAGCACGGGATACATGAACAGCCCGGCGCTGACGCCATCGTCGGCGTCGCGGCCGGCTTCCTGGTTCCGGTCCTGCGCGGCCTTGTAGGCGTGGGCGCGGTTGAGCAGGCCCTTGCCGGTCACGCAGGTCAGGAGCCAGTGCAGCTCGGGGATCTCGGGGATGTCGGACTGGCGGTAGAAGGTGACGTGGTCGGGGTCCAGCCCGGCGGCCAGCCAGCTGGCGGCGATCTCCAGCGTCGAGCGGTTCACCCGCTCGGGCTCCTGGCACTTGATGAGGGCGTGGTAGTCGGCCAGGAAGTAGTAGCTCTCTACCCCCGCCGTGCGGCTGGCGGCCACCGAGGGGCGGATGGAGCCGACGAAGTTGCCCAGGTGCGGGGTGCCCGAGGGGGTGATGCCGGTGAGAAAGCGCGTGGGTTCTTGCATGGGGTGAGCGAAGCGGGGAGGCGGGAGAATCAGCGCAGCAGCGCCAGCAGCGGCGTCAGCAGTAGGTTGATGGCGCCGTAGCCCAGCGACATCAGCGGGCGCAGCCACAGCGAGCCCACCACGCCGGCCAGCACCAGCGCCAGGACGATGAAGAAGCCATAAGGCTCGATGCGCGACAGCCACAGGGCCTGGCGCACCGGCAGCAAGCCGGCCAGCACGCGCCCGCCGTCGAGCGGAGGCAGCGGGAACAGGTTGAACGCCCACATCACCAGGTTGACCAGGATGCCGGCGCGCGCCATCTGCGTGAAGAAGGGCTCGGACACGCCGGCCGCGACCAGGGCGAACAGCAGCAGCGCCCAGGCGATGGCCTGCGCAAAGTTCGACGCCGGCCCCGCCAGCGCCACCCAGACCATGTCGCGCTTGGGGTGGCGCAGCTTGCCGAAGTTGACCGGCACCGGCTTGGCATAGCCGAATACGAAGGCGCCGGAGGTGGAAAAGTACAGCAGCAGCGGCATCAGGATGGTGCCGATGGGGTCGATGTGCTTGAGCGGATTGAGCGTCATGCGTCCGAGCATGAAGGCCGTGTTGTCGCCGAAATGGCGCGCCACGTAGCCGTGCGCGGCTTCGTGCACCGTGATGGAAAACAGCACGGGCAGGGCGTAGATGAGCAGGGTCTGGATGGTGTCGGAGGAAGGCACCCGGCGATTGTCGCGCATGGCGCCCGGCCCGCTCGCCACTTGCGCGCCGCACACCCCTGCCTGCAGCAGGGGGCCTTCAGAGCCCCAGGGGGGCCAGGCTGCCGCGCCCCTGGCGCACCAGCACCGGGTCGCCGCCGCCATTCATGGGCGTCAGGTCGAGCACGGTGGTCTGCTCCTGCGGGCAACCGCCGGCGTCCACGACGCCTTCGATCACGCGGCCAAAGCGCTCGCGGATGTCCTCGGGGTCGTTCAGGGGCTCGCTCTCGCCGGGCGGGATCAGCGTCGTGGCCAGCAGCGGCGCGCCATGCAGCTCCAGCAGCAGCTGCAGGCCCTTGCGGTCGGGTACGCGCAGGCCGATGGTCTTGCGCTGCGGGTGGCTGACGCGGCGCGGCACTTCCTTGGTCGCCTCAAGGATGAAGGTGTAGGGGCCGGGGGTGGCCAGCTTGAGCAGCCGGTACTGGCGGTTGTCCACGTGGGCGTAGCTGGAGAGCTCGGACAGGTCGCGGCACAGCAGCGACAGCAGCTGCTTGTCGTCGATCTGGCGGACGCGGCGCATGCGGTCCACGGTGGCCTTGTCGTCCAGGCGGCAGACCAGGGCGTAGCTGGAATCGGTGGGAACGGCCAGGATGCCGCCTCCCACCAGCAGCGCCTGCGCCTGCTGCAGCACGCGCGGCTGGGGGTTGTCGGGGTGGATCTCAAAGAGCTGGGCCATGTCTGCCTCGAAAGGTTCAGGCGGCTGGCGCGCGCAGGATGCGCCCTGCCAGCGCCTGCCATACGGGCGTGAGCTGCGCGGGCAGGGCCGGCAGCTGGCCCAGGTCGGTGTGCGATTCGTTCGGGCTGTGGAAGTCGCTGCCGCGCGAGGCCGCCAGGCCGAACTCCCGGGCCATGGCGGCGTACACCGGGTATTCCGAGGGCATGTGGCTGCCCGTCACCACTTCGACCGCCTGGCCGCCGTGCTGCTTGAATTCGGAAAACAGCGCGTATTCCTCGGTGGGGGTGAAGCGGTAGCGGCCCGGGTGGGCAATGACGGCCATGCCCCCGGCCTCGCGGATCCAGCGCACCGCATCGCCCAGCGCGGCCCAGCGGTGCGGCACGTAGCCGGGGTGGCCCTCGGTCAGGAAGCGGCGAAAAACCTCGCTGGTGTCGCGGCACACGCCGCTGTCCACCAGGTGGCGGGCAAAGTGCGTGCGCGAGATCAGCTCCGGGTTGCCGACATAGCGCAGCGCGCCTTCATAGGCGCCGGGATGGCCGGCCTGCGCCAGCTGGCGCGCAATCTCCTGGGCGCGCGCGCCACGCCCCCCGCGCGTCGCCGCCAGGCCTGCGGCCAGGGCGGCATCGGCCATGTCAAAGCCCAGGCCGACGATATGCACCGTGGTGTCGGCGAAGGTGACGGAGATCTCCACGCCGCTCAGGTAGTCCAGCCCGAGCGCGTGCGCGGCAGCTGCTGCGCGCTGCTGGCCTTTGATTTCGTCATGATCGGTCAACGCCCACAGTTGCACGCCATTGGCGTGGGCCCGCGCGGCCAGCTCTTCGGGCGTGAGCGTGCCGTCGGAGACGACGGAGTGGCAGTGCAGGTCGGCGTTCAGCGAGTGGGTCACCGGCCCATTCTAAGGAAGTTAAGCAAGCCTGCATGCCCGGCCGGGTGGCAGGACTGCCGGGCGCCGCTGGCAGCGCCGCCACCCTGCAAGGGGGGGTGCTTTATGTAAGAAAATGTCGCCAATTGCGGGAGCGACAGGAAGCGCCCCGGCCGCCCGGTGCTGCTTCCCGCCCTCCCGTCCTTTCCCCGCGTTTTTGGCGCTTCGCGCCGAGGTGTTGCCCCATGACCTTCCTCAACCTGTCCGTCGGCCGAAAGCTGTGGATGCTGATCCTGGGCTTGCTGGCCAGCATGCTGGTGCTGCTGGGCGGCCTGCTGGCCTACCTGATGCACCTGGACGACGAGGCCGCGCGCATCGTCCAGGCCAACGAGGACCGCCTGAGCCTGGCGCTGCGCTGGAAGGGCCTGTCGGCGCTGGCCGTGGAGCGCGCGCTGCTGGGCGTGAGCGTGCAGGACGAGGCCCTGTCGGCGCGGCTGCGCCGCCAGGCCGGCGAGGACATCAAGTCCATCAGCGGGGTGCAAAAGCAGATCGAGGAGCAGTCCTTCACGCCGGAGGACAAGGCCCAGCTGGAGCGCATCGCCGCCATGCGCAAGCCCGTGCTGGAGCTCAACGGCGAAGCCGGGCGGCTGCGTGCGGCCGGCGACCTGGACGCCGTGCGCCGGCTGGTGGACGACAAGCTGATGCCCGCCATCGAGCGCTATGTGGGCGAGCAGGACGGCTACGCGCAGCTGCAGGAGCGCCAGCGCGATGGCGCCAAGCAGGCGGCGCAGCAGCAGCGCCAGGGCGCATTGCTGCTGGGCGGCGTGATCGCCCTGGTGGTGGTGGGCCTGGGCATGGCGCTGGCCGGCTTGCTGGTGCGCTCCATCACCGGGCCGCTGGCGCGCGCCGTCGGCCTGGCCGATGCCATTGCCGCCGGCGACCTGACGCAGGACATACACGACCAGCGCCCCGACGAGCTGGGCCGGTTGTTGCGCGCGCTCTCGGCCATGGGGGCGCGCCTGCGCACCATGGTGGGCGAGGTGCGCCTGGGCGTCGAATCCATGTCCAGCGTCTCCAGCGAGATCGCCTCGGGCAACCAGGACCTGTCCTCGCGCACCGAGCAGACGGCGGCCAACCTGCAGCAAACCGCCGCCAGCATGGAGGAGCTCACGGCCACCGTCACGCAGTCGGCCGACACCGCCCGCCAGGCCAACCAGCTGGCCGCCAACGCGGCCCAGGCGGCCGAGCAGGGCGGGCGCGTGGTGGAGCAGGTGGTGACCAGCATGCAGGAGATCACCAACTCCAGCCGCCGCATCGCGGACATCATCGGCGTCATCGACGGCATCGCCTTCCAGACCAACATCCTGGCGCTCAATGCCGCCGTCGAAGCAGCCCGCGCCGGCGAGCAGGGCCGGGGCTTTGCCGTGGTGGCCGGCGAGGTGCGCAACCTGGCGCAGCGCTCGGCCTCGGCCGCCAAGGAGATCAAGCAGCTCATCACCGACAGCGTGGACAACGTGCAGGCGGGCTCCAACCAGGTGGGGCAGGCGGGCCAGAGCATGAGCGACATCGTCATGAGCGTGCGCCGCGTGAGCGACCTGATCGGCGAGATCACGGCCTCGTCGGTGGAGCAGCGCGACGGCATCTCGCAGGTCAACCAGGCCGTGGCCAACCTGGACCAGATGACGCAGCAAAACGCCGCGCTGGTCGAGCAGTCCAGCGCCGCCGCCGCCGCCATGCACGAACAGGCCCAGCGCCTGGCGCAGCTGGTCTCGGCATTCCAGGTCGGGCACGGCGCAGCAGCGGCTGCGCCGGCGCCCGCGCGCCCGCTGCCGGGCGCGGCCGCGCACGGCGGCGCGGGCAGCCGCGCGCCCGCGCCGGCCAGGCCCCGCGCCGTCGCCGCGCCGCGCCCCGCCGCCGGCGCAGCCCCGGCTGCGCCCAGTGGCGCCGGCGCTGCCCGCATCGCCGCGCCGGTGCGGCCCGCGCCGCCCGCGCCGGCGGGCGCGGCCGACGACTGGGAGAGTTTCTGAGCGACGCGCCGGACGGCGCGCGCGCGGTCGTTGCCGCAGGCCCCGTCCCCAGCTACCATGCCGTATCAGATTGTTAAGGCGAGCCGCCACCGGCAGGCCGCACGGGAGGGTCGACATGGATCTGGGCATCGCAGGCAGATGGGCGTTGGTATGCGGGGCGAGCAAGGGCCTGGGGCTGGGATGCGCCCAGGCGCTGGTGCGCGAGGGCGTCCACCTGGTGATCAACGCACGCGGCGCCCAGGCCCTGCAGGCGGCTGCCGGGCAGCTGGCCCTGGCAGGCGGTGCGGCCGCCCGCGTCATCGCCGTCGCCGCTGACATCACCACCGCGCAGGGCCGTGCCGCCGTGCTGGACGCCGCCGGCGGCCCGGGCCCGGACTTCGATATCGTCGTGACCAACGCCGGCGGCCCGCCGCCCGGCGACTTCCGCCACTGGGACCGCCAGGCCTGGCTGGACGCGGTGGAGGCCAACATGCTGACGCCCATCGAGTTGATCCGCGCCACGGTGGACGGCATGGCGCAGCGCGGCTTCGGGCGCATCGTCAACATCACCTCCAGCGCGGTGAAGGCGCCCATCGACATCCTGGGCTTGTCCAACGGCGCGCGCAGCGGCCTGACGGGCTTCGTCGCCGGCGTGGCACGCAGCAGCGCCATCGCGGCGCACGGCGTGACCATCAACAACCTGCTGCCCGGCCGCTTCGATACCGACCGCCTGGCGGCCACGCTGCACGCAGCCGCCGAGCGCGCCGGCCACGACCTGCAGCACGAGCGCCAGGTGCAGCAGGCGCGCATACCCGCAGGCCGCTTCGGCTCGCCCCAGGAGTTCGGCGCCATCTGCGCGTTCCTGTGCAGCATGCAGGCCGGCTACATCACCGGCCAGAACGTGCTGGCCGACGGCGGCGCCTACCCGGGCACCTTCTGACCCACGGCCGAACCGGAGCGCAACGCCATGGCCTCCCCCCCGCATCCGGCCAGCCTGGCAACCAGGCTGCGGCGCCTGGCGGCCCGCCTGGCAGCGCTGGCGCTGGCGTGGTTGCTGGCAGGGGCCGGCGCCAGTGCCAGCGCGGCGGGCGCCGACGTGGCGCTGCGCCTGCGCATCGTTGGCGGCCTGGCCGGCGTTACGCAATACACGCAGCTTGAAGCGCCGTTCTGGACCCGCGACCTGGAGCGGCTGAGCGGCGGGCGCTACGCGGCCGACATCGTCCCCTTCGACCGCGCAGGCGTGCCCGGCAGCGACATGATGCGGCTGCTGCAGCTGGGCGTGGTGCCGTTCGGCACGGTGTTGATGAGTTCGCTCACGGCCCAGTACCCCCAGTACACCGCCGCCGACCTGCCCGGCCTGAACCCCGACATGGCCACGCTGCGCACCACGCTGGCCGCGCTGCGCCCGGCGCTGGAGCAGGCGCTGCGCACCGAGCAGGGCGTGGAGCCGCTGGCCATCTACGTCTATCCGGCGCAGGTGCTGTTTTGCCGCGAGCGCCTGGGCGGCCTGGCCGAAGTGCGCGGGCGCACGGTGCGCGTGGCCTCGGCGGCGCAGGGCGACTTCGTGACCGCCCTGGGCGGCAAGCCCCGGCTGCTGCCCTTTTCCCAGGTGGCGCAGAGCATGCAAAGCGCCAGCCTGGACTGCGCGGTGACGGGCACCATGTCCGGCAACACCATAGGGCTGCACCAGCATGCGCGCTACCTGCACGCCATGCCCGTCACCTGGGGCCTGGCGATCTTCGGCGCCAACCGCACCGCCTGGCAGGCCCTGCCCGAGGATCTGCGGCAGCTGCTGCGCACCGAGTTGCCGCGCCTGGAGGCGGCCATCTGGGCCAACGCCCAGCAGGAGACGGCCCAGGGCCTGGCCTGCAACACCGGCCATTCGGCCTGCTCGCAGGGCCGGCGCGGCGCCATGTCGCTGGTGCTGACCAGCCCGCAGGACGACGCGCTGCGCCTGCAGGTGCTGCGCGGCACGGTGCTGCCGCGCTGGCTGGAGCGCTGCGGCCCGCGCTGCGCCGAGCTGTGGCAGCGCACGCTCGCCCCGGTGCGCGGCATCGAACTGCCGGCCGCCAGCCCATGAGCGCCTGGCGCCCGCGCCACCGGCTGATGGTGGGCATCTGGGGGCTGGTGGCGGCGCTGGTGGCGGGGCTGCTGCTGGCCGTCGCGGCGCTGCTGTGGAGCCAGCGCAACGCCGAGCTGGCCGAGCAGGCCAAGCAGCTGTCGCGCGTGGCCACGGGCGCCGAGGTCGGCATGAACCGCACCCTGCTGGCGCTGGACGTGTTGCTGGCTACCACCGAGGAGCTGCTCGCCGGCGCCGAGGGCCGCGATGCACAGGCGCGCGCCCGCGCCGCCGCGCCGCTGCTGGCGGCCATAGCCCGGCAGAACCTAGCGGTGCGCAGCGTCATGCTGCTGGACGAGTCCGGCGCCCCGCTGGTGACATCCTCGGCAGCGCAGGCGGGCCAGGCCGACCTGCCCCCGGCCGACTTCATCGCCCAGGCGCTGGCCACGGCGGTGCCGATGCTGGTGGTCGGCAACCCGGTGCTGAACACGCGCAGCGCCGAGCGCGTGATCCACCTGGCGCGCCCGCTGCGGCTGCCTGGCGGGCAGCGCCTGCTGGCCGTGGCGCAGGTGCCCGTGGACGGGTTGGTCAACGTGCTGCTGCAGGGCATGCCGCAATCGCACCTGGAGCTGACGCTGGAGCGCGCCCAGGGCGCGCTGCTGATCGGGCTGGCGCCGCCCCAGGGGCTGATGGAGCGGGCCCATGCCAGCGGCGCGCCGCTGCAGCAGCTGGGCGCGCCTGGCGGCGCCGGCTGGCAGGGCCCCACGCGGCTGCGCGGCGAACCCGGCCTGGTGGCGGCCCGCAGGCTGATGTATGACGACCTGTGGGTCACCGCCAGCCTGCCGCGCGAGGCCGTGCTGGCCGGCTGGACCGAGCAGGCGCTGGCCATCGGCGGCGCGGCGCTGCTGCTGGGCGCGACCATGGTGCTGGCCGGCGCCGTGGCGGCGGCCAACATCGCCCGCATGCAAAGCGCCCGCGCCGTGGTGGCGCAGTCCAAGGCGCTGCTGGACCAGGCGCTGGGCGCCATGGTCAGCGGCTTCCTGCTGCTGGATGCCCATCGCGGCGTGGTGCAGTGGAACCCCCGCTTCGAGGAGTTCTTCCCCTGGCTGTCCGCCGTCATGCAGCCGGGCGTGGCCTTCCGCCGCGTGCTGCAGACCACCGTGCACTACCACCTGCCCGGCGCCAGCCCCGAGGCCAAGCGCGACTGGGTCGAGCAGCGCCTGCAGGCCCACCCGCAAGGCGTGCTGGAGCAGCGCCTGCCCAGCGGGCGCTACGTGCAGATCACCGAGCGTCCCACGCCCGATGGCGGCCTGGTGATCGTCTACCACGACGTGACGGAGCTGCGCCAGGCCACGGCGGCGGTCGAGCACCTGGCGTTCTACGACCCCCTGACCGGGCTGCCCAACCGGCGCCTGCTGCTGCAGCGCATCGACCAGGCCTGCACCCAATGCGCCGCCTCCGCCAGCCACGGCGCGGTGCTGTTCATCGACCTGGACCACTTCAAGACGCTCAACGACACCCTGGGCCACGAAATGGGCGACCTGCTGCTGCAGCAGGCCGGCCGTCGCCTGCAGGCCGGGGTGCGGGCCGGCGACGTGGTGGCGCGCCTGGGCGGCGACGAGTTCGTGGTGACGCTGCTGCAGCTGGCCGGCGACGCCGCGGCGGCGCGCGAGCAGGCGCAGGCCGTGGCCGACCAGATCGTGGCGCTGCTGGCGCGCCCCTACGCGCTGGGCGCCCATGTCCACCACGGCAGCGCCAGCGTCGGCGCCACCTTGTTCGGGCCGGTGCAGCAGAGCGCCGTGGAGGTGCTCAAGCAAGCCGACATCGCCATGTACGAGGCCAAGGCGCGGCGCGGCAACGCCGTGTGCTTCTTCGACCCCGCCATGCAGGTGAGCCTGAGCGAGCGCGCCCAGCTGGTGGCCGACCTGAAGCAGGCCGTGCCCGGCGGGCAGCTGCGCCTGCACCTGCAGCCCCAGCTGGACGCCCAGGGCGCCGTGACCGGCGCCGAGGTGCTGCTGCGCTGGCAGCACCCGCAGCGCGGGCTGGTGGCGCCCGGCCAGTTCATCGCCGTGGCCGAGGAGAGCGAGCTCATCGTGCCCATGGGCCGCTGGGTGCTGCAAAGCGCGTGCGAGCTGCTGGCGCGCTGGCAGGGCGACGCGCGGCTGCGCGAGCTGTGCCTGAGCGTCAACGTCAGCACCCGGCAGTTCCGCCGCGCCGACTTCACCGACACGGTGGTGCAGTGCCTGTCCGCCAGCGGCGCGCGCGCGCACCGGCTGGAGCTGGAGCTGACCGAGACGCTGGTGCTGGAGGACATGAACGACTCCATCGCCAAGATGCACCTGCTGCGCACCCGGGGCGTGCGCTTCGCGGTGGACGACTTCGGCACCGGCTACTCCTCGCTGGCCTACCTCACGCGGCTGCCGCTACACCGGCTCAAGATCGACCGCTCCTTCGTGCAGCAGCTGGGCGAGAGCCACAGCGGCGACGTGGTCGTGCAGACCATCCTGGGCATGGCGCGCAACCTGCAGCTGGACGTGGTGGCCGAGGGCGTGGAGACGCGCGAGCAGTACGACTTCCTGCGCGCCCATGCCTGCGGCAGCTACCAGGGATTCCTGCTCGCGCGGCCCATGCCGGTGGCCGACTTCGAGGCCTGGCTGGCAGCGCGCAGCCGCGCCTGAGCCGCCGGAGGGCTTGAGCCCCGCGCCGGCGCGGCCGGGCCGGACGTGGCACGATCGCCGCTGGCATCTAAGAGCCTGTTCATGATCTTTTCATCCTGCCCGCAAGGCAGCAAACAGCCGCAGCCAAGGCGCCCGCCGCAGCCCATGCTGGCGGCCTGGGCAAGGCGGGCAACGCCGGATGCGGCTGTTTGCTGCCTTGCCCAAAGGGTTGCCCCGCCTGGGGCCCATCTGCGGCGGCGCAAATGCTCGCCGGGCCACCAGCCCGACTGCGCTTTGCTTCTTGCACCTGGGCCCCAGGCGGGGCAACGGGCAGGATGAAAAGATCATGAACAGGCTCTCAAGCCCCCACTCCAGGAAAGACATCGCATGACCCGCGCCATCCAGATCCGCCAGCACGGCGGCCCCGAGCAGCTGCAGCTCGTTGACGTAGCAGTGGGCTCGCCCGGGCCAGGCGAGGTGCGCATCCGCCACCACGCCATCGGGCTGAACTTCATCGACGTGTACCACCGCACCGGCCTGTACCCGCTGGACATGCCGGCCACCATCGGCATGGAGGCCGCCGGCGTGATCGAGGCCGTGGGCGAGGGCGTCGCGCACCTGGCCGTGGGCGACCGTGCCGCCTACGCCAGCAACCCGCCGGGCAGCTACTGCGAAGTGCGCGTCATGCCGGCCACCTGCGTGTGCAAGCTGCCGGACGCCATCGATTTCGAGACCGGCGCCGCCATGATGCTCAAGGGCCTGACGGCGCAGTACCTGCTGAAGAAGACGCTGCCCGTGGAGGGCCTGCAGCCGGGCGACCACGTGCTGTTCCACGCCGCCGCGGGCGGCGTCGGGCTGATCGCCTGCCAGTGGGCGCGCGCCCTGGGCCTCAAGCTGATCGCCACCGCAGGCAGCGACGAAAAGTGCCAGCTGGCGCTGAAGAGTGGCGCAGCGCACGCCATCAATTACCGCAGCGAGGACTTCGCCGCGCGCGTCAAGGACATCACTGGCGGCAAGGGCGTCAAGGTGGTCTACGACTCGGTGGGCCAGGACACCTGGGACAAGTCGCTGGACTGCCTGCGCCCGTTCGGGCTGATGGCCAGCTTCGGCAACGCCTCCGGGCCGGTGCCGCCGTTCGCGCCCGGCCTGCTGGGCGCCAAGGGCTCGCTGTACGTCACGCGCCAGACGCTGTTCAGCCACATCCGCACGCGGGAAGCGACCCAGGCCATGGCCGACGAGCTGTTCGCTGTGGTGGCTAGCGGCCAGGTGCAGATCCACATCGCGCAGCGCTACCCGCTCGAACAGGTGCAGCAGGCGCACCGCGACCTGGAGGCGCGCAAGACCACCGGCTCGACCATCCTGACGCTGCAGTGACCTGGGCCGGTCCCCCGCCGGCCTGGCTGGCCGCAGCGCGCGCCCAGGCGCACCAGCCGCTGCCCGCCGCGCGCCTGCCGCTGCTGCTGGGCGAAGAGCCCATCGGCAGCGTGGCGCCCGGCCTTTTGGATGAAATCGCCCGCCAGCCGGCGTCGCTGGCCGGCACTCAGCTATCAAAAGTGGAGTGCGGCGGCCGCCCCGCCTGGCGCCTTTACGGCGCGCCCGGCACGGCGGCGCTGGACGCGCTGGCGCACGCGCTGCGCCGCGCCGCACGCTGCGGCCCCTGGCGCGGCGAGCAGGTGGCGGTGCGCGCGCCGGACGGCCGCCTGCTGGCCAGCGTGGAGCGCGGCGCGCTGCGCGTGCTGGGCGTGGCCACCCAGGCGGTGCACCTGGTGGGCGGCGCTGCAGGCGGCGCGCGCCTGTGGGTGCAGCAGCGCGCGCACACCAAGCCCACGCACCCGCTGGCCTGGGACACCCTGGTAGGCGGCATGGTCGCCGCCGGCGACGACCTGGACGGCGCCCTGGCGCGCGAAACCTGGGAAGAGGCCGGCCTGCGCCTGGCGCAGCTGCCCGGCCTGCGCGCTGGCGGCCAGGTGCGGCTGGCGCGCCCCTGCGACGACGGCGGCCCGGGCTGCGGCTGGATGGACGAGACCATCGCGTGGTTCCACGCCGCCGTGCCCGCCCAGCTGCAGCCGGCCAACCAGGATGGCGAGGTGCAGGCCTTCGCCTGCCTGGAACACCCCCGGGTGCAGGCGCTGCTTGCGGCGGGCGCGTTCACGCCCGAGGCGGCGCTGGTGCTGGCCCAGTTCTATGGGTGGTAGCGCCGGGCTATATTATTCATAGCAATATCTCGTTCATCCGCGCCGGCTTGTGGCGGTTTTGACCTGATTTTTCCATTTTTTGCCCTTTTCGACCCTTCCCATGGCCCGTTCCCGACTGCTGCCCGACAACTTCACCCTGGCCCTGCTGGCCACCGTGGCCCTGGCCAGCCTGCTGCCCGCCCGCGGCGCCATCGCCGGCGGGCTGGAGCACGCCACCACCGGCGTGGTGGCGCTGCTGTTTTTCATGCACGGCGCCAAGCTGTCGCGCGAGGCGGTGCTGGCCGGCATTGGCCACTGGCGGCTGCACCTGCTGGTGGTGGGCTGCACCTTTGCGCTGTTCCCCGTGCTGGGGCTGGCGCTGCGCCCGCTGCTGCAGCCGCTGGTCACGCCCGAGCTGTACATGGGCGTGCTGTTCCTGTGCGTGCTGCCGGCCACGGTGCAATCGGCCATCGCGTTCACGGCCGTGGCCGGCGGCAACATGGCGGCGGCCGTGTGCAGCGCCTCGGCCTCGACGCTCCTGGGCATCTTCATCACGCCGGTGCTGGTGGGCCTGGTGCTGCCGCAGGCCGCCGGCGCCCAGCATGACGTGCTGGGCGGCGTGCTGCGCATCATGGTGCAGCTGATGCTGCCGTTCGTGGCCGGGCACCTGGCCCGGCCCTGGATCGGCGCCTTCATGGCGCGCCGCGCGGCAGCGCTCAAGTACGTGGACCAGGGCTCGGTGCTGCTGGTGGTCTACACCGCCTTCAGCGCGGCCGTGGTGGGCGGGCTGTGGCGCCAGCTGCCGCCCATGGCGCTCGCCGGGCTGCTGCTGGTGTGCGCGGTGATCCTGGGGCTGGCCCTCAGCTTCACCACCTGGCTGTCGCGGCGCCTGCAGTTCTCGCGCGAGGACGAGATCACCATCGTCTTTTGCGGCTCGAAAAAGAGCCTGGTGAGCGGCGTGCCCATGGCCAAGGTCCTGTTCGATTCGCAGGCGGCGGGGGCGATCGTGCTGCCGCTCATGGTGTTCCACCAGCTGCAGCTGATGGTGTGCGCGGTGCTGGCGCAGCGGTATGCGCGCGCGGGGCGCCGGTAGGTTTTGGCTGCGCCGGTTTTTTGGGTGCTCGGGCCAGGACTCCTCCCGGCGGGCGACGCACTTTTCTTGCCGCGCGGCAAGGGTGGCAAGCAGCGAGACGTGCCCTGCTGCCGGCATTTCCTGCGCTCCTCGGCACGGCCATGGGGGGCGGCCTGCAGGCCTGTCCATCGCTGCGCCCGGCTTGCGTGGCCGTGCCTGCGCCTGAACCCGGTCGGGAACACCGGCAGCAATGAGACGCGGCACATGCGGGATAGCCAGGGCGGTGCGCTCGTATGGCACGCGGCGGCGCCCCGGCGCGCCCGGCTTCAGCAGGCCGGCAGCGACAGCAGCAGCCGCACCAGATCGACCTGCCGGTGGCAGCCGCTCTTGCGCAGCAGGTTCTTGGCGTGGGTGCGCGCGGTGTGCCAGCTCACGCGCTCGGCGGCGGCGAAATCCTTGACCGTCGCGCCCGCGGCCAGCAGCAGCGCCAGGCGGGTTTCGGTGGGCGACAGGCCCAGCAGGCTGCTGACCAGGCGCGGGTCCGGGCCGCCAGCCGGCGCGGGCTCGCCCATGACCGCCAGCGCCATGGGCGCATGGCGGGGCGCAAGCAGGTGGTGGGCGTTGAGCGGCAGGACGGTGACGACCAGGCCGCGCGGCCCCGGCGCCGGCTGCAGCGCGCCGGCCATGGGGCCGCCCTGGCGCGCGCAGGCGGCGGCCACCAGGGCTTGCCAGCGCGCCTGGGCGGCGCTGTCGTGGCAGTGCAGTTGGCCGCAGCGCACGCCCAGCGCGCCGGGGCGGGCGAGCAGCCGCTCGGCGGCGGCGTTGCAGTACTGGATGCGGCAGCGCGCGTCCAGCACCGCGACGGCCTGCGCCAGGGTGTCCAGCGCGGCCAGCCCCAGCGCCGCGTGCCGCGCCAGCTGGTCGACGCGCGCGCGCAGCTGCGCCGCGCGCACCACGTCGGGCAGCAGGTGCAGGGCGAGTCGGCGGTCGGCGTCGCTGAAGTGCGGCTGGTCCACGCGCCGCATGAAGCCCACGTACTGCTGCACGCTGCCTTGCACGCGCAGCATCAGGCCCATGGTGTGCTTCATGCCCTGCGGCGCGAGGCAATCGGTGTACAGGGCGCTGCGCGATATGTGGCGGTCGCTGAAGTGCTCGTGGTCCAGCATCACCTGCCCCGGCCCCATGCGCATGGCGATGGGCACGCGCTCGTCGATCAGCGCGTAGTGCTGCTCGTACTCCTGCACCGCCTTTTCGTGGCCGGGGGCGATGCTGGCGATGCTCTCCAGCACGGCGCCTTGCGCCAGGTCCGTGGTGAGCAGATGGAAATCGCAGGCCCCGACGGCATTGCCGAAAGCGGCCATGCCGGCATGCCAGTCGCATGGGTCCAGCACGCCGTCATACAGCAGGCTGGTGATGCGCGCGGTGGTGGCTGGACGCATGGGCCTCCCGGGAGAGTGAGCTGCTTCTCCCGGCGCATTCTAGTAACGGGGTGTTTGCACGGCAGCGCGGGTTTTCCACGGGCGCCGGCAGTGGCCTGTTCTCCACGCCCCAAGCGGGGGGCAATCCCGCTCAGGGATGGTCGGGCTGCACCTCGCCACCCCCGGCCGCCCGCGGGCTCTGCAGCCGGCTGGGCGCCAGCACGCCCGCCGTCTCCAGGATCGGATAGGCGATCGAGCTGATGTGGGAGTTGATGCGCTTCAGGTCGCTGATCAGGTCGATGTGCAGCGAGCTGGTCTCCATGCTGTGCACGCTGCGCTCGGACAGCCGCATCAGGTGGCTGCTGGCATAGGCCCGCTCCAGGTTGCGAAAGTGCACCTTCTCCTCCAGCAGGCGCTGCGCGTCCCGCACGTTGCCGTTCAGGAACACGCTCATGCCCAGGCGCAGGTTGCTCACCAGGCGCTCGTGCAGTTCGGAGATCTCGGCCATGCCGGCCTCGGAGAACTGGCGGCCCTTCTTGATCTTCTTTTCCTCGATGTCCTGCAGCACGCGCTCGATGATGTCGCCGATCTGCTCCATGTTGATGGTGAAGCTGATGATGTCGGTCCAGCGCCGGCTTTCCTCCTCGCCCAGGTCGTCGCGCGAGATCTTGGCCAGGTAGTACTTGATGGAGGAGTACAGCTCATCCACCTCGTCGTCCATGCGGCGCAGGCGCTCGGCCAGCTGCTCGTCGTTGCGCCGGATCACATCGGGGATGCCCAGCAGCATGGTCTCCACCACGTCCGCCTGGTACAGCGCCTCGCGCACGGCGAACGAGATGGCCAGCGAGGGCGTGGCCAGCGCCGACGGGTCCAGGTGGTGCGGGCGGCCGCCCTGGGCGCTGGCGGGCTTGGGCAACAGGCGCGCCACCCAGTGCGCCACCCAGTCGGTGAAGCCGATGAAGCCGACGCTGATGATGATGTTGTAGGCCAGGTGGAACAGCACCACGCTGTGCGCCGTGCCGGGCAGGAGCGGCTCGACGTGCTGGATCCACAAGCCGATGAAGGGCGCCATGAGCAGCACCCCCAGGATCTTGAAGACCATGTTGCCAATGGTCACCTGGCGCACCTCGACGCTGGAGCGCGCCATGGTCAGCACGGCCGCCAGGCCGTTGCCCAGGTTGGCGCCCAGCACCATGCCAAGCGCCATGCCCAGCGGCACGACGTGGGTGTCGGCCATGGCCGCGATCAGCAGCACCACCGCCAGGCTGGAGTAGGACACGATGGCCAGCACCGCGCCGATCATGATCTCCATCCACAGGTCGCTGGCCAGGCTGGTCAGCAGCAGCTGCGTGAGCGGCGAGGTCATCATGGGCTCGGTGGCCTGCACCACGCGCTCCAGCGCCAGCAGCATCAGCCCCAGGCCGATGAACACCCGGCCCACCCGCCCGGCCGTGCTGGCCTGGCGCGTGATGAACAGCACCACGCCGACGAAGATGAAGACCGGCGACAGCCACGACAGGTCCTGCGAGAACAGCATGGCCATGAGGGCGGTGCCGATGTCGGCGCCGCGCATCACGGCCAGCGCCGCCGGCAGGCTGATCAGCCCCTGGCCGACGAACGATGCCGTCATCAAGGAGGTGGCGGTGCTGGACTGCACCAGGGCGGTGATGCCGATGCCCGACAGCGCGGCGGTGAAGCGGTTGCCCAGGCTGCGCGCCAGCAGCGTGCGCAGGTTGGCGCCAAACACGCGCAGCACGCCGGTGCGCACCAGGTGCGTGCCCCACACCAGGAGGGCAACGGCGGCCAACAGGTTCAACAGATGCTTCATTTGTTGTTTTGCAAATCCGGCAGCGGGCTGCGCTCATGCGCAGGCGCGCCAAACATTGCAGCATAGCGCTGCCCGGGCCCCTGCAGCGCAAGGGGCGCGAGATACCTGCCGGGGTGCGCTGTCATCGCGCGGCCAGAGGCCGGGGCGCTGCCGCGCCGGGCGCCCGGCCGTGGCTTTCGTGCGCGGGCCGGGTGCAGGGCCGCCGGCGCCAGCGGGCGGCGCCGGGCATGGCCGAGGGGGCTCAGGCTGCCCGCTTCACGCGCAGCAGCTCATCCACGATCAGGCAGGCGGCGCCGACGCTGATGCCGGCATCCGCCAGGTTGAAGGCAGGGAAATGCCCGCCGTGGAACATGCCGGACAGCACGCTCCAGTGGAAGTCCAGGAAGTCCACCACGTAGCCGTGTTGCAGCCGGTCCACCACGTTGCCGATGGCCCCGCCCAGGATGCTGGACAGCGAAAACGCGAACAGCTTCTGGCCCGGGTGCTGGCGCAGCTGCCAGATGATGAAGGTGGCTGCCGCCAGGCCGATGCCCGTGAACAGCCAGCGCTGCCAGCCGCCGGCGTCGGCCAGCATGGAGAACGCAGCGCCGGTGTTGTGCGCGCGCACGATGTTGAAAAAACTGGTCACCGGCGTGGCGTCGCCCAGCCGGTAGTAGCCCAGGATCAGCGTCTTGGTGAACTGGTCGGCCAGGAAGATGACCAGCGCCCAGGCCAGCCAGGGCCACATCTTCCCGGCGCCCCGGCCGCTCGCCGCCTTGGCGCTGGCGCCTGCCGCGCGCGCCATCAGGCGTGCAGCCGGGCTTCGCCGGCGCCGTACAGGTTGCTGGTGCAGCGCCCGCACAGGGTGGGGTGCGCAGCGTCGTGGCCCACGTCGGCGCGCCAGTGCCAGCAGCGTTCGCATTTGGCATCCTGGCTGGCGCTGACGCTGACCTGGAGGGCGTCGCCAGCCACCAGCTCGATGGCGGAGACGATGAAGACGAACTTCAGGTCATCGCCCAGGCTGGCCAGCAGCGCGTGGTCCTCGGGCGCGGCCGTCAGGCGCACCACGGCCTGCAGCGACGAGCCCACGGTACCGGCAGTGCGCACGGTCTCGATCTCCTTGTTCACCACGTCGCGGATCTCGCGCAGGCGTTGCCACTTGGCCAGCAGGCCCTCGTCGCCGGCGGGCAGGGTGGTGAAGGTCTCCAGGTAGATGGAGGCCGAATGGCCGAAGACCTTCCAGGCTTCCTCGGCCGTGAAGGACAGGAAGGGCGCCATCCAGCGCAGCATGGCGTGGGTGATCTGGTAGAGGGCCGTCTGCGCGCTGCGCCGTGCGAGCGACTTCGGAGCCGTGGTGTACAGGCGGTCCTTGAGCACGTCCAGGTAGAAGCCGCCCAGGTCTTCCGAGCAAAACAGCTGCAGCTTGGCGACCACCGGGTGGAATTCATACACTTGGTAGTGCGCCAGCACCTCGGCCTGGAACTGCGCGGCGCGCCCCAGTGCCCAGCGGTCGATCTCCAGCAGGTCGGCGTCCGCCACCGCATCCTGGGCCGGGTCGAAATCGCTCACGTTGGCCAGCAAAAAGCGCAGCGTGTTGCGGATGCGGCGGTAGGCGTCCACCACGCGCGCCAGGATCTTGTCGTCGATCGCCAGGTCGCCCGAATAGTCGGTCGAGGCGCACCACAGGCGGATGATCTCTGCGCCCAGCTTGCCGCTCACTTCCTGCGGCGAGACGGTGTTGCCCAGCGACTTGCTCATCTTCTTGCCCTGGCCGTCCACCGTGAAGCCGTGCGTGAGCAGGCCGCGGTAGGGCGCGCGGCCGAAGATGGCCGAGGCCAGCAGCAGCGACGAGTGGAACCAGCCGCGGTGCTGGTCGTGGCCTTCCAGGTACAGGTCGGCCTCGGGGCCAACGTCGTGGTGCATGCCGGCGTGCGTGCCGCGCAGCACGTGCCAGAAGGTGGAGCCGGAGTCGAACCAGACTTCCAGGATGTCGGTGCTCTTGGTGTAGTGCGGCGCATCTTCGGCGCCCAAAATTTCCTCGGTCCTCACGCGGCTCCAGGCCTCGATGCCGCCGGCTTCGACGATCTGCGCCGCCTGGTCCAGGATTTCCATGGTGCGCGGGTGCAGCTCGCCCGTCTCCTGGTGCAGGAAGAACGGCAGCGGCACGCCCCAACTGCGCTGGCGCGAGATGCACCAGTCGGGCCGGCCAGCGATCATGTCGCGCAGGCGGGCGCGGCCGTTCTCGGGATAAAAGCTCGTGTGCTCGATGGCTTCCAGCGCGATCTGGCGCAGCGTGCGCTCGGGCTTTTGCGCCGGGTCGGTGAACACGCCCTCGCCCTCGTCCATGCGGATGAACCACTGCGCGGCGGCGCGGTAGATGACGGGCGTCTTGTGGCGCCAGCAGTGCGGGTAGCTGTGGGTGATGGCCTGCGTATGAAGCAGCCGGCCGGCCACGCGCAGCGCGTCGATGATGACCGCCGCGGCCTTCCAGATGTGCTGGCCGCCGAACAGGCCCAGGTCGGGCGCATACACGCCGTTGCCCTGCACGGGGTTCAGGATGTCCTCGTAGCGCAGGCCGTTGGCGACGCAGGAGTTGAAGTCGTCCACGCCGTAGGCGGGCGAGGAATGCACGATGCCGGTGCCGTCCTCGGCCGTGGCGTAGTCCGCCAGGTAGATGGGCGAGAAGCGGTCGAACGCCGCGTCCACGTGCGCCAGCGGGTGCTTGAACTTGATGTGGTCGAGCTTTTCGCCCAGGGCGGTGGCGACCACGGTGCCGGCGATGCCCCAGCGCTCCAGGCACTTGTCCACCAGGGCCGATGCCACCATCAGCAGGCCGCGCTCGGTGTCCACCAGGCTGTACTCCAGCTCGGGGTTCACGTTCAGCGCCTGGTTGGCGGGAATGGTCCAGGAGGTGGTGGTCCAGATGACGGCGAACGCGGGCTTGTCCAGGGCGGGCAGGCCGAAGGCGGCGGCGAGTTTGTCGGGCTCGGCAGCCGGGAACATCACGTCCAGCGTCTGGCTCTGCTTGTCCTGGTACTCGATTTCGAACTCGGCCAGCGACGAGGCGCAGTCGAAGCACCAGTACACGGGCTTGAGGCCGCGGTAGACGAAGCCGCGCTCCATGACCTTCTTGAGTGCCCGCAACTCGCCCGCCTCGCTGGCGAAGTTCATGGTCTTGTACGGGTTGTCCCACTCGCCCAGCACGCCCAGGCGCTTGAAGTCCTGCATCTGCTGCGCGATCTGCTCGGTGGCGAACGCCCGGCCGCGCGCCTGCATCTCGTCGCGCGGGATGTTGCGGCCGTGCAGCTTCTCGATGGCGTTCTCGATCGGCAGGCCGTGGCAGTCCCAGCCGGGGGTGTAGAGCGCGTCGAAGCCCTCCAACTGGCGCGCCTTGACGATCATGTCCTTCAGGATCTTGTTGACCGCGTGGCCGATGTGCAGCTGGCCGTTGGCATACGGCGGGCCGTCGTGCAGGATAAATTTCGGCGCGCCGTGGCGGGCATCGCGCAGCTGCTTGTAGATGCCTTTTTCATCCCACTCTCGCGCCCATTGCGGCTCGCGCTTGGGCAGGTCGCCGCGCATGGGAAACGGCGTGTCGGGCATGTTGAGCGTGCTGCGATAGCCGCTCGCGGGGGCGTTCTTGGCGTTGGGGTCGGACATGGGGTTCTGGCCTTGGGAAGAGAGGCTCCGGCCCGCGTGGGGCGGGGCGGCGGCAGGTGTCGGGCGGGGCGGGGCAGGCCGGTGCCGCTGCGCAGCGCGGCAGGGGCTGGCGGCCCCGTCAAATTCGGTCGCGCGTGGTTTGGCGGCGGGTCTCGGCGTGGGCCGCGCCAGCGCCGGCGGCGAACCAGGCGCGGGCCTCGTCGCAGTCGCGCGCGATGCCCGCGGTGAGGGCCGGCAGGCTGTCGTACTTGCGCTCGTCGTGCAGTTTGTGCAGCAGTTCCACGCGGATGATTTTACCGTAGCCCCCCTCGCGCCCCAGGTGCGCGGGCCACTGCAGGCAGTGCGTCTCCAGCAGCACGCGGCCGCCGTTGACGTCGCTGGCATCCAGCGACGGCCGCACGCCCAGGTTGGCCACGCCGGGCAGGGGCTCAGGGGACAGGCCATGCACCAGCACGGCGAAGATGCCGCTGGCGGCGCTCTTCCAGTGCGCGAAGCGCAGGTTCAGCGTGGGAAAGCCGCCGCTGCCGTCGCCGCTGCGCCCCAGCTCGCGCCCCAGCTTGCGCCCATGCACGACGTGGCCGGAGATGGAGTAGGGCCGGCCCAGCAGGCGCGCCGCCTCGTCCATGTCGCCGGCGGCGAGGGCGCCGCGCACCGCCGAGCTGGAGACGCGCTGGCCATGCACCTCGTAGCTGTTCATGCGCGCCACGTCGAAGCCCTGCGCGCGCCCGGCGGCGTCGAGCAGCCGGTAGTCGCCCGTGCGCTGGCTGCCGAAGCGGAAGTCGTCGCCCACCAGCACATAGCGCGTGCCCAGGCCGGCCAGCAGCACCTGGTCGATGAAGCCTTGCGCAGGCAGGCGCGCCAGACGCTCGTTGAAGGGCAGCACCACGGCCTGCTGCACGCCGCAGCGCGCCAGCTCGCACAGCTTGTCGCGCAACGTGCCGATGCGCGCGGGCGCCAGGTCGGCGCGCTGGTGCGCGCGGGCGAAGTAGTCGCGCGGGTGCGGCTCGAAGGTCAGCACGCAGCTGGGCACGCCGCGCTGGCGCGCCTCGGCCTCCAGCAGCGCCAGCATGGCCTGGTGGCCACGGTGCACGCCGTCGAAGTTGCCGATGGTCAACGCGCAGCTGCGCGCCACGCCAGGGTGCTGGAAGCCACGGTAGATCTTCATCGTTGCGCTTTTATTTTGATAGCTGAACGTCGGCGCCCGGCAAGGGCTGGCGCGTGTTTTTGCCTGAAAGAGGTATATTGTGCTTCATCGAGGGGTGCACTGTCCGCGCCCCTGGATGGCACTGTCGTTCCCGTCCTGGCAAAGCAAGGGGAGGTGGGTGTGAAGGTCTTGAAGCTGTCGGCCCAGGGGCTGCCGCAATCGTGGATTTCGCTGGAGGATGCCGCGACGCATTACGCCGCCGGCGACGTGCGCTGGGAGCTGGGCGCGCCCGTGGCGGTGTTTCGCGGCGGGCACAACGCGGCCACCGGCCTGCAGTCGCGCATCAGCATCAGCAGCATCATCGGCACGCGCGGCGCGCCGGGCATCAACCCCTTTGAGCTGACCCCCAGCCTTACCAACGCCAAGCTGTTTGCGCGCGACCGCAACCTGTGCGCCTACTGCGGCGGCCCGTTCCAGGAGCCCGAGCTGACGCGCGAGCACATCGCGCCGCTGGCGCGCGGCGGGCGCAACCACTGGATGAACGTGGTCACCGCCTGCCGCGCCTGCAACCACCGCAAGGGCCCGCGCACGCCCGAGCAGGCGCGCATGCCGCTGCTGTACACGCCCTACGTGCCCAGCCTGTGGGAGGACTTCATCCTGCGCAACCGGCGCATCCTGGCCGACCAGATGGACTTCCTGCTGGCGCATGTTCCCAAGTCCTCGCGGCTGCTGAGCTGAAACCGGCGCCCCGGCCGGCGCACACAAGGAAAAACCGCGCAGTGCGCGGTTTTTTCATGCGGGCCAGGGCCGGGCTGCGGGCCCGCTCAGGCAAACACCCCGGCCGTGTCCTGCATGTGCGCGGACACCTCGCCCAGGTGGTGCAGCGTGTCGCCCCAGGCCATCTCCAGCTGCGTCAGCGTCTTGAAATAGTGGCTGCCGATGTATTCGTCGGTCACGCCGATGCCGCCATGCAGCTGCACCGACTGCTGGCCCACGAAGCGCATCGACTGCCCCAGCTGCACCTTGGCGCGCGACAGCGCGCGGCGGCGCTCGCCCCGCTCCTCGCCCAGCTTCAGGCTGGCGTAGTAGCTCATCGAGCGCGCCAGCTCCAGTTGCATCTTCATGTCGGCTGCGCGGTGGCGCAGGGTCTGGAAGCTGGCGATCGCCACGCCGAACTGCTTGCGCTGGTTCAGGTAGTCGGCCGTGAGCGCCAGGGTCTGCTCCATGGCGCCCACGCCGTAGGCGCAGGCGCAGGCGATGCCGGTGTCCACGGCCAGCTCCAGCGCGGCCAGGCCGTCGCGGGTGATGAGGGTGGCGGCGGCGCCGTCCAGCAGCACCTCGGCGGCGCGGCTGCCGTCCTGCGTGAGGTAGCCGCGCGTGGCCACGCCGCCGGCGCCGCGCTCGACCAGGAACAGCGCCAGCTGCCCGTCGAGCTGCGCGGGCACGATGAAGGCGTCGGCATGGTCGCCTGCTGGCACTATGCTTTTGGTAGCTGAAACCCGGTATTCGGCGCCGGCTGGCACGGCTTTCGCCTCACAAACGCCGGTTTGGTAGCGCGCGCGGCGCTCCTGCTGGGCCAGCACCACCAGCGCCTCGCCGCTGGCGATGCGCGGCAGCCACTCGCCCTGCAGCGCCTCGGGCGCGAAGTCCGCCAGCACGCGCGTGGCGACGAAGGCCTGCGCCAGGGGCTCCAGCACGATGCCGCGCCCGAGTTCCTCCAGCGCCACCATGGCGTCCACCGCGCCCTGGCCCAGGCCGCCGTGCGCCTCGGGCACGGTGAGCGCGGTCAGGCCCAGCTCGGCCAGTTCGTTCCATACGGCGCGGTCGAAGCCGCCGGCGGCCACGATGGCGCGGCGGCGCTCGAAGCCGTAGCCCCTGTCCACCCAGCGGCGCACGGCGTCGCGCAGTTGCTGCTGGTCATCGGAAAAATCGAAATCCATGTTCGTATCCCTTCGTCAGAGACTGGTCAGCCCAGCACGGTCTTTGCGACGATTTCGCGCTGCACTTCGTTGCTGCCGCCGTAGATGGTGGTCTTGCGCATGTTGAAGTAGGTGGAGGCCAGCGGCGCGTTGGCCGCGGCGCCGCCAGGGAAGTCCCCCTGCCAGCCGGCCTCCATGGCGTCCTCGATGAAGGGCAGCGAGAAAGGCCCGGCGGCCAGCATCATCAGCTCGCTGTAGCGCTGCTGAATCTCACTGCCGCGGATCTTGAGCAGCCCGGCGATGTCCAGCGGGTTCTTGCCGCTCTTTTCCATCGACAGCACGCGCAGCACCAGCATCTCCAGCGCCACGATGTCGACTTCCAGCAGGGCGATCTGGTCGCGAAAGCGCTGCTCGTCCCACACGCCTTCGGCCTTGGCGATGCGCTTCAAGCGCTCCAGCTCGCGCTTGGCGCGGTTCACGTCGGCGATGTTGGTGCGCTCGTGCGCCAGCAGGTGCTTGGCGTAGGTCCAGCCCTTGTTTTCCTCGCCGATGAGCTGGTCGGCGGGCACTTCCACGTTGTCGAAGAAGACCTCGTTGACCTCGCACTCGCCATCCAGCAGCTTGATGGGCCGCACGGTGACGCCGGGGGATTTCATGTCCAGCAGCAAGAACGAGATGCCCGTTTGCGGCTTGCCCTCGTTGCTGGTGCGCACCAGGTTGAACATCCACTCGCCGTACTGGCCCATGGTGGTCCAGGTCTTCTGGCCGTTGACGATGTATTTGTCGCCCCGGCGCTCGGCGCGCGTCTTCAGGCTGGCCAGGTCGGAGCCGGCGCCCGGCTCGCTGTAGCCCTGGCTCCACCAGACTTCGCCGCTGGCGATGCCGGGCAGGAAGCGCTTTTGCTGTTCAGGCGTGCCGAAGGCCATGATCACGGGCGCCACCATCACCGGGCCGAACGGCATGATGCGCGGCGCGCCGGCCATGGCGAGCTCTTCCTCGAACAGGTGCTTTTGCACCGCGTTCCAGCCCGGGCCGCCGAACTGGCTGGGCCAGCCGTAGGCCAGCCAGCCCTTCTTGCCCAGCGTCCTGGCCCAGTCCTGGAAATCGTCGCGCGTCAGGCGCAGGGCGTTGTGTACCTTGTGCGCCAGCGCGGGCGGCAGGTGGCTGCGAACCCATTCGCGCACTTCCGTGCGGAAGGCTTGCTCGTCGGGGGTGAATGCGAGATCCATGTGTCGCGTCTCCTTTGCAGCCGCGGGTTGTAGCACGGGCGCACGCTGCGGGGCTGTCAGGGGCGGGACATGGCCGTCCGGTGGATCAGCCCGGGATCAGCCCGCCGCGACGCCTAGCTGCTCGCAGAGCTGGGCCAGGCTGCTGCGCAGCGCGGCGACCTGCGCCTCCAGCGCGGCCACGCGGTCATGCAGCCCGGCATCGACGGGGGCGGCGGCGCTGCGCTGCGCACCCGCCGCGGCTGCGGCCTGCACGTCCACCGGCCCGCACAGCAGCTGCCCCCAGCGCGCCTCGCGCGCGCCCGGGGCGCGCGGCAGCAGCACGGCCAGGGGGCCGCCGCGCTCGTCGCTGCGCTCGGCCAGTTCGTTCAGGAAGGCCTCGACCGAGGAGATGTCGGCAAAGCGGTGCCAGCGCTCGGCGTTGATGCGCAGCTCGCCGGCGGTCTGCGGCCCGCGCAGCGCCAGCAGCGACAACAGCACGGCGGACTGCTCCGGCACGCCCACGCCGCGCGGCATGTTGTGCTCCCAGCGCGCCACGCGCGCGCCGCCGATCTCCACCACCAGCGCGCGCAGGCGCAGCTCGTCCAGCGCTTGCTGCACCTCGCCCTCGCCCAGCTGCATGACCGGCTCGCGGCTGGACTTCTGGTTGCAGCCGGCCAGCAGGCTGTTGAGGGTCAGCGGATAGCTGTCGGGCACGGTGCGCGACTTCTCCATCAGCGTGGCGAGCACGCGCGCCTGCACGGCAGTCAGGGGCTGGGTTCGGCTGTCAAAGGGCATGGCAGGGGCGGGGATAATCCGCAGTGATGAGAAAAAACATCGTGATTCTGATCTCCGGCGGCGGCTCCAACATGGCGGCCATCGTGCGCGCGGCGCAGCAGCAGGACTGGCAGGAGCGCCACGGCATCCGCATCGCCGCCGTCATCAGCAACCGCCCCGCTGCCGGCGGCCTGGCGCTGGCGCGCGAGCAGGGCATCGCCACCGAGGTGCTGGACCACAAGGCCTATGCCACGCGCGAGCAGTTCGATGCCGCGCTGGCGCAGGCCGTCGCGGCCCACGAGCCGGCCCTGGTGGTGCTGGCCGGCTTCATGCGCGTGCTGACGCCCGCCTTCGTCGAGCGCTTCAGTGGCCGGCTGCTCAACATCCACCCTTCGCTGCTGCCGGCCTTCCCGGGCCTGGACACGCACCAGCGCGCCATCGATGCCGGCTGCAAGGTCGCCGGCTGCACGGTTCACGAGGTGACCGCCGAGCTGGACGTGGGGCCCATCCTGGCGCAGGCGGTGGTGCCGGTGCTGCCGTGCGACAGCGCCCAAAGCCTGGCCGCGCGCGTGCTGGAGCAGGAGCACCAGCTGTATCCAGGCGCCATCCTGTCGCACCTGCTGGGCCGGCCGCCGGCCAGCTGCAGCAGCCGCTAGCCGGGCAGGGCTACAGGGTGCGCAGCACCTGGACGCTGCCCTCCTGCAGCAGCTCACGGGCCAGCTGGGTCTGGTGCGAATCGGTCGGGTGCACCACCACGGCCCAGCGCCCGGCGCGCAAGGCGGCGCGCACCTGGGTGATGACGCGAACGTGGTCGGGACGGATGGTGACCAGTCCGCCCAGCAGCAGCCCGAACGTGATGGAAAACCCCACGATGGCAATGAAGGCCAGCAGGGGGCTGCTGGCCATGATGGGCTGCCCGGTGGACATGAGGTAGGCGTAGGCCACCACGCCCAGCGTGCCGCCGGCGAAGCCGCCCACCAGGTGGGCGCGCAGCATGGTCTGCAGGATGCCGCGCTGCTCGGGCTCCATCTTGCGGCCGAACAGGTCGGCGCGGTGCGTCTTCAGGTCGGCTTGGCTGAGCAGCCGCACCTGGCTGGGCTGCATGCCGGGCAGGCGCAGCACGCGCGCCCCCATGGCCTCTGCGCTGGCCTGGTCGTCGAACAGGGCCGTCACCTTGCTGAGCGATTTCTCGCCAAACATGCCTTGCAACAGATAGTCCATGAAATGCTCCTTGGGTTGCGGGCGGGCGCAGGCAGGCCGCTGCGCCGCTGGATGGAATGGGGCAAACCTAAGGGGCGCGGCCCCGGCCCCGCGTAGGACGGCGCAGCACGCAGCTGCCGGCGCACGCGCGGGGTGGCGCGGATGGGACAATCGACCCATGCATCCCAAAGCCCTTCTGGACGCCTGCACCGAGCTGCTGGCGCAAGTCCTGGCCTTCGAGCACCCGGCCGACGCCGTGGTGGCCCGCTACTTTCGTGAGCACCGCCAGCTGGGCCCGCGCGAGCGCGCCACGCTGGCCGACACCGCCTATGCCGTGCTGCGCAGCAAGGCCCTGCTGGAGCACCTGGCGCGCTCGGGCAGCGGCGCGCGCGAGCGGCGCCTGGCCATCCTGGGCTTTGCCCGGGCGCTGGATGAGCAGGAGCGCCAGCGCAGCGGCCAGCCCGGCGCGCGCGGGGCGCGCGACTTCCTCCACGGTGCGCTTACCGACGCCGAGCGCCACTGGCTGCAGCTGTGCGATGCGGTCGGGCCTGACGAGCTGCTGGAGCCGCACCGCCACAACCTGCCCGCGTGGCTGGCCGCGCCGCTGCGCAGCCAGCTGGGCGAGTCCGGCTTTTGGGCCCTGGCCGAGGCGCTGGGCCAGACCGCGCCGCTGGACCTGCGCGTCAACATCTTGAAGGCAAAACGCGAGCAGGTCGGCGCGGAGCTTGGAGATGTTGCTATCAAAAGCGATGCGACACCCTATTCCCCCTGGGGTTTGCGACTGCATGGCAAGCCGGCGCTGGCGCGGCTGCCGGCCTTCGTGAGCGGCGCCATCGAGGTGCAGGACGAGGGCTCGCAGCTGCTGGCCCTGTTGCTGGACGCCCGGCGGGGCGAGATGGTGGTGGATTTTTGTGCCGGCGCCGGCGGCAAGACGCTGGCCATAGGCGCGGCCATGCGCAACACCGGCCGGCTGTATGCCTTCGACACCTCGGCGCGCCGCCTGGAGGCGCTCAAGCCGCGCCTGGTGCGCAGCGGGCTGTCCAACGTCCACCCGGTGGCCATCGCCCATGAGCGCGACGAGCGCATCAAGCGCCTGGCCGGCAAGATCGACCGGGTGCTGGTCGATGCCCCGTGCTCGGGCCTGGGCACGCTGCGGCGCAACCCCGACCTGAAATGGCGCCAAAGCCCCGAGAAGGTGGCCGCCCTGGTGACCCAGCAAAACGCCATCCTGGCCAGCGCGGCGCGCCTGGTCAAGCCGGGCGGGCGCCTGGTCTATGCCACCTGCAGCGTGCTGCCCGAGGAAAACGAAGGCGTCGCCGAGGCCTTCGGGCAGGCGCATCCGGATTTTGCGCCGCTGCCGGTGCAGGGCGAGCTGGCGCGCCTGAAGGTGGCGCAGGCGGACAGCCTTGCCAGTGGCGGCGAAGGGGGTGCGCGCTTCCTGCGGCTGTGGCCGCACCGCCATGCAACGGACGGATTCTTTGCCGCCGCCTGGCAGCGCAAATGAAGGCCTGCACCATCGCGGCATTTGGCGCCATCGGGGAATTCACCTCCGGTTACATTTAATTCTGGCGCCAAAGTGCATGTTTATGATCGCCCGCCGTGCCGCCCCCATTCGCGGGGGCGCCTACACGCCAGCTTCCCTTTCCTGACCTACAGCCGTGTCGTCCCTGTACCTGGAACATTTCCGGCTGTCCGAGCCCCCCTTCGGGATCACGCCCAACGGCCGCTTCTTCTTTGACGGCCAGGCGCGCGGCGCCGTGCTGGAGGCGCTGCACCACGCCGTGCTCGACGAGGACGGCATCGTGGTGGTGGTGGGCGAGGTCGGCAGCGGCAAGACCATGCTCAGCCGCATGCTGGCCGAGCGCCTGCCCCGCTCGCAGATCGATCTGGTCTACCTGGCCAACCCGTCCTTCGGCCCGCGCGAGATCCTGCAGTCGCTGATCCAGGACTGGGGCCTGGCGCCGCCGACCGAAGGCCAGTCGCCCGTGCTGACCATCCAGCAGGCGCTGCTGCAGCGCCATGCCCAGGGGCGCCGCGCCGTGGTGCTCATCGACGAGGCCCAGGCCATGCAGCCGCAGTCGCTGGAGGAAATCAAGCTCCTGTCCAACCTGGAGACCGAACGCCACAAGCTGCTGCAGATCGTATTGTTCGGCCAGCCCGAGCTGGACGAGCTGCTGGCGCTGCCGGCGCTGCGCCAGGTGCGCGACCGGGTGGTGCACCGCTTCGAGCTGCAGCCGCTGGTGGGGCCGGACGCGGCCGCCTACGTCGAGCACCGCCTGCGCCGCGCAGGCTGGCAGGGCGGGGCGCTGTTCGAGCCGGCGGCGCTGCGCCGCTTGCTGGCCGCGTCGGACGGGCGCATCCGCGCCATCCACCAGTTGGCCGACAAGGCGCTGCTGGCCGCGTTCGCGCAAGGCGTACGCCAGGTCACCGACGGGCATGTGCGCCGCGCGGTCGACGAGGTGCGCGCCACCGGCCTGAAGCGGCCGCGCCGCTCGCCCCTGCAGCCGCACTGGCCGCAGGGTATCCCGCGCTGGCTGGCCCTGGCGCTGCTGGCGCTGGGCCTGTGCGCGGTGCTGGCGCTGGGGTATTTCCTGGGCCAGCGCCAGCCGGACAGGCAGGCGCAGGCGGCACTGGCGGTGCCGGCGCCCGTGTTCCACCTGCGGGGCGACGGCGCTGCCGCAGTTTCTCTTCCCGTGCAACGATTGCCTTCATGAAGCCGGTCCCATCCATGCGTCTGCTGCGTGCAGCCACCTGCCCGGTGCTGGCCCTGCTGTTGCTGGCCAGCCTGTCGGGCTGCGCCAGCAATCCGCCCGAGCCCAGCGCCGCCCACCTGCGCCCCAAGCCGGCCGCGCCCGGCCAGCCGCCGGCGCTGGTCGATGCGCCGCTGCTGCCGCCGCCGCCCGGTGGCGCCGAGCGCGGGCGTACCGAGCGGTTCTCGGTCAGCGTCCACAACGTGGACGTCCGCAACCTGTTGTTTGCCATCGCGCGCGACGCGCGGCTGAACCTGGACGTACACCCCGAGCTGGCCGGCACGGTCAGCATGAACGCCATCGACCAGACGCTGCCCGAGATCCTGGACCGCGCGGCCCAGCAGGTCAGCATGCGCTGGGAGATGGAGGGGCGCAACCTGTTCGTGATGCCCGACTCGCCGGTGCTGCGCCACTACCGGGTGGACTACCTGAACCTGGCGCGCGAGTCGCAAAGCGCCATGTCGGCCAGCACCAGCATCGGGCGTGGCGGCAGCGGCGGCGGGGGCGGGGGCGGGGGAGGGCAACAGCTCCACCAGCCGGCTGTCCAACACCTCGCAAAACCGCTTCTGGGCGACGCTGACGCAAAACCTGCGCGACCTGCTGCGCGAGACCGACCGGCTGTTGCCCGAGGGCGCCGAGGCCGCTGCCGCCGCACCGGCGCCAGCGCCCGTACCCGGCGCGCCCGCGCCGGCCGCGGCACCGGCGCGCTTTCGCGAGTCGGCGTCGGTCATCGCCAACCCGGAAACCGGCGTGGTGTCGGTGCGCGCCACCTACCGCCAGCACATGCGGGTGCGCGAATTCGTCGATCGGGTGATGAAGAGCGCCGGGCGCCAGGTGATGATCGAGGCCACCATCGTCGAGGTCAACCTGTCCGACGACTACCAGCAGGGCATCAACTGGTCGCTGCTGCGCAACGGCCTGCCGCTGCTGCAGATCGGCCCCGCCGGCGGCTCCATGCCTTCAGGCGTGCCCGTCAGCGGCGTGATACCCAGCATGGGCAACTTCACGCCCTCCCTGACCCGCATCGGCAACAACAGCGCCATGCAGCTGAACGTCGCGCTGCGCCTGCTGGAGTCGTTTGGTAACACCAAGGTGCTGTCCAGCCCCAAGATCAGCGCGCTGAACAATCAGGCCGCCATGCTGAAGGTCACCGAGGACCTGGTGTATTTCACCCTCACGGCCAACTACACCGCCGGCGTGCAGGGCAGCGCGCCCATCTTCAACCTCACGTCCACGCCCAACAGCGTCTCGGTCGGGCTGGTGATGAGCGTGATGCCGCTGGTCGGCGAAGGCGACGAGGTCACCCTGGTGCTGCGCCCCACGCTGTCGCGCGTGGTCGGCTATGTCGAGGACCCGGCCGTGCCCATCTACCTGGCCATGGCGCGCAACGACAGGATGAACCTGGCCGAGGTCAGCAGCCGCATTCCGCAGATCCAGACGCGCGAGATGGAGTCGGTGATCAAGGTGCGCTCGGGCGACACGGCTGTCCTGGGCGGACTGATGCGCGACGACGTGTCCAGCAGCACCGACCAGACCCCCTTCATCGGCAGCGTGCCCGGCGTGGGCGAGCTGTTCAAGTACCGCAAGAAGGCCAACAGCAAGAGCGAGCTGGTCATCTTCCTGCGCCCCACGGTGGTCACCAGCGCCAGCCTGACCGGCGACCTGCAGGCGTTCGAGCCCCATTTGAGCGATGCCCTGCGGCCCCTGCCCGAGCGCATGGCGCCGGCGCCGCAATCCAGTCCCGGAGGGCAGCCATGAGCCTGCTGCTGGAGGCGCTGCGGCGCAACCCTGATCGCTCGCCGGACACCGCCGAGCCGGCGCCGCCGGCCGCCGCGCCCGGCCGCGCCCGTCCAGCGTCCCGCCCTGGATGTGCAGGATGCGGCCGGGGGGCTGTCGCTCGCGCCCCTGGAGATCACCCCGCCCCAGGAGGCAGCCAGCCCCGCGGCCCCTGTGGCGCCCGCCGCAGCACCCGCGCCGCAGGTGCCGGCCGCGCCGGCGCCGGAGCCGGGGCTGGAGCACGACGGCCCGGCCGCCGCCGCGCCCTTGGCGCGCCCTGCGGGAGCCGGCATTGCCGCCGCCGCGCTGGCCGCCGCTGGCGCGCCGGAAGTGTCGGCACCCCCCACCGCAGCGGCAACGACGGCGCCCGGCGGGGCCGGCCTGCCGCCGGCTGCTGCTGCTGCCGCCACGCCGGCGCAGGCACCGCGCCCGGCCAGGCCCGAGGCAGCCGCCGCCCGCGCCGCGCAGGCGCGCGAGGCCGCGCAGGCCATGGTGGGGGCAACGCGCGGCGCCACCTCTATTGCCCGCCCACCCGGCCATCGCGGCCGGCGGCTGACGGTCGGCTTGCTGGCCGGCGTGTCGCTGGCCGTGCTGGGCTGGCTGGGCTGGCAATACTGGCAGTCGCTGCAGCCACAAAGCCTGGCCGCGCCTGGCCTGGCGCTGAATGCCCCGCCGGCCGCGCCGCTGCCCAATCCCGAGGCTGTCCCGGACGCGGCGCCCGTCACCGAAACCACTGAAACCGCCGGCGCCGCCCACCCGCCTGCGGCCCTGCCGGCGACGCCCGAGCCGGCGCCCGCCGCCGCGCTGCCTGAGCCTGCGCCGGCGGCAGCAGCCGCGCCGGCCCGCGTCCCCGGCACGGCGCCGGCGGCCGCGCCGGCGCCTGTTGCTGCGCCTGCGCCTGCGGCCATGCCCGCCACTGCGGCGGCAATTGCCCCTGCGCCTGCTCCTGCGCCCGCACCGGCTGCGCTGGCGCAGCCCGGCGCTGCGCCGGCCCAGGCGCCGCAGCCGGCTGCAGCGCGCGCCGCTCCTGGCGCCGCAGGCACCCGCGCGCCGGCCCCGGATGCTGCGCTGCAGGCAGCCCCGGCCGCAGCGCCGCAGCAGGAACGTGCGCCCGCCGCTGGCGCTCCCGGCCAGGGCAGCGGCGTCGAGGTGTCGCGCTCGCAGGCTCCCGAGCACCTGCAGGACGCTTGGGCCGCGTTGCAGCGCGGCGAGGCTGCGCGGGCCGGGCAGCTGTACCAGCAGGTGCTGGCTGAACGCCCGGACGACGCCGACGCCGCGCTGGGCCTGGCCGTGGCCCTGCAGCGCCAGGGCCGCAGCGACGCTGCCTGGCAGGCCTATCAGCGCAGCCTGGAGCTGTGGCCGGGCAACGATACCGCCCGGGTGGGGTCGCTGGCCTTGCTGGCGCAGTCCGATCCGGCCAGCGCCGAAAGCCGGCTGCGCGAGTGGATCGAGCGCCAGCCGCGCGACGCCGCCGCCCAGGGCGCGCTGGGCCAGCTGCTGGGCCGCCAGGGCCGCTGGCCCGAGGCGCTGGCGCCGCTGACCCAGGCGCAGCAGCTCGCCCCCGGCGGCGCCGCGCAGGCCTACAACCTGGCCGTGGCGCTGGACCAGCTGCAGCGGCCGCAGGATGCCATGCAGATGTACCGCCAGGCATTGCAGCTGGGCGCGGCCGGGATTCCCGTGCGCGCCGCCCAGCGGCGCATCAGCGAACTGCAGGAGCTGCTGTGGCAGCGGTGAGCGCCGACGCCGCCGCTGGCACGCCGCGCCCGCCCATGCGCCTGGGCGACCGCCTGCTGCACATGGGCCTGGTCTCGGCCGACCAGATCCAGATTGCGCTGCTGGAGCAGAAAAAGACCGGGGCCCAGCTGGGCGATGCGCTGATCGCGCTGGGCTTCGTGACCGAGGACGCCATGCGCGAGGCGCTGGGCCAGACGCTGGGCCAGCAGACCATAGAGCTGCAGTCCGTGCTGGCCGACCCCGAGGCGCTGGCGCGCGTGCCCAAGGCCATGGCGCTGCGCTTCCAGGTCTTTCCGGTGTCCTTCCAGGCCGACACGCAGCAGCTCGTGCTGGCCAGCCCCAAGCCCAACGACATCATCGCCGCCGACCAGATCCGCGCGCATGTCGGCGTGGGCGTGGTCATCGTCTGGCGGCTGGCCAGCGCCGCCGAAGTGGTTTCGGCCATCGACCAGTTCTACGGCTACGAACTGTCGATCGACGGCATCATCCACGAGATCGAGACCGGCCAGCTCGACGTCGCCTCGCTCGCGCAGGGCCAGGGCGGCTACAGCCACCCGGTGGTGCGGCTGGTCGATGCACTGCTGTCGGACGCGGTGCACAAGCTGGCGTCCGACATCCACTTCGAGCCCGAGGGGCAGTTCCTGCGCATCCGCTACCGCATCGACGGCGTGCTGCGCCAGGTGCGCGTGCTGCACGGGCGCTACTGGAACGCCATGCTGGTGCGCCTGAAGCTCCTGGCCGGCATGAACATCGCCGAGAGCCGCGCGCCGCAGGACGGGCGCGTGTCGCTGTCCATCAGCGCCCGCAGCGTGGACTTTCGCGCTGCCGTGCAGCCGACCATCCACGGCGAGAACTTCGTCCTGCGCGTGCTGGATGCCAAGCGCGGCATCGTCGAGTACCGCCAGCTGGGCCTGACCGATGAGCAGTACTACCTGCTGGACCTGATGCTGGCGCGCCCGGAGGGCATCATCCTGGTCACCGGCCCCACCGGCTCGGGCAAGACCACCACGCTGTACTCCGTGCTCAACCACCTGAACGACGAGAGCGTCAACATCATGACGCTGGAAGACCCGGTGGAGTACCCGATCACGCGCATCCGCCAGACCTCGATCTCGGATGGCAGCAAGATCGACTTTTCCGCCGGCGTGCGCTCGCTGATGCGCCAGGACCCGGACATCATCCTGGTGGGCGAGGTGCGCGACAAGGACACGGCCGAGATGGCGTTCCGCGCCGCCATGACCGGCCACCAGGTGTTTTCCACGCTGCACACCAACTCGGCGCTGCGCAGCTTCCAGCGCATCAAGGACCTGGGCGTCTCGCCCGAGGTCATGGCCGGCAACATCATCGGCATCGTCGCCCAGCGGCTGGTGCGCCGCGTGTGCAAGCACTGCCGCGAACCCATGCAGGTGCAGGAGGGCAGCGCCGAGGCGCTCCTGATGGGCGCCAAGGCCGTGGGCGCCACGGTGTACCGGGCGCACGCCGGCGGCTGCGAGGCCTGCGGCTTCCAGGGCTACCGCGGGCGGCTGGCCATCATGGAACTGCTGCGCATGGACGGTGCGCTGGACGAGCTCATCACGCGCAACGCCACGATTGGCGAACTCACCAGCCACGCCTGTGCGAACGGCTTCGTGCCCATGGCCGACGATGGCCTGCGCCGTGTCCAGGAAGGCATCACCACGGTCGAGGAGATCGGCCGCGTGGTGGACCTCACTGCGCGCCTGTAGCCACGGCCTGTCGCACGCACCGCCATGCCGCGCTACCGCTACCGCGCCGTCAACGCCGCCGGACAGATCGTGAAGGGCCAGATCAGCGCCTTGCACGAAGCCGACCTGCAGGCGCAGCTGGACGCCGCCGGCCTCTCGCCCATCCGTTTCGGCGTCGTGCGCCAGCTCACGCTGCGCACGGCACGCCTGCCGCAGCGCGAGATGATCAACCTGCTGTTTCACCTGCAGATGCTGCTGCGCTCGGGCGTGCCGGTGCTGGACGCGCTGGCCGACCTGCGCGACGGCGCCGACAGCCTGCAGCTGCGCCAGGTGGCTGCCGGCTTGATGGACCGCATCCAGAGCGGCAGCACGCTGGCCAGCGCCATGGGGGCCGACCCGGCGGTGTTCAGCGACGTCATGGTGCATCTGGTGCGCTCGGGCGAGGTGACCGGCCAGCTGGCCGAAGTGCTGGCGGAGCTGGTGCGTTCGCTCAAGTGGCAGGCCGAGCTGGCCGCGCAGACCAAGAAGCTGATCCTGTACCCGGCCTTCGTCACCATCACCATCTCGGGCGTGGTGGTGTTCCTGATGGTCTACCTGGTGCCGCAACTGGTGGGCTTCATTGCCAACATGGGGCAGGAGGTTCCGCTGCAGACGCGCATGCTGATCTGGATCTCCAAGGCCTTCGTCAACTACTGGTGGCTGATCCTGCCGACGCCGGTGGCCCTGGTCTTTGGCGTGGCGCTGGCTGCGCGGGCCAATGAGCGCGTGCGCTTTCGGCTGCACAGCGCCATGCTGACGCTGCCGATGGTCGGGCCGGTCATCAAGAAAATCATCCTGGCCCGGCTCATGGACAGCTTCGCGCTCATGTACCGCACCGGCATCCCTGTCATAGAGGCACTCGGCTATTGCGAGCGCGTCACGGCCAATCTGCCGGTGCAGCAGGCCCTGGTGCGGGTGCGCGAGCGCATCGCGACCGGCAGCGCCATCAGTGAAGCCTTCGCGCAGGAAAACCTTTTTCCGGCCCTGGTGGTGCGCATGCTGCGCGTGGGCGAGGTGACGGGTGCGCTGGACGAGGCCCTGGCCAACGTCAGCTATTTCTTCACCCGCGACATCGAGGAAGCCATCGGCCGCGTGCAGGCACTGATCGAGCCGGTGCTCACCGTCACGCTGGGCCTGATCCTGGGCTGGATCATGCTGGCCGTGCTGGGCCCCATCTACGACACCATCTCCAAGATCCGGGCATGAGCGCACGCAAGACTTCTGCCAGCTCCCTGTTGCTGGTCAACCCGCTGCAGCCGCAATGGCTGGACGCACGCGGCCAGCCCGCCGAGCCGCCGGCAGCTGGCGCCAGCGTGCGCGTGCTGGCCGACGTGGTCGAGGAAACCCATGTGCAGCTGGACGTTCCGGCGCTGATGGGCAGCGACCGGCAGGGCTACATCCAGACCCGCCTGCAGGCCTTGCTGCCGGATGTGCCGCTGCGCGCCCTGTGGGAGCGCGCAGCGGCCCAGCCGCTGCTGCCGCGGCCGTTTCGGCTGCACGCGGTCGGCCTGTCGTCTCCGTTGCTGGCCGACGAGCTGCAGGCACTGGCGCAGGCCGGCCACAGCGTCGAAGGCGTATGGCCCCTGAGCTACCTGCTGGCGCAATGGGCCGGAGGCCAGGCCGCGCTGCGCGCGCAGGCCAGCATCCTGCTGTGCCTGCCGCTGCCGCACGGCATGCGCATGCTGCTGCTGGCAAGCGGAGTACCGGTCTTTTCGCGGTTACTGCTCGAGCACGGGGCGCGCCAGCAGGCGCACGAGGTCGGCCTGACGCTCAAATACCTGGCCGACAACCGCATCACCGAACGCGCGCAGCCGCCCCAGGTCGTGCCGCTGCAGGCCGGCCCCGAACTGCTGCAGGCGCTGCGCGAACTCGACCTGCAGGCGCCTGCAGCCGCCGCCGGGCTGGCGGCGCACGACGTGTTGGGGGAAGTGCTGGCCCTGGCCGGCATGCGTGCGCGCGGCCAGCTGGCGGACGCCGAGCTGCGCCGCGGGCACTTGGCCGCGCGCATGCGCCGCAGCCTGCAGCTGGGCACCGGCGTGCTGCTGCTGGCGGGCCTTGCGCTGCTGGGCCTGCAGGCGCGGGCGCTGGTGCAGTCGCGCCAGGACAGCCTGCAAGAGCGCCAGCAGGCGGCCCAGATGCAGTCCGAGGCCGCCGCGCTGCGCGAGCAGCTGGCCCAGCGCCAGGTCAACGTGCCGCTTCTGCGGCTGGCCATGCAGGTGCAGCAGCAGGAACTGCAAGCCGCCATCGACCCGGCCCAGGCCCTGTGGCTGCTCGGCGGCCTGCTGCAGGCCCAGCCGCAGGCGCAGCTGACGAGCGTGGCGCTGCAGCTGCGCGCCCAGCCCTGCAGCGCTGCCGACCCTGCACCCGACGCTGGCGCCACCACAGGCGCTGCCAACACGGCGCCGCAGCCTGAATGGCGCTTTGACATCCACGCAGATCCGGCCCTGCAGCCGCGCCAGCGCCAGGCGCTGCTGCAGGCACTGGCCGGGGCCGTGGGCCGCTGGCAGGACTGGCAGGTCGTGCTGGACCCTGTGCGCGGCGAGAACACCAGCGCCATGGCCGGCGGCCAGAATGCGGGCGCCGATGCGGGCGCGACCGGCTGGTCATGGTGCCTGCAGCCGCGCGCGCCCGAGCCGCCCGGCGCAACCGCGCCGGCGGCCGCCGCCGTGGAGGGTCGGCCATGAACCGCCAGTGGACGGTCATCCTTCCGCTGGTGCGACCGGCCGTCGCGCTGTTGCTGGCGGCGGCGCTGGTGCTCGCGCTGGCCTCGGGCGCGCTGTGGGGCGTGCGCCTGTACCTGGCGCCGCAGTGGCAGCAGGCGCAGGCCGAGCGCCAGGCCGCCCAGGGCGAACTGGAACTGGCGCGCTCCGAGCAGGCCGATGCCGCCGCGCACCTGCCGCGCTACCGCCAGATGGTGGCAGACGGTTTTGTCGGCGGCGAACCGCGCGCCGCGTGGGTCGAGGATTTGCTGCAGATCGCCGCCGGGCTGGGCCTGCGCGATCAGCTCACCTTCCAGCTCGCGCCGCCCGAGATCCTGCCGCTGCCCCAGGCGCAGGAAGCCCAGGCGCAGGTGCAACGCCATGCGCTGCAGGTCGAGCTGCGCCAGGTCCATGAGATCGAGGCGCTGCGCCTGTTGCAGCAGCTGCAGGCACGCCATCCGCAAGTGGCGCAACTGGCCGGCTGCATCTTCGATCAGCCTGCGGCGCAGGGCCTGGCCGTGCGCTGCCGTGTCAATTTCCTGCACATTGCGCCGCAGCCAGCGCCGGCCAACAATGCTGCGCAATAGCCGCCTGCCCCACGCCATGCCGCCTGCCGTCCACCGCCTGCCCGTGCACTGGCCGCCTGCCCGCGCCGCCCGCATGGCGCTGGCCATCTGTACGCTGGCGGCCGGCGCGGCGCCCGCCATGGATGCGCCGCCTGGCCTGGACGCCGCGCGGTGGCCGCGCGTGTTCTACACGCCCCAGCAACGCGCCGCGATCGAACACGCACGCAACCTGCCGCCCGGCGGCGCGGCGGCCGATCCCGAAGCAGCTGCTGGCGCGGCGCCGGCAGAGGCCGCCGCCAGCGAGCCCGCCAGCGTGCTGCTGCAGGGCACGGCCCGGGGCCGGCACGGCGCGACGGCCTGGATCAACGGCCAGATGCTGCAGCAGGGCGAAAGCTACGCCGGGCGCAGCGTGCACGTCCTGCCCGACGGCCGGGTGCGCCTGAGCCGCGCCGGCGCGCCCGACCTCGTGCTGCGCCCCGGCCAGCAGGCCAGCACCGACGGCAGCGAGCGCCAGGACGTGCTGCCTCCGGGCGCGCTGTTGGAGTCCCAGGGGGCTCCCAAGCCGGGTTTTCAGTCAAAACCGCGTCTTGCCGGCGACTGATCACGGGATATAGCTATGAAAAATATAGCGATAAGCCTGCAGCGCGCACTGCGCGTGCATGCCAGGGGCGGCCTGCACCGCCCCCATGGCCAGCGGGCGCTGCAGCCCGTCCGCCCGGGGCTGCGCCGGGCAAGCCTGCGGGGCAGGCCCGCAGGCTTCACGCTGGTCGAGCTGGCGCTGGTGCTGCTCGTGGTCGGCCTGCTGGTCGCCCTGTTCCTGCCGCCCTCGCTGGCCATGCTGGAGCAGCAGCGGCGCAAGGACACGCGCGAGAAAATGCAGGCGCTGGAGCAGGCGCTGGCGCGCTTCGTCCTGGTCAACCGGCGCCTGCCGTGCCCGGCCAATGGCGCGCTGGGCACGGGCAATGCGCAATCGGGCCTGGAGCAGCGCCCCGCGCCCGGCGACGCCTGCGCCAACCTGGCCTTGCAAAACGGCGTCGTCCCCTGGCGCAGCCTGGGGGTGGACGGCGGCATGGCCACGGACGCATGGGGCAACCTCATCAGCTATCGCGTGTGGGCCAGGGCCTTCAACGGATCGCAGAGCAGCATCACCACCTCGCTGACGCGCAATGCGGGGATGGACATGTCCCTGTGCGATCCGGCGGGCAGCAGCCCGCTGGGGGCCGGCTCCAGCTGCGCCGCCGGCAGTGCGCCCCTGGCCTTCCTGGCCATCAGTCCCGGCGCCGGCCCGGGCGACCCCGCCTGGCGCCAGATGCGCGGCTTCGGCATCTGCACCGGCCTGCCGTGCCCCCTGACCCTCCCCACTGCCCCGCCCGGCGCCAACGAGGCCGCGCGCCGCAGCGACGGCAACGGCGCCGCCTACGTGCTGATCAGCCACGGCGGCAACCGCTACGGCGCCTACAACGTCGCCGGCACCCTGGTCAGCTCGGCCGCCGGCCCCGGCCCGGGCCCGCGCGAGCTGGTCAACGCCAACGGCCAGGCCATGCGCTGGACCGGCCCTGCACCCGACCCTGATCCCGCCGTGGACAACACCTTCTACGTCGATGCGGACTACGACGAAAGCCCGTCCAACCACTTCGACGACATCGTGCTGCGCCCCAGCGTGCTGGCCGTGGCCACGGCGGCCGGCCTGGGGCCGCGCCCACGCTGATGCGAGCCCGGCCCCGTCCCATGCCGGCCCCGTCCAACGCCATCGCCCGCCCCGCGCGCCTGCGCCTGCGCATCCCGGCGCGGCGCCGGCAGCCGGGCAGCATCCTGTTCGGCCTGGTGGTTGCACTCCTGGTGCTGGCTACCTCGGCTCTGGTGCTGCAACACGCCCGCAACGCCGGCGACGGCGCCGACCGCACGCTGCAGACCCGTGAGCGCATGGACCGCGCAGCGCAGGCCCTGCAGCGTTTCGCGCTGTTGCACAAGCGCCTGCCGTGCCCGGCGGACGGCGCCCTGGACACCGGCGTGGCGCTGCCGCCCCTGGCGCCGCCCAGCCCCTACCGCTGCGGCGCTCCGCAAGGCACGCTGCCCTGGAAGTCCCTGGGCCTGGACGCCGGCGATGCATTCGATGCCTGGGGCCGCAAGCTGACCTACCGCGTGAGCGACGGCGCCAACGGCGTGGTGCGGGGCGGCGCGCTGGAACGCGCCAGCACCGCCGGCCTGGCCGTCAAGGACCGGGGCAGCATCCAGCCCGACCAGGCCTGGGTGCTCATCAGCCATGGCGCCAGCGGGCGCGGCGCCTGGCTGCCGGGCGGCGCGCGCCGCAGCCCGCCGCCCGCCGGCGGTGATGAAGCCACCAACACCCAGCCTGCGCCGCCGGCCTTCGTGCAGCGCGATGAGCAGGTCGCAGACCTGAGCGCCGACACCGCGACCGCGCATTTCGATGACCTGCTGCAGTCGCGCGCCCTGGGCGACGTTGATGCCGGCTTCGGCCTGCTGCGCCTGGATGACCGCCGGCTGGCCCGGCCCGGCCCGCTGCAGTTCAGCGGGCGCGACAGCGGCACCGCCAGCCTCGCCTTCGCCAGCGGCGCGCGCCACGGCGACGTGGCCCTGCAAGCCGGTGGCGGCCATCTGGCGCGCAATGGCGACATCTCGGGCCGGGCCATCGGCGTGTGCGCAGGCGCCTGCAACAGCGACGCCACTTCGATGCTCGCGCCGGGGCAGTCCTTGTCCATCCGCCTGCTCCAGCCCGGCGCCGCCGGGTGGCCGCAAAAGCTGGCCCTGGCCGTGTGGAGCCCCGGCCCCGCCGTGCAGGCCGGGGTCACCCTGCGCTACCAGGGCGCGGCCGTGGCTGGCGGCAGCCTGGCGCTGCCGAGCCGGCCCGCCGGGCCGGCGGCGCTGGTGGTGTGGCCGGACGTTGCCGCCGCGCCCGCCGCCGCCTTCGATGAAATCGTGCTGACGGCCACGGGCGGCGCCCGGCTGTTCGCCAGCCACCTGCGGCTGTGCGCTGCGTCCGAGGTATGCGATTGAAACCCGACGAACCACACGACTCCGAGTGGCAGCGTTTCAGCGTGCGCCACGCCCTGCGCCAGCGCCGCCTGCGCAGGCGCTGGCAGCAGGCGCTGGGCGTGCTGCTGCTGCTGGCGGGCTATGCCTGCCTGGCCGTGCCGGCCAGCACGGCGGGTGAGTGGCTGCTGCTGCGCGTGGTGGGGGGCTTCGTGCTGCTGTTCGTGGGCTTTGCCGTGGCGATAGGCCCGCTCCTGTCGGCCCTGCTGGGCACCGAGCATGACTGAGCCCGCCGCCGCGCCCGCGCAGCCCGGTGCCATGGCGCTGCTGTGGGTCGAGGACGACGCCTTGCTGTCGCAATGGCTGGCCGATGCGCTGGCCGACGATGGCTGGCGTGTGCTCGCTGCGCACGACCGCGCGGGCGCGCTGGCGCTGCTGGAGCGCGAGCTGCCTGCCGCCCAGCCCTGCGTGGCGCTGCTCGACATGGGCCTGCCGCCTCGCCCGGCCCGGCCCGACGAGGGGCTGCTGCTGCTGGCCCAGCTGCTGGCGCGCTGGCCGCTGCTGCATGCCGTGGTGCTGACCGGCCAGAGCGAGGACGCCGTCGCGCAACAGGCCGTACACGCCGGCGCCTTCGACTTCCTCGCCAAGCCGGTATCGCTGGCGGCGCTGCGCCCGGCGCTGGCCCGCGCCGCCTGGTTCGCGCGGCGCCAGCACGAGCTGCTCGCGCAGGGACGCATGCGCGTGTCGGTGTCCACCGAGGTGGCGGACGGAGTGCGCGAAGCCAGCGACCACGCCGCCGAGCAGGTGATCCGGCGGGTGCTGGCCGCCACCGGCTTCAACGTCGCCGCCGCGGCGCGCAGCCTGGGGCTGGAGCGCGAGCAGCTGTACTACCACATGAAGAAATTCGGCATCCAGCGCCAGCCGCCGGCCCCCGGCGCCGACGCAGACACGGCATGAGCGAGCTGCCCTGGATGCTGGTGGCCCTGGGCCTGGCCATGCTGCTGGCTGCCTGGGCCGTCTGGGTGCGCGGGCGGCGTATGCGCCGCTGTATCGCCGAGCTGCTGGTGGTGCCCGCCGACATGCACCCGCTGCGCTGGCCGCAGCAGGCCTGGCCGACGCTGGAGCGCGCCGGCATTGCCGGCATCGCCTGGCAGGGCGAGTGGTTCGGCGATGCTGTGCGCGGGCAGCATGGCGCGCTGCAGGCTGCGCACTGGCCCACCCAGCGGCTGGCGGCCGGCCCGGACTGCGAGATCGAACTGCGCTGGGCCGACGTGGGCCGCACCAACGAGGCCCGCGCGCTGGCGCTGGCAGTGCTGGACGTGTTTGCCCAGACCTGGCTGGCGCGCATGCGCGAACGCACCCAGGCCGTGGCCGTGGCGTTGGCGCAGCGCGCGCAGGTGCAGCTGTACTGGCAGCACGACATGCGCAACCTGGCGCAGTGGGTGGGGCTGCTGGCGGATGAATTTGGCGCTGCCACGCCTGAGCAGCTGGAGCGCCTGGCGCAGCGCCTGCAGCGCCAGGCGCCGCTGCTGCAGGCGCGGGCGCAGCGGCTCCTGGACGCCACGGCGGGCACGGATCGCGCCGGCACCGAGGCCGACCCGCTGCGCCTGCTGCGCAACGCCGCCGAGCTGGCCGGCCTGACCCTGCAGCTGCAGGGCGAAGGCGCCGCGGATGCCGCGCCCGCGCCGCAGCTGGCGCCAGCGCAGGCGCAGGCGCTGGAGCGGGCGCTGGACAACATCCTGTCCAACATCGCCCGCGATGCATCGGCGCGCCACACCGGCGCTGCGCTGCGCTGCGAATGCGGGGTGGAGGAGGGCACGCGCTGGGCCGCGCGGCTGCAGACCCCGCGCCTGGCCACGCCCTGGCCGAGGCGGGCTTTCGAGCCGCTGCAAAACCCGCGCGGCTCGGGCATGGGCCTGTACCAGGCACGGCGCAGCCTGCGCGAGGCCGGCGGCGACCTGCAGGCGCTGGAGAACGGCGAAGGCGTGGCCTTCGTGCTGCACGTGCCGGTGGCGCCCGCGCAGTGTCAGGATTTTTGACTTCCCGGCATTTTTGCAGCCCGGCACAATACGTTACAAAGGAGGCCGAACCGTGCTTCCTGGTGTTTTTGTCAACCGCTCTTTTGGAGGAGCCATCTCATGAAATCCTGGAACCAACGCCCCCTGCGCCGCAGCGCCCAGGCCGGCTTCACCCTGGTGGAAATCGCCATCGTCTTGGTCATCATCGGCCTACTGCTGGGCGGTGTGCTCAAGGGGCAGGAGCTGATCGAGAACGGGCGGGTGAAGAGTGCCGCCAGCGACATGAACGGCATCACGGCGGCGTTCAACAGCTATCTGGACCGTTATCGCAAGATGCCCGGCGATGACGGCCCCGTCGCCGCCCTGACCGGACGCGGTGGGAGCTGGGCCGGGATGCTCGCCGGGAACAACAATGGCGTGGTCGATGCCACTGCCGCCAACACGTTCAACGGCGCGGGTGAAACAGGCTACTTCTTCCGCCACTTGCGCGCCGCCGGCTTTGTGACTGGAAACCCGGCCGACGTTGGCGTGAATGCGCTGCCCACCAACCCGTGGGGCGGCCGCACCAGCGTCGTCAACACTGCTGTGCAAGGCAGGCCCGCAGCCAAGCTGGCGGTCTGCATGGGCAACGTGCCCGGCAAGGCCGCTGCCGCACTGGACAACCAACTGGACGACGGCCGTCCCGACAACGGCAGTTTCCGTGCGACGCTGGGCGCCAACAACGTACTGCCCGCCGCTGCTGCAGCCACCTACAGCGAAGACCAGACCTACACCGTCTGCCGCGACCTGACCTGATCCCGTGGGCGCCGCAGGGCGCCCAGCAGGAAGAAGAAATAAAAAAACCGCCCGGTGCAAACCGGGCGGTTTTTTATTGGATCAAATCAACCCAGCCGAATCACTTCAGCTTGGCTTCCTTGTACTCCACGTGCTTGCGCGCCTTGGGGTCGAATTTCATGATCGAGATCTTCTCGGGCATGGTCTTCTTGTTCTTGGTGGTGGTGTAGAAGTGACCGGTGTCCGCTGTGGATACCAGCTTGATCTTTTCGCGTCCGCCTTTTGCAGCCATGGTGTTGCTCCTTGTCTAGAAAATCAGGCCTGGCCGCGTGCGCGCATGTCTGCGAGCACGGACTCGATGCCGTTCTTGTCGATCAGGCGCAGCGCGGCGCCGGAGACACGCAGGCGCACCCAGCGGTTTTCCGTCTCCACCCAGAAGCGGCGGTACTGCAGGTTGGGCAGAAAGCGGCGGCGGGTCTTGTTGTTGGCGTGGGAAACGTTGTTCCCGCTCATGGGCTTCTTGCCCGTTACTTCACATACGCGTGCCATGAGGACACTCCGATTGCTGTCACGGCTGCACGCCTCGCATGGCGGGCAGCCTCACCTCGCCAGTTGCAACGGGTGGCGGTAGCCCGGCCTTTCCGCGGTCAGCCGCCTGGCTGGCGCCCGGCGGCATTTTTTGGGAAAAGCCCGCGATTATAGTCTGGGCCGCCAAAGCCCCCGCAAGCGGCAGCCCTGCCTGCCTGCCGAACGGGGGCGGCGCGCGCCACCCCACTTCCCTTGCCGAAAGCCCTGTCCATGCCGCTGCCTCCCGCCTCCCTTGCCGCCGCCGCCCTGCTGGCCGTGGCCGGCCTGGCGCAGGCCCAGCCGGCGCAGCGCATCGTGGCGCTGCAGCCTTCGCTGACCGAGGCCGTGTGCAGCCTGGATGCCTGCGAGCGCCTGGTGGGCGTGGACCGCTACTCCGACTGGCCGGCCAGCATGGCGGCCTTGCCGCGCGTGGGCGGGATGGCGGATGCGAACGTGGAGGCCATCGTCGCCCTGCGCCCCGACCTGGTGCTGCTAGGCACGCGCAGCCGCGTGGCCGACCGGCTGCGCGCCCTGGGCCTGCGCGTGCTGGTGCTGGAGGCCAAGAGCCACCAGGACATCCGCCGCAACCTGGAGACCATCGCCCAGGCGCTGGGCCGCCCCGGCGCCGGCGAGCGCCTGTGGCGCGGGCTGGATGCGCGCGTGCAGGAGCAGCGCAGGCGCGTGCCGCCGGCCTGGCGCGGGCGGCGCGTGTACCTGGAGCTGCACGGCGGCAAGGCCGCCGCGAGCGAGGAGTCCTTCATCGGCGAGACGCTGGCGCTGCTGGGCCTGGCCAACGTGGTGCCGGGCCGGCTGGGCGCCTTTCCGCGCCTGGGGCCGGAGTACGCGCTGCGCGCCGACCCGGACGTGCTGATCACCACCAGCGCCCATGCCACCGTGCCGCCGCCGCAGCGCCCGGGCTGGCAGGCGCTGCGCGCGGTGCGCGAGCAGCGCTTTTGCACGCTGTCCGAGCGGCAGTTCGACGTGGTGCTGCGCGCCGGCCCGCGCATCGACGAGGCCGCGGCCGCGCTGGTGCAGTGCCTGCAGAGCCTGGCGCCGCCGCCGTGAGGCCTGGCGGCGCCCGGCAGCCGCAGGTGCGTGCCTCAAGCGGCGCTCAGCCCCACGCGTCCTGCGCGCGGACGTAGCGGGCGTCCCAGGCCCTGGCCAGCGCCGCGGCGCGGCCCAGCGGGGGGCGTGCGCTGTCGAAGTCGATGACGCACAGCCAGTCGGCGTGCGCTGCCCGCGCGGGCTGCTCGCGCGTGCGCCCGTCGGTCAGCAGCCACAGCCAGCGCTGGCCCTGGCGGTGGCGGCGCAGCAGGGCGTCGGCATCGGCCAGCGCGGCCGCCAGCGGCGTGCCGCCGCCGCCCGCCAGCGGCATGAGCGCGGCGCCGGCGTCCGCCAGCGCGCGCCCCGGCGCCAGCACCAGCGTGCTGCCGGCGCCGCCAAAGCCCAGCAGCGCCACCGGGTCGCGCCAGCGGTAGGCCTGCGCCATCAGCGTTGCCAGCACGCCCTTGGCGCGCGCCAGCTGCCCGCCGCGCAGCATGGAGCCCGAGCAGTCGAGCACGAAGCAGTGCAGCGCCGGTGCGCGTGGCGGCGCCGGCCGCCGGCGCAGATGGTCGGGCGCCAGCTGCGGGGCGGCGGCGCGTGCGGCCAGGGTGCGCGGCCAGTCGATGGGGTGGCGCTGCGCGTGCCGCGGGCTGTCTGCGCCGGCATGCGTGGCCAGGGTGGCGCCCGTTGGGGCTGGCCCCTCGCGGCCCCGGTGGCGGCCGGGGTGGGCGGGCGAGGGGCTCAGGCTTTTTTTTGCTCCGGCCCAGTGCAGCGGGCGCAGCGGCTTGACCGGGGCGATGCCCACGGGCTGCGGCGCCAGGGCGCCCCAGTCGGGCTCGGCGGCGGAGGGCGGATGGGGGCGGTCGGCGCCTCCCGGGGTGTCTGCATCGCTCCTGCCGTCGGGCGTGCTGTTGTCGCTGGCGTTCGCAGCCGCCGTGCCAGGGGCAGGCACGGCTGCTTCCGCTGGCGGCGCGGCCGGGGGGCGCGCCTGTCCGGCGCTGGGCGGTGCGGGGGGCTGCTGCTGCGCTGTGTCCTGGGGCGGCGTTGCCGAAGGCGGCGCCACCGGCTCGCCCGCCTGGCGGCGGTGGGCCAGCACCAGCTCTGCCACCTCCAGCACATGGTCCGGGCGCACCTCGGCGGCGCCCTGCCAGGCGGCAAACGCCCGCGCCGCGCGCAGCAGCACCAGGTCGGCGCGCAGCCCGTCCACCTGGGCGGCGATGCACAGGCCGCTGACGGCGCAGTGCACCGCGTCGCTCCAGGGCAGGGCGGCGGCGTCGGCGGCCTGCGCGCGGGCGCGCGCCAGTTGCTGGGCCAGCTGCTGCTGGGCGCCGGCGTGCCGTGCGGCGAAGGCGGCCGGGTCGGCATCGAAGGCCAGGCGGGCGCGCACGATGGCCTGGCGCGCGGCAGGCTCGACCACGTTGTCCAGCCGCACGGCCAGGCCCAGGCGGTCCAGCAGCTGCGGGCGCAGCGCGCCTTCCTCGGGGTTCATGGTGCCCACCAGCACGAAGCGCGCCGCGTGCTGGTGCGAGATGCCATCGCGCTCGACCACGTTCAGGCCGCTGGCGGCGGCGTCCAGCAGCACGTCCACCAGGGCGTCGGGCAGCAGGTTGATCTCGTCCACGTAGAGCACGCCGCCATGCGCGCGCGCCAGCAGGCCGGGCCGGAAGCGCACCTCGTGGCCGGCCAGGGCGCGCTGCAGGTCCAGCGTGCCGGTGACGTGCTCCAGCGCCGCACCCAGGGGCACGGTGACGAAGGGCGCCGGCGCCAGCAGCTGCGCCAGGGCGCGCGCTGCGGTGGATTTGGCGGTGCCGCGCGGGCCTTCGACCAGCACGCCGCCGATGGCGGGGTCGATAGCGGCCAGCAGCAGGGCCAGGGTCAGGCGCGGCTGGCCGGTGATGGCGGCGAAGGGGAAGGGTGGGGGCGGGGGGGTGTCAGGGGTCATGTGCGGGCGGATGGGCGGTATTGCTCCTTCCCCCTCTGGGGGAAGGTGGGGATGGGGGCCGGCTGGTTCTGGCGTGCGGTGTCATGAGGCGACCGTCGCTGGCCCCCACCCCAGCCCTCCCCCAGAGGGGGAGGGAGCAAAACCTGAGGCTGTGCTGGGCTGTTGCTCCGTCCCCCTCGGGGAAGGGGGAGGGGCAGGGCGGGGCGATGGTCACTCCAGCCGTTCATCGTGCGCCAGCGCCAGGTCATCGAGCCGCGCGGCGTAGTCTCCAGGCTCCTGCCACAGGCCGCGTGCAATCGCCTCGCGCAGGCGCGCCAGGATGTCGGCCAGCGCCTGCGGGTTGTGCTGCGCGAGGAAGTCGCGGTTCACATCGTCGAAGACATAGGCCTCGGTGACCAGCGCGTAGTGGTGGTCGCCCACCACCCGCGCCGTGGCGTCGAAGCCGAACAAATAGTCCACGCTCGCGGCCATCTCGAAGGCGCCCTTGTAGCCATGGCGGCGCACGCCGGCAAGCCACTTGGGGTTGACCATGCGCGCGCGCACCACGCGGCCGATTTCCTCCTGCAGCGTGCGCACGCGCGGCAGCGCGGGGTTGCCGTGGTCGCCGTGGTACAGCGCCGGCTGGCGGCCCGACAGGTGGCGCACGCTGGCCGCCATGCCGCCCTGGAACAGGTGGTAGTCGCCCGAGTCGAGGATGTCGTGCTCGCGGCTGTCCTGGTTGTGCAGCACGGCGTCCAGCCCCGCCACGCGCAGCGCCAGCGCGTCGCCGGCGGCGCTGCCTTCGTCAGCCTGGCCATAGGCGTGGCTGCTGGCGGCCAGCCACGCGTGGCCCAGGTCGGCGTCGCTGTCCCACTGGCCCGAGCGCAAGAGCAGCTCCAGCCCGCTGCCGTAGTGCCCCGGCCGGCTGCCGAACATGCGCCAGCCGGCGCGCCGGCGTGCCTCGTCAGGCGACATGCCCTGCGCGGCCAGCTGCGCGCTGTCGGCCAGGATGCGCGCGCGGATGGGGTTTTCCTGAGCATCCTCACCGTCCAGCGCGGCCACGGCCTGTACGGCGGCGTCGAACAGCTGCACGGTGGCCGGGAAGGCATCGCGGAACAGGCCGGAGATGCGCAGCGTCACGTCCACCCGCGGGCGGTGCAGGCCCACGCGCGGGATGACCTCGAAGTCCACCACGCGCTGGCTGCCCGGCGCCCAGCGCGGGCGCACTCCTATGAGCGCAAGGGCCTGCGCGATGTCGTCGCCGCCGGTGCGCATGGTGGCCGTGCCCCAGACGGACAGGCCGATGCTGCGCGGGTAGTCGCCGTGCTCCTGCAGGTGGCGCTCGATGAGCTGGCGCGCGGCGCGCTCGCCCAGCGCCCAGGCGGTCTGCGTGGGGATGGCGCGCGTGTCCACGGTGTAGAAGTTGCGCCCCGTGGGCAGCACGTCGGGCCGCCCGCGCGAGGGCGAGCCGCTGGGCCCCGGCGGCACGAAGCGCCCGCGCAGTGCCTGGCTGAACTGGTGCAACTCCTGGCTGCCGCAGGCGTCCAGCCGGGGGACGAGCACCTGCAGCACGCGATTCAGCGTTTTTTCGGTGTTTTTCAGTGAAATACGCTGCTTGCCGGCGTCGGTAAACGATAGTTTGCTATCAATTTTGTCAGCTTCCAGGAGCTCCTGCAGCAGCCTGGCGGCCAGCAATTCCAGCCGCTCGCGCGTATCGCCCCAATGGCGCCAGGGCGCGTCGCTGACCTGTTGCAGCAGCGCCGGCCGCGCGCCGGCGAAGGGCTCGGCCGCGCCGGGGGCGAACGGGTCGGTGCCTTCGCCCAGCAAATCAGCAGCCAGCGCGGCGATCAGGCCGGGCGCGCCATCGGCGCTGGCGTAGCGTGCCAGCGCCAGCAGGGTGTCCAGGCGCTGCGGCCCGGCGGGGCTGGCGCCGAAGACGTGCAGGCCGTCGCGGATTTGCGTCTCCTTCAGCTCGCACAGGTAGGCGTCGATGCGCTCCAGCACCGCCTCGTCCTGGCCTTGCGCCAGCGCGCCCTCCAGGCCCAGTTCGCCGGCCAGCTGCTGCTGGCGCACCACGGCCAGGATCTGCTGGCGCAACAGCGCGGCGCGGCGTGCGTCCACCAGCAGGGCGTCGTAGAACTCATCGACCAGGCGCTCCAATTCCTGCATGGGGCCGTGGTTCTCGGCGCGGGTGAGCGGCGGCATCAGGTGGTCGATGATGACCGCCTGGGTGCGCCGCTTGGCCTGCGCGCCCTCGCCGGGGTCGTTGACGATGAAGGGGTACAGGTGCGGCAGGGGGCCCAGGATGGCGTCCGGCCAGCACGAGGACGACAGCGCCAGGCTCTTGCCCGGCAGCCATTCCAGGTTGCCGTGCTTGCCCACGTGGGCCACGGCATCCACCGCGAAGACATCGCGCAGCCAGAAGTAGAACGCCAGGTAGTGGTGCGGCGGCGGCAGCTCGGCGTCGTGGTAGTTGGCCCAGTCCTGCACCTCCAGCGTGCGCGCCGGCTGGATGCCGACGAACACCTTGCCCAGGCGCAGGCCGGCGATCATGAAGCGGCCCTGGCGCAGGGCGGGGTCTTGCTCGGGCGCGCCCCAGCGGGTGGTGATGGCCGCTTCCATCCCGGCGGGCAAGGCGGCCAGGCGGGCGCGGTAGTCCTGCAGGCAGTAGCTTTGCAGGGCGGGGCGCAGCGGCCACAGCTGCGGGTCGTTGGCGATGCCCTCGGTCAGGCGGCGCATCAGGGCGTCGCCGTCGTCGGGCAGGGCATCCGGCCCCAGGTCATGCCCCTCGCGCTGCAGCAGCTGCAGCAACTGCATGACGGAGGCAGGCGTGTCCAGCCCCACGCCGCTGCCGATGCGGCCTTCGCTGCCGGGGTAGTTGGCCAGGATCAGCGCCAGGCGTTTTTCATGCGGCGCAAGCGTGCGCAGGCGGCACCAGCGCTGCGCCAGCTGGGCGACGAAATCCACCCGGTCGGGCTCGCTCTGGTAGCGCACCAGATCCACCTGGGTGTGCGGGCAGCGTTCAGTGCCAGCCTTGAAGCTGATGGCGCGGGTGACGATGCGTCCGTCCATCTCGGGCAGCACGATCTGCATGGCGATGTCGCGCGGGCGCAGGCCCTGGCTGTCCTGCAGCCAGCCATCCCGGTCGGCGCCGCTGACGATGACCTGCAGCACCGGCGCGTCGCCCGCCAGCGCGTCTTGCGCGGCGGCGGCGCTGTCGTGGCCCAGGGCGGCGAAGGCCGTGGTGTTGAGCACCAGCTGCACGCCGTGCTGCTCGCACAGCGCGCGCAGCGTGGCCAGGCACAGGGCGTCCTTCAATGAATCGAGTGCCAGCGGCAGGGCATTGAGCCCGCGCGCGTGCAGCGCCAGCGCCAGGTCGTCGAAGGCGGCGGTGTTGCCGGCCAGCAGGTGCGAGCGGTAGAAGACCAGCGCGACCACAGGCGCGCCCGGGTGCCAGGCGCGTTGCAGGGCCGCCAGCGGGTCGCCGCCGGGCGCGGCGCCTTCCAGCCACGCGGCGGGCACATGCAGGGTCGCCTGCGGCAGCGGGCGCGGCGGCGGCGGCTCGCTGCCGTGGGCGAGGCCGTGCCAGGCGGCGGCGCGCAAAAAGTGCAGGGCATTGGCCGCGCCGCCCGCGCGCAGGTAGCGCCACAGCAGCTGGCCGATGTCGGCCGGCAGCGTGCCGCGCGCCAGCAGGGCGGGGTCTTCGGTCAGGTCGCCCGAGAACAGCGTCAGCGCCTGCCCATGCCGGCGCGCCAGCGCGGCGAGCTGCTGGATGCCATAGGGCCAGGTGGATTCGGAGCCCAGGTGATCGACGATGACCACGCGGGCGTGCTGCAGCACCTCGTCGGCGTAGCGGTCCAGCGAGGCATTGCCGCGCAGGTGCAGCAGATTGGCCAGGCGCAGCGTGGGAAAGCCGGGCTCGGCCAGCGCCAGCTGCGCGCGCGCGGCGGCCAGCAGGGCCAGCGTGGTGTCGGCGCTGCTGAGCACGACGATGTCGGCGGGGGTCTGGTCCAGGCAGATGACGGCGCTGTCGTCTTCCACGAAGCCGCCGGGGCGGGTGCTCAGCAGGTGCATGGGGGGTACTGTCCTGGCTCCTTCCCCCTCTGGGGGAAGGTGGGGATGGGGGCCGGGTGGTTCTGGCGTTCCGTGTGGTGCGGGCAATCCTCGCTGGCCCCCACCCCGGCCCTCCCCCAGAGGGGGAGGGAGTGGGACCAGGCAAAACCACCGGGGCGGGTGCTCAGCAGGTGCATGAGGGGTACTGTCTTGGCTCCTTCCCCCGCTGGGGGAAGGTGGGGAGGGGGCCGGGCGGTTCTGGCGTGCCGTGTGGTGCGGGCAACGCTTGCCGGCCCCCCCCCCGGCCCTCCCCCAGGGGGGGGAGTGGGACCGAGTGAGAAAAAGGCGGGAGCCCTTGCTGCTCAAGCGCAAGTAGCTATCGAACCAGGAGTTCTTCACGCCCCCAGCGGCGCCAGCGCGGCGCGCACCGCAGCTTCGTCCAACCCTTGGCCGATGAACACCAGCCGCGTCTGCCGCGCCTCGTCCTCGCGCCAGGGGCGGTCGAAATGGTGCGTGAAGCGCGCGCCCACGCCCTGCACCAGCAGGCGCATGGGCTTGCCCGGCAGCGCGGCGAAGCCCTTGATGCGCAGGATGGGTTGCTCGGCCACCAGCTGCTCCAGGGCGGCGACGAGCGCCGCGCGCTCCACCTGCGGCAGCGCTACGTCGAACGAGTCGAACTCGTCGTGGTCGTGGTCTTCATCGTGGTCGTGGTGGCTGGTGCGCTGGTCGATGCTGGCCTCGGCGGCGCGCTGCAGCCCCAGCAGCACGGACAGCGGCAGCCGGCCGTCGGTGGCGTGCACCACCTTCACCTCGGGCGGCAGTTCGGCGCGCACCAGCGCCTCGACCTGGGCCAGCGCCGGCGCGTCCACCAGGTCGCACTTGTTCAGCACCACCAGGTCGGCCGCGCCCAGCTGGTCCTCGAACAGCTCGTGCAGGGGCGACTCGTGGTCCAGGTTGGGGTCGGCGCGGCGCTGGGCGTCCACGGCCTCGGGGTGGGCGGCGAACTGGCCGGCAGCGGCCGCCGGCGTGTCCACCACGGTGACCACGGCGTCCACCGTGAAGGCGCCGGCGATCTCGGGCCATTGGAAGGCCTGCACCAGGGGCTTGGGCAACGCCAGGCCGCTGGTTTCGATCAGGACGGCGTCGATCTCGTCACGCCGCGCGGCCAGCTGCTGCATGACGGGGAAGAATTCCTCCTGCACCGTGCAGCACATGCAGCCGTTGGCCAGTTCATACAGCTGGCCGGGCCGCTCGCGGCCATCGTCGTCGCAGCCCACGCCGCAGGCCTTCAGGATGTCGCCGTCTATGCCCAGCTCGCCGAATTCGTTGACGATGACGGCGATGCGCCGGCCTGCGGCATTGGCCAGCACGTGGCGCAAAAGCGTGGTCTTGCCGCTGCCCAGGAAGCCGGTGACGATGGTGGCGGGGATCTTGCCCGTGGAAAGCGGTGTGGTCATGGGTGTGGGCCTTTGGGGAAGGAGGAAGAGAGGGCGGGCGGGGTGCGCAGCGCCGGCAGCACTTCGCGGGCAAACAGCGCCATGCCCGCCAGCGCCTGCTCGCGCTCCAGCAGGCCGTTGGCGTTGAAGACGCAGCGCAATGCCCCGATGCCGCTCGCACGCCCCAGCTGTGCAAGCTGGTCGTGGCACTGCTCGGGCGTGCCGACGATCCACTGTTCGCGCAGGGCGCGCTCGGTGTCCAGGGGCACGACGGCGTGCGCCGGGATGCCGCGCCGGCCGGCGAAGTACACGCGCCGCGCGTGCAGGCGCGGCCACAGCGCGGCCAGCTGTGCCTGGGCCTCGCTCTCGCGGTTGGCGATGCAGACGTAGCGCGACAGCGACGAGCGCGCCAGCAGCCCTTGCACCGCGGCGGCATCGGCCAGCTGGCGCAGCTGTGCCAGTTGCGCGCCCTCGGGCGGCTCCAGGCTCAGCAGCAGCGGCAGGCGGCGCGCTGCGGCAAAGGCCAGCGTCTCGGCGGTGCTGCCGGCCACGTACAGCGGCACCTCGCCGGCGTGCTCGCGCAGCAGGTCGCAGCATTGTTCGAAGCGCGCGCGCGTGCTCTCGGGCGCGATGTCCAGCCGCTCCAGCGTGGCCGCGTCCGTGCCCCGGCCCAGCCCGGCGTCCAGCCGGCCATCGCTCTGGAAGTGCAACTGCGCCAGCTCCTCGGCCAACAGCAGCGGCTGGTGCAGCGGCGCCACCAGCGCCGAGATGCCCACGCGCAGCCGCTCGGTGCGCGCCAGCAGCGCGGCGGCCAGCAGCAGCGGCGCGGGGTAGGGGCCGCTGCCGCCCAGCAGGCGGAATTCATGGAACCACACGCCGTCGAAGCCCAGGCGCTCGGCGGCGCAGAAAAATTCCAGAAATTCGCGGTGCGGGCCCAGCGTGGCCTCGCGCGACCAGCCGGCCAAGTCGAAGCGCTGGAAACCGCTGCAAGGATGTGTCAGGCCGGCCCCCCGGGTTGCGTGAAGAAATGCTGCCCCTGCGCCTGCAGCGCGGCGATGGGTGCGCCGTAGGCCTGCGCCAGCAGCGCGGGCGTGAGCACTCCGGCCGGCGCGCCGTGGGCCAGAAGCCGCCCCTGGCCCAGCAGCGCCAGGCGGTCGCAGTAGCGTGCGGCGACGTGCAGGTCGTGCAGCACGATGATCACGGCGCACCCCTGCGCCGCCTCGCGCAGCAGCGCCATCAGGCGGTGGTGGTGCGGGATGTCCAGGTGCGCGGCGGGCTCGTCGGCCAGCAGCAGCGCGGGGCCGTGCGCCAGCGCGCGCGCCAGCGCCACGCGCGCGCGCTCGCCGCCCGACAGGCTGGCCAGGCGGCGCGCCAGCAGCGGTTCGAGCTCGCAGCGCTGCACCCAGGGCGCGGGCCGGGCGCCGGGGTGCAGGTGCAGCGCTTCGTGCACCGTCAGGTCCCAGTGGCTGTGGCCGTCCTGCGCCACGTAGCCGATCTGGCGCGCCAGATCGGGCGCGTCCCAGTCCAGCGGCGCGCGCCCTTGTACCCGCACCTGCCCGGACTGCGGCGCCAGCAGCCCCAGGGCGGCGCGCAGCAGGCTGGTCTTGCCGCTGCCGTTGGCACCCACCAGGCCCAGCAGGCCGCGCGCCGGCACCTGCAGGTCCACGCCTTGCAGCAGCGTGCGCCCGCCCACCGCCAGCGACAGGCACTCGAAGACGAGGGCATGCTGCGCGCCGCTCATGGCCGGGCCCGCAGCAGCAAGTACAGGAAGAACGGCCCCCCGATCAGCGCGGTGAGCAGGCCGATCGGGATCTCGCTGGGCGCCAGCGCCGCGCGCGCCAGCGCGTCCAGCGCCACCAGCAGCGCGCCGCCGGCCACCGCGCAGGTGGCGGCCAGGCGCGCATGCAGCGGCCCCAGCCACCAGCGCAGCACGTGCGGCACGATCAGCCCGACGAAGCCGATCAGCCCGCCCCACGCCACCGCCAGCGCCGTGGCGAGTGACGCCAGCATCACGGCGCGCGCCGAGAACGCCGCCGTGCGCACGCCCATGGCATGCGCCGTCTCGTCGCCCAGGCCCAGCGCGTCCAGCCCCGGCGCCAGTGCGCGCACCAGGAGCGCCAGCACGGCCAGCGCCGCCAGCAGCGCCAGCGCCTCGCCCCAGGCGGCGTTCTGCACGCCGCCCAGCTGCCAGGAGACGATGGCGCGCAGGTTGGTGGTCTCGTCGCCCCACAGCATCAGCATCAGGCTGCGCAGTGCCGACAGGATGGCCGCCAGCGCCACGCCGGCCAGCAGCAGCCGGCCGCTTTGCCAGGCGCCGCCCAGGCGCGCCACCAGCAGCACCACCCAGCCCGCGCCCCAGGCGCCGGCAAAGGCCAGGAGCGGCAGGCTCAGGCTGGCGGGCACCACGGCCGGCAGCAGCAGCGCCACGGCCGCCCCCACGGCGGCGCCGCTGGCGCTGCCCAGCAGATAGGGCTCGGCCAGCGGGTTGCGAAACACGCCCTGGAACACCAGCCCCGCCAGCGCCAGCAGGCCGCCCACGGCAAAGGCGGTGGCCACGCGCGGTGCGCGCCACACGCGCACCAGCTCGGCGGCGGCATCGTCCCCCAGCCAGCGCCAGGGCGGCACGGTGGCCGCGCCGAAGGTCAGTGCGGCGGCGGCGGCCAGTACGGCCAGCGCCAGCAGCAGCGCCCAGGCGTGCGCCGCGCCGGGCCGGGCATGGGCGGTCCGGATGCTCATGCGGCACCCCCCCCAGCGGCGAACCGCTCCGGGTGCAGCGCCCGCGCGTACTCGCGCACCGCCTGCACCTGGCGCGGGCCGGGGATCAGCTTGTGCTCGCGCGCCAGCACCACCACGCGGCCGCTGCGCACCGCGCGCAGGCTGCTCCAGCCGGGCCGGCGGGCGATCAGCTCGGGGTCCTTGGGTACCTGTTGCAGCGAAATGATGACGTCCGGATCCTGCAAAAAGATGGCCTCGGCGCTGACCTGCTGGGCGCCCTGCAGGCTGGCCTCGAACACGTTGCGCCCGCCGGCCCAGCGCAGCGCGTCGCTGGCGTAGTGGCTGCGCCCCATGGTCTGGTAGGCGCCGCGCGCGGCGGCGGCGGTCTCCAGGTACACGCTGCGCACCGGCGCGCCGGCCACGCGCTGCGCCACCTCATCGAGCGCCTGCTGCATGCGGGCCTGCTCGCGCCGGGCGGCCTCCTCGCTGCCGGTGGCCTGGCCCAGCAGCGCCAGGTTGCGCAGCACCGAGGGCAGGTCCGGGTGCGCGAGGATCACGCTGGGCACGCCGATGCGCGCGAACGCATCGACCAGGTGCAGCGCAGACTGGTGCGCGGGCGTGAGCACCAGCAGGTCGGGCCGGTGGGCGGCGGCTGCCTCCACCGAGTAGCCCAGCGCGCCACCGATGCGTGGCTTGGCCACCGCCTCGGCCGGCCAGCGCACGGTGCCGCCAATGGCGGCAACGCGCTCGCCCAGGCCCAGCGCCCAGGCCAGCTCGACGTTGCTGGGAAAGACGACCAGCAGCCGCTCGGGCCGCTGCCCGATGACCACGCGCCGTCCGAGCGCGTCCACCACCTCGCGCGGAAACGTACCGGCATCGCTGCCCCCGGCCAGCGCCTGTGGCGCGGCGCCGGCTACAAGCAGGTGGCCCAGCACGTCGCGGCGGTGCATCAGAACTGGTAGCGCGCGCGGGCGAACCAGGTGCGCGGCGCGCCGGCGTTGCCCGCGTCCTGCGCCGACAGGTCGTCGCCGATGTAGTAGCGGTTCGTGAGGTTGTTCACGCCGGCCTGCAGCGTCCAGTGGGCATTGGCGCGCCAGCTGGCGGCCGCGTTGACCAGCACGTAGCCGGGCAGCTTCTGCGGATTGGCCGTGTTGTCGCGCAAAAAGCGCGAGCCCACCGCGTTGGCGCTGGCGGCCACCGTCCAGTCGCCCTCGCGCCAGGTCGAGCCGAGGCCGGCGATGTGGTGCGCCGACATGCGCACGCGCAGGCCGCCGTAGTTGGCTGACGGGGCGCCTGCATTGGTGAAGGTCTGGAAGTCGGTCAGGCGCGCGTCCTGCCAGGTGTAGTGGGCCCAGCCGCTCCAGCGCGGCGAGATGCGCCACTGCGCCTGGGCCTCCAGGCCGTGCACGCGCGAGGTGGCGTTGGTCGAGATGAACGAGTCCGGGCCGTTGCGGTAGTAGCGCTGGCCGTCGATCTTGCGCGCCTCGAACACGCTGACCTGGTAGGTCCAGGAGGCGTCGAGCGCGCGGCCCTTGACGCCAACCTCCTGGCTGCGCGTGCGCTCGGGGCGCAGGATGTTGGGCATGACGACGCCGTCGCGCGTGTTCAGCGCCACGGCCTGGGGGCGAAAGCCCTCCGTCCAGTTGGCGAACAGCACGTGCTCGCCGCCGGCGCCGCGCAGCCACAGCCAGTCGGCGGCGACGCGCGGGCTGTTGCGGCTGGCGCTCTGGTAGGACTGCACGGGCGTGTCCGAGCGCGCCAGGTTCTGTGTGAACTGGTCGCGCCGCAGGCCCAGCGTCAGGCCCGCGTCGCCCCACTCCAGGCGGTCCTGCACATAGATGCTGCGCACCTCCTGGTCGAAGCGCGAGCCGGTCACGGGCCCGCGGATGCCGCGCGGGTCGTTGTTGATGTTGCTCACCGGGGTGTCGTAGTTCGGGCCGCGGTAGGTGGGGGCGTTGCTGAAAGTGGGCGAGGCCTGGTCCTGCCAGCCGCGCTCCAGGTTCAGGCCGACCTGCAGCTCGTTGGTCCAGCCCTTGCCGGCCGACAGGTGGGCCAGCGACAGGTCGTGGAACACGCCGCTGTCGTCCGTCTGCGTCTCCGAGTAGCCCTTGGTGACGGCGGCTGGCGGCGGGACGATGGTGATGCCGCCGGCAAACAGCCGGTCGTAGCGCGCCAGGCTGCTCAGGTGGCGCAGGCTGAAACCGTTGCCCCACTCGACCTTGTTCTTCCACGACAGCGACTGGTAGTGGCCGGTCACGCGCGAGCCGTCGATGCCGTAGTTGTCGCGCCAGCCGATGCCGAACATGGGCCGGCCGTTCTGCAGCGGCACGATGGAGCCGCGGTAGGCGTTCACGTCGCTGTCGAAATACTGCGCGCCGGTGACCCACTGCGGGGTGAGCGCCCAGTCGCCCGAGATGACCGCCGCCTGCTGCGTGCGCCCGGCACCCTGCTGGAAGCCGTCCCAGTGGTTGCTGGCCAGGCCGACGAACAGGTTGCCGCGCTCGAAATCCCAGCGCTGGCGCACGCTGCCGTCGGTGCGGCCGAAGCGCCCCAGCGTGGCCGTGGCCTCGCCGCCTGCGCGTTCGGGCTTGAGGAAGAACTGCACCACGCCGCCGATGGCGTTCTTGCCGTACAGCGCCGAGGCCGGGCCCTTGATGAACTCGATGCGGTCCACCAGCTCGGGCGCCACCAGCGTCACGTCGGCGTTGCCCTGCAGCAGGCGCAGCGGCACGCCGTCGATCAGCACCAGCACGTCCTGCGTGTCGCGCAGGCCGCGCGTCTCGAAGCGCGTGTAGTAGTTGCCCTGGGTGCCGTGCTGCAGGCCGGGCACGGTGCGCAGCTCGTCCTCCAGCGTGATGGCGCCGGCTTCGTCCATCTGCGCGCGCTCGACCACGGTGGCGGCAAAGGGCAGGCGCAGCGGGTCGGCCTCCAGGCGCGTGGCGGTGGAGATGCTGGGGCGGCTGGTGACCTGCACGGCGGGCAGGGCGCCTTCGGCAGGCGGTGCGGTGGCGGCGCCGGTCTGGGCGCCTGCGGTGCTCCACAGGCCGCAGGAGGCCAGCAGGCAGAGCTGCCAGGCCCGCGTGGGCCTGGGGTGGTGGGGGGTCGTCGTGGAATGCATGGAACGCGCCTGGCTCCGGCCGGTCTGCACGCCCGCAGACCACGCCTGGTGGTGGAAAGGCGGCAGGGGCAGAGACAGGGGGGCGGACGCTGCACCATGGGAGGCGCAGGGCGCGGCCGGGCCGGCAGCGCGCAAATGTCCGGCCCGCTGCTCGCCCGCAGCCGCCGCTACATGCTCACGCAGGCCGGTATCCGGGCTCGCGGATGGTGCGCCTGGAGGGCGCACCAGGCCCCGCGCCTTCCCACGCCGGGTGGCGCAGTGGCGGCCAGGCATGCATCAGGGCATGCTGGCGGGCGGGGCTTGGGTTTCCGCTGACCGTTGCGGGGGCAGCGCAGGAATTGCGGGCCTTGCTGGCAAGACCCCGCGCACCTGCTTCCCGTTGAACTCCGCTGGCCGCGAGGCGGCGGGCGAAGCACCTGGTGAGAAAGCCGCCTGCCGGGCAGGGCCTGGCGGGCGGCGGGCGCGATTGTGGCACAGGCCCCGGTGCCGGAGCCCGGCTGCGTCAGCCCTGCTGCTCCAGGAAGCGCTGCGAGTCCAGCGCCGCCATGCAGCCGGTGCCGGCGCTGGTGATGGCCTGGCGGTAGATGAAGTCCTGCACGTCGCCGGCGGCGAACACGCCCGGCACGCTGGTCTGCGTGGCAAAGCCGTGGTGGCCGCCCTGGGTGGTGAGGTAGCCGTTTTCCATCGCCAGCTGGCCCTGGAAGATGTCGGTATTGGGAGAATGGCCGATGGCGATGAAGCAGCCTTGCAGCGCGATGTCCTCGGTGCGCCCTTCGTCCTGCGTGCTGCGGATGCGGATGCCGGTCACGCCCGTGGCGTCGCCCAGCACCTCGTCGAGCGTGTAGTGTGTCTTCAGCTCTATCTTGCCCTCGGCCACTTTCTCCATCAGCTTGTCGATCAGGATGGGCTCGGCGCGGAACTTGTCGCGCCGGTGCACCAGCGTCACCTTGCGCGCGATGTTGGACAGGTACAGCGCCTCCTCGACGGCGGTGTTGCCGCCGCCGATCACGCAGACGTCCTGCTCGCGGTAGAAGAAGCCGTCGCAGGTCGCGCAGGCCGACACGCCGCGGCCCATGAAGGCCTCCTCGGACGGCAGGCCCAGGTACTTGGCCGAGGCGCCGGTGGCGATGATCAGCGCGTCGCAGGTGTACTGGCCGGTGTCGCCGGTCAGGGTGAACGGCCGTTTGGACAGGTCCACCGCGCTGATGTGGTCGAACACGATCTGCGTCTGGAAGCGCTCGGCGTGCTGCAGGAAGCGCTGCATCAGCTCCGGGCCCTGCACGCCCAGCGGGTCGGCGGGCCAGTTGTCCACCTCGGTGGTGGTCATCAGCTGGCCGCCCTGGGCCATGCCGGTGATGAGCAGGGGCTTCAGGTTGGCGCGCGCGGCGTAGACGGCGGCGCTGTAGCCGGCCGGGCCGGAGCCGAGGATCAGGACTTTGGCGTGTTGGGTGGGGGTGTTGGGCATGGGCTCGTCAATTTGGGGGCGGGAAAAGCGCGGCCGGCGGCGCCGGCGCGGCGGCGGTTCATTGTAGGCAGGCCCCCGCAGCGGCGTCCCGCCCGCAAGCCTTGGGGTAAGCTTGCGGGCTGCTTCTCGTATGACTTATTCCCTCAATACCCTGAATGGGTCGCCTCCGGCCAAGGGGGCGCTGCGCAGCGGAGTGGCCCGTTTCAGCCACGAGCTGGTGCTGGTGGTGGCGCTGCTGGCCCTGGTTTTCTGGCTGCTGGCGCTGCTGAGCTACTCGCCCCAGGACGCTGCCTGGTCCACCACGGGCGCGGGCGGCGGCGCGCCGGCCAACTGGGTCGGCCGGCTGGGCGCCTGGGCGGCCGATGGCAGCTACTTCCTGCTGGGGTTTTCGGTCTGGTGGGCGGTGGCTGCGGCCCTGCACGCCTGGCTGGCGTCGCTGGCGCGCTGGATGCGCGGCGGCGAGGCGCCCCCCCATCCCTGGCGCCAGCGCGGCGCCTTCTGGCTGGGGCTGGCGCTGCTGCTGTGCGCCGGCAGTGCGCTCGAATGGTCGCGGCTGTACCGTTTTGAAGACCTGCTGCCCGGCCACGCAGGCGGCATGCTAGGCTATGCGCTGGGGCCGCTGGCGGTGCAATGGCTGGGGTTTGCAGGCTCCGGCCTGGCAGGGGTGATGCTGGCGGTGCTGGGCGCGGCGCTGGTTTTCGGATTTTCCTGGGGCCACCTGGCCGAGCGCGTGGGCGGCAGCATCGATGCGCTGGTGCTGGCCGGGCGCGCGCAGCGCGAGCGCGTGCGCGACGCGGCCGCAGGGCGGCGCGCCGTGCGCGAGCGCCAGGTGGACATGCCGGGCGGACTGCGCCATGAACCGGTGGTGGACGCGCCCGCACCGGCCCCGGCGCCGATGGCGGCCGCGCCAGAGCCGGGCCAGGCACGCGCCCCGCAGCCGCCACAGCCGTCGCCGCCATCGCCGCCATCGCCGCCAAAGGCCCAGCTCCCGTCCGGCCCCCGGATCGAGCCCCCGCTGGCCGAACCCGCCCCCAGCGAGCGCGCGGCCCGCGAGCGGCAAAAGCCGCTGTTCGTGGAAACGCCCGACGGCGCGCTGCCGCAGGTCAGCCTGCTGGACGCTGCGCAGGCGCGCCAGGAGTCGGTGGCGCCCGAGACGCTGGAGATGACCAGCCGCCTGATCGAGAAGAAGCTGCACGACTTCGGCGTCGAGGTCGCGGTCGTGGCCGCGGCGCCCGGCCCGGTCATCACGCGCTACGAGATCGAGCCGGCCACCGGCGTCAAGGGCTCGCAGATCGTCGGCCTGGCCAAGGACCTGGCGCGCTCGCTGTCGCTGGTATCCATCCGCGTGGTCGAGACCATTCCCGGCAAGACCACCATGGCGCTGGAGCTGCCCAACGCCCGGCGCCAGACCATCCGCCTGTCCGAGATCCTGGGGTCGGCGGTCTACCACGACGCGAAAAGCATGCTCACCGTGGGCCTGGGCAAGGACATCGTGGGCGCGCCCATCGTGGCCGACCTGGCCAAGATGCCGCACTGCCTGGTGGCCGGCACCACTGGCTCGGGCAAGTCGGTGGGCATCAACGCGATGATCCTGTCGCTGCTCTACAAGGCCGAGGCGCGCGACGTGCGCCTGCTCATGATCGATCCCAAGATGCTGGAGATGAGCGTCTACGAGGGCATCCCGCACCTGTTGGCCCCGGTGGTGACCGACATGAAGCAGGCCGCGCACGGCTTGAACTGGTGCGTGGCCGAGATGGAGCGGCGCTACAAGCTCATGAGCAAGCTGGGCGTGCGCAACCTGGCCGGCTACAACACCAAGATCGACGAGGCGGCGGCGCGCGAGGAATCGATCGCCAACCCCTTCAGCCTGAACCCCGAGGCGCCCGAGCCCCTGGAGCGGCTGCCCTACATCGTGGTGGTGATCGACGAGCTGGCCGACCTGATGATGGTGGTGGGCAAGAAGATCGAGGAGCTGATCGCCCGCCTGGCGCAGAAGGCGCGCGCCGCCGGCATCCACCTGATCCTGGCCACGCAGCGCCCCAGCGTGGACGTCATCACCGGCCTGATCAAGGCCAACATCCCCACGCGCATCGCCTTCCAGGTGTCCAGCAAGATCGACAGCCGCACCATTCTGGACCAGATGGGCGCCGAGGCGCTGCTGGGCATGGGCGACATGCTGTACATGGCCAGCGGCACCGGCCTGCCGGTGCGCGTGCACGGCGCCTTCGTGTCCGACGAGGAGGTGCATCGGGTGGTCAATTACCTGAAGAGCCAAGGGGAGCCGGACTACATCGACGGCCTGCTCGATGGCGGTAGCCTCGACGAGGACGGGGGCAGCAGCGGCTTCGGCGGCCTGGACGGCGCCGAAGGCGGCGAGAAGGACCCCATGTACGACCAGGCCGTGGAGGTGGTGCTCAAGGACCGCAAGGCCAGCATCTCCTACGTGCAGCGCAAGCTGCGCATCGGCTACAACCGCTCGGCGCGGCTGCTGGAGGACATGGAAAAGGCCGGCCTGGTCAGCGCCCTCACGTCCAACGGCCAACGCGAGGTGCTGGTGCCCGCGCGCAGTGAGTAGCGGGCGACCCCCCGGGCCGCTGCGCGGCTCGCCGCCTCTCCTCTCTACGCGCTGCGCGCTTCGGGAAGGGGGACGATGCCACCGGGCCGGCAAAGCCGGACCCGCGGCGTCTGCTGGCGGGCGCGTGAGCTTTGCACAGGGCTGTGGCCGAGCCGCGTTTTAGGAGTTTTGCATGCGGAATTTTGTGGTTTCATTTTTGATGGCGGGCTGCGCAACATTGGCGCAGGCCGGCGGCCTGCAGAGCCTGGAAGAGTTCATGAAGACTGCCAGGAGCGGCAGTGCCGAATTCACCCAGACGGTCACCGCGCCGCCCAAGGACGGCCAGGCGGCGCGCAGCAAGACCAGCAGCGGAACGTTCGCGTTCCAGCGGCCCGGGCGCTTCAGGTTCGTCTACCAGAAGCCGTTCGAGCAGACCATCGTGGCCGATGGCCGCACGCTGTGGCTGTACGACGCCGACCTGAACCAGGTCACGCAGCGCGCGCAGGACAAGGCGCTGGGCTCGACGCCGGCGGCGCTCATCGCCTCGGCGCCCGACCTGGCGGCGCTGCGCAGCGACTTCACGCTGCAGGACGCGCCCGACGAGGGCGGCCTGCAGTGGGTGCTGGCAACGCCCAAGGCCGATGGCGGCCAGCTCAAGAGCGTGCGTGTGGGCTTCGACGGCGCGCGCTTGGCGGCGCTGGAGATCGAGGACGGCTTTGGCCAGCGCTCGGTCATCCGGTTCGCAGGCATGCGGCTGAACGCGCAGCTGCCAGCCGATGCCTTCAGCTTCAAGACGCCCGCTGGCGCCGACGTGCTTCGCCAGTAGGACTATCAAAAATGATAGCTAACTCTCGTTGATTGGCGCCGGCAAGCAGCGGTTTTTACTTGAAATCACCCGTTTGGAGCGTTTGCGGGCGCCTCCAGCGGGCCGGTGACGAAGGCGTCCGAGAAGCAGAAGTTCTCGTCCAGGCCCTGGGCGATGAAGGCCGGCGCGGCCGCCTCCACCATGCGCACCGAGCCGCACAGGTAGACCTCGTGCCCGCGCAGGTCGGGGAAGTCGTGCAGCAGGGCCTCGTGCACCAGGCCAGTGCGCCCGCTCCAGCCGTCGCCGGCGGCAGGCTCGGACACCACCGGCACCACCTCGAAATTGGCGTGCTCGCGCTGCCACTGCTCGGTCAGCGGCAGCTGGTACAGGTCCTGCGGCCGGCGCACGCCCCAGTACAGCCGCATGGGCCGCTGCACGCCGCGCGCGAAGGCGTCCTCGACGATGCTCTTGACCGGCGCAAAGCCGGTGGCGCCGGCGATGAACAGGATCGGCTGCTCGCCATCCCGCAGCGTGAACTGGCCCAGGGGGCCTTCAAAGCGCAGCGTGTCGCCCACGCGCATGGCCTCGAATACATGCGTGGTGAAGCGCCCGCCCGGCACCAGGCGCACGTGCAGCTCGATGTCGTCGCTGGCGCCGGGCCGGCTGGCGAACGAGAACGCGCGCCGCTGGCCGTCCTCCAGCAGCACGTTCAGGTACTGGCCGGCGGTGTATTCCAGGCGCTGGCCGGCAGGCAGCTGCAGCACCACGCGCATCACGTCGGGCGCGAACTGCTCCAGCCGGGTCACCGTGGCGCTGTAGACCTGCTGCGCTTGCTGCTGCTGCGCGCCAGTGAAGCCGGCGACCTCGATCACCATGTCGCCGCCCGGCACGGCGCAGCACATCAGCGCCCGGCCGCGCGCGCGCTCGGCATCGGGCAGGGCGCTCTTTTGGTAGGGGCGGTGCTCGAACGGGCCTTGCTCGACCGCGCACACGCACAGGCCGCAGCCGCCATTGCGGCACTCGTAGGGCAGCGCCAGGCCCTGGCGCAGGCCGGCGTCCAGGATGGTCTCGCCCGCGCGCACGGCGATGGTGCTGCGCGCGCCGGCCTCGCCCTGCACCAGCACCTGGTGCCCGGGCTGCGGCCCGCGCCGCCAGCGCGGCGGCCACCACGGCAGCAGCGCCACCAGTACCGACACGCCCACCACCAGCGCCCACACGCGCCCCATGGGCCACTGGCTGAGCAGCGGGAACACCGCCAGGTAGAACCAGTCGGGTTCGACGCGCGTGATGGCGCGCGCCAGGTCCACCGGCCCGCCCTGGCTGTGCACCGGCGCCGCCAGCGACAGCGCCAGCAGGCTGGCCAGCAGCCCCCAGGCGATGGGGCGCGGCGGCGTGGTGCGCGCCTTGGGCACCCGCTGCACGTGGATCCACATGACCATCAGCACCACCAGCGGCAGGCCCAGGTGCAGGAACGACAGCAGCGTGAAGAAGCGCGCGCCCACGTGGTCGGAGTACAGGAAGTTGCGCATCAGGCTGCCACTGAACATCGGCAGCCAGTCCAGCCACTCGAAGCTGGTGACGGTGACGTACTGCGCCAGCTGGTCCCAGGGCAGCATGTAGCCGTTCACGCCCGAGGCGTAGACCAACCAGACCAGCATGACGCCGGTGACCCAGGAGAACCAGCGAAAGCCGTGGTACAGGTTGAACGCGAAGTAGCGCAGCATGTGCAGCACCATGGTCAGCACCATGGCGTCCGAGGCGTAGCGGTGCACGCTGCGCAGCACGCCGCCCAGCCACCACTGGCGCGTGGACAGCGCCGCCACCGAGGCATAGGCCTCGGCCACGCCGGTCTCGAAGAACACGTACAGGTACAGCCCGCTGGCGCCCACGATCCAGAACAGGAAGAAGGTGATCGCGCCCAGGTGGTAGAACGGGTTGATGCGGTCGCCGAACGCGGCGTTGAACAGGCCCTCGATGCGCAGGAACAGGGTCTGCAGCAGTTTTTGCAGCACGCCGATCATGCGGTCTCTCCCGCGCCCGCGCCCCGGCCGGCGCCCGCCAGCGCAGTGCCCTGCATGACACGCAGCACCACCAGCACGAACATCAGCCCGCCGATGATGGCCACCAGCCCGCCCAGGCCCATCAGCCCCATGCCGGCCACCTCGGCGGTGCTGCGCAGCACCTGCTCGGCGCCCGCCACCTTGCGCTGCACGCCGTAGCCGCCCGACCACACCAGGCCGATGATGTGCATCAGCTGGCCCAGGCCATACGTCCAGGGCTGCCAGGTGGCCAGGCGCCCCTGCGGCGCGCGGTAGCCCAGCGCCGGCAGGATGCGATAGACCGCGCCCATCAGCGCCAGCGTCACGCCCACGATGCAGCCGTGGTAGTGCGCCGGGATGCGCACGTTGCTGCCATTGATGAAGATGCCGATCAGCCCGCCCGAGGCGAACAGCAGCACCGAGGCCAGCAGCGCCGCGCGCAGCGGTCGCATGGCCGGGGCCAGGTTGCGCTGCGCCGCCATCGCCAGCACCACCGCCAGGCCCACCGGCAGGATGGCCGGCCCGCCGCCCAGGCGCATGGCCCAGGTCAGCAGGTTGCGGTGCTCGACCGAGGCCACGTCGTGCGCCAGGTAGGCCAGCGGCGTGACGAACACCCCCGCCAGCGCCAGCAGCAGCAGCGCCAGCACCACGCGCGGCGTGAGCAGCAGCGGCGCGCCGCAGCTGCCGGCCAGCCACAGCCAGGCGACCAGCATCAGGATGGTCCAGGTGAACTGCAGCGCGTGGCCGCCGCCCCAGAACAGGATTTCGTAGTACGCCTTGCCGTGCAGGCTGGTCGGCAGCACCGCCCACGACCAGGCGAAGCTGATCAGCGCCACCGCGGTGGCGACGGCGGCTGCGCTCAGGCCGAAGTGCAGCGCGCCGCGCCCGGCCCATTGCAGCCCCAGGCGCGGCGCCGTCCACAGGTCGCGCAGCGCCAGCAGCGCCGCGCCGGCGCCGAACACCACCAGCCCGGCCAGGAACAGCGGCGAATCCAGCACCGGGATGTAGTTGGCCATGATGGGCGCGCCCGGCTGCACGAACGGCGCCAGCGCCATGGCCAGCGTGCCGGCGCCGGTGGTCCACAGCGCCCACCAGCCCAGCGCCTGCGCGCGCGGCTGGCCGTGCAGGCTCCACAGCATGCCGGCCATGGCGACGAACCACACCAGCACCGACAGGTCCACGTGCAGCACCAGCGCGACGTGGAAGAAGTCGGCGCCGGGCAGCCACTGGTTGACCCAGGGCGTGCGCGCCGCCACCAGCAGCACGGAGAACACGCCCGAGCCGATCAGCGCCGCCAGGCCCAGCCACAGCCAGCCGCGCGCCAGCGGCAGGCGGGCATCGCGCGGCAGCTCGAGCTGGTAGCTGGCGCCGGGCCGCGCGGCGGGCGGGCAGGCGGCGGGGCGCGGGCGCGCGCCGGCGGGGAAGGTGGGGCTGCTGCTGCTGCTGGCGCTCATTGGAAAACGATGCCTCCCTTGTCCGCGTTGAAGTCGATCACCAGCACCTGCGCGGGCTGCAGGGTGACCACTTCCTCGCGCTGGTGGACGGCGGCGCCCGCGCCGGGGTCGTCCTGCAGGCGCACGGCAATGCGGTGCGGGCCGGCGGGCAGGTCCAGGCGGCGGTAGAAGGCCGAGGCGCCGTCGCGCGACAGGCCGGCCGGCGCCACGGACTGCTGCAGCACGTTCCGGCCATCGATGTCCACCTCGATGTGCACGGGTGCGCGCTCGCGTTCGCACTGCGTGGCGCGGCGCATGTGGGGCGCCAGCCGGGCCAGTTCCTCGGCCGTCTGGGTGCGGCACTCGACCAGCCGCGCGCCGTGGTGGTTGAAGCTGACCTTGACCTGCGCCATGCCATCGGCCAGCGGGTGGTAGGCCGGCCAGCGCGAGAACACGCCCACTGCCGCGGCAAAGCTGCCGTACAGCAGCGCCTGGCCCGCCCAGTTCAGTGCGCGATTCATGGGGAGATCTCCTGGTCGTCATGGCGCGCCGCGCCCGCCGGGCAACGCTGGCGCAAGGCCTGCAGCGCAGCCGCCAGGGCGCGCTCGTCGCCCCTGTCGGCCCACGCCACCTGCAGCCGCGCACGCGGCACGCTGCGGCGCAGCCCGGGCGGGCGGCTGGCCGCCAGGCGGTCGGCCGTCCAGCGCTGGCCCAGCCGGAACTCGCAGCCGCCTGCGCGGCAGCCGCTCACCAGCACGCCGTCGGCGCCGTGGCGCAGCGCGTATTCGATGAAGGACGGCGGCAGCGCGCCGGCGCACACCAGCTGCAGCTGCAGCACGTCGTCGGCCTGCAGCGCGGCGCGTGCGCCCTGGGCGCAGCCCAGCACGACGTAGCGCGCCGGACCTTGCAGGGCCTGCAGGCCCTGCCGCAACTGCCTGCGCAGCTGCTGCACCGGCGCGTGCGGCAGGTCGATGCCGGTCACCAATTCGCGGCTGCTGCGAAAGGGCGTGGACGAGGGGCAGGCGCCGGCGCAAATGCCGCAGCTGGCGCACAGGTCGGCCTGCACCTGCGCCAGCTGCACGCCCGGCCTGGCGCCGGGGTGCGGCACCATGCGGATGGCCGCGTAGGGGCAGTCGTCAAAGCAGCGCGCGCAGCCGCTGCAATGCTCGGGGTGCACCACGGCAGCCGGCGGGCGCGCGGCGCGGCCCGGCCACAGCGGCACCAGCGCCAGCGCCCCGAAGGCCAGCGCCGCCAGCGCCCAGCCGGCCAGCGGCGAGGTGGCATCGACCAGCGGGTGGGCGAACAGCAGCCACCAGTCCAGCGCCAGGGCGGCGGGCTGGCTGGCCAGGTCGGCCGGCCCCGGGCTGTGTACCGGCAACAGCCAGGCCAGCGCCAGCAGCGCCGCCAGGGTGCGCCAGGCCAGGGCGCGCGGCGGGAACACCCGCGCCAGGCTGAGGCGCTGGACGTGGAACCACAGCCCGAACACCAGCAGCAGCGGCACGCCGATATGGATGAACAGCAGCAGCGTGAACAGCCGGGGGCCCAGGCTCGCGCCGTCCAGGAAGTTGCGCGCCAGGGGCGCGCCCAGGCCGGGCAGGGCGTCGAGCCACTCGGCCGTCGCCACGGCGCTGTACTGCCCCAGGCGGTCCCAGTTCAGCCAGAAGCCCCCGATGGCGCTCGCGAAGGCCAGCGCCACCAGCGGCACGCCGGTCCACCAGATGGCGCGCCGCCAATGGCGAAAGCGCCCCAGCAGCCCTTCGCGCGCGATGTGCAGCGCCAGCACCAGCATGAAGGCGTCGGCGCCGTAGCGGTGCAGGCCGCGCAGCGCCGTGCCCAGCCGCCAGGGCGCGTCGGCCAGCGCGGCGATGGACGCATGGGCGCCTGCGGCGGAGGTGTCCAGCACGGCATACAGCACCGCGCCGCTGGCCACCAGCAGCGCCAGCAGCAGCCCGCCCAGGGCGCCCAGGTGCTTGAGCGGATTGGCGTGCGGGCCGGTGACGGCGTCCAGGGCGTGCTCCAGCAGGCGCCAGGCGCCCGCCGGGTGCGCCAGGGCGGGTGCGGCGGCGCCTGCGGCGTTGCGGCCAGCGGTGGAGCAGTTCATGGCGGCACCGCGCATCAGGCCTTGCGCGCTGCCGCCCGGCGGCTCTTGCGGCTGGAGCGCCACTCGCCGATGAAGAACGCGATCATCGACACGAAAAACGTCACGCCGCCGGCGACCTGCAGCGGCAGCGTGTAGTCCACCCGGTAGGCGCCGGTCCCGGGGTCATAGACCGTGCACAGGATGCGCACCCGGTCCATGACCTGGCCCAGCAGCGCGTCCGGCTGCACCGGGGCGCCGGCCAGCAGCATCTTCAGCGGCTCGCCCAGCTCGGCCGGCAGCGGCCGCTCGCCGTACACCTGGCGCACGATGCGCCCCTGCGCGTCGAGCACCGAGACCTGCAGCACATGATCGAAGCCGGCGGGCGAGGCCTGGAAGACGAAGCCGAAATCGCGCGCCAGCGCCGGCACGATGGCCGCCGGCGGGCTGAGGAATTCCCAGTTGGCCTGGCGGATGCCGAACTGCACGGCGAAGGCCTTGAGCGCCTGGGGCGAGTCGGCCGGCTGGTTGAAGCCGATGCTCACCACGTTGAACTGGTTGGGCCCCACCGCCTGCTGCAGGCCCTGCACGGCGTCCTGCAGTGCGCGCGTGGTGGTCGGGCAGACCTGGAAGCAGCCGGTGTAGATGAAGCTCACCAGGAGCGGCTTGCCGCGGTAGGCGGCGAGCGAGACGGGCCGGCCTTCGCGGTCGAGCAGGATGTGCTCGCCCACCGTGCGGCCCAGAGCCGCCTGGCTGGCGCGCAGGGCGGCGTCGCGGTCCAGGCCCAGGTCGGCGCCGCCGCCCTGCGCCGAGGCGCCCCCCGCCGCCAGCAGCAGGCCCGTTGCGCAGGCCAGCGTGGTGCGCAGGGCGCCGGGGCGGCGCGCGGTGCACGGCGGGCCTGGGGGCGCAAGGACTGGCATGGCCGCGGCGTCCCCTGCCGTCAGCGCAGCAGCGCGTCCAGGCTGGCCGCCGCCAGCAGCACGCTCAGCTGGACCAGCGAGGCGAAGAACGACCCCATGGCGGCCGCGCGCCCAGGCCGGCGCGCCAGCTGCCAGGACTTGCGCACGAAGTACAACCCGCCCGCCAGCGCCCCGAGCCCATGCACCCCACCCGGCGCCGAACGCCAGCGGCGCCAGCGAGGCCAGGAACAGCAGCACGGTGCTGGCGAGCACGATGCGCGCAGCGCGCTCGGGGCCGGCCACCACCGGCAGCATGGGAACGCCGGCCTGCGCGTAGTCGGCGCTGTTGGCGATCGCCAGGCTCCAGAAGTGCGGCGGCGTCCACAGGAACAGCACCAGCGCCAGCAGCCAGGGCAGCGGCCCCAGGGCCGGATCGACGGCAGCAGCACCGGCCAGCACGGCAAAGCTGCCCGCCAGGCCGCCGATCACGATGTTCCAGGCGGTGCGGCGCTTGAGCCACAGCGTGTAGACCACGCCGTAGAAGAAGGCTCCCAGGAACACGTGCAGCGCGGCCACGGCGTTCAGCGCCAGCCAGGCCGCAGCCACGGCGCCGGCCAGCAGCGCCGCCATCAGCGCCAGCCACGCCGGGTGGTGCGCCAGCGCGCCGGTGGCAAAGGCGCGCCGGCAGGTGCGCTGCATCAGCCGGTCGCTTTGGTACTCGACATACTGGTTGAACGCGCCCGCGCTGGCCGAGGCGAGCAGCACCGACAACGCCAGCACCAGCACCTGCAGCGCGCCGGGCGCCGGGCCCGGCGTGACCGCCATGCCCACCAGCGCGGTGATCATGATCAGCACGCCGATGCGCAGCTTGAATAGCGAGACGACGTCGCGCGCGAGCTGCGCGCCGGTGCGCGCGGCGGGGGGTGGAAGCGTGGCGGTGTTCATCGCGCTGCGCTCCCGCTCAGCTCAGGCCCCACAGCTGGCCGAGGTACTTCCAGTTGACGAAGTAGTACAGCACGAACGACACCAGGAACAGCACGGCCAGCACGAAGGTGCCGGGCGCGACGAAGCCGGCCGAGCCATAGGTCTGCGCGGCCGCCGTGGGCGCGGCGCGCGGCACGGGCGTGAAGGTCGGGCTGGGGCGGCCGGCGTCCAGGCGCTTGCCCCACAGCAGCGAGCCGACGGTGACGTAGACGTAGATCGCGCCGCCGGCGATGGCCGCCACGCCCGCTATGCCCACCAGGCCCATCATCAGGTAGGCCGCGCCGGGCCATTCGTAGGCCAGCGCGTTGCCGCTGAAGGCCATGTCCCAGTGCCGGCGCGAGACCCCCAGCGTGCCCGCGCCCATCATCACCAGGCAGAAGAAGTACATCGAGAAGCCGAACAGGTAGGGCTGCAGGCGCGCCAGGCCCGGGGCGATCATCTCGCGCTTGAACAGCGAGGGGATCAGGAAGTAGGTCAGCGCCATGAAGGTGAGCGTGGTGCCCACGACGACCGTGGCGTGGAAGTGGCCCGGCACGTAGATGGTGTTGTGGATCAGCAGGTTGAGCTGCTCGGTGCCCATCATCACGCCCGAGATGCCGCCCAGGAAGCCAAAGCCCACCAGCGCGATGAACACGCCGGAGAACGTCGGGTTGCTCCACGGCGCCTTGCGCAGCCACTCGAACAGGCCCTTGTCGTAGCCGCGCGCGCGCTGCGCCACCTCCATGGCGCCAGGCACCGACAGCGCGTGGATCATCGAGGCCAGCACGGCAAAGTACATGAAGTAGCTGGTGTTGACGATCTTCCACTCGGTGGAGACGCCCGGGTCGGCCAGGATGTGGTGGGCGCTGGCCAGCTGCAGGAACAGGATGTACAGCAGGAAGGCGCCGCGGCTCACGCGCTCGGACATGGGCTTGGCGCCGAAGGCGATCGCCGCCACGGCATACCAGATCGAGATGTGCGTGGCCACGTTGATCTGCTGCGACGAGTGGCCGAAGGCCCACCAGACGACGCGGTAGATCAGCGGATCGACGCCCTTGAGCAGGCCGATGGAGACGAAGAACGTGGGCACCAGGATGAAGGCGCCCGACAGGATGGTGAACACGGCGATGATGGCCGCCGTCGTGGCGCCGAAGGTCACCAGCGGCACGGAGCCTTCGTAGGTCTTGTCGCGCTTGGCGACCACCAGCGTGCCGAAGAACACGCCGCACGCGACCAGGGCGCCCACCGCGTACAGGATCAGGCTCAGGTAGAACGACCAGTGCGCCATCATGGGCACGTAGGAGGTCATCATCACGCTGGATTCGCCCTGGAACACGGTGATGTTGTTCCACACCGCGCCGACCAGCATCAGCGCGAAGCCCGCCCAGGCGATCTTCGGCGTGGCGATGCGGCAGCGCAGCAGCGTGGAGGAGGCGAAGTACAGCACCGCGACCTCGAAGAAGATGATCCAGAAGATCAGCATGTCGATGCCGTGCGCGGTGAGCACCATGTAGAAGGTGTCGGCGGCCAGCCAGTGCACGGCGGGCCAGCGCGTGAGCACCACGCCGATGGCCAGGAGGCCGCCGACGAGCAGCGCCACCACGGCCATGAAGGCGTTGGCGATCATGAGTTTTTCTGCCTGGGCCTCGAATTGCAGGCCGGTGCGCGGGCAGGTGCGGTACGTGGTCGTGATGGTCATGGTGCGTCCCTCACTTCACGTAGATGCGGCCCACCATCTCGTGGTGGCCGATGCCGCAGTACTCGTTGCACACGACGGAGAAGGTCCCGCTCTCGTTGGGCGTGACCTTGATGACGTGCTCGTAGCCCGGCACCACCTGGATGTTGATGTTGGTGGGCTGCAGCGAAAAGCCGTGGTTGTAGTCCATGGCCGTCAGGTGCAGCTTGTAGGTCTTGCCCTTTTCCAGCTCCAGGATGGGCCACCAGCTCCACAGCCGGCCCAGCATGTACACGTCCGCGCCTTCGGGCGGGGCGACGACGGGGATCTTCTGCTCGGTCTCGGTGCGCACCGTCCACTTGTCCACGGCGGCCTGCGCCTGAGCGGCAAATTTGGTGGGCGTGGTCTTGTAGGTCTCGGTGGCCAGGTTCTGTTTGCCGTAGACGTGCCACAGCGTCATCATGAAGAACATCACCATGCACCAGACGAAGGAGATGGCGATCCACAAGCCTTCGACGCGGTCCAGCGGATGCTTCCACCACAGCCGCTCTGAGGGCGGCAGGATTGCGCTCATGGTGACCTCCTACTTGGCCAGCGGGATGGTCAGGATGTCGATGACGCCCCACAGGTTGTAGACAACCATGGGGATCATCACGCCCAGGAACAGCAGCAGGAACGGGCTGTCCAGCAGCTGCTGTATGAGCGGGACTTTGTCGTTCTCGTCGTCGTGGTGGCTCATGGTCTTCTCCTTCCGTAACCCTCTTGGTTGCCGGAATTCTTGACCTGGGCACTGGGATAAGAGATGAGCTATGTCAAACGGTTGTGGTATGGGCCGGCTGGTGTAAACCCTTGCGCCGAGCCGGCTGCGCGGCCTCAGCCGCTGCCCGCCAGCGCTGTCGCGACACGCGCGCGCAACAGGGGCAGGCACTCGGCCTCGAACCAGGGGTTGTGCTTGAGCCAGCCGTTGTTGCGCGGGCTGGGGTGGGGCAGTGCGATGACGGCGCTGCCGGGCGCTGCGCTGGCGCGCACCGTCTGCGCCAGCGGCCGGCCGCGGCTGCCGGGCAGGTGCCAGCCGATGGCGTACTGGCCCACGGCCACCGTCAGCGCAATGTGCGGCAGCAGCGCCAGCAAGGGCGCGCGCCAGGCCGGGGCGCATTCCGGGCGGGGCGGCGCGTCGCCCGAGGCCGTCTTGCCCGGGTAGCAAAACCCCATGGGCACGATGGCCACGCGCTTCTCGTCATAGAACACCTCGCGCGGCAGCTGCAGCCAGTCGCGCAGGCGCTCGCCGCTGGCGTCGTCGAAGGGCACGCCCGAGGCGTGCACCTTGCGCCCCGGCGCCTGGCTGGCGATCAGGATGCGCGCCGTGGTGCCGGCCTGCAGCACCGGGCGCGGGCCCAGGGGCAGGAACGGCGCGCACAGCGTGCAGGCGCGTACGCGCGGCAGGAAGTCCTGCAGGGGCAAGGGGTGGCTGGTGCCGCCGGGAGGAAGGGGCTTGCGGCTGGGCATGGGTCGGCTCGGGTGGGTTGGCGGCTGCGCCCCCCGGGCAGGGCGGCGCGTGGCTGTCGCATCATAGAAAGCCAGGCCCGAGCCGCTACGATGGCCGCTGCCTCCCGGCTGTGAACCTCATGCAGACATCCCCCCCCCCTCCGCCGCCTACCAGCCCCTGGCCGAGCGCCTGCGCCCGCGCACCCTGGGCGAAGTGATAGGCCAGCAGCACATCCTGGGGCCGGGCAAGCCGCTGCGGCTGGCGTTCGAGTCAGGGCGGCCGCACAGCTGCATCCTGTGGGGGCCGCCGGGGGTCGGCAAGACGACGATCGCCCGGCTGATGGCGCGCGCCTTCGATGCGCAGTTCATCAGCATCAGCGCCGTGCTGGGCGGCGTGAAGGAGATACGCGAGGCCGTGCAGCTGGCCGAGAACGCCCGCGATGGGCTGGCGCCGCAGCGCACCATCGTTTTCGTCGATGAGGTGCACCGCTTCAACAAGAGCCAGCAGGACGCCTTCCTGCCGCACGTGGAAAGCGGCCTGTTCACTTTCGTGGGCGCGACCACGGAGAACCCGTCCTTCGAGGTCAACTCGGCCCTGCTGTCGCGCGCCGTGGTCTATGTGCTGCAACCGCTCGATGCCGATGACTTGAAGCAGATCGTGGTTCGCGCCCAGGCGGAACAAGCGCTTCCAGCTATCGAAGATGAAGCACTGGAGCGCCTGATCGGCTATGCCGATGGCGACGCGCGGCGCCTGCTCAACACCCTGGAGACGCTGGCCATCACCGCCTCACAGGCCGGGGTGGAGCGCATCGAAGATGCCTGGCTGCTTTCGGTGCTGGGCCAGCAGATGCGCCGCTACGACAAGGGGGGCGAGCAGTTCTACGACACCATCAGCGCGCTGCACAAGTCGGTGCGCGGCTCCGACCCGGACGCGGCGCTGTACTGGCTGGTGCGCATGCTCGACGGCGGCGCCGACCCGCAGTACCTGGCGCGGCGCATCATCCGCATGGCCTGGGAGGACATCGGCCTGGCCGACCCGCGCGCCATGCAGATCACCAACGAGGCGGCGCAGACCTACGAGCGCCTGGGCAGCCCCGAGGGCGAGCTGGCGCTGGCGCAGGCCGTGCTGTACCTGGCCGTGGCGCCCAAGAGCAATGCCGGCTATGCCGCCTACAACAAGGCGCGGGCCCTGATCAAGGCGGAGGCCACGCGCCCGGTGCCGCTGCACCTGCGCAACGCGCCGACCCGCCTCATGAAGCAGCTCGACTACGGCCGCGGCTACCGCTACGCGCACGACGAGGAGGGCGGGTTTGCCGCCGGGGCGCAGTACCTGCCCGAGGGCATGGAGCCGCCCGGTTTCTACCAGCCGGTGGCGCGCGGGCTGGAGATCAAGATCGGCCAGAAACTCGACGAACTGCGCGCGCGCAACGCGGCGGCGCGCTCCGGTGGCGGGTGAGCGGCAATCGGCACTTGACCTGATGCCGTATCTTTCATTAGTGGAACTAATGCAAAGCACGGCCGTGTGATGCGGCGCCTGATCAAGGGAAAACCCCGGCGGGCCGATGCAGCGGAGCACATGAAAGCCGTGACAAAATTTCACCACCTAACCCGCACAGCTCCGACCTGGCGGGTTTTTTTTGTAGGAGGCAGGGGGCCCACAAGGCTGCCCCGCAGGGCCCGCCTGCCTGACGCGCGTCGCTCACGAAGGACTCAACTTATGGACATTTTGCTGCAGCAGATCATCAACGGTCTGGTCCTGGGCAGCATGTACGCCTTGATAGCCCTGGGCTATACCATGGTGTACGGCATCATCCAGCTTATTAATTTCGCGCACGGCGAAGTGCTCATGATCGGTGCGCTCACCAGCTGGAGCTGCATCGGACTGATGCAGCAGGCCATGCCGGGCGCGCCCGGCTGGGTCATCCTGCTGCTGGCCACGCTGATAGCCTGCGTGGTCGCCGCCGCGCTCAATTTCGCAATCGAGAAGATCGCCTACAAGCCGCTGCGCAACAGCCCGCGCCTGGCTCCCCTGATCACCGCCATCGGCATGTCGCTGCTGCTGCAGACGCTGGCCATGATCATCTGGAAGCCCAACTACAAGCCCTATCCCACGCTGCTGCCGGCCGTGCCCTACCAGATCGGCGGCGCCGTCATCACCACCACGCAGATCCTGATCCTGAGCGTGACCGTGATCTCGCTGGCCGCCATGGTCTACCTGGTCAGCTACACCCGCCTGGGCCGCGCCATGCGCGCCACGGCAGAGAACCCGCGCGTGGCGGCGCTCATGGGCGTCAAGCCCGACATGGTGATCTCGGCCACCTTCATCATCGGCGCCGTGCTGGCGGCCATCGCCGGCATCATGTACGCCTCCAACTACGGCACGGCCCAGCACACCATGGGCTTCCTGCCGGGGCTGAAGGCCTTCACCGCGGCGGTGTTCGGCGGCATCGGCAACCTGGCCGGCGCCGTGATCGGCGGCATCCTGCTGGGCCTGATCGAGGCCATCGGCTCGGGCTACATCGGCCAGCTCACCGGCGGCGTGCTGGGCAGCCACTACACCGACATCTTCGCCTTCATCGTGCTGATCATCATCCTCACGCTGCGTCCCTCGGGCCTGCTGGGCGAACGCGTGGCAGACCGGGCGTAACCGGCAGGGAGAACAACCATCATGAAAAACCACAAGATCCAATGGATCCTGGGCGGCATCGCGCTGCTCGTGCTGCCCCTGCTGCTGCAGTTCTTCGGCAACGCCTGGGTGCGCATCGCCGACCTGGCGCTGCTGTACGTGATGCTGGCGCTGGGCCTGAACATCGTCGTCGGCTACGCCGGCCTGCTCGACCTGGGGTACGTGGCCTTCTACGCCGTGGGCGCCTACATGTTCGGCCTGCTGGCCTCGCCGCACCTGGCGGACAACTTCGCCTGGTTCGCCGCGCATTTCCCAGAGGGGCTGCACCTGTCGCTGTGGATGGTCATCCCGTTGGCGCTGCTGCTGGCGGCCATCACGGGCGTGCTGCTGGGCATCCCGGTGCTGAAGCTGCGCGGCGACTACCTGGCGATCGTGACGCTGGGCTTTGGCGAGATCATCCGCATCTTCCTGAACAACCTGGACCATCCGGTCAACATCACCAACGGCCCCAAGGGGCTGGGGCAGATCGACTCGGTGAAGATCTTCGGGCTCGACCTGGGGCGCAAGCTGGAGCTGTTCGGCTTCGACATCAGCTCGGTCACGCTGTACTACTACCTGTTCCTGGCGCTGGTGCTGGTCACCATCGTGATCTGCTACCGCCTGCAGGACTCGCGCATCGGCCGTGCCTGGATGGCAATCCGCGAGGACGAGATCGCCGCCAAGGCCATGGGCATCAACACGCGCAACATGAAGCTGCTGGCCTTCGGCATGGGCGCATCGTTTGGCGGCGTCGCCGGCAGCATGTTCGCGGCCTTCCAGGGCTTTGTCTCGCCCGAGTCCTTCAGCCTGATGGAGTCGGTGATGATCGTCGCCATGGTGGTGCTGGGCGGCATCGGCCACATCCCCGGCGTGATCCTGGGCGCGGTGCTGCTGTCGGCGCTGCCCGAGGTGTTGCGCTACGTGGCCGGCCCGCTGCAGGCCATGACCGACGGCCGCCTGGACTCGTCCATCCTGCGCCAGCTCCTGATTGCACTGGCGATGATCATCGTGATGCTGCTGCGCCCGCGTGGCCTGTGGCCCTCGCCTGAGCATGGCAAGAGCCTGGCCCAGAAGTCCTGACACCCCGCTACAGCAGTGAACAACATGGCAGACACACCAGAGAAAGAAGTGGTGCTCAAGGTTGCGGGCATCTCCAAGCGCTTCGGCGGCTTGCAGGCGCTATCGGACGTGGGCATCACCATTCGCCGTGGCCAGGTCTACGGCCTGATCGGCCCCAACGGGGCGGGTAAGACCACCTTCTTCAACGTCATCACCGGGCTGTACACGCCCGACACGGGCAGCTTCGAGCTGGCCGGCCAGCCGTATGAGCCGCGCGCCGTGCACCTGGTCGCCAAGGCCGGCATCGCGCGTACGTTCCAGAACATCCGGCTGTTTGCCGAGATGACGGCGCTGGAAAACGTGATGGTCGGGCGCCACATCCGCACCCATTCGGGGCTCGCGGGCGCCGTCTTCCGCACCAAGGGCTTCCTGCGCGAGGAGGCCGAGATCACGCGCCGCGCGCAGGAATTGCTGGAGTACGTGGGCATCGCCAAGTACGCCGACTTCAAGGCCCGCACGCTGTCCTACGGCGACCAGCGCCGCCTGGAGATCGCCCGCGCCCTGGCCACCGACCCGCAGCTGATCGCGCTGGACGAGCCCGCGGCCGGCATGAACGCCACCGAGAAGGTGCAGCTGCGCGAGCTGATCGACCGCATCCGCAACGACAACCGCACCATCCTCCTGATCGAGCACGACGTGAAGCTGGTGATGGGCCTGTGCGACCGCGTCACCGTGCTGGACTATGGCAAGCAGATCGCCGAAGGAACGCCGGCCGATGTGCAGAAAAATGAAAAGGTGATCGAGGCCTACCTCGGCACCGGAGGACACTGAGAAATGGCACAGATGGCACATACAACCGCCGAACAATCCAGGCCGGTGCTGCTGCAGGTCAAGGGCCTGAAGGTCGCCTACGGCGGCATCCAGGCCGTCAAGGGCGTGGACATGGAGGTGCGCGAGGGCGAGCTGGTCACGCTGATCGGCTCCAACGGCGCCGGCAAGACCACCACCATGAAGGCCATCACCGGCACCCTCGGGATGAACGATGGCGACATCGAATACCTGGGCCAGAGCATCCGCGGCAAGGGCGCCTGGGATCTGGTCCGGCAGGGCCTGGTCATGGTGCCGGAGGGGCGCGGCGTGTTCGCCCGCATGTCCATCACCGAGAACCTGCTGATGGGCGCCTACACGCGCAATGACAAGGCCGGCATCGCCGCCGACGTGGAGAAGATGTTCAACATCTTCCCCCGCCTGCGCGAGCGCAAGGACCAGCTGGCCGGCACCATGTCCGGCGGTGAGCAGCAGATGCTGGCCATGGGCCGTGCGCTCATGAGCCAGCCCAAGGTGCTGCTGCTGGACGAGCCTTCCATGGGCCTGTCGCCCATCATGGTGGACAAGATTTTCGAGGTGGTGCGCGACGTGTACGCGCTGGGCGTGACCATCGTGCTGGTCGAGCAGAACGCCAGCCGCGCGCTGGCGATCGCCGACCGGGGCTACGTGATGGAATCGGGCCTGATCACCATGACCGGCGGCGGCAAGCAGCTGCTCAGCGACCCGCGCGTGCGCGCGGCCTACCTGGGCGAGTGACACGCGGGGAATCGTTTTTTCGGGGAACTGGCGTTGCGCAAGGGCGCCAGGCTTGACCCCGCACAAGCGGGGTTTTTTTCGTTGCCCGGGTTATTTTTTGCTTTCTTATTGATAGCAAACCTCGATTGACTGCTGCCGGCAGCAACGCAATCTGACTGATATTGTGGGCTTCGCCATGCACGCCTTGCAATCGCTGCCCGTTTCACTGCAGACCATTGCCTTGTTGCTGGCCAGCAACGTCTTCATGACGTTTGCCTGGTACGGGCACCTGCGCAACCTGGCCAGCGCCCCCTGGTATGTGGCGGCGCTGCTGAGCTGGGGCATCGCCCTGTTCGAATACCTGCTGCAGGTGCCGGCCAATCGCATCGGCCATACGCAGTTCAGCGTCGGGCAGCTGAAGATCATGCAGGAGGTCATCACCTTGACGGTGTTCGTGCCCTTCGCCGCGCTGTACCTGGACGAGCCGCTCAAATGGGACTACCTGTGGGCCGGGCTGTGCATGGTGGGCGCCGTGTATTTCATCTTTCGCGGCGGCTGAGGAGTTGCCTGGCGCGCGGTTAAACTCGCGCCCACCCGGCGCCCGGCCCCCACGATGGGCCGCACCGCGTCCGTCCCGTCTCTGCAAACCCGCACTTCGACCATCCCCCCCTCCAGGAGCCCTCATGCTGTTTGGCAAGCTGTTGCCGCGCGAAGGCAATTTTTTCGACATGTTCAACCAGCATGCCGAGCGCATCGTCGAGGCCGCCCGGGCGTTCTCGCAACTGGTCGCCAACTACAACGATCCGCATTTGCGCGACCGCTACAACCTGGACGTGGACAATGCCGAGCGCGCCGCCGACCGGGTCACGCACGAGGTCAACCGCACGCTGCACAAGACCTTCATCACGCCCATCGACCGGGAGCAGATCCACTCGCTGATCAACACCATGGACGACGTGGCCGACCTGCTGCAGGACTCGGCCGAGACCATGGCGCTGTATGACATCCGCTACATGACCGAGGAGATCACGCGCCTCACCGACCTGAGCCTCAAGTGCTGCGAGCGCGTGCAGGATGCGGTGAAGATGCTGCCGCGCATCGCCGAGCCGGCCGTGGCCGAGGCGGCGCTCAAGACCTGCGAGGAGATCGACCGCCTGGAAGGCGACGCCGACCGCGTGCTGCGCAGTGCCATGAGCAAGCTGTTCCGCGAGGAAGTCGATGTGCGCGAGCTGATCAAGCTCAAGGCCATCTATGAATTGCTGGAAAGCGTGACCGACCGCTGCGAGGACGTGGCCAACCACATCGAGGGCATCATCCTCGAGAATTCCTGAGCCGCAGCCGCGCTGCCGCTGACAGGCCTTGCCCATCATGCAAACCATGCAAACCGCCCTGTGGGTCGTCGCACTGCTGGTGGCGCTGGCCATCCTGTTCGACTTCATGAACGGGTTCCACGACGCCGCCAACTCCATTGCCACGGTGGTCTCCACCGGGGTGCTCAAGCCCACCCAGGCGGTGGTCTTCGCGGCGTTCTTCAACTTCGTGGCCATCTTCGTCTTCCACCTCAGCGTGGCGGCCACCATCGGCAAGGGCATCGTGGACCCGGGCATCGTGGACACGCACGTGATCTTCGGCGCCCTGGTGGGCGCCATCACCTGGAACGTCATCACCTGGTACTACGGCATTCCCAGCAGCAGCTCGCACGCGCTGATCGGCGGCATCGTGGGCGCGGTGATCGCCAAGTCCGGGGCGGGCGCGCTGGTGGCCAGCGGCATCATCAAGACGGTGGCCTTCATCTTCATCTCGCCGGTGCTGGGCTTCCTGCTGGGCTCGCTGATGATGGTGGCGGTGGCCTGGGCCTTTCGGCGCGCGCGCCCCAGCCGCGTGGACAAGTGGTTCCGGCGGCTGCAGCTGCTCTCCGCCGGCGCCTACAGCCTGGGCCACGGCGGCAACGATGCGCAAAAGACCATCGGCATCATCTGGCTGCTGTTGATCGCCACCGGCTACGCCTCGGCCAGCGACACCGCGCCGCCCACCTGGACCATCATTTCGTGCTACGCGGCCATCGGCATGGGCACCATGTTCGGCGGCTGGCGCATCGTCAAGACCATGGGCCAGAAGATCACCAAGCTCAAGCCCGTGGGCGGCTTTTGCGCCGAGACGGGCGGCGCCATGACGCTGTTCATCGCCACCGCGCTGGGCATCCCGGTCTCCACCACGCACACCATCACCGGTGCCATCGTCGGCGTGGGCTCCACCCAGCGCGCCAGCGCCGTGCGCTGGGGCGTGGCGGGCAACATCGTCTGGGCGTGGATCCTCACGATTCCCGCCAGCGCCTTCGTCGCTTCCATCGCCTATTGGATCAGCCTGCAGCTCTATTGAGCGCCGCAGCCCGTTGAACGCGCCCACACCCTGGGCAACTGGCGCAGCCCGCATCAGCAGGCGCCGCGCAAGCGGCTCAGGGGGGACGTCACTGCTTCACTGCGAGATTTTTCGGGCTTCCTCGATCTGGTATTCGAAGTAGCGCTGGAAGCTGAAGGCCAGGCTGGCCATCAGCACGGCCGTGCCGATCATCAACGCCAGCCCGATGGCAAAGACCGTGGGCCAGCCGGTGCGGCCGGGCGGCGCATCGGGCGTGGCGCCGGGGTTGAAGCGCGCGTTCCAGCGCTCAGGCGCCATCAGCCCGTACAGGATGGCGCGCAGCGCGCAGCCGGCGATGGTGAAGCCCAGCAGCGGAATCAGCACCCAGCTCAGGTGGTCGTCCAGGCCCCATTGCTGCGCGCGCTCGATGCCGTACACGCCCAGCGCCGTGGGCAGGGGCAGCAGCCACCCCCACACGTCGCCCAGCCCGTGCAGATAAAAGCGATGCAGGCCCAGCGGCCCGCCCAGAAAGGCCAGCCAGGCGGCCACGGTCTTGTTTTTCATGGGCGCGATTATTGGCCCGGTTCACTCGGGCGGCGTGGCGTCGGCCGGGCCCAGGGGCTTTTCCATCAGCACCACATCGCGCCAGGCGCCGAATTTCCAGCCGACCGAGCGCAGCACGCCGACCTGCGTGAAGCCCACGGCCTGGTGCAGGCCGATCGAGCCGGCGTTGGCTGAGTCGCCGATGACCGCCAGCAGCCTGCGCACCCCCGCCTGCTCGGCCTGCAGCGAGAGCGCCTCCAGCAGCAGCCGGCCCACGCCGCGCCCGCGCGCGTCGTCGGCCACGTACACCGAGTCCTCGGCGGAGAAGCGGTAGGCCGGGCGCGGCTTGAACCAGTTGCAATAGGCAAAGCCCAGCACGCGGCCTGCGGCAGCGTCCTCGGCCACCAGCCAGGGCAGGCCGCGGCCGAGCACTTCGGCGCGGCGCGCCGCCATGTCGGCTTCGGCGGGCGGCTCGGTCTCGAACGTTCCGGTGCCGTGCAGCACATGGTGGCCATAGATGGCGGTGATGGCGGGCAGGTCGGCCGGGTGGCTGGGGCGAACTTGGGGCATGGTCAAGGGCAGGGTTCTGGATATAATGGCCGGCTTTGCTGCGTGTCGCTGGCCGGGTGGCCAGTCGCGTGTCTCAAACGCGGCGAAAACGTGGCAGCCTTGCCAACCATCTGCAGTGTCAGTATGGCACCGGCTGCATCCACCCAAAGGATTCATCATGGTCGTGATTCGACTCTCGCGCGGCGGCTCCAAGGGCCGTCCCTTCTTCAACATCGTCGTGGCCGACAAGCGCGTGCGCCGCGATGGCCGCTTCATCGAGCGCCTGGGTTTCTACAACCCGTCCGCCAAGGGCGGTGAAGAAGCGCTGCGCATTGCCCAGGATCGCCTGACCTACTGGCAAGGCGTGGGCGCCCAGGCTTCTCCCACGGTGGAGCGCCTGGTCAAGCAGGCCGCCAAGCAGCAGCCAGCCGCCTGATCGCGGCGCGCTGCCGGCAAGCGCATCAGGGCGAGTCCCGCTGGCATGGCCGGCGGGCTCGCTTTTTTTTTCGCCCTGCAGCTGCCGGCGTTTCTTCGATGACTCCCTCACCTGGTCCTGCCATGTCCTCTGTGCCCGTATTGCCTGCCGCCGAACTGCCCGCCGACGCCGTCGAGGTCGGGCGCATTGCCGATGCCTGGGGCGTCAAGGGCTGGTTCAAGGTGCTGCCCTACAGCAACGACCCCGAGGCGCTGCTGGGCGCGCGCAGCTGGCTGCTGCAAGCTGCGCAAAAGGGCCCGAAGCCCGGCTTTGCGGGCACGGTGGAGCTGGCCATCCGCCAGTCGCGCATGCACTCCGATGCCATGGTTGCGTGGGCCCACGGCGTCGAGGACCGGGATGCCGCCCAGGCCCTGCGCGGCGCGCGCATCTTCCTGCCGCGCTCGGCCTTTCCCGCTGCTGCAGAGGGCGAGTACTACTGGGTCGACCTGATCGGCCTGCAGGTCGTCAACCGCGAGGGCGTGGCGCTGGGCCGCGTGCGCGAACTGCTGCCCACCGGGCCGCAAACCACGCTGGTGCTGGAGTTCGAGCAGGAGGGCAAAACGCAGGAGCGGCTGATTCCCTTCGTCTCGGCCTTCGTCGATCAGGTGGATCTGGCCGGGCGCTGCATCACCGTGGATTGGCAGCCCGACTACTGACGCCTGGCCATGCGCTTTGATGTCATCACGCTGTTCCCCGAGCTGTTCGCGCCGCTGCTGGCCTGCGGCGTGACGCGCCGCGCCTATGCCTCGGGGCAGGTGCAGGTGCGGCTGTGGAATCCGCGCGATCACGCCGAGGGCAACTACCGCCGCGTGGACGACCGGCCGTTCGGCGGCGGCCCCGGCATGGTCATGCTGGCCGAGCCGCTGGCGCGCTGCCTGGCGGCGATCCGGGCCGAACGCGCCGAAGAGGAGGGCGCGCAGGCGCCCCTGGTGCTGTTCTCCCCCATAGGGCGGCGCCTGGAGCATGCCGGCGTGCAGGGTTTTGGCGCGGGCCCGGGCGCCATCTTGCTGTGCGGGCGCTACGAGGGCGTGGACCAGCGCTTCATCGACCGGCACGTGGACGCCCAGGTCAGCCTGGGCGATTTCGTGCTCTCCGGCGGCGAGATCGCGGCCATGGCGCTGCTGGACGCCGTGGCCCGGCTGCAGCCCGGCGTGCTGCACGACGCGGGCAGCCACCAGCAAGACAGCTTCAACCCCGCGCTGGACGGGCTGCTGGATTGCCCGCACTACACCCGTCCCGAAGTCTGGGAAGGGGCGCCCGCGCCGGCGGCGCTGCTGTCGGGCCACCACGCGCAGATCGAGCGCTGGCGGCGCGAGCAGCGCCTGGACATCACCCGGCGCCACCGCCCCGACCTGCTGGAGGCCGCGCGCCAGCAGGGCCGCATCACGCGCCAGGACGAGGCCTTCCTGGCGCAAATCCCGCCCTTGCTATAATGGCGGGCTTTCGATCCTCTGGCCGGCCGCTGCGCGCCGCAATTTCAGCCGTGCAGCACCCAGGCGCCCACCGGGGCGCCCCCTGCCAATCCTGGCGCGGACAAGATCGCATTCGAGTGCAACCATGAACCTCATCCAGATCCTCGAGCAGGAAGAAATCCAACGCTTGAACAAGAGCATCCCCGAGTTCTCGCCTGGCGACACCGTCATCGTCAGCGTGAACGTGGTCGAAGGCACGCGCAAGCGCGTGCAGGCCTACGAGGGTGTCGTGATCGCCAAGCGCAACCGCGGCCTCAACAGCGGCTTCACGGTGCGCAAGATCTCCAGCGGCGAAGGCGTCGAGCGCACCTTCCAGACCTACAGCCCGCTGATTGCCGGCGTCGAGGTCAAGCGCCGCGGCGACGTGCGCCGCGCCAAGCTGTACTACCTGCGCAGCCGCAGCGGCAAGTCGGCCCGCATCAAGGAAAAGCTGCCTTCGCGCGTCAAGGTGACCGCGCCGGCCGCAGCCGCCTGACCCTGACGGGCAGGCTCCCGGGCGCAGCATCAGCGCCGGGGCTGCAAAACCGCTACAGTGCCCCGGCCTGTGGCGGTTTTTTTTCGCCCTCCCGTGATTGCCGGGCGCCCCTGCCGGGCGCTTTTTTTTTTCGTACTGCGATGCCGCCGCTGCCACCCAGCCTGCCCGTGTTCGACCCGCGCACCGTGCCCGTGATCGGCGTGGATGCGCACCTGCCGCGCGTAGCGGCGTCCGCCCAGCAGCCCGATGCGCTGCGCCAGCGCTTCGCCGCGCCGCCCCGGTGGCAGCCTGAGATCCGGCGCGAGCCCCGCTTCACCGACCGGGCTCCCGCGCATGCGGCCGTGCTGGTGCCCATCGTGCTGCACGAGCGGCCGACGGTGCTGCTGACCGAGCGCACCGCGCACCTGTCCACGCATTCCGGCCAGGTGGCCTTTCCCGGCGGCCGCACCGACCCCGGCGACCTGGACGCCGCCGCCACGGCGCTGCGCGAGGCGCACGAGGAGGTCGGCCTGGCACCCCAGGCGGTGGAGGTGCTGGGCCCGCTCTCGACCTACGTGACCGGCACCTGCTTCATCGTCACGCCGGTGGTCGGCCTGGTGCGCCCCGGTGCGGCGCTGCAGCCCAACCCGGACGAGGTGGCCGACGTCTTCGAGGTGCCGCTGGACTATTTGCTGGATCCCGCGCACCACCAGCGCCACCTGCTGCAGTGGCAGGGGCAGCAGCGCGAATGGTTTGCCATGCCCTACCAGGACGGCGAGCACACGCGCTTCATCTGGGGCGCCACGGCCGGAATGCTGCGCAACCTGTACCGCTTCCTGCTGGCCTGAGAAGGGTGGGCGAGAACCTGCCATGCCGGCCTCGCGCGCCGCAAGCTGCCCGCCCGGCGTTGCAAATGCGCGCCGCAAGCCCTCGCTACGGCTGCGCTTGGCACCTTGATGGCACGGCCTGCGCCATCCCTTTCGGGCACGCGGGATCCATTCACGCCTTCTGAACGCACGCTGCGCGCCGCGGCTGTCCCGCGGCTGCCGAACGCAGGACACGCCGCTATGATGGCCGGCCATGAGTTTCTTCGCCATCCTGTTTGCCCTGCTGATCGAACAGGCGCGGCCGCTGGCACGCAGCAACCCCATGCACGCCGGCCTGCGGGCCTGGGCGTTGTCGATCAATCGCAACTTCGATGCCGGCAGCCCGCCGCACGCCTGGCTTGCCTGGAGCCTGGGCGTGCTGGTGCCGCCGCTGGCGGTGCTGGCGGTGCACTGGGCGCTGGCGCACTACGTCGGCTGGCCGCTGGCGCTGGTGTGGAACGTGGCGGTGCTCTACGTGACGCTCGGCTTTCGCCAGTTCAGCCACCATTTCACCGGCATCCGCGACGCCCTGGAAGAGGGCGATGCGGTGCGCGCGCGCGCCCGCCTGGCGCAGTGGAAGCAGGTGGACGCGGCCGAGCTGCCGCGCAGCGAAGTGGTGCGCCATGTGATCGAGTACTCCGTCATCGCCGCGCACCGGCACGTCTTCGGCGTGCTGGCCTGGTATTCGGTGTGCGCGGCCTTCGGCCTGGGCCCTGCGGGGGCCGTGCTGTACCGGCTGGCGGAGTTCATGGCCCGCTACTGGGCGCCGCGCACCGCCACCGCGCACCCGGCCAGCAGCGCGCTGCAGGCGGCGGCCGCGCAGGCCTGGACGGCGATCGACTGGCTGCCAGCGCGCCTGACGGCACTGTGCTTTGCCGTGGTGGGCAGCTTCGAGGAAGCCATCGAAGGCTGGCGCTTCCATGCCCAGCGCTTTCCCAGCGACAACGATGGCGTGGTGCTGGCAGCGACGGCCGGCGCCATCAATGTGCGCCTGGGTGGCGAGGCGCTGCGCAGCGCAGGCACCGACGCCTACGCCACGCCCGGCTTCGAGGCCGGCGCCGAGCTGGGCGACAGCGCCAGCACGCCGGGGCGCGAGCCCGAGGTCGGCCACCTGCGCAGCGTGGTCGGGCTGGTCTGGCGGTCGGTGGTGGTCTGGATGCTGGTGCTGGCGCTGCTGACCCTGGCGCGGCTGCTGGGTTGAGGGATCAGGGTCGCTGCATTATTTGTAGCTGAAAGCCATTGATTGGCGCCGGCAACCGCCGGTTTTGGCTGAATTTTCCCGTTTTCGGGCTCAATACCGGCTCTGGCTCAACTCGGCGAACAGCTCGCCGTAGATGCGGTGGCGCTGCGCGCTGATGGCCCCGTCCTGCTGCGCATCGCCCACGTGTGCCATCACGGCGCAGCCGGGCTCGTGCAGGTGGGTGCAGTTGTAGAAGCGGCAATCGTGCGCGTGCGCGGCGATGTCGGGCATGCAGTGCGCCAGCTGCGCCGGCTCCAGGTGGCGCAGGCCGAACTCCTGGAAGCCGGGGGAGTCGATCAGCGCCGTGCTGCGCGCCGCGTCCATCCAGTACAGCTGCGTGCTGGTGGTCGTGTGCCGGCCCGAGTTCAGCGCCTGCGAGATCTCGCCCGTCTGCGCTTTTGCCTGCGGCACCAGCAGGTTGACCAGGGTGCTCTTGCCGGCTCCCGACGGCCCCAGCACCAGCGTGGTGCGGGCGTGCAGCAGAGGCGCCAGGGCGTCCCGGTCCACCTCGCCGGATTCGGCGAGCGACAGCGGCAGCACGCGGTAGTGGTGCGCCGCGCCGCCCGCGCCGCCCATGTGCCGGTAGGGCCACAGGCGCTCCCAGGCGCGCGCGAAGGGCTCGACCAGGTCGCTCTTGTTCAGCGCGATGAGCGCGGGGATGCCGGCGGCCTCGCAGGCGATCAGCGCGCGCGTGAGCTGGCTCTCGGAGAACACCGGCTCGGCGGCGATCAGCACCAGCACCTGGTCCAGGTTGGCGGCAAAGGACTTGGTGCGCACCTCGTCCTGGCGATAAAACAGGTTGCGCCGGGGCAGCACGCGCTCGATGGTGCCTTCGTCGCCCTGTCCCGGCGCCGGCGGCTTCCACTGCACCCGGTCGCCCACCACGGCCTGGCTCTTCTTGCCGCGCGGGTGGCAGATGCGGCGCACGCCGTCGCCGGTCTCCACCACGCAGTGGCGGCCGTGGCTGGCCACCACCAGGCCCTCGCGGTCGCTCATGCGCCGCCCGGCGAGAGCAGGGCATCGATGCGCGTGGCGCAGTCGATGTCGGTGGCCGAGATGCCGCCGACGTCGTGCGTGTTCAGGCGCACCACGCAGCGCCCGTAGTGCACCGACAGGTCGGGGTGGTGGTCCTGCACATGGGCGACGAAGGCCACGGCGTTCACGAACGCCATGGTCTCGTGGTAGTTGGCAAAGACGAAGGTCTTCTCGATGGCCACGTCGGCGCCGTCGCCAGCCAGGCGCCAGCCGGGCAGCGCGCCCAGCTGGGTCACGATCTCGGTGGCGCCGAGCGCGCGCCGGCTTTGGCCGGACCAGTCCTTGCGGGGGAACATCGAGGCGGGGGAGGTGGTCGTCATCGTCATGGTGCGGCAAGGTGGGTCGCAGCTGCCGGCAGGCGCGCCAGGCGCTCGGCAGCAGGTGGGTGGGAGTAATAAAAGCGCGCATACACCGGGTCGGGCGTGAGCGTGGAGGCGTTGTCCTGGTAGAGCTTGAGCAGCGCCGAGGCCAGCTGCGCGCCGTCGGCCTGCGCGGCGGCGTAGGCGTCGGCCTGGAATTCGTGCCTGCGCGACAGCTGCGCCATGAGCGGCGTGAGGAAGGCGGTGAACACCGGCGCGGCCAGCAGGAACAGCAGCAGCGCCAGCGCATCGTTGGGCGCCGAGCCGTCCAGCGTCAGGTTGGGCACCACGCCCAGGCCGGTGTAGAACCAGCCGCGCGTGGACAGCCAGCCCAGCAGCGCGAACCCTGCCAGGCTGAGCGCGAACACCCCGGCCAGGCGGCGCGCGATGTGCCGGTGGTGGAAATGCCCCAGCTCGTGCGCCAGCACGGCCTCGACCTCGTCGGGCGACAGCTGCTTGAGCAGGGTGTCGTAGAACACCACGCGCTTGGCCGCGCCAAAACCGGTGAAATAGGCGTTGGCGTGCGCGCTGCGCCGGCTGCCATCCATCACGAACAGCCCCTTGGCGGTGAAGCCGCAGCGCTGCATCAGGGCGGCGACGCGCGTGCGCAGCGCCTCGTCCTGCAGCGGCTGGAACTTGTTGAACAGCGGCGCGATGAACAGCGGATACACCACCATCAGCAGCAGGTTGAAGCCGGTCCAGGCGCCCCAGGCCCACTGCCACCACAGCGCGCCGGCGGCGTGCATCAGCCACAGCACCAGCGCGGCCAGCGGCAGCCCGATCAGCAGGCCCAGCAGCGTGGACCGGGCCAGGTCGGCCAGCCACAGGCGCACCGTCATCTGGTTGAAGCCGAAACGCTGCTCCAGCGCGAACGTCTGGTACAGCTGCGCCGGCAGGTCGAGGGCGCCGCTGATGAGCGCAAAGCACGCCAGCAGGGCCAGCTGCTGCACCATGCCGCCGCCCAGCCAGGCCAGCAGCGCCTGGTTGAGCGCGTCCAGGCCGCCCAGCAGCGTCCAGCCCAGCAGCAGCGCCGCGCCCCAGGCCCCGTGCAGCAGGCCAAAGCGCACCCGGGCCGCGGTATAGGCCGCCGCCTTCTGGTGCGCGGACAGCGGAATGCGCGCAGTGAACGGCGCGGGCACGGCGCCGCGGTGCAGCGCCACGTGGCGCACCTGGCGCGTGGCCAGCCAGGTGTTCAGCAGCAGCCCGGCCACCAGTGCAGCGGCGAAGGCGTAGGTGAGGAAAAGCGAGGGCGAAAGCAGCGATGGCATGGGAGGGGAAGTTTAGGGCTTGCCCTGTGCAGGCGCGGACATGGGCGAAAATTGCCCCGATGACCGAAGCCGCCACCCCCCCCACCCCAGCCCCTGCCGCCCCCCCCGCCACCCTGGCCAAGTCCGACCAGAACCTGGTCTGGCTGGACTGCGAGATGTCCGGCCTGGACCCCGACAAGGAGCGCCTGCTGGAGATTGCCGTGGTCGTCACCGGCCCGCACCTGGAGCCGCGCATCGAAGGCCCGGTGTTCGCCATCCACCAAAGCGACGAATTGCTGGCTGCGATGGATGCGTGGAACAAGGGCACGCACGGCCGCAGCGGCCTGATCGACAAGGTGCGCGCCTCCACGGTGACCGAGGCGCAGGCCGAGGCCGCGCTGCTGGAGTTCCTCAAGCGCTACGTGCCCAAGGGCAAGGCCTTGATGTGCGGCAACAGCATCGGCCAGGACCGGCGCTTCCTGGTGCGCTACATGCCCAGGCTGGAAGCCTTCTTCCACTACCGCAACCTGGACGTGAGCACGCTCAAGGAGCTGGCCAAGCGCTGGAACCCCCAGGCCTACAGCAGCTTCAAGAAGGCCCAGCGCCACACGGCGCTGGCGGACGTGCACGAATCCATCGACGAGCTGGCGCATTACCGCGCGCATTTGTTCGCGCCGCTGGCGGCGGGATAATCGCCAGCTGTCCAGACCTGGACATGCCGGCCCGGCGCGCCTGCCCACTACGCGGGCGCCGCCGCGGACGTTTTTTGTGCGGCATCTATCGGAGCCCTTGCAATGTTTACCTTCCCGTTCAAATCCTCCCTCGTGGCTGCGGCCGCGCTGGCCTGCGCCACCGGCGCCCTTGCCCAGGAGCAGGTCGTCAAGATCGGCCACAGCGGCCCGCTGTCCGGCCCCAACACCTTCGCCGGCCGTGACAACGACAACGGCGTGCGCCTGGCGGTGGAGGAGCTGAACGCGCGCAAGATCAACGTGGGCGGCAAGACGCTCAAGTTCGAGGTGGTGTCCGAGGACGACCAGTGCGACGCCAAGGCCGGCGTGGCCGTGGCGCAGAAGTTCGTCGATACCGGCGTGCGCTACGTCATGGGCCCGTACTGCTCGGGCGTGACCATTCCCGCCTCGCGCGTGTACGACGGCGGCGGCACCATGGTCTCCACCGTGGGCACCAACCCCAAGATCACCCAGGCCGGCTACAAGAACCTGTTTCGCATCGTCGCCAGCGACGTGCAGGCCGGCGCCAACATGGCTGCCTACGCCGCCCGCGACCTGAAGGCCAAGAAGGTTGCCGTGATCGACGACCGCACGGCCTTCGGCCAGGGCCTGGCCGACGAGTTCGCCAAGGAGGCGCAAAAGCTCGGCATGACCGTGGTGGGCCGCGAGTTCACGACCGACAAGGCCACCGACTTCATGGCCATCCTCACCAACATCAAGGCCAAGCAGCCCGAGGCCATCTTCTACGGCGGCTATGCCCCGCAGGCCGCGCCCATGGCGCGCCAGATCAAGCAGCTGGGCATCAGCGCCAAGCTCCTGGGCGGCGACACCCTGTGCAGCCCCGAGATGCCCAAGCTGGGCGGCGACGCGGTGGACGGCACCGTGTACTGCGCCTACGCCGGCATGCTCACGGACAACGACGCGGGCGCCAAGGCCTTCCAGGAGAAGTTCAAGAAGCGCTACAACCAGGCGCCCGACGTGTACGGCCCGTTCTACTACGACCAGGTCATGAACATCGGCCAGGCCATGGAAAAGAGCGGCTCCATCGACCCCGCCAAGGTGGGCGCCTACATGCACCAGAACCCCTACAAGGGCGTGATGGGCGAGTACGCCTATGACGACAAGGGCAACCGCGTCAAGGCTCCGGTGGTCGTCATGACGTTCGCTGGCGGCAAGGCCAAGCCCCTGGCCAGCTACTGACCTGCGCGCCGGATAGCCCTGCACGGTCTGCGGGAAAACCCGGATCGTGCCATAATGCGCGGCTGCACTGCCCAGGTGGGTGGTGCAGTTTTTTTGCGCATCTCCCTTCATTCATCGGGCCTTGCACGCCGACCGCTCCCGCAGCGCGGCGCTCATGCAAACCAATTGCCCGCCCGGGCCGTCCGCTACGGCCCCGGTTTCGTTTGATGGTTGATGTCTTTTAACCATCGACGAGGCCCCCGCGGGTAGCGCCTGCGGCGCTCGTTGCCTGAGTAAATTCATGACTGAACAACTGCCTGTGCAGGGCCAAGCCGCGCCTGCCGATACCACTTTGCCTCTCTCCGAAGGCCAGACTGCCGCGGCTGCCGCGACGCAGGACGGCGCCACAGCCGAAGGCTTCACGCTGCTGGGCCTTGCTCCCGAACTGGTGCAGGCCGTGCGCGACCTGGGCTACACCCAGCCCACGGCCGTGCAGGCCAAGGTCGTCCCCCTGGCCATGGGCGCGGGCGAGGAAGCCGGCCGCTTCATCGACCTGATGGTCTCCAGCCAGACCGGCAGCGGCAAGACGGCTGCCTTCCTGCTGCCCGTGCTGCACACGCTGCTGCAGCAGCAGGCTGCGCTGGAGGAGGCCGGCCGCGCCGAATATGAGCGCGCCGCCGCCGAGGCCGCCGCCCGCGGCGAAGCCGCGCCCAAGCGCCCCAAGCGCAAGAACCCGACAGCTTGCGCGCAACTTCAAGGCCGCCACGCCCGGCGCCCTGGTGCTGTGCCCGACGCGCGAGCTGGCCCAGCAGGTGGCGCACGACGCCATCGAGCTGGTCAAGCACTGCAAGGGCCTGCGCATCGCCAACGTGGTGGGCGGCATGCCCTACCAGCTGCAGATCGCCAAGCTGCAGGGCGCCAACCTGGTCGTGGCCACGCCCGGCCGCCTGCTGGACCTGCAGCGCTCGATGCAGATCAAGCTGGACCAGGTGCAGTTCCTGGTGGTCGACGAGGCCGACCGCATGCTGGACCTGGGCTTCTCCGACGACCTGGCCGAGATCAACGAGCTGACGGCCGCGCGCAAGCAGACCATGATGTTCAGCGCCACGTTTGCGCCGCGCATCCAGCAGCTGGCCATGCGCGTGATGCACGACGGCGGCGCCAGCGTGAAGCGGGTGCAGATCGACTCGCCCCAGGAAAAGCACTCCAACATCAAGCAGATGCTGTACTGGGCCGACAACGCCCAGCACAAGAGGAAGCTGCTGGACCACTGGCTGCGCGACACCTCCATCGACCAGGCCATCGTCTTCGCCAGCACGCAGATCGAGTGCGACGGCCTGGCCGGCGAGCTGCAGCAGGCGGGCTTTTCCGCCGTGGCGCTGCACGGCGCGCTCAGCCAGGGCCTGCGCAACCGCCGCCTGATGGCGCTGCGCAACGGCCAGGTGCAGATCCTGGTGGCCACCGACGTGGCGGCGCGCGGCATCGACGTGCCCACCATCACCCACGTCTTCAACTACGGCCTGCCCATGAAGGCCGAGGACTACACGCACCGCATCGGCCGCACCGGCCGCGCCGGGCGCGACGGCCTGGCCGTGACGTTCGCCGAGTTCCGCGACCGCCGCCGCATCTTCGACATCGAAGGCTATAGCCGCCAGCCCTTCAAGGCCGAGGTGGTGGCCGGCCTGGAGCCCACGCAGCGCTTCCCGCAGGGCGGCGGGCGCGGCGGCGACTTCGCCGGCAACGGCCGGGGCGGCCGCGATGCCGGCCGTGGCCGCAGCGGCGAGCGCTTCGGCCGGGGCGGCGGCAGCGAGCGCGGCAGCCACGGCGGGCGCTTCAATGACCGGGCCGACGCCCGCTTCGACGACCAGCGCCCGGCACGCTTCGATGACCAGCGTCCGGCTCGCGCCGGCGACGGCTTCGCACCGCGCGGGCCCGGCTACGGCGCGGCGCCCCATGGCCATGCACCGCGCCGCGACGGCGAGGGGTATGGACGCAAGAGCGGCTTCGGCGGCGATGTGCGCGAGCGCAGCAGCGCCGGCCCGCGCGGCGGCGAGTTCCCGCGTGGCGACTTCGCCCGTCCTGGCAAGCCGGCCTTTGCCAAGCCGCAAGGCGCCGGCCGGCCCTACGCCCCGCGCGCCGAGCCGCACCGCCGCACCGAGCGCCCGGGCCGCTGATCAGCGCCGCACCCTGCGCTGACCCCCCGAGAGAAAGCCAGCCTGCCATTGCAGGGCTGGCTTTTTTTCATGGCCGGCGCGGCTTTGATAATGTGCGCATTCCGGGAGGTTCCTGCATGTCATCCGCTTTGTCTTCGCCATCCGACTTCGAACAGATGTTCGAGCTGGCGCCCGTATCGCTGTGGCTGGAGGATTTCAGCGCCGTGCGCGCGCTGTTCGCCCGCTGGCGCAGCGAAGGGGTCACCGACCTGGCGCAGCACCTGCGCGCGCACCCGGAGCGGCTGGGCGACTATGGCGCCAGCATCCGCGTGCTGAAGGTGAACCGCCGCACCCTGGAGCTGTTTGCCGCGCCGGATCAGGCGAGCCTGGAGGCCGGCCTGTCCCAGGTCTTCAGCGGCGACATGCGCGAGCACGTCATCGCCGAGATCGAGCAGCTGTGGAACGGCGCCAGCGAGTTCTCCAACCAGACGGTGAACTACGCGCTCGATGGCCGGCGCCTGGACGTGCACATCCGCGGCCGCATCCTGGCCGGCCACGAGGACAGCTGGGACCGCGTGCTGGTTTCGCTGGAGGACAACACCGAGGCGCTGCGCGCGCGCCGACAGGTCGAGCGCAGCGAGCACCACGCGCGCGGCCTGTTCGAGCATTCGCCGGTCTCGCTGTGGGTCGAGGACTTCACCCAGGTCCGGCGGCTGCTGGAGGACGTGCGCGCGCACGCGGCATCGACGACTTCAAGACCTTCATCAAGGTACACCCCGAGTTCGTCGAGCAGTGCATGCGCGAGATCCGGGTGATAGACGTGAACCAGCTCACGCTGGACATGTTCGGCGCCTCCAGCAAGCAGGAGCTGCTGGGAGCGGCGCACCGCATGTTCCGCGACGAGATGCGGGAGTCGTTCTCCGAGCAGCTGCTGGACCTGTGGGGCGGCAAGCTGTACCAGCAGCGCGAGGTGGTCAACTACACCCTGGCCGGCGAGCCGCTGCACATCCACATGCAGTTCGCCGTGCTGCACGAGCACCGCCACGACTGGAGCCGCGTGCTGCTGTCGCTGGTGGACATCACGGCGCGCAAGAAGGCCGAGGCCTACCTCGAATACCTGGGCAAGCACGATGTGCTGACGGGGCTGCGCAACCGCGCCTATTACGTCGAGGAGCTGAACCGGCTGTCGCGCAAGGGCCCGTGGCCGGTGGGCGTGCTGGTCCTCGATCTGAACGGGCTGAAGTCGATCAACGACGAGCAGGGCCACGCGGCGGGCGATGCCATGCTGCGCCGGGTGGGGGAGGTGCTGGGCAAGGCCGTGGACCAGCCGGCGTGCGCCGCGCGCATCGGCGGCGACGAGTTCAGCATCCTGCTGCCCGGCGGCGACGAGCGCGCGCTGCAGTCGATGCTGGAGCGCCTGACGTCGCTGCAGGAGCTGAACAACCAGTTCTACCCGGGCCAGGCGCTGAGCTTTTCCGTGGGCGGCGCGGTGGCCACGGCCGGCGAGCAGCTGGAGCAGGCGGTGCAGCAGGCCGACCAGGCCATGTACGGGCAGAAGGCGCGCTTCTACGCCTCCACCCCGGCCGACCGCCGCCGGGGCGGGTGAGCGCGGCGGCGCCTCAGCCGTGCGCCGTGCGCCCGATCTCCGGCCAGCGGTGGTGCAGGTACGCCCATGACACCAGGCCTATGCACATCATCAGCAGCGACGACAACGCCAGCAGCTGCGTGGAGTGCATGACCAGCGGCGCCACCACGCCCGCCACCAGGCCGTTGGCCGTCGAGCCCACGAAGGCCTGCAGCGACGAGGCCATGCCGCGGCGGTGCGGGTACAGGTCCAGCACCAGCAGGGTCACCACCGGCACCATCAGGGCCCAGCCGAAGGAGAACACCGCGATGGGCAGCATGGCCCACAGCGGATGGGGCGCGAACGCCAGGTTCAGGCCCAGGTTCAACAGCGCCATGGCCAGCATGATGACGAAGCCGTGGCGGATCTGGCGCTTCGGCGCGATGCGCCCGGCCAGCCGCCCGCTGGCCCAGGCGCCGCCCATGATGCCGGCGATGTTGAGCAGGAAGAACCAGTAGAACTCGGTGGGCGCCAGGCCCAGGTGCTCGCCCAGGAAGGCCGGCGCCGTCAGCACGTACAGGAACATGCCGTTGAACGGCACGCCGCTGGCCAGCGCCAGCAGCACGAAGCGCGGGCTGCTGCCCAGCTCCCAGTAGCCGCGCAGCAAATTGCCCATGTGCAGCGGCTGGCGCTGCGCCGGCGCCAGCGTCTCGGGCAGCAGGCGCCAGTTGGCCAGCCACAGCAGCACGCCCACCCCGGTGAGGAACCAGAACACGCTGTGCCAGTTCAGGTGCGCCGACAGCCAGCCGCCCACCATGGGCGCGATGGCCGGCGCCACGCCGAAGAAGATGGTCACCTGGCTCATCACCTGCTGCGCCTGCGCGGGCGGGTAGATGTCGCGGATCACGGCGCGCGAGACCACGATGCCGGCGCCCGCCGACAGCCCCTGCAGCGCGCGAAAGGCGATCAGCTGGCCGGTGGTCTGCGCCAGCGCGCAGCCGGCCGAGGCCAGCGTGAACACCGCCAGCCCCCACAGCACCACCGGCCGGCGCCCGAAGCTGTCTGACAGCGAGCCGTGGAACAGCGTCATGAAGGCAAAGCCGAACAGGTAGGCCGACAGCGTCTGCTGCATCTCCACCGGCGTGGCGCCCAGCGAGCGCGCGATGGCGCCGAAGGCCGGCAGGTAGGTGTCGATGGAGAACGGCCCCACCATGCCCAGCAGCGCCAGCAGGACGGACAGGGCCCAGCGCGGGCCGCGCCAGAGGTTGTGGGCGTCAGGGTGCATCGGGTGTCCGCTGAAGAAATGAAAAAACCCGGCGCGCAGGAAAGCAGGCGCCGGGCGAACCATTATCGGGCAGTGCGGCTGCAGGGCAGGCCCGCAGCGCCAGGTTTTGCTATTGATTACATAGCTACATATCGCCTATTGGCGCCGGCAATGGCGGCAAAAGGCCCAAAATATCAGCGATGCTGCCCGCCATGCGCTGGCGCGGCCGCCGCCGCGCCCAGGGCGCGCACGCCGGCCTGCACCTGCACGTTCTGGCGCTGGCCGTCGCTGCCCTCGAAGACCAGCGTCAGCGGCACGCTGGCGTCGGCCGCCACCGGCTGGCGCAGGTCCATCAGCATGAGGTGCAGGCCGCCGGGCTTGAGCTCCACGGTCTGGCCGGCGCGCAGCTGCAGCGCCGGGACGGCGCGCATCTTCATGACGTCGCCCTCCAGCTTCATTTCGTGGATTTCGGTCACGCCGGCGATGGGCGTGCTGGCGGCGACCAAGCGGCTGTCCTGCGTGGCCGTGAGGCGCATGAAGGCGCCGGTGGCCTTTTGCTGCGCCACGGCGGCGCGCACCCAGGCGTCGTGGACGGTGACCTGGGCGTGGGCGGCGCCGGCCAGCAGGCCCAGGGCCAGGAGGGCGGGCAGGCGGGCAAGGGCACGGGGGATGGAGACGGAGATGGACATGGATGACTCTTTCTGGAAACGGTGAAGAAGGCCAGGGCGCCAGGCGCAGGCCGGATGTGGAGGGGAGCGGCAGGCGCGCCAGGCGGCGGCCGCGCCGGCGGCCCGGGCGTCAGGCCGCGCGCGCGGACGATTGCACAAGCAATGGCCCGGGCGGCGCGCGCGGCGGGAAGGCCGCGCGGCTCAAGGGCGCGGCGTGGCGCGCCGGGGGCATGGCCACGGCGCGCGGCAGGGGCGGCAGGCCGGCCGCGGCGGCCTGCGCGGCGGCCGGGGGGGCGGCCAGTGCCGGCAGGCACAGCGCACATTCCAGCGCGTGGCCGGGCGCGGCATCGGCGGGGTCGGCGCGGCCCGGCACTGCGGCCGGCACCCACAGCACCTGGCCCGAGGCACTGCACAGCCGCTCCAGCCCCTGCGCCGCGCGCAGCCAGGGCGCCGCGCGCAGCCAGGGCGCCGCCGAGGCCAGCGCCAGCACCAGCGCAAAGCACGCCAGCAGCACGCGGGCGAGCATTCGGGGCGACAGGCGGCGCATGGGCATGGTGCTGCGCATTATGGGCAGGCCGCGAGGTGGGGCGCGCGGGCGGCAGGCCTGCGGGGCCGCCACGCGGGGCAATGCCGGCGCCGGTGCAGGCGGCGTTGACAAAGATCAGAAGCGGCGGGGCTGGCCTGCGCAAAATATGTTGAACAAGAACAATTCTCGTTTACATTACCGTCGCTTCGCTAATTCGAGGCATCGTCTCCGGCCCGCCTGCAGGCGCTCACGGGAGCGGTGCCGGCGGGGGGTCCGGTGCCTGCCTGTCCCCCTTCGTTCGTTCGTTTCCTTTCCGCCCAGCCCCACGCCGGCCCTTGCTCGCCGGTGTCCAGCCACTGCGGTCTTTTGCTGGACACCCATGCCTTCTTCCTGCCTGCCCTCTTCGACGCCGCGCGCCGCGCTGCGCGCCCGTCCCCTGGCCCTGGTGGCTGCGTCGCTGTGCCTGCCTGGCGCGGCCTGGGCCGCTGGCCCTGCCAGCGCCGCGCTGCCCGCCGTCACCGTCACCGCCACCCTGACCGAGCAGGACGCGCGCCCCGCGCCGGCCAGCGTCACCGTGATCACGCACGAGGAGCTGGCCGAGCGCAACGCCGCCGACCTGCTGGACGCCGTGCGCGGCGCCCCCGGCATCACCCTGAGCGCGCGCCAGGTGGGCGGGCGCAAAACGCTGGCGTTGCGCGGCCTGGAGGGCAAGCACACGCTGACGCTGATCGACGGGCGGCGCATCAGCGCCAGCGACGACGTGATCGGCCACTGGACTACCAGTACGGCTGGCTGCCGGTCTCGGCCATCGAGCGCGTGGAGATCATCCGCGGGCCGATGTCGGCCCTGTACGGCTCGGAGGCGCTGGGCGGCGTGCTGAACGTCATCACCAAAAAGCCCACCGACCGCTGGTCGGGCGCGCTGGGCTTGCGCGCCGCGCACGCGCTGGACAGCAGCGGCGCGCCCGAGGCCGGGGCCTCGCTGTACGCCGCCGGCCCGCTGGGCGAGAGCGGCGCGCCTGTCGGTCAACGCCGAGCTGGCCCGGCGCGACGCCGTGGCGCGGCCCGAGGACGCGCGCTACAGCGAGATCGAGGGCAGCCGCCCGCGCAGCCTGGGGCTGGAGGCCGAGTTCGACCTGGCGCCCGGCCAGCGGCTGCAGGCGGGCATCGCCGATGGCCACGAGCGGCGCTGGTACGACGACGTGAGCCCGGCCCGCGTCGCCTACGCCAACCGCTACGACATCAGCCGCCGCCAGGCGCACGTCGGCTGGCAGGGCGAGATGGACGGCTGGCGCGCGCAGCTGCGCGCCTACCGCAGCGAGATGGGCGTGCGCAACAGCCGCACGGGCGGCGTGGCGCCCACGCGCGACCAGGACATGCGCGACCAGGTGCTGGACGGCCACGCCAGCTCGCGCCTGGGCGGCCACCAGTTGACCCTGGGCGGCGAATGGCGCAACGAGGCGCTGGCCAACGCCGGCCTGGCGGGCGGGCGCGACGACGTGACGCACAAGGCGCTGTTCGCGCAGGACGAGTTCGCGCTGGGCCAGAGCCTGCTGGCCACGCTGGGCCTGCGCGCCGACCACCACGGCCTGTTCGGCTCCGAGCTGAGCCCGCGCGCCTACCTGGTGTGGGAGGCCAGCCCGCGGCTGGTGGTCAAGGGCGGCTACGGCCACGCCTTCAAGGCGCCCACGCTCAAGCAGATCTCGCCCCATTACGTCGGCGCCGAGGGGCCGCACAGCTTTCCTGGGCAACGCGGCGCTCAGGCCCGAGACGTCCAACTCGCTGGAGCTGGCCGCCGACTGGCAGCCGGCGAACACCTTGGTCGCTGCGCGCCACGGCGTTCCACACCGAGGTGCGCCAGCTCATCACTTACCGCCTGCTGCGCCAGGTCGGGCCGCGCCGCACCTACCAGTACGACAACGTGGACGCTGCGCACATCCAGGGCCTGGAGCTGGGCGCCACCTGGGCGCTCACGCCGCAGCTGCGCTGGAGCGTGGACGCGACGAGCTGCTGCGCACGCGCGACCAGAGCACCCCCGGCCAGCGCCTGTCCGACCGGCCGGGCACCAGCGCCAGCTCGCGCCTGGCCTGGCAGGCGCACGGCTGGGACGCGCAGCTGGGCCTGCAATACACCGGCAGCCAGACCAGCAGCGGCGAGCGCCTGCCCGCCTACCGCCTGTGGAACGCCAGCGTGGGCCGCGCCTGGCCCGTGGGTGCCGGCCAGCGCCTGGCCCTGCGCGCCGGGCTGGAGAACCCTTCGGCAACGTGCGCCTGGCCGAGAAGTCGCCCGCGTTCGGCTACGCCGAACAGGGCCGGCGCGTGTTCGCCAGCGCGCGGCTGGAGTTCTGATGCCGGCCATGGTGTGCTCACTAATTGATAGCTATATGCCGGCCATTGGCGCCGGCATGGAGGCCTTTTGACGACCATGAAACGATGGTTTTGGATGCTGGCGCTGCTGCTGGCGGCCGGCGGCGCGCAGGCGGCCTCGGTGCTGTTCATCGCCACCGGCAACGTGCCGGCGGGCAAGTTCCGCCAGCTGCAGCAGATCGCCCAGCCGCTGGGCCTGCAGCTGGAGGTGCGCTACCTGGCCAGCCTGCCGGCCGACGTGGACGCAGGCCTGTGGCGCGGCATGGATGCCGTGTTCTTCGACAGCTACCAGCAGGACCAGGTGCGCGAGCGCCTGGCGCGCGCGCTGCCCGGCCTGGCCGCGCCGCACGCCTGGCTGTACGACGCCCAGCCGGCCTGGGGCGGTGGCCTGCCCGAGGCCGTGGCGCGCCGGCTGGTGGGCTACTACGCCAGCGGCGGGCGCGCCAACTACCAGGGCTTCTTCGCCACGCTGGCGGCGCAGCTGGCCGGTGGCGACGCGCTGGCCGCCGCCCCCGCGCCGGTGGTGTTTCCCAAGACCGGCATCTACCACCCGCGCCAGGGCGGCCTGGTCGCCGCCGACCCGCTGGCCTACCTGCAGGCCCGGGGCGTGCAGCCGGGCACCGGCGCGCGCCCGCCGGTGGTGGCGATTGCGCTGCACCAGCAGTACGTGGCTTCCATGCAGACCGACTTCATCGACGACCTGATCGCGCGCATCGAGGCCGGCGGCGCCGTGGCGCTGCCGTTCTACACGCCCATGATGGGCGGCGGCGGCTTCGCGCAGGTGCTGCAGCCGGGCGGCGCGGGCACGCCGGTGCTGGCCGACGTGCTGATCAACACCCAGATCATGCTGAACGCGCAGGAGCGGCGCGCCGAGTTCGAGCGGCTGGGCATCCCCGTCATCCAGGCCATGACCTACCGCCGCGGCGACGAGGCCGACTGGGCCGCCAGCGCGCAGGGCGTCGCGCCCATGGACGTGCCGTTCTACCTGGCGCAGGCCGAGTTCGCCGGCGTGACCGATATCCAGGTCGCCTCGGCCGTGCGCCAGGGTGACGAGCAGATCGTGCCCATTGCCGCGCAGGCCGCCGCCGTGGTCGCCAAGGCGCTGAACCTGGCGCGCCTGCAGCGCACCGCCAACGCCGACAAGCGCGTGGCCGTCATGTTCTGGAACTACCCGGCAGGCGAGAAGAACCTGTCGGCCTCGTTTCTGAACGTGCCGCGCAGCCTGCAAGGCCTGCTCGCCGCGCTGGTGCAGGCCGGCTACCGCACCGAGGCGCCGGACGAGGCGCCGCTCATCGCCCTGCTGCAGCGCCTGCTGGCCCCGGCGTATCGCGGCGGCGAGCTGGCCCCGCTGGTGCAGGACGGCCTGGCCGCGCTGCTGCCGGTGCAGGACTACCGCGCCTGGCTGGCCACGCTGCCCGCGCCCACGCAGGAGGCGCTGCGCCGCGCCTGGGGCGAGCCCGAGCAGTCGCCCTGGGTCGTGCGCCAGCAGGGCAGGGCGTACTTCGCCATCCCGCGCCTGCAGCTGGGCCACGTCACCGTGCTGCCGCAGCCCGGGCGCAGCGGCGCCGCGCCCGGCAGCCTGGATGCGCAGGGCCGGGATAAGGAGATCTACCACTCCACCACCGCGCTGCCGCCGCACCACTACCTGGCCACCTACCTGTGGACGCGCCAGGGCAACGACGCGCTGGTGCACTTCGGCACGCACGGCACGCAGGAGTGGCTGCCCGGCAAGGAGCGCGGCCTGTCGGTGTTCGACGCGCCGCTGCTGGCCCTGGGCGACATCCCGGTCGCCTACCCCTACATCGCCGACAACATCGGCGAGGCCACGCAGGCCAAGCGGCGCGGGCGCGCGACGGTGGTCAGCCACCAGACGCCGCCTTTTGCCCCCGGCGGCCTGCACGAGGCGCTGACGCAGCTGCACGACCTGCTGCACCAGTGGCAGCAGCAGGACGACGGCCCGGTGCGCGAGCGCATGGCGGCCGACCTGCTGGCCGCGGCGAAGAAAGAGCGCGTGCTGGCCGACCTGGGCTGGAGCGAGCCGCGCGCGCGCAGCCAGTTCGCCGCCTTCGTCGACGTGCTGCACGGCCACCTGCACGAGCTGGCACAGACCGCCCAGCCGCAGGGCCTGCACACCCTGGGCCGCGCGCCCGATGCGCCGCACCGCCTGGGTACCGTGCTGCTGATGCTGGGCAAGCCCTTCTGGCAGGCGGCCGCGCAGCACGCCGGCGTGCCCGAAGCCGACCTGGACGAGGCGCTGGTCGGCCCCTGGGAGCGGCTGGCGCAGACCGCGCCCTACCAGCTGCTGGAGCGCCACGTGGTGCGCGGCGAGCCCACCGGCGGCCTGCCGCCGGCGCTGCAAGCGCAGCTGGAGGCCGCGCGCGTGGCCTACGGGCGCCTGGGCGCGCAGGGCGAGCTGCCCGGCCTGCTGGCCGTGCTGGACGGCCGCTACCTGCCCACCTCCTACGGCGGCGACCCGATCAAGAACCCCGACGCCTACCCCACGGGCCGCAACCTGTACGGCTTCGACCCCTCGCGCATCCCGACCAGGCAGGCCTGGGAGGCGGGCAAGCAGGCCGCCGAAGATCTGCTGGCCGAGCACCGCCGCCTGCATGGCCGCCAGCCGGCCAAGCTCACGTTCAGCCTGTGGTCGGTCGAGACCATGCGCCATTTCGGCATGCTCGAAGCCCAGGCGCTGTGGCTGCTGGGCGCCGAGCCGGTGTGGGACGCCGGCGGGCGCGTCACCGGCGTGCAGCTGGTGCCACGCGCGCAGCTGGGCCGCGCGCGCGTGGACGTGGTGCTGTCGGCCACCGGCCTGTACCGCGACCACTTCCCGAACGTCATGCAGCACCTGGCGCAGGCCGTGCTGCTGGCTGCGCGCGCGCGGGACGAGGCCGACAACCCGGTGGCCGCCAACGCCGCGCGCATCGAGGCCCGGCTGCGCGCCGCCGGCGCCGACGCGCGCGCCGCCGAACTGGCCGGCGCCACGCGCATCTTCGCCTCGGAGAGCGGGCGCTACGGCACCGGCCTGGACGACGCCACGCTGGCCACCGACACCTGGCAGGGCAAGGCCGAGGGCGACGCCAAGCTGGCCCGGCTGTACCTGTCGAAGATGCAGTACGCCTACGGCCCGGACGAATCGCAATGGGGCCAGGCCGGCGTGCCCGGCGCGGCCGGCCGCGGCGGGCAGGCCATCAACCTGTACGCCGAGCACCTGCGCGGCACCGAGGGCGCAGTGCTCTCGCGCAGCTCCAACCTGTACGGCATGCTGACCACCGACGACCCCTTCCAGTACCTGGGCGGCATCGCCCTGGCCGTGCGCCACCTGGATGGCCGCGCGCCCGAGCTGTACATCAGCAACCTGCGCGGCGCGGGCAGCGGCCGCGTGGAGGGCGCCGCGCAGTTCCTGGCCAAGGAGCTGGCCACGCGCCAGTTCCACCCCGGCTACATCCAGGGCCTGATGAAAGAGGGCTACGCCGGCACGCTGCAGGTGCTGGACGCGACCAACAACCTGTGGGGCTGGACGGCCACGGCGCGGGAGATCGTGCGCGACGACCAGTGGCAGGAGATGGCCGACGTGTACGTGCGCGACAAGCACCGGCTGGGCCTCGCGCAATGGTTCGAGGCGCACAACCCGCACGCGCTGGCGCAGACCATCGAGCGCATGCTGGAGGCCGCGCGCCAGGGCTACTGGCAGGCCGACGCCGCCACCGTGCGCGAGCTGAAACAGCGCTGGCGCGAACTGGCGCAGCGCCATGACGTGCGCAGCGACAACGCGCGCTTTGCCGAATTCGTCGCGCAGGGCGCCGCCGGTGCGGCCCATGCGGGCTGGGGCCTGCAGGCGCCAGCGCCGGCAAAAGCCGCCGCCGCGCCGGCCGCGCCGCAGGCCCCGGCCCAGCCCGCGCCTGAGTCCCAACCTGAAGCCGCACCGCCCGCGCCGCCGGTCGTCACCGGCATGCGCCTGGCCAAGGTCGAGCCCGCCCCAGCGCCGCCCACCCCTCCCGCCACGCTGCTGCTGACCATGGCGCTGGCGGGCATCAGCGGCGCCGGGGCGCTCGGGCAGCGCCGGCGCCATCGCGCGCCCCGCCGCTCGCCTCGCCACCCTTCCCCTGTCCTTTCCAACTGAGTCCCACCACCCCTTCGCCACCATGACCGCCAATCCCATCGAATCCTGGATGTACTCCGCCAGCCAGCTGTTCCTCGTGCCCGTGCTGCTGCTGATCGCCGTGTTGTTCGTGCATGCCTTCTACGCGCTGGGCGCCTTCGCCTGGCAGGCCTGGCAGCGCCACGCGGGCCACGCCGGCGGCTTCGAGCTGGCGCAGGCGCTGGCGCGCAACCCGCGCCTGACCCCGCTCGAGCTGGAGGCGCTGGCCACCCGGCGCATGGAGTTCGCGCGCATCGCCACGCGCATCGCGCCCATGCTGGGCCTGGTGGCCACCATGATCCCCATGGGGCCGGCGCTGATGGCGCTGTCCGACGGGCAGATGCAGGACGTCTCGCGCAACCTCACCGTGGCGTTCTCGGCGGTGATCCTGGCGCTGCTGGCGGCCTCGGTCAGCTACACGGTGGTGAACGTGCGCCGGCGCTGGTATGCCGTGGACCTGGCGGCCATCGAATACGGCGCGAGCGCCCCGGCGCCCGCGCACGACCCCGTCGCCGCCCTGGCGCTGGAGGGCGCGCAATGAGCCGCCTGCGCCTGATGGACGACCTGGAGGCGGACGATCCCATCCTGTCGGTGGTCAACCTGATCGACGTGTTCCTGGTCGTCATCGCCGCACTGCTGCTGGCGGTGGCCAACAGCGCGGCCAACCCGTTTTCCGCCGAATCGGTCACGGTCATCCGGAACCCGGGCAAGGCCGACATGGAGGTCATCGTCAAGGAAGGCCAGAAGGTCGAGCGCTACAAGGCCAGCGGCGAGATCGGCGAAGGCCAGGGCGCCAAGGCGGGCGTGGCCTACCGGCTCAAGGACGGCTCCATGGTCTACGTCCCCGAGGCTGCGCCCACTCCGGGGCAGTAAGAGCACGAACAGGCCCTCAGGCTGCAAAGAACCGGGCGCGCAGGGAAAGCGATCATAAAAACTCGCTTTTTTAGCGCTTGCGGGTTATAATTTGCGGCTTTGCCGGCTGGCCCCTTTGGGCGAGCCGGCGTTTTTGCAGCCGCTTTGGGCCGCCGCCGGCCAGAAGCAGGCTTTCCTGGCGCAATCCCCGCCCCGCGCCCGGGCTGTCCCGCGCGGCGCGGGCGCCGCCGGACGCGCCGCCGGCCCGCAGCGCAGGCCGGGCCCGCCGCCTTGCCTGCCCGGCCGCGCCACGCGCAGCGCGCCGGCTTTTTGCGTCCCATCCACCCATTACCCAAGGAGTCTCGTGGCCAAAGAAGAACTGATTGAAATGCAGGGAAAAGTCGATGAAGTCCTGCCCGACGCCCGCTACCGCGTGACTCTCGACAATGGCCACCCACTCATCGCCTACACCGGCGGCAAGATGCGCAAGTTCCGCATCCGCATCCTGGCCGGTGACCTCGTGACCCTGGAGATGTCGCCCTACGACCTGACCAAGGGCCGCATCACCTTCCGCCACATCGAAAACCGCACCCGCACCGGTGCACCGCCTCCCCGTCGGCGCCGCTGACACGGCCTGATTTCCCCCAGGGCGCAGCCCGAGTGGCCAGCCCTTTTATCTGTACGAAAGAAAAGACATCCATGAACAACCGACTCTACGTGGGCAACCTGGCCTACTCCGTGCGCGATGAATCGCTGCAGCAAGCGTTCTCGCAGTACGGCAACGTCAACTCCGCCAAGGTCATGATGGAGCGCGACACCGGCCGCTCCAAGGGCTTCGGCTTCGTCGAGATGGGCAGCGATGCCGAGGCGCAAGCCGCCATCGACGGCCTGAACGGCCAGCCCCTGGAAGGCCGCGCCCTCACGGTGAACGTGGCCCGCCCCATGGAGCCGCGCACGGGCGGCTTTGGCGGTGGCGCCGATCGCGGCGGCTACCGTGGTGGCGGCAACCGCTACTGAGAACCGGCCCGGATAAGGGCCGCGTCCTGAAGAGGCGCCGGTGTGGCTGCATTGCGCAGCCGCGCTGGCGCCTTTCCGTTTTCCTGGGCCGTGGCGTTTCCGGGTGCAGGGGCGGGGCCGCAGCCGGCCCTGGTTTTTCCGTCATTGCGCGGGCCCAAAAGAAAACCCGCTACAGCCTTGAAGCCGTAGCGGGTTGAATTTTTGGTGGGCCCTGAGTGACTCGAACACTCGACCAACGGATTAAGAGTCCGCTGCTCTACCAACTGAGCTAAGAGCCCGATTCGCTGTGCGGTGCGCTGCAGCGAAGTCCGCAATTATGCACGATTTTCGACCGCGCAAAAAACAGCGGGCGGAAAAATCACATCAGCAGGTGTTCGCCCGCGTTGTCCCCGCCCAGGATGACGTAGTTCACCTTGCGGATGTCCATGAGCCTGGTGCCGCCGGAGTAGCTGATCGAGCTTTGCACGTCCTGCTCCATCTCGACCAGCGTGTCGGCCAGGCGGCCCTTGACGGGCTCCAGGATGCGCTTGCCTTCCACGTGCTTGTACTCGCCCTTGTTGAAGTCCGAGGCCGAGCCGTAGTACTCCTTGAACAGCTCGCCATCCACCTCGACGGTCTTGCCGGGCGATTCCTCGTGGCCCGCAAACAGCGAGCCGACCATGACCATGGTCGCGCCGAAGCGGATGCTCTTGGCGATGTCGCCGTGGCTCCTGATGCCGCCGTCGGCAATGATGGGCTTGGTCGCCACGCGCGCGCACCACTTGAGCGCCGACAGCTGCCAGCCGCCGGTGCCAAAGCCGGTCTTGAGCTTGGTGATGCAGACCTTGCCCGGGCCGATGCCGACCTTGGTGGCGTCCGCGCCCCAGTTCTCCAGGTCGATCACCGCCTCGGGCGTGCCCACGTTGCCGGCGATCACGAAGGCCTTGGGCAGCTTGGCTTTCAGGTAGCCGATCATCTCCTTCACGGTGTCGGCGTGGCCGTGCGCGATGTCGATGGTGATGTATTCGGGGCACAGTCCTTCGGCGGCGAAGCGGTCCACGGTTTCGTAGTCGGGCCTTTTCACGCCCAGCGAGATCGAGGCAAAGCAGCCCTTGGCGTGCATCTCGCGCACGAACTGCACGTTGTCCAGGTCGAACCGGTGCATGACGTAGAAGTAGCCGTTTTGCGCCAGCCAGGTGCAGATCTGCTCGTCCACCACCGTCTTCATGTTGGCCGGCACCACCGGCAGCTTGAAGCGGCGCCCGCCGAGTTCCACGCTGGCGTCGCACTCGGAGCGGCTTTGCACGCGGCACTTGCGCGGCAGCAGCAGGATGTTGTCGTAGTCGAAGATTTCCATGAGGTTCCAAGCTCCGGTAGAGGTCGCCCGCAGAGAATTTCAGGGGCGAGGGCGCTTGGTCTGCGGCCGGCTTTCCGTCGTGCTGCGCGGCAGGGGGCCGGCAGCAGGCTCCTGCAGGGCGCAGGCGCAAAAAAAACCGGGCGCAAGAAAACTTGGGCCCGGTGGCTGATTGTAGGGTTGCGCCGCCGCGCCCACCCTTTGTACGGTCATTCGCAGCGGCTCTGGGCCGCCGCCACCAGCCGGCCCGCGCCATCCTGCACCCATGCCAGCACGCGCAGCCGTTCGGGTTGCGCGCCCTCCGGGATGCGCATGGGGCGCAGCTCCATCCAGTGCTGGCCCTTCCTGGCCGCGGCCGTGGCTGTGGCAGGTGCTGCCCAGGTGGTGTCGAAGGCGCCGCGCACCAGCTGGCGCGCCACCGGCGTGCCTTCGGTGCCGGCCGCGATCGACTCGACCAGCGCCACGCTCAGCCGGTAGGGGCCGGCCGGGTGCGCGGGCGGGGTGAAGTACGCCGTGGCGCCCAGGTAGTCGGCCACCGGCGGGCCCTGGCCCACGCGCAGCCGCCCCAGCGGGCGCGCGGGCAGGTCGGTGACGTGGACATCGCTGCCCCCGTGCGCGCTGCCGCCCAGCCCGGCCTGCCGGGCTGCTGCCTCGGGCGTGGCCGCGGCGGCCAGCGGCGCGTCGTCGCCGCGCTCGCCAGGCACGATCCAGTCCAGCACCAGCGCTCCCGAGTCCGGCGCAGGCGCCAGGGGCGGCTGCGCCCAGCACTGGGCGCAATCGGCGCTGATGAAGCGCTCCAGCAACAGGCGCGGCGCGGCCGCAGGGCTGGCGCACCGTGCCTGCGCCGCCGGGGTGCCAAGGGCGAGGGCGGCGGCGAGGGCGGCGCAAAAAACGGCCGGGGCGGCCGGGGCGCGCGGCCGGGTATCTGCGCCCATCGGCAAGGCAGGAGGCAATGGCATGGCGGCATGTTCGCACAGCCGCCCGCGGCGTGCAGGGCCGGGCGGGGCGGGGCGGGGCCGGGCGGGGCGGCTTTCTACAATGCGGCCATGCCTCCCCAAGACCTGTTTTCCGGCGCGCCAGCGCCTGTTGGCGCTGGCGCCGCCTCGCCGCTGCTGCACAACCTCAACCCCGAGCAGCTCGCTGCCGTCACCCTGCCCGCCGGCCACGCGCTGATCCTGGCGGGCGCCGGCTCGGGCAAGACGCGCGTGCTGACCACGCGCATCGCCTGGCTGCTGCAGACGGGCCAGGCCTCGCCCGGCGGCATCCTGGCCGTCACCTTCACCAACAAGGCCGCCAAGGAGATGGTGGCGCGCCTGTCGGCCATGCTGCCCGTCAACGTGCGCGGCATGTGGATAGGCACCTTCCACGGCCTGTGCAACCGCCTGCTGCGCGCGCACTACAAGCTGGCCGGGCTGCCGTCCACCTTCCAGATCCTGGACACGCAGGACCAGCTCTCGGCCGTCAAGCGCCTGTGCAAGCAGCATGGCGTGGACGAGGAGCGCTTTCCGCCGAAGCAGCTGGTGTGGTTCATCGCCGGCTGCAAGGAGGAGGGCATGCGCCCCCCGGACGTGCCGATGCGTGACCCGGACACGCAAAAGAAGGTGGAGCTGTACCAGCTGTACGAGCAGCAGTGCCAGCGCGAGGGCGTAGTGGATTTTGGCGAGTTGATGCTGCGCTCCTACGAGCTCCTGCAGGGCAACGACGCCGTGCGCGCGCACTACCAGCGGCGCTTCTCGCACATCCTGGTCGATGAGTTCCAGGACACCAACCGCCTGCAGTACGCCTGGCTCAAGCAGCTGGCCGGCGACGAGGATCATGGCCACATGACCACGCACGGCAGCGTGATCGCTGTGGGCGACGACGACCAGAGCATCTATGCCTTTCGCGGCGCGCGCGTGGGCAACATGCAGGATTTCGTGCGCGAGTTCGGCGTCAGGCAGACCATCAAGCTGGAGGAAAACTACCGCAGCTTCAGCAACATCCTGGACTGCGCCAACGCGCTCATCAGCCACAACCAGGGCCGCCTGGGCAAGAACCTGCGCACGCAGCAGGGCCCTGGCGAGCCGGTACGCATCCACGAGGCCGCCACCGACCTGAACGAGGCGCAGTGGATGGTCGATGAGATCAAGCACCTGGTGCGGGAGGGCGAGATAGCGCGGCGCGAGATCGCCGTGCTGTACCGCAGCAACGCGCAAAGCCGGGTCATCGAATCGCAGCTGGTCAATGCCGGCGTGCCCTACCGCGTCTATGGCGGCCTGCGCTTCTTCGAGCGGGCGGAAATCAAGCACGCGCTGGCCTACCTGCGCCTGCTGGAGAACCCGCACGACGACACCAGCTTCATGCGCGTGGTGAACTTCCCGCCGCGCGGCATAGGCGCGCGCACGCTGGAGCAGCTGCAGGACGCCGCGCGCGCCGCCGGCTGCTCGCTGCACGACGCGGTGAGCACCATGACCGGCCGCGCCGGCGCCAACCTGGGCGCCTTCGTCGCGCGCATCGACGTGCTGCGCGAAGGCACGCAGGGCGCCAACCTGCGCAGCATCATCGGCCAGGTGCTGCAGGCCAGCGGCCTCATCGAGCACTACCGGGCCGACAAGGACGGCGCGGACCGGCTGGAAAACCTTGACGAACTCATCAACGCGGCCGAGAGCTTCGTGACCCAGGAAGGCTTTGGGCGCGACGCCGTGGCGCTGCCGCTGGACGAGCAGGGCGGCGCCGCGGCGCCCCTCACGCAAAGCCCGGCCAGCCAGGGCATCGATGCCAGCCTGCCGATGGCCGAGGCCGGCAGCGTGATCGACCAGGACACCGGCGAGACGCTGTCGCCGCTGGCCGCCTTCCTCACGCACGCCGCGCTGGAGGCCGGCGACAACCAGGCGCAGGCCGGCCAGGACGCCGTGCAGCTGATGACCGTGCACGCCAGCAAGGGGCTGGAGTTCGATTGCGTGTTCATCGGCGGGCTGGAGGAGGGCCTGTTCCCGCACGAGAACGCCATGAGCGACCACCAGGGCCTGGAGGAAGAGCGCCGCCTGATGTACGTGGCCATCACCCGCGCGAGAAAGCGCCTGTACATCAGCCATTCGCAGACGCGCCTGCTGCACGGGCAGACGCGCTACAACGTGCGCAGCCGCTTCTTTGACGAGCTGCCCGAGGGGGCGCTCAAGTGGCTCACGCCGCAGCGCCCGGGCTTTGGTGCGTTTGCTCCCAATTCAATAGCTAACTCCCGTTATGGCGCGCCGGCGTGGGGCGGTTCTGGCCAAAAATCGGAGATTTTTGCCAGTCCGCCCGTCCCCGAGCGCAAGAGCGGGCCCGCGCATGGCTTGCGAGCCGGCGTGGCGGTGTTCCACACCAAGTTCGGCGAGGGCAAGGTGCTGGCCATCGAGGGCACGGGCGACGACGCGCGCGCGCAGGTGAGCTTCCCGCGCCACGGCACCAAGTGGCTGGCGCTCAGCGTGGCCAAGCTGACCGTGGTGGAGTAGCGCGCCGCCCGCGCAGGCTCAGCCCGCCAGCCGCACCGCCCCCGGCGCGCCCGTGAGGTAGCCCACGGCCGCGCCGGCCTTGTCGCGGTAGTTGGCGCGGATCAGCGGGTCGAGCCGCTCGCGCACCGCGCCGTGGATAGGGCCCCAGTCGCCGGCGTGCTGGAAGTTGCTCATGATGTAGGTGAAGCCGTTGATCTCGTCCACCGCGTGCAGGCCGGTGGATTCGCCGCCGGCCGGGATCGACATCACGCGCGCCAGCTGCCTCGTGTCCACGTTGTAGGCCCACAGGAAGTTGTTCACGTGCTGGCTGCTGTCCTCGCCGATGAACAGGGTGCGCAGTTTTTCCGAGAACTTCAGGTTGTCCGGGTTGGCGATGCGCTCGGGGTCGGCGGTGTTGCCCAGCGCGTCGGCGGGCATGTCCTGGCCGGCCAGCAGGGCGCGCAGGTCCACCGGCATCCAGTCGCTGGCGATCGCTCGGCCCTCGGTGTCCCTTTGCCCGCCGCGCAGGCTCAGCGCCAGCACGGCGCCGGCCTTGAGCGCGCGCGGCACGGCGATGCCGTTGCCCGGCACGTTCAGCGCGTCGCCGGCGACCATGGATTTCTCGACGTTTTGCAGCGCCGAATAGGCCACCTTGTCGCGCGCGTTCACCGTCGTGCCCTCCATCTTGGTAAAGCCCATGCTCGCGCCGACGTAGGCGGCGTAGCGGTGCGTCTCCAGGAAGGCGGCGGCCTTGTCCATGCCGGGCTTGACCCACACCCACTCGACGCGGCCGTTGGCCACGATGCGCCGGTAGCGCGCGTCCTGCGGATCGCGCGGCTGCACGTCCAGGATGTCAGTGGGCTGCAGGGTATCCGCCAGGCGCTCGATCTCGGCGCTGCTGGCCGCGCCCAGGCGAATCCAGGCCAGCGGCGCGCTGGCGCCTGCGGCCGGGTCGATGGAAAAGCCCGCGCCCACCCTGGCCACGTACAGCGTGCCCGAGGACAGGTCCTTTTCGCGGTCGGCCACGAAGACGAAGTAGCCGCTGTTGGTCGCGTCGTCGCCCATCAGCGCGGTGCGCTGGTCGGGCATGACCTGCACCAGCTCGTGCGAGATGCGCCCCATGCAGAAGTGCTTCCTGATGGTGGCGCTGCCGTCGGGCAGCACCGTGACCTCGGGCATGTGGCCGTAGTGGTAGGGGTTGGCGCGGCGCTCGTCGCCGTACAGGTTGCGGCTGTACGCCTTGAACATGGCGTTGCCGGCGATGGCGAAGGCGTCGGGCTCGTACTCCTCGCTGGACAGGTGCGTGCCCCAGGGCGACAGGCTGGCGCCGCAGGTGATCCACAGGCCGTGCACGCCCGAGGTGTCCACGTTGTGGTACTTGACCAGGCGCAGCCGGCCGGTCTGCTCGTCCTGGTCCAGCGTCAGCACGGCAATCGGCGAGGGCAGCCGGCCGTACATGTCGCTCTTGCCGTCCTGCGCCCAGGTGGTGTACTCGAACTGCACCACGGCAAACACCGGCCGGCCGGCCACGCCCGGCACGCGCGCGCCGGGCACGGTGAGCAGCGAGGTGCCGTCGGGCGAGTCCGAGAAGAACTGGCGCTCGCGCCCGGGCACGCTGGAGTCGATGATGGGCCGGCCGGCGATGTCGTAGTAGCCGCCGGCCAGCACGCTGCCGCCCGCGCCGTCGCTCACGCGCTCGCCGGTGACGAAGAATGGCTCGTACGCCAGCTGCCAGGTCTGGCTGGCGCCGCCTTCGTAGTGCGCGGTGAGGGCCGAGCCGACGCTGGTGGTGGCCATGGCGGCCGGGTTGGCCAGCGTGGGCGCGGGCATGGACTGGAAGCTGACCGAGCGCAGCGCCGCTGGCGCCGGGCCATCGCTGCTGCTGCCGCTGCTGCCGCCGCCGCAGGCGGCCAGGACGCTGGTGGTGGTCAGGCCCGCGCCCAGGGGCAGCAGGGGCATGCCGGCGAGCAGTTGCAGGGCCTTGCGGCGGGCGGGAGAGGGAGTGGGGGACACGGCGTTCTTTCCGAGGGTTGCTGCGGGGGCAGCGCACGGCGCGGGCGGCGTGCCGGCCGCCCCATCCGTCGTGCGCTGCAGGCCATGCTCGCGCGCCGCCGTGACGCGGCGATGACGCACGCATGGCAGCGCCATGACGGCCCGCCGCGCGCGCAGCGCCTGCCGCCTGCCGCCTGCCGTCAGCCGCCGGCGCTGCCGGCAGGCTCGCCGGGCTGGGGCTGCACCGCCGGGGCCTCGAAGCTGTCGCGGAAGGTGAACACCACCGAGGTGAAGAACATGGTGGCCAGCGTCATGGCGGTTGCCGCCATCACCCCGCCGGCAAAGCCTGCGCCCAGGCCCAGCACCGCCAGCAGCGCCACCACCAGGCTGACCAGCATGCCCGCCAGCAGGAACACGCCCATCCATGCCAGGCCATAGACGGTGAATGCGCCCAGGTTGCGCAGGCAGGCCACCAGGCTGAAGAACAGGGCCTTGACCGGCGGCACGCCGTGCCAGTGCACCAGGCCCGGCGCGTGCCAAAACAGCAGCGACAGCGGCAGGTACAGCAGCAGCGACAGCCACATCGCGGCCTGGAAGCTGCCCGACTCGGCCACCTCGCGCGTGAGCGGCTCGCCGCCCAGGTACACGCGGGCGAACTGGCCTTCGTCGATGAGCGCCGACAGCCCCATGATGAGCAGGAAGCCGCCCGCGTACAGCGCACCCAGCGTGAGCATGGCGTGCAGGCGCTGGCGCCCGGTGCGGAACGCCACCAGCAGCACCTGCGGCGTGGGCGCGCGGCCGTGGCTGGCCTCGGCCGCCGCCACCATCATGGCCAGCGTGGCCGAGGGCAGCAGCGCCAGCGCCACCGCCGGCCCCACCAGGGGCAGCGCGGTGGCCAGCGACATGGCGGCCATGCACAGGAAGAACAGCGCCGCCAGCGCCATGGGCTGGCGCCAGAACACGCGCACGCCCAGGCGCGTCCACTCCAGACCTGTGCGTGCGGCAACGATGTTCAGTTTCATGAGGATGGATTCAGGGGAGGGCTGCCGGCGCGTGGCGCGCGGGCGGCCATGCGGGGGAATTTTGCCCCAGTGCCGCCGGCCGGCCGCCGGCTGGGGGCTTGGCGGCGGGCGCTATGCGCCGTCGGCCAGCACCAGCGGATGCGCCACGCGCTCGCGCAGCACGCGCTCGAAGTGCCCCGGGTCGTGCGGGGTGAGCAGGCTGGCCTCGCGCGGCAGGTGGAAATCCCACAGCCGCGAGATCCAGAAACGCAGCGCCCCGGCGCGCAACAGCGCCGGCAGCAGCGCGCGCTCGGCGGCGCCCAGGGCGCGCACCTCCTGGTAGGCCTGCAGCAGCGCGGCGGCGCGCCCGGGGTCGTGCCGTCCGGTGGGCAGGTCTATGCACCAGTCGTTCAGGCACACCGCCAGGTCGAACAGCCAGGTATCGACGCCGGCGAAGTAGAAGTCGAAGAAGCCCGTCAGCTGCTCGCCCTCGAACATCACGTTGTCGCGGAACAGGTCGGCGTGGATAGGCCCGCGCGGCAGCGCCGCGTACTCGCTGGACGCGGCGACGTGGTTCTGCCAGGCCAGTTCGGACTGCAGCAGCGCCGCCTGCCCGGCGCCCAGGTGCGGCAGCACCACCGGCGCGGTCTCGTTCCACCAGGGCAGGCCGCGCAGGTTGGGCTGGCTGCGCTCGTAGTCGCGCCCGGCCAAGTGCATGCGCGCCAGCATGGCGCCCACGGCGGCGCAGTGCGCGGCCCCGGGCGCGAGCTGGCTCCGGCCGCGCAGCCGCGTGGCCAGCGCCGCAGGCTTGCCGGCCACGCTGTGCAGGATGGCGCCGCGCTTGTCCGCCTGCGGGTCGGGCACGGGGATGCCGGCCCGCGCCAGGTGCTGCATCAGGTACAGGTAGAACGGCAGCTGCTCGGCGCTCAGGCGCTCGAACAGGGTCAGCACGTACTGGCCGGCCTCGCAGGTCAGGAAGTAGTTGGTGTTCTCGATGCCGCCCTCGATGCCCTGCAGGGCGAGCAGCTTGCCCAGTTGCAGGCGGCGCAGCAGCTCGCGCGCCTCTTTGCTGGAGACTTCGGTAAAGACGGCCATCGGGTGAAGGGCAGGACGGTCGGGACAGGGATGAAGGAGCTGCGGCGGCGCGCGCCGGCGCGGGTCAGGGGCGGGCGCAGCAGGCCGCAGCCCGCCCGCGCTGCGTCAGAAACGCCCCAGGTTCCAGACGCGCGGCGCGGTGACGGTGTCGGAGGCGTCCAGGTTGCCGGGGCGTGCGCGTGCGCCGTCGTTGGCCTTGACCTCGTAGGCGGGCAGGGGCGTGCCGGTCTTGGGCTGCACGGTGATGCTTTGCGTCTGGCCGCCCACGCGCAGCTCGTCGACGCGGCTGCCGGCATCCTCGACCACGATGCGCTGCACGCGCTGGCTGCGCCGCTCGTCCTGGGGTTGCTCCTGGTTTGATAGCTGGACGCCGGCATTTGGCGCCGGCTGAGGGGCGTTTTGACCGGAATTCTGGGCCATGGCGGGACAACCGGCCAGGGCCAGCAGCAACAGGGGCAGGGAGCAAAGGGCGCGCATGGGGCCGGATTGTAGGCGCGCCGCCGCCGGGGTCAGCGCGCGCCCTGGCGGTCCACCGCCTGCTGCACGGCGCGGTAGAAGTCGTCGCGCGCCGGCAGCGCCACCGGGTCGCGCGCGCCACCGGCCCAGTCGGCGTTGGAGACGATGACCAGCTGGCGCTTCGGGTCGATGAAGATGCCCTGGCCGAAGATGCCGCGCGCGGCAAAGCTGCCGTCGTCGTAGGTCCACCACTGGTAGCCATAGCCGCGCCCGGGCACGCCGATGTCGGCCTGTTTGTGCGTGGCCTGCGCCAGCCAGTCCGGGGGCAGGATGGAGGTGCCTTCGCTGCGCGCGCCCTCCAGGATGAACTGGCCGAAGCGCGCGTAGTCGCGCGCGGCCGCCTGGATGCAGCAGCCGCTGATCTCCTGGCCGGTCTTGCTGAGCAGCCAGGTGCCGTCCTGCTGCATGCCCGCCGGGCGCCAGACTTTTTCTTCCAGGTACTGCGCCAGCGGCCGGCCCGTGGCCTGGCTGACCAGCACGCCCACCAGGTTGGTCTCGCCGGTGGAGTAGTTCCAGCGCTCGCCCGCCGGGGCGGCGCGCGGCAGGCGGCGCAGGTAGCTGACCAGCGCGTCCACGCCGGGCTCGGGCTGGTGGCTGTTGAAGCGCGCCACGTCAGAGTCCGGGTCGCCGTAGTCCTCGTTCCAGGCCACGCCCGAGGTCATGGTCAGCAGCTGGCGTACGCTCACGTCCTCATAGGCCGAGCCGCGCAGCTGCGGGATGTAGTCGCTCACACGGTCGTCCAGGCTCTTGATGAAGCCGTCGCGCAGGGCCGCGCCGACCAGCGTGGAGGTGAAGGACTTGGCGACGGAGAAGCTGGTCCAGCGGCCCTCGGCGCCAAAGCCCAGGCCATAGCGCTCCAGCCGCAGCTGGCCGCCCTGCACGATGAGCAGCGCCGCGGCGTGCTGCGCCTGCATGTAGGCGTCCACGTCCACCTCCAGCGCCAGCGGTGCGCCGGCGGGCAGGGCGCGCGGCGTGCCGCTGGCGTGCATGGTGCGCCACTTGGCCAGCACCGGCAGCCGGTCCATGGCGCGGAAGGCCGCGTCGCGCTGCGCCTGCGTCCAGAACAGGATGTCGCGGTTGGTCGGCAGCGTCTTGAGCAGGCCGCGCGTTTCCGGGGCCAGGCTGAACCAGCCGGCCGCGGCGGCAACGCCCAGCACCGCCACGGCGCCCAGCGCGATGCGTGCGGCGCGCCTCATGGCTGTGCCGGGCACTGCCCGCCGCTGCAGGCCGCCGTGCGCTCGGCGATGACGCTGCGGTAGTTCTGCCCCATCTGGCCCATGCGCTGGCAGATGTCGCCGCGCGCATCGAAGGCAAAGCCCTGCTGGCCGCTGGCGTCCAGCAGCTGCACGCGCGCGAGCTGCCAGCGGGCGAACTCCTCCGGGTGGCGCCACTGCTGCGCGCAGACGGTGTGGAAGATGAAGCTGGCAAAAGTGAGCTCGCTGACCTCGCGCCGGCCGCTGGCCAGATGCAGCACGCCGCGCTCCAGCCGTGCGCCGGTGAGGCCGTTGCCCTGCAGCACCTTCTGCATGGACGCGGGCACGTCGTTGAACTGCGGCTCGGCCGCGGCCGCCATGGCGCAGGCGGCCAGCAGCAGGGCAAGGGGTTTTTTCATGGGGTGGACGCTTTTGCGTGGGAGAGCCTGGACGCCGTGCATTGTGCCGCTGCGGGCGCTGGCCATCGTGGGCAAAATGCCGCCATGAGCGACCCCCAAACCCTGCTGCTGGTGGACGGTTCCAGCTACCTGTACCGCGCCTACCACGCCATGCCCGACCTGCGCGCCGTGCCGGGCGACCCGACCAGCCCCGCCACCGGCGCCATCCGCGGCATGGTCAACATGCTGGCCGCGCTGCAAAAGGAGGTGCCGGCCGCCTACGCCGCCTGCATCTTCGACGCCAGCGGCCCCACTTTCCGCGACGCGCTGTACTCCGACTACAAGGCCAACCGCGCCGCCATGCCCGATGACCTGCGCGCGCAGGTCGCGCCCATCCACGAGGTGGTGCGGCTGCTGGGCTGGCCGCTGCTGTGCATCGAGGGCGTGGAGGCCGACGACGTGATCGGCACCCTGGCCGTGCACGCCGCCCGGCAGGGCCTGCGCGTGGTCATCGCCAGCGGCGACAAGGATTTGTCGCAGCTGGTGGACGAGCACATCACCGTGGTGGACACCATGAGCAGCAAGCGCCGCGACGTGGCCGGCGTGACGGCCGAGTTCGGCGTGCCGCCGTCGCTGATGGTGGACTTCCAGACGCTGGTGGGCGACGCGGTGGACAACGTGCCCGGCGTGCCCAAGGTCGGCCCCAAGACGGCCGCCAAGTGGCTGATGGAGCACGGCTCGCTGGACGGCTTGATCGCCAACGCCCACGCCATCAAGGGCGTGGCGGGCGAGAACCTGCGCGGCGCGCTGCCCTGGCTGCCCACGGGGCGCCAGCTGGTCACCATCAAGACCGATTGCGACCTGGCGGCGGAGCTGCCGGGTTTCCCCGTCACTATGGATTCCATAGCGCAACGTCCAGAGCAGACGCCGGCATTGGGCGATTTTTATCAAAAATACGGCTTTCGCAGCCTGGCGCGCGCGCTGCAGGCCGATGCGACGGGCGGCGATGCGGGCGACGCCGCCAGCGCCGGCGCCACCGAAGTCGCCGAGGCCGCGCAGCAGCGCGAGGTGCACTACGAGACCCTCCTGGACTGGGAGCAGTTCGAGCAGTGGCTGGCGCGCATAAAGGCCGCGCCGCTGGTGGCGCTGGATACCGAGACCACCTCGCTGGACGAGCTGCGCGCGCGCATCGTGGGCCTGAGCTTCAGCGTGGAGCCGGGCAGCGCCGCCTACATCCCGCTGGCGCACGACGGCCCGGACGCGCCCGAGCAGCTGCCTTTGGATGAAGTGCTGGCGCGCCTCAAGCTCTGGCTGGAAGACCCGGCCGCGCACAAGCTGGGCCAGCACGTCAAGTACGACCGCCACGTGCTGGCCAACCACGGCATCGAGGTGCGGGGCTACGTGCACGACACCATGCTGCAAAGCTATGTGCTGGAGGTGCACAAGCCGCACGGGCTGTCCAGCCTGGCCGAGCGCCACACCGGCCGCACCGGGCTGACGTATGAGGACCTGTGCGGCAAGGGCGCCAAGCAGATCCCGTTCTCGCAGGTGGCGGTGGAGCAGGCGGCGGCCTATGCCTGCGAGGATTCCGACCAGACGCTGGATGTGCACCGCGTGCTGTGGCCGCAGCTGGAGGGCGAGCCGAAGCTGCGCGCCATCTATGAGCTCGAGATCGCCTGCAGTGAGACGCTGTTTCGCATCGAGAGGAACGGCGTGCTGATCGACGCGGGCGTGCTGGCCGCGCAAAGCCGCGACCTGGGCCAGCGCATCGTCGCGCTGGAGACGCAGGCCTACGAGATCGCCGGCCAGCCGTTCAACTTAGGGTCACCGAAGCAGCTGGGCGAAATCTTCTTCGACAAGCTGGGCATGCCGGTCATCAAGAAGACCGCCACCGGCGCGCGCAGCACCGACGAGGAAGTGCTGGAAAAGCTTGCCGAGGACTACCCGCTGCCGGCCACGCTGCTGGAGCACCGCAGCTTGTGCAAGCTGAAAGGCACCTACACCGACAAGCTGGGCCAGCTGGCCGACCCGCGCACCGGCCGCGTGCACACGCACTATGCGCAGGCCGTGGCGGTGACGGGCCGGCTATCGAGCAACGAGCCCAACCTGCAGAACATCCCCATCCGCACGGCCGAGGGCCGGCGCATCCGCGAGGCCTTCGTCGCCCCGCCGGGCCGGTTGATCGCCAGCTGCGACTACAGCCAGATCGAGCTGCGCATCATGGCGCACATCAGCGGCGACGAGGCGCTCCTGCACGCCTTCACTGAAGGGCTGGACGTGCACCGCGCCACGGCCGCCGAGGTGTTCGGCGTGGCGCTGGAGCAGGTCAGCAGCGAGCAGCGCCGCTACGCCAAGACCATCAACTTCGGGCTGATCTACGGCATGAGCAGCTTCGGCCTGGCCAAGTCCCTCTCCATCAGCACCTCGGCCGCCAAGAACTACATCGACCGCTACTTCGAGCGCTACCCCGGCGTGAAGCGCTACATGGACGTGACGCGCCTGGAGGCCAAGGAGCGCGGCTTCGTCGAGACGGTGTTCGGCCGCCGCCTGGTGCTGCCCGAGATCAACTCGCCCAACGGCCCGCGCCGCGCCGCCGCCGAGCGCGCCGCCATCAACGCGCCCATGCAGGGCACGGCGGCCGACCTGATCAAGATGGCCATGGTGCAGGCGCAGCAGGTGCTGGACCGGGACAAGCCCGAGGTGCTGATGGTGCTGCAGGTGCACGACGAGCTGGTGTTCGAGCTGCCCGAGGGCGAGCGCGACTGGGTGCGAACGGAAATCCCGCGCATCATGGCCGGCGTGGCGCAGCTCAAGGTGCCGCTGCTGGCGGAGGTGGGCTTCGGCAGCAACTGGGACGAGGCGCACTGAACGGCCGCAGCGCCGCGCGCCCTGCCCGCACCGCCCAGGAATTTTCGAAGGAGACCCCCGTGATGCACGACGACCAGAAGCACGATTTCGACGCGCTGCTGCCCGGCGCCGGAGGCGGCAGCCGCCGCACCGCGCTGCAGCTGATGCTGGGCGCAGGCTACGCCGCTGCCGCCGCGCCGGTGGCGGCGCAGACGGCGATCCGCACCAGCGCCGAGGGCCTGGTGGCAGGCGAGGTGCACATCGACGCCCCGCAGGGCTTGCGGATGCCCGCCTACCGCGCCGCACCCGCCGGGCGCACGGGCCTGCCGGTGGTGCTGGTGATCCAGGAAATCTTCGGCGTGCACGAGTACATCGCCGACACCTGCCGGCGCCTGGCCCGCGCCGGCTACCTGGCCATCGCGCCCGAGCTGTTCGCGCGCCAAGGCGACCCGATGGAATACGGCGAGCTGGCGCGGCTGATGAGCGAGCTGGTCGCCAAGGTGCCCGATGCGCAGGTGCTGGCCGACCTGGACGCCACCGTGCGCTGGGCCGGCGCCAACGGCGGCGATGCGGCCAAGGTGGCCATCACCGGCTTTTGCTGGGGCGGGCGCATCACCTGGCTGTACGCCGCGCACGGCCCGGTGCGGGCGGGCGTGGCCTGGTACGGGCGCCTGGTGGGCAAGCAGGACGCCATGACGCCGCGCAACCCCATCGACGTGGCCGCGCAGCTGAAAGCCCCGGTGCTGGGCCTGTACGGCGGCGCCGACAGCGGCATCCCGCTGGACACGGTGGAGAAGATGAAGGCCGCGCTGGCGCAGGGCTCGCCGGCCGCCAAGGCGTCGGAGTTCGTGGTCTATCCGGACGCGCCGCATGCCTTCCATGCCGACTACCGGCCGAGCTTTCGCCAGCAGCCCGCCGAGGACGGCTGGCGCCGCATGCTGCAATGGTTCGAGCGCCACGGGGTGCGCTGAACCTGCGCCTCACCCCCCCAGCAACCGAAGCACCATGAACATCATCCGCTCGCGCGAGTTCCAGGCCGAGCGCGCCTGGGGCGCCCTGGACATTGCCAACATGAACGGCGTCACCACGCGGCTGCACTGGACCGACCAGCCCTACCGCTGGCACGTCAACGACGGCGAGGAAGTCTTCGCCGTGCTTGATGGCCGCGTGGAGATGCGCTGGCGCGACGCCGGCCAGGAGCAGCGCACCGTGCTGGAGACGGGCGACGTGTTCCATGCCGGCGTGGGCACCGAACACGTGGCGCACCCGATCGGCGCGGCGCGCGTGCTGGTCGTGGAGCGCGAGGGCAGCGTGTGAGCGCGGTGCCCGCCTTTCCCTTTCCATCCCTTTTTTTGAAAGAATTCCCATGATCGATCACACGGGCGTCGTCGTGCGCGACTTCGCGGCCAGCCGCGCGTTCTACACGCAGGCGCTGGCGCCGCTGGGCTACGGCCTGGTGGCGGAGTTCACCGCCGCCGTGACCGGGCACACCGACGTGGCCGGCTTCGGCGAGCACGGCAAGCCGGATTTCTGGATCAGCCGCGGCACGCCCAACCAGCCGCCCATCCACGTGGCGATCCGCGCCGGCTCGCGCGCCATGGTGGACGCCTTTCACCAGGCGGCCCTGGCCGCCGGCGGCCGGGACAATGGCGCGCCCGGGCTGCGCCCGCACTACCACCCGCACTACTATGGCGCCTTCGTGCTGGATCCGGACGGGCACAACATCGAAGCCGTGTGCCACGAAGCGCCGTGAGCGCACGTCACCGCGTGCGACGGGTGCGCTGAGCGCGCACGCCGCTCTGCTGGCGCCATGCCCACCACCATCGCACAGCTCACGCCTGCGGACGCGCCGGCCTACCGGGCCTTGCTGCTGCACGCCTATGCGCACGACCCCGATGCGTTCACCTCCACGCCCGAGGAGCGCGCGGCGCAGCCGCTGGCATGGTGGTCGCAGCGCCTGTCCGGGGCGCCCGGCGGCAGCGTGGCATTCGGGGCGTGGCGCGGCAGCGAGCTGGGCGGCTCGGTCACGCTGGCGTTCTCAAGCCGCGCCAAGACCCGGCACAAGGCCGAGCTGGCGGCCATGTTCGTGCGGCAGGACTGGCGCGGCTGCGGCGCCGGGCGCCAGCTGGTCGAGGCCGCGCTGCACTACCTGCGCCAGCACCAGCCGGGCATCACCGTCGCCGCCCTCACCGTGACCGAGGGCAACGCGCCCGCGCGCGCCCTGTACGAGCGCGCGGGCTTTCGCGCCTTTGGCACCGAGCCCATGGCGGTGCGCACGCCCTCGGGCTACCTGGGCAAGGTGCACATGTGGCGCCAGCTGCCGTAGCGCCTGTTGCGTGCGGCCTCCAGCGCTACGCCGCGGCGCTGGGCGCGCCGCAGCGCGCCACGGCCTCGATCTCGATCAGCGTGCCCGGCGAGGCCAGCGAGGCCACGCCCACGCCGGTGAGCGCCGGCCGCACGGCGCCGAATTGCCGGGTGAGGGCCGGGACGACATCGGCCATGGCGTCGGCCAGCTCGCCGCGCACATAGACGCGCAGCTGCAGCACCTGCGCAGCCGAGCTGCCGGCTGCGCTGAGTACGGCCAGCAGGCTTTGCAGCGCGCCTTCGGCCTGGCCCGCCAGGTCGGCATGGCGCACGCGCGATTCGAGATCCCAGTCCACCTGGCCCGACACGAACAGCAGGCCGCTGGCCGGATCGAGCACGGCTTGCGACATGCCGGCGGGCGCGCCGTCGTAGAGCTGGGGAGGGTTGATGCGCTGGGCGGTCGTATGGGGGTTGGCAAGTGTTGAATGCATGCCCGCAAGCGTAGGCGTGTGGCGCGCGCAGCGCCATCGAGCGCGCCTTGTCACGGTCACAAGCCGCGCTGCGCGCCCGCGGCAAAACGCGTGCACAGGTGCGCGAGCATCCAGGCCAGCAGCGGATCTGATGCGGCGGCCGGGTGCCAGGCGGCGACCACCTGGTAGCCGGGCGGGTACCTGGCCAGCGGCACCTCGACCAGCCCCTCGCAGGGCATCAGCCGGGACGGCATGAAGCCCACCAGGCCGGTGCCCCGCAGCACCTGCTGCGCCATGAAGAACGAGGGCACCGACAGGGCCACGCGGCGCTCCAGGCCCTGCTGTGCAAACCAGGCGCTGGCCGAGCCGCTCAGATCGGGCACGCCGGGCGACACGACCACGAAATCGCGCTGCTCGACCAGGGCCTTGAGCGGCAGCGCCTCGCCCGGCGCCGCCAGCGGCCGGGCGCTGGCGCAGACATAGCGCTCGGTGAACAGCGCCGCACTGTCCAGCCCTTCGGGCACGTAGCCGCTGGAGGTGAACGCCAGCGTCACCTCGCCCTGCTGCATGCGCCGCAAGAGCGCCGCGCCTTCGATGTTGGCCACCAGCACGCGCACGCGCGGCGCGTGGGCGCGCAGCGCGGCCAGCAGCCCGGGCAGGACGATCTGCTGGGTGTAGTCGGTGGCGCACAGGGTCAGCGTGCGTTCCAGCTCGGCCAGCGCAGGGGCGCCCGCCGCAGGCAGGGCGCTCACCAGCTGCAGGATCTGCTCGACCTGTGCGCGGATGCCCTGTGCGTACGCCGTGGGCACCATGCCGTGGCCGGTGCGCACGAACAGCGGGTCGCCCAGCAGGGCGCGCAGCTTCTTCAGCTGCAGGCTCACGGCCTGCTGCGTCACGCCCAGCTGCTGCGCCGCCACCGCCATGTGGCCCTGCGCGTACAGCGCATTCAGCGTTCTGAGGTGGCTGAGTTCCAGCTTGTCGATCATGGGCACATGGCGTGGGGCAGGGCGGCCATTGTGCCGCCCGCACGCCCCTTGCCGCCTGCGCCGCTACTTGACGGGAAAGCCCTGCGGTGGAGCGTCCCGCATGACCTTGTCCGGCGTCATGGGCGTGCTGCGCAGGCGCTTGCCGGTGGCGTGGTAGATGGCGTTGGCGACGGCCGCCGCCGTGCCCACGATGCCGATCTCGCCCACGCCCTTGGCGCCGATGCGGCTGACGATGCGGTCGTCCTCGTGCACGAAGATCACGTCGATGTCGGGCACGTCGGCGTTGGTCGCCACGTGGTATTCGGCGTAGTTGTGGTTCATGAAGCGGCCCAGGGCGTGGTCGGTGTGAGTCTCCTCGTGCAGCGCCTGGCTGATGCCCCAGACCACGCCGCCGGAGATCTGGCTGCGCGCCGTGCGGGCGCTGATGATGCGCCCGGCCGCCACGGCGCTGACCACGCGCGTGACGCGCACCGTGCCCATGTCCTCGTCCACGCAGACCTCGCAGAACACGGCCGAGTGCACGGCGCGGATGTATTTCTTTTGCTTGAGCACGTTGGGCAGCAGCAGGTATTTGACGTCGATCTCGCTCTTGCCCGCGTGGGCTAGCAGCTGCGTGTAGGGCAGGGCAACCTCGGGTTGCATGCGCAGGCGGATGGCGCCGCCCGCGAACTCCACCTGCTTGAAGCTTGCGCTCTCAAAGCCCGAGCCTTCCACCTTGCGCGCCAGCTGCCACAGCTCGCGCTGGATCTTCTCGCAGGCGCCGGCCACGGCCGAGCCGACGGTTGCCATGTGCGACGAGCCGCCCTCGATGGGCGCCACGGGCAGGTTGGAGTCGCCCAGCATGAATGTCACCTGCTCCAGCGGCAGGCCCAGGGCATCGGCCGCCAGCAGGCTCATCGCCGTGTAGGTGCCGGTGCCGATGTCGGTGGCGGCGCTGCCCACCACCAGGCGGCCGTCAGCGTGCAGCACGGCGCGTGCGCGGGCGAACATCTGCATGGCGTCCCAGGTGCCGGTGGCCATGCCCCAGCCGACCAGCTCGCGCCTGCGGCGCACGGAGCGCGGCGCGAGGGGTCTCTTGCTCCAGCCGAAGCGCTCGGCGGCCTGCTCGTAGCAGGCGCGCAGCTCCTTGGTGGAATAGGGCAGGCCCTTGGAGGAATCGTGCTCGGCGTAGTTCTTCAGGCGCAGGGCCAGCGGATCCATGTGCAGCGCATAGGCCAGCTCGTCCATGGCGATCTCCAGCGCATAGACGCCGTGCGTGGCGCCGGGCGCGCGCATGTCGATGGGCGTGTACTGGTCCAGCGGCACCAGCTGGTATTCCAGGCGCACGTTGTCGCAGCGGTACAGCTGGCCCGACCAGTTGACCACCACCTCCACGTAGTCCTCGAAGCGCGAGGTCTCGGCAATCGCCTCGTGCACCACGGCGCGCAGGCTGCCGTCGGCATCGGCCGCCAGCTTCACGCGCTGCCAGGTCTCCGGCCGGTGGCCGAAGGTGAACTGCTGCTGGCGCGTGAGCACCACGCGCACCGAGCGCTTCAGGTGCAGCGCCGCCATGGTGGCCAGCACCAGGTTGTATTGCGGGCGCAGGCCCGAGCCGAAGGCGCCGCCAACGAAGGGGTTGCGCACCGTCACCTTGTCCTTGCCCAGGCCGAACACGCGCGAGACCAGCCAGCGGCAGTTCTGCGAGCCCTGGCTCTTGTCGTAGATGGTCAGGTGCCCGTCCTCGCCATACACGACGGTGGAGGCGTGCATCTCCATCGGATTGTGGTGCTCCACGCCGCTGTAGAAATGGGCGTCCACCTTGACCGGCGCGGCGTCGAAGGCGGCGTCCGCATCGCCGCTGGGCTTGGGCGGCGGCGAGTAGCCGGCCTTCAAGCGGCTGGGCTCGCGGGCGCGGCCCAGGTTGGCGACCAGGTTGGTCTCGTGCGGCTGCTCCGCGTACTCGATCGCCACCAGGCGAGCGGCCGCGCGCGCCGCCTCGAAGGTCTCGGCCACGACCAGCGCCACGGGCTGGGCGCTGTAGTGCACCTCGGCGTCCAGAAAGGGCTTGAAGGGGCTGCCGCCGGGGGCCGTCATGTCCTTGTAGAACAGGTCCATGGAGCGGACCTTGGGGCGGTTTTCATGCGAGAGCACGTCCAGCACGCCGGGTACGGCCCGCGCCGCTGCGGTGTCGATGCGCACGATGCGCCCGCGCGCGATGGTGCTGTTGACCACCATGCCGTAAGCCAGGTCGGGCGCGGCGTATTCGGCCGAATACAGCGCCTGGCCGGTCACCTTCAGGCGCCCGTCCACGCGCGCCACGGGCATGCCGATGCGCACTTCGCCGGTGCCGGGCTCTGCTACCGGCTGCTGGCTGTCGTTGCCGATGCTGATGGGGGTCATGCGCGCTGCTCCTGGGTGAAGATGTCGGCCGCGAGTTCGCCGGTGTTGGTGAGCTCGCCGTCTCGCGCCATCTCCAGCGCGCGCTGAATGGCGCGGCGCGCCAGCGGGATCTTGAAGGCGTTGCTGCCGGGGCCGTTCTCGCTGCCCCAGGCACGCGCGGGCGCCAGCAGGGCGTCGGCCGCGCGCTCGAAGACCTGCGTCTCGGGCGCCTGGCCATCCAGCAGGCTTTCCGCCTCCCGATCGCGCCAGGGCTTGTGCGCCACGCCGCCCAGCGCCAGGCGGGCGTGGCGCATGCGGCCGGCCTCGTCCAGCTCGAACGCAGCGGCCACCGAGACCAGCGCAAAGGCATACGACGCGCGCTCGCGGATCTTCAAATAGCTGCCGTGCTGCGCGTAGCCGCGCGCGGGCAGCTCGATGTGCGTGATGAGCTCATCGGGTTCCAGCGTGCTGTCGCGCTGTGGCTCGTCGTCCGGCAGGCGATGGAAGTCGGCAAAGGCAATGGTGCGCGTGCCGTGTGCGGACTGCACGTGCACCGTAGCTTCCAGCGCCGCCAGCGCCACGCACATGTCGGACGGGTGCGTGGCGATGCACGCATCGCTGGTGCCTAGGATGGCCAGCTGGCGCGCCAGGCCGGCCTTGGCCGGGCAGCCGCTGCCGGGCGCGCGCTTGTTGCACGGCACGCCCGCGTCGTAGAAGTAGTAGCAGCGCGTGCGCTGCAGCAGGTTGCCGCCATTGGTCGCCATGTTGCGCAGCTGCGGCGAGGCGGCCGACAGCATGGCGGCCGACAGCATGGGATAGCGCTCTCGCACCAGCGGGTGCTTGGCGGTGTCGGCGTTGCGCGCCAGGGCGCCGAGCAGCAGGCCGCCTTCAGGTGTTTCCTCGATGTCGGCCAGCGGCAGGCGCGTGATGTCCACCAGCCGCGCGGGCTGCATCACGTCTTCCTTCATCAGGTCGATCAGGTTGGTGCCGCCGGCGATGAAGCGGGCGCTGTGCGAGCTGCCCAGCGGCTGGGCGCCGGGGCCAATGGCGGCCAGCGCCGCGGCCACGTCGGCGGCGGGGGTGTATTCGAAGGCTCTCATGGCGCCTTCCCGCCCTGCGCGGCGCCCGCCAGCGCCACCTCAGCCACGGCCTTGACGATCTGCGGGTAGGCGCCGCAGCGGCACAGGTTGCCGCTCATGCGCTCGCGGATGTCGCCGTCGTGGCGCAGCCCGCCCTCGTTCATCAGGCCCACGGCCGAGCACAGCTGGCCGGGGGTGCAGTAGCCGCACTGGAAGGCGTCGTGGGCTATGAAGGCCTGCTGCAGCGGGTGCAGCGCGTCGCCTTCCGCTGCGGCCAGTGCGGGCAGGCCCTCCACGGTGGTGATCTGAGCGCCGTCATGCATGACGGCCAGCGCCAGGCAGGAGTTGATGCGCCGGCCATCCACCAGCACGGTGCAGGCGCCGCACTGGCCGTGGTCGCAGCCCTTCTTGGTGCCGGTGAGCTGCAGCCGCTCGCGCAGCAGGTCGAGCAGCGTGACCCAGCTGGCTGTCTCGAGTTCGTGCTCGGCGCCGTTGACGCGCAGGTGCACGCGGTGCATGGACGGGGTGCCGGCGTGCGCCGGCGCGGCGGTCGCTGGCGGCTGCGGGGAAGAGCTGGGGGGCATGGGGCGTCCTTCGCGGGGGGTGGAAGGAGTATTGGTGGGCTGGGGCGCAGCCCTGTAGGACGGGCGCGTTGGCCACCGTCGGCCATGCAAGGAAGCGGCCCGCCGCGCCATGCCGTGAAGGCAGCGCCGCCCCAGCCCGGCAGAAATATCAACGCCGCATCCAGGCGGGTATGGTTTTTAGGCAAAATCCGCCCTTCGCGCAATCGGGACAAGGGCAACGAGCTATGACTTTGCTAGCAATCATCGCCGCCACGCTGGCCGCCGGCATCGGCAGCGTGTGGCTGGCCGAGGTGCTTTTGCGCCTGGGGCTGGGCGGCGGCGGGCGCGTGGGGCCGCAGCACCTGCTGAGCCTGGCGGCGGGTGCGTTGCTGGCCACCGCCTTCATGCACCTGCTGCCCGAGGCGTTCGAGGAAGCGGCCGGCGTGCAGTCGCTGTTCGCCACGCTGCTGGTGGGGCTGGTGTTTTTCTTCCTGCTGGAGAAGGCCGAGCTGTGGCACCACGGCCATGAGCACGGCGCAGCGCAGCCGGCCCCGGACGGCGACGGGCACGCCCACGGCCACGCCCATAGCCCTGGTCACGCCCACGCCCACGCCCATGGGCAGGGGGGCGGGTGGACGCTGCTGACCGGCGACAGCGTGCACTGCTTTGGCGATGGCGTGCTGATCGCCTCGGCCTTCATGGCCGACCTGCGCCTGGGCGTGGTGGCGGCGCTGTCGGTGCTGGCGCACGAGATCCCGCACCACGTCGGCGACCTGATCGTGCTGCGCCAGCGCGGCGCGGCGCGGCATATGGCGGTGGTCAAGGTGTCGCTGGCGGGGGCCGTGTCGGTGCTGGGCGGGGTGGTCGGCTACTTCATCGTCGGGCGCTGGCATGGCGCGCTGCCGTACTTCCTGGTGGTCGCCTCCAGCAGCTTCATCTACGTGGCCCTGGCCGACCTGATCCCGCAGCTGCAGCGGCGCCTGCCGGCGGCGCAGGCCCTGGCGCAGGTTGCCTGGCTGGCGGGCGGCATCGCCGCCGTGGCCCTGACCAGCCACCTGGCGCACGGCCTGCAGCACTGAAGGCTGGCTCAGCCGCCGGACAACGCCTCGCGCACCGCCGCCACCTGCCGGCGCGACACCGGCAGGGGCTGCGCCAGCCCGTGCAGCCGCACGGCCCAGCCCTCGGCCTCGCCTTCGCAGCCCGCTGAGCCGTCGCGCACCAGCGCCCGCAGCGCGCGGCGCGCCACCAGGGTGCTGCGATGCACGCGCAGGAAGTGCGCCGCGTGGCGCACCTCCAGGTCGGCCAGGGCGTCATCGATCACGTAGCTGCGCGTGAGCGTGCGCACGGTGACGTACTTGAGCTCGGCGCGCAGGTACAGCACGTCGGCCAGCGGCACCCGCTCGGTGCACCCGCGGTCCTGGATGACCAGCACTTCGCCGCCTTCGGCCGGCAGCGGCGCAGCGGCGCCGCCCGGCGCGCGCGCGCGCTGCGCCTTGGCCAGCGCCTGCTGCAGGCGCTCCAGGCGCACGGGCTTGGTCAGGTAGTCGGCCGCATCAAGCTCGAAGGCGTCCAGCGCGTGCTCGGCGTGGGCGGTGACGAAGACGATGGCCGGCGGCTCGGCCAGCTCGCGCAGTGCATGCGCCAGGGCCAGGCCATCCATGCCCGGCATGCGGATGTCCAGCAGCAGCACGTCTACGGTGCGCGCGGCGGGGGCCTGCAGCTGCGCCAGCGCATCGCCCGCGTGCTGCGCCTCGCTGACCTGGTGGCAGGCGCCGCAGTCGGCCAGCAGGCGGCGCAGGCGGCTGCGCGCCAGGGGTTCGTCGTCCACGATCAGGATGTGCATGGCAGGGCGGGAAGGTGCGAGGCAATGCCGCCTCCGGCACGGGCCGGTCAGCGCTGCGGCGATTGTGCCGCCGCGTCCTCGCGCCGCGCCAGCACCCAGAACACGCGTGCGATCCACGCCACGGCCACCAGCGCGGCCAGCCACGTGAGCCAGCGGCCCAGCCGCTCCTGGTCGTCCAGCAGATAGGCGTTGCACAGGCGCAGCGGCGAATCCACGTAGAGCTGGCCCACCACGGCGGTCATGGGCAGCACGTTGCCCAGGAAGAACCCCTGCACCACCCGCCCGGCCGCCTGCCAAGACAGGCGCAGCGCCGCGCCGGCCAGCACCAGCGCGGCGCACTTGAACCCTTCGATGAGCGGCGCGCGCAGCGCCAGGTCCAGCACGCGCGGCACCATCAGCACGGCCAGCACCACCGCCACCCACACCAGGCCGGCAATGCCCAGGTGGTTCCAGCGCGCCAGCCGCTCGCGCAGGGCCGGCGGCAGCAGCGCCGCCAGCAGTGCGCCGGCCAGCATCCACAGCGGGAATTGCAGCACCATGTGACGCCACATGCTGGCCTCCAGCAGCGTGCGCAGGGCCGGGGTGGCGAGCGCCAGCGCCAGCAGGGCGCCGGCCACGCCCTGCGCGCGGGGCGTGCAAGGCCACCGCCAGCGGGTTGCCCTCATGGCGCGGCGCGGCGCGCCAGGTGGCGCGCGTAGTCCAGGGCCAGCTGCTGCTCGGCCAGGTCGAACACGCGGCGCATGCGCCCGGCCTGGTCGAACACCAGCAGCGCGGCGTTGTGCTCGTAGTCGCCGCGCCCGTCCGGGATGACGACCACGCCCAGGCGCGCCAGCAAGGCCTGCTGCTCGCGCGCATCGGGCACGCGCACGAAGCGCCACAGGCGCGCGTCGGCATCCAGGCCGCGGGCGTAGCGCGAGAGCGCCGGCGCGTCGTCGCGTGCGCCGTCGAAGCTGATGGACAGCAGGCGCACGCCCGAATCCCGGCCCGCTGCCGCATCGGTGCGCAGCGCGGCCTGCAGCTGCTGGAAGCTGCCGCCCAGCGACAGGCACACGGTCTCGCAGTGGGTGTAGAAGAAATCCACGATGGCCACGCCGCCATCCAGGGCCAGCAGCGCGGGCAGCGGCGCCTGCCGGCCGCTGGCCTCCTGCACCTGCACGGCCGGCGCGGGCACCGGGTGCAGGGCGACTTCCAGCCGGCGCGCGCCCTCGTCGGTCCAGGCCTGGAAGTCGTGCGTCAGCCAGGCCGCCGCCGCCCAGCCGCCCAGCAGCAGCGCGATGCTCAGGAGGGCCGTGCGCAGCACTACGGCTTCAACGCCTCCAGGGCGGCCTGGCCCTCGAACGGCGTTTTGCGGTCGCTCGCCGTGCGTTCCTTGGCGAACAGCTCGGCGGCCACGGCTTCGGCCTGGTTCGACCAGCTGCTGCGGATGAAGCTGGCCACGCCGGCCAGCTCGGCGTCGCTCAGCTGTGCGAACGCCGGCATGCTGCCCTGGTACTTGGTGCCGGCCACGGTGATCTCGCCGTTGATGCCGTGCAGCAGGATGTTGGCCAGCACCCGGGTGTCGCCCGCGACCCACTCCGAGCCGTCCAGCGGCGGGAACACGCCTGGCAGGCCCTTGCCGGTGGCCTGGTGGCAGGCGGCGCACTGCGCGGCAAAGATCGCCTTGCCATCGACGGCGGCGCCGGCAGCGGGCGCGGCCGGGCCGGACAGGTCGGCCACGGTGCGCTGGTCGCCCAGGCGCGAGTGGTCCAGCGGCTCGGACAGGAAGATGTAGAGCACGCCGAACACCACCATGGCCAGGGTCACGCCCACGGCCAGCAGCGGAATCGGGCGGATGCTCTCCTCGGGGTCGGCGTGCTCGCGGCCCTGGGCGTTGCGGTCGGTCGTCTTCGTCATGGCGGGCCTTTCTTCACGATGCGGACGCGGCAGGCGCGGCAGGCGCGGCAGGCGCGGCAGGCGCGGCGGGGGCAGCCGCCGGAGCGGCCGCGTCCGGCCCGGGCGCCGCCTTGGGCTCGGGCGGCAGCACGGGGTAGCTGCGGTTGAGCGACTGCAGGTACTTCACCAGGTCCAGCGCCTCGGGCGTGGCCACCACCACCTTGTTCGCCGGCGTGTAGCCGGGCGGCAATTTCAGCACCTCGTCGCCCGGCTCGGCCTTGTCCTTGAGGTCGAACAGGTAGGGGTAGGACGGCATGATCGAGCCCGGCACGTAGGCGCGCGGCTGGTACAGGTGGCCCAGGTGCCAGTCGTGGCTGGGCTGGCGCACGCCGATGTTCATCAGGTCCGGGCCGGTGCGCATGCTGCCCAGGAGGTGCGGCTTGTCGTAGCTGTAGTCGCCCGGCACCGTGGCGCGGCCCCAGCCGCGTTCGGCGTCGGGGCCGAAGCTCTTGTCGCGCGGCTGCTGCGTGTGGCAGTACACGCAGCCGTTGGCGATGTAGCTGGCGCGCCCGCGCAGCTCGGCGCTGGTGTAGGGCTTGAGGCCCTCGGGGGGTTTTACATCGCGCACCTGGATGTAGGGCAGCACCACCAGCGCGGCCGTGGCCAGGCCGAGCGTCACCATGGCGCCGGCGGCGAGTTTGACTTCATTTTCCATGTGCCACCTCCAGCGAGCGGGCGCCCGCGTGGAACAGCGCGGCGCCGGTGCGCGCCGGCCCGAAGCGCAGCGCCATGGCCAGGAAGTGGCCGACGAAGACGATCTGGCTGGCCACCATCAGCGCGCCGCCCACGCTGCGCGACTTGAGCCAGGGCAGGGTGACGGCGACCGAGTCCATGAAGGGCCGGGCGGCGTCCAGCATGTACTGGCCCTGCAGCCAGCCGCCGATCGACAGGCCGACGAAGTAGATCAGGATGCCCACCGCCGCCAGCCAGAACTGCAGCGTGATCAGGCGCGGGTACGGCCACTCCCAGTGCAGCACGCGCGGCATCATGAAATAGATGGCGCCGAACAGCACCATGGTCACGAAGCCGTAGGCGCCCAGGTGGGCGTGGGCCACGGTGAAGTGCGTGAAGTGCGCGACCTGGTTGACCGAGCGCAGCGCCTCGAACGAGCCCTGCACCGACGACAGCATGTACATCAGGCCGCCGAACATCATGAAGCGCAGCGTGGGCGAGTACAGCGCCAGCCGCGTACGGCCCCACATGGTGCCGGCCATGTTGATGGAGAACGCCGCCACCGGGATGATCATCATCATGCTCTGCACGATGGACAGCGTGACCAGCCAGCCCGGCACCGGCCCGCCCACCAGGTGGTGGCCGCCGACCTGGGCGTAGAAGAACGCCAGCGTCCAGAAGCCCAGGATGGACAGGTTGTACGAGCGCACCGGCCGGGCGATGATCTTGGGCAGGAAGTAGTAGATGGCGCCCACGCTCACCGGCGTGAACCACAGGCCCAGCACGTTGTGGCCATACCACCAGTTCATGGTGGCCTGCTGCACGCCGTAGTGCACGCCCGGCAGCTTGGCGACCAGGAACAGCAGCGTGATCCAGAGCAGCGCCGCAACGTGGTACCACACGGTGACGTACAGCGACTCGACCTTGCGGTTGACCAGCGTGTACAGCACCGGCCCGATGATGCAGACCATGCCGGCGACGATGAACAGGCCGATCTGCCAGGGCATCTCCAGGTATTCCATGCCGTCCGTCCAGCCGGCGCCGATGGCGCCTATGCCGCTGGCGATCGCCACGTTGATCAGCGCCCCGCCCAGCATCACCCACATCGCGCCCATCAGCGGCGTGCGCAGCAGGCGCGGCAGCAGCCAGACGATGACGCCCAGCGAGGCGTTGGTGATCCAGCCGTAGAGCACGGCCGTCAGGTGCACGGTGCGGATGCGCCCGAAGGTCATCCAGGCTTCGCTGACCAGCCAGTCGGGCATGTGCAGCTTCAAGGACGCGGTGAGGCCGGCCACCGAGCCCAGCACCAGCCACAGGCAGGCGAAGGCGATGAACATGAACACCGGGAAGGCGCTGGAGCGGTCGGCGTCCAGGCGCTGCTCCAGCTCCAGCTCGTCGGGCAGGTGCACGGCGGCGTCGCCGGCCTCCACGGCTGCGGCCTGCAGCCCGGCGCGCCCGGCCTGCGGCAGGGCCGGGTCATCGACCTTGCCGATCTCGCCCGGGGCAAAGATCACCGAGGCTGCCCTCGGGTTCTCCATCAGCAGGCCCTTGCGCATCGACCAGATGAACACGAACAGTCCAATGATCGACAGCAAGAAGGCCCCCAACAGGCTCATGACGGCACTGTCCATGGCCGGCTTCCTCTCTCGTGGGTGACGCGTGCCGGGCGCCGGGTGATTGATGCAGCGCAAGCGGCCGGGGCACCGGCCGTGCTATGCATGGCCCGGCCATTGTAAGGTTCACGCCATATGAATTTTTAATCCGGCCCGCCAAGGCCCTGCAGGCCCCGCCGTCAAGGCGGCGCCAGCGGCAGGCTGATGCGCACGTGGTACAGCCCCTTGTGCGGCCCGGCGCGGAAGTCGCATTCCACGTCGTGCAGCAGGCGCAGGCGCTCGCGCACGTTGGCCTGGGCGATGCCGTGGCCGCCAGGCGCCGGGCCGGCGCCGCCGCGCTCGGGCAGGGTGTTGGTGATGTCCAGCAGCACGCGGGCGCCGCGCAGCGAGGTCGTGATGCGCAGCTTGGCCGTGCCGTGCAGGTTGGGCTCGACGCCGTGCTTGACGGCGTTTTCCACCAGCGGCTGCAGCAGCAGCGGCGGCACGCGCGCACTGCCGGCGCGCTCGTCGAGCTGCCACTGCACGCGCATGCGCTCGCCAAAGCGCACCTGTTCGATGGCCAGGTACTTGCGCGCCAGGGCCACTTCGTCGCTCAGCGCCACGTCCTCACCCTGCTCGACCAGCGCCTGGCGGAACAGGTCGCTCAAGTCCTCCAGCAGCGCCTCGGCGCGCGCCGGCTCGCCCTGCACCAGCGCAATGGCGCTGTTGAGCGTGTTGAACAGGAAATGCGGGCGGATGCGGGCCTGCAGCTCGGTCAGGCGCGCCGTGGTGGCGGCCGGCAGCCGGGCGCGGGCGCGCAGCGCCAGCAGCCCCACCAGCAGCGCCGCCATCAGCGCCCCGGTGGCGGCGCTGGCCAGCCAGGAGCTGCCGGTGCCCAGCGCCGGCGCCAGCAGCCACTGGGCGGCCAGGCCGGCCAGCGCCCCCAGCGCCGCGCCGGCCGCGTACTGCAGCGCCGGCGCCAGCCGCGCCAGCCAGGCCTTGGCGGCGCAGGCCAGCAGCAGCCAGGCCAGCGTGGCCGGCAGCGCGCCGCCGGTCAGCAGCGCCACGCGGGCCAGCCAGTCCAGGAAGGTGGCTGCGCCGTACAGCGCCGCCACCGCCAGCACCAGCTGCACCAGCAGCACCGCGCGCAGCACCACGCCGACGTGGCAGGCGTCGAAGATCGGCGCCGGCACGGGCGCTGGCGCAGCTGGCGCCGAGGCGCGCAGGCGGATCGATAAAATTTGCCGTTTTTGCATTTGTCCTGCCCCCGCAGCGCCGCAGTTGCGAGCGCCGCACCCTCACCGGATTATTGTCCCCATGCCCTCTGTCGCGCCCACGCCCCAGCCCTCCAACGATCAACTCGCCAGCAAGGCGCAAGGCTGGTCGGCGCTGTTTTCCGAGCCCATGAGCGAGCTGGTCAAGCGCTACACCTCCAGTGTGTTCTTTGACAAGCGGCTGTGGCAGGCCGACATTGCCGGCAGCCTGGCACACGCCGAGATGCTGGCCGCGCAGGGCATCATCAGCGGCGATGACCACGCCGCCATCGAGCGCGGCATGGCCGCCATCGCGCGCGAAATCGAGGCCGGCGAGTTCGACTGGCAGCTCGACCTGGAGGACGTGCACCTGAACATCGAGGCGCGCCTGACGCAGCTGGTGGGCATCGCCGGCAAGCGGCTGCACACCGGCCGCAGCAGGAACGACCAGGTCGCCACCGACGTGCGCCTGTGGCTGCGCGGCGAGATCGACCTGATCAGCGCCCTGCTGGCGGACGTCCAGCGCGCGCTGGTCGAGGTGGCCGGGCAGAACGTGGACGTGATCCTGCCGGGCTTCACGCACCTGCAGGTGGCGCAGCCGGTGAGCTTTGCGCACCACCTGCTGGCCTATGTGGAGATGTTCGCGCGCGATGCCGCGCGCATGGCGGACGTGCGCCGCCGCGTGAACGTGCTGCCGCTGGGCGCGGCCGCGCTGGCCGGCACCACCTACCCGCTGGACCGCGAGCGCGTGGCGCGCACCCTGGGCATGGAGGGCGTGTGCCAAAACAGCCTGGACGCCGTGAGCGACCGCGACTTCGCCATCGAGTTCGCCGCCGCCGCCAGCCTGGTCATGGTGCACGTCTCGCGCCTGTCCGAGGAGCTGATCGTCTGGATGAGCCAGAACTTCGGCTTCATCCGCATCGCCGACCGCTTCACCACCGGCTCGTCGATCATGCCGCAGAAGAAGAACCCGGACGTGCCCGAGCTGGCGCGCGGCAAGACCGGCCGCGTGGTCGGCTCGCTTGTGGGCCTGATCACCTTGATGAAGGGCCAGCCCCTGGCCTACAACAAGGACAACCAGGAGGACAAGGAGCCGCTGTTCGACACCGTGGACACCCTGAAGGACACGCTGCGCATCTTTGCCGAAATGATCGGCGGCCAACCGGACCCGGCCACCGGCGCCAAGACCGGCGGCATCACGGTGAACGCGGGCGCCATGCGCGCTGCAGCCTTGAAGGGCTACGCCACCGCCACCGACCTGGCCGACTACCTGGTCAAGAAGGGCCTGCCGTTCCGCGACGCCCACGAGACCGTGGCCCACGCCGTCAAGGCCGCCAGCGAGCAGGGCGTGGACCTGGCCGAGCTGAGCCTGGGGCAGCTGCAGGCCTTCCACCCGGCCATAGGCGCCGACATATTCGATGCCCTGAGCCTGGAAGGCTCCCTGAACGCGCGCAGCACCCTGGGCGGCACGGCGCCGGCCCAGGTGCGCGCACAGCTGCAGCGCCACCAGGCGCGCCTGGCACCCTGACTTTGCTATTAAGATGGTAGCTATAAACCATTGATTGACGCCGGCATGAGCCGGTTTTGACCAAAAAACCCGGTTGGGGCCGCCGAAAACGCCCTCCGGGCCCGTCCTTCCCACCTACCGCGAGCCCTGCCATGACCTTGTCCCGCCGCCGCCTGCTGGCCCACGCCGCCGCCGCCACCGCCCTGCCTGCCGCCCTGGGCCGGGCCTGGGCCGAAGGCGCGCCCGGCGCCGCCAAGACCCTGCGCATCCTGGTGGGCTTTCCGCCCGGCGGCGGCACCGACGCCATCGCCCGCCTGCTGGCGGACAAGCTGCGCGATGCGCTGGGTACGACGGTGGTGGTGGAAAACCGTCCCGGCGCCGGCGGCCAGATCGCAGCGCTGGCGCTCAAGAGCGCGCCGGCCGACGCCAGCGTGCTGTTTCTCACGCACGACCACACCATCTCCATCCTGCCCCAGGTGGTCAAGAGCGCCGGCTTCGATCCCGCGCGCGACTTCGCCGCCGCCGGCGGCTTTGCCACCTTCGTCAACGGCCTGGCGGTCGCGCCCGGCACGCCGGCCACGACCTTCGCGCAATACGTGGACTGGGTGAAGAACAAGCAGGGCGGCAAGAGCGCCGTGGGCATCCCGGCGCCGGCCTCCACGCCCGAGTTCCTGGTCAAGCTGCTGGGCCAGCGCTACGGGCTGGACCTGGTGTCGGCGCCCTACCGCGGCAGCGCGCCCATGATCGGCGACATGCTGGGCAACCAGATCCCGGCGGGCATCGGCTCGGTGCCCGACTTCATCGAGAACCACCGCGCCGGCAAGCTGCGCGTGCTGGCCGTGCTGGGCGGCAAACGCCAGGCGGCGCTGCCCGACGTGCCCACCTTCAGTGAGCTGGGCCTGAAGGGCTTCGAGGACACCCCCTACTACGGCTTCTACGCCCCGGCCGGCACGCCCGAGGCGCAGCTGAACCGCTTTTCGCAGGCGCTGGCGCAGGTCGTGGCCCAGCCGGCGGTGCGCGAGCAGCTCACCACCATGGGCCTCACCGTGGGCGCCATGACGCCGGCGCAGCTGGCCGAGCGCGAGCGCGCCTACACCCAGGTCTGGACGCGCATCATCCGCGAGTCCGGCTTCACGCCGCAATAACACCTCCCGCCCCCTCTCCCCGCCGCAAACCGAAAGGAAGGCCCATGTCCCTCTCCAGAACTTTGCGGGTCCTCCGGGGGGCAGCGGCCTGGCTGTGCCTGGCCGGCGCCGCCGGCGCGGTGCAGGCGCTGGCCGTCAGCGGTTTCTCGCCCCAGGGCGAGGTGGCGCGCGTGCGCCAGGTGGTGGCCCGGTTCGACGCTGCGGCCGTGGCCTTTGGCGATGCGCGCGCGCCGGCGCCGTTCACGCTGGCCTGCGACGACGCCGACGCCGCGCGCGGCACCGGCCGCTGGACCAGCGAGCGCGAATGGGTCTATGACTTCGCGCGTGACCTGCCCCCGGGCGTGCGTTGCACCGCCACCGCCAACGCGGGGTTCCAGTCGCCTTCGGGCCAGCCGCTGGCGGGGGCGGCGAGCTACCGCTTCAACAGCGGCGGGCCGTTCGTGCAGGAGGTGCGCCCCGGCACCTGGCAGGACGTCGACGAGGAGCAGTCCTTCGTGCTGCAGCTCAGCGGCGCGGCCACCGCCGCCAGCCTGGCCGAGCACGTGTGGTGCGTTGCCGATGGCGTGGGCGAGCGCATTCCCGTGCGCCTGATCGAGGGCAAGGCGCGCACCGAGCTGCTGGCCGCCGCGCACGTGGCCAAGGCTGCGGCGCAGGCGCCGCAGCGCTACGCCGCGCTTGCCTGCGCGCGCCGCCTGACCGCTGGCAGCCGCATGCAACTGGTCTTCGGCAAGGGCGTGGCCACGCCCAGCGGCATCGCCAACAAGGTCGAAAAGCGCTTTGCCTACAAGGTGCGCGAGCCGTTTGCCCTGGATTTCTCCTGCGAGCGCGAGAACGCCCAGTCCGCCTGCCTGCCGATCCGGCCGATGCGGCTGTCGTTCAATGCGCCGGTGCCGGCCAAGCTGGCGCTTGCCATCCGGCTGAAGGGCGCGGGCCAGACGCTGGAGCCGCGCCTGGAGGGGCAGGGCGAGGGCGAGCCGTCCTCCGGCCAGGGCGCGGCGCTGGTCAACGGCATCCAGTTCGTGCCGCCCTTTGCCACCCAGGCCAGCTACACGCTGACGCTCCCCGCAGGCTTTGCCGACGACGCCGGCCGCGCGCCGGGCAATGCGCAGAGCTTTCCCCTGGCGGTGGCCACCGGCGCCATGCCGCCGCTGGCCAAGTTCGCCGCCGCGCCGTTCGGCATCATCGAGCGCTACGCCGAGGGGCCGGACGGCCCGGCGCTGCTGCCCGTGACGCTGCGCCGCGTGGAGGCGCAGCTGGCGGCGCAGGGCCTGGCGGTGGGCGCCGCGCGGGTCGAGGCCGGCAAGGTGAGCACGCTGCAGCCCACCGCGGACGCGGACATCATCGCCTGGCTGCGCCGCGTGCAGCGCTACGACGACTTCCACATCGACCGCAAGCAGGCGCGGCGCGACACCAAGGCGCCGCTGCCCAAGGCCCTGGACGACGAGGGCGCGGACAGCGTGCAGACGCGCATGGTGCCGCTGCTGGCCGGGCGCGCCGGGGTGCGCACGCTGGAGGTGCCGCAAGGCTCCAGGGACGATCCGCGCCCCTTCGAGGTCGTCGGCATCCCGCTGCCGCCGGGCTTCTCGGTGGTCGAGATCGCCTCGCCGCTACTGGGCGCTGCGCTGCTGGACGCGCGCCACGGCCAGCCGCGCACCATGTACGTGCGCACCACGGCGCTGGTGACCAACCTGGGCGTGCACTTCAAGCTCGGGCGCGAGAACGCCATCGCCTGGGTGACCACGCTGGACAAGGGCCGGCCGGTGGCCGGGGCGCGCGTGCGCGTGTCCTCGTGCGATGGCGGCGAGTTGGCCAGCGCCACCACCGACGAGCAGGGCATCGCGCGCTTTGCCGGCCTGTCGCCCCAGCCCCCCGAGTGCAAGGGCGAAGGCGAGTGGCGCCGCGCCTACTTCGTCAGCGCCCGCACCGAGGGCGACCTGGCTTTCGCCTGGAGCGACTGGCAGCGCGGCATCGAGCCCTGGCGCTTCAACGTCCCCACCAGCACGGGCGAGCAGCCCGACGAGCTGGCGCACACCGTGCTGGACCGCATGCTGCTGCGCGCCGGCGAGACGGTATCGATGAAGCACCTGCTGCGCAGCCAGACCGGCGCGGGCTTTGGCGTGCCGGGCGAGCGCCCGGGCGAGCTGCTCATCACCCACGTCGGCAGCGGGCAGGAGTTCACGCAGGCGCTGAAGTGGCGCGCCACGCCCACGGGGGGGCTGAGCGCCGTCAGCGAGTTCAAGATCCCCGCCGCCGCCAAGCTGGGCCTGTACCAGGTGCAGCTGCGCAGCCCGGGCGGCGACGGCGGGCGCAGCTTTGACAGCGGCAGCTTCCGCGTCGAGGAATTCCGCCTGCCGGTCCTTGAAGGCCGCATCGGCGCAGCCGGCAAGGGCCCCCTGGTGCGTGCGCGCAGCGTGCCGGTCCAGGTCCAGGTGAATTACGTCTCGGGCGGGCCGGCGGCGCGCCTGCCGGTGCGCGTGTCGGCCATGGTGCGCGAGCGCGCGCTGCAGTTCGGCGACTACGAGGCCTTCAGCTTCCAGGCGCGGCGCAAGGCGCAGGGCAGCGCCGGCGCACAGGACGACGAGGAGGCGGCCGCCAGCCAGGACACGCGCGTGGTGGCCGACAAGCTGGCCCTGACCCTGGACAGGAATGGCGCAGGGCAGGTCAGCATAGAGCCGCCGCCCGGCGCCCGCCAGGCGCAGGACCTGGTGCTGGAGGCCAGCTACGCCGACCCCAACGGCGAGGTGCAGACGCTGCGCAGCACGCAGGCCCTGTGGCCCGCAGCGGTGGTGGCCGGCATCAAGGCCGAGGGCTGGGCGTCCAGTAGCGGGCGGGCGCGCTTCCAGGCACTGGCCCTGTCGCCCGAGGGGCAGCCCCTGGCCGGCGTGCCGCTGGCCGTGCAGGCGATCGCGCGCAGCACCACCACCAGCAGGAAGCGCCTGGTCGGGGGCTTCTACAGCTACGACAACCAGACCAGCACGCGCGACCTGGGCACCGTGTGCACGGGCAAGAGCGACAGCCGGGGCCTGCTGCTGTGCGACGTGCGCCTGGACGAACCGGGCGAGGTCGAGCTGGTCGCCAGCGCCCGCGACAAGGACGGCAACGAGGCCGAGGCGGCCACCTCGGTCTGGGTGACCCGCCAGGGCGAGCTGTGGTTCGGCGGCGAGGACCACGACCGCATCGACGTGCTGCCGGAGAAAAAAGCCTATGCGCCTGGCGAGACGGCGCGGCTGCAGGTGCGCATGCCGTTTCGCTCGGCCACGGCGCTGGTGGCGGTGGAGCGCGAGGGCATCATCGACACGCGCGTGGTGCAGCTGGGCGGCCAGGACCCGACCATCAGCCTGAAGATAGAGCCGGGCTGGTCGCCCAACGTCTACGTCAGCGTGCTGGCGCTGCGCGGGCGGCTGCATGAGGTGCCCTGGTACAGCTTCTTCACCTGGGGCTTCAAGCAGCCGCGCCAGTGGTGGAACGCCTTCTGGTACGAGGGCCGCGAGTACGCCGCGCCCACCGCCCTGGTGGACCTGGCCAAGCCCGCCTACCGCCTGGGCCTGGCCGAGCTGAAGGTCGGCGCAGCCGCGCACCAGCTGGCCGTGCGCGTGCAGCCCGACCAGGAGGCCTACCCGGTGCGCGGCAAGGCCCAGGTCACCATCACCGTGCAGGAGCCTGGCGGCAAGCCGGCCGCCGGCGCCGAAGTGGCGCTGGCCGCCGTGGACCAGGCGCTGCTGGAGCTGATGCCCAACACCAGCTGGAACCTGCTGGAGGCCATGCTCGCGCGCCGCGCCTGGGGCGTGGAGACGTCCACCGCACAGATGGAGATCATTGGGCGGCGCCACTACGGCAAGAAGGCCGTTCCGGCTGGCGGCGGCGGCGGGCGCGCGCACACGCGCGAGCTGCTGGATACGCTGCTGCTGTGGCAGCCGGCCATCAAACTCGACGCGCAGGGCCGGGCCAAGGTGACGGTGCCGCTGGGCGACGCTTTGAGCACGTTCAAGATCGTCGCCATCGCCGACGCCGGCACGGGGCTGTTCGGCACCGGCAGTGCCAGCATTCGCGCCACGCAGGACTTGCAGATCATCAGCGGCCTGCCGCCGCTGGTGCGGGGCGGCGACCGGTTCCGCGCGCAGATCACGCTGCGCAACACGACGGCCAGGCCCATGCGGGTCGAAGCCAGTCCGCGCGCCACGCTGCTCACCCTGGCGGCGCAGCAAGTGGACATCCCGGCCGGCGAATCGCGCGAACTGGCCTGGGACGTGACCGCGCCCGAGCAACTGGGCGGCACGCGCGCCCAGGAGCTGCTGTGGGAGATCGAGGCGCGAGACGCTCAGTCGGGCGCGCGCGATGCGCTGAAAGTGAGCCAGCGCATCGTCCCGGCCGTGCCGGTCACGGTGCAGCAGGCCAGCCTGGTGCAGATCGACGGCCCGCTGCAGCGCGAGGTGGCGCCGCCGGCCGGCGCGCTGCCCGGCCGCGGCGGCGTGCGCCTGGCGCTGAGCCCCCGGCTGGCCGAGGGCCTGCCCGGCGTGCGCGACTGGTGGGCGCGCTACCCCTACAGCTGCCTGGAGCAGCAGGCCAGCCGCGCGGTGGGCCTGCAGGACGCCAAGGCGTGGCAGGGCATCGTCGCGCAGCTGCCCACCTACCTGGACGAGGACGGGCTGGCCAACTACTTCCCGCCCTCGGCCGGCGCCAGCCACCGGGGCAGCGACACGCTCAGCGCCTACCTGCTGGCCGCCTCGCACGAGGCCGCCGCCCTGCAGCCGCAGTTCGCGCTGCCGCCCGAGGCGCGCGAGCCCCTGGAGCGCGGCCTGACGGCCTTCGTCGAGGGCCGCATCCAGCGCAGCTTCTGGAGCCCGCGCAAGGACCTGGACGTGCGCAAGCTGGCCGCCATCGAAGCACTGTCGCGCTACGGCAAGGCGCACGCGCGCATGCTCGCCAGCATCACCCTGGCGCCCAACCAGTGGCCCACGCACGCCGTCATCGACTGGGTCAACGTGCTCCGGCGCGTGGACGGCATCCCCGAGCGCGAGCAGCGCCTGCAGGAAGCCATGCAGATCCTGCGCGCGCGCCTGTCCTGGCAGGGCAGCCGGGCCCAGTTCTCCACCGAGGCCGACGACGGCTGGTGGTGGCTGATGCAGGGCGGCGACGTGAACCTGGCGCGGCTGCTGCTGGCCGTGCTGGACGACCCGGCCTGGCAGGGCGACCTGCCGCGCCTGGTCAGCGGCTTCATCGCGCGCCAGCAGGGCGGGGCCTGGCACACCACCACCGCCAACCTGTGGGGCGCCCTGGCGCTGGCCAGGTTCAGCGCGCGCTTCGAATCCACCCCGGTGGCGGGCAGCACGCGCGCCAGCCTGGGGCCTGCCAGCGCCAGCGTGGACTGGGCCCAGGTGCGCAAGGCCGACAGTGCCGGCCCGCAGGGCGCGCCGCACCAGGCCAGCGCCTTCGGCGCGCCCGCCGCGCCCGGCCACCTGACCGGCAACCAGATGCTGCTGCCCTGGGGCACCGGCGCGCAGCAGCTGTCGGTCACGCACCAGGGCACCGGCCGGCCCTGGCTGACGCTGCAGTCGCTGGCGGCCGTGCCGGTCACGGCGCCGTTTGCCGCAGGCTTTGCCATCAGGAAGACCATCACCGCCGTCGAGCAGGCCGACAAGACCCTGCCCCCGGGCCAATGGTCGCGCGGCGACGTGCTGCGCGTGACCCTGGAGGTCACCGGCAGCGCCGACATGACCTGGGTGGCGATCACCGACCCGATACCGGCCGGCGCCACCATCCTGGGCAGCGGCCTGGGGCGCGACTCCGAAATCGCCACCCAGGGCGAGAAACGCGAGGGCGCCGGCTGGCCGGCCTACGAGGAGCGCAGCTTCGAGGCCTTCCGCAGCTACTACGAGTACCTGCCCAAGGGCACCGTGAAGATGCAATACACCGTGCGGCTGAACAACGCGGGCGATTTCAGCCTACCCGCCAGCCGGGTGGAGGCTCTTTATGCTCCCGATATGTACGGCCTGGCGCCGAACCCGGGCGTGAAGGTGCTGCCGCGCTGACGCACCGGCCTGCAACGACTACAGGAGAGAGAGCATGAACCCGGTTCACCCCCCCGCCCGGCCGCGCGCGCTGCGCCGCTGGCTGCACGGCGCAGCCTTCGCCGCTGCCACCGCCACGCTGGCCGCTTGCGGCGGCGGCGGCAAGGACGACGCCCCGGCTCCGGCCCCGCCGCCCCCGCCGCCGCCCGTGGTGCAGGGCCTGGGCGAGCTGCTGGCTGCGCAGCAGCAGCTGCAGGTCACGCCCCAGGCGATCAGCGCCGCGCTGGCGCAGGACCACAGCAAGGTGCCCGAAGTCGCGCCGCGCTACGCCGTCAACACCTACCGCCTGAGCTACCTCACCGAGGACGGCAGCGGCGCGCTGGTGCGCGCCTCCGGCCTGGTGGCCGTGCCGCAGAAGGGGCAGGGCGTGGCCAGCCCGGTCATCAGCTACCAGCACGCCACCACCTTCCAGAACGCGAACGCCCCCTCGCTCAAGATCGAGCCGGCCGAGCCGCCCATCGTGCTGGCCTCGCTGGGCTACATCGTGGTCGCCGCCGACTACGTCGGCTTTGCCGAGAGCCGCGACCGCCCGCACCCCTACCTGCAGGCACGCCCCACGGCACGCGCGGTGCTGGACATGCTGACCGCTGCCCAGACCTGGCGGCGCGGCGCCGGGGTGGCCGACACCGGCCAGCTGTACCTGGTGGGCTACTCCGAAGGTGGCTACGCCACCATGGCCGCGCAGCGCGAGATCGAGCGCAGCGGCGGCCCCCTGCGCGCGCAGCTGCAGGCTGCGCTGCCGGCCGCCGGCCCGTACGACCTGCAGGCCACCCTGGACGAGCAGCTGAGCCGCGTGAAGGACGAGCGCCCCGAGATCGCCTGGCTGCTGCGCCCCGGCACGCTGCGCTACCTGGGCGCCACGGTGCGCGCCGAAGTGCGCCGCCAGCTGCTGCGCGCACTGATCCCGGGCGACGCCGACGTGGACTACGACGGCCGCTTCATCGACCTGTACCTGGCCGACGACCAGCCGGGCCTGAAGGAGTTCAGCAGCGTGCACTGGGGCTGGACGCCCAGCGCGCCGGTCTACCTGTTCCACGGCCGCGAAGACCGCACCGTGCCGTTTGCCGCAGCCCTGTCGGCCTACGACACCCTGCGCGCCACCGGCGGCGCGCCGGTGACGCTGCAGGAATGCACCCAGGCCCGCCCCACCGGCCACCTGGAGTGCGTGCCCGAGTACTTCAACTACGCCATCGGCGTCATGCAGCGCACGGCGCGCGGGCTGTGAAGGCGGCTGCCCCGCGCTGACCCGAGGGCGGGAATGCCCCCTTCGGCCGACGCAGGGCGTCACGCCAGTGTCACGTGACGGTCACGGGACGGACCTACACTCGCGCGATGTCCTTGATCGAGCTTGAATCGGTTGCCAAGTCCTGGGGCGACACCAGCGCCCTGCAATCGCTGAACCTGCGCATCGAGCCCGGCACGTTCTGCGTGCTGCTGGGCCCTTCGGGTTGCGGCAAATCCACCACGCTGCGCATCATCGCTGGGCTGGAGAGCGCCAGCAGCGGCCAGGTGCGCATCGACGGGCGCGACGTCACGCAGCTGCCGCCGGCGCAGCGCGGCATTGCCATGGTGTTCCAGAACTACGCGCTGTTCCCGCACCTGACGGTGGCCGACAACATCGGCTTCGGCCTGTCGGTGCGCGGCACGCCCAAGGCCGAGGCCGCGGAGCGCATCGACCAGACCGCGCGCCTGCTGGGCCTGGCGCACCTGCTGGACCGGCGGCCGGCGCAGCTGTCCGGTGGCCAGCAGCAGCGCGTGGCGCTGGGCCGCGCCTTGGTGGCGCAAGCCCGCGTGTGCCTGATGGATGAGCCGCTGTCCAATCTGGACGCGCAGCTGCGCCAGGAGATGCGCACCGAACTGCGCGAGTTGCAGCAGCGCCTGGGCCTCACCGTCGTCTACGTCACGCACGACCAGACCGAAGCCATGAGCATGGCTGATCAGGTGGTGCTGCTGCACCAGGGTCGGGTCGAGCAGTGCGCGCCGCCGCGCGAGGTCTACGCCGCGCCGGCGACGACGTTCGCCGCACGCTTTATCGGCACGCCGCCTATGAATTTGGTGCAGCTGGAGGGTGGACGCATTGCGGGCACCGACGTCGCGGCCGGCCCGACGGACGCGCAATGGCTGGGCCTGCGCCCCCAGGCGGTGCGCTTGGTGCCTGCGGGCAGCGCTCAGCCGGGCGTCGCCGCCACCGTGCACAGCCAGGAATACCTGGGCGCCGACCCCGTTCTGCGCTGCGCCTTGGGCTCGGAATTCATCACCGTGCGCGCCCCCGGCCAACAGGCCCTGGCGCGCCAGGGCGAGGCCGTGCGATTGCACTGGCAGCCAGGCGACTGCCATTTTTTCGATCTGCAGGGCCAGCGCCTGCCCGCCTGATGGGTGCGCGCCACTGAGCGCACACCCGCTGTTTTTTCGTTCCACCGCAAGGAAATCCGCCATGCAACGCAAGACGTTCCTGAAAACCGTATCCGCTGCCGCCCTGGCCGCCTGCGCCCTGCCAGCGCTGGCGCAGACCAGCGTGGAGGTGCCGTTCTACTATCCCGTAGCGGTGGGCGGTTCCATCACCAAGGCCATCGACGGCTACGCCGACGAGTTCAACAAGGCCAACCCGCGCATCAAGGTCACGCCGATCTACGCCGGCACCTACCAGGAGACCATCGTCAAGGCGCTGACGGCCAACAAGTCGGGCAAGCCGCCGGCCACGTCGGTGCTGCTGTCCACCGACATGTTCACGCTGATCGACGAGGACGCCATCGTGCCCATCGACGACTTCGTGAAGACCGACGCCGACCGCGCCTGGCTCAAGAGCTTCTACCCGGCCTTCATGGCCAACAGCCAGACCGGCGGCAAGACCTGGGGCATCCCGTTCCAGCGCTCCACCGTGGTGCTGTACTACAACAAGGACGCCTTCAAGGAGGCCGGCCTGGACCCTGCCAAGCCGCCGGCCAACTGGAAAGAGCTCAAGGAGATGGCGCACAAGCTGACGAAGAAAGACGCCAGCGGCAACGTCTCGCAATACGGCATCCAGATCCCCTCCACCGGCTTCGCCTACTGGCTGCTGCAGACGCTGACCACGCCCAACGACGTGCTGCTGGCCAACGAGGCCGGCACGCAGGTGACGTTCGACAACCCCAAGGTCGTCGAGGCGCTGGACTTCTGGGTCAACCTGGCCAAGGAGGGCGTGCACCCCAAGGGTGTGATCGAGTGGGGCACGACGCCCAAGGACTTCTTCGAGAAGAAGGCCGCCATGATCGTCACCACCACCGGCAACCTGACCAACGTGAAGAACAACGCCAAGTTCGACTTCGGCGTGGCGCCCATCCCCGGCAACGTGAGGAAGGGCGGCTCGCCCACGGGCGGCGGCAACTTCTACATCTTCAAGAAGGCGCCCAAGGAGCAGCAGCAGGCGGCGTTCGAATTCGCCAAGTGGATCACGCAGCCCGAACGCGCCGCGCAGTGGAGCATCGACAGCGGCTACGTCGCCGTCTCGCCGGCGGCGTACGACACGCCGGCGCTCAAGAAGTACGGCCAGGAATTTGCGCCCGCGCTGGTGGCGCGCGACCAGCTGCCGGTGTCGGTGGCCGAGTTCTCCACGCATGAGAACCAGCGCGTGACCAAGGTGCTCAATGATGCCGTGCAGGCCGCGCTGAACGGCACCAGAGACCTCGGCGCAGGCCATGAAGGACGCGCAGCGCGAGGCCGACCGCATCCTGCGCAGCTACAAGTGATGCAGGCCAGCACCGCGCGCGCAGGCAACGCCGGCGCCGGCCAGCGTGCCATCCACGCCTGGCTGCTGCTGTTGCCGGCGCTCACGCTGCTGGTGGCCTTCACGCACTGGCCGGCCGTCGCCACGCTGATCGACAGCTTCTACTCGACCCCGCGCGGCAGCCGGCCGGGCGTCTGGGTGGGGCTGGAGAACTATGAGGTCATGTGGGACGACCCGGTGTTCTGGCACGCCGTGCGCAACAACCTGTGGTTCGCCGGCGCAACCATCCCGCTGTCCATCGGCCTGGCGCTCGTCATGGCGCTGTGGGTCAACGAGCGCCTGGCCGGGCGCACGCTGGTGCGCATGGCGTATTTCACGCCCACCGTGCTGCCGATGATCGCCGTGGCCAACATCTGGCTGTTCTTCTACACGCCGCAGTACGGCCTGCTGGAGCAGATCACGGGCAGCCTGGGCCTGCCTTCGCACAACTGGCTGGGCGACCCTTCGACGGCGCTGGCCGCGGTGACGCTGGTGGCGGTGTGGAAGGAGGCGGGCTTCTTCATGATCTTCTACCTGGCGGCGCTGCAGACGCTGAACCCCAGCCTGAAAGAAGCCGCCGCCATCGAGGGTGCCTCGCGCTGGTATTTCTTTCGCCGCGTGCAGTGGCCGCTCTTGATGCCGACCACGCTGTTCGTGTTAGTCAACGCCGTCATCAACGCCTTCCGACTGGTCGACCACATCTTCATCCTGACGCGCGGCGGGCCGGACAACGCCACCACGCTGCTGCTGTACCACCTGTACGAAGTGGGCTTCAAGTTCTGGGACACGGGCTACGCCGCCGCCATCACGGTGGTGCTGGTCGCCGTGCTGGCCAGCGTGGCGCTGGTGCAGTTCTTCGTGCTGGATAAAAAGGTGCACTACAAGTGACGCGCCAAGACACTGCTCCACGCCTGTACGGCGCCACCTGGCTGGACACCCTGGGCGCCTGGCTGCTGGCGCTCTTGTGGGTGCTGCCGCTGGCCTACGCCTTCTGGACCGCCTTCCACCCACCCGAGTACGCCACGCGCCTGGCGCTGGACGCGCCCTGGACGCTGGACAACTTCCGCCGTGCCTGGGAGGCCGCGCCCTTTGCGCGCTACTTCCTGAACACCGCCGTGCTGGTGGCGCTGATCCTGGCGGTGCAGCTGGTGCTCTCGACGCTGGCCGCCTACGCCTTTGCGCGCTACCGCTTTCCCGGCAGCAACGTCGCCTTTGCGCTGGTGCTGGTGCAGCTCATGATCACGCCCGACCTGTTGCTGGTGGAGAACTACAAGACCATGGCGCACCTGGGCCTGGTGGACACGCTCACCGCCATCGGCCTGCCGTACTTCGCCTCGGCGTTCGCCATCTTCCTGCTGCGCCAGACCTTCATGGGTATCCCCAAGGAGCTGGACGAAGCCGCGCGCGTGGAAGGCGCCAGCGCCCTGCAGATACTGTGGCGCGTCTACGTGCCGCTGGCGCGGCCGGTGTACACCGCCTTCGCACTGGTCTCGGTGAGCTTTCACTGGAACAACTTCTTGTGGCCGCTCATCATCACCAACAGCGTCGAGTCGCGCCCGCTGACCGTGGGCCTGCAGGTGTTCTCTTCCGTGGAGCAGGGCGTGGAGTGGTCGCTGATCACCGCCGCCACGCTGATGTCGGTGGCGCCGCTGCTGGTCGGCTTCATCCTGTTCCAGCGCCAGTTCGTGCAAAGCTTCATGCGCGCCGGCATCAAGTGATGTTTTTGGGCGAAATGGGCCTTCAGCCGGCGTCAATCAAGCACAGTTAGCTATCATTTTTGATGTAGTCCATGCAGATCGTTACCTGGAACACGCAGTGGTGCCTGGGCCTGGACGGCCAGGTCGACGTGGCGCGCATCGTGCGCCAGGCGCTGGCCATGGGCGATGTGGACGTGCTGTGCCTGCAGGAGATCGCCAGCGGTTTTCCCACCCTGGCCGGCGCGCCGGGTGACCAGCCGGCCCAGCTGCAGGCGCTGTTGCCTGCGGGCTGGCAGGTGTTCTTCGGCGCCGCCGTGGATGCCTGGACGCCGGGCGGCCGCCAGCGCTTCGGCAACCTGGTCGCCACGCGCCTGCCCGTGCTGCAGGTGCAGCACCACCCGCTGCCGTACCCGGCGGATGCGGCGGTGAGCAGCATGCCGCGCATGTGCAGCGTGCTGACGGTGCAGGATGAGGCCCTGGGCGCCGTGCGCATCATGACCACGCACCTGGAGTACTACTCGCGCGTGCAGCGCATGGCCCAGGCGCAGGGCCTGCGTGCGCTGGTGCTGGAATACGCGGCGCACGCCGCGCAGCCGGCGCCGCCGGGCAAGGCCGACACGCCCTTCCAGCAGCGCGCGTACACGCCACACGCCATCCTGTGCGGCGATTTCAACCTGCAGGCGCATGAGGCCGAATACGCGCTGCTCGCCGCGCCGCTGTCACCGCAGGAGGCCGGCACCTGGGCGCAACCCGGCGACGTTCCGCTGCACGACGCCTGGCGCGTGCTGCACCCGGCAACGCCGCAGCCGCCCACCTTCTGCGTGTTCGACCAGCGCTTTTCCAAGTCGCCCATCGCCTGCGATTTCGTTTGGGTCAGCGACTCGCTCAAGAGCCACGTGCGCGCGATGTACATCGATGGCGAGACGCAGGCGTCGGACCATCAACCAGTGCTGCTGAAGTTGGGTTGACTGACTGACTGGCAAGCGGGCGGGGCCGTTGGCCGGCGGCTAGGCAGCCAGCTTGCCCCGGCGTATTGCGTCGCGCAGCAACTGGTTGACGCGAGTCTGCCAGCCGGAGCCGGTGGCCTTGATGGCGTCCAGCACGTCCGCGTCCACGCGCATGGTCACAGGCACCTTGGGCCGCTCCACCGCAGGGCGGCCACGGCGCCGCAGGGGTTGCAGACGCGCAGCCAGATCCGCCGTCAGCTCTACCGCATCGGGGTCTGCCGCAATGCCTTGGTCGATGGCTGCATCTTCCTCAGCGGTGGGAACGATGATGCCCGCCTTACCGGGCTGCGAGGGCTTGTTCATAGTGCTTGATCTCCCGGCTGTTGGCCTTGCGCAGACTGATGATCCGCATGGCGTCGCCGCGCTGCACGAATACCACCGAGTTCAACCGGCGCTCGATCACGGCGACTCCCACTTCGCGCACCTCACCGTAGTCGGTGCGGTCATCGACAAAGCACAGCACGCCTGGCCAATCGATCTGGCGCGCCAGCGTCAGCGAAACACCGTGCTTGTGCTGGTTTGCGACCTCCTTCGCGGCGTCGAATTCGATGCGCATGGTATTTATTGTACGTGCGTTAATTCAGCGGGTCCAGGTTTTTGCTCCGACAGGGCGGTGAGGGCATCACGGCATGCTTCGTCCAGTGGTCAGTCACCCATGTGCTGTGTGTTCAGTCGGCCCTATGGCGCCGCACCGTTCGCCCGGAGTGCGGTTGCGTGTCCATCAGTGACATACGCGCCGCTGTCGAGCGGCTCATGCGCATCGACGCCCAGCCGCGCACCCTTGGGCCATCGGCCGATGCCGCTGGGCTGATCAGACCGGTGCGTAGCCAAGAAACCTTCAAGCACGCGAATGGCTCTTGAGCCACTCGCGCATGGCGTCATTGACGCGTGTCTGCCAGCCTTTGCCGGATGCCTTCAGGCCCGCCAGCACATCGGCATCAAAGCGGATGGTGGTTGGCACCTTCAAGGGCTCGGTGGAAGGAGGGCGGCCAACGCGTGCCTGCGGCTTGGCGGCTTGCCACTGCGCATCCGTGAGCGGCATGGCATCCGGGTCGGACAGCGCCGCCGCGGTGATGGCAGCGTCTTCTTCTGCCGTGGGGACGATGGTTCCACTTTTAAGTTTCGGCATATCGTTTTACCTCACGCAAATTGGCCTTGCGCAGACTGATGACGCGGCGCTCGCCGCCGCGATCCACGAAAACCACGAAGAACAGGCGCAGACCGATATAGCCGATGCCGCACTCGCGCGGCTCGCCATAGTCGCGGCGCGCATCGATCCACACCACTGCCGAATCCCACTCCAGATCGGCTGCCCGGCGCAGCGAAACACCGTGCTTGCTCACATTGAGAGCATCCTTGGTGGGATCGAAGGTGATGTGCACAGCCATTATTGTATTAACGATAAATAGATGACCCGCCGCTCGGCCCTTCAGCAGCTTGCGGCATCATTCCTGTCTGCCCCATCCAACGCCACCCACTTTGCTCCCATGACGCCTGCACCCGCATCGACCGCCGCCACGCTGGCCCAGCGCCACCAAAGCCTGATCGCCACCGAGCGCACCCCCTTCACCCTGCGCATGCACCGCGCCTTGAGCTGGCTGCAGCGCGCCGAGGCGCAGGCGGGCGACGACGACGTGGCCTTCATCTGCCTGTGGATCGCCTTCAACGCCGCCTATGCGCAGGACCTGGGCCAGGCGCCGGGCAGCACTTCCGAGCAGCAGCGCTTTCGCAGCTATCTGTCCGACCTGTGCCGCCTGGACCGGGACAAGGCGTTGGCGGCGCTGGTCTGGCAGGTCTTCCCCGGCCCGGTGCGGCTGCTGCTGGACAACCGCTACGTCTTCCAGCCCTTCTGGGACGCGCTGAACAACCCGCGCAGCGACGGCAGCACGCCCGACTACTGGCGCGAGGACTTCGACAAGGCGCGCCAGCGCGTGCACCAGGCACTGGCGCAGCAGGACACCGAGGGCGTGCTCTACGAGGTGTTCGTGCGCCTGTACACGCTGCGCAACCAGCTGATGCACGGCGGCGCGACCTGGAACAGCTCGGTCAACCGCGCGCAGGTGCGCGACGGGCGCGCGCTGCTGGCGCGCATGCTGCCGGTGCTGCTGGACGTCATGATGCGCCACCCCGGGCAGTTCCAGGGCCGGCCGATCTACCCGGTCGTGCCTGCCTGACAAGGCCCGTGCCGCGCCGCCTGCTGCCCCGGCTGCTCCTGTGGTGCCTGCTGCTCGCTGCGCCGCTGGCGCGGGCGCTGCCGACGTTCGACGAAGTGCGCGCAGCGCACCAGCCCTCGGACGCCTGGCTGCTCTCGCGCGAGGGCGAGCCGCTGCAGCGCGTGCGGCTGGATGCCAGCGTGCGCCGGGGCCCGTGGCTGGCCCTGGCCGACGTGTCCCCTGCGCTGCGCACCGCCCTGGTGCTGAGCGAGGACCGGCACTTCTACGAGCACAGCGGGGTGGACTGGGCGGCCGTCTCGGCCGCTGCCTGGGCCAACCTGTGGAGCCGGCGCACGCGCGGCGCCAGCACCATCACCATGCAGCTGGCCGGCCTGCTGGACGAGGACTGGCAGCGCGGGGCCGGCGGGCGCAGCGTGCCGCAAAAACTCGGCCAGGCCGTGGCCGCGCAGGTGCTGGACCGGCGCTGGCGCAAGGACCAGATCCTGGAGGCCTACCTGAACCTGGTGCCGTTTCGCGGTGAGCTGGTGGGCCTGGACGCGCTGGCGCGCACGCTGTTCGGCAAGGCCGCGCACGGCCTGGACGAGCGCGAAGCCGCCGTGGCCGCCGCCCTGGTGCGCGCGCCCAATGCGCCCGCGCCCCAGGTGGCCCGGCGCGCCTGCGCCGTACTGCGCGACATGCGCGCGCCGGGGGCGGGCGCGCCCGACTGCGATGCGCTTGACCTGTTTACCGCCGCTGCGCTCGCGCGGCGCGGCTGGCCGGCCAGCGAAGGCATCGCCCCGCACTTTGCGCGCCAGTGGCTGCGCGAGGCCGGCACCGACGCCGCGCGGCGCGGCGAGCGCACCCCCTTGAGCGCGTCCCTGCAGCGCGTGGCCGGCGAGCTGCTGGCGCGCCACCTGCGCGAACTGGCCGGGCGCAACGTGCAGGACGGCGCGCTGGTGGTGCTGGACAACGCCAGCGGCGAGGTGCTGGCCTGGGTGGGCTCGTCCGGCCCGCTGAGCCAGGCCGGCGAGGTGGACGGCGTGCTGGCCCTGCGCCAGCCCGGCTCCACGCTCAAGCCCTTCCTGTACGCGCAGGCGATCGCCGAGCGGCGCCTCACCGCCGCCTCGCTGGTCGAGGACTCCAGCGCCCACATCCCCACCGCCGGCGGGCTGTACATCCCGCAGAACTACGACCGCCAGTTCAAGGGCCAGGTATCGGTGCGCACGGCGCTGGCGGCGTCACTCAACGTGCCGGCGGTGCGCACGCTGGTCATGGTCACGCCCGATGCCTTTTTCAGCCAGCTGCAGCGCCTTGGGCTGGGCCTGGCCGAGAGCGGCGGCTACTACGGCTACAGCCTGGCGCTGGGCAGCAGCGAGGTGCGGCTGCTGCAGCTGGCCAACGCTTACCGCGCGCTGGCCCGGGGCGGCGCCTACGCCCCCGTGCGGCTGCGCGCCGGCAGCACCGGCAGCACCGGCGGCACCGAGGCGGGCCGGACGGTGCAGGCGCTGGACGGCGGCGCGGCCTTCATCGTGGGCGACATCCTGGCGGACCCCCAGGCCCGCGTGCGCACCTTTGGCACCGACAGCGTGCTGGCCACGCGCTTTTGGAGCGCCGTCAAGACCGGCACCAGCAAGGACATGCGCGACAACTGGGCCGTGGGCTGGAGCGAGCGCTACACCGTCGCCGTGTGGGTGGGCAATGCCAGCGGCGCGGCCATGCACGACGTGAGCGGCACCAGCGGCGCCGCGCCCGTCTGGGCCGGGCTGATGGGCTGGCTGCACCGCAGCGTGCCCAGCCGCGCGCCGCGCGCGCCGGCCGGCGTGGTGCGCCAGGACGTGCGCTTCGCCGCTGCGCCGCAAGGCGCCGGCGCCTGGATCGAGAGTGCGCGCCAGGAATGGTTCCTGCGCGGCACGCAGCAGGCCCTTTTTGCTATTGATACTGTAGCTGCAGGCCCAGTGAATACGCCGGCAACAGGCCAAAACGATCCAAATCCGGCCTCCGGGGCCCGCCTGGCCCGCATCCTGGCGCCCGCGCCCGGCACCATCGTCGCGCTGGACCCGGACATCCCGCCGGCGCACCAGCGGCTGCGCTTCGTGGCCGGCGACGCGCCTGCGGCGCAGGCCCTGGCCTGGCGCATCCGGGGCCGGGTGCTCGCGCGCGGGCCCGAGTGGAGCTGGCTGCCCTGGCCCGGCCGCCACCAGGTGGAGCTGGTGGACGGGCGCGGCCAGGTGCTGGACAGCGTGCAGATCGAGGTGCGCGGCGCCGGCGTGCGCGGCGCCCGTCCCTGACAATCGGCCATGCCGCATCCGCCCGCCAACGACACCCCCGCCCATCCCGGCACTGCCGCTGCCAGCACCTCCCGCACCGCGCAACTCACCGCACCGCTGGCCTTCGTGCTCATCTGGTCGTCGGGCTTCCTGGTCGGGCGCGATGCCAGCAACCACGCCGACCCGTTCTGGTTCCTGGCGCTGCGCTTTGCCTGCGTGTCGCTGCTGTTTGCCGCCGCCGCGCTGGCCGCGCGCGTGGCCTGGCCGCGCGGCGTGCGGCGCATAGGCCTGCACCTGCTGGCCGGCGCCTTGATGAGCGGGCTGTACCTGGGCCCGGGCTGGTGGGCCATGTCCAAGGGGCTGGGCGCCGGCATCATGGCGCTGGTGGGTGCGCTGCAGCCGCTGCTGACGGCTCTGATCAGCGTGCTGGTGCTGCGCCAGCGCCTGGCCGCGCGCACCTGGGCCGGGCTGGTGCTGGGCTTTGGCGGCGTGGCGCTGGTGCTGTGGCCGCGCCTGTCGGCCAGTGCCGGCGCGCCGCTGGCCCCGGCCGTGGTGCTGGTGGCGATTGGCGCCATCGTGGCGCTCACGGTGGGCTCCATGGTGCAAAAGCACCCGCTGGCCGCCGGCGACCTGCGCAGCGCCAGCTGCGTGCAGAACCTGGGCGCGGTGGCCGTGCTGGCGCTGACGGCGCTGGTCTTCGGCGAGCCGCGCTGGGACCACTCGCCGCTGCTGTGGGGCTACTTTGCCTATGCCGTGCTGGTGCTGTCGGTGGGCGGCGCCACGCTTCTGATCTGGCTCATGCGCCATGGCGAGGCCACGCGCACGGCGGCGCTGCTGCTGATTGTGCCGCCGCTGGCGGCCCTGCAGTCCTGGGCCATCCTGGGCGAGACGCTGACGCTGGTGCAGCTGCTGGGCTTTGCGCTGACGATTGCTGGCGTGGCGCTGGTGCGCCGGGCCTGAGCGGCGGCTGCATTTTTTTCAGGCAGGGCAAAAAAGCCTCACGCCGGCCGCATCCTGGCCGCCCTACCATTGGCGATTCGCTGCCGTGCGCGCGCCTGCCAGGAGCCTCCCCCATGCCCGACCTCTCCAAGATCACCACCATCGAAGACCTGCGGCGCATCGCCGAGCGGCGCGTGCCGCGCATGTTCTACGACTACGCCGATTCGGGCTCGTGGACCGAGGGCACCTACCGCGCCAACGAGCGCGATTTCGCGCCCATCAAGCTGCGCCAGCGCGTGGCGGTGAACATGGAAGGGCGCAGCTGCGCGGCCGCCATGGTCGGCCAGGCGGCGAAGATGCCGGTGGCCATCGCCCCCGTGGGCCTGACCGGCATGCAGCACGCCGACGGCGAGATCCACGCCGCGCGCGCAGCCGAGAAGTTCGGCATCCCGTTCACGCTCTCGACCATGAGCATCTGCTCCATCGAGGACATCGCCACGCACACCAGCGCGCCGTTCTGGTTCCAGCTGTACATGATGCGCGACCGCGAATCCATGGCGCGCATGATCCAGCGCGCCAAGGACGCGAAATGCAGCGCGCTGGTGCTCACCCTGGACCTGCAGGTCATCGGCCAGCGCCACAAGGACATCAAGAACGGCCTGTCGGCGCCGCCCCGGCCCACGCTGGCCAACATCGCCAACCTGATGACCAAGCCGCGCTGGTGCCTCAGCATGGCCGGCACGCGGCGGCATACCTTCCGCAACCTGGTGGGGCACGTGAAGGGCGTGTCGGACATGAAGTCGCTCGCCGCCTGGACCAACGAGCAGTTCGACCCGCGCCTGTCCTGGGCCGACGTGGCCTGGGTCAAGGAGCAGTGGGGCGGCAAGCTGATCCTCAAGGGCATCATGGAAGTCGAGGACGCCATGCTTGCGGTGCGCCACGGCGCCGACGCCATCGTCGTCAGCAACCACGGCGGGCGACAGCTGGATGGCGCGCCGTCGTCGATTGCAGCGCTGCCGGCCATCGTCAGCGCCGTGGGCAGCCAGACCGAGGTCTGGATGGACGGCGGCATCCGGAGCGGCCAGGACGTGCTGAAAGCCTGGGCCCTGGGCGCGCGCGGCACCATGATCGGCCGCGCCATGGTCTATGGCCTGGGCGCCTTTGGCGAGGCCGGCGTGACGCGCGCGCTGGAGCTGATCTACAAGGAGCTGGACGTGACCATGGCGTTTTGCGGCCACACCAGCCTGCAGAACGTGGACCGCGGCATCCTGGTGCCGGGCACCTACCCGCTGCCGCCCGTGGCCTGACTCCCACTCCCTGAGAGAGGGCAGGGGTAACGGCCCGCGGTGCCGAAATTACTTGTGCGCGGCAGGTTGCCAAATCATCGACCGCGAGCGGCGAAGTGTCTGAAACAACGCTCCAGGCTGGCTAAATTGATAGCTGCTGCCGTAGCGTTTCCAACGGCTCAAGCGTTTTCTGGCTTGATTTTTCCAGGGTGGTCGGCGTGCAGGCCACTGCCGCACCATCGCCATGCACAGCGGCCGGCCTCGCCAAATGCCGGGGCGGGCGGCGGCCGTCGCCCGCCATACTGCGCCGCTGCCATGACTGTCTCCTCGTCCTCCTTCTCGACCCTGCTGGCCGGCCTGTGGGTGCCGGTGGTGCTGTTCGCCGCCCTGGCGCAGACCGTGCGCAACGCGGCGCAGCGCTCGCTGACCAGCGAAGTCGGCACGCTGGCCGCCACGCTGGTGCGCTTCCTGTTCGGCCTGCCGTTTGCCGCTGCCTGGCTGGGGCTGCTGTACGCGCTGCCGGGCGGGCAGCCGTGGCCGCAGTTCTCCTGGACCTGGGCCGGCTGGATCGCGCTGGGGGCCTTCTTCCAGGTCGCCGCCACGGCAGCGCTGCTGCTGGCCATGCAGGAGCGCAATTTCGCCGTCGCGGTGACCCTGTCCAAGTCCGAGGTGCTGCAGGTGGCCCTGTTCGCCGCCGTGCTGCTGGGCGAGCTGCCCGGCACCCTGGCGCTGCTGGCCATGGGGGTGGCGACGGCTGGCGTGGTGCTGCTGTCGCTGCCCCCGCGCGGCCTGTCCGCAGGCGGGGCCGGCCAGGGGCGCGCGGCGCTGTACGGGCTGGTTTGCGGCGCCTGCTTTGCCGTGGGCACGGTGGGCTTTCGCGGCGCCGCGCTGGCGCTGGGCGATGCGCCGCCGTGGCTGTCCGGCGCCTGGGGCGTGCTGCTGGCGCAGGCGCTGCAAAGCGTGGGGCTGGGGGCGTGGATCGCCTGGAGGGCGCCGGCCGGGCTGGCGCCGCTGGCGCGCGCCTGGCGGGTGTCGCTGCTGGCCGGCAGCGCGGGTGCGGCGGCCTCGCTGGCCTGGTTCACGGCGTATGCCATGCAGGGCGCGGCCCAGGTGCGCACGCTGGGCATGGTCGAGGTGGTGTTCGGCTACCTGGTGTCGCGCCGCCTGGGCGAGTCCTTCAGCCGGCTGGAGCGCGTCGGCCTGGGGCTGATGCTGGTGGGGCTGGTGCTGGTCTGTGCCGGGGGCTGAGCGCCGGGCGTGAGCGCGCGCGGGCGCCTGCTGCCGCCTGCCAGAACACCTTCACGGGACCGGCCTTGCCCCGCGCGCCACAATGCGCGCCCGTGACCGCTGCTGCCCACCCGCCCCGCCGCATTGCCCACCTGGACATGGATGCGTTCTACGCCTCCGTGGAACTGCTGCGCTACCCGCAGCTGGCGGGCCTGCCGGCGGTGATCGGCGGGGGCCGCAGCGCCCGCGACGAGGCCCTGGCGGCCGGCTACGCCGGGCGGCTGCACGCCGCCCCGCTGTCCGGCTTCGACCGCCTGGCCGACTACGTGGGCCGGGGGGTGATCACCACGGCCACCTACCCGGCGCGCGCCTTCGGCCTGGGCTCGGCCATGGGGCTGATGAAGAACGCCCACCTGTGCCCGCAGGCCATCCGGCTGCCGGTGGACTTTGCCGAGTACCGGCGCTTCTCGCGCCGCTTCAAGGAAGTCATCGTGGCGCACGCCCCGGTCATGGAGGACCGCGGCGTGGACGAGGTGTACATCGACTTCACGCATGCCGCAGGTGGGCAGGAGGAGGGCGGCCGGGCCCTGGCGCTGGTGCTGCAGCGCGCCATCCACGCGGCCACGGGGCTGACCTGCTCGATCGGCGTGGCGCCCAATAAGCTGCTGGCCAAGCTGGCCAGCGAATTCAACAAGCCGCGCGGCATCTCCATCGTGCAGCCGCACGAGCTGCAGGCGCTGGTCTGGCCGCTGGACTGCCGCAAGCTCAACGGCGTGGGCCCCAAGGCCGACGAGAAGCTGCAGCGCCACGGCATCCGCAGCATAGGCGAGCTGGCCGCGCGCCGAGCGCAGCTGGCTGCAGGCGCACTTCGGCCGCGCCTATGGCGCCTGGCTGCACGACGCGGCCTGGGGGGGGCGCGACGAGCGCCCGGTGGTGACGCACAGCGAGCCGGTGTCCATGAGCCGCGAGACGACTTTCGAGCGCGACCTGCACGCGGTGCGCGACCGCGCCGAGCTCTCGCGCATCTTCACCGAGCTGTGCCAGCAAGTCGCCGCCGACCTGGCGCGCAAGGGCTACGTGGGCAAGACCATAGGCATCAAGCTGCGCTACGGCGACTTCCGCATCGCCACGCGCGACCAGACGCTGGCCCAGCACACGCAGGATGCGGCCGTCATCCGCCGCGCCGCCGGCCTGTGCCTCAAGCGCGTGCCGCTGGCGCAGCCGCTGCGCCTGCTGGGCGTGCGCGTGGGGTCGCTGGCGCGCCTGGATGCGCCAGGCCTGCAGGGCCCTGGCGCGGCGGCCTGCGCGCAGCTGTTCTGAAGCGGCATCGGGGGTTTCCCCCTGCTGGCCGGGCGGCACGCGGCTGGCACATCAGGCTACGCTGGCGGCTGGTGAACTCCAGGGGCGCCGGCATGCGAGTCAATCTTCCCGTCAGCCAGAACGAGTACGACTTTGCGGCCCACGAGCTGCTCATGTCCACCACGGACAAGCAGGGCCGGATGACGCATTGCAACGCCGCGTTCGCGCGCGTCAGCGGCTACACCATGCAGGAGCTGATCGGCCAGCCGCACAACCTGCTGCGCCACCCGGACATGCCCCCGGAGGCCTTCAAGGACCTGTGGCACACCATAGGCAACGGCCGCAGCTGGCGCGCCGTGCTCAAGAACCGGCGCAAGAACGGCGACCACTACTGGGTGCGGGCCAACGTCACCCCCATCATGGCCAACGGCAAGCTGCAGGGCTATATGTCGGTGCGCGAGAAGCCCGGCCGCGACGAGATCCAGGCGGCCGAGGCGCTGTATGCCCGCCTGCGCCAGGAGCGCGAGGCCGGGCGCCGCAGCTTCGTCCTGCACGCCGGCCATGTGCGGCGCACGGGCTGGCGCGACTGGGTGGGCAGGCTGGGCCGGGCCACCTTCACCCAGCGCCTGGCGGCCATGCTGGTGCCGCTGCTGGCAGCGGCGCTGGCGCCCGCTGTGCTGGGGTGGGCGGGCCCGGCAGTGGCGCTGGGCCAGGCGCTGGTGCTGGCGGCCATCAGCGCCTGGATGCTGTGGCGCTTTCACCGGCGCATCACCGCCGGGCTGGACGCGGCGCTGCAGGTGGCGCGCGAGATCGCCGGCTGCAACCTGGCTGCGGCGCCCGCCGCCAGCGACGAGCGCCACCCGCTGGCGCTGCTGATGGAGCAGCTGTCGCAGATCCAGATCAACCTGCGCGCCGTGGTGGGCGACGCGCGGCTGGAGATCGCCGGCTTTGGCGCCATCGCGGTGGAGCTGGCCCAGGGCGCGCAGGACCTGTCCTCGCGCACCGAGGCCCAGGCGGGCAGCCTGGAGCAGACCGCCAGCGCCATGGAACAGCTGTCGGCCACCGCCCAGCACGCCGCCGCCGGCGCCCGCCAGGTGCTGGCCGAGAGCGAGCGCAGCGCCGGCCTGGCGCAGCAGGGCGGGCGCGCCGTGGCCGAGGCCAGCGCCATGGTGCAGGCCATCGAGCAGTCCTCGCGCCAGATGGGCCAGATCATCGCCACCATCGAGGGCATCGCCTTCCAGACCAACATCCTGGCCCTGAACGCCGCCGTGGAGGCCGCGCGCGCCGGCGAGCAGGGGCGGGGCTTCGCCGTGGTGGCGGGCGAGGTGCGCGCGCTGGCGCAGCGCAGCGCCGGCGCTGCGGCCGAGATCCGCACCCTGATCCAGGAGTCCGGCGCCCAGGTCGAGCGCGGCGCCGCGCAGATGCAGTCGGCGGGCGAGACGGTGCGCCAGCTGGTGGAGCTGGTCGGCCACGTGCGGGGGCTTGTGGCCCAGATGGGCGACACGGCGAGCGAGCAGGGCCAGGGGATGGCGCAGATCAACAAGAACGTCACCGACCTGGAGCGCATGACGCAGCAAAACGCTGCGCTGGTCGAGCAGTCCGCCGCTGCCGCCAAGTCCATGAGCAGCAACGCCGGCTCGCTGGGCCAGACGCTGGAGCTGTTCAAGCTGCCCTGAGCAGCGCCCCGCGCCCGCTGCCTGCCTGCCTGCCTGCTTGTCCGCCTACTGCCGCGCCGTGCGCACGTTGGCTGGCAGCGGCTGCGGGTGGCTGGTGCGCAGCGGGTTGATGTCCAGCCCGCCGCGGCGCGTATAGCGCGCGTACACGGACAGCTTGATGGGGCGGCAGCGCGTCCAGATGTCCATGAAGATGCGCTCCACGCACTGCTCGTGGAATTCGTTGTGGTTGCGAAAGCTCACCAGGTACTGCAGCAGCCCGGCCTGGTCGAGCTGCGCGCCGCTGTAGCTGATCTGCACGCTGCCCCAGTCGGGCTGGCCGGTCACCAGGCAATTGCTCTTGAGCAGGTGGCTGACCAGCGTCTCGGTCACGGGCGCCTCGTCGTGGTCGGCGGCCAGCAGTTCGGGCGCGGGCGTGTAGTGCGAGCATTCCAGGTCCAGCCGGTCCAGCAGCAGCCCGTCCAGCTCGTGCACCTGCTGCTGGTCGAACAGCTCGGGGGCGATCAGGCGCACGCCCACGCCGCCCGCCTGGCCGCTGCCGCGCCAGGCGGCCTCGCTGAGGTCGGCCCGGATGCGCGCACGCACCTGTTCGGCATCGTCGAAGCGCGCGTTGTTGAAGCTGGCCAGGTACAGCTTGAGGGACTTGCTCTCGATGAAGTTGGGCGTCTCGCACGGCACGGTGAGGTGGGCGATGGCCACCTGCGGCTTGCCGCGCGGGTTGAGCCACGACAGCTCGAAGGCACTCCACAGGTCGGCGCCGAAGAACGGCGCTGCGCCGGTGATGCCCAGCTCGGCGCGCTGGTGCGCGCGCGCCATGGGAAACAGCAGCGCCGCATCGTAGTGCTGCGGGTAGGCGCAGGCCTTGCCCAGGGTCGATTGTTCAGGGGTGTTCATGCTATTTTATTGATAGCTACAGGCCATTGCAGGACGCCGGCAAGAAGGCAATTTGGCTCGAAAACCGGTGCGCAGCCGCCCCAGGGCGCTCATTTGAACTCGCGCTCGCGCAGCCACTTGGTGGCGATCCATTTCTCGCCCTGGATGACGGGCGCGCCGCCATGCAGCGTGCGCGTGTCGGGGTGCGCCCGGTCGTAGCTGAAGAACACCGCGTTGCCCCGGCGCGGGCCGATCTCCAGCGCGGCGTCGGGGAAGGTGGTGCCGCCGCCCTGCAGCGGGTCGTTCAGGTAGATGACCAGCGTCGCCACGCGCTGGCCGCCCCGGCGCAGGATGCTGGCCGTGCCCGGCTCGGCCGGGTCGAAATAGTCGTAGTGCGGCTTGTACTCGGCCCCCGGCAGGTAGTGCAGCACCTGCAGGCCCTCGCCGTGCTCGACGGGCCAGTGCACCAGGCGCGCGATGCGCTGCTCCAGGCGCTGCACGACCGGGCTTTCGCCGCGCTGGAAGAACATGCCGTCGCTGGTGCGGTCGGCGTTGACCTCGTCGCCGCCGGTCGCCGTGGCCACCGTGAGCGAGCGCGCCATGCGCGGGCGCGCCGCATCGATCAGCGCCTGGCACTCGTCTGGCGACAGCAGATTGCCGAACAGCACCACGCGCGGATGTTCCATGCGCATCAGCACCTCGACGCGCCGGTCGCCCACGTCGATGAACAGTGGCGCGCCCTGCAGCGCCGGCGCGGGCACGGGCACGGCGGCCGGCGGCAGGCCGGGACTGGCGGCGCCGTCCTGGCCCTGCCCGTGCAGCACCTGCCGGGCGGCGGCGACGGCCACGGCCTCCTGCCAGCCCGATTGGGTCATGGACGCGACCAGCGCCGGCATGGCGACGCCGCTTGCGGCCTGGCTGAGGAGCCACTGGCGCAGCTCGGGCGTAATGGCCTGGGCCGTGGCGGACGAGGGGGCGGCGGCAGTCATCGGGGCACTCCTTGGGCGGGGGGGGCGGCGCGCTCACTCGGCCGTGCGGCGGCGGAACACCAGGCGCTGCGCGCTGGAGGCGTCGGGGGCAAAAGCATAGCCCTCGGCGCCAAACCCCTGCAGCTGGCGCACCGTGCGCGCGCGCTCCTGGATGGCCCAGCGCGCCATCAGTCCGCGGGCGCGCTTGGCATGGAAGCCGATGACCTTGTACTGCCCGGCGCGCCAGTCCTGGAACACGCAGTCCACCACGCGCGCCTGCAGGCTGTCGCGCGCCACGGCCTTGAAGTATTCCTGCGACGCCAGGTTGACCAGCACCGGCTCGGGCATCGCGGCCAGCTGGGCGTCCAGGTGGCGGGCGATGCGCGCGCCCCAGAAGGCGTACAGGTTGGCGCCGGCGGCGGTGGCCAGCCGGGTGCCCATCTCCAGGCGGTAGGGCTGCATCCAGTCCAGCGGCCGCAGCACGCCGTACAGCCCGCTCAGGATGGCCAGATGCTGCTGCGCCCAGCGCAGCTCGGGCAGGGACAGGGTGCGTGCATCCAGGCCTGCGTACACGTCGCCGTCGAAGGCCAGCAGGGCCTGGCGCGCGTTGCCGGCGGTGGCCTCGGGCTGCCAGGCGGCATAGCGCGCCACGTTCAGCGCCGCCAGCCGGTCGCTGATGGACATCAGCGCCGCCACGTCCTGCGGGCCCAGCGTGCGCAGCACCTCGATGAGTTGCGCCGCCTCCGGCATGAAGGCGGGCAGGGTGTGCGCCAGGCCCTTGGGCAGCGGGGTGTCGTAGTCCAGCGACTTGGCGGGCGAGAGCAGCAGCAGCATGGATGCAGTCCGGATGGGCGGCTGCCGGCCCGCTGCGCTGCCTGGGGTGCCGGATCAGTCACCCGCCCTGGTGCAGCGCGCGAAAGCAGCCATGGATTTAGAACTCCCGGCGCCGCTGTGCGCAGCCGCCGGGAGAGGGGCGCAGCAGGCGCGTCAGCCGCGCGTGGCCGCCGGCGTGCTGACCGCTTCCTGCTCGAACGGCAGGCGCAGGTCCTGCAGGTCGCGGCGGGTCTCCACCAGCACCAGCGGGCCTTCGTCCAGCAATACGACGAGTCGAAGCAGAGGACAGAACCACGTATTGCTGGACGAAGGCCCGCTGGTGCTGGTGGAGACCCGCCGCGACCTGCAGGACCTGCGCCTGCCGTTCGAGCAGGAAGCGGCCAGCACGCCGGCGGCCACGCGCGGCTGACGCGCCTGCTGCGCCCCTCTCCCGGCGGCTGCGCACAGCGGCGCCGGGAGTCCCTAAATCCATGGCTGCTTTCGGCGCGCTGCACCAGGGCGGGTGCACTGATCCGGACCCCAGGCAGCGCAGCGGGCCGGCAGCCGCCCACCCGGACTGCATCCATGCTGCTGCTGCTCTCGCCCGCCAAGTCGCTGGACTACGCCACCCCGCTCCCCAAGGGGCTGGCGCACACCCTGCCGGCCTTCATGCCCGAGCACGGCGCAGGCCTCATCGACACGCTGCGCACCCTTGCCCCGCAGGACGTGGCCGCACTGATGTCGATCAGCGACAGGCTGGCGGCGCTGAACGTGGCGCGCTACGCCGCCTGGCAGCCCGAGGCCACACGCAGGCAACGCCCGCCAGGCGCTGCTGGCCTTCAACGGCGACGTCTATGAAGGCTTGGATGCCGCCCCCTGTCCACCGCCCGACCTGAGCTGGGCGCAGCAGCACGTGGCCATCCTGAGCGGGCTCTACGGCGTGCTGCGCCCGCTGGACTGGATGCAGCCCTACCGGCTGGAAGATGGGACGGCCTGGCCACGGCCGCAGGGCGCCAACCTCTACCACTTCTGGGGGCCGCGCATTGCCCGCCACCTGGACGAGCAGCTGGCGGGGAGGCCCGAGCCGGTGGTGGTCAACCTTGGTCGCAGGAATATTTCAAGGCCGTGGCGCGCGAGATGCTTGCAGCCGCGCGTGCTGGACTGCGTGTTCCAGGACTTGAGGGGCGGGCACTACAAGCTCATCGGCTTCTTCGCCAAGCGCGCCCGCGGCCTGATGGCGCGCTGGGCCATCCAGGAGCGGCGCGCCACGGGCCCCAGCCAGCTGCAGGGCTTTGGCCCCGAGGGTTACGCCTTCGCGCTCGACGCCTCCACGCCCACCGGCTGGTCTTTCGCCGCCGCACGGCCGAGGTCAGCGCATGACGCACCCCCGCCCAAGGAGCGCCACCGATGACTGCCGCCGCCCCCTTGTCCGCCACGGCCCAGGCCATTACGCCCGACCTGCGCCAGTGGCTCCTCAGCCAGGCCGCAAGCGGCGTCGGCATGCCGGCCTTGGTCGCGGCCATGATCCAATCGGGCTGGCAGGAGGCCGTGGCCGTCGACGCCGCTCGAGCAGGTGCTGCACGGGCACGTCCAGGATGGCGCGCGCCAGTCAGGGCCGCGCCCGCCGCCGTGCCCGTGCCCGAGCCGCTGCTGGAGGGCTCGCCCCTCCTGATCGACGCGGGCGACCGGCGGGTCGAGGTGCTGATGACGCATGGCCTCGCCGCGCGTGGTGCTGTTCGGCAACCTGCTGTCCCCAGAGGAGTGCGAGCTGTTGATGGCCGCCGCGCGCCCGCGCATGGGCGCTCGCTCACCATGAACAAGGACACCGGCGGCGACGAGGTCAACCAGGACCGCACCAGCGACGGCATGTTCTTCGAGCGCGCAGAAACCCCGGCGGTCGCGCGCATGGAGGAGCGCATAGCCGCCTGGTGAACTGGCCGGTGCAGAACGGCGAGGGCCTGCAGGTGCTGCACTACCTGCCGGGGGCGCAGTACAAGCCGCACCACCACTATTTCGACCCCGGCCCAGCCGGATGCACGGCCCCCATCCTCGCGCGGGGCGGCCAGCGCGTGGGCACGCTGGTCATCTACCTGAACAACCCGATGAAGGGCGGCGGCACCACCTTCCCCAACACCGCGCCTGGAGAGTGGCCCGCGCCGGGGCAACGCCGTGTTCTTCAGCTACGAGCGCCCGCACCCCGACACGCGCACCCTGCACGGCGGCTCGCCCTATCGAGGGCGAGAAATGGATCGCCACCAAATGGCTGCGTGAGCGCGAGTTCAAATGATGTGCCTGGGGCGGCTGCGCACCGGTTTTCGAGCCAAATTGCCTTCCTGCCGGCGTCCTGCAATGGCTTATAGCTATCAATAAAATAGCATGAACACCCCTGAAGAATCCACCCTGGGCAAGGCCTGCGCCTACCCGCAGCACTACGATGCGGCGCTGCTGTTTCCCATGGCGCGCGCGCACCAGCGCGCCGAGCTGGGCATCACCGGCGCCGCGCCGTTCTTTGGCGCCGACCTGTGGAGTGCCTTCGAGTCTGTCGCGGCTGATCCGGCGCGGCAAGCCGCAGGTGGCCATCGCCCACCTCACCGTGCCGTGCGAGACGCCCAACTTCATCGAGAGCAAGTCCCTCAAGCTGTACCTGGCCAGCTTCAACAACGCGCGCTTCGACGATGCCGAACAGGTGCGCGCGCGCATCCTTCCACCTCAGCGAGGCCGCCTGGCGCGGCAGCGGCCAGGCGGGCGGCGTGGGCGTGCTCTCTATCGCCCCCGAGCTGTTCGACCAGCAACAGGTGCACGAGCTGGACGGGCTGCTGCTGGACTCGCTGGACCTGGAATGCTCGCACTACACGCCCGCGCCCGAACTGCTGGCCGCCGACCACGACGAGGCGCCCGTGACCGAGACGCTGGTCAGCCACCTGCTCAAGAGCAATTGCCTGGTGACCGGCCAGCCCTACTGGGCTAGCGTGCAGATCAGCTACAGCGGCGCGCAGCTCGACCAGGCCGGGCTGCTGCAGTACCTGGTGAGCTTTCGCAACCACAACGAATTCCACGAACAGTGCGTGGAGGCGCATCTTCATGGACATCTGGATGCGCTGCCGCCCCATCAAGCTGTCCGTGTACGCGCGCTATACGCGCCGCGGCGGGCTGGACATCAACCCGCTGCGCACCAGCCACCCGCAGCCGCTGCTGCCAGCGAACGTGCGCATCGGCTTTGCGGCATTCGTAGGCAGGAATACAGCCGGCGCGGGGTGCTGCTCAGGGCAGCTTGAACAGCTCCAGCGTCTGGCCCAGCGAGCCGGCGTTGCTGCTCATGGACTTGGCGGCAGCGGCGGACTGCTCGACCAGCGCAGCGTTTTGCTGCGTCATGCGCTCCAGGTCGGTGACGTTCCTGTTGATCTGCGCCATCCCCGGCCCTGCTCGCTCGCCGTGTCGCCCATCTGGGCCACCAGCCCCCGCACGTGGCCGACCAGCTCCACCAGCTGGCGCACCGTCTCGCCCGCCGACTGCATCTGCGCGGCGCCGCGCTCGACCTGGGCGCCGGACTCCTGGATCAGGGTGCGGATCTCGGCCGCAGCACCGGCGCTGCGCTGCGCCAGCGCGCGCACCTCGCCCGCCACCACGGCAAAGCCCCGTCCCTGCTCGCCGGCGCGCGCGGCCTCCACGGCGGCGTTCAGGGCCAGGATGTTGGTCTGGAAGGCGATGCCCTCGATGGTGGCGATGATCTGGCCCATCTGGCGCGAGGACTGCTCCATGGCCTGCACCATGGCGCTGGCCTCGGCCACGGCGCGCCCGCCCTGCTGCGCCAGGCCGGCGCTGCGCTCTCGGCCAGCACCTGGCGGGCGCCGGCGGCGGCGTGCTGGGCGGTGGCCGACAGCTGCTCCATGGCGCTGGCGGTCTGCTCCAGGCTGCCCGCCTGGGCCTCGGTGCGCGAGGACAGGTCCTGCGCGCCCTGGGCCAGCTCCACCGCGATGGCGCCAAAGCCGGCATTCTCCTCCAGCCGCGCGTCGCCCACCACGGCGCGCAGGTTGATCTGGATCTGCGACAGCTGCTCCATCAGCAGCGCCAGCGGGTGGCGCTCGTCGCTGGCGGCAGGCGCCGCAGCCAGGTTGCAGCCGGCGATCTCGCGCGCCACCTGCAGCGCTGCGTCCAGCCCGGCGGTGATGCGCCGGTGAAAGCGCCACAGCATCCAGGCGCTGATGGCCGCCAGCACCAGCGCCTGGCCCAGCGCCACTGCCGGGCCCGTCCACCTCAGCACGGCGGGCGCCAGCGCCGCCGCCAGCAGCGGCACCAGCATGGCCGCCAGGCGCTGGGTGAAGGTGGCCCGGCCCAGCCTGCCCGCCCAGTCGCGCCAGCCCGTGCGCCGCACATGGCCGGCGTGCAGGACGAAGCTGCGGCGCCCGGCCTCGCGCTCCTGGCGCAGGCGGGGCACAGCGCCTCGGCTGCTGGATCTCGTCGCGGCCGGGCTTCTCGCGCACCGACATACCCTCCTGCAGCTTGCCGTTGGCCATGATGGGGGTGACGTTGGCCCGCACCCAGTAGTGGTCGCCGTTCTTGTGCTGGTTCTCGAGCACGGCGCGCCAGCTGCGGCCGTTGCTGTTGGGGACCCACAGGTCCTTGAAGGCCTCCGGGGCATGTCCGGGTGGCGCAGCAGGTTGTGCGGCTGGCCGATCAGCTCCTGCATGGTGTAGCCGCTGACGCGCGCGAACGCGGCGTTGCAATGCGTCATCCGGCCCTGCTTGTCCGTGGTGGACATGAGCAGCTCGTGGGCCGCAAAGTCGTACTCGTTCTGGCTGACGGGAAGATCGGCACTCGCATGCCGGCGCCCCTGGAGTTCACCAGCCGCCAGCGTAGCCTGATGTGCCAGCCGCGTGCCGCCCGGCCGGCCGGGGGAAACCCCGGGATGCCGCTTCAGAACGGCTGCGCGCAGGCCGCCGCGCCAGGGCCCTGCAGGCCTGGCGCATCCAGGCGCGCCAGCGACCCCACGCGCACGCCCGACAGGCGCAGCGGCTGCGCCAGCGGCACGCGCTTGAGGCGCCGGCCGGCGGCGCGGCGGATGACGGCCGCATCCTGCGTGTGCTAGGGCCAGCGTCTGGGTCGCGCGTGGCGATGCGGAAGTCGCCGTAGCGCAGCTTGATGCCTATGGTCTTGCCCACGTAGCCCTTGCGCGCCAGGTCGGCGGCGGCCGAGCGCACAGCTCGGTGAAGATGCGCGAGAGCTCGGCGCGGTCGCGCACCGCGTGCAGGTCGCACTCGAACTGCGTCTCGCGGCTCGTGGGCACCGAGCTCGCTGTACGTCACCACCGGGCGCTCGTCGCGCCCCCAGCCCGCGTCGTGCGGCCCGGCGCGGTCGGCGCAGCCGAAGTCGGCCCTGCCGCCCAGGCTGCGCGCTCGCGCGCGGCCACCTCACCCTATGCTCTAGATCCATGGCGCTGCAGCTCTTCGTCGGCCTTGAGGGACCACGCCGTTGAGCTTGCGGCAGTCCAGCGGCCAGACCAGCGCCTGCAGCTCGTGCGGCTGCACGATGGAGATCCCGCGCGGCTTGTTGAAACGCTGACACAACTTGGCCAGCAGCTTATAGGGGCGCCACGCCGATCGAGCAGGTCAGCCCCGTGGCCGCGTGGATGGGCGCGCTGCAGCACCAGCACCAGGGCCCGGCCGCCCTCCTCCTGCCCACCTGCGGCATGCGTGAAGTCGATGTACACCTCGTCCACGCCGCGGTCCTGCCATGACCGGGGCATGCGCAGCGATGCATTTCCTTGAAGCGGCAGGAGAGCGCGGTACTCGGCAAAGTCCACCGGCAGCCGGATGGCCTGCGGGCACAGGTGGCTTGCCCATGAGCCCCATGGCCGAGCCCAGGCCGAAGGCGCGCGCCGGGTAGGTGGCCGTGGTGATCGCCCGGCCCACGTAGTCGGCCAGGCGGTGGAACCCGGACAGCGGGGCGGCGTGCAGCCGCCCGGCGTAGCCGGCCGCCAGGGCCTCGTCGCGGGCGCTGGGACCGCCGATCGCCGCCGGCCGCCCCGCCGGCTGGGGTCGCGCAGCAGTTCCGCGGAGGCGTCCAACGCATCCATGTCCAGGATCGGCAATGCGGGCGGAGGGGCGGGTGGGCAGCAGCGGTCACGGGCGCGCATTGTGGCGCGAGGGGCAAGGCCGGTCCCGTGAAGGTGTTCTGGCAGGCGGCAGCAGGCGCCCGCGCGCGCTCACGCCCGGCGCTGAGCCCCCGGCGCAGACGGCCGCCAGCCCCGCCGCCGTCGGGCCCGCCCGACACGCTGCCAGCCGCTGAGGCCTGGCCCAGGCGGCGCGACGCCGGGTCGCCGAACACCACCTCGACCATGCCCAGCATGCGCACCTGGGCCGCGCCCTGCATGGCGTACGCCATGAACCAGGCCAGCGAGGCCGCCGGCGCCCGCGCTGCCGGCCAGCAGCGACACCCGCCAGGCGCGCGCCAGCGGCGCCAGCCCAGCCAGCGCCCTGCAGGCGATCCACACCCAGCCCCGCGCTTTGCAGCGCCTGCGCCAGCAGCACGCCCGGCGCCGGACAGCCACGGCGGCGCATCGGCCCCGCGCCAGCGCGGCGCGGCGAAAGCCCGCCGTGCCCACGGCAAAGCAGGCGCCGCAAACCAGCCCGTACAGCGCCGCGCGCCCCTGGCCGGCCCCGCCTGCGGACAGGCCGCGCGGGGGCAGCGACAGCAGCACCACGCCGGCGTCGCCACCCCCATGGCCAGCAGCGCCAGCTAGGGCAGCTGGCCCAGCAGCACGGCGGCGAACAGGGCCACCTGCAGCACCTCGGACTTGGACAGGGTCACCGCGACGGCGAAATTGCGCTCCTGCATGGCCAGCAGCAGCGCTGCCGTGGCGGCGACCTGGAAGAAGGCCCCCAGCGCGATCCAGCCGGCCCAGGTCCAGGAGAACTGCGGCCACGGCTGCCCGCCCGGCAGCGCGTACAGCAGCCCCAGCCAGGCAGCGGCAAACGGCGAGCCGAACAGGAAGCGCGCCGGCGTGGCGGCCAGCGTGCCGACTTCGCTGGTCAGCGAGCACGCTGCGCCACATGGCGCCCGGTCTGCGCCAGGGCGGCGAACAGCGCCGCCGCCACCCACAGGCCGGCCAGCAGGGTGAGGAAGGAGGACGAGGTAACGTCATGGCGGCGGCGAGCAGGTGCTGGCGGGCGACGGCCGCCGCCCGCCCCGGCATTTGGCGAGGCCGGCCGCTGTGCATGGCGATGGTGCGGCAGTGGCCTGCACGCCGACCACCCTGGAAAAATCAAGCCAGAAAACGCTTGAGCCGTTGGAAACGCTACGGCAGCAGCTATCAA
>JAUCDD010000022.1:0-7021 GCA_034675505.1 Melaminivora sp. | reverse complement strand
GCGGTCCTTTCGATGGCGGTGATGACGACAGTCCTCCCCCTGTTCGGCGAAGGTGAAGCGCACGGCTTGCTTGGGTGCCAGTCCCGCGGCGAGGCGGGGGTCGGCCAGCTTGAAGCCCATGGTCATGGCGGGCCACTTGAGGGCCGGCGCTGGGTCATGGGCCAGCGTCAGCTCGGTCAGTGGAGACCTCCTCGACTACACCGCGCACCGTGTAGGCCGGTGGCCGCTGCGGTCGATGGCGCGGAGACGCCATGTTCCCTGCCCCTGTCCCGCGGTGGACGCCCCGGTGATGCGGGAAACACCCCGCGCAGGCTGGCCTCCGAGTCGATCAGGAACTGTGCCGAGGCCACCACCTGCTGCCCCGCCTCCAGGCCACTCTTGACCACCAATTGGTCGCCGATCTCAGCCCCCAACTGGACCTCTACCGGTGGAAACTGCCCGGGCCATCGACCACATAGGCCAGGGCGCGCTTGCCGGTCCGGATCACGGCTTCGCTGGGCACCAGCAGCGCGCTCTGCTCGCGGCCTTTGAGGGTGACCTGGCCCGACATGCCAGCCTTCAGTCGCTGGCCGGGTTGGCCAGCTCCAGCCGCACGCGCACTGTGCGGGTGTCGCGGTTGGCCTCCGGCAGGATGGCCACGACGCGCGCCCGCAGCACCTCGCCTGGAAACGCCACCAAGCACACCTGGGCGGTTAGCCCCAGTTGCAGCGGGCCGCTTTGCGCCTCGGGCACCGCCACCTCGACCCAGACCGTGCCCAACCCATTCACGCGCGCCAGGCTTGCGCCCGCAGTCACAGTCATGCCCTGGCGCACCATCAGTTCGGCCACCAATCCGCCCTGGGGTGCGGCCACCGTATAGACGCCCCCGCGGCTCGCCGCTGCGCTCCACCTGGGTCACCAGGCCCTCGGCATGCCCAGCAGTAGCAGCCGCTGCCTGGCGGCCGGCGTCAGCGACTCATCCCGGAGCGCACGCACCGCCAGAAACTCGCGTTGCGCCGCCACCCATTCGGGCAGCAGCAGATCCCGCCAGCGGAGCCCCCGCCGCGATCACATCACCAGGCGCCCTCATAGACCCGCTCCACAAAGCCCGTTGAGCGCGCCTGCACGATGCTGACATCGCGGTCATTCAGCAGGACGTTGCCACCACATCCACATCAGCGCATCACGCCGCGTTGCACCACCTCGGCCGTGCGCAGGCCCAGCGCCTGCACCGTCTGGGGGGAAATGATCAGGGCCCGGCCCGTCCTGGGCGTCCTCGTCCGCGTACTTGGGCACCAAATCCATGTCCATAAAGGGGGACTTGCCAGGCTTGTCGAACTTACTGAGTCGGCGCCATGGGGTCGTACCAGTACAGCACCTTGCGTTCAGCGGTCGTGCTGCGCCCGCTTGGGGCACGGTCGCATTCCCACATGGGCGGTACCGGCGCGCCACTGGGCCAGGCCCCAGCCTGCGGCCATGCCCATAGCGATCAGGGTCAGGCCCAGAAAAGTTTTTTTCATCGAGTTGTTCATGCTGCTTCCATCAATCCGCAATAAGGTTGTTCAGCCGCACCACCAGTCCATCGTGCTGGGCCTTCAGGTCAATCAGCCGCATGCGCGCTTCCAGCACTTGGACACGTGTGGCGAGCACGGCGCTGAGGTCACCCTTGGCGGCGCGGTAGTTGGCCAGCGCCAGATCCGCGCGCTCCCCGGCCAGGCGCAGGCCCGTGGTATTCAGGCGCTCCAACTGGCTCTGCAGCGTCTGCAGTTCGGCGACGTTGTCATCGAGCTCCTGCAGGTGTCGGCGCGCCACATCTTCCTGCTCAGCCTCCAGGCGCTCCAACTCACGTTGTTTGGCCTCGATCATGGGAACCTGGCGACGATCCTTCTGCCACGGCAAATCGAACGTGACCTGGAAGGACACCATGTCTCCCCATTGGCGCCCGCGCCGGTTGTAGGCAACCTCCCACGACCAATCGCCACGGGATTCCGATTGCGCTTCGTGGGACTCTGCGCGCGCCATGCGCTGCATCGCCGGGTACAACTCCAGTTCAGCGTGGCGTGCTAAATCGGTGCGAAGTTGCTCGACGGAGCGCGTCAGTACGCCGGAGTCGCCGCTCAGCGCTTCGTCTGCCCGTGGCCCGACCCAGCGGCGCAGCATGGCTCGAGCCTTGGATCGGTCGCGCCGCAGGTCGTCGCGCCGGTCGGACAGCGCCAGCGCTTCCTGCTGCGCTGCCAGCAGGTCACTAGCTTGGGCCGACCCGCCCGCGACCCGGGCTGGCAGGCTGTCCTGCAGGCGCTGGTTTTCCGCGAGCAGCTCGGTGAGCAACTGCTCCCGCCGCTCCACGGCTTGGGCGGCAACCCAGGCCAGGCCGACCTCCTGCCGGATCTGTAGGCGCTGCACGATTTGCGTCGCGCGCTCGCGCTCCACGCGGGCCTGCGCGCTGGCGACCTTGGCGTCGCGCTTGGCCTGGTTGGGAACCTCCTGCATCAGGGCAATGCGCTGCGACGTCATGGAGTCGCGCGTCAAGCTCCAGCGGTCCATGCCGCTGATGGGCAGGCTTTCAACACCCACGGCCAGCTTAGGGTCGGGCAGCGTGCCGGCCGCTTTCTGCGCCGACTCGGCCGCATCGATCTGCAGCCGCAGCGCTACCGCGCGCGGGCTTTGCTGCTCGGCGATGGCAAGGGCTTCCGCAAAGCCCAGGGCATGGGCTTGGCCAACTGCCAGCGCCGCGCCGGCCAACAACAGGGCCAGTCGATGCAGCTTGGGGCCGCGAGTATTCGTGCGGGGGCATGCCGCCAGCCCGCGCGAGGCGGTGCTCGCTGTGAGCACCTGAAAAATAGACAGACATGAGAATCCTCGAAATGGACAGTCACACAAAACCTGCTGCACTGCGTCAAGCCGCAGTGCGCATAGGGTGACAAGTCAATTCCGAAGAACCTGGAGCGCTAGATAGAGCGGAGGCGCGCCCGCGCGTGAGTGGGGTTGCACCTGGCGTGCGCGGAAATCCGCCGCCAATGGTGCGTCGATCACCGCCGGGAGCACATAGCCGATCCAGACCAAGTGCGCTACGAGCGGCTGTAGATCGACACCGCATGACGAGGGTGCAGGCTGGCTATCACCGCTGCAATGGGCCCGGCACAGATGCGGCGCCTCGTCGTCCATCGTCCCAGGCATAGCATGGCACTCCGGCATGAAGGGCGTGCCGACTGCGTCTTCCAATACCATGCCGGCAACCTGCATCGAGGCAAAGTGTCCCGCGGAATCTTGCTTTGGGCAGGCATACATCGCCAGCGCCATTTGCGAGAACAGCAAGGTCACGATGAGGCCGCCGCCAATTAGGCGACCCCATTGCATGACGATGCGGCGGATGAAAACCATGGTGGGATATTCGCTGTGCTGGACGCGTGGCAACCTGCCGCAGATCAGGAAAGCATCGCGGGAAAGAGATGCCGCCAACTGCCTACCGCCCGCTACGACCTTCTCGGCGCGCATGGAAGTCATCGCGGTTCCGGCCCAGTGGAGCCGGGATCTGGCATGCTCGCGCGCCTCGCGATCGGCCAGTCCGAGAAGGCCAGCACATACAGCGCAATGAGGTTGACCATGGGGACGATCATCAGCAGGCCGAGCCAGCCGGAAAACCCCGCTTTGGCAAAGATCCTCCAGAACGGCAGCACGATCACCGCCGCACCCAGCAGCATCGCGAGCCAATGCATACCAAACCACCACGCCATGCCGCTGGTACCGATTCCATTCATCATGAGACAAACCCCTTTCTTGAAAGGATCGACGCCCGTGGCCTGTGCTATGCACGCCGCAGCCGCAATGCGTTGAATATGACCGAGGCCGAACTCAGGCTCATCGCCAATGCCGCGATCATGGGCGACAGCAGCCAGCCGGTGAACGGGTACAGCAGGCCGGCAGCGATGGGCACGCCGATACCGTTGTAAACGAAGGCGAAAAGCAGGTTCTGGCGCATGTTGCGCACGGTGTCCGTGGAGATTTCGCGCGCCGCCGCGATGCCGCGCAGGTCGCCCTTGACCAGAGTGACCTGACCACTGTTCATCGCCACATCGGTGCCCGTACCCATAGCCACCCCCACGTCGGCTTTGGCCAAAGCCGGTGCATCGTTGATGCCATCGCCGGCCATGGCGACCACATGACCCTCCTGCTGCAGCTTCTCGACCAGGGCCAGCTTGTCGGCGGGCTTTACCTCGCCATGCACTTCGTCGATGCTCAGCTTGGCACCTACGGCGCGTGCCGTGGTCAGACCGTCGCCCGTGGCCATGACGATGCGCAGGCCGCTGGCGTGCAGGATACGGATGGCCTCGGGTGTGCTGGGCTTAATGGGGTCGGTTACCGCCAGCAGGCCGGCGAAGCGGCCTTCGACCGCCAAGTGCATGACGCTGGCGCCTTCGCCACGTAGGCGTTCGCCCTCGGCCTTCAGTGCGGTCACGTCAATGCCTTCTTGCTCCATGAGCGCGGTATTGCCCAGCGCCAGACGCCGCCCCTTGATGGTGCCGCGTACGCCGATGCCGCTGCCCGACTCGAAGTCAACCGGCCTGTCCAGCGGTAGGCCTTGTTCGCGCGCCGCATTGACGATGGCATCGGCCAGCGGGTGCTCGCTGCCCTGGTCCAGGCTGGCCGCTAGGCGCAGTACTTCGTCGGGCGTGAAATCGGGCGTGGCAATAGCCGTTTGGAATGCGGGCCTACCTTCGGTAAGTGTGCCGGTTTTGTCCACGATCAGGGTGTCAACCTCGCGCATTTTCTCGATGGCGGCGGCATCACGGAACAACACACCCTGCGTGGCCGCGCGGCCTGTGGCTACCATCACCGACATGGGAGTGGCCAAGCCCAGCGCGCAGGGACAGGCAATGATGAGCACCGCCACCGCGTTGATCAGGCCGAACACCCAGCTGGGTTCGGGACCGAACAGGCCCCAGACCAAGAAGGTGGCGATGGCGATCGCCACCACCACAACAACGAACCTACCCGCCACCACGTCGGCCATGCGCTGCATCGGCGCCTTGGAGCGTTGAGCGGTTGCCACCATTTGCACGATCTGTGATAGCACGGTGGCTGCGCCGACCTTCTTGGAACGCATGACCAGCGCGCCGCTGGTGTTGAGCGTGGCACCGATTAGCCGGTCGCCCACACGCTTGCTCACGGGAATGGGCTCGCCGGTCAACATGGATTCATCGACTGCGCTGCGGCCTTCGGTCACCACGCCATCGACGGGCACCTTCTCGCCGGGACGCACGCGCAGCAGGTCGCCGACATGCACATGGGCGAGCGGCACGTCCTCCTCGCCGCCGTCGGTGTTGATGCGCCGCGCCGTCTTGGGCGCCAGACCCAGCAACGACTTGAGCGCGGTCGAGGTCTGCGAGCGCGCCTTCAGTTCCAGGATTTGCCCCAGCATGGTCAACGAGATGATGACCACGGCCGCCTCGAAGTACACGGCCACCCGACCCATGGCCACGAAAGAGGCGGAAAACACTTGCGGCGCCACGGTTGCGACGACGCTGTAGACAAAGGCTGCCGACGTGCCGAGCCCGATCAGGGTCCACATGTTAGGACTGCGTTGCGCGATGGAACGCCAGCCGCGTACGAAGAAAGGCCAGCCGGTCCACAGCACCACCGGCAGCGACAGCACCAGTTCGATCCAGCTCTGTGTCGCCATGTCGAACCAGCCCAGTCTATGGCCGAGCATGGCCAATACCGTGACGACAATGGTCAGCGGCAGCGTCCCCCAAAAGCGGCGCTGGAAATCCTTCAGCTCATGGTTGTCTTCCGCATCCAGAGGGATGATGGGCTCCAGCATCATGCCGCACTTGGGGCAGTTGCCGGGGTGGTTCTGCTGCACCTCAGGGTGCATCGGGCAAGTGTAGATGGTGCCCGTGGGAGCTGACGCTAATGGTGCGGCATCGGGTTTGGGCAATGGCTGCCCCCCGCCGCCGGCGTGCCCATGCGCGTGCTGGTGGCCGCCGTGTACCTCGCCCTCAGGTATCAGGTGCATCTGGCATTTTGGGCAACGCCCAGGATGGTCCTGTCGCACCTCCGGATGCATGGGGCAGGTGTAGATGTTTCCCGCCGGAGCCTGTTCTTCCGCAGCGTGGTCGTGGTGATGCAGGTGACGATTCATACCCATGCCTCTTTTGGAGTTAACTCGATTCTTGACCTTGCCACCGTGGAAGGGTCAAGCAGCTTTCCCGGCGGATGGTTGCGAGCCGAGTCCGGCCACCTATCTGGACAAGGACCTGCGGTACTGGACATTGATCTCATCATGGCGCTGGCGTATCTCGGGCGACCATTGCGCCTTGATCCAGGACAACACGGCCACGATCTCGTCATCGCTCAGCACACCGCCGTAGATGGGCATGGCCGTGCGATAGTCGGGCTGATTGATCAGCTGAGCCAAGCCCCGCTTGGTGATAGCGAAAAGTTGCTCGTCGGGATGGTGCCAAGTGTGACCACTAGGATCGTGCGGCGGCGCAGGCAGGAGGCCATCTGATCCGCGGTCCTGCCAATCAGGCTGGCCCTCGCCGTTGGCTCCATGGCAAACGGCACATTGCTGTGCGTAGATACGGGCGCCGACACGTAGCACCTGGGGATCATCGGGACGCAGGCTATGTTCACCGCCGCCGCTGCCGGCCGGTCGGTAGCGCTCAGGGAAAAGTAACCCACTCCTGCAACCAACAGCGCGACCAGCGATCCCACCGCCCATGGGACCAGCGGCTTCAGGGCCATCGCAACCTCCTGATTTCATGTTCGCACCCATATGCCATGGACCAGATGACGGTCCCGGGTGCCATGGCCTCAGCCCCTCGTGGAATCCTGCCCAGTGCGCCGTTGGAGCGCGCCTGCGCTGTCGCCGTGCCCGCCATGGCCACCGTGCCTCTTGTGCATAAAGACATGCATCAGCGGACAGGCCAACAGGAAGGCATAGGGCCACCATTGCGCCAGGTGGGCACGGTGTTCGGTCCAAAAGAAAGTACCCGGCGATGGCGCCGAACACAAGCAGGCCGATGGCATAGGGCGAGCG
>JAUCDD010000021.1:0-7331 GCA_034675505.1 Melaminivora sp. | reverse complement strand
CATGTTCCACGGCCGCGGCGGCACCGTGGGGCGCGGCGGCGGGCCCAGCTACCAGGCCATCCTGGCGCAGCCGCCGGGCACCGTGCGCGGGCAGATCCGCCTGACCGAGCAGGGCGAGGTGATCGCCTCCCGTAGACGCCAACCCCGAGATCGGCCGGCGCAACCTGGAGACGCCGGCGGCCGCCACGCTGGAGGCGACGCTCCTGCAGCCCACCAAGCCGGCCACCGAGGCCTTCCTGGAGGCGGCCGAGGAGCTGTCGGGCACCAGCATGGCCGCCTACCGGGCGCTGGTCGACGAAACGCCCGGCTCCACCCAGTATTTCAGCGCCACGCCGATCCGCGAGATCGCGGAGCTCAACATCGGCTCGCGCCCGGCCTCGGCCAAGGCCAACCAGAAGATCGAGGGACTTGCGCGCCATCCCCTGGGGCTTCAGCTGGGGCCAGTGCCGCCGGACGCTGCCGGGCTGGTACGGCTTTGGCGCGGCCGTGGAGGCGTTCGGTCAAGGCGCCCGGCGAGGACGCCCGGGCGCGGCTGCAGCTGCTGCAGAAGATGTACCGCCAGTGGCCGTTCTTCCATGCGCTGCTGTCCAACATGGACATGGTGCTGGCCAAGAGCGACCTGGCCCTGGCCTCGCGCTACAGCGAGCTGGTGCCCGATGCGCGGCTGCGCCGGCGCGTCTTCGGCGCCATCGAGGCCGAGTGGCAGCGCACCGCCGAGGCGCTGGCGCGCATCACCGGCGAGCGCCAGCGCCTGGCCGGCAACACGGCGCTGGCGCGCTCCATCCGCCACCGCTTCCCCTACATCGATCCGCTGCACCACCTGCAGGTCGAGCTGATCCGGCGCTGGCGCGCCGGCCAGGACGACGAGCGCGTGCAGACCGGCATCCACATCTGCATCAACGGCATAGCCGCCGGCCTGCGCAACACCGGCTGAGAGCGGCAGGGCAGGGCGCGCATGGACGGCATTACCGCGCAGTGGCTGCAGCGCCTGGGCGCGGAGATCGCCTGGGCCTACGCCGCGCGGTTGACGCTGGCGCTGGCCGGGGTGCTGGCGCTGGGCATGGCCGGCGGGCGCGGCGAGCTGATGGTGCCCCTGCTGCTGGGCGTATTCGCCAGCGCCCTGGCCGAGGTGGACGACAGCTGGCGCGGGCGCCTGAAGGCGCTGGCCGTGACGCTGGCCTGCTTTGGCAGCGTGGGCCTGGCGGTGGCCGAGCTCGCGCGCCAGCCGCTGGCCATGCTGGCGGCGCTGCTGGCGTGCAGCTTCGTATTCACGCTGCTGGGGGCGGTGGGCGGGCGCTACCGGGCCATTGCCGCCGCCACCATCATCCTGGCGCTGTATGCCGCCATCAGCGAGCCGGCCGGGGGGCCGGGCGGCGGCGGGCCTGGCGCCAGCCTGGTGGCGGCGCTGCTGCTGGCCGGCGCGGCCTGGTACGGGCTGCTGTCGGTGCTGTGGAGCGCGGCTGCGCCGCTGGTGCCGGTGCGCCACGCGCTGGCGGCGCTGTACCTGGCGCTGGGCGCGCACCTGCGCCTGAAGGCCGCCATGTTCGAGCCGGTGCGCGGCGCCGACCTGAGCGCCCGGCGCCTGCAGCTGGCGCGCTCCAATGCGCGCGTGGTGACGGCGCTCAACGCCGCCAAGGAAGCGCTGCTGGCGCGCAGCGTGGCCGGCCGGGCGCCGCAGGGCGCGCTGGCCGAGCTGCTGCACCGCTACCTCATCGCCCAGGACATCCATGAGCGCGCCAGCGCTTCGCACTACCCCTATGCCGACTGGACCGAAGTGCTGTTCCACAGCGACGTGCTGTACCGCTGCCAGCGCGTGCTGCTGCTGCAGGGCGACGCCTGCACGCAGCTGGGCCAGGCGCTGCGGCGCCGGCGTGCGCCGCAGGTGGCCGCGCCGCACGGCCAGGCGCTGGCCGACCTGCACGGCTCCCTGGCCTGGCTGGCGCGCCGGGCCGAGCCCGAGTGGCAGCGGCCCCTGCGCCCGCTGCGCGCCGTGGCGCGCAACCTGGACCGGCTGGGCGCGCAGCTGGCCGTGGCCACGGCGCCGCTGGCCGGCGCGCCGCACGGCGACACCCAGCTGCTGGACCAGGCCCCGCACTCCTGGGCCGAGGCCTGGGCGCGGGGGCGCGCGCAGCTGGACGTGCGCTCGGCGCTGTTTCGCCATGCCGTGCGCCTGTCGCTGGCGCTGGCGGCCGCCTGGGCGCCATGCGCCTGGCCGACCCGGCGCACGGCTACTGGATCATGATGACCACGCTCATCGTCTGCCAGCCGACCTACGGCGCCACCGTCTCGCGGCTGGCGCAGCGCGTGGGCGGCACCGTGCTGGGGCTGGTGCTGGGCTGGGCGCTGATGCGGCTGTTCCCGCAGCCGGCGGCGCAGGCGCTGCTGGCGGTGGCCGGCGGCGTGGCCTTCTTCGTCACCCGCAACCAGCGCTACGTGGCGGCCACGGCGGCCGTCACGCTGATGGTGCTGATGCTGTTCAACCACGGCACCGGCGCCGGCTTCACGCTCATCGTGCCGCGCCTGCTGGACACCCTGGTCGGCGCCGCCATCGCTGCCGCCGCGCTGCTGCTGGTGCTGCCGGACTGGCAGGGGCGGCGCCTGGGCGCAGCCGCTGCCGACGCGCTGGCGGCCAGTGCCGCCTACCTGCGCCAGATCGTGGCGCAATACGCCAGCGGGCGCAGCGACGACCTGGCCTACCGCATCGCCCGGCGCCGCGCGCACGACACCGACGCCGCGCTGTCGGTGACGCTGTCGCACATGCTGCGCGAGCCGCCCTGGGTGCGCCGCCACGCCCGCGCCGGACAGGAGCTGCTGGCCAGCACGCACACGCTGCTGGGCTACCTGTCGGCGCTGGGCGCGCACCGCGACCTGCAGGCCGGGCGGGACGGCGGCGCCCAGGGCGACGCGCAGGCGGCGCAAGCCGCGCAGGCCCTGGCCCTGCAGATCGAAGCGGTGGCGCAGGCCCTGCGCGCGCATGTGCTGCCGCCCCCGGGCGAGGCCGGCGCCGCCGCCTGGGTGCAGGCGCTGGAAGCGCCGGCGGACGGGGGCGCCGAGCCGCCCCTGCTGCACGCCCAGCTGGCACAGGTCTGCCGGCAAATGCCCTTGCTGCGGGCAGCGGCGGCGCAGCTGGTGCAGGCGGCACCGGCGCCTGCCGGCCAGCGGGCCTGAAGCGCGCGGCAGGCAGACAGGCAGGCGGGTCAGGGCGCGCCGTCGCGCGCGCAGGCGGCGGGCACGTAGGCGCGCCAGTAGAGCGTCAACGGCGCACCCGCCGCCGCGCCCGCATGGGGCCAGGGCAGCTGCCAGCGGCCCTCGTGCACCCGCATGTCGGCCCCCGGCGCGATGCTGTCCAGCGGCGCCGGCGGCGTGTCCGGCTCGCCGCCCTCGCGCAGCCACAGCGCACCCTGGCGCAGCAGGCGCGGGCGCGTCACCCAGGGCGAGTAGCGTTCATCGCCAGGGATCAGCACCGAAGGCGCCGATGGCAGCGGCACGGCGACCAGCCCGGCCAGCCAGTAGCTGCCCGCCACCACCTGCAGGGGGCAGCGCGACAGGCCGGCCCAGGTGGCCTGCGCCTGCGCCGCCAGGGCCGCCTGCGGCCAGTCGGTGCGCGAGGGGCGCTGGCGCCACTGCCCGCCCCAGCCCAGCCAGGCCAGCGATGCCAGCGTGGCCAGCACCAGCCACACCGCCAGCGCCCGCAGCAGCGGCGCGCGCATGGCGTCCAGCCAGCGCCGGGGCAGCCAGGCGGCCACCAGCAGGCCGCTGAAGGCCCACATCGGCACGCCCCACATGTCGCGGATGCGCAGGCCCAGCAGCAACCCCAGCAGGGTGACCAGCAGCCCCGGCGCCAGGGCGATGGTCAGCAGGTAGCCCGGCCAGCTGGCGTGCAGGCGCCAGCGCGGCGCCGCCGCGGCCGGGGGCGCCAGGGCTGCGGCCGGGCGCGCGCGCAGGGCGGCGAACAGCACGATCAGCGCCAGCGGCAGGTGGTTCAGCGCCTGCGTGGCCAGGAAGCCCAGCGCCGCCAGGCGCGGGTGGGCGCCGGTGGCGCTGGAGCGCTCGCCCGCGTAGGCCATGGGCAGCCAGCCGGACTGCCACAGCCACCACAGGTGCGGCGCCAGCACCGCCAGCGCCAGCGCCAGCGCCGCCCAGGGGCCGCGCTGCGCCAGCACGCGCCGCGCCGGGCTGGCCGCCAGGTACAGCCCCAGGCAGGCTAGCAGGATGGCGATGGAGTACTTGGCCAGCAGCCCCAGCCCGGCCAGCAGGCCCAGCGCCAGCCAGTGGCGCAGCCGCCCGCCCTGCAGCGCCGCCAGCTGCGCCCAGGCCAGCGCCGCCCACAGCGGCATCTGGATGATGTTGTGGTTGAACTCCAGCGCCGGCCGGGTGTAGAAGGCCACGCCCATGGCGAGCAGCGCGCCGGTGAAGGCGCGGTCCGCGTCCATCAGCCGCCGCCCGGTGAGCCAGACCAGCCACAGCGTCAGCGCGATGCAGGCCTGGCTGAGCAGGAAGGGCCCGGCGTCGCCGAACGCCCGGTACGACAGGTGCAGCAGCCAGGGCGACAGCGGGGGGTGCTTGTAGGTGCCCCACTGCCATTCGCGGCCCCAGGACAGGCTCTCGATGACGTCCAGCGGGAAGCTCGACTCCAGCAGCGGCGGCAGCAGCGACCAGGCCAGCAGGTACAGGGCCGCAGCAGCGCCCACGGCGCGCCAGGGCAGGGGCTGGCCCTGGGCCAGGCCCGGGCCTGGCAGCCGCTGGTCAGCCATGGGCGGTGGCCAGTTGCTTGAGCCGGTACAGCAGCTGCAGCGCCTCGCGCGGGCTGAGCTGGTCGGGGTCGGTCCGGGCCAGCAGCTGCTGCGCCGCGTCGGGCGGCGGCGCCTCGGGCGCTGGCGGGGCGTCGAACAGGTCCACCTGCAGGTCGTCGCGGCCGGCGCGCTCCTCCAGCGCCGCCAGCACATGGCGGGCGTGGGCCAGCACGCCGGCCGGCACGCCCGCCAGCCGCGCCACCTGCACGCCGTAGCTGCGGCTGGCCGGGCCGGGCTGGATCTCGTGCAGAAACACGATGTCCGCGCCCGACTCCACGGCGCTCACGTGCACGTTCACCGCCCGCGCGTGGCGCGCGGCCAGCTCGGTCAGCTCGAAGTAATGCGTGGCGAACAGCGTGAAGGCGCGCGTCCTGTCGTGCAGGTGCGTGGCGATGCCGCTGGCCAGCGCCAGGCCGTCGAAGGTGCTGGTGCCGCGCCCGATCTCGTCCATCAGCACCAGCGACTGGGCCGTGGCGCCGTGCAGGATGGTGGCGGCCTCCGTCATCTCCAGCATGAAGGTGGACTGGGCGTTGGCCAGGTCGTCGGCGGCGCCGATGCGGGTATGGATGGCGTCTATGGGCCCCAGCCGGCAGCTGGCCGCCGGCACGTGGCTGCCCATGCTGGCCAGCAGCACGATCAGCGCCACCTGGCGCATGTAGGTCGATTTGCCGCCCATGTTGGGGCCGGTGATGATCTGCATGCGCGTGTTGGCGTTCAGGCGCGTGTGGTTGGCGATGAAGGCGCCGCTGGAGGCCTCGGCCAGCCGCGCCTCGACCACCGGGTGGCGCCCGCCTTCGATCTCTATGCACGGCTCGGCCACGAACTGCGGCGCGCACCAGCCCAGGGTCAATGCGCGCTCGGCCAGGGTGCACAGCACGTCCAGTGCGGCCAGGGCACGCGCCAGCCGGGTGAGCTGCGCGACGTGGGGCTGCAGCTGCTGCAGCACCTGCTCGTACAGCCATTTCTCGCGCGCCAGCGCCCGCTCCTGCGCCGACAGGGCCTTGTCCTCGAAGGCCTTCAGCTCGGGCGTGATGAAGCGCTCGGCGTTCTTCAGCGTCTGGCGCCGGCGCCACTCGGGCGGCACCTTGTCGGCGTGGCTGCTCGTGACCTCGATGTAGAAGCCGTGCACGCGGTTGTACTGCACGCGCAGGTTGGCAATGCCGGTGCGCTCGCGCTCGCGCAGCTCCAGCTGCAGCAGGAAGTCGTCGCAGTGCTCCTGGATGCCGCGCAGCTCGTCCAGCTCGGCATCGAAGCCCGGCGCGATGACGCCGCCGGCCTGCAGCAGCGCCGGGGGCTCTGGCGCCAGCGCCGCCTGCAGCAGCTGCGCGCAGCCCGGCGGGGGCTGCAGCTGCGCCGCAAGGTCGGCCAGGTAGGGCTGCGGCCCTTGCGCGGCGGCGGCCAGCTGCTGCGATTTGTCCAGCGTGGCGGCCAGGGCGACCAGCTCGCGCGGGCGCACCTGGCGCAAGGCGATGCGGGCCGTGATGCGCTGCACGTCGCAGGCGCCGCGCAGCAGGGCGCGCAGCCCCTGCCAGGAGCCCGCGCCGGCGCCGCGCCCGTGCAGCGCCGCCGTCGCCTCCAGGCGCTGGCGCGCCTCGCTGCGGTCGCGCCGGGGCTCCAGCAGCCAGCTGCGCAGCAGCCGGCTGCCCATGCCGGTCATGCAGGTGTCCAGCAGCGAGAACACCGTCGGCGCGTCCTCGCCGCGCAGCGTGCGCACCAGCTCCAGGTTGCGCCGCGTGGCCGGGGGCAGGTGGATCAGCTCGCCCTCGCGCTGCACGTGCAGGCCATGCACATGGGGCAGTGCACGGCCCTGGGTGTGCTCGGCGTAGTGCAGCAGGGCGCTGGCCGCGGCGTGCGCCTGCGCCAGGCCCGAGGCCTCCCAGGCGTCCAGCCGCGCCGCGCCCAGGTGCTCCAGCAGCTTGCGCTCGCCCAGGCCGGCGTCGAACTGCCAGTCGGGCCGGCCGGCGGCCGGGCCGTCGAACAGGCCGCCCCGGCGCAGCCCGGCCAGTAGTGGGGCCAGGCGCTGGTGCTCGCCGCTGGCATGCAGCAGCTCGCTGGGGGCAATGCGCGCCAGCCAGCCGCCCAGTTCGCCCTCGGCGCATTCGGCCAGGTGGACCAGGCCCTCGGTCAGGCTCATCCACGCCAGCCCGCAGCGCGCGCGCGCGCCCAGGTGCACCGCCAGCAGCAGCGCTTCGCTCGTCGGGCAGCAGTTCGCTGTCGGTGAGCGTGCCCGGGGTGACCACGCGCACCACCTTGCGCTCCACCGGCCCCTTGCCTGCGCCGACTTCCCCCACCTGCTCGGCGATCGCCACCGATTCGCCCAGGCGGATCAGCCGCGCCAGGTACTGCTCGAGCGCATGGTGGGGCACGCCCGCCATGACCACCGGCTGCCCGGCCGACTGGCCGCGCTGCGTCAGGGTGAGCTCCAGCAGGCCGGCGGCGCGCTCGGCATCGGCGTAGAACAGCTCATAGAAGTCGCCCATGCGGTACAGCAGGAGCGTGTCCGGGTACCCGGCCTTCAGGGCCAGGTACTGGGCCATC
>JAUCDD010000020.1:0-22512 GCA_034675505.1 Melaminivora sp. | reverse complement strand
CGGTAGATGTCAACGAGCAGGATGGTGATGGCGATGCTGCGTACGGTGTCGAAGCCGAGCACGATCACCGCGCGCGACACGGTGCTGATCTGGCCGCCGCTGGCAGGGCGGTAGTGGGCCGAATTGACCAGCCGCAACAGCTTGTTGGTGAGGGCGACGTCACGCAGGATCAGGTTCGACAGCGTGCCCACCAGTCTCGGATTCGCTCGCGGCGACGCGGTTGATCGCAACCACTGACTCCGACAAGGCGGGGAAGTCGCCACGCTCGACCAGGGGCGGCGCAGCAGGAAGTCGAGTGCGGGATTGGTCGATTGCGCCTGTGGCGGCTTCATGTCGGCATGGGGGGAAGGGTACGAGCCCTATAGCGTGCGACCAAACAGCGCGTGCTGCAATCCCATCGCGCCGCTTTCGTGTAATGATCGCCATCCTTTACAAAAAACAACCCGGACGCGATCGATGGAAAGCCCGTTCGAAGGCAAGACTGGCCTGCGCAGGGTGAGGAATGGCGTTTCACTATTCGTGTGCCGGTCTGCACGCCGATTACCGTCACGAAGACGCATTCCGTCAGGAGGTGCTGCTGGCGCTGGTCCTGGTCCCGCTCGCGATCTGGTTGGGCGAGGGCGCGGTGGAGCGCGCGCTGCTGATCGGCTGTATATTGCTGGTGCTGATTGTCGAGCTCATCAACTCGGCGATCGAAGCCACCGTCAACCGCATCTCGCTGGATCGCCATCCGCTGGCAAAGCGCGCGAAGGACATTGGCAGCGCGGCGGTGATGATTGCGCTGCTGAATGCCGTGCTGGTGTGGGCGCTGGTGCGAGCGCTTGAGGCGCGCTGCACACGCGATGAGACCGGACGCTATGCGTCCGGTCAGAGGTGGTAAACAGCTGAAAACCTTGAGGCCTTGCCGTGGGCGCACCGCAGTCCCGCTTTCAGTGTCCGCCTCTCAGGCCGACTTCGAGCCCCAGCTGCGCACCGCGCCGGTGTCGATATCCAGGAAATCCGACTCCGGGTAATAGCCGACGCCGCCTGCGCCCAGTGCAATGGCGGCATCGCGCAGGCGCGCCGTATTGCAGCCGAGCAGGCGGATGTCGATCGCCTTGCCATCCATGTGCAGGCTGCGCTTGGCCACGCCACCGCCGCCGGTGCGGCGCAGCATGCTGTTGGTCCTGGACGAGCGGAAGCCAGAGATGATTTCAAACGTGCCCCCGCCACAGCTCACGTTCAATGCGTGCAGGATGTCGTAGAGTCTGGGGTCCATGCGCGCGACCTCGCCGGTACGGAAGTCGCGCAATAGCCAGTTCAAGCGCTGGAGGGCGGGGTCTATACGCCATTACGGTTTCGATAGCTCGTTTCTAGGCGTTCATCCGTATGGGTGTGGCGGAAGGCCAGATGGCGGCCGCTTGCGGCATGCGCGGAAGCAAAGGGCAAGGCCAGCGGCAGGGCGGAAAGCCCCTTCAGAAACAGGCGACGCTGCGGGGCAGCATGAGGGCGGGATATCTTGATCATGAATAATATTCAGTCCGTACAAGCACTTGAAGGCGGCATGCTAACCGAGCTCGGCCTCGATTGGGGCAAAACAGTTGTAACGGCAGCGGCCTTGCTGGCAGCGCTGCTGAGCAGCGCGCCTCTGCCTGCCCAGGCTGTGGGCGCTGATTCTGGCCTTGACTCGCGCCTTTCCCGGAGTGCGGATGGCATCAGTGCTGCCCATGGCGTGCTGCCCGCCCTGCTCGAGAATCGGCTGAGGATGAGCTTGCACGGGGGTGGAGGATCCTGCACTGCTGTTCTATCTGCAGCGTGGCTTTCGCCCGGCATGGACGCAGCAGGAAAAGCTGCATGGGCTGATCGAGGCGGTGAGGACTCTGGATAGCACGGCCTGGATGCGGCTGATTTTGCGCTGGAGCGCTTGCGCACCGAGGCCTTGTATCGCTTTGCAGACCTGCCGCCCGAACGTCAGCTGGAGCGCGAGCTGTTGTTCACCGATACCCTTGCGCGCCTGCTGCAGCAGCTTCGTCATGGCAGGCTCAATCCCCGCACGCTCTACGCCGACTGGAATTTCTCTGCTCCGGCGCGACCGCTGGAGCAGGCCGCACGTCTGGCGCAGGTGCTTGAGGCGCCTGCGCTGAACGCCGCGCTGCAGGCGCAGGCGCCCGATCTGGATCTGTACCGCGAGCTGCAGGCTGCGCTCAAGCACTACCGCATGCTCGCGACATGGGGTGACTGGCCCAAGGTGGCAAGCGGCCCGACCTTGCGCCCCGACGCACGCGATCCGCGCATTGCGGCCGTGCGTGCACGCCTGGCCGCGGAGGAGCGCGCGCTACGGGCGTTGGCCTCGAACGCTCCGGGCTCGAGCGCCACGGGCGAGCACCCTCCCGCCCCGGCCAACAGCCGCACGACAGGCCTGGCCAGCCTCGCCGACACCACCGATGCCTCGCATTACGACCCGGTGCTGGTCGAGGCGGTGCGGCGCTTTCAGCAGCGCGCCGGCCTCGCGGTGGATGCGGCGCTGGGGAAGCAGACCGTTCAACGCGCTCAACATCAGCCCGGCACAGCGTGTGGCGCAGCTTCGTGTCAATCTGGAGCGGCTGCGCTGGGTGGCGCAAGACATGCAGGGCGACCACATGCTGGTGGACCTCACCGGCTACCGACTCCGTCTTCATCTTGGTGGGCAGCTCGCATGGTCGGCGCGCATCGTGGTCGGCAAGCCGACGCGAAAAACGCCCGCCCTGCTCGACAGCGTGCAGCACCTGGTGCTGAATCCAAAGTGGGTGGTGCCGCCCACCATCCTGCGTGAGGACGTTGTCCCGGGTGTGGTGCGCAATCCGGATTACCTCGTCAAACATCGCATGCAGATCGTCGATCGTTCAGGCGCGAGCGTGGATGCGCAGCACATCGACTGGAAGGCGGCGCGCCAGCACGGCCTTCCGTACCGGGTCGTGCAGGACTCGGGCGCAGACGGCTCGCTGGGTCGGATCAAGTTCTCACTGGCCAATCCGTACGCCATCTACCTGCATGACACCAACGCGCCCTCCCTGTTCAGGCGCGACACGCGTGCCCTCAGTTCGGGTTGTGTTCGTGTCGAGAAGCCCAATGAGCTTGCGGTGCTTCTGCTTGACGATCCCGAGCGCTGGGGGCCGGAGGCGCTGGAGCAGGCGCTCGCCACCGGCAAGACGCGTACCTTGCCAGTGGCACGCCAGATTCCAGTGCTGCTGCACTACGCCAGCGCCGGACTTGATGAGCAAGGTCGTCTTCAGTTCCGCCCCGACATCTATGCCCGGGACGAGGCGCTGCGGGTGGCGCTCGATGGCGTGCAGCGCTGAAACGCCATGCGTCCGGCGGCCGCGCGCTGGGCGCTGGTGTGCTTGTGTCCCTCAGTCCGCCTCGGGCTCCTCGCGCATCAGGCTGAGCGCGAGGCGAATGCCGATCCAGGCGTTCATCAGCGCCAGGCCTGCGACCACCGCCATCACCAGCGGTATCAAGGTGTAGCTGCGCAGCACCCAGGCCAGTAGCGACGACAACAGGTTGAGCACAAGCATCATCCAGAACGCGGGATTGCGTGGTTGCCACAGGCGTGCGAGTTTCATTGCGAATCCAGTACGGCAGGTGTTCGCAGACGGCCACTGCGAGCGATGTGATAGACATAGAGCGCCAGCCCAACCTCGACGGCGCCGATGCTGACAAACACCGGTACATGAGGATGGGCGGTGAAGCCGGCATAGAAGGCCAGCAGCAGGCTGCTGATGAGCGGCCCGCACGCAAAGCCGAGCGAGCCTGCCATGTTGAAGGCCGCGAGCGCGCTGGCGCGGCATTCTTCGCCGCCATAGTGCGCGGCCAGCACCAGCGAGGGCGCGTACATCAGCGCGGCAATCACGCCGCCCGCCGCCATCGTCGCCACCACCCAGTGCGCCGGCACGAAGGCCAGCGTGCCAAGAAAGACGCCGTAGAGGATGCTCCCCACCACCATCATCAGCAGCGGGTCCCAGTGCCGTGACAGGTGGCCGGCCGGCCAGGTCAGCAGTGAGAAGGGAATGAGGAAGGCGGCCATGGCCGCACCGATTGCGCGCGCGTCGAAGCCGAGGGTGAGCCCGAGGTAGAGCGATAGCGTGGACACGATGAAGCCCACGGTGAGCCGATCAGCGAAGGAGAAGGCCAGGGGGATGAGCAATTCGCGGCGTTTGCTCAGGGTGGCGAGAATTTCGCCGATCGCCAGGCGCGCGCGCGCCGTCGTCGAATCCTGCAGTCCGGCCGCGCCGATCACCGCCAGCGCCAGTGACAACAGCCCGCCACCCAGGGGCACCCAGAGTGGATCGATGCCCCCGATCACACCGCCGAGCGGCGCGCCCATGGCGACGCCAATGCTGATCGCGGCGCCGATCGCGCCCATGCGCGCACCCAATCCGGTGCGACCCACCTGATCCGCACCCAGGGCCATCAACAGCGACAGCGCCGACATGTGGGCAAAGCCTTCGATCAGGCGCAGCGCCAGCAAGATGGCGTAGCTGTCGAGATGTCGATAAGCGTAGGCGATGCCGAGCAGCGTCAGCCCGTTGACGCTCAAGGCGACGACGACCAGCACCTTGCGCCGACCGAGTCGGTCCGACAGCAAGCCGGCGATCGGGGCGCCGAGCAGGGCCCCGATCATGTTGATCGACATGAAGAAGTGACTGCCGAACTGGCCCAGCCCTTCAAACCGCTGTGCGGTGAAGACCGACAGCACCGGCACCATGGCGGTCACCGGCAACATCAGGCCGACGAGCAGCAGTAGCGGCAGCAGTGCTCGTGCGTGCGGGGCAGCGGTGAGGGCAAGGGAGGGGGCGGCCATGAGCGCGGTGCGATGTGGAAGACAGGCCGAATGATACGCTGTGAGCAGGCGCAGCCCGTGTCGCCGCCTCAGTCCTCGTCGCGCTGCGGGCGCCGGAAGTCGTCCTTGATCCAGTTGCTCGCGCTCGTGCTCGTCAGGCGGAAGTCAGGGCGGACGCGCACCTGCGCCACCTCTTCACCCAGGGCATCCAGCGCGCTGAGGATGGCATAGGGTTCGTATTCGTCGGGCGTGATGTCGAGGCGGATGTCCCATTCACGCTCGAGCGCATAAACCGTGAGGCGCTTGTGCAGCGCTGCGTGGGCCTGCTGGGCATGGCGCTGCAAGACTTCGGTCGCGGTCTTGATCAGGGTGTTGAAGGCGGTCTGGTCGAGCGGCTTGGGGTTCTTCTTGTCACGCCCCATGGTCCACGGTCCGACCAGTGCCGGCTCCGGTTCCCCGTCCATGAGCATTTCGACTGCCCAGCCGTCGTCATCTTCGTTCTTGATCACCCGCGCCATCCAGCCATTGTCGTGCCACAGACGACTTTCACGAATGGCGCTCGCTTCTTCGACGGCCATCATCTGCGGCGCCGAGGTGGATTCAGCCGCGGCTGCGGTCGGGTTTGCGTCGGGCGCCGTCGTGGGGTCGGGTGCGGGATTGGCGTCGGATGGGGGCAGGGCGTGGGGAGGGGTCATGGTTTGGTGGTGAGCCTGGAGATGGGCTAGGGTTTTCCCCAGCCGATGGGGACAGGCTTGTGGGCTGGCCTGTGGATAAGCAGGCGCAGCCCTTGCAGGTGAAGGGCTTTCGGGGCCTGCCTCTTTATGAGGCGGGTGGGGGTGTTCCCCACCGTGTCGCCGAGAAACTGAGGGCTCTGTGAGGCCGTGGCCGGAGACGCGGCGATCGCTTCCTTGCGTGCGCGGGCGCTCAGCGTTTGCGCTGGGCGGGCGGCGTGCGCGTCATCAGCCGGATGTCACGTCTATGACTGGCAGCGAGTTTTTCCGCCGCGTTCTCCATTGCGGTCCAGGAGCCGCCGTGCGCCAGATACGCCGTGATCCATTCGGGCGTGCTGCCTTCGCCAGTCCAGGTCAGGGTGCGACTGGCGGGATGAACGTAACGAATCTCGGGCGTCGGGGTAGCGTCGATCGCAGCAGGCTCAGGCTCAGCGGGCAGAGGGGCGGCTGCGGGCGAGCTTGCGATTTCGCTCGTGCCGGCACTAGCGTCCTCGGCAGCCACGCCTGGTGGCGCGGGAACGGGAACGGGCTCGGCAGCAGGCTCGGCAGGCGTACGCGGGGGTCTCTTGAGGGTGCCTGATCTTGCCGCGGGCGGGGCTGCGGCGGGCGTGTCATTGGCGTCCGCCACCGCGTCGGGCAGGGGGGCGGGCGCTGCCACGCTACCGACTTCGGTCGTACCGGTCGCGCTGGAAGTCTCCGGCGTCGCGCTCGACGCGAGGGCAGCTTCGCGCTTGGCGATCTCGTGTTTGACTTCGGCAAGCAAGGACTCCAGCTCGGAGAGGACGTGCTCGCTCAGGACGATGGGCATACTTGGCCTTGGGGTTGCTTGGTGCTCGAATGATACCGGGCACGCTGGGTAAGAGGTTGTTCCGACCCTCCTTCACGGTTTTGCAAGGCGTGGGAAAAAAACCTGTGCATCACGTTCGCTTGAGGATCTGCTGCACCAGGGGGTGCATCACCTTACGCTCGGTACTGATCGCGTAATAGTGCTCCTGCACGCCCTCGCAGGCGCCAATCAGCCTGACCTGGCTGCGCTTGAGCAGTTCCTTCTCTGCTACCAGCGCCGCAGGAAACACCCCCAGGTCGGTGCTGCCGAAGGTCTCCAGCAAGGCGCTGTCCTCGATCTCTCCCACCACCTGTGGGCGTAGCCCGTTCTGGACCAGCCAGCGGTCGAGCTGGCTGCGCACGACCGAATGCGTGGTGGGCAGCAACAAGGGCACGTGCTGAAGCGAGGCCGGAAAGTCTGCGTGCGCGACCTCCCACCAATGTGGCGAGCCGTACCAGCCGATGTCCGAGCTTCCCAGCGAGTGGCTGTAGCCTTGAGCGGTGAGCTGGACTGCGCGGGGTGGTCGGTCAGCACCACGTCAAGCTTGTGCAAGACCAGATCCGCCAGCAGATCGGCCATCTCTCCGTCGTCGCACACCAGGCGCAGGTTGGCCACACCCAGCACCGGCCGCAGCAAACGCCACACTTCGAGCTTGGGCAGCCCGTCGGCAATGCCCACTGCCAGCCGCGCCGAGGGCGCCTGGACGGTGGCAAGCACCTGCTCGGGCAGGGCCTGGGAGAGCTGGAAGATCTGCTCTGCCTGCTGCAAGGCCACCATGCCGGCTTCGGTCAAGGCCAGTCCTCGTCCTGCGGGGCGCAGCAACTGGCAGCCGAGGTCGCGCTCGAGCTCGCGCACCTGAGCGCTCACGGTCTGTATCGCCATGTCCAGTCGCTCGGCAGCGCGCGTCATGCTGCCCTCCTTGGCCACGACCCAGAAGTAATACAGATGCCGGTGGTTGAAGCTCAGGCTCATATTCAGATTTTGATGGAGTCAGATTCACTTATTTTCTTCTTTTTTCGATGCATTTGGGGTCTTATGCTGCACGCCCGAACAAAAGCCGTTCAATTTCTTCTGATTCCAGGATATCGCCATGCGTAATACTTCCTCCCGCTCCACTGCTGTTGCCGTGATCGCCTTGACCATCACCGCGCTGGCGCTTCCCTCACTGGCACACGCCAAGCGTCTGGGTGGCACCAAGTCCAAACCTTCCAGCATCAGCAGGGCGCCGAGTGCGGCCCCCGCTCCTGCCGCGAAAGCGCCGGTCGCGCCTGCTGCCCCTGCCGCCGCTACCCCTGCCGCCGCTGCGCCCGCTGCCGCGGGCTCCAGCATGGGGAGGACGCTGGGTGCCGCGGTAGTCGGTGGTGTGGTGGGCTCCATGGCCGGCAACGCGCTGGCAGGCGCCCTGTCGCCAGACCAGGAAGCTGCCAAGGCCAAGGAAGCCGAGGCTGCGGCTGCCGAAAAGGAGGCGCAGGACCTGCAGCGCATGGCCGATGAAGCCAAGGCCAGGGCGGATGCGGCGCGCGCATCGGTAAAGTAGGCAACAGCGGCTGACTTGTGACGCCCACGCCGGGCGTCCGAGCCGGGCGTCCGCCCGAGCCTGTTCATCGTGTCCCGGCACGGCAGATGCAACTGGTAATTGAAGGAAGAGAGAAATGAGCATGCAGCCAGACGAAACCCGGGCAATCCTCACGCTGTGTCTGTTGGCGTCGTTTGCCGATGGCGAAAAGCACGCGCGCGAGCGCGACGAGATCAAGCGCGTCGCACAGGGTTTCTCGCAAGACGACGTGGGTCAGCTGTCCACGCTGTATCAGGACGTGCTCTTGAAGCGCGTCACTCTGGCCGATGTGATCGAACGACTGCACAGCGCCGAGGCGAAACAGCTCGGCTACGAGATGGCGGTGTGTGTGTGCGACGCGGACGGCACGCTCTCGGATGCAGAGCAGCGCTTCCTGGCCGAGACCAGGGTCGCGCTCGGCCTCGACGCCAGCGCAGCGGCAGCCTTTGTGTCCGAAGCACAGGCGATCGCCGGGCTGCCGGTGAGCAGTGGGCAGGCCGCCGGCCCGGCAATGGCGGCGCATGCAGCGGTGAAGGAGGCCGCACTCGACGACGCCATCCTCAATGCGGCCATCGTCAATGGCGCGCTGGAGCTGCTGCCCGAGACCCTGTTGACGATGGCGATCATCCCCTTGCAGATGAAGCTGGTGTGGCGCATCGGCAAGGAATACGGCTTCGAACTCGATCGTGGGCACATCAAGGACTTCCTGGCCACCGCCGGCGTCGGCCTGAGCTCGCAGTATCTGGAGCAGGCCGGGCGCAAGTTGCTGGGTGGACCGCTGGGCAAGCTGGGTGGCGGCTTGCTGCGTGGCGTCGGCCAGCAAGCGGTGAGTACGGGCATGAGCTTTGCCACCACCTACGCCCTGGGTCAGGTCGCAAAGCGCTACTACGCAGGCGGGCGCAGCTTGTCGACGCAGATGCTCAAGGACACCTACGCGCGCACCGTGCAGGATGCCCAAGGCCTCAGTGCCCGCTATCTGCCCGATATCCAGGCCAAGGCGAGGACGCTCGATGCGACCAGCGTGCTGTGGATGGTGCGCGGTGCCTGAACAGTCTGCTCCATCTGATACGGAGCGGACAGTGTTCGATAGCCATGGCCTGACGGCGCAAAAACCCACCGCCTTGCAGCGCTTTCTCGAGCGCGCGGACGTGCGCGGCACCATCCTCACCCTGATCGTGCTCAACGCGGTGGTGCTGGGCCTGGAGACCTCGGACGCGCTGATGGCGCGCCATGGCGCCTGGCTGCAACTGCTCGATCAGGCGATGCTGTCCGTGTTCGTGCTGGAGATCGGCCTGCGGCTGATTGCCTGGCGTACTGCGTTCTTCCGCGATCCGTGGAGCGTGTTCGACTTCGCCGTGGTCGCGATCGCGCTAGTGCCGGCCAGCGGCCCGTTTGCCGTGCTGCGCGCCTTGCGCGTGCTGCGGGTGCTGCGCGTGCTGACCATGGTGCCGTCCATGCGTCGCGTGGTCGGCGGGCTCCTGGCCGCGCTGCCCGGTCTGGGCTCGATTGCGATGGTGCTCTTGCTCGTGGACCACGTGTTCGGCGTGATCGCGACGCAGATTTTCGGCGAACAGTTTCCAGACTGGTTCGGCACCCTGGGCGGCTCGCTGTACACCCTGTTTCAGGTCATGACGCTCGAGAGCTGGTCGATGGGCATCGTGCGCCCGCTCATGGAGGTGTTCCCGTATGCGTGGCTGTTCTTCATTCCCTTCATCCTGGTCGCGACGTTCACGATGCTCAATCTGTTCATCGGTGTGATCGTGAGCGCGATGCAAAGCTTCGCCAGCGCGGAAACCGAGCTCACTGTGAGCGCGGTGGACGACGCGCGTGAGCACATCGAGGCCGACCTGCACGCGGAGATGCGCGTGTTGCGGGCAGAGCTCGCGGAGCTCAAGGACATGCTGCGCGCGCAGGCGCGGCGCTGAGCGCCAGCCGGACTGCATTCTGAGCACCAGCACCTCACCGCGCCGGGTGAATTCGAGGTGCTTGAGCTCGCTCATGCCGAGCAGCACATCATCGTCGCGCCTCCCGCGGCTCAGATGCGCCGGCGCGCCCGCGCAGCGAAATGGCCCGATCTCCAGGGCGTCGGTTTTCGTTGCGTGCGCCGTCACGCTGCCGTTGGCCGTCAACGGGGCGCCCAGGCAGCGATTCCGCCCCGATGGCGCAAATATCCCCGGCTCTGGATACCCTTCGGCACGATGCCGGACGCTATCGCGAGCTTGATGTCCTCGACCGTCTGCAGCAGTCGCTGCCTGAAGGCTATGAGGTCTTCCACAGTGTTGCATGGCAGACCGCACATCATGGTGAGGGCCGGCACGGCGAGATCGACCTCGCCCTCGCCCCGAGCGCACACATCCGTCCGTTCAGCGAAGCGGCTGATGACGATCCACGTAATGGTTTGGTACTTACGTCCGACATGCACTGGGCGTGATCGAGGACGGGATCGGCTGGCCGTCAATGCGGCGCACGCGGTAGCCGTCTTCGATACGCCATTCGGGCGCCGCACCGACATGCGCGAGGATCTCGACCGCCAGGCCGGCGTTGCGCGGATCGGTGCGCTTGAGGGTGAGCGCAAGGCTGCCGATGGGCAGCGGGTCGGGAAGGGGATGAGACACGTGAAACGCCTCCGAAACGAAACGAAGCGCCCTCTTTAGCGGTATGCCTTTAACGTCCCCCGCAAGTGGGGCTAAATCGGGGACGGGATGCCGTTGCGGCATGGGTGAAAGACTACCCGGCGGGCCGAGGCTGCGGGAGAAATTCCCCGCAAACTGCGCTCGGCCGCGCTCGGGTGGGTGGCCATGCGCTAGCGCGCGACGACGGTGTCCGACTCGTGCCGGGCTGCCTCGGCGTTGGCCTTGGCGAGCGTCGCCTGCCACTCTCGGAAGAAGCGTTCGGCGAGCAGGTGACGGGCGAGCACCGCGCGGAGGTAATCGGAGAGCGGTTGCCTTGCGGCGTCGGCCAGGTCCTGCAGTTCGAGCTTGAGCCGCGCGCTCATTCGACGCTTCAGGTGCGTGAGCTCCAGCCGACCGAATACGTGCTCGAAGAGGATCCAGCGCAGCACGTCCGGGCGGCTTGCGTCGTGCTGCTCGCAGAGCACATCGATGGCTGCGACCAGCTTCTCGGGAAGCCAGAGCTTGATCGACACCGCATTGGTGATGAAATCCTCCGCCTCGAGCGTGCTGGGGCTGATCTCGTTGACCTCACCCATGAAGCGGGAGCCACGGCTTGCGTAGGGCCACATGATGATGTCCTCCTCGTGTGACCCGGCTCAACGCCAGCCCAGCCAACTTGGCCGTATCGGCAGCGGCTCGCTCGTCGGCTGGCGCACGGGCGTGCCGGTACGCGCAGGCGGGAAGGGGTTGGGGACGAACTTGCCGAGCGCTTCGCTCTGGCTGGGGGTCAGGCGCCGGTCGCCCGTGGATTGCGTGCTGATCATGGTGATGCTCCTCGCCCCCTGTTGAGCCGGCGTGACCGGCCTCGCGGGGGCGAAGAGGCGGTGACGCTTTAGCCGGTATTTGTCATCCGCCCCGGCAAGTTGTCGTTAATGCCGGCGGTTGGGCGCTGGGCGCCCGTGTTGTGCTGCAAAAAACAAAAGACCCGATGGCCATGCGGGCTCAGCGGGTCTTGGATGGCCGCTTTAGCTGCATTTATTACGCGCCCGCAAGCTGTGTTCTCAAATCGGCGCGATGACCGGATTAAAGCGGAGGAGGGCGGGGGCTGTCAACCCAGGGGTGACACCCAGGGGTGAGACGGCGGGGGCGACGTGAAGCCTGGCGCGACTACCCAGCGGGTTTTCTGAGCACCAGCACATCGCCGCGCTGGGTGAACTCGAGGTGCTTGAGCACGCTCATGCCGAGCAGCACATCATCGTCGCGCATCCCGGGGTTCAGATGCGCCGGTGCGCCCGCGAAGCGAAATGGCCCGATATCCAGGGCGTCGATTCTGGTTGCGCGCACCGTCACGGTCCCGTTGGCCGTCAACGCCGTCGACGGGGCGCCGGGGCGCAAGCCGAGGCTTTGGGCCAGGTGCGCCGGCACGGAGGTGTGCGTCGCGCCGGTATCGAGCAGGAAGCGCACAGGCTGGCCATTGATGAGCCCAGGGGAGAAGTAGTGTCCGCTGCGATTGCGGCGAAGCACCCACTCGTCAACGCCGGGCGCCACGGTCAGCGCGTGATTGGGGTCCTCGCGCTTGGTGATTGCGCCATCGAACGTCACCCAGCCGAATCCGAGGAAAGCCAGGGTCGCCAGGAAGCCCATGCGCCGTCCGAGTCTGCGGGTGGTTTGATCAGGATTGCTCATCGTTTTTCGTCAGGGATGCTCGAGTGTCGTTCACGTACCTTCGTTCGTCGGGACGCTCGGAATGTTCCGCGCCTCGATCCGGACGACAGGATATCAAGCGTGCGTCGGTCCGTTCTCATGCTTGAATATGAACACCAAAAGTGTATAAAATTACTGCATGAATAAGGCCCGCACAGTTACACCCGATAACCCGCCGCCCGGCTACCCGCTCGCCGAGCTCTGCGTCCTGGCTGACCTGCCGCCCCGCACGGTGCGTTACTACGTGCAGATCGGCCTGGTCAACCGCCCGCAGGGCGAAACCCGGGCGGCCCGCTACGGGAGCACGCACCTCGAGCAGCTGCTGCTGATCAAGAAGTGAACGGCAGCAGGGGTGTCCCTCGAGCGCATCCGCGAGTTGCTGCATGGTGGTCAGCCGCCGGTGCCGCCGCGCGAACGCGCTATCGGCAGCGTGTCGGTGTGCAGTCATCTGAGCGTAGCCGACGGTATCGAGGTCGTCATCGATCCGCAGCGGGCGGGGGCTGAGTCCTGAGGCGGTGCGGCAGTTCATCAAGGGCGTGATGACTGCCTTCAAGGTGGCGCAGGGCGAAGAAGATGGTGCTTTGCAGGCAGATCCGGCAAGCACGAACAAGAACGAACGACAGGCGAGAGAATCATGATGAAGCAGCAATCGGCACGGCTCGAGACGCGCGCGGGTGAGGCACTGACGCTCAAGGGCGCCCGCTTTGAAGGCAGCTTGCGCAGCACGCTGTTTGAGGCGAGCCTTGAGCAGCGCTTTGCCAACCCCTTCGATCGCCATGTCGAGCTGATCTACACCTTCCCGCTGCCTTGGGCGGCCGTCCTGCTCGGGGTCGATGTCCTGATTGGCGATCGCCGCCTGTCCGGTGCGGTCGTGGAGCGAAAGCAGGCGGAGCAGGGCTACGAGGACGCAATTGCCGAAGGCAACACCGCCATCCTGCTCGAGCAGAATTTGGATGGTAGCTACACAGTGAACCTGGGCAACCTTGCACCCGGGGAGACCTGTGTGCTGCGGCTACGCTACGCTCAGGTGCTCCAGTTCGAGCAGCAGGGCCTGCGCCTGGTGGTGCCCACGGTGATCGCCCCGCGTTATGGCAATCCGGTGACCGATGCCGGCTTGAAGCCGCACCAGGTGGTCGAGCATGACCTGATGGTCGTGCATCCGTTCGAGCTCAGCCTGCGCGTCGAGGGCGCCCTCGCACGCGCCCGGATCGGCTCGCCGAGTCATCCGCTGTCGATGCGGCTCGAAGGCGAGGGCGAGACGACGGCGATGGTCGTGTCACTTGCGCGCGGCGGCCAACTCGATCGCGACTTCATCCTCGTACTCGATGAGGTTGCGCAGGATTCGCTCGCCCTGTGCGCGCAGGACACGCAGCACTCGGGCGCGGTCAGCGTGCTGGCGAGCTTCTGCCCGCGTGTGCCGGCTGCGGCTCATCCGCTCGCAGTGAAGATCCTGGTGGACTGCTCCGGCTCGATGCAGGGCGACAGCATCGCCGCCGCGCGACGTGCGCTGCAGGCCATCGTTGCCGGTCTGCGCGAGGACGAGCGGTTCTCGCTGTCACGCTTCGGCGACACCGTCGAGCACCGCTCGCGTGCCTTGTGGCGCACGAGCCCTGCAACCCGGCTCGCCGGGCAGCGCTGGGCGGCGCAGTTGCAGGCCGACCTGGGCGGCACCGAGATGGAGAAGGCGCTGGATTCCACGCTGGCCCTGGCCGGAGACGCAGCGGCAAGCCCCGGCGCTGGGGAAGGTGCCGCGCCGGTCGATCTGCTGCTCATCACGGACGGACAGATCCACGCCATCGAGCGCACGGTGGCGAAGGCGCGTGCGCTGGGTCACCGGGTGTTCGTCGTCGGTATCGGCAGCGCACCGGCCGAGGGTGTCCTGCGCCGCCTGGCCGACGAGACGGGCGGTGCGTGCGATTTCGTCGCACCCGGAGAGGCCGTGGAGCCGGCCGTGCTGCGCATGTTTGCGCGCCTGCGCTCACAGCGCATGGCGTCGCTGGAGCTTGCGTGGCCGGCCGGTGCGAAGCCCGTATGGATGAGCGCGCTACCCGGCTCGGTGTTCGACGGCGACGCGGTGACCGTGTGGGCACGCTTTGCGCAGGTGCCGGATGGGACGGTGCGTTTGGTCGGCACGCGCGCGCATGCCGAGGCGCCCGAGTCGCTGGGCGAGGCCAGCCTGACTGCTGCCGAGCATGATTCGGCGCTCAGCCGTATGGCCGTGGCCGCCCAGATCGAAACCCTACTCGCCGCCGAGGGCGCCCACTCGCCTCAGGCGCTGAATCTCGCCGTCGCGCATCAGTTGGTCAGCCCGCTGACGCATTTCCTGCTCGTCGAGACGCGTGCCGAAGCCGACAAGCCGGCGGACATGCCCGATCTCTTGAAGGTCCCCTCGATGCTGCCCGCCGGCTTTGGCGGGCTCGGCAGCCTCGACTTCTGCGACGAGCCCTGCATGGCGCCGCTCAGCGTGAATGAGGCGCCCGAGCACTATGGATCACTGGCTGCGCTAAGCGGTGCGTATTTCGACTTCGACGATACCTTCGATGCACCCGTGGTGCTGCGCTCGGGTCGACGCGCGGATCGCGACGATACGGCCAACAAGGCCGGGAGCTACGACATCCCGGCGTTCCTGCGGCGAGGCTCGAGCCAGGACGCCGGGCAGCCACCCCGGGACGATCCGCGTTACTGGAGTTCCGAACCGCATTACACAGGTCTTACCCCGCTGGGCCTGACACAGTGGTTGCGCAGTCATCCGCAGGCCGAATGGCCGCAAGGCTATGCCGAGCTGCGCCGAATCGGTGTCGGTGCGGCCGTGCTCGACTGGCTGGAGTTCGTGCTCGCTGAAGGGGAGGGCGAGGTCTTGGTGGTCGCCTGCTTCGTCCAGGCGATGGCGCAGCGCGATCTTCACGAAGCGCTGCTGTCGGACACCGGCACCCTGGGCCGGCTCGAAGGCCTTGGCACAACGCGTGGCACCGGGCGCGGCGCTGAAGGTCATGCAGGACGATCCTGCGGCCGCGTCGATCAACGCTCGCCTGCAGGTGTTTGTGAGCACGCTCCGGGCGGAGCACTGGCCCAACTGCGTGTTTGACCTTCGGGACGAGGTGACGGCGCTTGGTTAGCCCATTGCAGGTGCCACGCGTTGACAAGCAATTGCGAGGAGCGACCCCATGCCCGTGAAACAGGTCCTCGACCGGAACGCCACGCCGGTCAGGATCTGGACTGACGGACATCGACGAAGGCTCGATCACCCGGAAGGGCCAAAGAGGGCCGACGCGACGGCGTTCGCGGCCTTCCTCGCCCGCCAGTGCTGCGCGAGGTGCTGACGGCGTTGTACCGGCAAAGTGGCGTGGCAGCATGAGTTCATCAGCGGCGCGCTTGGTTTGCTGCTTTGGCACCCCTCAAATATGGTACCGGGTGCAGGCCACCCAAGCGCTGATCAGGTGCTCGTATCCGGGAGGGTCGAAGCCAAGCCGTAGCGATGATAGACCGAGTCTCCGAAGGCTTGGTCGTGGTGTCGCCTTGCAGCCTCCATCTTGTGGTCGAGAACCGCGCCTCCGGCATAGGTCATGATGCTCGCCCCCAAGAAGCTGCCGGCGATACCACCTGCTGCAGCAAGTGCCGGGTTTGCTGTTGCAACTGCCGTGATGCTGCTGCCCAGCCAGGCTCCCATTGTACCGCCGGCTACGACACTGGATGCATGAGCAGCCCTGCGCCAGAACTCCACGGAGGAGATCGCGCCGCTACGGTACCGGCTGATGTCGATGGCAACGCCAGCGCCCAATGCAGCGACCGAGAATGCGCCTCCAAGTTTTCCAAAGGCGTAGAGACGGCCTTGGGTCGCCTCGGCGAAACGAGGAGCGAAGCTGAGGGCGCTGCCGGAGACGATCATCCCGGTGCCGGCAACGCTATAGCTTCCCGCACTGCCCAACCGGCTCCAATCCGCCGAATGCTTGGGGTCGGAAAGACCTTGGACGGCGGTCCACGTTTCTCGCAGCGATGCGGTGAGCAGACCGACACCAAAGCCAATCATGGTCCCGCCGACCATCGCCCGCCCTTGCGCGACACGCATGAAACGCGCATCCATCTTGGCGAGCGCCTGCTCGAACGATTGCGTGCCGGCCGGCAGTCGCTGTCCAGTCCCGACCTTGTCCAGCGTCAGGATGCCCGACTGCGCTGCGTAACGGCGAAGCTGTGGTGTGATGCCGTGGCGGTTGATCCAGAACCGGGGCTGTCCAGTCAGGCGCGCTTCACGGGCCATCTTGCCCATCTGGGCCTTGAGCTTGGCCTCGTTGGTAATTTGCGACCGAAGCGAGTAGTTCTTCACCTCGATACGGCCGTACAGTCCCGTGCGATGGTTGCGCAAGACGATGTCGGCATCAGTCTTGCCCCATGGGCGGTCGAGCTTCCGGCCCATCTCGATCAGACTGTTGCGACCGTCGTTATGTATTCCGATGGCGTACAGAAGCTCGCCGGGTGTGGCCCTTGACCTGAGCGCGGTTCGACGAGGCGAGCAGTCTGGCCGTGTCCTCTCGACACCGGGGTATGGAGGGGTCGATCGCCATGCGGCCTTCGAAATTATGAAAGATCCGCTGCAGTCCGCGATCGCCGAGCGAGCCGGAGCGGACACCTATGGTTACCGCCTCGACACGACCTTGCTGTGTGGGTGATGTTGCCAGGTACTGCTCATGCCAAGTCCCGATCGAGGCGTAGTTGCCCACTCGATCTCCAATGGCAGTTGAGGCCACCTGCGCGGCAGCGTCTCCGTGCGCGAGGAGCATCCCGACGAGCAGGACGAGTGAAGGTTTCACTGCAGATTCTCCAAAGGATGCTTGATGGAGTTCGCAAAGCCCTCGACCACCCTGATCTGTCGAGTTCATCAAGCTTCCCAAATTGATCTGTGAAAACCTTCGAGTACCATTCGCTAACGGCTGTATCCAGCAGGCGCAAATCAACGATGGATAAGCGCTCGATCAGGGGCTTCACGAGTCGTCCCGCGCACCGTTGTTGGCGTCGTCGCGTGCTTGGGAAAGCGGATTGATACGGTCGATTGCACTCGCGATCTTGGCTACGCGGCCCGACTCAAGCTTGTCGAGGGCGGGGGACGCTGCGAATCTGCTCGAGAGCCCAGCGTTGGTAGTCGCGCAGCCGCGCAGCATTCTTTTGGGCGGTGTCTGCTTGGTACGCTTGCTCAATCTGATCCTCGGCATGTGCGGCGAGTCTCGAAAGCTGTTCGGTCAACTCCGGGGGCTCGATATTCAATGCCGATGCGGTGATTCGCAGATTCTGGATTGCCGAGTGAATTGTGGTTGCAAGCCGCGCCTTGAGTTCAGGATCCGCTAGACGGGGCAACAGGCAGCGTCTTCTTCGATCCTGTTCGCCTCCTTACGTAGAACAGCAAGACGTAACTCTTGCTGTAGCTGCTTTCGCTCGGGGGTGTTCTGCGCAAATGTTTCGAGTTCAACGAGGGAGGCCAAGGATCGCCCTCACCGGACGCGGCCTTACTAGCCCGTTCGAGCGCTGATCTTTCCTCGACCTCGGCTGTCTTGGTCGTGACGTTTTTTGCTTGCGTCTGCAGTCGCTCCAACAGCACATCAGGGGTTGCCTGCGGATGGTTTGAGGCGTGGATGGCAAGTTCCTCCGCAAGATCCAGCAGGTCGTCGGCGTCGTCCGGAAGCTCGCGATGTATCAGCAGCAGTGCCGCCAGTTGCCAGCGAACAGGCACGATGCGCGGAAGCAGTTCGGCCTGTATCCAGGGCGGCAAACCGCTTATCAGTGCGGTGAACTCACGGGTGAGCGTAGCCGCGTCATCTTTTGACGCCGTGAGCATGTCGGTCTCGGAGAGCTTGGATTCGATTCGAACCAGTTCATTTTCAGTGCTTTCGGGGATCCGTACGGGCACGACAGTGCCCACGATACGGCTAAAAGGAGCGAGCCTTGCTGCTCAATGGTGAGGTTCGTCTGCCGAACTGCCGCATCCAAATTGCTCAAGCGCGCACCGCTGGCTTGTGCCACGACAGCGTGCTCTTCCTCGAGCTGATGCACGCGATCGGCTTGGCGATCAAGTTGCATCCAGACCACGCCAAGCCCGCCCAAGGTCAGCGCCGCGAGGGGGATCAGGATCCACAGGCCCGCTGGGCGAGCGGCCGGTTGTTAAGTCGAGTCGATTTGTTCTGGCATTTGTTTGCTTTGCCCTTGTTGGATGGCCGGTCGGATTGATTGTCATACAAAAGCGGATCAAACCACACGTCAGTGACTCCAGTCGTCTGTGGTGCTTCACGCCTTTGATGACTTGGACTGAGCATGGCGATGGCCGGACCCAGTGATTGCGCCCGCCAGTGCCAGTTTCATTCGCTGTAATGCCGCGCCATCCGCGCGATTTCGTCGAGCACTCGCACCAGCAAGGCTCTCGGGTGTGAGTACCTCAACGTGGTGCCCATGGCGCAGGATGTCCATGACGAGCTCGGTCAATCGGCGCGAGGGTTCGGCGGACCGCGTCCTCTTCCTGCGCGGCGTCGCCATCGAGGATATGCTTGTCGGCCATCTCGAGTTTGCCCTGTGCCACGAGGGCGTGAATCTCGAGGCGATCGACGCCTTGTTCGAGCACCTTCCGCCGCAGGACTTGCTGGCCTGGTTGAACGAGGCGCCCAACGGCGCGCACATCCGGCGGGTCTGCCATCTTTGGGAGTGGCTGACGGGACAGGAGCTCCCGGCGGAGGTCTTCCGGCGGGAGGCTAGGTCGAGCTGTTTCCTGCCGACGATTACGTCACCGTCGGGCGGCCCACCAACGACCGCCAGTTCCGCTGACGTGTCTCTGGCGCTACCTGCACGCCGAGTACTGGTTTTGCCGCGCGCTGCTTCTTTCAGATATACCCCACGACACGCTTGCTCGACCGACGCATGTGAAGCGACATGCCCAAGGCCGCCATGTGATCCGCGTTCCGTCCGAGGATCCTTTCCGCAAGCGGCAGGAACTCTCGCTCCTCGTAATCCGCATGGGCTTTGTAACCGGCAGCGAGCTGTTCGATCGCCTGCGTATCGACCTTGACCAGTTCGCCACGTGCGACCTTCTTCATTTGTGGTTCAAGACTGGCCCAACAACGTTCGAGCTCGCGATGCTCGGAGGTCAGTCGGGTAATGATCGCGCGAACCAGCTCCAACTCCTCGCCGTGTGCTGCACTAGCCATCACAGCGGTGAAGAGCTCACGCTCTTCCTCCTGATGGTGAGTTAATACGATGTCGCGGAAAAACTGCTGCATGCTCGCCGCGATGCTGCGAGCCTCTCGGCCGGCTTCATCAATGCGGGCAAGCGGGCAAAAGTATCCATATGCTCGATGATGCCCGAATGACATCCCGAAAAGCTCCGCTGGCGATTTCTTCCTGCGCCATGTCCGCCATGTCGGGGTCGGCCAGCAGTTCCTGGGCAGCGGCCCGGTCGGCTTCGCACTGGCGGTAGCGGGCGTAGCGGCCCGCGATCTGCGTGACCTCGGCACGCTCCGCGCGAGATGCGGCGGTATTGCTGTATGTCGCCCATGATGTCTTCGCGGGAGAGGAGGAAGTCCAGCTCCTGCAGGCGCTGGGTGTAGCGCTCCAACTGGTGGCGCAGAAACTCGCATGATGAAAGCCTGAAACTATTGAATAAATAGCTGCTTCCGCTTTCCATGCAAGGATTTCAGAATGTTTTATCTTTAAAAATCAAGAATGACGTGCGACAGCAGCTACGGTAAAGATAGTGCAACAGCGCTAACGCTGGTGGCCGCGCCCGCGCAGGAACAGGCGCTGCACGGTGGCGGCGGCCTGCTCGCGCTCGGCCTCGCCTGCCCTGGCGCAGGGCGGTCATGCTGCCGTGCAGCATCTTTTGCGTCAGGCCGCGCGAGAGGGCTTCGAGCACCGTGTCCACGTCCTCGCCCCTGGCCAGCAGTTTTTTGGCGCGGGCGATTTCCTGGGCACGCCACGCATCGGTCTGCTGGTTGAGCTGCTGGATTAGCCACACCGCCCCGCCCTGCGGGTTGCGCTGCTGCAGCCACTGCAGAAAGCTTTGCACGCCGTGGTCGATGATGACTTCGGCCTGCTCCACCGCCGCCTGGCGCTGGGCCTGGCCGGTGCGCACCACGCTGGCGAGGTCGTCCACGGGGTAGAGGTAGACGTCGCGCAGGTCCTTGACCTCGGACTCGATGTCGCGCGGCACGGCCAGGTCGACCATGAAGACGGGGCGGCGCTTGCGCTTCCTCAAAGCCCGCTCGACCGCGCCCAGGCCGATGATGGGCAGGGTGGATGCGGTGCAGCTGATCACCGCATCGTATTCGTGCAGATGCTCGGGCAGATCGGCCAGCGGCATGGTGCTGGCGCCAAACTGCGCGGCCAGCTTCTCGCCGCGCTCGACCGTGCGGTTGGCAATCGTCATCTGCTTGGGATGGCGAGCAGCGAAGTGGGTGGACACCAGCTCGATCATCTCGCCCGCGCCACGAACAGGACGCGGATTTGCGTCAAATCCTCGAACAGTTGCGCTGCCCAGCCGCACCGCCGCCGCCGCCATGCTGATGCTGTGCGCACCGATTTCGGTGCTGGTGCGCACTTCCTTGGCCACGGCGAAGCTGCGCTGAAACAGCTGGTGCAGGGTGGAACCCAGCGCCCCGGCATCTTCGGCCGCCCGCACGGCGTTCTTGAGCTGGCCGAGGATTTGCGCCTCGCCCAGCACCATCGAATCCAGGCCGGAAGCCACACGGAAGGCGTGGCGGGCGACGGAGCCGTCTTCCAGCAGGTACGAGTGCGAGCGCAGCGTCTCGGCGCTGACGCCGCCGGACTGGGCCAGCCAGCCCAGGGTGTGGTCGAGCGCCGCCGTGTGCGCGGCGCAATAGATTTCGGTGCGGTTGCAGGTGGAGAGGATGGCCGTCTCCACCTCCGGGTGGCGCGTGGCGCTGGTCAGGGCGCTGCGCAGGCCCTGCAGCGTGGGCGCGATCTGATCGAGCGCAAATGCAAAACGGCCCCGCAAATCCAGCGGCGCCGTGTTGTGGTTGATACCTAATGCCCAAACTGCCATAGGTGCCAATTATAAAATCACTCCCTGGCCAAGGGTTAGCCCGAAGTCAAAGACTTGATCTCAATCATGATAAGCATGGACGCAAGCGCGTTTTTCTGGCATCTGCTTAATTTTCTCGCCCCCGCCGCCTTCCTGGCCGTGGCGCTGGAACTGGGTGCCTGGGTGCTGCGCATCCCCCGCCGCCTGCCGCTGTGGACGGGCATCGGCCTGAACTTCGTGCTGGGCAGCATCGTGCTGGGCGCGGGCCTGGCGCTGACGGGCAGCGACGGCAAACTGACCACCTACGGCGCCCTGGTGCTGGTCATGGGCAGCTTCCAATGGTTGTTACGGCGCAACACTCGGCGCGGCCTGAACACGCTCACTGAACTCTCATCCAGCACCGGACGGTGCATTCGGCTGCTCGCAGCAGGCATCCCTGCGCATTCCACCGTCATCCGCTACTGGACACCCGCCTTCGCGGGTGTGACGGTGGAAAACACTCACCCCGCAGTTTCCCGCAGATGGCGGGCTGCACGGCGTTCGCGCAAGCCATCCCTACGCTTTTACGTCAATCGCTTTCGCCTTGATTTTGTGCAAATATGTTTACTCAAAATCTAAAAAATATTTCAAGGAGCACCGTCCCCCATGCAGCTGAAAAATATCGCCATCGGCACAAAAATATGGCTCTCCCTGTGCCTGGTCATGGCGTCCCTGACGTGTACGGGCGCCGCAGCCATCTACCACCTGAACAGCGTCAGCCTGGCCATGGGAGCGCAGACCAAATACGTGGATGACCGCAAGGTGGAGGTGGAGCGCTGGCGCTGGCTGTCGAAACTGTGGCTGGACAGCGTCAAAACGGCCAGCACATCGGAAGATCTGAACATCATCATGTCCAGCAGATCCAACAGCAGCACTACATGGCGCAAATCATGGCGTTGTCGGACAAATTCCTGGAAGAAACCTTTCGGGAAGAAATCAAAGCCATCGTTCTGAAAGTGCGTGGCCTGCGTGCGCAAGCCGACATCAACAAGGGCAAGGTGCTGGAGCTGCGCAGGCGTTACGAACATGCGGATGCCTTGCAGGCCTTGGAACAGGAATTACAGCCTGCCATGCAGCAATGGCAGCAGGCGCTGAGTGACTTGGCCGAGACACAACGCCGTATCGGTGGTGATTTGATTGACGAGGGGCGCACCGACTTCAACAACGCCATTGTGTACAGCAACCCTGGCCGCAGCAGCCACCATCGCGCTGGGGCTGGTCACCTCTTACCTGG
>JAUCDD010000019.1:0-205921 GCA_034675505.1 Melaminivora sp. | reverse complement strand
TGAGCTACCTGGGCACGACCAAGAAGGACTGGATGCTGGCCGCCGCCTATGACTTCCAGGTCGTCAAGCCCTACCTGAGCTATGGCCAGGCCAAGGCGGACAACGCCCCCGGCCGCGCCCGCACCATCCAGATCGGCGCATCGGCGCCGCTGGGCGCGGGCAAGCTGCTGGCGTCGTGGGCCAGGACCGACCTGTCGGCGGTCGACCTGAGCCGCAAGACGCTGACCGTGGGCTACGACTACAACCTGTCCAAGCGCACCGACGTGTACGCCATGCTGATGAACGACAAGATCACCGGCCAGAACACGGGCAACAGCCTGGGCCTGGGCATACGCCACCGCTTCTGACGGCCCGCGCCGCCACCCGACGGGCACGCGCTGCGGCGCGTGCCTTTTTCATGGTCAAATCCCATTCATGCCGGCGCCAGCAGCCGGCGTGCAGCTATCGTTTAAGTAGCATCAGGAGAACGGCATGCCCTTGTTCGTGGACACCTCGCCGCCCGGCCAGTGCATCTTCTGCCGCCTGGTGGCGCGCGAGATCCCGGCCGCCATCGTGCATGAGGACGAGCTGACCATCGCCTTCATGGACCTGGGCCAGGTCACCCCCGGCCATGTGCTGGTGGCCACGCGCCGCCACGCCGCCACGCTGCTGGACGTAACGCCCGAGGAGGCCGCCGCCGCCATGCAGTGCGCCCAGCGCGTGGCGCGCGCGGCGCAGCAGGCGTTCGATCCGGCTGGCCTGACGCTGTTGCAGGCCAACGGGGCCGTGGGCGGGCAGACCGTGGGCCATTTCCACCTGCACGTGGTGCCGCGCCACGAGGGCGACGGCATCGCCCTGAGCTGGCCGCGCCAGGAGCCCGGCCCCCAGGCGCTGGCCGACTACGCCGCCCGCCTGCGCGCCGCGCTTTGACACCCCGCCAGGCCGGCACTGCCGCCGCCACGCCCCCCCCTGCCCCCGCCGGCCGCGCCTGCGCACGCCGCCGCGCCGCCGCTGCCGCCCGGGCTGGCGGTGGTGCTGCTGGCGCTGCTGCTGCAGCATCCAGCCCGTCACCACCGACCTGTACCTGCCCGCGCTGCCCGCCCTCACGCGCAGCCTGGGCGCGCCGGTGGCGGCGGGGCAGCTCACGCTGTCGGCGCTGCTGCTGGCGTTCGGCACCTCGCAGCTGGCCTGGGGGCCGCTGTCGGACCGCTTCGGGCGCCGGCCGGTGCTGCTGGTGGGCCTCGGCCTGTACGTGCTGGCCTCGGTGGGCAGCGCGCTGGCCGCCAGCATGGAGCAGCTAGTGCTGTGGCGCACGCTGCAGGGCGCGGCCATGGGCGCGGCGGTGACGCGCGCGCGCGCCATCGTGCGCGACCTGTACGCGCCGCTGGCGGGCGCGCGCGCCATGTCGCGCGCGCTCACGGGCCTGGGTTTCATCGCCTGCCTGTGCGCGCCCATCGGCGGCGCGCTGACGCAGCTTGTGGGCTGGCGCGCGGCGCTGCTGGCGCTCACCGCCTATGGCGCGGCCACGCTGGCCGTCGTGGCCCTGCGCCTGCCCGAGACGCTGGCGCGGCCCGACCCGCGCGCGCTGGAGCCCGCCATGCTGGTGCGCAACTGGGCGCGGGTGCTGCGCTCGCCCACCTTCTGGGCTTTCTCGCTGCTCACCACCGCCAGCTACGGCGGGCTGTTCACCTTCCTGGCAGCGTCGTCCTTCGTCTATATCGAGGTGCTGGGCGCCTCGCGCACGCACTACGGCTTCTTGCTGCTGTCCACGGCTGCCTCCTATCTGGTCGGCACGCTGGTCTGCCGGCGGCTGCTGGCGCGCTTTGGCCTGCGGCGCACGGTGGCCATCGGCGCGGCCTTAAGCCTGGCCGGCGGCCTGGGCAGCCTGGCGGTGGCGCTGGCCGGCTGGCACAGCGTGGGCGCGCTGCTGCCGCCGTTCTATTTGTTCATGCTGGGCCACGGCATCCACCAGCCCTGCGGGCAGACGGGCGCCGTGGGGCCATTCCCGCAGGCCGCGGGCGTGGCCTCGGCGCTGAACGGCTTCATGATGATGCTGGCGGCGTTCGCCATCGGCCTGTGGCTGGGGCGCGCGCTGGACGGCAGCGTCTGGCCGCTGGTGCACGGCGTGGCGCTGTGGTCGGTGCTGCTGGCCCTTGTGGCCTGGACGCTGGTGCAACGCTACGGGGAGCCGCGCGATGCGCACTGACGAAGGCGTGCTGACGCCCATCGCCCTGGCCGGCCCCACCGCCTCGGGCAAGACGGCGGGCGCGCTGGCGATCGCCGCCGCGCTGGCGCAGCGCCTGCCGGTGGAGATCATCAGCGTCGATTCGGCCCTGGTCTATCGCGGCATGGACATCGGCACCGCCAAGCCCACTGCCGCCGAGCGGGCCGCCGCGCCGCACCACCTGATCGACATCCGCGACCCGCGCGAGGCCTACAGCGCCGCCGAGTTCGTGCAGGACGCCACGCGATTGATCGCCGCCATCCAGGCGCGCGGCGCCCTGCCGCTGCTGGTGGGCGGCACCATGCTGTACTTCAAGGCGCTGATGGACGGCATCGACGACATGCCGCCGGCCGACCCCGCCGTGCGCGCGCGGCTGGACCAGGAGGCCGCCGCCATCGGCTGGCCGGCCATGCACGCCGAGCTCGCCCGCATCGACCCGCCCACCGCCGCACGGCTGGCGCCCGGCGACAGCCAGCGCGTGCAGCGCGCGCTGGAGGTCTGGCACGTCTCGGGTCGGCCGCTGTCGAGCTTTCATACTTCAAAAATGAGAGCGCAAGGCCAGCCATCCGCGTGGGCTGGGCGCTTCTTTTCCCTGGAACCCAAGGACCGCGCCTGGCTGCACGCCCGTATCGCCGAGCGCTTTGATGCCATGCTCGCCGCAGGCTTTCTGGACGAGGTATTGCGCCTGCGCGCACGCGGCGACCTGCACCCCGACCTGCCCAGCATGCGCTGCGTGGGCTACCGCCAGGCGTGGGAGACGCTGGACGGCACGCACCCCATGGCCACGCTCCCTGAGCGCGGCATCGCCGCCACGCGCCAGCTGGCCAAGCGGCAGATCACCTGGCTGCGCAGCATGCCGCAGCGTCAGGTAGTCGCCTGCGACCAGCCGGGCGCCACGCAGGCGCTGGTGCAGGCCGTGTGGCAGCACCTGCACCAGAACCGGGCCGGGCCATGAGCACCGCACCCGCCCCGGCGCCCACGCTGCAGGTCAGCCAGCTGGCCCGGCGCTACGGCGATGCGGCCGTGTTCGCGGACGTCACCTTCAGCGTGGCGCCGGGCGAGTTCGCGGCCATCGTGGGCGATTCGGGCGTGGGCAAATCCACCCTGCTCAACTGCCTGGCCGGGCTGGACCACTGGGACGCCGGCCGCATCACGCACGGCGCGGTGGACCTGGGGCCGCTTTCGGACACCCAGCGCGCCCTGTGGCGGCGCGCGCACGTGGGCTTCGTCTTCCAGGCCTTCCACGTGCTGCCGCAGCTGACCGTGGCGCAGAACGTGGCGCTGCCGCTGATGCTGCTGGGCACGCACGGCGCACAGGGCGACGCACAGGTGCAGGACATGCTCGCGGCCGTGGGCCTGGCCGGGCTGCACGAGCGCCTGCCCGAGCAGCTCAGCGGCGGCCAGCTGCAGCGCGTGGCGATTGCCCGCGCGCTGGTGCACCGCCCGCCCCTGCTGCTGGCCGACGAGCCCACCGGCAACCTGGACCCGGGCACGGCCGCACGCGTCATGGACGTGCTGACGCGCCAGACGCGCGAGCGCGGCGCGGCGCTGGTGCTGGTGACGCACGCGCTGGCGGCTGCGCAGCGCGCCGACCGCGTGCTGCGCCTCACGGCCCAGGGCATGCAGCCGCTGGGCTGACGCAGCGCGGGCAGCGTGCCGCGCTGGCGCCGCCGCACAATCAGCGCATGGCCGGCCTGTTTCGCACCCTCTCCTGGCAAGACCTGCGCCGCCACCCCGGCCGCAGCCTGGTGGCCGCAGCGGCCGTGATGCTGGGCGTGGCGCTGGCGTTTGCCGTACACCTGATCAACGCCTCGGCGCTGCAGGAATTCACCCGCGCCACGCGCGCTGCGGGCGGCCAGCCCGATGTGCAACTGCGTGCCCGCCAGGGCAGCTTGCCGGAGGGGTTGTACGCGCTGGCCGCCGCCGCGCCGCAGGTGGCGCGCGCCGCGCCGGTGCTGGAGGTGGTGGCCAGCGCATTGCCCGCCACTGATGCGAATGCCGCTCCCGTCCGCCTGCGCGTGATCGGCGCCGATGCACTGGCGCTGCCCGCCTTGGCGCCTGGCCTGATGCCGCAGCGCGCGCCGGGCGCCGACCGGCTGGCGCTGTTCGCCCCGGCAACCGTCTTCCTGAACGCCGCCGCAGCGCAGGCGCTGGGCCTGCCGTTGGACGTGGCGGCCGAGCTGGAGTTGCAGGTGGGCGTGCGGCGCGTGCCGGTGCACGTGGCCGGCAGCATCACCGCAGGCGGCGGGCCGCTGGCCGTCATGGACATAGGCGCCGCGCAAGACCTGTTCAGCCGCGGCGGCGAGCTGTCGCGCATCGACGTGCTGCTGCGCCCCGGCGCCAGCCGCGCGGAGCTGGAGCGCCACCTTGCCGCCCTGCCCGGCTGGCCGAGCGGCGTGCTGGTGGCCGAGCCGGCCGACAGCGCCGCGCAGGTGGACCAGCTCTCGCGCGCCTACCGCGTCAACCTGACGGTGCTGGCGCTGGTGGCGCTGTTCACCGGCGCCTTCCTCGTGTATTCGGTGCTGGCGCTGGGCGTGGCGCGGCGTGCGCCGCAGCTCGCCCTGCTGGCCGTGCTGGGCGCCACCCCGCGCCAGCGCTTGCTGCTGGTGCTGGCGCAAGCCGCAGGGCTGGGCCTCGTCGGCAGTGCCGCCGGCATCGCCCTGGGCGCGGCGCTGGCGGCGCTGGCGCTGCGCGTGCTGGGCGGCGACTCTGGGCGGGGGCTATTTCACCGGCGTGCAGCCGCCGCTGCAGTGGAGCCTGCCTGCCGCGCTGCTGTACGGCGCGCTGGGCCTGGTGGCCGCGCTGGCGGGCGGCTGGTGGCCGGCGCTGGCGGCGCGGCGCATCGCCCCGGCGCCCGCGCTCAAGGGCGTGGGGCTGGTGCAGTCGCGTCCGGCGCGGGCCTGGCTGGGCGCGGCGCTGGTGTTGGCGTCCGGCGCTCTGGCGCTGCTGCCGCCGCTGTGGGGCATGCCGCTGGCGGCGTATGCCTCGGTTGGCGTGCTGCTGGTGGGCGGCATCGCGCTGCTGCCATGGCTGGTGCAGGGCGTGCTGGCGCTGGCCATGCCGCTGGCGCGGCGCGGCCCGCTGTGGCTGCTGGTGCTGGCGCGCGCCCAGCGCATGCGCACCAGCGCCGCCGTGGCCGTGGGCGGCGTGGTGGCGGCGCTCAGCCTGGCGGTGGCGCTGACGGTGATGGTCGGCAGCTTTCGCACATCCGTGGACCAGTGGCTGGGCGCCGTGCTGCCCGCGCCGCTGTACCTGCGCGCGGCCGGCAGCCCGGCGGGCGACGACGCGGCCGTGTTCACCCCCGCCTTCGTGCAGGCCGCCGCGCGTCTGCCCGAGGTGCAGCGCGTGCAGCCCCAGCGCGTCAGCAGCGTGCAGCCCGACCCTGGGTTGCCCGCCGTGGCGCTGTTGGCGCGACCCCTGCAGCCGCAGCCGGCGCAGGCCCTGCCGCTGGTCGGCGCGCCGCTGCCGGTGCCGGCCGGGCAGATCGGCGTGTACGTGAGCGAAGCCATCGTGGACCTGTACGGCGTGCGCCCCGGGCAGCCCTGGCCGGCACTTTTTGAAGCTTTTAGCCCGCTAGCCGGCGTGGATCAAGGACATTCAGCTACTTTTTTCATAGCTGGCGTATGGCGCGACTACGTGCGCCAGCACGGCGCCATCGCCATGGACAGCGGCGACTACCAGCGCCTGACCGGCGACGCCCGCGCCAGCGACTTGGCGCTGTGGCCAGCGCCCGGCACCGATGAGGCGGCCGTGCGCGCCGCCGTGCTGGAGCTGGCGCGCACCCAACTGGGCGCCCAGGCCGGCACGCTGGAATTCACCTCGTCCGGGCAGATCCGCCAGCGCTCGCTGCAGCTCTTCGACCGCAGCTTCGCCGTCACCTACTGGCTGCAAGCTGTTGCCATCGGCATCGGCCTGTTCGGCGTGGCGGCCAGCTTTGGCACGCAGGTGCTGGCGCGGCGCAAGGAGTTCGGCCTATTGGCCCACCTGGGCCTGACCCGCGCGCAAATCCTCGCCGTGGTCGCCGGCGAAGGCGCAGCGTGGACGCTGGTGGGCGCGACGGCAGGCACGCTGCTGGGGCTGGCCGTGTCGGTGGTGCTGGTGCATGTGGTGAACCCGCAGAGTTTTCACTGGACGATGGAGCTGCGGGTGCCGAGGGAGCGACTTGTTGTGGTGGCTGCTGCGGTGATGGCGGCAGGGACGCTGACGGCGTGGCTGGCGGGGCGAGCTGCGGCGGGAAAAGATGCGGTGATGGCGGTGAAGGAAGACTGGTAACACTGGCTGAGGAAAGTCGTCTCGTCGCCAGGCATCTTTGTTGTGTCGCTGTTTGTCTTGAATAGGAAAAATTTGCACTATCCTGCTTCGCTTTAGAGTGCAGCCGGCTAGCCTTCTCCATGCCCCAAAACACCAGCGAAAGCGCAATCCTGACGATCAAGGAGGTCGCCGAGTACCTGAAGGTCACCCAGCGGACGATCTACAAGCTCGCGGCAGCCAAGAAGATACCGGCCTTCAAGGTCGGCGGAACATGGCGCTTCCGGGCAACAGATATCGACGGCTGGATAGCCGGCCAGTCCAGGCAGGCGGAGGGCGCCGATTGATCTCCGCCTACCACGCCAAGTACTACGCACACGAGCTGACGCGGCGGCATGCCGCCGATGGCGTAGATCGCCTCTCCCAATCGCTGTTCGATGCCAGCGTCGATCTGAACCCGCACCAGATCGAGGCGGCGCTGTTCGCCCTGCGCAACCCATTGCAGGAAGGCGTGCTGCTGGCCGACGAGGTGGGGTTGGGCAAGACCATCGAAGCCGCGCTGGTGGTGTGCCAGTACTGGGCTGAGCGCCGCCGCCGGCTGCTGGTCGTATGCCCGGCCAGCCTGCGCAAGCAATGGGCGCAGGAGCTTCACGAAAAATTTGCCGTCCCCGCCACCGTGATGGACGCCGTCTCCCTGCGCCGGCAGTCCACAGGCGACAGCCTCGACACCTTGCAGCGCCAGGCAGGCAAGGCGGTCATCATCATGTCCTACCAGTTTGCCGCCAGGCTGGAGGCCGAACTGCGCGCCGTGCCGTGGGACGTGGTGGTGATCGACGAAGCGCACAAGCTGCGCAACGCACACCGCGCCAGCAATCGCACTGGTCAAGCGCTCAAGCGCGCTTTGCAAGGTCGCAAAAAACTGCTGCTGACCGCCACGCCGCTGCAAAACTCCCTGATGGAGCTGTACGGCCTGTCCACGCTGATCGACGAACACCTGTTCGGCGACGAAGCGGCTTTTCGCAAGCAGTTCATGAACAGCGGCGGGGCAGGCCTGGACGCACTGCGCGAGCGCCTTGCCAGCTTCGCCAAGCGCACCCTGCGCCGTGATGTGCTGGAGTACATCCAGTACACCGAGCGCAAGGCCCTCACCCAGCCGTTCAACCCCACCGACGACGAGCAGGCACTGTACGAGCGTATCTCGGCCTTTTTGCAAAAAGAGGACTCCTACGCCCTGCCCAAAAAAACAGCGCCATCTCACCGGGCTGATCCTGCGCAAGCTGCTGGCCTCCAGTTCGCACGCCGTCGCTGCCACCTTGGTCACCATTCGCGAGCGCCTGCAGGGCTTGCTCACAGCGGGCACCGCGCAAGACGATGGCAGCCAGCTGGTCGAACAGCTCATTGCCGAGGACGACCTGGAACTGGATGAAGAAGTCTTCAGTGATTCGGGAGATGCAAGTTCTCAATCGCCAGATTTCAGTGTTCAGGAAGAAACCGAAAACCGAAAACTGCAAACTGAAAACCTGCGCGCCGAGATCGCCGAGCTGACCGCCTTCATCGATGCCGCCCAGGCGCTGCAAACGGACACCAAGGCGCAAGCCCTGCTCAAGGCGCTCACCCTGGGCTTTGGCAAGATGGCCGAGCTGCGTGCGCCGCGCAAGGCCATCATCTTCACCGAGTCCAGGCGCACGCAGCAGTATCTGCACCGCTTCCTGTCGGCCAACGGCCACGCGGGCAAGCTGGTGTTGTTCAGCGGCACCAACAGCCACGAGGACTCCACCGCCATCTACCAGCGCTGGCTGGCGGAACACCAAGGCACGGATCGCGTCACCGGCTCGCCGCAGGTCGATCGCCGCACCGCACTGATCGACCACTTCCGCAAGGACGATGGCACCGGCGCGGAAATCATGATCGCCACCGAAGCGGCTGCCGAAGGCGTCAACCTGCAGTTTTGCGCGCTGATCATCAACTACGACCTGCCGTGGAACCCGCAGCGCGTAGAGCAGCGCATTGGCCGCTGCCATCGCTACGGACAGCGCTTCGATGTCGTCGTCATCAACTTCCTCAACACCCGCAACCAGGCGGACCAGCGCGTGCTGGAGCTGCTCACCGAGAAGTTCAACCTGTTCTCGGGCGTGTTTGGTGCAAGCGATGAAGTGCTGGGTCGCATCGAAGGCGGCCTCGACTTCGAGAAACGCATCCTCCAGATCTACGACACCTGCCGCCAGCCGGCACAGATCGAAGCCGCCTTCAACGCTCTGCAGGCGGAGCTGGAAGAAGCAATCGCCGAGCGGATCAAGGACACGCAATCCCAGCTGCTGGAAAACTTTGACGAAGACGTCCATGACCGGCTCAAGCTGCGATTGGATGAGGCCGAAGCGCGCCTCGACAAGCTCGGGCGCTGGTTCTGGGGCGTCACCCGCTATGCGCTCGATGACCGCGCACGCTTTGACGAGCAGTCCTACGCGTTCTCTCTACGCACCCTGCCAAGCGGCATCGCACAACAGGCACCCGTAGGCCGCTACCAGCTCATTCGGGGCGCCGCGCAGCCGGACATGCTGGCGCACGCCTATCGCCTCAGCCACCCGCTGGGCGAGTGGAGCATCGCCGCCAGCCTGAACGCAGCCACGCCCGTGGCCACCTTGAAACTCGACTACAGCCAGCACGGCGCACGCGTCTCCATCGTCGAAAAGCTGCGCGGCCAGTCCGGCTGGCTGACGCTGGCCCGGCTGCAAATCACCGCCTTCGAGACGACCGAGGCGCTGCTGTTTTCCGGCCAGACAGACGACGGCCAGGTGCTGGATCAAGAAACCTGCGAAAAGCTGATGGCCCTTCCCGCCCCAGGTAAGCCTGCACCGCTGGAAGAATCTGTGCCAAACGCTTCTAGCCAATAGCCAGCAAGCGGTGGTAGCTACCATTTCAGGAGTGCTGGAGGCCAACCAGCGCCTGTTCAACGAAGAGCGCGACAAGCTGGAGCGCTGGGCCGACGACAAGCTGCTGGCCGCAGAAGAGGCCCTGAAGAACACCAAGGCACGCATCAACCAGTTGAAGCGCGACGCCCGCAAGGCGGCCACCTTGCAGGAGCAGGACGCCATCCAGCGCGAACTGTCCGAGCTCGAACGCAAGCAGCGCCGCCAGCGGCAGGAAATCTTTGCCGTCGAGGACGAAATCATCGCCCGGCGCGACGAGTTGATCGCCTCGCTCCAGCAGCGCCTGCAGGAAAAGACCAGCAGCGAGACGCTGTTCAGCGTGCGCTGGCAGGTCGCATGACAGAAGAATCCACATTCATGAGATCAGGGCAAACCATGGCCAACAAGCAGACCCCGAAATTCCAGGAACTCGTCGCCAAGCTGCGCGAAATCTTCCAGATCGACCGCCCGGAGCTGGACTTCGGCATCTACCGCATCCTCAATGCCCGCGCGGGCGAGATCAACGACTACCTGCAAAACCGTCTGGCCGAGAAGGTGCAGACCGCGCTCCACCAGGGCGGTGCGGCACAGCAGGAGCAGGTGGCACACGAACTGAAGGAGAAGGAAGCGCAATACCAGGCAGACGGTATCGACCCGGCCACGGTCCCGAAAGTGCAGGAGCTGCGCGAGAAGCTGGCGCAGTACAGCACCAGCGCCAGCGAACACGAAAACGCCGTGTTCTCGCACCTGCTCACTTTCTTCTCGCGCTACTACCAGGACGGCGACTTCATCAGCCAGCGCCGTTACAAGGGGGACACCTACGCCATCCCCTACGCGGGCGAAGAGGTGATGCTGCACTGGGCCAACAAGGATCAGTACTACACCAAGAACGGGGAGAACTTCAGCAATTACAGCTTCAAGCTCGACGATGGCCGCATGGTGCATTTCCGCCTCGCCGCCGCTGACACCGCCAAGGACAACCGCAAGGACAACGACAAGGAACGCCGCTTTGCCCTGGTGACGGCTAAGACCATCATCCGGCTGGACGACAACGGCGACGAGGTCGAAGAAAACCTGGTGCCCGTGGAGGAAATCGCGGGCCAGAACGGGGGCAGCGGCAGCAAGCAGGAGCTGGTCATCCGCTTTGAATATGCCGCCCAGCCCAAAGGCACCCGGCAGGAAGCGCTGGTGGCCAAGGCCGTCGAGGCCGTGCTTTCGGACGCCGCCGTCAAAGCCCGCTGGCTGGCGCTGGGGCAGCGCGCGCCCACCGAGAAAAACCCCCAGCGCACCCTGCTGGAAAAGCACCTGAGTGCCTACACCACCAAGAACACGGCGGATTACTTCATCCATAAAGACCTGGGCGGCTTTTTGCGCCGTGAGCTGGACTTCTATATCAAGAACGAAGTCATGCACCTGGACGATGTGCAGAACGCCGGCGCGTTTGCGGACATCGAAAAAAAAACCTGCGGATGATCCAGTGCCTGCGCAGTATCGCGCTGGAGCTGATTACCTTCCTGGCGCAGTTGGAAGACTTCCAGAAGAAGCTGTGGCTGAAAAAGAAGTTCGTGGTCTCCAGCCATTACTGCATCACGCTGGATCGGGTGCCGGAGGCGCTGTGGCCAGAAGTGATGGCGAACGAGCGGCAGTGGGCACGGTGGAAGCAGCTGGGCATTCGGGATGGCGATGCGCCGGGGACACTGGAGGACTTGAAGACTGCGCCGTATCGGATGGTGGACACAACACTTTTTGATAATGATTTCAAGCGGAAATTAATAGAAGGCATCGATAATTTGGATGCTCAGCTCAATGGGCTGCTTGTCCACAGCGACAATTTTCAAGGCCTGAATATTTTGAGTTACAGCTTGAAGGAAAAAATACAATCAATCTACATAGATCCTCCATACAACACTGATGCAGGTCCGATTAGCTATAAGAACGGCTATAGAAGCTCTTCTTGGGTTTCGCTAATGGATGACCGAATCAAGTTAGGAAAAAAGTTGCTGCGCGCCGACGGTGTTTTGGTGGCAACCATCGACGACTATCAATATAGAGAGTTGAATTTCATCCTCGAAGAGAATTTTGGAAGAAACAACATCGCTGGAACAGTAGCAATCCGGATCAACCCATCTGGACGGCCACTCCCCCAAGGCTTTGCACAGTCACACGAGTATGCAATCTTCGCCAAAAGCACATCTCAGGCGGTCATTGAAAGCCTTCCTCGTAGCGACAAACAGAATGCGCGATATAAACATCGCGATGCCGATGGCAGGATGTATATGTGGGAGCTGTTCCGCAAGCGCGGCTCAAACTCTGAGCAGAAAGATCGCCCCTCTCTTTACTACCCCATATACATCTCTGGCGACACGATGCGTACTCCCACAATGGAATATGACGACCAACAGAAAATCTGGCATATCCATGAGTCACCAAAAGAGGGGGAAATTGTTGTCTACCCGATTGATGACGCTGGTACCCATCGAACTTGGCGTGGTCAGCCTGATGCGTTGAGGACAAAGCCCAGCGATTACAAGTACAAGATCGAAGATGGAGTGGTGACCATCTATTACAAATTTCGCCCGGATTCAGAGGGTGTATTGCCGCTTACGAATTGGATTGATGCAAAATATTCGGCAACCGAGCATGGCACTGGTTATTTAAAAAAATACTTCACTGAGTACAACGTATTCTCATATCCAAAATCCATTTATGCGGTCGAGGATTGTTTGCGAGTAACGGGAGCAGGCAATGAATCGTTTGTCCTCGATTACTTTGCTGGCTCAGGAACAACTGCCCACGCTGTCATCAACATGAACCGCGTAGATAGCGGTAATCGAAAGTACGTTCTTATCGAACAGGGCGAGTATTTTGATACGGTGATCAAATCACGTTTACAGAAAGCAGTTTTCTCTGGTAGCTGGAATGACGGAAAGCCAACATCCGACAACTCAGGCATTTCTCACTGCTTCAAAGTCCTCAAGCTCGAAAGCCACGAAGACACCCTGAACAACCTGCAACTGCGCCGCACCGCCGCCCAGGGCGATCTGCTGAGCGCCCTGCCACAGCCTGCCCGCGACGACTACCTGCTCAACTATCTGCTGGATGTGGAAAGCCGGGGCTCGCTGCTGTCGGTGGAAGATTTCAGAAAGCCCTTTGATTACCAGCTCAACATCGCCGTGGATTCGGCAGGCGCATACGAAGCCCGAAAAATCGATCTGGTCGAAACCTTCAATTACCTGATCGGCCTGCGCGTCAAGCACATCGACGCGCAGCCGCAGCGCGGCTTTGTCACCGTCACCGGCACGCTGCCAGGCAATGGTTCCAACCCGGGTGAAAGCTGCCTGGTGCTGTGGCGCGACTGCGATGTGCTCGACTACGAAGGCGTCGCCAAGCTCTGCGACAAGCTGGCTATCAACCCGGCGGACAACGAGTTCGACGTGGTCTATATCAACGGCGACCACAACATCCCCACCGTGCTGACGCAGACGGCAGAGGAAGGCGGCGCCACCCGCGTGCTCAAGCTGCGCCAGATCGAGCCGGAGTTTCTGGAGCGCATGTTCTCCGTGGAGGACGTGTGATGGCGCAAAAACCCAATCAGCCACCTGCAACGATTGGTCACGAGGTCAGTGACCAATTGATGCCCTTGGTGGGCCAGTTGCGCGCACTCATTGCCGATGCGCGCCAGCGCGTTTTACGTGCGGTGGACGTGATACAGGTGCAAACCTGCTGGCAGGTGGGGCGGCATATTTTGGAATTTGAACAGGGCGGCGCAGCGCGTGCGGCTTATGGCAAGCGCCTACTGCCCATGCTGGCCGGGCAGCTCACCGCCGAGTTCGGCAGGGGCTTTGATGAGCGCAACTTGCGCCACATGCGCGCGTTTTTTCAGGCCTTTCCAATTTGGGACGCGGTGCGTTCCGAATTGAGCTGGACGCACTACCGCCTGCTCACCCGCGTAGAAAAAGAGGAGGCCCGCCAGTGGTACATGCACGAGGCGGCCGAGCAAAACTGGAGCTCACGTGCGCTAGAGCGGCAGATGAGCACGCTGTTTTACGAGCGTTTGCTGCTCAGCCAGGACAAGGCCGCCGTGGCAACCGAGGCGCAGCAAAAGCTGGCCGCGCTGGAACAATCCCCCCGCGCTTTCGTGCGCGATCCGGTGATGTTGGAGTTTTTGGGCCTGCCCGGCAGTGGCAAGCTGCTGGAGGCGGGGCTGGAGCAGGGCTTGATAGACAAGCTGCAAGCCTTTTTGCTGGAGCTGGGCAAGGGTTTTGCCTTTGTGGCGCGCCAGCAGCGCGTGAGCACCGAAAGCAAGGATTTCTACATAGATCTGGTGTTCTACAACTATCTGCTCAAGTGCTTTGTGCTGATTGACCTCAAGACCAGCGAGCTGACGCATCAAGACATCGGGCAGATGGACATGTATGTGCGCATGTACGACGACTTGAAGCGCGGTGACGGCGACAACCCCACGGTGGGAATTTTGCTGTGCGAGGACAAAGACCAGTCGGTGGTGCGCTATTCGGTGCTCAACGGCAGCGAGCAATTGTTTGCCAGCCGCTACAAGCTGGTGCTGCCCAGCGAAGAAACCCTGCGCGCTGAGCTGGCCCGCGAGGCGGACGCCATTCGCTTGGCGATGGCGCTGAATCCACAGGAGGCCGGCGGTGGCAACCAAGACTAAATCACCCAAGAAGGTCACCGGAAAAAAGCGCAGTTTTCACCAGGAATTGGTGCTCAACCGCTGGGTGTTGGGCTTTTTTCAGGGTGGCCAGCTTTCGGCACTCAAGATGCGGTTGGGCGATGACCGCTTCGAGGGCATCGACGAGGACGGCCAGACCAGGTTCTTCCATGAGCTGACCCGAGGCCTGTTCGACCCCAACAAGCTGCCCGAGGCCGACTTGCGGCGCTATGACCTGAATGTCGTCGCCCATTGGCAGGCCATCACCGCCCAGCGCAACAAGCTGGAAGGCTTTGATCTGCGGATGAAGTACTTCCAGTACCTCTCGTTGCTGTTCACCGAGCTGTATCTGGACTGGTACTTCAACCACCGCCAGGATTTGCTCGACGGCCTGAATGAGGAAATGGCGCGCTACCGCCTTGATCCGGGTGCAGAGCCGCTCCGTGATTTCGAGGCCGATGACCTGAACAAGATCGCCTTCTGGAACGCCACCGGCAGTGGCAAGACGCTGCTGCTGCACGTCAACATCAAGCAGTACCTGCATTACTTCCAGGCGGGGCGCAGCGGCCACTACCCCGACAAGATCATCCTGCTCACGCCCAACGAGGGGTTAAGCCGCCAGCACTTGGAGGAGCTGGGGTTGTCCGGCTTCGGCTTCTCCCAGTTCTTCAACAAGGCGCAAAGCCCGGCGCGCGGCACCATCGAGATCATCGACATCAACAAGCTGGGCGACGAGATGGGCGACAAGACTGTGGCCGTGGATGCCTTCGAGGGCAACAACCTGGTGCTGGTGGACGAAGGGCATCGCGGCACCGGCACGGCGGCGGGCGCATGGATGGCGCGGCGCGATGCGCTGGTGCGCGGCGGCTTTGCTTTCGAGTACTCGGCCACCTTCGGGCAGGCGGTGGCCAAGGGCATGACCGTGGCGGTGGCGGAGGAAGACATCCAGAAAAAGCGCGCCAAAATGCTATTCGGCACGACCAGCCTGCGCAGCCTGGACGATGGGCAGAAGGCGCAACTCGCGCTGACCTCCGAGGACAAGCGCCGCGCGCGCATCACCGCGACGCGCGAGATTTACGCCAAGTGCATCCTGTTCGATTACTCGTACAAGTTCTTCTATGAGGACGGCTACGGCAAGGAGTCGCTGATCCTCAACATGAATGGCGATGCCTACGCGCAGGCGGACAACGCCCGCAAATACTTCACGGCCTGTCTGCTTTCGTATTACCAGCAGCTGTGGCTGTGGAGCACGCACCGCGACAAGCTCGCTGACTTCAACATCGAAAAGCCGCTGTGGGTGTTTGTCGGCAATACGGTGTCGGGCGAGGAGTCGGACATTCTGGAAGTGGTGAATTTTCTCGCCGGCTTTCTGAACAGCGACGCGCAGATCAAGACCTGGCTGGCCGACTTGATCGCTGACCGGGCGCAGATCCTGGACGCCAGGGGCAACAACATCTTCAGTGGACGCTTCACGCCCCTGATGGGCTTCAGCGGTCGTGTGGACGAGCTATATGGCGACATTTTGCTGCGCGTATTCAATGCCCCGGCCCGCCAGCGGCTGAAGCTCGTCAACATCAAAAACAGCAAGGGTGAGCTGGCCTTGCGCGTGGGCGATGCGGAGCCCTTTGGCCTCATCAACATCGGCGACGATGCGGGCTTTTTCGCCATGGCTGAGAGCGGGGAGGCTTTTGACAGCGAACGCGACGACTTCGGTGGCGCGCTGTTCGGCACGCTGAACGACAAGGACAGCCGCCTGAACGTGCTGATCGGCTCGCGCAAGTTCACCGAGGGCTGGAGCAGTTGGCGCGTCTCGACCATGGGTCTGCTCAACATGGGCCAGGGCGAAGGCTCGCAGATCATCCAGTTGTTCGGGCGTGGCGTGCGCCTGAAGGGCAAGGGCTTTTCACTCAAGCGCAGCTTGCCGCACGATAGTCCCAAGGGCGTGCACCTGGACAAGCTGGAGGCGCTGAACATCTTTGGCGTGCGCGCCAGCTATATGGCTGCGTTCAAGGATTACCTGCGCGAGGAAGGCATCACGCCCAGTGATGAAGTGCTGACATTAGAGTTCAAAACCCAGGCCAACCTGCCCAAGGGCAAGCTCAGGACTTTGATGCTCAAGGATGGCTACAAGGACAACCAGAAACTGGGGTTCAAGCGCAAGGTGTTCCCCACGCTTTACGAGTTTCCAGAGCAATTCATAGACAAAGCAACGGGCAAACCCAAGATCAAGTTGCCGCATGTGGTGCTCGATCTGTACCCGCGTGTCGAAGCACTATCCAGCAAGGACAAGAGCACGGTCTCCACGACAGAAACGCGCAATCAGGGCAAGCTGAATCAGACGCTGCTGCCGGCTTTTGATTGGGATCGCATCTATCTGGCCTTGCAGGATTGCAAGTTGCAGCGCAGCTGGAGCAACCTGCGGCTGGAGCGGCACAAGCTGATCGACTTCTGCGAGGGCGAGCAGGACTGGTACACGCTGTTCGTGCCAAAGGCGGAACTGAACGTGACGACCTTTGCCGACATTCGGAAGCAGGAAGACATCCTGCTGCGACTGTTGACCGATTACACCGACCGCTTCTACAAGGCGCTGAAGACGGGCTACGAGGGCCAGTTCTACGACATCACCCATATCGATGAGGAACATGGGTCGATGCTCAAGGAGTATCAGTTCGAGATCGAAAACAGCGACGACGGTCTGGAGTACCAGAAGAAGCTGCAAGTGCTGCAGAAGCTGGTGGCGCACGGTCAGATCGGCGAGGCGAGCCAATGGAACGCGCCGCACATGGTGGCGATCAGCTTCAACCGGCATTTGTTTTACCCGTTGTTCGGCTTCGAGCGGGATGGAGACAAAGATCTCGTTCCTTTGAAGCTCAAGCCCTTGGGCCTTGGTGCAACGAGCGAAGTGATGTTCGTGCGCGATCTTGAAGCGTTCTACAACTCGCCGGAGGGCAAAGAAGCGATTGGCCCGCGCAGCCTGTACCTGCTGCGCAATGCGGATCGGGAAGAAAAAGGCCTGGGCTTCGCCTTGGCGGGCAACTTTTATCCGGACTTCCTGCTGTGGCTGGTGGATGAGTCCAGCGGCAAGCAGTGGTTGACTTTTGTCGATCCGAAGGGGCTGCGCCATCTCGACCTTTCGCATCCCAAGCTGGGGCTGTACAAAGAAGTAAAGACCCTGGAGACGACACTGGCCACGCAGGCCAAGGCAGGAGAAGCGCCGCTGGTCTTGAACGCCTTCATCCTCTCGCCGACGAAGTTTGCCGACTTGCTCAACGTCGGCGACCCGGCAAAGAAAGCCGACCTGGAAAGCCGCAACGTGCTCTTTATGGAAGATGGCGCCAGGGCTTACCTGAAGAAGCTGTTTCAGGCGTTGGTATGAGTGCAACCGCATGTTGAATGTGGCGGCCCCTGACCAGGGCCAGTCCAACATGAAGGCCTGTCGGACGCTGAGTGAAAACTTTCTGAATAACTGTTGCCGTACGCCCAAACACAATCTCGCCATGACATCCCCCGCCACCTGGCTCCCCTCCGCCATCGCCCGCATCGAAGCCGACTACCACCGCAGCGCCGACACCCACCTGATCCCCTGCCCCTGCCCGCCTACGCCGCCGCCGGCATCGACCTGTACCTGAAGGACGAGTCCACCCACCCCACCGGGAGCTTGAAGCACCGGCTGGCGCGTTCGCTGTTTCTGTTTGCGCTGTGCAATGGCTGGATACGCGAGGGTTCGACCATCGTCGAGGCGTCCAGCGGCTCCACGGCGGTGAGCGAGGCTTACTTCGCCCGGCTGCTGGGCCTGCCCTTCGTGGCGGTGATGCCGCGCTCGACGTCGGCCGAGAAGATCGCGCTGATCGAGTTCTACGGCGGGCGCTGCCATTTCGTCGATGCGGCGGACGAGGTGTACGACGCGGCGCGCGCCGTGGCGGCGGAGACGGGTGGGCATTACATGGACCAGTTCACCTACGCCGAGCGCGCCACCGACTGGCGCGGCAACAACAATATTGCCGAGAGCATGTTCACGCAGATGCAGCGCGAGCGCCATCCGCTGCCGCGCTGGATCGTGGTGGGCGCGGGCACGGGCGGCACCAGCGCGACGATCGGTCGCTATGTGCGCTTTCAGATGTATGGCACCCAGGTGTGCGTGGCGGACCCGGCCGGCTCGGTGTTCGGCGCGTATCACCGCACGGGCGACGGGACGCTGACGGCGCCCGGCTCGCGCATCGAGGGCATAGGCCGCCCGCGCGTGGAGCCGAGCTTCATCCGCACGCTGGTGGACCGCATGGAGGAGGTGGCGGACGACGAGTCGATCGCCGCCATGCGTGCGCTATCCAGCCTGCTGGGCCGGCGCGTGGGGCCGTCCACCGGCACCAACTTCGTCGCCATGCTGCGTCTGGCGTGCGAGATGCGGGAGCGGGGCGAGAGCGGCTCCATCCTGTCGCTGCTGTGCGATTCGGGCGAGCGCTACCTGCCCACCTACCACGACGAGGCCTGGGTGCAGCGCGTGGTGGGCGACTGCGCGGCGGCGCGCTCGCGCATCGATGCCTTGACCCGCTGATGATTGTCCTGGCACGGCGGCAGCTCATGCTGGCCACCGCGACCGGCCTGCTGGGCTGGCGCGCGCCGGCGCTGGCCTTGGCGCCGCGCGTGCTGGCCTTTCCGCGCGACCACGGCAGCCACCCGGACTTGCGCACCGAGTGGTGGTACATCACCGGCCAGGCGCGCAGCGAGGATGGGCGGCTGTGGGGCTTTCAGATCACGTTTTTTCGCTCACGCGTCGATGTGGCGCAGGGCATGCGCTCGGCCTTTGCGGCGCGGCAGTTGATTTTTGCGCACGCAGCGCTTACGGATGTGCAGGGCGCGCGCCAGTGGCACGACCAGCGCATCGCGCGCGCGGGCTTTGGCGTTGCCGGCGCGGATGAGGACGATGCGCGCATCCGGCTGCACGATTGGTCGCTGGCGCGCGCGCAACTGGCCGATGTGCCGGGCCACAGCCGCTGGGCCATCCGCGCGCAGGCCGATGGCTTTGCGCTGGATTTGCAATGCACCAGCACGCAGCCGGTGCTGCTGCAGGGCCAGGCCGGGCTGTCGCGCAAGGGGCCGGATGCCAGCCAGGCGAGCTACTACGTCAGCCAGCCGCAACTGGCGGTGAGCGGCGCCATCGCGGTGGGCGGGCAGCGCATCGCCATCGCGGCTGGACTGCCCGCGCCCGACAACCGCGCGTGGATGGACCACGAGTGGAGCGAGGCGCTGATGCATCCGCAGGCGGTGGGCTGGGACTGGATCGGCATGAATCTGGCGGATGGCGGCGCGCTCACCGCGTTCAGTCTGCGGCGTTCGGATGGCAACCAGCTCTGGGCCGGTGGCTCGCTGCGCCGCGCGGGCGAGGCGCAGGCGCGCATCTTTGGCAGTGACGAGGTGACGTGGACGCCGCTGCGGCGCTGGACCAGCGGCGCGAGTGGCGCGACCTATCCGGTGGATTGGCGCGTCGATACGCCCGGCGGGCGCTTCACCGTGCAGGCGTTGCTGGACGCGCAGGAGCTGGACAGCCGGGCCTCGACGGGCGCAATTTATTGGGAGGGCCTGTGCCGGCTGCTGGATGGGCAGGGGCGCGAGGTGGGGCGGGGGTACCTGGAGATGACGGGGTACGCCGACACGCTGCGACTGGGTTGAACGCAGCCGCGCGGGTGGCGCGGCGATGTCCGGGCCCGCACGCCGCCTTCCAGGTCAATTCTGGTCAAGACTGGCTGCAGCCGGCGTCATACAAGCGCAGTCAGCTATCAAAACGGAAGCGGCCCGACATCGCTGCCGGGCCGCTGTTGTTGTGGCGGGTGATGCTTCCGTCTGCCCGCGTCAGCGCGCTCCGCTTCCCGTGCGGCGGCGCTCCAGCCAGGCGATCAGCTCGCCCATGATGCCGCGGCGGAAGGCCAGCACGCAGACCACGAAGATCAGGCCGGTGACGATGGTGACCGACTCGCCCAGGGTGTTGAACCATTCCAGCCGGGTGACGCTGGCCAGGAACGAGCCCAGCTCGCCGATCTTGTTCTCCAGCAGCACCACCACGGCCGAGCCGACCAGCGGGCCGCTAAGCGTCCCCATGCCGCCGACCAGCGTCATCAGCACCACGTGGCCGGAGGCGCTCCAGTGCACGTCCGACAGCGTGGCAAAGCCCAGCACCAGGGTCTTGAGCGCGCCGGCCAGGCCGGACAGCGCCGCCGAGATGACGAACGCCAGCAGCTTGAAGCGGTTGGTGTCGTAGCCCAGCGAGATGGCGCGCGGCTCGTTTTCCTTGATGCCCTTGAGCACCTGGCCGAACGGCGAGTGGATGGTGCGCACGATCAGCAGGAAGGCCGCGACCACGACGATCAGGCACACGTAGTACATGCTCAGGTCGCTGGAGAGGTCAATCAGACCGAACAGCTTGCCGCGCGGCACGCCCTGCAGGCCGTCCTCGCCGCCCGTGAAGGGCATTTGCAGCGCGGCGAAGAACAGCATCTGGGCCAGCGCCAGCGTGATCATGGTGGCGTAGATGCCCTGGCGGCGGATGGTGAACCAGCCCATCACCAGGCCCAGCAGCGCGCCGCTCAGCAGGCCCGCCAGCAGGCCCAGCTCGGGCGTGGCGCCCCAGGCCTTCACGGCGTGGCCGGTGACGTAGGCCGCGCCGCCCAGGAAGGCCGCGTGGCCGAAGGACAGCAGGCCGGTGTAGCCCAGCAGCAGGTTGAAGGCCGAGGCGAACAGCGCGAAGCACAGCAGCTTCATCACGAACACCGGGTAGGCGCCCACGAAGGGCGCGGCGATCAGGCCCAGCAGCAGCAGGCCGTAACCGATGGGGGCGAATTTCTTGACGTTCATGTGGACAACCCCGGCGGCTTCACTTTTCTTTGCCGAACAGGCCGGCGGGGCGGATGAGCAGGACGATGGCCATGATGACGAACACCACGGTGGAGGAGGCTTCCGGGTAGAACACCTTGGTGAAACCCTCGATGATCCCCAGCCCCAGGCCGGTGAGGATGGAGCCCATGATGGAGCCCATGCCGCCGATCACCACCACGGCGAACACCACGATGATGAGGTTCTGTCCCATCAGCGGCGTGACCTGGTAGACCGGCGCGGCCAGCACGCCGGCAAACGCCGCCAGTGCCGCACCGAAGGCGTAGGTCAGCGTGATCATGACGGGCACGTTCACGCCGAAGGCCTCGACCAGGCGCGGGTTCTCGGTGCCGGCGCGCAGGTAGGCGCCCAGCTTGGTCTTCTCGATCACGTACCAGGTGCCTATGCACACCACGATGGAGGCCAGCACCACCCAGGCGCGGTAGTTGGGCAGGATCATGAAGCCCAGGTTGGTCGCGCCCTCCAGCAGTTCGGGCGTGTCGTAGCCCAGGCCCGAGACGCCGTAGATGGAGCGGAACACGCCCTCGATCAGCAGCGTCAGGCCCAGGGTGAGCAGCAGGCCGTACAGGTGGTCGAGCTTGTAGATCCAGCGCAGCAGCAGGCGCTCGATGAGCACGCCGAACGCCCCCACCACCAAAGGCGCCGCAATCAGCATCACCCAGTAGTTGACGCCCAGATAGTTCATGGCCATCCAGGTGGTCAGTGCCCCCAGCATGAACAGCGCACCATGCGCGAAGTTGATCACGTTGAGCAGGCCGAAGATCACGGCCAGGCCCAGGCTGAGGATGGCGTAGAACGAACCATTGACCAGCCCCAGCAGGAGCTGGCTCATGAGGGCCGGCATGGAGATACCGAAGATTGCCATGGGAAAAAGCGATTGCGGTGGGAGGGGACGCTCAGATCAGAGGCGCGGATGCGTCATTTCCACAGCGCGCACTTGCTCTCGGCCTTGGTGGTGAACACCTGGTCGCCGGGCAGCTTCTTGACGATCTTGTAGTAGTCCCAGGTGCCCTTGGATTCCTTGGGCTCCTTGACCTGCACCAGGTACATGTCGTGGATGTAGCTGCCATCGGCACGGATCTGGCCCTTGGCGAAGAAGTCGTCCATCTTCATGCCGCGCCAGGTTTCCATGACCTTGTCGGCGTCCACGGTGCCGGCGGCCTGCACGGCCTTCAGGTAGTTCATGGTGGCCGAGTAGTCGGCGGCCTGGATCTCGGTGGGGCGGCGGTTGGTCTTCTTCATGTAGGCGTCTGCGAACTTGCGCGAGGCGTCGTCCATGTCCCAGTACCAGCTGGTGACGAACTGCATGCCGGCGGTGTTCTTCAGGCCCAGGCTGTGGATGTCGCTGTAGAAGACCAGCAGCGGGGCGACCTTCATGGTCTTGTCGATGCCGAACTCCTTGGCCGCCTTGATGGCGTTGATGGTGTCGCCGCCGGCGTTGGCCAGCGCCAGCACCTGGGCCTTGGAGTTCTGCGCCTGCAGCAGGAAGGACGAGAAGTCCGACGCATTCAGCGGGTGGCGCACGGCATTCACCACCGTGCCGCCCTTGGCCTTGACGACGGCGGAGGCGTCCGCCTCCATCGCGTGGCCGAAGGCGTAGTCGGCCGTCAGGAAGAACCAGCTCTTGCCGCCGTTGTCCACGATGGCGCCGGCTGCGCCCTTGGCCAGCGCCACGGTGTCGTAGGCGTAGTGGATGGAGTAAGGCGTGCAGGCCTCGTTGGTCAGCGCGGAGCTGCCCGCGCCGTTGTTGATCATGACGCGCTTCTTCTCCTCGGCGACCTTGGCCAGCGCCAGCGCCGTGCCGGAGTTGGTGCCGCTGAAGATCATCGTCAGGTTCTGCGTGTCGATCCACTCGCGCGCCTTGCTGGCGGCGATGTCGGCCTTGTTCTGGTGGTCCACCGTGAGCAGCTCGATGGGCTTGCCCAGCACCTTGCCGCCGAAGTCGTCGATGGCCATCTGGATGGCGGTGGCGCCGCCCTTGCCTTCCAGGTCGGCATACAGGCTGGACATGTCGCTGATGTAGCCGATCCGGACCTTGTCCTGCGCGTGCGCGCCCGTGGCCAGTCCGGCTGCGGCCAGGGTCAAAGCCAGTGCGGTGAGTTTCATGTTCATGCTTGTGTCTCCAGGATGTCTTGGTAGGGGGTCAGGCCCGCCCGCGCGGGCGCGGTGCGGGCGGGTGTGTCAGCGCAGCGTTACTTCCACAGCTCGCACTTGCTCTCGGCCTTGGTGGTGTACACCTGGTCGCCGGGCAGCTTGGCGACGACCTTGTAGTAGTCCCAGGGCTGCTTGGATTCGGCCGGCGACTTCACCTGCACCAGGTACATGTCGTGCACGAAGCGGCCGTCGGCGCGGATGTGGCCCTTGGCGTAGAAGTCGTCGATGGGCGTGGACTTCAGCTTTTCCATGACCTTGTCGGCATCGGTGGTGCCGGCGGCCTGCACGGCCTTCAGGTAGTTCATGGTGGCCGAGTAGTCCGCTGCCTGGATGTCGGTGGGCATGCGCTTGGCTTTCTCGAAGAATTTCTTGCCGAAGGCGCGCGTCTGGTCGTTCAGGTTCCAGTCCCAGCTGGTGGTCAGCAGCAGGCCCTCGGTGTTCTTCAGGCCCAGGCTGTGGATGTCGGTGATGAACACCAGCAGGCCGGCCATCTTCATGGTCTTGTTGATGCCGAATTCCTTGGCCGCCTTGATGGCGTTGATGGTGTCGCCGCCCGCATTGGCCAGCGCCAGGATCTGGGCCTTGGAGTTCTGCGCCTGCAAGAGGAACGAGGAGAAGTCGGAGACGTTGATCGGGTGCTTGACGCTGCCGACCACGGTGCCGCCGTTTTCCTTCACCACCTTGGCGGTGTCGGCCTCCAGCGCCTGGCCGAAGGCGTAGTCGGCCGTGAGGAAGAACCAGGTCTTGCCGCCGCTTTTGACCACCGCGCTGCCGGTGCCCTTGGCCAGCGCCACGGTGTCGTAGGCGTAGTGCACGGTGTAGGGCGTGCACTGCTCGTTGGTCAGCGCCGAGGAGCCCGCGCCGCTGGTGATGAACACGCGCTTTTTCTCGGCAGCGATCTTTGCCTGCGCCAGCGCCGTGCTGGAGTTGGTGCCGCCGAACAGCATGGTCAGGCCCTGCGTGTCGATCCACTCGCGCGCCTTGCTGGCGGCGATGTCGGCCTTGTTCTGGTGGTCGGCGGTGAGCAGCTCGATGGGCTTGCCCAGCACCTTGCCGCCGAAGTCGTCGATCGCCATCTGGATCGCCATGGCACCGTTCTTGCCCTCCACGTCGGCGTACAGGCTGGACATGTCGGTGATGAAGCCGATCTTGACCTTGTCCTGTGCGTGCGCCTGCACGGCAAGCAGTGACAGGCCGGCGGCGGCGAGCAGGGCCGCGGTGCTCTTGAGGCGGTGTTTCATGGCGTTCTCTCCTTGTCGTCGTTAGGAAAATGTCGGGGTGCGCAAGGGGGCGGCAGGGGGTGGCCGCGCCCGCCTCAGACGCCCAGCAGCTGGTTGAGCACAGGCATCTTGTCCTGCAGCTGCGCAGCGGCGAAGTGCTCGACCATGCGGCCGTGCTCCATCACGTAGAAGCGGTCGGCCAGGGGGGCGGCGAAGCGGAAGTTCTGCTCGACCATGACGACCGTGTAGCCCTTCTCGCGCAGCATGGTGATCATGCGCGCCAGCGCCTGCACGATGACCGGCGCCAGGCCTTCGGAGATTTCATCGAGCAGCAGCAGCTTGGCGCCCGTGCGCAGGATGCGCGCCACCGCCAGCATCTGCTGCTCGCCGCCGGACAGGCGCGTGCCCTGGCTGTTCCTGCGTTCGGCCAGGTTGGGGAACATGGCGTAGATTTCATCGACGGACATGCCCGCCATGCCGGTCTTGAGCGTGGGCGGCAGCAGCAGGTTCTCCTCGCACGACAGGCTGGAGAAGATGCCGCGCTCCTCGGGGCAATAGCCCACGCCCAGGTGGGCGATGCGGTGCGTGGCCATGGCGATGGTCTCGGTGCCGTCGATGCGCACCGAGCCGCGCCGCGCGCCCGTCAGGCCCATGATGGCGCGCAGGGTGGACGTGCGCCCTGCCCCGTTGCGCCCCAGCAGCGTGACGACCTCGCCGGGCTGCACCACCATGTCCACGCCGTGCAGGACGTGGGACTCGCCATACCAGGCCTGCAGGCCCTTGATTTCCAGTGCAGGAGCGGACATGTCAGTGTGCTCCCTCGAGTTGACCGTCCGTCGTGCCCATGTAGGCTTCCATCACCTGCGGATTGTTCGAGACTTCCTCGGACGGCCCCTCGGCCAGCACCGCGCCGCGCTGCAGCACCGTGATGCGGTCGGCAATCGTCGAGATGACCTTCATGTTGTGTTCGACCATGAGGATGGTGCGGCCTGCAGACACCTTCTTGATGAGCTGTGTCACGCGGTCCACGTCCTCGTGGCCCATGCCCTGGGTGGGCTCGTCCAGCAGCATCAGCTCGGGCTCCATGGCCAGCGTGGTGGCGATCTCCAGGGCGCGCTTGCGGCCGTAGGGCAGGTTCACCGTCAGTTCGTCGGCCATTTCCTCCAGGCCCACCTCGGCCAATAGCTCGCGGGCGCGGGCATCGAGCTGGTGCAGGCTTTTTTCGCTGCGCCAGAAGTGGTAGGACGTGCCCAGCTTGCGCTGCAGGCCCATGCGCACGTTCTCCAGCAGCGTCAGGTTGGGGAACACGGCCGAGATCTGGAACGAGCGGATCACGCCGCGCCGGGCAATCTGCGCCGGCTGCTCGCCCGTGATGTCCACGCCGTTGAAGCGGATGGTGCCCGACGTGGGCACCAGGAATTTGGTCAGCAGGTTGAAGCACGTCGTCTTGCCTGCGCCATTGGGCCCGATCAGCGCGTGGATGGAACCGCGGCGCACGGCCAGGCTCACGTCGCTCACGGCCGTGAAGCCCTTGAATTCCTTGGTGAGGTGGGATGTTTCCAGTATGACGTCGCTCATTGCCAACAGGCGAGCGCCGCGCATGGGCGCGGCACTGCCCTTGTCTCCGTGGGTTGTTGCAGCGCATCGTAACGGCGCCAAATTGCGGGCCGCACTGGGACTAGTGCCTATGTATAAACGCCTACGTGCTGGCGCGGTGTGCCCCGGCCAGGCGCCTCAGGCGGGGAGCAGCATCAGGGCCACGGCCGATTCCTCCACCTGCAGCAGCACCCGCGAGCCGGCCCGCAGGCGCGATGCGGGCGGCGCAAAGCCCACCATCTGCACACCCGCCGCCTGCGCCGCGACCTCGTCGCCCAGCGCGCCCCGGGCCACGCGCGTGGCGCGGCCCGTCCACAGGTTGGGCTGCGGGGCGCCGCCTTGCGCGGCCGCGGCCACCCGCACCGAAGTCGCCTTGCACAGCGCCTGCACGGCCGAACCCTCGCGCAGCGCCAGCAGCTCGCAGCTCTCGCGCGTGATGCGGGCCCACAGGGCGAAGGCATTGCCGGCGCCCGGGCCGGGCGGCTCGGGGGCGTGCCCGCGCAGCAGCACCCGCACCACCGGGCCGCTGGCCTGCAGGGCCTGCACGCAGCAGGGCCACTGGTTGCGCATGCTGGTCTGCACCGCCAGGCGCAGCGCGGTGGCGGCTTGCGCGCCGCCGCCCGGCGGCAGCTGCCCGGCCAGCCGGGCGCGCGCGGCGTGCAGGGCTTGCGCTGCGTCCAGCAGGTCCTGCGCCGCCGGCGTCAGGCGTGCGCCGCCGCCGCCAGCGCCGCCCACCACGCGCTCGACCAGCGCCACCCCGGCCAGGTTGGTCAGGGTGTCCAGCGCCTGCCAGGCGGCCTTGTAGCTCACGCCCACGCTGCGCGCGGCCTGCGAGATGGAGCCCGCGGCGCCGATCTCGCGCAGGATGGCCAGGCGCCGGTCGGCCGGCCCGTGGCCCAGCGCATCGAAGATGGCGGCGCTGCGTGCGCGTGCTGTGGTCATGGCGCCATCATGCCCGCACGCCGCTATACTGCCTCGCTATTCCAATTATGAATAGCGAGGACTGCATGCTCCGCCCCACCTGGCGCGCCGCCGCCGCTTCCCTGTCCGCCGCGCTGGGCCTGTGGCTGGGCCTGGCGCCGGCGCACGCCGCCGAGGTCAGCGTAGCGGTGGCTTCCAACTTCACTGCGCCCATGCAGCAGATCGCGCGCCTGTTCGAGGCCGACACGGGCCACAAGGCAACGCTGTCGTTCGGCGCCACGGGCAAGTTCTATGCGCAGATCGCCAACGGTGCCCCGTTCCAGGTGCTGCTGGCGGCGGACGAGGCCACCCCCGCCAGGATCGCGCGCGAGGGCCTGGGCGATGGCGCCACGCAGTTCACCTACGCCATCGGCCGGCTGGCGCTCTGGAGCAGGCAGCCCGGCTACGTGGACGCCGAAGGCAAGGTGCTGGCCCGCAGCGACTGGAAGCACATCGCCATCGCCAACCCCCGCCTGGCACCCTACGGCCAGGCGGCGATGCAGGCGCTGCAGCGCCTGGGCCTGGCCGCGCAGGTGCAGCCGCGCGTGGTGCAGGGCGAGAACATCGGCCAGGCCTACCAGTTCGCCGCTTCGGGCAACGCCGAGCTGGGCTTTGTCGCGCTGTCGCAGATCACCGAGGACGGCGCGCTGCGCGAAGGCTCGGCCTGGGTGGTGCCGGCGGCGCTGCACGAGCCGATCCGCCAGGACGCCATCGTGCTCAAGACCGCCGGGGGCAACGCGGCTGCGGCCGCGCTGGTGCAGTACCTGCGCGGCGCCAAGGCACGCGCCGTGATCCAGGCCTTTGGCTACTCGCCGTGAGCCAGGCGCGCAAGCCCCCTGAGGGCCCGGCGGGCAGCATTTCCAGCCTTTTGCCCCCGATGCCGGCGCCAGATGCCGGGGTTCAGCTATCTATTCAATAGCAATGGCAGACATCCCGCTCGGCGCCGAGGACTGGCTGGCGATCCGCCTGACGCTGCGCCTGGCCGCCACCACCACGGCGCTATTGCTGGTGCTGTGCACGCCGCTGGCGTGGTGGCTGGCGCACACGCGCTCGCGCTGGCGCGGGCCGGTGGGGGCGGTGGTGGCGCTGCCGCTGGTGCTGCCGCCCACGGTGATCGGTTTCTACCTGCTGGTGGCCATGGGCCCCGGCGGCTGGGTCGGCCAGTTGATGCAGGCGCTAGGCCTGCAGCGGCTGCCGTTCACGTTTGCCGGCCTGGTCATAGGCTCGCTGGTGTATTCGCTGCCGTTTGCGGTGCAGCCGCTGCAGCGCGCATTCGAGGCGCTGGGCACGCGGCCGCTGGAGGTCGCGGCCACGCTGGGCGCCGGGCCGCTGGACCGGTTCTTCAGCGTGGCGCTGCCGCTGGCGCGCCCGGGCTTCGTCACCGCCGCCATCCTGGCGTTCGCGCACACGGTGGGCGAGTTCGGCGTGGTGCTGATGCTGGGCGGCAACATCCCCGGCGCCACGCGCGTGGTCTCGGTGCAGATCTACGACCACGTGGAGGCCATGGAATATGCCAATGCGCACTGGCTGGCGGGCGGCATGGTGGTCTTTTCCTTCGTGGTGCTGATGCTGCTGCAATGGCTGCAGCCGAGGCCGGCGCGGTGAGCGGGCGGGCCGGCCCCATCTGCGCCCGGCTGCGCCTGGAGCGCCCGGACTTCCTGCTGGACGTCGATGTGCAGCTGCCCGGCAGCGGCGTCACCGCGCTGTTCGGCCCCTCGGGCTGCGGCAAGACCAGCCTGCTGCGTGCGCTGGCCGGCCTGGAGCGCGCGGCCGGGCGGGTCCAGGTCGGCGAGGCGCTGTGGCAGGACGACGCCACGCGCCAATGGCTGCCCACGCACCGGCGCCAGCTGGGCTATGTGTTCCAGGAAGCCAGCCTGTTCGCGCACCTGGATGTGCGGCGCAACATCGAATACGGCCGCAAGCGCCTGGCGCCCGGGCGCGACCGCCCGGCGCTGGAGCAGGCCGTGGACCTGCTGGGACTGGAGCCGCTGCTGGCGCGGGCGCCGCACACCCTGTCGGGCGGCGAGCGCCAGCGCGTGGCCATCGCGCGTGCGCTGGCGGCCGCCCCGCGCGTGCTGCTGATGGACGAGCCGCTGGCGGCGCTGGACGGCGCGCGCAAGGCCGAGGTGCTGCCCTACCTGGAGCGGCTGCAGCGCACGCTGGACATCCCCGTCCTGTACGTGAGCCATTCGCCCGAGGAGGTGGCCCGCCTGGCCACCCACCTGGTGCTGCTGCAGGGCGGTCGCGTCATTGGCCAGGGCACGCCGGCCGAGCTGATGGCCCGCGCCGACCTGCCGCTGGCGCATGGCGATGCCGCGGCCGCGCTGGTGCACGGCAGCGTGCTTGCCTGGGACGCGCAGGACCAGCTGCTGAGTGTGGCGTTCGACGGCGGCGTGCTGCACCTGGCCGGCCACCTGCCGCGCAGCCCGGGCGAGCCGGTGCGCCTGCGCGTGCTGGCGCGCGACGTGAGCCTGGCGCGGCAGCCGCCGCAGGCCAGCACCATCCTGAACGTCATGGCAGCGCGCATCAGCGCCATTCACGCCGATGCGCCGGGCCAGGTGCTGGTGGGGCTGCAGGCGGGCGCCACGCAGCTGCTGGCGCGCATCTCGCAGCGCTCGTGCCGCGAACTGGGCCTGGCGGCGGGCGACGCCGTGTTCGCCCAGGTCAAGGGCGTGGCGCTGGCCGATTGACGGCCGTGCCGGACGGGGGTTTTCCAGGTACGCACAAACCCTCATAACTATCTTTTTAATAGCTACGAACCCGCGCTGCGCATGGATTTTTTCCTGTAATGGCGCCTGGCACGCAGGGCAGGCAAATCCGTAAAATGTCGCGCTCGTGAACCCCCTGGCCCCCCGCGCAGCCATCCGCCGCGCGGGGGCCATTCGCGCGTACCCCCCCGCCGCTCAACGGAGACAACATGCAGGCTCTCATCGCCCTTTCGCGGGCCATCGACAGGCTGAACGCCATCGTCGGCAGATATTCCATCTGGCTCATCTTCGCCGCCACCGTCATCAGTGCCGCCAACGCCATCGTGCGCAAGAGCTTCAACTACAGCTCCAACGCATTCCTGGAAGTGCAGTGGTACCTGTTTGCCTGGTCGTTCCTGATCGCCGCCGGCTTCACGCTGCTCAACCGCGAGCATGTGCGCATCGACGTGGTCAACAGCCACCTACCCAAGCGCGTGCGGGTGTGGATCGACATCCTGGGCTACACGTTCTTCCTCACCCCCGTGTGCCTGATGGTGCTGTACCTGTGCACGCCCATGGCGATCGACAAGTTCACCTCGGGCGAGATCTCGGGCAACCCCGGCGGGCTGATCCGCTGGCCGGTGTGGGCGGCGCTGCCGGTGGGCTTCACGCTGCTGCTGCTGCAGGGCTGGTCGGAGCTGATCAAGTGCATCGCCTACCTGCGCGGCCAGGGCCCGGACCCGACGGAGAAGCTGGCTGAAAAGAGCGGCGAGGAGGAACTCATCGAAGCCCTGCGCAAAGCCAACGCCCAAAACCCGCAGGCGCCCGCCCCGGTGCAGGCCCACTGAGTCCGGAAAGCCTCCTTCATCATGGAATTCATTGCTGCCAATTTCGCCCCCCTCATGTTCGGGGGCTTGATCCTGTTCCTGCTGCTGGGCTTTCCCGTGGCGTTCAGCCTGGGCGCCGCCGGGCTGTTCTTCGGCCTCGTGGGGGTCGAGCTGAACATCTTCCCCTCCTCCATCCTGGCGGTGCTGCCGCTGCGCCTCCTGGGCATCATGGCCAACGAGACGCTGCTGGCGGTGCCGTTCTTCACGCTCATGGGCCTGATCCTGGAGCGCAGCGGCATGGCCGAGGACCTGCTCGATTCGGTCGGCCAGGTGTTCGGCCCGATGCGCGGCGGCCTGGCGCTGGCGGTGATCCTGGTCGGCGCCATGCTGGCGGCCACCACCGGCGTGGTCGCCGCCTCGGTCATCTCCATGGGCCTGATCTCCATGCCCATCATGCTGCGCTACGGCTACAGCCGCAGCCTGGCCTCGGGCACCATCGCCGCCTCGGGGACGCTGGCGCAGATCATCCCGCCCTCGCTGGTGCTGATCGTGCTGGCCGACCAGATGGGCAAGAGCGTGGGCGACATGTACAAGGGCGCCTTCGTGCCCGGCTTCCTGCTGATGGGCCTGTACATCGTGTGGGTGTTCGTGCTGGCGATCTTCAAGCCCGCATCGGTGCCGGCGCTGCCCCCGGAGGCGCGCACCTTCCGCCAGCCCGACGGCAGCAGCGGCTACCGCTCGCTGGCCATCCTGGCGCTCGTCTCGGCCGCCGTGGCGGTCTTCCTGGGCGAGCACATGGAGGCGGTGCACACCTGGTGGGAAGGCCAGACCGTGGACTTCGTGCCCAAGGACGAGCGCATCGTCGTCGCCATGTGCGGCGGCACCTTCGTCGCCTGGCTGATCGCCGTGATCAACCGCGTCACGCACCTGGGCCTGCTGTCGCGCCTGGCCGAACGCGTGACCTTCGTGCTGATCCCGCCGCTGCTGCTGATCTTCCTGGTGCTGGGCACCATCTTCCTGGGCGTGGCCACGCCCACCGAGGGCGGCGCCATGGGCGCCATGGGCGCGCTCATCATGGCGGCGCTGCGCGGGCGCATCAGCTGGTCGCTGCTCAAGCAGGCGCTGGCCACGACCACGCGCCTGTCGGCCTTCGTGATGTTCATCCTGATCGGCGCCACCATCTTCAGCATGGTGTTCCAGGCGGCCGACGGCCCGGTGTGGGTCGAGCACCTGCTGGCCAAGCTGCCGGGCGGCCAGATCGGCTTCCTGATCTTCGTGAACATCATGGTGTTCGTGCTGGCCTTCTTCCTGGACTTCTTCGAGCTGTCCTTCATCGTCGTGCCGGTGCTGGCGCCGATCGCCGAGAAGATGGGCATCGACCTGGTCTGGTTCGGCGTGCTGCTGGCAGTGAACATGCAGACCTCGTTCCTGCACCCGCCATTCGGCTTCGCGCTGTTCTACCTGCGCTCGGTGACGCCCGACAAGCCCTACGTGGACCACGTGACCGGCAAGACCATGGACCCGGTGACCACCATGCAGATCTACAAGGGCGCGATCCCCTTCCTGATCATGCAGCTGGTCATGGTGGGCGTGCTGATCTTCGTGCCCAGCCTGGTGACGGGCAGCCTGGACAAGCAGGTGGACGTGGACATGAAGGCCGTGGGCACGCAGATGCTGGAGCAGCTGGACCAGGACGACCGCGGCAACGACGCGCCGCCCGACTTCGGCGCCGGCGCACCCGCCGCTGCGCCCTCCGCCCAGCCGGGCGCCAGCGACACTGCCGGCCTGCCCGGGCTGCCGGCCCCCGAGCCCGCGGATGGCGCTGCGCAGGACGACCCGGTCAAGGCCCTGCAACAGGCCGCGGGCGCCAGCAAGCCCTGAGGCAGCCGGGCAGCCGCCCAGCCAGTGCCGGGCGGACGGCCCGGCCGCCTGCCTGCCTGGACGGGCAATGAAAAACGCGGCCCCGGGGCCGCGTTTTTCGTTGTGCTCCGGTGCGCGCCCAGGCCCGCCGGGCCCGGGGCGCACGCTGGGCTTCAGATCTTGAGCGAAGCCATGTCCTGGGTGAACACCAGCTCGGAGATGCGGTTCCAGAGGATCTGGTCGCGCTGGAAGGCGCGCATGTCCTCGAAGATCTTCTTGAACGCCGGCTCCTTGGCGCTGTGCTCGGCGTACACCTCTTGCGCGGAGTTGAAGCCGGCCTGCACGATCTCCTTGGGGAAGCGCTTGAGCTGCGTGCCGCTGGCGACGATGCGCTTGAGCGAGATCGGGTTCAGCGCCATGTACTTGGAGGTGCCGTCCTGGTAGGCCACGTTGGCGGCCGCGCGCACGATGGCCTTGTTCTCGTCGGACAGCTTGGCAAACGCCTTGTTGTTGATGAAGAACTCCAGCTCGGCGCCGCCTTCCCACCAGCCGCCGTAGTAGTAGTACTTGGCGACCTTGTTGTAGCCCAGCTTCTCGTCGTCGTAGGGGCCGACGAACTCGGCCGCGTCCAGCGTGCCCTTTTTCCAGCGCCTGGTACACCTCGCCGCCGGGCATGTTCTGCGCCACCACGCCCAGCTTGGCCATGGACTCGCCGAACACGCCGCCGCCCAGGCGCATCTTCAGGCCCTTGAAGTCCTCGGGCTTGTTCATTTCCTTGCGGTACCAGCCGCCCATCTGCGTGCCGGTGTTGAGCGCGCCCATGGACTGGAAGTTGTACTTGGCAAACAGCTCGTTGAGCAGCTTGCGGCCGTTGCCGTGCTCCTTCCAGGCGACCATCTGGCCGGCCGTCAGGCCGAACGGCACGGCGCAGCTGAAGGCAAACGCCGGGTCCTTGCCGGTGTAGTAGTAGGCGGCGGTCTCGCCCATCTCGATGGTGTCCTCGGCCAGGGCATCGACGATGCCGAAGGCGGGGATCAGCTCACCGGCGGCGTGTACCGAGACTTCGAACTTGCCGCCCGACAAGGCCTTGACGGTTTCGGAGAACTTGACGGCCGCGCCGTGCAGGGTGTCCAGGGACTTGGGAAAGCTGGTGGCCATGCGCCAGCGCACTGCCGCCTGGGCGTGGACGGCGGGCGCAACGCCAGCCGCCAGCACGCCGGCGATGCCGGCCTGCTTGATGAGGGAACGACGATCCATGGACTTGTGTCTCCTGTTGGGATGAAAAAACCGGCCAGGTGCGGGATCCGGACCCTGCAGGCCCTGCCGCACCGGACGCAGCAGGAAATTGTAGGAAGCATGGGGGGAGCACCGGTACGGGTTTCCCCTCGAAAAAACGCCGCGCGTAGCGATTCATCGCCGCCCGGCGGCCGGCGCTGGCGCGCCTGCCCCGCGGTGCGCCCTGCCCGTCAGGCCGCAGCGCGGCTGCCGCGGTCGGATGCGGCGGCGCCAAAGCGCTGGGTGATGGAGCGCTCGATGCCTGCAGCGTCCAGCCCCTGCAGCGCCAGCAGGCGCGCCGGGTCGCCGTGCTCGATGAAGGTGTCCGGCAGGCCCAGCTGCAGCACCGGCAGCAGCACCCCGGCGGCATTCAGCGCCTCGCACACCGCGCTGCCGGCGCCGCCCATGATGGCGCCCTCCTCCAGCGTCACGATGGCCTCGTGCGTGCGTGCGATGCGCAGCAGCAGCTCGGTGTCCAGGGGCTTGGCCCAGCGCATGTTGGCCACCGTGGCGTCCAGCCGCTCGGCAGCGGCCAGCGCCGGGTACAGCAGCGTGCCGAAGGCCAGGATGGCGATGCGCCGGCCCTCGCGGCGCAGCTCGCCGCGCCCGTAGGGCAGGCCCTCGAGGCTGGCCAGCGGCGCGGTGCCCGCGCCGCTGCCGCGCGGGTAGCGCACGGCAACCGGATGATCCTGCTCGTAGGCGGTGGTGAGCAGCTGGCGGCACTCGCGCTCGTCCGCCGGGCAGGCCAGCGCCATGTTGGGGATGCAGCGGATGAAGGGGATGTCGTAGGCGCCGGCGTGCGTGGCGCCGTCCGCGCCCACCAGGCCGGCGCGGTCGAGCGCAAAGACCACCGGCAGGTTCTGCAGCGCCACGTCGTGGATCAGCTGGTCGTAGGCGCGCTGCAGGAAGGTGGAGTAGATCGCCACCACGGGCTTGACGCCCTCGCAGGCCATGCCGGCGGCGAAGGTCACCGCGTGCTGCTCGGCAATGCCCACGTCGTAGTAGCGGCTGGGAAAGCGCCGCTCGAACTCGACCATTCCCGAGCCCTCGCGCATGGCCGGGGTGATGCCCACCAGGCGGGAGTCCTGGGCCGCCATGTCGCACAGCCACTGGCCGAAGACCTGGGTGAAGGTCTGCTTCGGCGGCGTGGCCGGCTTGACCAGGCCGATCCTCGGGTCGAACTTGCCGGGGCCGTGGTAGGCCACCGGGTCGGCCTCGGCCAGCTTGTAGCCCTGGCCCTTCTTGGTCACCACGTGCAGGAACTGCGGGCCCTGCAGCCCGCGGATGTTCTCCAGCGTCGGGATCAGCGAATCGAGGTCGTGCCCGTCGATGGGGCCGATGTAGTTGAAGCCGAACTGCTCGAACATGGTGGCCGGCACCACCATGCCCTTGGCCTGCTGCTCCAGCCGCTTGGCGAGCTCGAGCAGCGGCGGCACGTTCTTCAGCACGTTCTTGCCCACGTCGCGCGCGCGGGTGTAGAAGTTGCCGCTCATCAGCTGGGCGAGATAGCGGTTCAGCGCACCGACGGGCGGGCTGATGCTCATGTCGTTGTCGTTCAGCACCACCAGCAGGTTGGCGTCGGCCACGCCGGCGTTGTTCAGCGCCTCGAAGGCCATGCCGGCGGTCATGGCGCCGTCGCCGATGATGGCCACGCAGTGGCGCTCCACGCCCTGCTGGCGCGCGGCCAGCGCCATTCCTAAGGCGGCGGAGATGCTGGTGGACGAGTGCGCGGTGCCAAAGGTGTCGTAGTCGCTCTCGCTGCGCTGCGGGAAGCCCGACAGACCGCCCAGCTGGCGCAGCGAATCCATGCGCCCGCGCCGGCCGGTCAGGATCTTGTGCGGGTAGGTCTGGTGGCCCACGTCCCAGACCAGGCGGTCCTCGGGCGTGTTGAAGACGGCGTGCAGTGCGATGGTCAGCTCCACCGTGCCCAGGTTGGACGACAGGTGGCCGCCCGTCCTGGAGACGCTCTCCAGCACGAAGGCGCGCAGCTCGCCGGCCAGGGCTTTCAACTCGGCGCGCGAGAGGCGGCGCAACTCGGACGGGTCGTTGATGCGGTCGAGCAGCGGGTGGTTGGAAGTCTGCATGGCTATGTTTTTTATAGCACCATGTCGTTGTTTGGCAACGGCATGCGTGCAAAAAGACTCAAAATCCGGCAAAGCCGGGCTCGAACGCGGTTGCGGGTGAGTGTCAGTGCGTGCGCTGCACCACCATGTCGGCCAAGGCCGCCAGCGCGCGCGTATCGGCCAGGCCGCTGGCGGCCAGATGGGCGTGCGCCTGCGCCAGCAGCGCGTCGGCGTAGCTGCGCGCACCCGCAAGGCCCAGCAGCGAGACGTAGGTCGGCTTGTCGTTGGCCGCATCCTTGCCGGCGGTCTTGCCCAGCGTGGCCGAGTCCTGGGTCACGTCCAGCACGTCGTCCACCACCTGGAAGGCCAGTCCGATGGCCGCGCCATAGCACTCCAGGGCCTGGCTGGCCGCGGCCGGGGCGTCGCCGCAGGCGGCGCCCATGGCAACGCTGGCTTGCAGCAGCGCGCCGGTCTTGAGCGCGTGCATGCGGCGCAGCTCGTCCTCGCCGAGCTGGCGCCCGACGTTGGCCAGGTCGATCGCCTGCCCGCCCGCCATGCCCTGCGCGCCGGCGGCGCGCGCCAGCAGGCGGCACAGCCGCGCCTGGGTGGCGCTGTCCACGCCTTCGTCGGGCGTCAACAGCTCGAACGCCAGCGCCTGCAGCGCATCGCCGGCCAGCAGCGCCTGCGCCTGCCCAAAGCGCACATGCACCGTGGGCTTGCCACGGCGCAGCACATCGTTGTCCATGCACGGCATGTCGTCGTGGACCAGCGAATAGGCATGGATCAGCTCGACCGCGCAGGCGCCGCGCAGCGCAGCGGCCGCCTGCCCGCCCACGGCCTCGCACGCGGCCAGCACCAGCAGTGGGCGCAGGCGCTTGCCGCCCCCCTGCACGGCGTAGCGCATCGCCTCGCCCAGGCCGGCCGGGCCGTCGGCGGCCAGCGCGGCATCCAGGGCGGCCTCGACGCGCGCCAGCTGCACCTGCATCCAGCCGGCCAGGGCGAACCCGGCGGCGTTCGGGGCGGGCCCGCGGCAGGCCGCGCTCACGTTTCGTTCCACGGCTGCAGCACGCCGTCGTCGAGCAGCTTGACCTGCTCCTGCACGGCCACCAGCCGCGCGCGGCAAAACTCCAGCAAGGTGGCGCCGCGCTGGTAGCCTGCCAGCATCTGGTCCAGCGGCAGCTGGCCCGATTCGATGCGGGCGACGAGCTGCTCGAGTTCCTGCAGCGCGGCTTCGTAGCTGGCTGGCTCGGGCGGGGGGGTAGGGGCGGCGGGAGCCTTGGGCATGGCAGACAGTGGAGCGGCGCCGGACGCGCAAGTCGAAACCGGCTATTTTAGGCCGCATGCCGGCCCCGCCCCCGCGCTGCGCGGGCGCCTGCGCCCTTGATACACGTACCGTGCGAGCGGAAATAACCCCACCACTTACAATCCCATTCCTTCACCAAAACCGGGTCGTGGGTATCGCCACGGGCCGGTTTCGTTTTTTCCCCCAAGGCGCCGCGCGCGCACCCTCCCTGTGGGGAGTCTTTAGGTCAGGTCATCCATGTCTGATTTAAGTCTTCAACTGCAGCAGGCCACGAGCCAACTACCCGTTTCCAGCTATTTCAGCCCGGCGCTGCTGCAGCGCGAGCTGGATACGTTGTTTCGTGCCGGCCCGCGCTACGTCGGCCATGCCCTGGGCGTGCCCGAACCGGGCGACTACCAGACCCTGGCGCACGAGCACGACGGCCGCGCGCTGGTGCGCAACGCGCAGGGCGGCATCGAGCTGATCTCCAACGTCTGCCGGCACCGCCAGGCGCTCATGCTGCGCGGCCGGGGCAACCTGGGCACGCACGGCAAGGGCCACGCCGGCGGCAACATCGTCTGCCCCATCCACCGCTGGACGTATTCCCCGCAGGGCCAGCTGCTGGGTGCGCCGCACTTCGCGCACGATCCCTGCCTGCACCTGAACAACTACGGCCTGCGCGAGTGGAACGGCCTGCTGTTCGAGGACAACGGGCGCGACATCGCCGCCGACCTGGCGGCCATGGGCCCGGCACAGGAGCTGTCGTTCGACGGCTACGCGCTCGACCACGTGGAGCTGCACGAGTGCAACTACAACTGGAAGACCTTCATCGAGGTCTACCTTGAGGACTACCACGTCGGCCCCTTCCATCCCGGGCTGGGCAACTTCGTGACCTGCGACGACCTGAAGTGGGAATTCGGACGCGAATACTCGGTGCAGACCGTGGGCGTGGCGCCGACGTTCGCCAAGCCGGGCTCGCAGGTCTACAAGCAGTGGCACGACGTGCTGCTGCGCTACCAGGGCGGCGAGCTGCCGCGGCGCGGCGCCATCTGGCTGACCTACTACCCGCACATCATGGTCGAGTGGTATCCCCATGTGCTCACCGTCTCCACGCTGCACCCCCTGGGCGTGGACAAGACCTTGAACATGGTCGAGTTCTACTACCCCGAGGAAATCGTCGCCTTCGAGCGCGAGTTCGTCGAGGCCCAGCGCGCCGCCTACATGGAAACCGCCATCGAGGACGACGAGATCGCCGAGCGCATGGACGCCGGCCGCAAGGCCCTGCTGGCGCGCGGCGACAACGAAGCCGGGCCCTACCAGAGCCCGATGGAGGACGGCATGCAGCACTTCCACGAGTGGTACCGGGGCAGGATGGGCCGGGAACTGTCGGGCAACTGAGCCGCAACGCCTCCGGAATGCTCATAAAATCATAGCTGCACCCCCTTGATCGACAAGGGCGTGCAGCTTTTTTCATTCAAAAACCTGTTTTTTCTGCCCATGCAAGCGCTGTGGATGGTCCTGGCCGCGTTCCTGTTCGCCAGCATGGGGGTGTGCGTGAAGATCGCCTCGCAGTGGTTTTCCGCCGCCGAGCTGGTGTTCTACCGCGGCCTGCTGGGCATGGCGCTGCTGGCGCTGCTGGCGCGCCGCCAGGGCGTGGGCCTGGCCACCCGCCATCCCGGCATGCACGCCTGGCGCAGCCTGGTGGGCGTGGTGTCGCTGGGCGCGTGGTTCTACGCAATTGCCTTCCTGCCGCTGGCCTCGGCCATCACGCTGAACTACATGAGCAGCGTCTGGATCGCGGCTTTCGTCATGGGCGGGGCGCTGCTGGCCTGGCGGCCCTCGGCAAGCAGCCCGCGCCCGCCGCTGCAGCTGCCGCTGGTGCTCACCGTACTGGCCGGCTTTGCCGGCGTGCTGCTGATGCTGCGCCCCAGCGTGGGCGAGGGCCAGGGCTTTGCCGGCACGGTGGGGCTGCTGTCGGGCTTTTGCGCAGCGCTGGCGTACATGCAGGTATCGGCCCTGTCGCGCATGGGCGAGCCCGAGGCGCGCACGGTGTTTTATTTCGCCCTGGGCTCGGCCCTGGCCGGCGGCCTGGCCACGCTGGCCGTGGGCGCATCGCCCTGGCCGGGCTGGCGGCCGGCGCTGTGGCTGCTGCCGCTGGGCGTGCTGGCCGCCGGCGGGCAGCTGTGCATGACGCTGGCCTATGCGCGCGCGCCCACGCCGCGCGCCACGCTGGTGGTGGCCAATTTGCAGTACGCCGGCATCATCTTCGCCAGCCTGTACGGCATGCTGGTGTTCGGCGACGAACTGCCGCTGGTCGCCTGGGGCGGCATGGGGCTGATCGTCGCCAGCGGCATCTCCGCCACGCTGCTGCGCGCCCGCGGCGGCCTGTCGGCGGGTGACTGACGGACGCGGCGCGCGCCGACGCGCGGCCGGTGCGCGGGGCCGCGACAATCGGCGGCTCCCATCCAACCGAACACGCTTGCCCAGCCCATGCCCTACTCCCTGTTGATCTCCGTTGCCCAATTGCAGGAGCTGCAGCGCAGCCACCAGCGACTGATGGTGTTCGACTGCAGCTTCGACCTGGCCACGCCCTCGCACGGGGCAGCGCTGTACCAGCAGGAGCACATCCCCGGGGCGGTGTACGCCGACCTGGACGCCGACCTGAGCGCGCGCCACGGCGCGCCCAGCCCCAGCGGCATGCTGGTAGCCGGCGCGGCCGATTCACCGTGTTCGGGCGGGCGCCACCCGCTGCCCAACCGCGAACGCTTCGCCACCTGGCTGTCGTCCATCGGCTTTGCCAACGACATGCAGGCCGTGGTGTACGACCGCAACGGCGCCAACTACTGCGGCCGGCTGTGGTGGATGCTCAAGTGGATGGGGCACGAGGCCGTGGCCGTGCTCGACGGCGGCCTGCAGGCCTGGAAGGCCGGGGGCGGCGAGGTCGCGCACGGCGAGGAACCCGCGCATTTCCAGTCCAACTTCAGGATCGGCGAGCCGCTGCGCCAGCTGGTGGACGCGCAGCAGGTCCGGGAGCGCCTGCACCAGCCGGGCCAGACGGTGCTGGACGCCCGCGCCGCGCCGCGTTATCGCGGCGAGGTCGAGCCGCTGGATCCGGTGGCCGGGCACATCCCCGGCGCGCTCAACCGCCCGTTCAGCCAGAACCTGGGCGAGGACGGGCGCTTCAAGCCCGCCGCACAGCTGCGCCAGGAGTTGGACGCACTGCTGGCCGGCCGCGATCCGGCCGGCGTGGTGCACCAGTGCGGCAGCGGTGTCAGCGCCATCCCCAACCTGCTGGCCATGGAAATCGCCGGCTACGCGCCCAGCGCGCTGTACGCGGGCAGCTGGAGCGACTGGTGCAGCGACGCCAGCCGCCCGGTGGAGCGCGGCGGCTGAATTACATGGGGGTGATGGAAATCGCCCGCGTGTTCAGGCAGGCCTCGACCGCCTCCGGCCCACCCTCGGAGCCGTAGCCCGAGTCCTTGAGGCCGCCGAACGGCAGCTCGGCGCTGGGGGTGGCCGGCTGGTTCACCCACAGCATGCCCACTTCCACCTGCTGTGCCAGTTGGTGCGTGTCCTTCAGCGAGCGCGTGAAGGCGTAGGCGGCCAGGCCATAGGGTAGGCGGTTGGCCTCGGCGATGGCATCGCCCAGGTCGGTGAAGCCGCGCACGGCGGCCACGGGGCCGAAGGGCTCCTCGTTGAAGATGCGCGCCGACAGCGGCACGTCGTCCAGTACCGTGGGCGCGAAGAAGTTGCCGACGCCGCCCAGGGCTTCGCCGCCGGTCGTCACCCGGGCGCCCTGCTTGCGCGCATCGCCCAGGAATTCCTGCATCGCCGCCACGCGCCGCGCGTTGGCCAGCGGCCCCATGCGCGTGCCATCCTGCATGCCGTCGCCCACCTTCAGCCCCTCGGCGTGGCGCGTGAGCGCGGCGACGAACTCGGCCCGCACGCTCTCGTGCACCAGAAAGCGCGTGGGGGCGATGCACACCTGGCCGGCATTGCGGAACTTGGAGCTGGCCGTGGCCTTCACGGCGAGCTGCACGTCGGCGTCCTGGCAGACGATGACCGGCGCATGCCCGCCCAGCTCCATGGTCACGCGCTTCATGTGCTGGCCGGCGAGCGCGGCGAGCTGCTTGCCGACGAAGGTGGAGCCGGTGAAGGTCACCTTCTTCACGATGGGGTGCGGGATCAGGTAGCCCGAGATTTCCGCGGGGTTGCCATAGACCAGGTTGAGCACGCCCGCCGGCAGCCCGGCGTCGGCAAAGGCGCGCACCAGCTCGGCCGGGCTGGCGGGCGTCTCCTCGGGCGCCTTGACGATCATGGCGCAGCCTGCCGCCAGCGCCGCGCCCAGCTTGCGCACCACCTGGTTGATGGGGAAGTTCCAGGGCGTGAACGCTGCGACCACGCCCACCGGATCCTTGAGCACCAGCTGCTGCACGGCCGGGTTGCGCGCCGGCACGATGCGGCCGTAGACGCGCTGGCCCTCATCGGCGAACCACTCGATGATGTCGGCGGCGGCGGCGGCCTCGCCGCGCGCCTCCAGCAGCGGCTTGCCCTGCTCCTGCGTCAGCAGCGCGCCGATGGCGTCGGCGCGCTCGCGCATCAGCGCGGCGGCGCGGCGCATGATGCGCGCGCGCTCCACGGCAGCCATGGCGCGCCAGGTCGCGAAGCCCTTGTCCGCCGCAGCCAGCGCAAGGTCCAGGTCAGCGGTGCAGGCATGCGCCACGCGCCCGATCTCCTGCCCGGTGGCCGGGTTGTGCACGGCCAGCGTCCGGCCCTGCCGGGCATCCTGCCATTGACCGTCGATGAACAGGCGGGTGTCTGGGTAAGTCATGGGTTGCTCCTACGGTTCAGGTGAATGGGTGGCGCCGGGCCGGCAGCCTTCAGGGTAAGTCCGGAATGCAGTTCGATGCTCCACAGGGCACCATTATTTATGCAAAGCAATCGCTTTGCAAAAATACGCAGGGGAGTTCTTGTGCAATTCGTCCAACTGCTGATCAGCGGCATCGCGCAGGGGTGCATCTACGGGCTGATCGCGCTGGGTTTCGTGCTCATCTACAAGGCCACTGAAACCGTGAGTTTCGCCCAGGGCGAGCTGATGATGCTGGGGGCGTTTTGCGGCCTGGTGCTGATGCAGGTGCTGGGGATGCCATTTTGGGTCGCAGTGCTGGCCAGCATTGTCGCGGTCGCGTCATTCGGCGTGTTGCTCGAGCGCGTGGTGATCCGTCCCATCCTGGGCCAGCCGGCGTTTTCCATCGTCATGCTGACCATAGGCATCGGCTACGTGCTGCGCGGACTGGTCACCATGATTCCCGGGTTCGGCACCGAGACCCACACCCTGGCTGTTCCCTACAAGGATCAGGTGGTGAAGCTGGGCACCCTGGTGCTGGCCAGCGAGCAGCTGGTGGTGATCGGGGCGTCGGCGCTGCTGTGCGCGGTTTTGTACGCCATGTTCCGCTACACCCGCCTGGGCGTTGCCATGCAGGCGTCCTCGCAAAACCAGCTGGCCGCCTACTACATGGGCATTCCGGTGCAGCGCCTCAACGGCCTGGCCTGGGGCCTGGCGGCGGCAGTGGCGGCGATCGCCGGCCTGCTGCTGGCCCCCATCACCTTCGTGCACGCCAACATGGGCTTCATCGGGCTCAAGGCCTTTCCCGCCGCGGTGGTGGGCGGTTTTGGCAGCCTGCCGGGGGCCATCGTCGGCGGTCTCCTCATCGGCGTGATCGAGTCGCTGTCGGGCTTCTACCTGCCCGAGGGCTTCAAGGACATTGCCGCCTACATCGTGGTGCTGCTGATGCTCATGGTCAAACCCAACGGTCTGTTCGGCGAAAAGCTGCGCAAGAAAGTATGAGACACCCCCCTATGTCGCTTCGCTCCATCCCCCCCCTCCCGCTTCGCTGCGCTCCGCAGGCAGGGGGACGACGCCAGCGCGGCGGGGCGGCCCTTGCGCGGCGTCCACTGGTTTGGGGCGCGTCGATTTCAAACAGCTGGGTCCATTGATATGCGGTTCATTTTCAAGACGAGCTACGCGCAGGACATTCGGCTGGCCAAGCACGGCGGGCATGTCTTCTGGTACAGCCTGCTGTGCCTGGTGCTGATCGCCGCGCCGTTCGTGGCGCCCGAGTACTGGCTGGCGCAGCTGACCTTCGTGCTGATCTACGCGATTGCCGGCCTGGGGCTGATGCTGCTGGCCGGCTTCACCGGGCAGTTCTCGCTGGGGCACGCCGCATTCCTGGGGGTGGGCGCCTATACGCAAGCCGTGCTCACGGCCATGGGCTGGCCGTTCTTCCTGTCGCTGGCCTGCGGGGCGCTGCTGTCGGCGGCCGTGGGCATCGTGGTGGGGCTGCCGGCGCTGCGCGTCAAGGGCATCTACCTGGGCATCGCCACGCTGGCCTTCGGCTTCATCGTCGAGGAAGTCTTTGCCCGCTGGGAGTCGGTCACCGGCGGCAACGCCGGCAAGTCGGTCATGCCGCCCCAGCTGCTGGGCTACACGCTGGAGAGCCCCGAGGCGTTCTATTTCCTGTGCCTGGTGATCACCGTGGCCTGCACGCTGGCGATCCTGAACCTGCTGCGCTCGCCCACGGGCCGCGCCTTCGTCGCCATCCGCGACTCGGAGATCTCCGCGCAAAGCATGGGCATCCACCTGGCGTACTACAAGACCCTGTCGTTTGCCCTGTCGGCGGCGCTGGCGGGCATCGCCGGGGCGCTGTATGCGCACAAGATGCAGTTCATCTCGCCCGACCAGTTCAGCATCCTGCAGTCCATCGACCTGCTCCTGATGATCGTCATCGGCGGCCTGGGCTCGGTCCACGGCGCGTTTTTGGGCGCGGCATTCCTCATCCTGATGCCGCAGTTCATCGCCCTGGGCAAGGACGTGCTGCCCGAATCCATCGGGCAGGCGCCCGGCCTGCAGGCGGTGGTCTATGGCGCGGTGCTGATCGTCTTCGTGCTGTTCGAACCCATGGGCCTGTATGGGCGTTGGCTGAAGATCCGCACCTGGCTGCAGTTGTTTCCCTTCTACCGCAAGGGCATGTTCAAGCGCCAGAAGAGCTTCCAGAAGTCGGAGCGCTTGAAGTGATGAACAACCCCCTATGTCGCTTCGCTCCATCCCCCTTCTCTCGAATTGCTGCGCAATTCGGGAAGGGAGACACCGCCGGTGCCGCGGGGCGGCCCTTGCACGGCGGTCGCTGGCTTCGCGCGCGCCAGTTGTCGCAGTTGCGCCCTTCGACGAAAGGTTGTCATGAGCGGTGATGTGTTGCTGGAGGCACGCAATCTGAGCGTGCGCTTTGGCGGGCTGCTGGCGGTGAACGACGTCAGCTTCGACGTGCGCCGCGGCGAGGTGTTCACGCTGATCGGCCCCAATGGCGCCGGCAAGACGACGGTGTTCAACCTGATCAGCCGCATCTATACGCCCACCAGCGGCAGCATCGAGTACTTCGGCGCTGCGGGCAAGATGGTGCTGACCGACCGGCCGGCACACCAGGTGGCCGGCCTGGGCATCGCGCGCACGTTCCAGAACATCGAGCTGTTCGAGCATGCCAGCGTGCTGCATAACCTGCTGATCGGGCGCCACACGCGCCGCGAGACCGGGCTGTGGGCCGACCTGGTCTTCACCCCGCGCGTGCGCGCCGCCGAGATCCGGGCGCGAGAGAAGGCCGAGGAGGTCATCGACTTCCTGCAGCTGCAGCACTACCGGGACACGCTCATCGCCGGCCTGCCCTACGGCGTGCGCAAGGTCGTGGAGCTGGCGCGCGCGCTGTGCACCGAGCCGCAGCTGCTGCTGCTCGATGAACCCTCGTCCGGGCTGAACGTGGAGGAGACCGATGACATGGCGTTCTGGATCCAGGACATCCGCGACGAGCTGGGGATCACGGTGCTGATGGTCGAGCACGACATGTCGCTGGTCTCGCGCGTGTCCGACCGGGTGCTGGCCATGAACCAGGGCCAGGTGCTGGCCACCGGCTCGCCACATGAAGTGCAGACGCACCCGGGCGTGGTCGAGGCCTACCTGGGCACCATAGACGACGTGAGCAACCTGCGCCGCACGGACAGCGCCGGCCTGGAGGTGCGCGCATGAACGCCCCCGTCCCCCAGGCCGCCGGGCCCGCGCCCATCCTGCGCCTGCAGAACATCGAGAGCAGCTACGGCCCCATCAAGGCCATCCGCGGTGTCAGCCTGCAGGTGCAGCGCGGCGAGATCGCCACCGTGCTGGGCAGCAACGGCGCCGGCAAGACCACCATCCTCAAGACCATCTCCGGCATCATCGATCCGCGCAAGGGCAGCGTGCAGCTGCAGGGCCAGGACATCACCGGGCACGACCCGGCCGCCATCGTGCGCCGGGGCCTGTCGCACGTGCCCGAGGGGCGCGAGGTGTTCCCGCTGCTGTCGGTGCGCGACAACCTGCTGATGGGCGCCTACACCCGCAGCGACCGCGACGCCGTGGCGCGCGACGTCGAGACGGTGTATGGCTACTTCCCGATCCTGGCCGAGCGCAAGGACCAGGATGCCGGCCTGCTGTCCGGTGGCCAGCAGCAGATGCTTGCGATCTCGCGCGCGCTCATGGCCAATCCCGAACTCATCTTGCTGGACGAGCCCAGCCTGGGCCTGTCGCCGCGCCTGACCAAGGAAATCTTCGAAATCGTGGTGCGCATCAACCGCGAGCGCGGCACCACCATCCTGCTGGTCGAGCAAAACGCCAACATGGCGCTGAACGCGTCCGACTATGGCTACGTGCTGGAAAACGGCCGCATCGTCATGGAGGACCGCTGTGCGGTGCTGCGCGAGAAGGACGACATCAAGGAGTTCTACCTCGGCATGCGCGACGCTGGCGTGCGCGGCGAGCGGCGCTGGAAGAAAAAGAAAACCTGGAGATAAGGGCCGCCATGTCGAATCTTTGGGACAACTCCCGCATCCAGCCGCGCCCGGACAGTGTCCTGGCCGGCGACACCATCCCGGCCATGTTCTGGAACGCCGTGGCCGAGCGCGGCCCGCACGTGTGGCTGCGCGAAAAGGACCTGGGCATCTGGAAGAGCTGGACCTGGGCCCAGGTGGGCGAGGCCGTGCGCGAGATCGCCGCCGGCCTGATGGCGCTGGGCCTGCAGCCCGGCGACTGCGCCTCCATCCTGTCCAACACCAACGTGCAATGGGTACTCACGGACGTGGCCGTGCTGTCGTGCGCCGGCGTGGCCAACGGCATCTATCCGACCGACGCCGCCGCGCAGGTCCACTACCTGTGCGAGGACTCGGCCACGCGCGTGCTGTTCGTCGAGGACGACGAGCAGCTGGACAAGGCGCTGGAAGTGCGTGCCCAGCTGCCGCTGCTGCGCAAGATCGTGGTGTTCGACATGGAGGGCCTGCGCGAGCTGCGCGACGAGCACGTCATCAGCCTGCAGGAGCTGCGCACCCTGGGCCGGCAGTGGCAGCAGGAGCACCCGGGCGAGATGCAGCGGCGCATCGCGGCCCTGAAGCCGGACGACACCGCCATCCTGGTCTACACCTCGGGCACCACCGGCAAGCCCAAGGGCGCCATGCACTCGCACGGCGCGCTGGCCTATACGGCGCGCGGCTTCAACACGCTGATCGCGCGCAATGAAGACGACGAGGCCATGTGCTTCCTGCCGCTGTGCCACATCGCCGAGCGCATGGGCGGCGAGTATTTCTCGCTCTATACAGGCTGCAAGCTCAACTTCGTCGAGAACCCCGACACCGTGCCCGAGAACGTGCGCGAGATCGCGCCCACGGTGTTCACCGCCGTGCCGCGCGTATGGGAGAAGTTCTACTCCGGCGTGATGATCACGCTCAAGGAGTCCAGCCGGGTGCAGCAGGCCGCCTATGCATGGGCGATCGGCGTGGGCATGCGGATCGCCGAGCGCGTGCTGGCCGGCGAGCCGGTGCCTGCGGCGCTGAAGGCGCAATTCCACCTGGCGCGCTGGCTGGTGCTGGGCAACGTGCGCAAGATGATCGGCATCCACCGGGCCCGCTTCCTGGTGACGGGCGCCGCGCCCATCTCGCCGGAGCTGATCAAGTGGTACCTGGCGCTGGGCGTTCCCATGCTGGAGGTCTGGGGCATGACCGAGACCTGCGGCGCCTCCACCGGCATGGTGGCCGGGCGCATCAAGCCCGGCTCCATCGGACCGGCGACCAGCTTCAACCAGGTGCGGCTGGACCCGGCCACGGGCGAGATCCAGGTCAAGGGCCCCAATGTCTTCAAGGGCTACCTGAACCAGCCCGAGAAGACGGCCGAGACCTTCACGCCCGACGGCTGGCTGCGCACCGGCGACGTGGGCACGGTGGACGCCGACGGCTACTACCGCATCACCGACCGGATGAAGGACATCATCATCACCGCCGGCGGCAAGAACATCACGCCCAGCGAGCTGGAGAACGAACTCAAGTTCAGCCCCTATATCACGGACGCGGTGGTCATCGGCGACAAGCGCTCCTACCTCACGGTGATCATCATGATCGACCAGGAAAACGTCGAGAAGTACGCGCAGGACCACGATGTGCCGTTCTCCAACTACGCCAGCCTGACGCGGGCTCCGGAGGTGCAGCAGCTGATCCAGGGCGTGATCGACGAGGTCAACAAGAAGTTCGCCCGCGTCGAGCAGATCAAGAAGTTCTTCCTGCTCGACACCCAGCTCACCGCCGAGGACGAGGAACTCACCCCCACCATGAAGCTCAAGCGCAAGCTGGTACAGGCCAAGTACGCGCCGCAAATCGAGGCCATGTACGGACAAGGCTAGCCGGCAGGGATAGTGCCTATGGCCGCTGGCGCGGCACGACATATAACCGGCCCTGGCTGGCGGACATCCCGAAATTCACACCACTACAGGAGACAAGCGCATGACACCTCACCTTCTCGCGGCAGCCGCCGCCACCGCCCTGGGCCTGGCCAGCACCGGGGCTTGCGCCCAGGCCACCCAGGGCGTCAGCAAGGACGCCATCAACGTCGCCACCATCCAGGACCTGTCCGGGCCGCTGGCGGGCTTTGGCAAGCAGGCGCGCAACGGCATGCAGCTGCGCGTGGACGAGATCAACGAGCAAGGCGGCATCAACGGCCGCAAGCTCGTGTTCAAGGTCGAGGACTCCGGCTACGACCCCAAGCGCGCCGTGCTGGCAGCGCAGAAGCTGGTCAACCAGGACAAGATTTTCGCCATGGTCGGCCACATCGGCACGGCGGCCAACGTCGCCAGCTTCCCGGTGCTGTTTTCCAAGAACGTCATCAACTTCTTCCCGCTGACCGGCGCGCGCGAGATGTTCGAGGAGCCCCACCGGCGCCTGAAATACGCCTTCAGCGTGCCCTACTACGACCAGGCACGCACCGGCACGCCGCGCCTGGTCAAGGAAAAGGGCGCCAAGAAGGCCTGCGCGCTCTACCAGGACGACGAGTTCGGGCTGGAGGTCATGCGCGGCGCCGAGGACGGCCTCAAGACCATAGGCATGGAGCTGGCCGAGAAGACCACCTACAAGCGCGGCGCGACCGATTTTTCCTCGCAGGTCGCCAAGATGAAGGCCGCCGGCTGCGACTTCGTGGTGCTGGGCACCGTCATCCGCGAGACCATAGGCACCATAGGCGAGGCGCGCAAGACCGGCTTCTCCCCCACCTTCCTGGGCACCACCGCCGCCTACACCGACCTGATCCACAAGCTGGGCGGCAAGGCCATGGACGGGCTGTACGCCACCATGGCGGTGCAGATCCCCTACCTGGACGAGGCCTCGCAGCCGATCCGCTTCTGGGCCAACAAGTACCAGACGCGCTTCAATGAAGAGCCCGGCGTGTTCTCGGTCTACGGCTACGAGATCATGGACAACTTCATCCGTGGCGCGCAGGGCGCCGGCGCCAACCTGACCACCGACAGCTTCATCAAGGCCATGGACAGCACCACCATCGCCCCGGACATCTTCGGCAGCGACACGCTCAAGTTCACCGCCACCAAGCGCCTGGGCACCGAGCGCTCGCGCATGTCGCAGATCCAGGACGGACGCTGGAAGGTGGTCAGCGACTACTTCCACTGATCCTTCGCCCCACCAAGCACCCAGCCGCCTTTCGAGGCGGGTTTTTCATGGCGCCATCAGGTTCTTCCCTTATTTCGGTGCAAACGCTGCCCCGGCGCTGCGGCAACGGTGGCAGAATTTAAGAAAGCATTTGCTTGGTTAAATTCTGCTACTCCCATGATCGAACGCACCCTGTTCCAGCCGGAACACCAGGCCTTTGCCGACAGCTTCCGCCGCTTCATCGACAAGGAAATCACGCCGCACCACGCCCGCTGGGAAGAGCAAGGCTACGTGGACCGGGAGGTCTGGAGCCGCGCCGGCGCCAACGGCTTCCTGTGCATGAGCCTGCCCGAGCAATACGGCGGCGCGGGCGCCGACAAGTGCTACTCGGTCGCCCAGATGGAGGAGATCGCCCGCGCCGGCTGCAGCGGGATCGGCTTCGGCCTGCACAACGAAATCGTCGCGCCCTACATCCTGCATTACGGCAACGAGGAGCAAAAGCGCAGCTACCTCCCCCGCCTGGCCGATGGCAGCATGATCGGCGCCATCGCCATGAGCGAGCCTGGTGCCGGCAGCGACCTGCAGGGCGTCAAGACCACGGCGATCCTGAGCCCGGACGGCAGCCACTACCTGCTCAACGGCAGCAAGACCTTCATCACCAACGGCTGGCATGCCGACCTGGTCATCGTCGTCGCCAAGACCGACCCGGACGCAGGCGCCAAGGGAACCAGCCTCCTGCTGGTCGAGCGCGGCATGCCGGGGTTCGAGAAGGGCCAGCGCCTGAAGAAGGTGGGCATGAAGGCGCAGGACACCTCCGAGCTGTTCTTCGACAACGTGCGCGTGCCGGCGCAAAACCTGCTGGGCGGCCCCGCGCTGCAGGGCAAGGGCTTCATCTGCCTGATGGAGCAGCTGCCCTGGGAGCGCCTGCAGATCGCCATCACCGCCGTGGCCTCGGCCCAGGCCGCCATCGACTGGACGGTGGACTACGTCAAGCAGCGCAAGGTCTTCGGCCAGCCCGTGGCCGCGTTCCAGAACACCCGCTTCACCCTGGCCGAGCTGCAGACCGAGGTGCAGGTGGCGCGCGTGTTCGTGGACAAGTGCTGCGAGCTGATCCTGCAGGGCGACCTGGACACCCAGACCGCCAGCATGGCCAAGTACTGGACGTCCGACCTGCAGTGCAAGGTCATGGACGAGTGCCTGCAGCTGTTCGGTGGCTACGGCTACATGTGGGAATACCCCATCGCCCGCGCCTGGGCCGACGCACGGGTGCAGCGCATCTACGGCGGCACCAACGAGATCATGAAGGAAGTCATCACGCGCGGCATGGGCCTGCCGGCGCGCTGATTTTGCTACTTAAAAAGTAGCAAACAATCGTTATTCCACGCCGGCTGGCGGCGTATTTTATTCAAAAGGAAGGTTTTTCCATGACCCATGCCTATGTTTTCGATGCGCTGCGCACCCCGCGCGGCAAGGGCAAGAAGGACGGCAGCCTGCACGAGGTCAAGCCCATAGACCTGCTGGCCGGCCTGCTGGGCGAGCTGCAGGCGCGCCATGACCTGGACACCGCGCAGGTGGACGACGTGGTCATGGGCATCGTCTCGCCCATCGGCGAGCAGGGCTCGGTGCTGCCCAAGATCGCCGCGCTGAAGGCCGGCTGGGACTGGCGCTGCGCGGGCGTGCAGGTCAATCGCTTTTGCGCCTCGGGCCTGGAGGCGGTGAACCTGGCGGCGCAAAAGGTCGCCAGCGGCTGGGAAGACCTGGTGGTGGCCGGCGGCGTGGAGAGCATGAGCCGCGTGCCGATCGGCGCCGATGGCGGCGCCTGGGCCCAGGACCCGGCCACCAGCCTGGCCACCAAGTTCGTGCCCCAGGGCATAGGCGCCGACCTGATCGCCACGCTGGACGGCTACACGCGCGCCGACGTCGACGCCTTCGCGCTGGAGTCCCAGCGCCGCGCCACCGCGGCCCGCGCGGCCGGCCACTTCCAGCGCTCGATCGTGCCGGTGCGCGACTTCCTCGGGCAGGTGATCCTGCAGGAAGACGAGTTCATCAAGCCCCAGACCACCCTGCAGGGCCTGGCCGCGCTCAAGCCCTCGTTTGCGCAACTGGGCGCCATGGGCTTTGACGCCGTGGCGCTGCAACGCTATCCGCAGGTCGAGCGCATCGACCATGTGCACCACGCCGGCAATGCCTCGGGCATCGTCGACGGCGCCGCAGCCGTGCTGATCGGCAGCGAAGCCGCAGCCCGCGCGCAGAACCTCACGCCGCGCGCGCGCATCGTCGCCACGGCCGTGAGCGGGGCCGATCCGACCATCATGCTCACCGGCCCCGTGCCTGCCACGCGCAAGGCGCTGGCGCGCGCCGGCATGACGCTGGACCAGATCGACCTGTTCGAGGTCAACGAGGCCTTCGCCGCCGTTCCCATGCGCTTCATGCGCGAGCTGGGCGTGCCGCACGAGAAGGTGAACGTCAACGGCGGCGCCATCGCCCTGGGCCATCCCCTGGGCGCCACCGGCGCCATGCTGCTGGGCACCCTGATCGACGAACTGCACCGCCGCGGCCTGCGCTACGGCCTGGTCACCCTGTGCGTGGGCGGCGGCATGGGCATCGCAACCATCATCGACGCAACCCCCTGAGCCGCTGCGCGGCTCCCCCCTTCTCTGGCTCGCTGCGCGCTGGGCAGGGGGGCGACGCCGGCGGCCTGGCTTTAGCCAGATCCGCGGCGTCTGCTGGCTTTGCCGGGCGCGCTTGTGGTGCTTGGCTGCCTTCATCACCGAATTGAGAGACTCGACATGCAAACCATCCGCTACGAACTCATTCCCGCGCAGGACGCGGGCGGCCAGGTCGCCCTGATCACCTTCGACGAGCAGGGCTCGCCGGTCAACACCATGTGCGAGCAGTGGCAGAGTGACCTGGGCGAAGCCACGGCGCGCGTGCTGGCCGACCGCGAACGGCTGGGCGAAGCGCTCAAGGGCATCGTGCTGGCCTCGGCCAAGACCAGCTTCTTTGCCGGCGCCGACCTGAAGGCCACCATGCGCCTCAAGCCCGAGGACGCGCCCACGGCCTTCAAGCGCATCGAGGCCATGAAGAAGAACTTCCGCACGCTGGAGACGCTGGGCATCCCCGTGGTCGCCTGCCTGAACGGCACCGCCCTGGGCGGCGGCTGGGAAGTGGCGCTGATCGCCCACCACCGCATCGCCGTCAACGACCGGCGCACCCAGTTCGGCCTGCCCGAGGTGACGCTGGGCCTGCTGCCCGGCGCGACCGGCATCACCAAGATGACGCGCCTGCTGGGCCTGATGACGGCCCAGCCGCTGATCCTGGAGGGCAAGACCTTCGGGCCGGCACGGGCGCACGAGCTGGGGCTGGTCCACCAGCTGGTGGACACCCAGGACGCGCTGCTGCCCCAGGCGCTGGCGCATATCGCGGCACATCCCCAGGCGCAGCAGCCCTGGGACGCCAAGGACTACCGGATGCCCGGCGGCACGCCCGCCAACCCCAAGATCGCCGGCGCCCTGGTGGTCGCCCCGGCCATGCTCAGCAAGACCACGCGCGGCCGCTACCCGGCGCCCGAGGCCGCCCTGGCGGCCATGGTGGAAGGCGCGATGGTGGACTACGACACGGCGCTGCGCATCGAAAGCCGCTACCTGGCGCAGCTGATGACCAGCCCGGTGGCGCAGAGCATGATCAACACCTTTTTCTTCGACATGAACGCCATCAAGGCGGGCAAGTCGCGCCCCGCCGGCGTGCCGCGCTTCAAGCCGGCCAGGGTGGGCATCCTGGGCGCCGGCATGATGGGAGCCGGCATCGCCTGGGCGCAGGCCAGCAAGGGCATCGCCACCGTGCTCAAGGACGTGAGCCAGGACAAGGCCGAGGCAGGCAAGGCCTACAGCGCCAGGCTGGCGCAAAAAAGCGTGGAAAAAGGCCGCATGCAGCCCGAGGCGGCGCAGGCCCTGCTCGAACGCATCACACCCACGCACAGCGCCCAGGACCTGGCCGGCTGCGATCTGATCGTGGAGGCCGTGTTCGAGAACCGCGAGCTCAAGGCCCAGGTCACGCGCGAGGCCGAGCCGCAGCTCAGCCCGGGCGGCTTCTTTGCCAGCAATACCTCCACCCTGCCCATCAGCGGCCTGGCCAAGGCCAGCGCGCGGCCGGAGAAATTCATCGGCATCCACTTCTTCAGCCCCGTGGACAAGATGAAGCTGGTGGAGATCATCCGCGGCCAGGCCACCGATGACGAAACCGTCGCGCGCGCCTTCGACTACGTGCAGGCGCTGGGCAAGATTCCCATCGTGGTGAACGACTCGCGCGGCTTCTATACCAGCCGCACCTTCGGCACCTTCGTGATGGAGGGCGCCACCATGCTCAGCGAGGGCATCCCGGCGGCGGTGATCGAGAACGCCGCCGTGCAGGCCGGCATGCCGGTGGGGCCGCTGGCGGTGCTCGACGAGACGGCGCTCAGCCTGAGCGTGCACGTCATGGAGCAGACGCGCGCGGACTTCGCCGCCGAGGGGCGGGCCTATGCCGCCACGCCCGGCCAGCTGCTTGTCGAGCGCATGGTGCGCGAGCACCAGCGCGCCGGCCGCGCCGCCGGCGCCGGTTTCTACGACTACCCGGCAGGCGGCAAGAAGCAGCTGTGGCCCGAACTGCGCCGCCTGTTCGAGCAGCCCGGCATCGAGTGGGACGTGCAGGAGATCCAGGACCGCCTGCTGTACCGCCAGGCCGTCGAGACGGCGCGCTGCCTGGCCGAAGGCGTGCTGACCAGCGCGCATGACGCCAACATCGGCTCCATCTTCGGCATCGGCTTTCCCGCCTGGACGGGCGGCGCCATGCAGTTCATCTACGGCACGGGGGTGGAGGCCTTCCTCGCCCGGGCCGATGCCCTGGCGGCGCGCCACGGGGAAGGCTTCGCGCTGGACGGCGCGGCGCGCGCAGCCATCGCCCGCCACCAGCCGGTGTATTGACCGAAGCCGCCCGGGGCGGCGCCGGCAGGCGCCGGCGCGCCCCGGAATGACAACGCCCCGCAGGCATCGATGCCTGCGGGGCGTTGCGGCTTGTGCAGCGCGCGCGCCGCTTACAGCACTTCGAACACCCCGGCCGCGCCCATGCCGCCGCCGATGCACATGGTCACGCAGACGCGCTTGGCGCCGCGGCGCTTGCCTTCGATCAGCGCGTGGCCGGTCAGGCGCTGGCCCGAGACGCCATAGGGGTGGCCCAGGGCGATGGCGCCGCCGTTGACGTTCAGGCGGTCGTTCGGGATGCCCAGCTTGTCGCGGCAGTAGATGACCTGCACGGCGAAGGCTTCGTTCAGCTCCCACAGGTCGATGTCCTGCACCGTGAGGCCCAACTTCTTCAGCACCTTGGGCACGGCAAACACCGGGCCGATGCCCATCTCGTCGGGCTCGCAGCCGGCCACCGCGAAACCGAGGAAGCGGCCCAGGGGCTTCAGGCCGTTCTTCTGCGCGAACTCCTCGCTGACCACCACGCAGGCGCCCGCGCCGTCGGAGAACTGGCTGGCGTTGCCGGCCGACACCAAGCCGCCCGGCAGCGCCGAACGCAGGCCGCGGATGCTCTCGAAGGTCGTGCCCTCGCGCGTGCCTTCGTCCTTGGAGACGGTGACCTTCTTGCTCGTCAGGCCCATCACCTTGTCGGCTACGCCCATGGTGACTTCGATGGGTGCAATCTCGTCATCGAACCTGCCCGCTGCCTGCGCAGCGCAAGCCCTTTGCTGGCTGGCCGCGCCGTATTCGTCCATGGCGTCGCGGCCGATGCCGTAGCGCTTGGCGACCTGCTCGGCCGTCTGCAGCATGCTCCAGTAGATCTCGGGCTTCTTCTTTTGCAGCGCCGGGTCGAAGATCATGTGCAGGTTCATCTCCTGCTGCACGCAGGAGATGCTCTCCACGCCGCCGGCCACGTACACATCGCCCTCGCCCGCGATGATGCGCTGCGCGGCGGTGGCAATGGTTTGCAGGCCGGAGGAGCAAAAGCGGTTAATGGTCATGCCCGAGGCCGTCACGGGCAGGTCGGCCATCAGCGCTATCTGGCGCGCGATGTTCATGCCGGTGGCGCCCTCGGGGTTGGCGCAGCCCATGATGACGTCATCGACCAGCGCGCCGTCGATGCCCGCGCGCTGCACGGCGGCGCGCACCACGTGCCCGCCCAGCGTGGCGCCATGGGTCATGTTGAACGAGCCCTTCCAGCTCTTGGCGAGCGGCGTGCGGGCGGTGGAAACAATCACTGCGGATGTCATGTGCGAACTTCCTTGAATGGGGTCGGTGGATGCAACAACGCAATGCGTTTCGTCAGAACTGCTTGCCTTCGGCCACCAGCTTTTGCAAAAGCGGCGCGGGCTGCCAGAACGCGGGGTCGTCGCGCGGGTTCTGGGCGAAGCGCTTCATGGCTTGCTGCACGTTGAACAGCCCCACTTCGTTGGCGTAGCTCAAAGGGCCGCCGCGGTACACCGGGAAGCCGTAGCCAAAGATGTAGACCACGTCGATGTCGCTGGCCTTGTTGGCGATGCCTTCTTCCAGGATATGCGCCGCTTCGTTGACCAGCGAATACACCAGGCGCTGCACGATCTCGTCGTCGCTTATCTTGCGCGGCGTGATGCCCAGTGACTGGCGATGCTCGGCCACCATCTTCTCGACCTCGGCGTTCGGGATGGCGTCGCGCTTGCCGGGCACGTAGTCGTACCAGCCCTTGCCCACCTTCTGGCCAAAGCGGCCCATCTCGCACAGCAGGTCGGCCGTCTTGCTGTACTTCATGCCGGGCTGCTCGACGGCGCGGCGCTTGCGGATGGCCCAGCCGATGTCGTTGCCGGCCAGATCGCCCATGCGGAACGGGCCCATGGCGAAGCCGAATTTCTCGATGGCCTTGTCCACCTGTTGCGGCGTGCAGCCTTCATCCAGCAAAAAGCCCGCCTGGCGGCCGTACTGCTCGATCATGCGGTTGCCGATGAAGCCGTCGCACACGCCCGAGACCACCGCCACCTTCTTGATCTTCTTGGCGACGGCCATCACGGTGGCCAGCACGTCGGGCGCCGTCGCGTCGCCGCGCACGACCTCCAAAAGCTTCATCACGTTGGCCGGGCTGAAGAAATGCAGGCCCACCACGTCTTGCGGACGCTTGGTGAAGGATGCGATTTTGTTCAGATCCAGCGTCGAGGTGTTGGACGCCAGGATGGCGCCGCTTTCATCACCGCATCCAGCTTGGTGAACACCTGCTCCTTGACGCCCATGTCCTCGAACACGGCCTCTATCACCAGGTCGGCGTCCTTCAGGTCGTCGTAGCTAAGCGTGGTGGACAGCAGCCCCATGCGCTGCTCGTACTTGTCCTGCTTCAATTTTTTCTTGGCAACCTGCGCTTCGTAGTTCTTGCGCATGGTGGCCACGCCGCGGTCCAGCGCTTCCTGCTTGGTCTCCAGCATCACCACGGGGATGCCGGCGTTCAGGAAGTTCATGGCGATGCCGCCGCCCATGGTGCCGGCGCCGATGACGGCGACTTTTTTTATGTCGCGCTTGGGCGTATCAGCCGGCACGTCGGGAATCTTGCTGGCCGCGCGCTCGGCGAAGAACAGGTGACGCAGCGAGCGCGATTCCGGCGTCCACATCAGCTGCAGGAACAGCTCGCGCTCGGCCTTCAGGCCATCGTCGAACTTCCTGTTCTTGACGGCGGCCTCCACCGCATCGACGCACTTGGCCGGCGCGGGGGAAGTTCTTGGCCATGCCCTTGACCATGTTGCGCGCGAACTGGAAGTACGCCTCGGCGTTGGGGTGCTTGCACGGCAGGTCGCGCACCAGCGGCAGCGGGCGCACATCGGCCACGCCGCGCGCAAACGACAGCGCGCCTTCGGCCAGCCCCTCGGGCGAATCGACCAGCTTGTCGAACAGCTTCTGGCCGGGCACGGAGGCGATGAATTCGCTCTTCACCGGCTCGCCGCTGACGATCATGTTCAGCGCGGCTTCGACGCCCAGCACGCGCGGCAGGCGCTGCGTGCCGCCGGCGCCGGGCAGCAGGCCCAGCTTCACCTCCGGCAGCGCCACGTTGCAGCCGGGTGCGGCGACGCGGTAGTGGCAGGCCAGCGCCAGCTCCAGCCCGCCGCCCATGCACACGCTGTGGATGGCGGCGACGACCGGCTTGGCCGACTGCTCGACAGCCGAAATGACGGAATGCAGGTTGGGCTCGGCCAGCGCCTTGTCGGTGCCGAACTCGGTGATGTCGGCGCCGCCGGAGAACGCGCCACCAGCGCCGGTGATGACAATCGCCTTGACCTTGTCGTCGGCCTGGGCCTTTTCCAGTCCCTCGACGATGCCGCGGCGCGTGGCCATGCCAAGGCCGTTGACGGGCGGATTGTTCAGCGTGATCACGGCAACATCGCCGTGTACCTGGTAGTCAGCGCTCATGCGGGTCTTCCTTCGTGGGTGAGTGATGGAAAAGTACGGTCGTGCGATTTTCCATTGTAGGCGGGGGCCGACAGGGCGTCACGGGCGTTTGTCCCGAGTGGGACAAACCCCGGCGCGGGCGCATTTTTGCGAGCGCTCCTGCATTCCGGATGCGATTCCGCAGATAGCAAGAATGCCAGGCGCCTTGTCGATTTATTAGCATATCGCTAACATAATGGCATGTACACCTTGGAATTCACCAAGCCCGCGTTCAAGTCCCTGGTTGCCATGCCGGCCAACGCGCGCGCAGTGTTGAAGACCAAGCTGGAGGCGCTGGCGCACGACCCTGCTTCAGCAGCCAACGTCAAGAAGCTGGTGGGCCGCCCCGGTTTTCGGCTTCGGGTTGGCGACTGGCGCGTCATCTACACGCTGGACGCGGGGCGGCTTGTGGTGCTGGTGCTGGACATCGGCGCGCGTGGAGGGATTTACCAATGAGCGAAGTGCAGATCATCGAGAAAGACGGCGAGCCAGTGTTCTACGTCGTGCCGGCGCAACTTTGGGACAAGGTGCGCGGCGCCCTGGAGGAGGCACAGGATGCAGCGGCCTTCGACCGCGCCGCCTCGCAGGACGATGGCGTGCGGATTCCCGCGCAGGTCGCGTTCGCCGTGGCGGACGGCATGCACCCGGTGCGCGCCTGGCGCCAGCACCACGGCTGGAACCAGGAGCGCCTGGCGGCCTGCACCGGCTTGAGCAAGCCCTTCATCAGCCAGATCGAACGGGGCAAGCGCGCCGGCACTGCGGCGACCTTGAAAAAAATCGCCGTGGCGCTGGGCGTGCCGCTGGATGCGCTGACCTGATCAGGGCCGAAACGTCGAGCCGCGCAGCTGTCGCCGCCCGGGCCGCAGTTCAGGGCGTCAAGCCGCGTCCGGCTGCCTGTCCGGCGCCGCCTGCTGGAAGGCCGGCAGCGCCTCGCACTCGGCCACGATGCGCTGGATGGTGGGAAATTCGTCCAGCGGGCAGTTGAAGCGCTGGGCGTTGTAGACCTGCGGCACCAGGCAGCAGTCGGCCAGGCCGGGCGTGTCGCCGTGGCAGAAGCGGCCAGTGTCCTTGCTCGCCGCCAGCATTTCCTCGATGGCCGACAGGCCCAGCGCCACCCAATGCGCGTACCAGGCGTCCTTTTGCGCGTCGCTCAGCGCCAGCTCGTGCTTCAGGTAGCGCAGCACGCGCAGGTTGTTCAGCGGGTGCAGGTCGCAGGCAATGGCCTGGGCCAGGGCGCGCACGCGGGCGCGGCCTAGCGCATCGGCCGGCAGCAGCGGGGCGCCGCCATGCGCCTCGTCCAGGTACTCCATGATGGCCAGCGACTGGGTGACGACCGCCCCGCCCTCGCCCTCTTGCAGGGCCGGCACCAGCGCCTGCGGATTGGTCGCGCGGTAGGCGGCGCCGTGCTGCTGGCCGCCGCCGGCCAGCAGGTGCACGGGCACGGTGTCGTAGGCCAGGCCCTTGAGCGCCAGCGCAATGCGCACGCGGTACGCGGCGGAGCTGCGGAAGTAGGAATACAGCTTCAGCATGCGCGGCCTCAAGGCGCCCGGTGCGTGTCCACGCGGTTTTCGATGGTGCCGAAGATGCTCTGGCCGTGCGCGTCCAGCATCTCGATGCGCACCACGTCGCCGTGCTGCATGAAGGGCGTGGCCGGCTTGCCCTGCTCGATGGTTTCGTAGGTGCGCACTTCCGCCAGGCAGCAGTAGCCCACGCCGCCATTGGCAATCGACGAGCCCCACAGGTTGCCCTGCTTGTTCGACACCGTGCCCGAGCCGACGATGGAGCCGGCGCACAGCTCGCGCGTCTTGGCCACGTGGGCGACGAGCTGGCCGAAGTCGAAGCTCATGTCCACGCCGGCGTTGGGGCGGCCGAACAGCTCGCCGTTCAGGTGCACCAGCAGCGGCAAATGCACCTTGGCATCCTTCCAGGCCTCGCCCAGCTCGTCGGGCGTGACGGCCACGGGGCTGAAGGCGCTGGCGGGCTTGCTTTGCAGAAAGCCGAAACCCTTGGCCAGCTCCGCCGGAATCAGGTTGCGCAGCGAAACATCGTTGACCAGCATCACCAGGCGGATGGCCTTCGCGGCCTCCGAGGGGCTCGCGCCCATGGGCACGTCGCCCGTGACCACGGTGACCTCGGCCTCGAAATCGATGCCCCAATCCGGGCGCGCGACCACGTCGGCGCGCGGCGCGATGAAGTTGTCGCTGCCGCCCTGGTACATCAGCGGGTCGGAATAAAAACTCTCCGGCACCTCGGCGCCCCGCGCGCGGCGCACCAGCTCGACGTGGTTGAGATAGGCCGAGCCGTCGGCCCACTGCCAGGTGCGCGGCAGGGGCGAGTGGCAGGCGGCTTCGTCAAAAGGCTCGCCCTCGATGGCGCCGCTGTTCAGGGCCTCATAGACCTGGCGCAGCTGCGGCTCGGCGGCCTGCCAGTCGTCCATGGCGGCGAGCAGGGTGCGGGCGATGGCGGGGACGGCGCGCTGGCGCGTGAGGTCGCGGCTGACGACGACCAGCGTGCCGTCGCGGCCGCCTTGCTTGAGGGTGGCGAGTTTCATGGAAATAAGCTCTTTTTGAATGAAATCGGCCGCATGCCGGCGTGGATCAACGATAGTTAGCTATCAAAACGGTAGTGGCGCTGGACGCGCGCGTCGCGCACCCACCGCCCCACCCCTTCAAGGCTTGCCGCTGCCGTCGTGCATCCAGCGCGCGTGCTGGGGCGCCTTCTTGGTGCGGTCCCACTCATTGAGCATGTCCCACTTCACCTTGTCCAGCGCCTGCGCCATCTCGGGCGTGGTGGTGTCGGCGGCCAGCTCCAGGCGGTGGCCGGACGGGTCGCGGAAGTAGATGGACTGGAACAGCGTGTGGTTGGTCGGGCCGATGACCTCGATGCCGTCGGCCTCCATGCGCGCCTTGGCGGCCATCATGGCGTCGATGGAATCGACCTTCAGCGCCAGGTGCTGCGTCCACGCGGGCGTGTTGGCGTCGGCCGGGCTGAGCATTGCGGCCTTGGTCGGCAGCTCGAAGAAGGCCAGGATGTTGCCGCCCCCTAAGTCCAGGAACACGTGCATGTACGGGTCCGGGTCCTTGGTGGAGGGCACTTCGTCCTCGGCGATGGCCAGGATGAACTCCATGTCGAGGTATTTCTTGTACCACTCGACGGTCTCCTTGGCGTTCTTGCAGCGGTAGGCGACGTGGTGGACGCCTCGAACGATGGACATGGTGTGTCTCCTTCAGGTGGGTGGGGTATTCAAAGCTTGCCGCGCGCGATGCGCAAGGCTTCGCGCAGCACGGCTATGTCGCCGATGTGGTTGGCCAGCAGCAGGACGAGGCGCGCATTGACGGCCGTGCTCTGCTCGTCGGTGAGGCCCTGGTGCGTCGCTATCAGCGCTTCGTAGAAATCATCGCCGGGCGTGTAGGCCTGGAAGTAGCGCTGGCCGCTCTCATGCAGGTTGGGCTGGGTGATCAGGGGCATGGCGTCTCGCTTCATGGCGGGTTGCGGGCGTTCGGGGGTCGTCAGGCGTTGGCGGTGGCGCGCGCTACCGCGGCGCGCACGCGGGCAGCGTCGAAGCTGCGCCAGCGCGCTGCCACGTGCTGGTCCGGGCGCAGCAGGTAGCAGCTGCCGCCTTGCAGGTCGTAGCGCTGGCGGACATCGCCCTGCGCATCGAGCAGCGTGGCCAGCGGCGCGGGCGCGCTGCCGCGCTGGGCCACGACGAGGGCCTGCACGCCGATGGCGTCCTGCGCCAGCGCGGCCAGTTCGCGGGCCTCTACGCCGTCGATCTGGCTGGCGTCATCGACATACAGCAGCAGCTGGAACTGCCCGCCCACGTGGCCCAGCAGCCAGTCGCTGCGGCCGCCGGCCACCGGCGCGTCGTGCATGGGCGCGCCGGGCACCATGTCGCCGGCAAAGGCGTCGGCGTCGGGCGTGTTCAGGGGCGAATCGACCAGCCACGACGGCACGGACAAGCGGCCGGAATTGACCAGCGCACGGGCAAAGGGATAGTCCTGCGCCAGCTCCAGCACGGCGTTGCGAAAGGCGCGGCTGGCGGCGCTCTTGGGCGTGATGAAGTCGGTCGAGCGCGTGGAGTTCTGGATGTTCTCGTCGGCGGCGTGGCAGCGCTCGCTGCTGTAGCTGTCCAAGAGCGACGCGGGTGCCTTGCCGTCGATGACGAGTTTCAGCTTCCACGCCAGGTTGTCGGTGTCCTGGATGCCGGAGTTGGCGCCGCGCGCGCCGAAGGGCGAGACCTGGTGCGCCGCGTCGCCCACGAACAGCACGCGGTTGTGGTTGAACTGCCCCATGCGCCGGCACTGGAAGGTGTAGACGCTGACCCATTCGAGCTGGAACTCGCGCTCGTCGCCCAGCATGGCGCGGATGCGCGGGATGACTTTTTCGGGCTTTTTCTCGGCCTCGGGGTCGGCGTCCCAGCCGAGCTGGAAGTCGATGCGCCAGACGTTGTCGGCCTGCTTGTGCAGCAGCACCGACTGGTTCGGGTGGAAGGGCGGGTCGAACCAGAACCAGCGCTCTGCCGGGTAGTCGGCGGCCATGACCACGTCGGCGATCAAAAAGCGGTCCATGAAGACCTTGCCCTCGATGTCCAGCCCCAGCATCTGGCGGATGGGCGAGCGCGCGCCGTCGGCGGCGACCAGCCAGTCGCAGCTGAGCGTATAGGCGCCATCGGGCGTCTCCACGCGCAGGGTGGCCTTGTGCTCGTCCTGGCTGACGCCGATGACGTTGTTCTTGAAGCGCAGCTCCAGGTTGGGCAACTGGCGCGCGCGCTCGACCAGGTATTGCTCCAGGTAGTACTGCTGCAGGTTGACCATGCCGGGGCGCTGGTGGCCCTCCTGCGGGCGCAGGTTGAAGTTGAAGACCTCGCCGTCCCGAAAGAAGGTGCGGCCCACGTTCCACGACACACCCTTGTCCACGCAGGGGCTGCCGCAGCCCATGCGGTCCAGCACTTCCAGCGCGCGCTTGGCATAGCACACGCCGCGCGAGCCTATGGACACGGTGTCGTCGTTGTCCAGCACCAGCACGCGCTGGCCCTGCTGCGCCAGGTCGATGGCCATGGCCAGGCCCACCGGGCCGGCGCCCACCACCACCACCGGGTAGTGGCCGCCGCCCTGCCCCTGCAGCTCGGGCGGACGGACGTAGGCGAACTTGGGGTAGGTGTAGGTGCTGAGCATGGCGTTTCCTGCGCTTTTTGGGTCAAATCGGCCGCTTGCCGGCGTATTTCAACGGGTTGCAGCTATTGTTTTTGAAGTGCTCAGCCCTGCTGCAGCGCGTGCCACATCTGCTGGTCGCGCTCGGCCGTCCAGATGCGCGGGTCGCGGATGCCGCTGGCCTCGTCGTGCGCGCGCGTCACGTCGAACGGCAGGCAGTGCTCGTAGATGAAGACATGGCCGAACTTCGGGTCCATGGCGCGGCGCGTGTGCGCCATGGTGGCCTTCAGGTCCATGCCCTGGGCGACGGCCTCGCGGGCGCTGCCGTACAGGGTGCTGACGAAATCGCGCGTGTAGGCCAGGCCCCTCTTCACCGCCTCGGGCGTCATGAGCGCCGGGCCGCGGCCGGGCACCAGCTTGTCGAAATTCATGGCCGCCAGCCGGTCCAGCGTCTGCGGCCAGTCGGCCAGGTAGGCGTCGCCGGTGTAGCAGGCGGCGTCCGCCTCGACCAGGTCGCCCGAGAAGCAGATGTTCTGGCTGGGCAAATGGACGATGGTGTCGCCCTTGGTGTGGCCGCGGCCGATCTGCTGGATGCGCACTTCCAGGCCGCCCAGCCACAGCGCCATCTCGCCGGTGAAGGTCATCGTCGGCCAGGTCAGGCCGGGCACGCTCTCCACGGCCTGGAACAGGCGCGGGAAGCGGCCGATTTCCGAATCCATGTCCTGCTGGCCGCGCTCGACGATCAGGTCGTAGGTGTCGCGGCTGGCGATGACCTGCTCCAGGCCTTCGCCGCGATAGCCCGACGCGCCCAGCACGCGCACGGCGTGGTAGTGCGTCAACACCACGTACTTGATGGGCTTGTCGGTGATCTCGCGGATCTTGGCGATCACGCTTTGCGCGGCCACGGGCGTGGCGGTGGCGTCGATGATCATGCAGCCGTCGTCGCCAATGATGACGCCGGTGTTGGGGTCGCCCTCGGCGGTGTAGGCATAGGCGTTGTCGCTGAGCTTGTCCCAGCTGACTTTCTTTTCTTCCAGATCGGCCTGGGAGGCAAACTTCTTTTCGCTCACGGCGCTGCTCCTGTGGTGGGTACGCAAATACGACTGCTGGGTCGGATTAAAGGACGAATCCATTTATCAGACAAACGTTTTTTAATGATTGATTTATAAAATCAGCCCATGAATGTCACCCTGCGCCAGCTCAGCGCCTTCGTCGCCGTGGCCGACACCGGCAGCTTCACGCTGGCGGCCGAGCGGCTGTTCATCACCCAGTCGGCGCTCAGCTCGCTCATCAAGGAGCTGGAGCAGCAACTGGGCCTGCGGCTGTTCGACCGCAGCACGCGCCGCCTGCGCCTGTCCGAGACCGGGCGCGAGCTGTACCCGCAGGTCGAGAAGATCCTGCACGACCTGGAAGGCGTGATCAGCGAGGTGGGCAACCTGAAGGCGCTGCAGCGCGGCAGCGTGCGCGTGGCGGTGCCGCAGCTGCTGGCCTGCACGCTGCTGCCCGAGGTGATGGCGGGCTTTCATGTGCAGCACCCGAACGTGCATTTGCGGCTGGTGGACTGTGCCGTCGAGAGCGTGATGGCGCGCGTGTTCTCCGGCGAGGTGGACATAGGCCTGGGGCCGGAGCGCGACGCCAATTCCGACATCGATGCCAAGCCGCTGTTCACCCTGCCGTTCCTGGCCGTCATGCCGCCGGCCCACCCCCTGGCAAGGCGCCGCCGCCTGCACTGGGACGACCTGAGCGGCCAGCCCTTGATCACGCTGCAGGGGCAGTTCACCGAGCTGCTGGTCAGCGACGTGGGCGAGGCCGCGCGCGACCTGCACAAGGACGCCTTCACGCAGGTCACCTTCATGACCACCGCCCTGGCCCTGGTGCGCGCCGGCCTGGGCCTGACCCTGTGCATGCCCTATGCACGCACGCTGGTGGAGCAGTACGGACTGGTGATGCGGCCCATCGGCGACCCGGTGGTCGAGCGCGCCTTCTGGATCTTCACGCGCCGCGGGCGCGCGCTGACGCCGGCGGCGCAGGAATTCCTGGAGTTCTTGCAAACGCGCCTGCGGCAGCCGGGCGGCTTCGCCTGAGCCGCGGCCGCAGCCCCGCCCCCGCACGCGGGAGAGGGCGCCATGGCCACAGTCACACCTCCAGCCACTCCTTGCGCACCGCCGCGTTGGCGCGCAGCTCGTCGGGCGTGCCGGAGAACACGATGCTGCCGTGCCCCATGACCAGCGCGCGGTCGGAGATCGTCATGGCGATGGTGAGTTTTTGCTCGATCAGCAGCACCGAGATGCCCCGGTCCTTGAGCCGGGTGAGGTACTCGCCCACCAGCTCGACGATCTTGGGCGCCAGGCCTTCCGTGGGCTCGTCGATGATGATGAGGTCGGGGTCGCCCATCAGCGTGCGGCACAGGGTGAGCATCTGCTGCTCGCCCCCCGACATCACGCCCGCCTCGACGTTGCGCCGCTCGCCCAGGCGCGGGAACATGGCGTACATGTCGTCTTCCGTCCAGCGGCTGCCCCGGCCCCTGCCCTTTTGGCCCAGCAGCAGGTTCTGGTGCACCGTGAGGTTGGGGAAAACGTCGCGGCTCTCGGGCACGTAGCCCAGGCCCAGGTGGGCGATCTCGTAGGCCTTCCTGCCTGCCAGCGGCGTGCCCTTCCAGCCGATGCGCCCCTCCCAGTGGACCAGGCCCATCACGGCCTTGGCGGCGGTGGAGCGGCCCGAGCCGTTGCGCCCCAGCAGCGCCACGATCTCGCCTGGGCGCACGTCGAAGTTCACGCCGTGCAGCACGTGGCTCTTGCCATAGTAGGCGTGCAGGTCTTGTACGGTCAGCATTCAATGTCCCCCTGCCTGCTGGGCGGCGATGACCGAGCCCAGGTAGGCCTCCTGCACGCGCGGGTTGGCGCGCACGCGCTCGGGCGTGTCGAAGGCGATCACCTCGCCATAGACCACCACCGCGATGCGGTCGGCCAGGCCGAAGACCACGCCCATGTCGTGCTCCACGGTGAGCAGCGTGCGGCCCTCGGTCACCTCGCGGATCAGGGCGATGAAGCGCGCCGTCTCGCTGGTGCTCATGCCGGCGGTGGGCTCGTCCAGCAGGATCACGCTGGCGCCGCCGCCGATGGTGATGCCGATCTCCAGCGCGCGCTGCTCGGCGTAGGTCAGGTTCATGGCCAGCACGTCGCGCTTGTCCGCCAGGCGGATCTGCTCCATGAGCTGCGCCGCGCGGTCATTGGCATCGTGCAGGCGCGACAGGAAGCGCCAGAACGCATAGCGGTAGCCCAGGCTCCACAGCACGCTGGCGCGCAGGTTCTCGAACACCGACAGGCGCGGGAAGATGTTGGTGATCTGGAAGCTGCGCGACAGCCCCATGCGGTTGATCTCGAAGGGCGCGCGGCCGTCGATGCGCGCGCCGTGCAGCAGCACCTCGCCGCTGGTGGGCGCAAAGCGCCCGCTGATCAGGTTGAACAGCGTGGACTTGCCCGCGCCGTTGGGGCCGATGATGGCCACGCGCTCGCCCGGCCGCACGGCCAGGCTGGCGCCGCGGATGATCTCGGTGCGTCCAAAGCTCTTGCGCAGCTCGCGCAGCTCCAGGGCGTTCACCGCCTGTGTGTCCTGCCCGGCCATCAAGCGGCCTCCGTGCGTTGGCTTGGTTGTTGTTCGATCTGCTCCTGGATGGAGCCCCAGCGCCGCGCGAAGACACGCCGGCCGGCCTCCAGCCCCGCCAGGCCCACGGCCAGCAGGGCCCCGGCGCCCGCCCAGCTCGCGGCGCTGCGCGCATCCAGCCGCAGCCCCATGAAGGGCAGCTCGCTGCCCATCGCGGTGTTCAGCTGCAGGTGGTAGGTCATCTCCACCATCGCGGCGGCGCCCAGCAGCGCCACCAGGCCAGCGGCCAGCAGCGCCAGGTACGGCAGCGCCAGCGGGCGCCACAGGCCGTGGCGCGCCACGCGCAGGTTCATCATGACCAGGCTGGCCACGCCGCCCGGCGCGTACATGACCATCAGCAGGAACACCAGGCCCAGGTAGAGCAGCCAGGCGCTGGACAGCTCGGACAGCAGCACCGAGGCGAACACCAGCAGCACCGCGCCGATGATGGGCCCGAAGAAGAAGCCCGCCCCGCCCAGGAAGGTGAACAGCAGGTAGCCGCCCGAGCGGATGGTGCTCACGCTGTCCGCGCCGGTGACGATCTCGAAGTTGATGGCCGCCAGCGCCCCGCCCACGCCGGCGAAGAAGCCGGCGATGATGAAGGCGAACCAGCGCACGCGCTGCGTGTTGTAGCCAATGAACTCGACCCGCTCGGGGTTGTCGCGCACGGCGTTCAGGATGCGGCCCAGGGGCGTGCCGGTGAAGGCGAACATGGCCGCCGTGCAAAGGAAGCAATAGGCCGCGATCAGGTAGTACACCTGGATGGCCGGCCCGAAGGTGATGCCCATGAAGCCCTTGCCATAGACCCGGTCGGTGGTGATGCCGCCCTCGCCGCCGAAGAACTCCGGGAACATCAGCGCCATGGCGGCCACCAGCTCGCCCAGCCCCAGCGTGATCATGGCGAACGTGGTGCCCGACTTCTTGGTGGTGACGAAGCCCAGCAGCAGCGCGAAGAACGCCCCCGCGAGGCCGCCCACGATGGGCATCAGCACCAGCGGTATGGGCAGCTCGCCGCGCCCGGCCATGTTCATGGCGTGGATGGTGATGAAGGAGCCCAGGCCGGTATAGACGGCGTGGCCGAAGCTGAGCATGCCGCCCTGCCCCAGCAGGATGTTGTAGGACAGGCAGATGACGATCAGGTAGCCGATCTGCGAGAGCATGGTCAGCGCCAGGCTGCTGGTGAAGATGTGCGGCGCGGCGGCCAGCGCCAGCGCGAACAGCGACCACACCAGGATGCGCCCGCCGCCCAGCGGCTGCGGCCGGGCCAGCCGCGCAGCCGCAGGCGGGATGGTGGAGACTTGCGAGGGAATGGGCATTCGTCAGTCCTCCCGCGTGCCCAGCAGACCGCGCGGGCGAACGATCAGCATCAGCACGAGGAACAGGTAGGGCAGGATGGGCGCGACCTGCGACACGGTGAGCTTGAGCAGCGGCCAGCCGAAGGTCTGCTCGCCCACCTGCACGCCCAGGCGGGCCAGCGCGCTGGCGGCCGACCAGTCCAGCGCCACGGCAAAGGTCTGCACGATGCCGATGATGAGCGAGGCCAGGAAGGCGCCGGCTAGCGAGCCCATGCCGCCCACCACCACCACCACGAAGATGATGGAGCCGACCGAGGCGGCCATGGCCGGCTCGGTGATGTAGGTGTTGCCGCCGATGACGCCGGCCAGGCCGGCCAGTGCGCAGCCGCCGCCAAACACCAGCATGAACACGCGCGGCACGTTGTGCCCCAGCGCCTCGACCATGTGCGGGTGCTTGAGAGCCGCCTGGATCACCAGGCCGATGCGCGTGCGCGTCAGCAAAAGCCACACGGACAGCAGCATGAGCAGCGCCACCAGCATGATGAACGAGCGCGACTTCGGGAATTGCGTGCCGTACAGCGTGAACAGCGGGCCCTGCAGGGCAGGCGGCAGGCCGTAGGGCACGGTGGAACGCCCCCAGACCAGCTGCACCACCTCCAGGATCAGGTAGGACAGGCCGAAGGTCACCAGCAGTTCAGGCACGTGGCCGAACTTGTGCACGCGCCGCAGGCTGTAGCGCTCGAACGCCGCGCCCAGGGCGCCCACCAGCAGCGGCGCCACGACGAGGGCCGGCCAGAACCCCACCACGCCCGACAGCGTGTAGGCGAAGTAGGCCCCCAGCATGTAGAAGCTGGTGTGGGCGAAGTTGAGCACGCCCATCATGCTGAAGATCAGCGTCAGCCCCGAGCTCAGCATGAACAGCAGCAGCCCGTAGCTGACACCGTTGAGCAGGGAGATCACGAAAAATTCGAGATTCATCAGTTACGCCCAGGCAGGGAAGTCCATGACGCGGGTGAAAAAAAAGCCCGAGCACGCCCGGGCTCCACACAAAAGGCAGGTGCGCTCAGGAAGGGCGCTTCATCTGGCACGACGTGGGCGTGCTGGCCACGTAGGGCTCGTAGTACTTCACGGGCACGAAGGTGTAGCCGGTGTTCTCGGCGTCGTTGGGGTACTTGCCGCCGGCCTTTTCCCAGCGCGTGATGAACAGGCCCTGCTGCAGCTGGTGGTCGGTCTTGCGCATCTCGACCTCGCCGTTGAAGCTGTTGAACTTCAGGCCCTCCAGCACCGGTGCCACCTTGGCCGGCTCGGTGGACTTGGCCTTGGCGAAGGCCGTGTCCAGCATCGCGAAGCCGCTGTAGATGGCCAGCGTGTACAGGTCGTCGTTGAACTTCTTCTTGTACTGCGCCACCGGCTGCGCAATGCTGCCGGGCAGGTTGGGATGGCCGTAGGACACCATGTACACCCGCCCGGCGGCGCCCGCGCCCATGGCGGTGGGGCTGCCCGTCACGCCGCCGTAGTAGGTGTAGAAGTTGACGTTGTTCAGCCCCGCGTCGTTGGCCGCCTTGATGAGCAGCGCCAGGTCCGAGCCCCAGTTGCCGGTGATCACCGTGTCCGCGCCGGACTGCTTGATCTTGGCGATGTAGGGGGAGAAGTCGCGCACCTGCGCCAGCGGGGCGAAGTCGTCGCCCACGATCTCCACGTCCGGGCGCTTCCTCTTGAGCATGTCCTTGGCGTACTTGGACACCTGCTGGCCGTGCGAGTAGTTCTGGTTGATCAGGTAGACCTTCTTGATCTCGGCGTGGTCCTTCATGAAGGTGGTCAGCGCCTCCATCTTCATGGAGGTGTCGGCGTCCAGCCGGAAGTGCCAGTAGCTGCACTTGCTGTTGGTCAGGTCGGGATCCACGGCGGCGTAGTTCAGGTACACCACCTCCTTGCCGGGGTTGCGGGCGTTGTACTTGTCCAGCGCGTCCATGATGGCCAGCGCGGGGCCGGAGCCGTTGCCCTGCACGATGTAGCGCGCACCCTGGTCGATGGCCGAGCGCAGGGCGCTGGTGGTCTCCTGCGGCGACAGCTTGTTGTCGATGCCGATGATCTCGAACTTCACGCCCGAGGCGTTCTTCTTGTTGAACTCCTCGGACAGGAACTGCCAGCCCTTGAGCTGGTTGGTGCCCACCGCCGCCATCAGGCCCGACAGGGGGTCCAGCCAGGCGATCTTCACCGTCTCGCCCTTTTGGGCAAAGGCGCCGCCAGCACAGGCCAGCAAAGTGCCGGCCGCTACCATTTTGATGGTGAATTTCATGTCTTTCGTCTCCTTGGGGATGGGCGTTTCCTGCAGACCGGCGAGCGTACAGGGCCGCCTGCGGCCCTCGTTCAGGGATTGCCCCTAGCGGCTATCGCCCAGGTGACTGCCGCCAGGGGCGCGGGCCTCACAGGCCCGGCAGCCGGTAGCCGGCAAGCTGCTCGCGCAGGCGCGTCTTGAGCATCTTGCCGGTTGCGCCCAGCGGGATGGCCTCGACGAACACCACGTCGTCCGGAATCTGCCACTTGGCGGTCTTGCCCTCATAGAAGGCCAGCAGCTCCTCGCGCGTCACCTCGGCGCCGGGCTTCTTCATCACGGCGACGATGGGGCGCTCGTCCCACTTGGGGTGCGGCATGCCCACGCAGGCGGCCATGGCCACGGCCGGGTGCGCCATGGCGATGTTCTCGATGTCGATGGAGCTGATCCACTCGCCGCCGGACTTGATCACGTCCTTGCTGCGGTCGGTGATCTGCATGAAGCCGTCGGCGTCTATGGTGGCCACGTCGCCGGTGGGGAACCAGCCGCGGCCCTGCCCGTCCTGCACCAGCGGGCTCTCGCCGCGGTAGTAGGTGTCCAGGATCCAGGGCCCGCGCACCATCAGGTCGCCATAGGTCTTGCCATCCCAGGGCAGCTCGCGGCCATCGTCGCCCACGATCTTCATGTCCACGCCGAAGATGGCCCGGCCCTGCTTTTGCAGGACCTTCATCTGCTCGTCCTTGGGCAGCGCCAGCTGCTTGTTCTTGAGCGTACACAAGGTGCCCAGCGGGCTCATCTCGGTCATGCCCCAGGCGTGCAGCACCTCGACGCCGAACTCGTCCTGGAAGGCGGTGATCATGGCCGGCGGGCAGGCCGAGCCGCCAATCACCGTGCGCCTCAGGGTGGAGAACTTCAGGCCGGCCGGACGCAGGTGGCCCAGCAGCATCTGCCACACCGTGGGCACGCCGGCGGCGTAGGTCACGCCCTCGGCCTCCATCAGCTCGTAGATGGACTTGCCGTCCATGGCCGGGCCGGGGAAGACCAGCTTGCAGCCCGTGAGCGCCGCCGAGTAGGGGATGCCCCAGGCGTTGACGTGGAACATGGGCACCACCGGCAACACCGTGTCGCGCGCGGACAGGCACATCACGTCGGGCAGCGCGGCGGCGTAGGCGTGCAGCACGGTGGAGCGGTGGCTGTACAGGGCGGCCTTGGGGTTGCCCGTGGTGCCGCTGGTGTAGCACATGCTGGACGCGGTGTTCTCGTCGAACTGCGGCCAGGCGTACTGGTCGGACTGGCCGCCAATCCATTCCTCGTAGCTCGCCAGGCCGGGGACGCCCGAGTCCTGCGGCAGCCGGTCGGCATCGCACAACGCCACCCATTTCTTCACCGTGGGGCACTTGGCGTGCACCGCCTGCACCAGCGGCAGGAAGGTGAGGTCAAAGCACAGCACCTGGTCCTCGGCGTGGTTGATGATCCAGGCGATCTGCTCGGGGTGCAGGCGCGGGTTGATGGTGTGCAGCACGCGGCCCGAGCCGGACACGCCGAAATACATCTCCATGTGCCGGTAGCCGTTCCAGGCGAGCGTGGCGACGCGGTCGCTGAACTGGAGGCCCAGGCCGTCCAGCGCATGGGCCAGCTGGCGCGAGCGCCGCGCCAGGTCGCGATAGGTGTAGCGGTGGATGTCACCTTCGACGCGGCGCGAGACGATCTCCCCGTCCCCGTGGTGGCGCTCGGCAAATTCGATCAGCGATGAAATCAGGAGCGGTTGGCTCTGCATCTGGCCCAGCATGGGGAATCTCCTTGTGAAATGGGGAAAAAAACAACCGCAGGATGTTAGCGGCGATCGACAGCGCCGCTGCTGCGCAGCCATCGGGAAAACCCCGGGCCCCGCGGCCTTCTCTGGCACGCCGGGGACACGCGCGGCCGACAATGGCGCCATGACCTGCGCCGACGACCGACACGCCCCCGCCCCCTGGCAGCCCCGCTGGCAAGCCGGCTTCAGCCAGCTGGGCCCGGCTTTTGCCAGCCCGGTGCCGCCCACGCCCCTGCCCTCGCCGTACTGGGTGGGCACGAGCGCCGCCGCGGGTGAGCTGCTGGGCCTGCCCATGGGCTGGCAGCACGCGCCCGACCTGCTGGCAGCCTTCAGCGGCAACGCCCTGCTGCCCGGCAGCCAGCCGGTGGCCAGCGTCTACAGCGGGCACCAGTTCGGCGTCTGGGCCGGCCAGCTGGGCGACGGGCGCGCGCTGCTGCTGGGCCAGGTGCAGGGGCTGGAGCTGCAGCTCAAGGGCAGCGGGCGCACGCCCTACTCGCGCATGGGCGACGGCCGGGCGGTGCTGCGCTCATCGATCCGCGAGTTCCTGTGCAGCGAGGCCATGCACGCGCTGGGCGTGCCCAGTACGCGCGCGCTGTGCGTCACCGGCTCGCCCGCGCCGGTGCAGCGCGAGGAGGTCGAGACGGCGGCGGTGGTGGCGCGCGTGGCCGAGAGCTTCATCCGCTTTGGCCATTTCGAGCACTTCGCCGCGCGCCGCCAGGTGGCCGAGCTGCGCCAGCTGGCCGACTACGTGATCGGGCGCCACTACCCCGAGTGCCGCCGCCCGGCCGACCCGTCGGGGCGGGCCACCTACGCGGCCTTGCTGCAGGCGGTGAGCGAGCGCACCGCGCGCCTGATCGCGCACTGGCAGGCCGTGGGCTTTTGCCATGGCGTCATGAACACCGACAACATGGGTATCACCGGCCTGACGCTGGACTACGGCCCGTTCCAGTTCCTGGACGGCTTCGATCCAGGCCACATCTGCAACCACAGCGACACGCGCGGCCGCTACGCCTTCGACCGCCAGCCCTCCGTGGCCTGGTGGAACCTGCACTGCCTGGCGCAGGCCTTGATGCCGTTGATCGACGACGCGCAGGCCGCCCAGGACGCGCTGGCCAGCTACGAGGCGGTGTTCACCGAAGCCTACCTGGCGCTGATGCGCGCCAAGCTGGGGCTGGCCGGGCCGCGCGAGGGCGACGCCGCGCTGGTGCAGCAGGTTCTGGCCCTGCTGGCCGCCGGGCAGGTGGACTGGACCATCTTCTGGCGCCGCCTGTCGCACGCCCAGGCCGGGCAGGATTTCGGGCCGGTGCGCGACTTGTTCCTCGACCGCGCTGCGGCAGACGCCTGGTTGCTATCGTTTAGAGAGCTACATGCCGGCCCGGGTGGCCGGCAGGCGGCCGATTTGATGCTCAAGAGCAACCCGAAGTACGTGCTGCGCAACCACCTGGCCGAGCAGGCCATCGCCGAGGCGAAACTTGGCCGCTTCGATGAACTCCAAACCTTGCAGACGCTGCTGGCGCGCCCATTTGACGAGCACCCGGGCCTTGACGCATACGCCGGCTTCCCGCCCGAATGGGCTTCCCGCATCTCCATCAGCTGCTCATCATGACCTACCCCATCCACAAGTCCGACCCCGAGTGGCAGGCCCACCTGGCCAGCCGGGGCGCCGAGCCGCGCGCCTTCGACGTCACGCGCCGCGCGGCCACCGAGCGCCCCTTCACCGGCAAGTACGAGCGCCACTGGGCGGACGGCAGCTACCACTGCATCTGCTGCGGCGCCAGGTTGTTCGACTCTGCAACGAAGTTCGACGCCGGCTGCGGCTGGCCCAGCTTCTCGCAGGCCCTGCCCGGCGCCATCCGCGAAATCCGGGACACCAGCCATGGCATGGTGCGCACCGAGACCGTTTGTGCACAATGCGGCGCCCACCTGGGCCACGTCTTCCCCGACGGCCCGGGCCCGGACGGCCTGCGCTACTGCATGAACTCCGCCTCGCTCGACTTCGAGCCGCCCGCGCCCTGATGGCGACGCTTCCATGAAACTGCTGCTCGACTTCTTTCCCATCATCTTGTTTTTCGCCGCGTTCAAGCTGTGGGGCATCTACGCCGCCACAGCCGTGGCGATGGGCGCCACGGTGGCGCAGATCGCCTACTTCCGGCTGCGCCACGGCAAGGTCGAGCCCATGCAGTGGCTGAGCCTGGGCGTGATCGTGCTGTTTGGCGGCGCCACGCTGCTGGCGCACAGCGAGGCCTTCATCAAGTGGAAGCCCACGGTGCTGTACTGGCTGATGGGCGGCACGCTGCTGGTCGGCCAGCTGGTGTTCCGCCGCAACTTCATCAAGAGCCTGATGGGCGCGCAGATCCAGCTGCCCGAGGCGGTCTGGCGCCAGCTCAACTGGGGCTGGAGCGGGTTCTTCGCCGCCATGGGCGTGCTCAACCTGTGGGTGGCCTACCGCTTCGACACCGACACCTGGGTCAACTTCAAACTCTTTGGCGGCATCGGCCTGATGCTGGCCTTCGTCATCGCCCAGGCGCTGTTCCTGAGCCGCCACATGCACGACGAGCCGCCCGCCGCCCCCACCCTGCCCAAGGACGCGCAACCATGACCGAGACCCGCACCGCCCCCGTCGCCATCACTGCCGAGGCCATGCAGGCATGCCTGCGCGAGCAGCTGGCCCCCACCTTCCTGGAAGTGCTGGACGAGAGCTGGCAGCACGAAGGCCATGACGGGGCCAACGGCACCGGCTTTGGCACGCACTTCCGGGTGCGCGTGGCCTCGCCGCTGTTTGCCGGCCAGCGCCGCGTGGCCCAGCATCGCCTTGTGTATGATGCGCTGCGCATTTTTATCGACCATGGCGCCCACGCCATTGCCATCGAAACCCTCTGATTTCCGCTCCCCGCATCCGGCGCTGCACGTTTTCCATCAGGCACGCGCCCGTCCCCTCACCTACCTTCGTGGATTTCCAACAATGAAGCAAAAGCTCCTGTCCGGCCTGGTGGCCGCCGCCATGCTGGGCGCCATGGCCCTGCCCGCCGTCGCGCAGAACATCGCCGTCGTCAATGGCAAGGCCGTGCCGAAAGAACGCGCCGACGCCCTGAAGCAGCAACTGGAGCGCTCGGGCCGCCCGATCACCCCGGAGATCGAAGGCCAGATCAAGGACGAAGTCATCGCCCGCGAGATCTTCATGCAGGAAGCGCAAAAGCGCGGCCTGGAAGCCTCCGCCGACTACAAGGGCCAGATGGAGCTGGCCCGCCAGACCATCCTGATCCGCGAGCTGTTTGCCGACTACCAGAAGAAGAACCCCGTCACCGACGAGGAAATCAAGGCCGAGTACGACAAGTTCGCTGCCGCCAACGCCGGCAAGGAATACAAGGCCAGCCACATCCTGGTCGAGAAGGAAGACGAGGCCAAGGCCATCATTGCCCAGCTCAAGAAGGGCGGCAAGTTCGACGAGATCGCCAAGAAGCAGTCCAAGGACCCGGGGTCGGGCGCGCGCGGCGGCGACCTGGGCTGGGCCAACCCGGGCAGCTACGTGCCCGAGTTCACCGAGGCGCTGGTCAAGCTGGACAAGGGCAAGATCACGCAAACCCCGGTCAAGAGCCAATTCGGCTGGCACGTCATCCGCCTGGACGACACGCGCCAGGCCGAGCTGCCCAAGCTGGACGACGTCAAGCCGCAGATTGCCCAGCAGCTGCAGCAGCAAAAGCTGATGAAGTTCCAGGAAGAGCTGCGCGCCAAGGCCAAGGTCGAGTAAGACCGGCGGTGCATTGCAAGAAAACGCGGCCTGTGCGCCGCGTTTTTTTATGCCCCGGCGCCAGGCGGGTCAGCGCAGAAACCTGTCCCACGCCATGAACGCAACGAACAGCACCGGCTGGTGCAGCAGGTAGTAGCTCAGCGAATGCCGCCCCAGCCAGGCCAGGGGCGCAGCTGCGCGCGGCAGCGGTCCGGCCAGCAGCTGCTGCTGGCGCAGCTGCAGCCAGCGCCCCAGCGCCAGGCCCCACCACACCACGCCCAGCCACGGGAACACGGGCACGTAGTCCTCGGTGTAGGGCCGGCGCGTGACCAGGCCCAGCCAGTTGTGCGGCCGGTCGTTGAGCGCGTCCATGAGGGCGTCGGGCGTGAGCAGCGCCTGCGCCAGGCTGGGCAGGGCCAGCGCCAGCGCGCCGGCGAGCAGCAGCCAGCCGGTGCGCCAGCCGCTGCTGGCGCGCGCCACCATCAGCATCACGGCCACACTGTGCAGGATGCCGAAGTGGATGAAGGTCAGCGGGAACACCAGGAAGGACCCGGCGCTGACCAGCAGCGCCCCGGCCGCCACCTGCGTCCAGCGGCGCAGGAAGCGCTGCCCATCCACGCCCTGGCACGCGGCCACCGCCTGCCCCATGCCCGCGCACAGCAGAAACAGGCTGACGATGCCCGTGCGTTGCCAGGTCCAGAACGGATCGCGCAAGAAGTCCTGCAGCCAGAACCTGAAGTGGTTCAAGTCGAAGCTGAAGTGGTACAGCGTCATCCAGACCATGGCCACGCCGCGCAGCGCGTCCAGGCGCCCAAAGCGCTGCCCCATGCCCTGTTCCACAGCCATCGTCATCGCATGTCACCGGAAATAGTCCACCCTCGCCCACGGCACCCATTGCCGCGCGCAGGCGTTGGATGGTAGGGCACGCGGCGGGGCCTGCAGAGCGGCCGGCGCCCAGCCATGCGCAGGCCTCAGGCAGCCTCTCCCCGGCGCAGCCGCTGGTCGATGTCGTCCAGTACCGGCAGCAGCTCGGCCACGCTGTCGATCACGTAGTGCGCGCCCGCCTGCTTGAGCTGCGCGGCGGCCTGTTGGCGCAGCGCGGCCTGCTCGCCCGGCGCCAGCGCCTGCCAGTCGGCCAGGCCCAGGCCGCAGGCGTTGCCACTGATGGCCACGCCCACCGCCCAGGTGCCGGCGTTCAGGCCCTCGGCCAGGCCGACACCGGTGTCGTCCACCTTGACCACCGTGTGCGCCGGCCACACGCCCAGGTCGGCCAGGCAGCGGTACATCATCAGCGGGCTGGGCCGGCCGGCGGCCAGGTCGCCGGCGCAGACCAGGTTGTCGGGCGCGTAGCCCCCCTGGGCGGCGATGGGCTGCAGCACGTCCATGATGGGCCGGTTGTAGCCGGTGGTGCTGCCAATCCTGATGCCGCGCGCGCGCAGCGCCGCCACCGTGTCCAGCGCGCCGGGGATGAAGTCGGCGAAGTCGCCCACCACGCGCGCGTTCATGGGCGTGAAGACCTCGTAGAGGTGGTCGATGTCGCTGGTGGCCACGGGCCGGCCGTGCTGGCGCTGCCACTGCGCGGCCACCTCGGGCAGCGCGCACAGCGCGGCGATGTGGTCCCACTTGGCCGCGCCCATGGGGCCGCGGGCCTGGGCGATGCTGATGTCGATGCCGAAGCCGGCGAACAGCTGCACGAAGGCGCCCATGGGCGCGCGCGAGCCGAAGTCCACGATGGTGCCGGCCCAGTCGAAGACCACGGCCTGGACTTGCGTAGGGGTGTGCGAAGTTGTCATGGCCAGTCCCTGGCTACCAGTTCTTGAAGGTATCGTGCGCCACGCCGAAGCCGATGCTGGCGCCCGTGCCACTGGTGACGACGGCCACGCGCGTGGCGTCGTCCGGCGCCGCGATGAAGCAGTCGGTGCGCGGGGCCGTGGGGTAGGTGCCGACCCAGCGCTCGGCCACCTCCAGCTCGGTGATGCGCAGGGCCTGGCGCAGGTGGCGCAGGATCAGCGCATCGACCCGCTCGCTGGCAAAGGGCGGCACGGAGGCGCCGTAGTGGTGCGAGTCACCCACCACCAGGCTGCCATCAGCGCTTTGCACGGCGATCAGGTGGATGCCGTGCTCCAGGCTCTCGCCCTCCTCCTGCTGCAGCTGCGCCAGCAGCGCCTGCGCGGCGGGCAGCTGGCTGTAGCCCAGGTAGCGCACCAGGCTCAGGTCGCCCATGACGGCAGCCTGCAGCCTCAGCCCCGGCTGCGGGCGCACGCGCAGCATCTGCAGCTGGCACAGGCGCACTTCTTGCCGCTCGAACAGCTCGCGGTACAGGCCGTGGATGTCGGCATTGGTGCAGACCACCACGCGCTCGGCGTGCAGCGTGGCGCGCGCGGTGCGCACGCGCGGCGTGGCGACTTCCAGCACTGCCTCGCCAAAGCGAAAGACCACGCCGTGCCGCTCGGCCAGCCAGGCCGTGAGCTGGGCGATGGCCTGGCGCGACTCCACGCGCAGCTCGGCGCTGCTGTGCAGCACGGCCTGCGCGCCGTCCAGCCGCAGCTCGGGCGCGTGGCGCGCGGCCTCATCGGGCGAGCGCAGGGTGCAGCCCTCGGCCATGTCGGTGCGCATGAACTCTTCCAGCACGGCCAGCGCCTGCGGCCGGCGGGCCACCAGGTTCAGGCCGGTGTGCAGCACGACGATGCCGGCCTGCGGGGCGACCTGCGCCCAGACGTCGCGCGCCAGGCGGGCGCGGCGCCAGGTGTCGCCCGCGCCCTGGCCGGTGACGGTGACGAAGCCGAAGTTGCGGATGGACGCGCCCAGGCAGGCGGCGTCGCGCTCGACCACGCAGACCTTGAGACCGCGCTGCGCGGCGGTGTAGGCGTGCGCCAGGCCCAGGATGCCGGCGCCGACGACGATGACGTCGAAAAAAGGGGTGTGTTGTCATGGTTTTGGAGTGAAATCAGCCCCCAGCCCTTGATAAATAAGGGTTGTTCGCTATGTTTTTTGCATCAACTGCGCTGCCGCCAGCGCTGCGTGCGCCGCGCCATCCAGGCGCCCAGCAGCTGGTACAGCAGCGTCGCCACGCACGACACCAGCGCGATCAGCACCGCCATGGCGGCGGCGGCGGCCGTGTCGCCGGCTTCGTCCAGGTTCAGGATGGCGACCGCGCCCAGGCGCGTCTCGGGCGAGTAGAGGAAGACCACGGCGGAGATCGTCGTCATCGCGGCGATGAAGAAGTAGCGCGAGACCTCCAGCAGCGCCGGCAGGCACAGCGGCAGCGTCACGCGGCGCAGCGTGGCGTGCTGGGGCACCTTGAGCGAGGCGCCCACGGCCTCGAACTCGCCGTCGATGGCCTTGAGCGCGGCCATCAGCGTCATGTGGCCGGTGGTGTAGTAGTGCACCACCGTGCACAGCACCATCAGCGCCATGGTCTGGTACAGCCCGTTCAAGGGGTTGCCCGGCGCGTTGAAGAAGAAGATGTAGCCCAGGCCCAGCACCAGCCCCGGCACCGCCATGGGCAGCATGGCCAGCAGGCGCAGCAGCGGCCGCGCCCAGTCCAGGCCGCGGGTCTTTTCCAGCAGATAGGCACCGGCAAACACCAGGGCCGGGCCGGCCACCGCCGTGCAGGCGGCCATCTGGATGCTGTGCCAGATGGCCGTCTCCACACCGGCATCGACCAGGCCGCTGGTGTAGTGCGCCAGCGTGGGCTGCAGCTGGTACGGCCAAAAGCGCGCCAGCGAGGCGAACACCGCCATGCCGAACATGGCCAGCATCAGCGCCGCCAGCAGGCCGCAGCCGGCCAGCGCAGCGCGGTCGCGCGCGGCGTGGGGGCGCGGCTGCAGCGCCACCGCCCGGGCCGTCAGCACGGCGGCCTGGCGCCGGTGCACGCGCAGGTCTATCAAATACGTGAGCACGGCCGGCGCCAGCAGCAGCAGGGCCACGACGGCGCCGCGCTGGAAGTCCTGCTGGCCGATGACCAGCTTGAACACGTCGGTGGCCAGCATGGAGAAGTTGCCGCCGATGACCTTGGGGATGCCGAAGTCGGTGATGACCAGCGTGAACACCACCAGCGCGGCCGAGATGAGGCCGTAGCGCGCTGCGGGCACCGTCACCGTCCAGAACCGGCGTGCGGCGCCGGCGCCCAGGGCCGTGGCGGCCTCGTACAGGCGCTGGTCGCCCACGGCCAGCGCGGTGACCAGGATCATCAGCGCGTGCGGGAAGGTGGCGAAGCACTGCGCCAGCACCACGCCCGGCGCACCGTAGAGGCCGCCCAGGCCCAGCGCCTGCCACGCGCCCCTGAGCACGCCCTGGTTGCCGAACCAATACACCATGGAGATGGCCGACAGCAGCGAGGGCGCCAGCAGCGGCAGCAGGCTGATGGCGCGCAGCAGCCCCTTGCCGACCATGCAGGTGCGCGTGAGCGCATAGGCGAAACCGAAGGCCGGCGGAATGACCAGCGCCGTGACCAGCAGCGACACCCAGACGCTGTTGTACAGGCTGCCCAGCAGCGCCGGCGAGCGCAAGTAGGCGGCAAACGGGCCGAACGCGCCCTGCCCGGCCCCGGGCGCCGGCGCGAAGGCCTGCGCCAGCAGGGCCAGCAGCGGCCCCAGCAAAAAAGTGGCCAGCAGCGCCAGCACCAGCAGCAGGGCCGCGTGCGCCAGGCGCTCGCCCGGCGCCGCGCGCTGGCGCAGCGGCGGCCGCGCGCCGGCGCGGGCCAGGGATGGAATGACGGAGGTGTTCACGCCGGCTGCTCCCGGCGTGGCGGGCACGGCGAAGACCGTCAGCCGCTCAGGCGGAATGCCGAACTGCAGCCAACGGCCGGGCTGCACGTCCAGCCGCGCCCAGTCGGCCATCGACAACTGCAGCTGCAGCCGCCGGCCCGGCAGGCGCTGCGGCTCGACGTGGGCCAGGCAGTGCGAGCCGAGGAACTCGATGTGCTCGACGCGCCCGCTCCAGACCTGCTCGCCCTGCGGCAGCGGGTGCGCGCCGGCCACGGGCAGGGCCGTGCACTGGATCACCCGGCAGTCCTCGGGCCGCAGGTAGGCCACGGCCTCCTGCCCGGCCGCCAGGGGGCCGGCCTGCGGGCAGTGCATGGGCTGGCCCGCCAGCAGCAGCAGGCCCCGGCCCGCGGCAAGCACGGGGAGGCGGTTGGCCTTGCCGATGAACTCGGCCACGAAGGGCGTGGCCGGGCGCAGGTAGATGTCGGTGGGCGTGCCCACCTGCTCGACCGCGCCGTGGTTCATGACGACCACGCGGTCGGCCACGGACAGCGCCTCCTCCTGGTCGTGCGTGACCATGATGGTGGTCACGTGCAGGCGCTGCTGCAGCGCGCGGATCTCGCTGCGCAGGCGCACGCGCACCGTGGCGTCCAGCGCGGACAGGGGCTCGTCCAGCAGCAGCAGCCCGGGCGACATGGCCAGCGCGCGCGCCAGGGCCACGCGCTGCTGCTGCCCGCCCGACATCTGCGCCGGGTATTTGCCGCCGCTGCCGGGCAGGCCCACCGTGTCCAGCAAGCCCTGCACCTTGGCCTGCACGAGCGCGCGCGGCTGGCGCTGGCTGACCAGGCCGTAGGCCACGTTCTCGGCCGCGGTCAGGTGGGGGAACAGCGCATAGGACTGGAACACGATGCCGTAGTCGCGCTGCGCGGCCGGCAGGCGCGAGATCTCGCGGCCGGCCTGCCAGATCTCGCCGCTGCTGTGCGGCTCCAGCCCGGCGATGGCGCGCAGCAAGGTGGTCTTGCCGCAGCCCGACGGCCCAAGGAAGCAGACGAACTCGCCGCGCTCGATCTCCAGGTCAATGCCCTGCAGCGCGGCAAACGCGCCGTAGTGCTTGTGCACCCGGCGGATGGACAGGTAGGCCGCGCCCCCGCCCTCCCCGGTCGGCGCCGGGGGGTGCGCAGGCGCCGCTGCAGCGCGCGCCGCCGGGCGCGCCGGCGCCGGCGCAGGTCCGCCTCGCGGCGCGTGCTGCAGGAAGCGGGCCAAAGCAATCATTGCTTCTTCGCCTCGCTCTTGCCGTCGTAGCGGCGCGCCCACTCGGCCAGCACGCGCTCGCGGCTGTCGGCCATCCTGGAGAAATCCAGCGGGATCAGGCGGCTCTCGTAGTCGGCCGGAATGCCGGGCAGCGGCGGCGCCACGCCGGGCACGGCCGTGACGGCAAAGTTCTTGCCATACAGCTGCATGGCCTCCTTGCTGGCCGCCCAGTCGGCGAGCTTTTGCGCCGCCTGCAAATTCTTCGTGCCCTGGTAGATGGCCATGCCCTCCAGGTCCCAGCCCAGGCCTTCCTTGGGGAAGACCAGCTCGATCGGCGCGCCCTTGGATTGGTTCACGTGGCCGCGGTACTCGAACGAGATGCCGGCCACGTATTCGCCCTGCGCCGCCATGTTGCAGGGCTTGGAGCCCGAGTGCGTGTACTGCGCGATGTTCTCGTGCAGCGCGTCCATGTACTTCCAGCCGCCGCCCTTGCCGCCTTCGTCGCCAAACAGCTGCAGCCAGGCCACCACGTCGAAGTAGCCGGTGCCGGACGACGCCGGGTTGGGCATGACGACCTGGCCCTTGAACTCGGGTTTGGTCAGGTCGTGCCAGCTGGCGGGCTGGGGGATGTTGCGTTTTTTCGCCTCCACCGTGTTGAAGCAGATGGTGGCGCCGAACACGTCCATGCCCACCCAGTGCGGCGGGTTGCGGCTGTCGCGGTACCGCGGCGCGATGGCGGCCAGGCCCTGCGGCGCGTAGGGCTGCAGCATGCCCTGCCTGTCGAACAGCGCCAGGCTGGACGCGGCCACGCCCAGGATGGCGTCGGCCCTGGGGTTGGCCTTCTCGGCCAGCAGCTTGGCGGTGATGACGCCGGTGGAATCGCGCACCCACTTGAGGGCGATGTCCGGGTAGGCCTTGTTGAAGGACTGCTCGTAGGCCTTGAGCTGGTCGATCTCCAGCGCGGTATACACGGTCAACTCGGTCTTTTGCGCCCAGGCGCCCGTGGCGGCCAGCAGGCCGATGGCCAGCGCGGCCCGTGTCTTGCGGTGCAGCATTGCAGTGGTTCCTTGCGTCGCTCGAATGAAGGAATGAGCGGGTGCGCAAGTGTCCGAAGGCCGCGTGACCGTGCCATGACCGGCCGGTGACGCCGGCATGACAACCAAGGCCATTCCTGCCTGCAGCCCTCGCCAGGCCATCGCCTGCAGCTATCGAAAAGCGAGCAAAAAAACAAAAACCCCCGCCAGGCCAGGGCCCGGCGGGGGTTGGGCGGCAGGCGGGCCGCCTGCGCAGCTCAGGGGCGGGTCAGGCGTTCACGCCCTCGGCGACCTGCGCGTATTCCTCGATCTGGTCGAAGTTCATGTAGCGATAGACGCTGTCCTTGTCGGCATCGATCACGCCCATCTCGGCCAGGTACTCCGCCTTGGTGGGCAGCTTGCCCAGGCGCGAGGCGATGGCGGCCAGCTCGGCAGAGCCCAGGAACACGTTGGTGTTCTTGCCCAGGCGGTTGGGGAAGTTGCGGGTGGAGGTGGAAATCACCGTCGCGCCCTCGCGCACCTGCGCCTGGTTGCCCATGCACAGCGAGCAGCCGGGCATCTCGGTGCGCGCGCCGGCCGTGCCGAACGCGGCGTAGTGGCCTTCCTTGATCAGCTCGGCCTCGTCCATCTTGGTGGGCGGGGCCACCCACAGCTTGACGGGGATGTCGCGCTGGCCGCCCAGCAGCTTGGCGGCGGCGCGGAAGTGGCCAATGTTGGTCATGCACGAGCCGATGAAGGCTTCGTCGATCTTGGTGCCGGCCACTTCGGACAGGAACTTGGCGTCGTCCGGGTCGTTGGGGCAGCAGACGATGGGCTCCTTGATGTCGCTCATGTCGATCTCGATCACGGCGGCGTACTCGGCGTCCTTGTCGGCTTCCAGCAGCTCGGGCTTGGCCAGCCAGGCTTCCACCTTCTCGATGCGGCGCGCCAGTGTCTTGGCGTCGGCATAGCCGTCCGCGATCATGTTCTTCATGAGCACGATGTTGGACTGCAGGTACTCCTTGATCGGCTCGGGGTTGAGCTTGATGGTGCAGCCGGCGGCGCTGCGCTCGGCCGAGGCGTCGGACAGCTCGAACGCCTGCTCCACCTTCAGGTCCGGCAGGCCTTCGATCTCCAGCACCTTGCCCGAGAAGACGTTGACCTTGCCCGCCTTGGCCACGGTGAGCAGCCCGGCCTTGATGGCGTACAGCGGGATGGCATGCACCAGGTCGCGCAGCGTCACGCCGGGCTGCATCTCGCCCTTGAAACGCACCAGCACCGACTCCGGCATGTCCAGCGGCATGACGCCCGTGGCGGCGGCGAAGGCCACCAGGCCCGAGCCTGCGGGGAAGCTGATGCCGATGGGAAAGCGCGTGTGCGAGTCGCCGCCGGTGCCCACGGTGTCGGGCAGCAGCAGGCGGTTCAGCCAGCTGTGGATCACGCCGTCGCCCGGGCGCAGCGCCACGCCGCCGCGGTTGCTGATGAATGCGGGCAGCTCGCGGTGCGTCTTGACGTCCACGGGCTTGGGGTAGGCCGCCGTGTGGCAGAACGACTGCATGACCATGTCGGCGGAAAAGCCCAGGCAGGCCAGGTCCTTCAGCTCGTCGCGCGTCATGGGGCCGGTGGTGTCCTGGCTGCCCACGGTGGTCATGCGCGGCTCGCAATACGTGCCGGGGCGGATGCCCTGCTGCACGCCATCGACGGTGGGCAGGCCGCAGGCGCGGCCGACCATCTTCTGCGCCAGCGTGAAGCCGGCCCTGGACTCGGCCGGCGGCTGCGGCAGGCGGAAGGCCGTGGAAGCGGGCAGGCCCAAGAACTCACGCGCGCGGGCCGTGAGCGAGCGGCCGATGATCAGGTTGATGCGGCCGCCGGCGCGCACCTCGTCCAGCAGCACATCGCTCTTGAGCGCGAAGTCGGCAATCTTCTCGCCGTTCTTCTCGATGCGGCCCTCGTAGGGATGGACGTCGATCACGTCGCCCATTTCCATCCGGGAGACATCGACCTCGATGGGCAGCGCGCCCGAGTCTTCCTGCGTGTTGAAGAAGATGGGGGCGATCTTGCCGCCCAGCGTGACGCCGCCAAAGCGCTTGTTGGGCACGAAGGGAATGTCGGCGCCGGTGGCCCAGATGACGCTGTTGGTGGCCGACTTGCGGCTGGAGCCGGTGCCCACCACGTCGCCCACGTAGGCCACCAGGTGGCCCTTTTGCTTCAGCTCCTCGATGAACTGCATGGGGCCGCGCTTGCCGTCTTCCTCGGGCTTGAAGGCAGCGCCGTCGCGCGTGTTCTTCAGCATGGCCAGGTAGTGCAGCGGGATGTCCGGACGGCTCCAGGCGTCGGGCGCGGGCGACAGGTCGTCGGTGTTGGTCTCGCCTGGCACCTTGAACACGGTGACGGTGATCTTCTTCTCGACCTCGGGGCGGCTGGTGAACCACTCGGCATCGGCCCAGCTCTGCATGACTTCCCCGGCGCGGGCATTGCCGGCGCGGGCCTTGGTTGCCACGTCGTTGAAGTAGTCGAACATCAGGAGCGTCTTCTTGAGCGCCTCGGCGGCTTGCGCCGAGACTTCCGCGTCGTCCAGCAGCTCGATCAGCGGGTGCACGTTGTAGCCGCCCACCATGGTGCCCAGCAGCTCGGTGGCCCTGGCGCGCGAGATGAGCTGCACCTGCACGTCGCCATGTGCCACGGCGGCCAGGAACGAGGCCTTGACCTTGGCGGCATCGTCCACGCCCGGCGGCACGCGGTGCGTCAGCAGCTCCAGCAGGAAAGCCTCTTCGCCGGCAGGCGGGTTCTTGATCAGCTCGATCAGCTCGGCGGTTTGCTTGGCGTCCAGCGGCAGCGGCGGGATGCCCAGGGCGGCGCGCTCGGCCACATGGTCGCGGTAGGCTTTCAACATGTCGTGGTTCTCCTGGAGATAAGAGGGGTCGGTTGTTCTGTAAAACGGGGTCGCCAGGCGCAGCACGGGCCAGCGCCCCGCCCTCGCGCGGTGCGCCGGCCGGGCAGCGGCCCGGCAGGTTTGGGGCGGCTCAGCGGCTGCCCAGGGGCTTGTCCAGCAGGCTCTGGGGCGGGTTCTTCTTGAAGCCCTCGGCCACGGCGAACTGCTGCGGGCTCATGCACTCGTCGGCCATGCGCTGGCCGAGCTTCTGGTTCATGAGCATGGACTTGTTGGCGATCTGCAGCCACACGGCGCCCGCGCGGGCATCCTCCAGGCGCACGGCCCCCGTGGAAGTGGCCACGGGCGCCATGTGGTACTTGAAGCCCTTGCCCTGCACGTGGAAGCGCCCCGGGGACTGGGCGTCGGGCTGGATGTCCACCGACGCGCCCAGCTCGCAGGCGATATGGCCGGTGTGCACGCGCTCGGCAATCGCCAGCTCCTCGGGCGTCAGGGCAGCCTCGGCGGCGGACAGGCCGGCGGCGGCCTGCACCGCGCCGCTGTGCAGCAGCACGCGGCTGCTGGGCGGCGTGGCCTTGGCCACGGCCGTGCTCTTGTGCGCAGGCTTGGCGGCTGCAGCCTTGGCAGCGGCGGGCTTGGCGGCCGCGGTCTTCGCAGGGGCGGCCTTGGCCTTGGCGGTGGCCGCTTTGGCGGGTGCGGCGGGCGCGTCTTGCGACCACGCCAGCGCAGGAGCCAGCAAGATCAGTGCGGAAGCGACGAGGGTCTTCATGGGGACTCCTGCAACAAACGAGGGGAATGGGGGGGACGGCGATCAGGGCGCCATTGTCGCCGGCCCGGAAAACCAGGGCTGGGCGCTGGACGGCAGCGCCTGCCCCGTGCGGTGCGCGCGCTCCAGCACCTGCCAGAAGTAGCGGTAGCTGGCCCGGTCGTGCAGCACACCGCCGTCGCTGATCGGCGCCCAGTCGGCCGCCTGGGCGGCAGCCAGGATGCGCCCGGCGAGCTGCACCTCGCTGGCATCGGGCGCGAAGGCCGCGAGGATGGGGCGAATCTGCGCCGGGTGGATGCTCCACATGCGCGTGTAGCCAAACTGCGTGCCGGCGCGCGCGGCGGCAGCCTGCAGCGCCGCCGGGTCGCTGAACTCGGTCACCACGCAGTGCGCGGGCACCTTGCCGTGGGCATGGCAGGCGGCGGCGATCTCCAGCTTGGCGCGCACCACCAGGGGGTGCTCGAACTGCCCGCGCGATCCCATGGCCGAGGCGGGGATGGCGCCGCCATGGGCGGAGACAAAATCCATCAGCCCGAAGCTGAGGCTTTGCAGGCGCGGGTGGGCCGCGATCTCGAAGGCGCGATGCACCGCTGCCGGCGACTCGATCAGCGCATGCAGCGGCAGCTGGCGCGCACCGCGGGCGTCCAGCGCGCGCTCGGCGCGCAACAGGTCGTCGGCGCTCTCGACCTTGGGAATCATGACGTGGCTCAGCCGGGCGCCGGCCTGGCCGGCAATGATGGCCACGTCATCGGCGAACGCCGGGTGATCGACGGTGTGCAGCCGCGCCGCCACCCGGGCCCCGGGGGCGGCGTCCAGCACCAGTTGCGCCACGAGCTCGGCATGGCGGCGCTCCTGGCCCACGGGCGCCCCGTCCTCGCAGTCCAGCGTCACGTCAAAGACGCAGTGGCCGAACTCCTCGGCCATTTCCCGCTGCAGCTGCAGGCTCTTCCTCATGCGCGCCTCGACGCCGCTGTAGTGGTCGCACACCGGCAGGTGGACGGCAGCGGCTTGCGCGTCCAGCAGGACGTCGCGCGGGTGGGCAGGGGCAGCAACAGCAGGCATCGGGAGTCTTTTTCCAGGAAAAACCAATGCCAGCCGGCGTCAATCAATGGCCTTCAGCTATTAAAAAAATAGCAACCGGCATCATGGGCGACGGACGCGGGCCGGCGCGGCGCTCACAGCAGGTGCTTGACGCCGTCCTGCTCGCCCTGCAGCTCGGCCAGGGTCTTGTCGATGCATTCCTGCGAGAAGGCGTCGATGGGCAGGCCCTCGACGATCTTGTACTTGCCGCCCTCGGTGGTGACGGGGAAGCCGAACACGATGTCCTTGGGAATGCCGTACTCGCCATTGGAGGGCACGCCCATGGTCACCCATTCGCCCTGGCTGCCCAGCGCCCAGTCGCGCATGTGGTCGATGGCGGCGTTGGCGGCCGAGGCGGCCGAGGACAGGCCGCGCGCGGCGATGATGGCCGCGCCGCGCTTGCCCACGGTGGGCAGGAACACGTCCTTGTTCCAGGCCTGGTCGTTGATGGCGTCCTTGACCGACTTGCCATCCACCGTGGCAAAGCGGTAGTCGGCGTACATGGTGGGCGAGTGGTTGCCCCACACGGTCAGCTTGCGGATGTCGCCGACCTTGAAGCCGCCCTTGGCCGCCAGCTGCGACGCCGCGCGGTTGTGGTCCAGGCGCAGCATGGCGGTGAAGTTCTCGCGCGGCAGGTCGGGCGCGCTCTTCATGGCGATGTAGGCGTTGGTGTTGGCCGGGTTGCCCACCACCAGCACCTTCACGTTGCGGCTGGCCACGGCGTTCAGCGCCTTGCCCTGGGCGGTGAAGATCTGGGCGTTGGCGGCCAGCAGGTCGGCGCGCTCCATGCCGGGGCCGCGCGGACGGGCACCCACCAGCAGGGCATAGTCGGTGTCCTTGAAGGCCTGCATGGGGTCGGAGTGGGCCTCGATGCCGGCCAGCAGCGGGAAGGCGCAGTCCTCCAGCTCCATGATCACGCCCTTGAGCGCGTTCTGGGCCTTTTCATCCGGGATTTCGAGCAGCTGCAGGATGACGGGCTGGTCCTTGCCCAGCATTTCGCCGGAGGCGATACGAAACAGCAGGGCGTAACCGATCTGGCCGGCTGCACCGGTGACTGCAACGCGGACGGGCTTCTTGCTCATGGGAAAACTCCAGATGACTCGATGAGGATGGGTGTGTGGTGCAAGGCAGCACCAGCGCGTCATCAGCAGCCTTCGTGCCCCGCAAAACAGCGGGCGATTTTACTGCCGAAATTTCGGCCCGGTCAATTTGTCTTATGTCTTATATAAGATTATGATGATCCGGTTGCGCGGCGCTTCGCCGGCGCCCTTTCACGCGCTTCGCACTTCGCTTCGCACCCCCCACGATGCCCTCCCCTTCTTCGTCCGCCATCGACGCGCCCGCCCCGGCGGCCGGCGCGGCGGCGTCCCAGACCCCCGCCTTCAGCCCGCTGTACCAGCAAATCAAGGGCCTGATCCTGCACAGCCTGCAGCACGGCGAATGGAAGCCCGGCGAGGCCATCCCCAGCGAGATGGAGCTGGCCGCGCGCTTTCGCGTCAGCCAGGGCACGGTGCGCAAGGCCATCGACGAGCTGGCGGCCGACAACCTGCTCACGCGCCGCCAGGGCAAGGGCACCTTCGTCGCCACCCATGCCGAGCGCCAGGTGCAATACCGCTTCCTGAAGCTGCTGCCCGACGGCGGCGATGCGCGCGGCGAGGCGCCGGCGCAGCGCACCATCCTGGAATGCCGGCGCCTGCGCGCCAGCGCCGACGTGGCGCGCGCCCTGGCGCTGCGCACCGGGGACGCCGTCATCCTGGCGCGGCGCGTGCTGTCTTTTTCCGGCGTGCCCACCATCCTGGAGGACATCTGGCTGCCCGGCCTGGCGTTCAAGGGCCTGACCGCCGAGCAGATGGCCGGCTACCAGGGCCCGACCTACGCCATGTTCGAGCTCGATTTCGGCGTGCGCATGGTGCGCGCCGAGGAAAAATTGCGCGCCGTGCTGCCCGACGAGCAGCAGGCGCACTGGCTCGCCATCAGCACCGCCACCCCGGTGCTGAGCGTCGAGCGGCTGGCCTACACCTACAACGATGCGCCCATGGAATTGCGCCGCGGCCTGTACCGCACCGACACCCACTACTACCGCAATGAGTTGAGCTGAAGCAGTGCCAGGTGCCCCGGACGCCTCGCGTAAGCAATTGTCGCAATCCGCCGTTGTTGCATTGCAATAGAATTTTGGGCTGTCTGCCCGCCCGCAATTACAACGCAGTTACATCCACCAAGGACCCACGCCATGAACGAGAGCGCCAAGAAGCGGCCTGAATTTCGCAACCTCAACCTGTTCAGCGACATACCGACCTACCGCCTGCCGTTGGCGGCGCTGGTGTCCATCCTGCACCGGGTGAGCGGGCTGCTGATGCTCTTGCTGCTGCCGCTCATCATCTGGATGTTCGACAAATCCGTCTCGTCGGAGATCTCCTTCGGCACCTTCCGCGCGGCGTTCAACGCCGGCATCGGCTGGGTGCCCGCCTGGCTGCTGAAGCTGGTGGTGCTGGCGCTGATCTGGTCCTACCTGCACCACCTGCTGGCCGGCGTGCGCCACCTGTGGATGGACGTGACGCACAACACCACCAAGGAGTTCGGGCGCCAGACCGCCCTGGCCACGCTGGTGGCCGCCGTCGTGCTGACCGCGCTGCTGGGCGCCAAGCTGTTCGGCCTGTACTGATTCCACCCCCCATACCTGAGGAGAAAACCATGGCCGCAACCTATGGCTACAAGCGCACCGCCGTCGGTGCCCACTATGGCTGGCGTGACTTCCTGGTGCAGCGCATCAGCGCCGCCCTGATGCTCGTGTTCACGCTGCTGGTGCTGGCGAAGGTGCTGCTGGTGTCGGGCCCCATCGGCTACGACACCTGGGCCGGCATCTTCGCGCCGCAGTGGATGAAGGCGCTGACGTTTGCCGTCATCGTCGCGCTGATCTGGCACGCCTGGGTGGGCGCCATCAGCATCTGGTACGACTACGGCAAGCCGGCCGGCGTGCGTCTGCTGCTGGAGGCGCTGACCGCCATCTGGCTGATCGCCTGCGGCGGCTGGGCCGTGCAGGTGCTGTGGCGCCTGTAACCGCAGCCAGCCCCACGCCGTCCTCCCGGAAATCCACCGCACACCGCACCCACGACCATGAGTTACACCCAAAAAGATATCGCCCGCCGCAAGTTCGACGTCGTCATCGTCGGAGCCGGCGGCTCGGGCATGCGCGCCTCGCTGGAGCTGTCGCGCGCCGGCCTGTCGGTCGCCTGCCTGTCCAAAGTGTTCCCCACCCGCTCGCACACCGTGGCCGCCCAGGGCGGCGTGTCCGCGTCGCTGGGCAACATGAGCGAGGACAACTGGCACTACCACTTCTACGACACCATCAAGGGCGGTGACTGGCTGTCCGACCAGGATGCCGTCGAGTTCATGTGCCGCGAGGCGCCCAAGGTGGTGATCGAGCTGGAGCACTTCGGCATGCCGTTCGACCGCAACCCGGACGGCACCATCTACCAGCGCCCCTTCGGCGGCCACACCGCCAACTATGGTGAAAAGCCGGTGCAGCGCGCCTGCGCCGCGGCCGACCGCACCGGCCACGCCATGCTGCACACGCTGTACCAGAAGAACGTCGAGTCCAAGACCAACTTCTTCGTCGAGTGGATGGCGCTGGACCTGATCCGCAACAGCGCCGGCGAAGTGGTCGGCGTGACGGCCATCGAGCTGGAGACCGGCGACCTGTACGAGCTGCACGCCAAGGCCGTGCTGCTGGCCACCGGCGGCGCGGGCCGCATCTTCGCCGCCTCGACCAACGCCTTCATCAACACCGGCGACGGCCTGGGCATGGCGGCGCGCGCCGGCATCCCGCTGCAGGACCTGGAGTTCTGGCAGTTCCACCCCACCGGCGTGGCCGGCGCCGGCGTGCTGCTGACCGAAGGCTGCCGCGGCGAGGGCGCCATCCTCCTGAACAGCGAAGGCGAGCGTTTCATGGAGCGCTACGCGCCCACCTTGAAGGACCTGGCGCCGCGCGACTTCGTCTCGCGCTCCATGGACCAGGAGATCAAGGAAGGCCGTGGCTGCGGCCCGAACAAGGACTACATCCTGATGAAGCTCGACCACCTGGGCGCGGACACCATCAGGAAGCGCCTGCCCTCGGTGGAAGAAATCGGCCACAACTTCGCCAACGTGGACATCACCAAGGAGCCAATCCCCGTGGTGCCCACCATCCACTACCAGATGGGCGGCATCCCGACCAACATCCACGGCCAGGTCGTGACCTGGGACGGCGAGCAAAACCAGGTCGTGCCCGGCCTGTACGCGGTGGGCGAGTGCTCGGCCGTGTCGGTGCACGGCGCCAACCGCCTGGGCACCAACTCGCTGCTGGACCTGCTGGTCTTCGGCAAGGCCGCCGGCCGCCACATCGTGGAGTTCGTGCGCGAGTTCGGCGAGCACCATGACGTGCCCGCCAACGCCGCCGAGCGCACCCTGGCGCGCCTGAACCAGATCGAGGGCAACGCCGGCGGCCTGTACGCGCAGGACGTGGCCAATGAGATCCGCCAGACCATGCAGCAGCACGCCGGCGTGTTCCGCACGCAAAAGAGCATGGACGAGGGCGTGGCCAAGATCGCCGAGATCCGCAAGAAGGTGCAGGCCATCGGCCTCAAGGACAACTCCAAGGTCTGGAACACCGCGCGCATGGAGGCGCTGGAGGTGGACAACCTGATCGAGGCCGCGCAGGCCACCATGGTCTCGGCGGCCGCGCGCCACGAGTGCCGCGGCGCCCACACCGTGGACGACTACGAGCACCCGGCCGACCACCCCACCGCGCCGCTGGGCCGCGACGACGCCAACTGGCTCAAGCACACGCTGTGGCACAGCGCCAGCAACAGCCTGACCTACAAGCCGGTGACCATGAAGCCCCTGAGCGTCGAGAGCATTCCGCCCAAGGTCCGCACGTTCTGACCCAGCCGCCGCTGCCCACGAAAGAAACAAGCCATGCAACGCACTTTCAAAATCTACCGCTACGACCCGGACAAGGACGCCAAGCCCCGCATGCAGACCATGCAGGTGGAGCTGGACGGCCACGAGCGCATGCTGCTGGACGCCCTGGTCAAGCTGAAGGCGCAGGACCCCTCGCTGTCGTTTCGCCGCTCCTGCCGCGAAGGCGTGTGCGGTTCGGACGCCATGAACATCAATGGCAAGAACGGCCTGGCGTGCCTGACCAACATGAAGACGCTGACCGGCGACATCGTGCTCAAGCCCCTGCCCGGCCTGCCGGTGATCCGCGACCTGATCGTGGACATGACGCAGTTCTTCAACCAGTACCACTCCATCAAGCCCTACCTGCAAAACGACGAGCCCATTTCGCCGTCCAAGGAGCGGCTGCAGTCGCCCGAGGAGCGCGATGAGCTCAACGGCCTGTACGAGTGCATCCTGTGCGCCAGCTGCTCTACCGCCTGCCCGAGCTTCTGGTGGAACCCGGACAAGTTCGTCGGCCCGGCTGGCCTGCTGCAGGCCTACCGCTTCATCGCCGACAGCCGCGACAACGCCACCAGCGAGCGCCTGGACAACCTGGAAGACCCCTACCGGCTGTTCCGCTGCCACACCATCATGAACTGCGTGGACGTGTGCCCCAAGGGCCTCAAGCCCGCCGCCGCGATCAGCAAGATCCGCGAGCTGATGGTGCGCCGCGCCATCTGAACGCCACCCGTGAGCGATAGCGACACCTGGCTCGACGAACGCGAAGCGGCCGTGCTGCGCTGGCGCTGCCGGCGCGGGCTGGTCGAGAACGATTTGTTCATCGAGCGCTTCTTCAACGCACACGGCACGCGCCTGAGCCAGGCGCAGGCGCGCGGCATCACGCAGCTGATGGACCTGTCCGACAACGACCTGCTGGACCTGCTGCTTGCCCGCAAGGAACCCGCCGGCGAGCTCGACACCGCCGACGTGCGCGCCGTACTGGCCCAGATGCGCATGCGCCCCTGAAGCCGGGTGCAGGCCCTGCGGCCTCCCCGTTCGTCCCCTACAAGCCCAACACAACCCCCAAGGAAACTGGAAATGAAACTCGCAGACAACAAGGCGACGCTGTCCTTCAGCAACGGCAGCCCCAGCGTGGAACTACCGGTCTATCAAGGCACCATTGGCCCGGACGTGGTGGACATCCGCAAGCTGTACGCGCAGACGGGCATGTTCACCTACGACCCCGGCTTCCTGTCCACGGCGTCGTGCCAGTCGTCCATCACCTACATCGATGGCGACAAGGGCGAGCTGCTGTACCGCGGCTACCCCATCGAGCAGCTGGCCACCAAGTGCGACTACCTGGACACCTGCTACCTGCTGCTGAACGGCGAGCTGCCCAATGACGGCCAGCGCACCGACTTCCACAAGCTGGTCACCAAGCACACCATGGTGAACGAGCAGATGCAGTTCTTCCTGCGCGGCTTCCGGCGCGATGCGCACCCCATGGCCGTGCTGACGGGCCTGGTGGGCGCGCTGTCGGCCTTCTACCACGACAGCACCGACATCAATAACCCCGAGCACCGCCACATCGCCGCCATCCGCCTCATCTCCAAGATGCCGACGCTGGTGGCCATGGCCTACAAGTACGGCAAGGGCGAGCCGTACATGTACCCCCGCAACGACCTGTCGTACTCGGGCAACTTCCTGCGCATGATGTTCGGCACGCCCTGCGAGGAATACCAGGTCAACCCGGTCATCGAGCGCGCGATGGACCGCATCTTCATCCTGCACGCCGACCACGAGCAGAACGCCTCCACCTCCACCGTGCGCCTGTGCGGCAGCTCGGGCACCAACCCGTTCGCGGCGATTGCTGCCGGCGTGGCCTGCCTGTGGGGCCCCGCGCACGGCGGCGCCAACGAGGCGGCGCTGAACATGCTGGAGCACCTGCAGGCCAATGGCGGCATCGCCAAGGTGGGCGAGTTCATGGAGCAGGTCAAGGACAAGAACTCGGGCGTGCGCCTGATGGGCTTTGGCCACCGCGTCTACAAGAACTACGACCCGCGCGCCAAGCTGATGCAGGAGACCACCAACGAGGTGCTGGAAGCCCTGGGCCTGCACAACGACCCGCTGTTCGCCCTGGCCAAGAAGGTCGAGCAGATCGCCCTGGAAGACGACTACTTCGTGCAGCGCAAGCTCTACCCGAACGTGGACTTCTACTCGGGCATCGTGCAGCGCGCCATCGGCATCCCGGTCAACCTGTTCACCGGCATCTTCGCCCTGGCCCGCACGGTGGGCTGGATCGCGCAGCTGAACGAGATGATCAGCGACCCCGAGTACAAGATCGGCCGCCCGCGCCAGCTGTTCGTGGGCTCGCCGCGCCGCGACGTGCCCGAGCTGTCGCAGCGCTGATCCGCACGCCGGCCCGCAAGGGCCGGGCGCCCGGCGCATGGCCCGCAGGTGTAGTGCCTGCGGGTTTTTTCGTTTCAGGCCGAGCGCGACCAACCAGGAGCCTAGCGGCGCGCGCGATGAAGCGGGCCAGGGCCAACCCGGTTCACCTCATGCCGGTCTGGCCGACTCCCGCAGGGCGGTTTTTGAGCCAACTGTCGTGCAGCCATTTTTCGGTCTTGCGGTGGCCCGGGAACGTCACCCACACGATGTCCCGCTCAAACACCATGGGCCGCTCGTCGCCGCCCACGATGACCCAGAACCAGCGGCCGTCGGCCAGACTGCGTGCCTTGACCTTCATGCCCCTCAGTACTGCGGTGTCGCTACGCCCGTTCTGCCGAATGCGCAAGGGCTCGTCGTGCGGCTCGATCCAGCAAATTTGCATGCGTGTCAGCAACTGCGGAGCGTGCTCTTGCAGAAAGGCGCGCGCAATGGCTTCCGTTCGCTCGCGCGAGGGCAGGGGCTTGCCCACCAGGTCGAGCGACATATGGGCGAACCCTTTGAGCGTGCCGTCCGCCGCCACCACGGCGCTGAAGTGCTCGCCCTCCAGGCCGACGTTGCGTCCGTCGCGGCGTTCGTAGCGTAGCAACTGCGCGGTTTGCCCATCAACGGACACGCCCCGCTGGTCGACGAAGTGGTGGGAGGCCGGTACCCAGGCGGCCAGCGAGGCTGGTTCATTGCGGACGGACACGGGGGATTCTTTCTGGAGGGCAGTGGACAGCGGCAAAGCCGCCTCGGAGGTGGAAGGCGGCAACGCCGCTGCGGACGAAGGATCGGCCTTCGCCTGGGCGGCGAAAACGCCTACCGCGCACGCAGCGGCAAGCACTGCCGGAACTGAGGGAGAAAAACCTCTCATGTTGAATCTCCTGGTGGGGTGATGGAAAACGTTCAGCGGCGCCGTGCCCCTGCGATTCATGCCGCACGCATGGCAGGCGCCACAGTCCGGCGGCCCGTGGCCACGTACAGCGCCGCCGCGCCTAGCAGCGCGGCCAGCAGCGATAGCGTGCGTGCCAGGGGCCAGTGCGCAGTGCCTTGCGCCAGCCAGGGGCCGCAACTCGCGCCAACGAACAGCACAAAGGTGTAGATCGCCACAGCCAGGCCGCGCACGGGGGCGTCCGCCAGACTCGTCACCTGGGCGATCAGGCTGGGCACGCTGAGGCCGACGCCGGCGACAAACAGCACGCTTGCCGCCAGCAGGCCATGCAGATGCGTGGGTCCGGCCCAGGCACACAGGGCCAGCCCAGCAGCGGCCATACCCAGGCCGGCCGCGGCCATGCGCTGCGCGCCGATGCGCGGCAGCGCCAGGGCGACCGCCAGGGGCGCGAGAAAAGCCGGCAGCGCCACGGCGCGCGCCATCAGCGGCGTGATGCCGTGCGCGCGCAGTGCGGCCGCGACGTGTGCATCCAACGCCAGGTAGAACGCCACGAAGCACATCAACAGCAGCGCCGCAGGGACATAGACGCGTCGCAGCCGCGCATCGGCCAGCAAGCGGCCCATGGGGCGGTAAGCCGCCAGCCAGGACGGGCGGCTGGCAGCCGGGCGCGCATCCTCGCGCGTCAGGAACAAGACCCCCGCCGTGCACGCATATACCAGCGCCAGCGGCAGCATGGCCGCGCCTAAGCTCCAGCGGCCGGCCACCGCGCTGCCATAGATCTGGCCCAACAGGCCCGCGGACAGAAATGCCGTGCTAATCCAGGCGACGCCCCAGGTACGCTGGCGCAGCGTGCCACGCTCGGCCAGATAGGCGATTGCGACCGGGGGAAAGGCGGCAGCGGCAAAGCCTTGCAGCGCACGCCCGGCCATCAGCAACGGGGCCGAGTCCGCCCAGCCGACCCCGGCGGATACAACAGCCAGCACTGACAGCCCCCACGCCATCACGCGGCGCCGGCCCAGGCGGTCCGACAACGGGCCGAACACCATAAAGCCCAGGGCATAGGCCAAGCCGAATGTGCTCACCGCGCCAGCCGCCACGGCGGGTGCCACACCGAGGCGGCGCGCCAACTGGGCCAGGATCGGCAGGGGCACGTACAACAGCGAGACCACGGCCAACGCGCACGCGACCAGCAGCAGACGTAACCCAGGCAAAGGTTCTACCAGCGCGGTAATTTTTTGGTTCATGACTGAAATACAGCTAACTACATAATTGAGAAAAAAAAAGCGATCAGCGATCGCCGGCCGGCTGTGGTGCGATATCGGCGGCGCGCAGCTTGTGCATGAGCTGCTGCAGGAGCTGGCGCTCCTCGGCGCTGAAATGGCGCATTAGGCAGGCCACCCACTCGTAGTGCGCGGGCAGCGCCTGGGCCAGTAGCGCATCGCCCGGCGGCGCCAGCCCGATCAGCCACGCGCGGCGGTCCTGGGGATCGGGGGCGCGCTGGCACAGGCCCGCGCCTTCCATGCGGTCGATGATGCGCGTCATGGTCTGCGAGGTGACGGCCACCCCTTGCGCCAGGGCGCCTACGCTCAGACCCCCGGGGTTGCGCTTAAGCAGCAGCAACACGAAGAACTGCGACTGCGACAGCCCGCCGTGGCGCGCCAGGTTGTCCTCGAAGGCCGATAGCATCTCGCCCGTGGCAGACGCCCAGACCAGCCAGGTATGCAGGCCGTCCACGTCCGGGTTGCCGTAGGCGTCCGCGAATGCGGCAAGGGTATCGTAGCTGGGCAGGTCTTTGAGTTCGAACATCAGAAAAGCTCCACGCCTGAAATGTAGTCGGCTACATTTTTCGAGTCAAGAACGTCCGCGCTGCTGCCCGCCACCCAAGGGGGCAATCCCTGCGCCGATTTCATGTCAGGCGCCCAGTTCCTATACTGTCTCCCGGTGCGGTCATGTCCTACGGCTCGCCGCGCACGACGGAGCCAGGCATTCCGCCTCGCTGCTCCCTTGCGCCCAGGACATGCAACGCGCCAATGCCGGTTTGCGCGCTGCCCGGCCAGGCCGGGCCGCTTCAGGAACCGCCGGCCCGGAACCGCTAGCACCGCAAACAGTTTTCTTCCCACCCGTTTCGTTCCAAGGAGCCTGCATGAAATCACGCGCCGCCGTCGCCTTTGCCGCAGGCCAGCCCCTTGAGATCGTCGAGATCGACGTCGCGCCCCCGAAGGCCGGCGAGGTGCTGGTGCGCATCACCCACACCGGCGTGTGCCACACCGACGCCTTCACGCTCTCGGGCGACGATCCGGAAGGGGTGTTTCCCGCCGTGCTGGGCCATGAAGGCGCGGGCATCGTGGTGGAGGTCGGCGAGGGCGTCACCAGCGTGCAGCCGGGCGACCACGTCATCCCGCTGTACACCGCCGAGTGCGGCCAGTGCCTGTTTTGCCAAAGCGGCAAGACCAACCTGTGCGTCGCGGTGCGCGCCACGCAGGGCAAGGGCCTGATGCCCGACGGCACCACGCGCTTTTCCTATAACGGCCAGCCCATCTACCACTACATGGGCTGCTCGACGTTCTCGGAGTACACCGTGGTGGCCGAGGTGTCCCTCGCCAAGGTCAGCCCCAGGCCAACCCCGAGCAGGTCTGCCTGCTGGGCTGCGGCGTGACCACCGGCCTGGGCGCGGTGAAGAACACGGCCCGCGTGCAGCCGGGCGACTCGGTGGCCGTGTTCGGCCTGGGCGGCATCGGCCTGGCCGTGGTGCAGGGCGCGAAGCTGGCCGGCGCGGGCCGCATCATCGCCGTCGACACCAACCCGGCCAAGTTCGAGCTGGCGCGCACCTTCGGCGCCACCGACTGCGTCAATCCCAAGGACCACGACAAGCCCATCCAGCAGGTCATCGTCGAGATGACGGGCTGGGGCGTGGACCACAGCTTCGAGTGCATCGGCAACGTGCAGGTGATGCGCGCGGCGCTGGAGTGCGCGCACCGCGGCTGGGGGCAGAGCGTGGTCATCGGCGTGGCCGGCAGCGGCCAGGAGATCAGCACGCGGCCCTTCCAGCTCGTCACAGGCCGCAAGTGGCTGGGCACGGCATTCGGCGGCGTCAAGGGCAGGAGCGAGCTGCCCGGCATGGTCGAGGACGCCATGGCCGGGCGCATCCAGCTCGCGCCCTTCGTCACGCACACCATGCCGCTGGCGGGCATCAACGACGCGTTCGACCTGCTGCACCGGGGCGAATCGATCCGCTCGGTGGTGCACTACGCCGACCAGGAATAGCAAAAAAGATAGCAAACTATCGTTTATCGACGCCGGCAAGTTGGCGTTTTTACCCAAAAACCTGCCCACGGGGCAGTTTCAGGCGCCTGCCAGCGTGCAGGCCCCACGAGGAGGCACGACATGACCCCTGCGCTCGAACTGCTCAGCACCCACGCCTGCTTCGGCGGCGAGCAGCGCTACTACCGGCACACCTCGCGCGAGACGGGCCTGCCGATGCGTGCGGCGGTGTACCTGCCGCCCAAGGCCCTGGCCGGCACGCCGGTGCCGGCCCTGGTCTACCTGGCCGGGCTGACCTGCACCGAGGACACCTTCCCGGCCAAGGCCGGCGCGCAGCGGCTCGCCTCCGAGCTGGGCCTGGCGCTGATCGCCCCCGATACCAGCCCGCGCGGCGCCAACCTGCCCGGCGAGCAGGACGCCTGGGACTTCGGCGTCGGCGCCGGCTTCTACCTGGATGCCACGCAAGCGCCCTGGGCCGCGCACTGGCGCATGGAAAGCTGGCTGCTGGCCGAGTTGCTGCCGCTGCTGGCCGATGGGCTCCCCATCGACGGCCAGCGCCTCGGGCTCACGGGCCACAGCATGGGCGGCCACGGCGCCTTGACCCTGGCGCTGCGCCACCCGGGCCGCTTCAAGAGCCTGTCGGCCTTCGCGCCCATCTGCGCGCCCACGCGCTGCCCCTGGGGCGAAAAAGCCTTCACCGGCTACCTGGGCGCTGACCGCGCCGCCTGGAGCGCGCACGACGCCACCGAGCTGATGAGTGGCCACAGGGCGGCGCCCTACCCCGCCGGCATCCTGATCGACCAGGGCCTGGACGACAAATTCCTCGCTGAGCAGCTGCACCCGCACCTGTTCGAGGCCGCCTGCGCCGCCGCCAGCCAGCCGCTCACGCTGCGCCGCCACGCGGGCTACGACCACGGCTACTTCTTCGTGCAGACCTTCATGGACGACCACCTGCGCCACCACGCGCAGCAGTTGCTGGGGGGCGGCTGAGCGCCCTCCATTGCAAGGCGTTGCGCCCTTGCGCGCGGGCTCCACGCCAAATGCCGGGCGCACCACGCACGGCACCGCGGTCAGAACAAGGCGCCCTGCCCGCGCGCCAGCGCCGGGCGGTACTGGGACAGGTCCAGCTCGAAGCGCTCGCGGTTGAAGCCCAGCCGCGCGCAGGCCTTGTGGAAGCGCTGGTGCAGCAGTTCGGCCCAGGGGCCCACGCCGTGCATGCGCGTGGCCTGGTCGCTGGCATAGGCCTTGCCGCGCCCGCGCGCATCGGCTGCTATGCCGTGCAAGTCCTGGATGCGCGCCAGCACCCGCGCCGCGCGCCCAGGGTAGTGCTGCTGCAGCCATTCCCGCATCAGCGGGTTCACCTCCCACGGCAGGCGGATGACGGTATAGAAGGCGCGCGTGGCGCCGGCCGCGCGCGCCGCCGCCAGCACCTGCTCCATGTCCTCGGTGATGAAGGGAATCTGCGGCGCCACGCTCACGCCCACGGGCACCCCCGCCTCGGCCAGCGCGCGGATGGTGCGCAGGCGCCGGTGCGGCGCGGCCGCGCGCGGCTCCAGGATGCGCGCGAGGCGGGCGTCCAGCGTGGTGATGGTGACGTAGGCGGCGGCCAGCTGCTGCGCCGCCAGCGGCGCGAGCAGGTCCAGGTCGCGCTCCACGCCGCTGGACTTGGTGATCAGCGAAAACGGATGGCGCGCATCCTGCAGCACCTCGATCAGCGCGCGCGTCAGGCGCAGTTCGCGCTCGATGGGCTGGTAGCAGTCGGTGGCCGAGCCGATGTTGATGACCGACGGCCGGTGGCCCGGGCGCGCCAGCTCGGCGCGCAGGAGCGCGGCCACGTTGCGCTTGGCGATGATGCGGGTTTCGAAATCCAGCCCCGGCGACAGGCCCAGGTAGCTGTGCGTGGCGCGTGCATAGCAGTAGATGCAGCCGTGCTCGCAGCCCCGGTAGGGGTTGACCGAGTGCGAGAAAAAGATGTCGGGCGAATCGTTGGTGGTGAGCGCGCTGCGCGCGTCCTCCCAGATGACCTCGGTGCGTGGCGGCAGCGCCGCCGCGCCGCTGGCGGCGGCTGCCGCCTGCGCCTCGCTCCAGCCATCGTCGAAGGCCTGGCGCTCGTGCGCCGAGAAGCGGTGCGCCATGCGGCTGGCGGTGCCCCGCCCCTTCAGGGCCTGCAGCGGAACGCGCACCTCGGCGCAGGGGCCGGCGGCGGGTTCTTCGGGGTGGGGTGCGTGCGGCATGGTAACTGTATGAATATACAGTTTTTCCGTCGCCGCCGCATGGGCGGCGCCTACGCCCTTTGCCGCGCATTGGCAAGCGCCGCGCAATTCGCAGCGCCAGCGTGCGAGATTGGTTGGCAAAGCGCTGCCGCGCCCGCACAATCGGGCCATTGCGCCTGCGCGGCGCCTGAAAGCAACAAGCCATGGCCCGGACAACCCCGTTGCCCGGGCTTTTTTCCGTCTGGCAAAGTTGCTGCGGGCGCCCACGGCGACATCCCCTCCACACACCTGAACACACCCGAACCTCAAGGGAGCCACCCATGCTGCGCAAACCCGCCATCACCCTGTCGTCGCTGGACATGGACCGCATCGAGGCCTTGCTGGAAAAAAGCACCGCCCCCTTCCCCGGGCGCGACCAGCTGCAGGCCGAGCTCGACCGCGCCGACGTGCTCGACCCCAAGGACATGCCGCCCAACGTGGTGACCATGAATTCCACCGTGCAGTTCACGCTGCTGGAGACGGGCAAGACCAGCACGCTGACGCTGGTCTATCCCAGGGAGATGGACGGCTCGGGCGACAAGGTGTCCGTCTTCGCGCCGGTGGGCATCGCCCTGCTGGGCCTGGCCGTGGGCGACGAGTTCGAGATGCCCAGCCCCACCGGCCAGGTCACGGTGCGCGTCGACGCCATCACCTTCCAGCCCGAGAGCGCCGGCGAATTGCACCGCTGAGGCAGCGCACCCGCGCCTGCGCAACGGCAGCCCCAGGGGCTGCTTTTTTTTGCTCCGCCGACAAGGCCGGCGGCGAGTGCCGCGCAGCTCAGCGCAGCGTGGCCAGCAGCGCCGTGGCCATGCCCGTGCCGACCAGGCCGGCCTGCCAGCGCAGCGCGCTGTGCCAGGTGGGGACGTGGCGCTCCACGCGCTGGTACAGCCACCAGCCGGCCGCAAGCGACAGCGCGAACCCGGCCAGCAGCCCCAGTGCCGCAGCCGCCAGAGAGCCCGGCCACAGCTGGTCCACCAGCGCGTTCACCAGCAGGCATACCGCGAAATGGACGAGGAACACCGAGTACGAGATGCGCCCCAGCCAGCGCAGCGGCGCCAGCCCCGCCCAGGCGGCGATGGGGCCCTGGCGCAGGGCAATGGACAGGCCCAGGGCGGTGGCGCCGGCCAGCGCGATGCGCTCGCGCCATTGCAGTGCCAGCGCCGCCAGCACCAGCACGGCGATGGCCAGGCGCCAGGCGCGCGCCTGGCCGGCGTCGGCGTGGACCGACCACCAGGCCATCATCCCCAGGCCGTAGGCGCCGAAGAAGTACGGCGCCCATTCGTCCCAGCCCGCATCGCGGTTGAAGTGCAGCAGGGACAGCGCCACCAGCGCCACCACCGCCCCCTGGCCCGCGTGCGCGCGCCAGGGAGCGGCGGCGCAGCGGCGCACGGCGGCCAGCAGCAGCACCGTGAGCGCGAACAATTGGAAGTCGATGGCGACATACCACACGCCCGCCGACAGCGACTCCTCGCCCAGCACGCCGTGCAGCAGCAGGGCATGCGCCAGCAATTGGCCCAGGCCGGGATCGGCCGAGACGGCCGGGTCGTCCAGCCAGGGCCGCACCGCCGCCGACACCACGATGACCACCGCCAGCGCCACGGCGTAGGGCACGACCAGGCGCACGAAGCGCTGGCCGATCACCGGGCCGCTGCGGCCGAAGCGGGCGCTGCCCTGGGGCGCCAGGCTGGCGGCAGCCAGGTAGCCGCCCAGCACCAGGAACACCTGCACTGCCAGCCGTGCGTGGTTGACCAGCGCGTCGATCAGCCGGGGCGCCGCCTGGTGCAGCAGCGCCGGCAGGGGGCCGTACAGCGCCAGGTGGTGCAGCACGATGGCCGCGCAGGCGACGGCCTTGGTGCAGTCGATCAAGGCGCTGCGCTGGGCGGAGGGCATGGGGAAGGTATGCAGGCGGAATCGAAAAAGCCGGCACCCGAACGGGGCCGGCTGGCAGGAATGGGCGCGTGAAGCGCCGCGCATTGTGCGCCTTTTGCGCCGCGCTTGCAGCAGGCGCGGCGCGCTCTGGCGCGCAGCGCCGCGTCAGCCCAGTGCCAGGCGCTTCCGGGCGGCGTCGTATTCGCGGCCCAGGCGCGCCACCAGCTCGGCGGCGGGCACCACTGCATCCACCGCGCCTATGCCCTGGCCGCAACCCCAGATGTCCTTCCAGGCCTTGGCGGCCGCGCCGCCGCCGAAGTTCATCTTGCTGGGGTCGGACTCGGGCAGGTGGTCCGGGTCCAGCCCGGCCGCGCGGATGGAGGGCGCCAGGTAGTTGCCGTGCACGCCGGTGAACAAGTTGCTGTAGACGATGTCGTCGGAGTTGCCCTCGACGATGGCCTGCTTGTAGGCATCCAAGGCGCGCGCCTCGTGCGTGGCGATGAAGGCCGAGCCGATGTAGGCGAAGTCGGCTCCCATGGCCTGCGCCGCCAGCACGGCGCCGCCCGAGGCGATGGAGCCCGACAGCGCCAGCGGGCCGTCGAACCACTGGCGGATTTCCTGCACCAGCGCGAACGGGCTCTTCACGCCGGCATGGCCGCCGGCGCCGGCGGCCACGGCGATCAGGCCGTCGGCGCCCTTCTCGATCGCCTTCCTGGCGAACTTGTTGTTGATGATGTCGTGCAGCACCACGCCGCCCCAGCCGTGCACGGCCTGGTTCACGTCCTCGCGCGCGCCCAGGCTGGTGATGACGATCGGCACCTTGTACTTGGCGCAGACCTGCATGTCGTGCTCCAGCCGGTCGTTGCTCTTGTGCACGATCTGGTTGATGGCGAACGGGGCGGCGGGCTGGTCCGGGTGGGCCTTGTCCCAGGCGGCCAGCGTCTCGGTGATCTCTGCCAGCCAGTCCTCCAGCTGCTCGGCCGGGCGGGCGTTGAGCGAGGGCATGGCGCCGACGATGCCGGCCTTGCACTGCTCGATCACGAGCTGGGGGTTGCTGATGATGAACAGCGGCGAGCCGATGATGGGCAGGCGCAGGCGGCGCAGGACGGGAGGCAGCGGCATGGGGTCTCCAGGGGGTGGCGGCGCGCTGTGGCGCCTCGTTTCAGGTCAAAAGCGCCCCATGCCGGCGTGGATGGCCGGCATGTTGCTCATTTTTTAATAGCTGATTCAGAAGGCGTCGAGCGCCAGCGCCATCACGCTGGCGCCGCCGTGCACGATCTCGGCCTGCAGCGCGGGCGCCTTGACCAGGATGTGCTCGGCATAGAAGCGCGCCGTGGCGATCTTGGCCTGCATGAAGGCCTCGTCCTGTCCCTGGGCGGACAGCCGCTCGGCCGCCAGCAGCGCACGCGCCAGCTGCCAGCCGGCCACCAGGTTGCCGGCCAGCATCAGGTAGGGGACGCTGCCGGCGAACACGGCGTTCGGGTCGGCCTTGGTCTGCGTGACGACGAAGTCCACCACCTCCAGGAAGGCCTGGCGCGCAGCCGCCAGGCGCGTGGCCATGCTGCGGGCGGCGTCGCTGGCGCTGGCGCCCAGCTCGGCTTCGGTGCGCTCGATCTGCGCGGCGATGGCCCGCGCCACGGCGCCGCCGTCGCGCACCGTCTTGCGGCCCACCAGGTCGTTGGCCTGGATGGCGGTGGTGCCCTCGTAGATGGTCAGGATGCGCGCGTCGCGGTAGTACTGCGCGGCGCCCGTCTCCTCGATGAAGCCCATGCCGCCGTGCACCTGCACGCCCAGGGACGTCACTTCCAGGCTCATCTCGGTGGAGTAGCCCTTGACCAGCGGCACCATGAATTCGTAGAAGGCCGCGTTGTCCTGGCGCACCTGGGCGTCAGCGTGGTGGTGCGAGGCGTCGTACGCTGCGGCGGCGACGGCCGCCATGGCGCGGCAGCCCTCGGTGAGCGCGCGCATGGTCATCAGCATGCGGCGCACGTCGGGGTGGTGGATGATGGTCACGCTGGCCTTGGCCGAGCCATCGACCGGGCGGCTTTGCACGCGCTCGCGGGCGTATTGCACGGCGTGCTGGTAGGCGCGCTCGGCCACCGCGATGCCCTGCATGCCCACGGCGTAGCGCGCGGCGTTCATCATGATGAACATGTACTCCAGGCCGCGGTTTTCCTCGCCGACCAGCCAGCCCACGGCGCCCCCATGGTCGCCGAACTGCAGCACCGCCGTGGGCGAGGCCTTGATGCCCAGCTTGTGCTCGATGGACACGCAGTGCGCGTCGTTGCGCGCGCCCAGCGAACCGTCGGCATTGACCAGGAACTTCGGCACCACGAACAGGCTGATGCCCTTGACGCCTTCCGGCGCGCCGGCCACGCGCGCCAGCACCAGGTGCACGATGTTGTCCGCCATGTCGTGCTCGCCGTAGGTGATGAAGATCTTGGTGCCGAAGATCTTGTAGGTGCCGCCCTCCTGGCGGTCGGCGCGCGTGCGCACCAGCGCCAGGTCGCTGCCGGCCTGGGGCTCGGTCAGGTTCATGGTGCCGGTCCATTCGCCCGAGACCAGCTTCTCCAGGTAGGTGGACTTGAGCTCGTCGCTGCCGGCCGTCAGCAGCGCCTCGATGGCGCCGTCGGTGAGCAGCGGGCACAGCGCAAAGCTCAGGTTGGCGCTGTTGAGCATTTCCACGCAGGCCGCGCCTATGGTCTTGGGCAGGCCCTGGCCGCCAAAGTCCACGGGATGCTGCAGGCCCTGCCAGCCGCCCTCGGCGAACTGGGCAAATGCCTGCCTGAAGCCCGGGGTGGTCGTGACCTGGCCGTCCTTCCAGGACGACGGGTTGCGGTCGCCCTCGACGTTCAGCGGCGCCACCACGTCTTCATTGAAGCGGGCGCACTCCTGCAGCACGGCGGCGGCGGTGTCCAGGCCGGCGTCCTCGAAGCCGGGCAGTTGGGCGACCTGGTCGATCTGCGCCAGGTGCTCGATGGCGAACAGCATGTCCTTGACGGGGGCGGTGTAACTCATGGGATCCTCGACAGCAAACTCGAAACGGGATGAAAAAAAAGGCATCGCAAGCGATGCCTTGGGGCCGGACGGGCGGCGTTACAGGGCCTTGACCAGCTCGGGCACGGCCTCGAACAGGTCGGCCTCCAGGCCGTAGTCGGCGACGCTGAAGATCGGCGCCTCGGCGTCCTTGTTGATGGCCACGATGACCTTGGAGTCCTTCATGCCGGCCAGGTGCTGGATGGCGCCGGAGATGCCCACGGCGATGTACAGCTGCGGCGCGACGATCTTGCCCGTCTGGCCGACCTGCAGGTCGTTGGGGGCGTAGCCGGCGTCCACCGCCGCGCGCGAGGCGCCGATGGCCGCACCCAGCTTGTCGGCCAGGGGGGTCAGCACGGCCTGGAACTTCTCGGCGCTGCCCAGGGCGCGGCCGCCGGAGACGATGACCTTGGCAGCGGTGAGCTCGGGGCGGTCGCTCTTGGTGACTTCGCGCCCGGCAAAGCTGCTCTTGCCCGAGTCGCCCACGGCCTGCACCGCCTCCACGGCAGCGCTGCCGCCGCTGGCGGGCGCCGCGTCAAAGCCGGTGCCGCGCACGGTCAGCACCTTGACGCCGTCCGTGCTCTGCACGGTGGCGATGGCGTTGCCGGCGTAGATGGGACGCTCGAAGGTGTCGGGGCTGACCACGCGGGTGATGTCGCTCACCTGCGCCACGTCGAGCTTGGCCGCCACGCGCGGGGCAACGTTCTTGCCGCTGGCGGTGGCCGGGAACAGGATGTGGCTGTAGTTGCCGGCGACCTGCAGCACCTGGGCGGCGAGGTTCTCGGCCAGCGCGTCCTTGAGGCTGGCGCCGTCGGCCAGCAGCACCTTGGCGACGCCGGCTATTTTTGCGGCAGCGTCGGCAGCCGCCTGGGCGTTCTCGCCGGCCACCAGCACGTGCACGTCGCCGCCGCAGGCAATGGCGGCGGTGACGGTGTTGAGCGTTGCGCCCTTGAGGCTTTGGTTGTCGTGTTCAGCAATGACGAGTGCAGTCATGGGTATGGGTCCTTGTCCTATGAACTTCAGATGACCTTGGCTTCATTGCGCAGCTTGGCCACCAGCGTGGCCACGTCGGGCACCTTGACGCCGGCGCCGCGTTTGGCGGGCTCGGCCACCTTGAGCGTCTTGACGCGCGGGGCGATGTCCACGCCCAGGTCCTCGGGCTTCACCGTGTCCAGCTGCTTTTTCTTGGCCTTCATGATGTTGGGCAGCGTGACGTAGCGCGGCTCGTTCAGGCGCAGGTCGGTGGTGACCACGGCCGGCAGCGACAGCGACAGCGTCTCCAGGCCGCCATCGACTTCGCGCGTGACGTTGACCTTGCCGTCCGCCACCTCGACCTTGCTGGCAAAGGTGGCCTGGGGCAGGTCGGCCAGCGCAGCCAGCATCTGGCCGGTCTGGTTGGCGTCGTCGTCGATCGCCTGCTTGCCCAGGATGACCAGCTGGGGCTGTTCCTTGTCCACCAGGGCCTTGAGCAGCTTGGCCACGGCCAGGGGCTGCAGCTCCACGTCGGCGGGGGTCTCGACCAGGATGGCGCGGTCGGCGCCGATGGCCATGGCGGTGCGCAGCGTCTCCTGGCACTGCGCCACGCCGCAGGTCACGGCGATCACCTCGGTGACCACGCCCTTTTCCTTCAACCGCACGGCTTCCTCGACGGCAATCTCGTCAAAGGGGTTCATGCTCATCTTGACGTTGGCGGTATCCACGGCGCTGCCGTCCGATTTGACGCGGACTTTCACGTTGTAGTCCACCACGCGCTTGACGGGGACCAAGACCTTCATTGCTGCGGCTCCTTCGATGTTGATTGGTTGATGGTTGATTGATTGGTTGACGTGGACGTAAACCGAGTCATTTTATTGCCCCGCCTGCATGCAGTGCGGGGCAAAAAAAGAACGATCGTGCTTTTCGGTGATTATGCCAGCGTCCGCGCGCCGGGTCGAGCCGCGCGGGACGGCGGCGTGCCGGCCGTTCAGGCCTGCGGCCCGGCCTTCCAGGCGGGTTGGCGCTTTTCGGCGAAGGCGCGGGCGCCCTCCTGGGCGGCATCGTCGAGCATGTTGGTGGCCATGGCCTGGCCGGCGAGCTGGTAGGCGGCCTCCAGGCCCAGCTCGCGCTGCTGGTAGACCAGCGCCTTGCCCATGGCGACGGCCACGCGGGGTTTTTCGACGATGGACTGCACCAGCGCCTGGACTTCCGCGTCCAGCCGCCCCGGCGCCACGACCCGGTTGACCAGGCCTTGCGCCAGCGCGGTCGGGGCGTCGATGAAGTCGCCCGTGAGCAGCATCTCCATGGCGCGCTTGGCCGGCACGTTGCGCACCAGCGGCACGCTGGGGGTGGAGCAAAACAGGCCGTAGTGGATGCCGCTGGTGGCAAAGCTGGCCTCGTAGGTGGCCACCGCCAGGTCACACTGCGCCACCAGCTGGCAGCCGGCGGCGGTGGCCATGCCGTGGACGCGCGCGATCACGGGCACGTCCAGCTTGTGGATGGACAGCATCACCCGGCTGCACTGCGCGAATAGCTGCTGGTACCAGGCCAGGTCCGGGTGGGCGGCCATGTCCTTCAGGTTGTGGCCGGCGCAAAAGGCCTTGCCGCTGGCGCCCAGCACCACGGCGCGTGCGTCCTCGTCATGGGCCACCTCGTCCAGCGCGTGCTGCAGCGCCGCGAGCATCTCGCTGCCCAGGGCGTTGAAGCGCCGGGGGTCGTTCAGTGTCAGGGTATGCACGCCGCGCGCGTCACGCTCGGCCAACACCAGGGGGGTGCTCTCGGTCATGGCAGCTTCCTCACGAATTACAAATCGGCCAGCACGCGCAGGTGGGCTTCCACGCTGCGCGACAGCGGCCCCATCATGTAGCCGCCCTCCAGGCACGAGACGATGCGGTTCTTCGAGAAGCGCCGCGCCACGTCCTTGATGCGCATGGTGATCCAGGTGTAGTCCTGCTCGGTCAGGCCCAGCTGCCCCATGTCGTCGTCGCGGTGGGCGTCGAAGCCGGCGCTCACGAAGATCATCTCGGGCTTGAAGGCCTCCAGGCGCGGGATCCAGATCATCTCGACGATGTCGCGCACGTCCATGCCCCGGGTGTAGGCCGGCACCGGCACGTTGACCATGTTGTCGGCCGGGTGCTGGTCGCCGCTGAACGGGTAGAACGGGTGCTGGAAGATGCCCACCATGAGCACCCGCGAATCGCCCGCGAGGATGTTCTCGGTGCCATTGCCGTGGTGCACGTCGAAGTCCACCACCGCCACGCGCTTGAGCCGGTGGCGCTCCAGCGCGTACCGGGCGGCGATGGCCACGTTGTTGAAGAAGCAAAAGCCCATCGCCTTGCCCTGCTCGGCGTGGTGGCCTGGCGGGCGTATGCTGCAAAACGCATTCTCCAGCTCGCCATCCATGACCGCATCGGTGGCCGCCAGCGCCGCACCGGCGGCACGCAGCGCGGCGGTCCAGGTGTGGCGGTTGATGGCGGTATCGGTGTCGATCTGCACGTTCGCCGGGCCGCCGGCGTCCTCCTCCTCGGCCAGCCGCTCGCACATGCCGCGCAGCGCGGCGATGTGCATGCGGTCATGCGCCAGCTCGATGTCGGCCATGGAGGCCAGCGGGGCTTCGCGGCGCTCCAGCGCGTCGCTCACGCCGGACACCAGCAGCCGGTCCTCGATGGCGTCCAGCCGGGCCGGGCATTCGGGGTGCCCCGCGCCCATGTCGTGCTTCCAGCAGTCGCGGTGGGTGTAATAGCCTGTCCTGCCCACAGTCATTGCCCCTGTCCCCTGTGTGTTTTCGGATAACGTCGCGCCATGCATGCACAGCACAAGATTTCAGCGCTTCTGGACCAGCTTAACACGGTGATAGTGGGCAAAAACGACCAGGTCCGCGACTGCGTGACCTGCCTGCTGGCGGGCGGCCACCTGCTGATCGAGGACGTCCCGGGCGTGGGCAAGACCACCCTGGCGCACGCCCTGGCGCGCACCTTCGGGCTGCAGTTTGCACGCGTGCAATTCACCGCCGACCTGATGCCCAGCGACCTGACCGGGGTGTCCGTCTACGAGCGCGGCAGCCAGGCCTTCGTCTTCCACCCGGGCTCGGTGTTCACCCAGGTGCTGCTGGCCGACGAGATCAACCGCGCCAGCCCCAGGACGCAAAGCGCGCTGCTGGAGGCCATGGAGGAAAAGCAGGTCTCCGTGGAAGGCGCCACGCGCGCGCTGCCCGAGCCGTTCTTCGTCATCGCCACGCAGAACCCGCACGACCAGCTGGGCACCTTCGCGCTGCCCGAGAGCCAGCTGGACCGCTTCCTGATGCGCATCTCGCTGGGCTACCCCGACCGCGCCGCCGAGCGCCTGCTGCTGGCCGGCAGTGACCGGCGCGGCATGGTGGACAGCCTGCAGCCGCTGCTCACCGCGCCCGAGCTGGCCGGGCTGCAGCAGCGGGTGCTGGCCGTGCACGCGGCCGAGCCGCTGCTCAGCTACGTGCAGGACCTGATCGCCGCCACGCGCTCCGGCCGCTGGTTCCTGCAGGGCCTGTCGCCGCGCGCCGGCATCGCGCTGATGCGGGCCGCCAAGGCGCAGGCGCTGGTGCAGGGACGCGACTACGCGGCGCCCGACGACGTGCAGGCAGTCATCGCGCAGACCATCGCCCACCGCCTGGTGCCCGCCGGCGACGCCGGGCGCGGCGCCGCCGAGCAGGTGCGCGCCATGGTCGAGGCCGTACCCCTGCCCTGATGCCCGCCCGCCGCCCCGCCGCCCCCGCCCGCCCTGCCCGTCCCGGCCGCCTGCGCGCAGCCCTGGGCGGACGCTGGCAGCGCTGGTGGAGCGCGCGCCTGCCGCGCACCGACACCGTGCTGCTGACCCAGCGCAACCTCTACATCCTGCCCACCGCCGCCGGCTGGATGCTGGCGCTGACGCTGCTGGTGCTGCTGGTGGCGGCCATCAACTTCCAGCTCAACCTGGGCTACCTGCTCACCTTCCTGCTGGCCGGCAGCGCCGCCGCCAGCATCCACGTGGGCCACGGCACGCTGCGCGGCCTGACGCTGCACCTGCTGGCGCCCGAGCCGCAGTTCGCCGGCAGCGCGGCGCAGCTGGAGGTGCAGCTGCACAGCACGCGGCGCAGCCCGCGCCGCGCCGTCGCCCTGGCCGTGCAGGGCAGCGGCCACTGGGCGCTGGCCGATGTGCCGGCGGGCGGCAGCGCCACCGTGCGGGTGGCCTTTGCGGCGCCGCGCCGCGGCCGGCACGCCGCGCCGCTGCTGACGGCGCAGACACTATTTCCCCTGGGCGCCTTCCGGGTCTGGACGCACTGGCGCCCGGCCGCCGAGCTGCTGGTCTACCCCCAGCCCGAGCCGCAGCCCCCGCCGCTGCCGCCAGGCGAGCCGCTCGCCGGCAGCGGTGCCAGCGCCAGCCAGGCAGGCGGCAGCGAATTCGAGGGCGTGCGGCCCTGGCGCCGCGGCGATGCGCTGCGCCAGGTGGTCTGGAAGAAGGCGGCCCGGGTGCTGGCCACCGGCAGCGGCGAGCTGGTCAGCCGCGACACGCAGCACAGCCAGCACCGGCAGCTGTGGCTGGACGCCGCCGCCACCGGCCTGGCCGACCCCGAGGCGCGGCTGGCGCGCCTGACGGCCTGGGTGCTGCAGGCCGACCGCCTGGGCCTGGACTACGGCCTGCGCCTGCCCGGGCGGCAGCTCGCCCCGGCCAGCGGCCCAGCCCAGCGCCGCGCCTGCCTGGAGGCGCTGGCGCTGTGCTGACCCTTTTTTGCCTCTTTGAAGCCAAAAGCGGCGCTTGCCGGCGTGGAACGGCGGCTTCCAGCTATCTTTTTCATAGTGAACGACAAGGTGCGGCAACCCTGCCGCAGGCCCGATGACGCTGCGCAGCCGCACCGCCGCCCTGCCGCGCGAGACGCGCGACACCCTGTTCCTGCTGCTGGTGATCGCCCTGTGCGTGGCCCCGTTGGCGGCGCACATCCCCGCCTGGGCCAGTGCGCTGGCGGGCTTGCTGCTGCTGTGGCGCGGCCTGCTGGCCTGGCGCTCGCGGCCGCTGCCCGGGCGCTGGCTGCGCGGGCTGCTGCTGGCGCTGGCGATCGCGCTCACGCTGGTGCAATTTCGCACCCTCGTCGGCTACCAGGCGGGGGTGACCTTCATCGTGGTGCTGCTGGCGCTCAAGACCCTGGAGCTGCGCGCGCGCCGCGACGCCATGGCGATTTTCTTCCTGGGCTTCTTCACCCTGGTGGCGAACTTCTTCTTCTCGCAGTCGCTGCCCACGGCCATGGCCACGCTGGCGGCCCTGCTGGGGCTGCTCACCGCCCTGGTCAACGCCCACATGCCGGTGGGCCGCCCGCCGCTGGGCCATGCCTTTGGCACCGCCGCCCGCATGGCCCTGGCGGGCGCGCCGGTGATGCTGGCGCTGTTCCTGCTGTTCCCGCGCATGGCGCCGCTGTGGGGCCTGCCCAGCGACATGGCCACCGGGCGCAGCGGCTTGTCCGCGCAAATGCGCGTGGGCAGCGTGGCACAGCTGGCGCTGGACGACAGCATCGCCCTGCGCGTGCGCTTTGGCACGCCGGCCGGCGAGCCGCCGCCGCAAAGCGCGCTGTACTTCCGCGGCCCGGTGCTCACCGCCTTCGACGGCCGCGAGTGGCTGGCCCTGTCGCAGCCCGAGGCCCAGGCGATCACCTGGGCCCGGCCGACGCCCGCGCAGCTGCAGGTGCAGGGCGCGCCCCTGCCCTACGAGGTCACGCTGGAGCCCGGCCACCGCCCCTGGCTGCTGCTGCTGGATGCGGCGCAGCAGCCGCCCGACCTGCCCGGGGGCTTCACCGCCGCGATGACCCCCGAGCTGCAGTGGCTGGCCTCGCGGCCCATCACCAGCGTGCTGCGCTACCGCGCCACCAGCCACCTGCAGTTCAGCCACGGCCCGCGCCAGGACACGCCGGCGCTGCGCCCCCTACCTGCAGCTGCCCGCCGCCCTGAACCCGCGCACGCTGGAGCTGGCGCACCAGCTGCGCCCCGAAGGCGGCGCGCCCCAGGCCTTCGTCGAGGCCGCGCTGGCGCGGCTGAACACCGGCGGCTACCGCTACACGCTGGAGCCGGGCAGCTACGGCAGCCACACCGCCGACGAATTCTGGTTCGACCGCAAGGAGGGCTTTTGCGAGCACATCGCCTCGGCCTTCGTGGTGCTGATGCGCGCCGGCGGCGTGCCCGCGCGCATCGTCACCGGCTACCAGGGCGGGCAGATGAACGGCGTGGACGGCTACTGGACGGTGCGCCAAAGCGACGCCCACGCCTGGTCGGAAGTCTGGCTGCAGGGACGCGGCTGGGTGCGCGTGGACCCCACGGCCGCCGTCGCGCCGGACCGCATCGGCCTACCGCTGCGCCTGCAGCCGCCGCGCGGCGCCCTGGGCAGCGCCATGGCCACCATGGTCAGCCCGGGCGCGCTGCAGCACCTGCGCGCCCTGTGGGAGGCCACGAACAACCGCTGGAACCAGTGGGTGCTGAACTACACGCAGGAGCGCCAGCTCGGCCTGCTGCAGCGCCTGGGCCTGCAGGCCCCCGACTGGCAGGACCTGGTGCGCATACTGGGCGTCCTGGCCGCGCTGGCGGCCGCGCTGGGCGCGGGCTACGCCGCCTGGCAGCGCCAGCGCCAGGACCCCTGGCAGCGCCTGCTGGGGCGGGTGCGCACGCGCCTGGCGCGCGCCGGCCTGCCCCTGCCCGCGCACCTGCCCCCGCGCGGCATGGCGGCGCAGGCGCTGGCCCATTTCGGCGAGCCGGCACGGCCGCTGGCGCAGTGGCTGCTGCGCCTGGAGCAGGCGCGCTATGCCCTGGCCCGGCGCGGCAGGCGCTGGCGCAACTCAGGCGTGCGCTGGGGCAGCTACCCTGGCCTGCAGGCCGCTAGGGCCGCTAGGGCCGCTGCATGCGGCAGGAGCTGGGCATGCGCGCCTTGTCGGCGCTGATCTGGCGCACCACGCGAAAGCCGTAGCCCGAGCCCTCCACGTCGAAAGGCACCCCCGGCGTGCCCGCGCGCTCCATGACGCCGACCACCAGCGGCTGCTGGAACTGGTGGTCCTCGGCGCGCATGCGCCCGACCTGCCCCGCCAGCGACACCTCGGCCGTCTCCAGCGCGCGCGCCACGGCCAGCGTGTCGGTGCTGCCGGCGCGCTCCATGGCCTGCACCAGCGCCAGGACCATGAGCTGCATGCGCATGTGCACATAGTCGTCGCGCGGGTCGGGGAAGCGCTCGCGGAACGCGCGGTAGAACGCCTCGCTGCCGGCGCCGGGGACGTTGGGCAGCCAGTCGGCCACGGCCACCACGCGGCCCACGCCGGCCTCGCCCAGCGCTGCCGGCGCTCCCAGGGCATTGCCGTAGAAGGTGTAGAACATGCCGCCATAGCCGACCTCGCGCGCCGCCTTGACCAGCAGCGTGAGGTCGTTGCCCCAGTTGCCGGTGATCACGGCCTGCGCGCCGCTGGCCTTGATCTTGACGGCATAGGGCGCGAAGTCCTTGACGCGGCCCACCGGGTGCAGCTCCTCGCCGACGATGGCCACGTCCGGGCGCTGCGCCGCCAGCTGGCGCCGCGCCTCGCGCAGCACCGACTGGCCGAAGCTGTAGTCCTGCCCGATCAGGTAGGCCTGGGACAGCTTCGCATCCTCGCGCAGCACGTCCATCAGCGCGGCCATGCGCATGTCGGCATGGGCGTCGAAGCGGAAATGCCAGAAGCTGCACCTGTCGTTGGTCAGGCTGGGCTCGACCGCCGAGTAGTTCAGCAGCAGCACGCGCTTGTCCGGCTCGCGCTGGTTGTGCTTGTTGATGGCCTCGATCAGCACCGATGCGGTGGCCGAGGAGTTGCCCTGCAGGACGACGCGCGCGCCGTCGTCGATGGCGGCGCGCAGCGCCGACAGCGCCTCTTCGCTGGAGCCCTTGCTGTCGTAGCGGGCCAGCTGCAACAGGCGCGCGCCCCCGCTGGCGGCAGGCAGCTGGACGCCGCCGCGTGCGTTCACGCGCTCGACGGCCCATGCCAGGTTGCGGAACACGGCCTCGCCGGTGTTGGCGAAACTGCCCGAGAGGCTTTCGACCAGCGCCAACCTGATGGGCGCAGCCGCATGGGCCCGGGACATGGGCGCTGCGGACAGCGCCGCGCCCAGCGGCAGGGTTGATGCACAGGCGTGCAAAAAAGTGCGGCGATGCAGGCGGAACATGGGTCGATCACTACGGATGAGGGGTGGAACGGCGCAACAGGGCACCGGCTGGTCGTGATTGTGGAAGCACCCCGGCATCGCTGGACAGGCCTGGAGGCAAAAAATCCGCAGCCCTTCACGCGCCGCCAACAGACGTCAAATGGCTGGTTTTTTAATGGCTGATACAGTGTTTTTGTTGAAATTTACCTATGAATTAGCCGACGTTTATGATGCCTTGGCAAATTCCCGGCAACATTCGCTTTTTTGGCGCCAACGGCCGTTAAAAAACCGCCCGGGCCGGCGCACAAGCGTGCCGATGGCGCAAGCCGCCCGTGGGCCCGGCGGCTGCGGCCGCCCCCACGGGCGCTAGCGCGCGCTGGGCTGCACCGCCTCGCGCTCAGGTAGGGGCGGCAGCGGCGGCACGCGCTCCGTGCCATCCGCCGGCAGCACATGCACGTAGCGCTCGAACAGCTGGAAGAAGCGGGCGTAGAACTGCGCATCGCTGAGCGTTTCACTGCCCACCTTGACCAGCGTGTCGTCGCTGGCGCTGAAGGGCAGCGACACCGAGCCCAACCCGCCCACGCCCAGCGAGGCCGAGTTGTTCACCTTCTTGATCACGTAGCGGTCCTGCACGGCGCTGGCGAAGGCCGAGGCGCGCTCGTCGTGGCTGCCCTCGGGGGCGCAGACGACGCGCATCTCGACCTGGTAGTGGGTGTCGGGCGTGGGCTGGTAGTACTTGCGCGCCGTCACCAGTTCGTGCGAGGCCGCCTGCACCAGGTAGCCCTGGCTGAGCAGGGCGCGCCGCGCGGCCTCGCAGGTGCGCTGCTGCGATGCATCCACATGGCGCATGTAGGTGCTGGTGCCGTCGAAATCATTCGGGGTGAAGGCCACCGTGGGGCGGTCCAGGACGGACACCGTGTCGGGAATGCCGGCGCACCCCGCCAGGGTGCAGGCGGCCATGGCGGCGATGGCAAGGCGAACGAGAGGCAGGCGGCGGGCGGTAGGGGCGATGGGCATCGGCGTTGCGGGTGCAGGAGGGGGGAGTGAGCAAAGGAAGGGCAGCGGGCGTGTGCGCCGGCATTGGCGGGCGCCTTGAAAACCACGGCGGCGGGCCCAGTTGGGTGCCATGCGCGAAGCCGGCCGGAAGCCCCGGGAGGCTGGGCGCCCACCCTTTCCAAGCAAGGAAGTTCACCATGATTTTCGCACCCGTACTGCGCCAGGCCGCCTTCGCCAATCCCCGCACTGCCGACCTGGCATTGCAGCGTTTCCTGCACAGCGCCGTGCAGCCGGGCGCCGCCCGGATCGAGGAAGACGACAAGGCCATCACGCTGCAGCTGGATGTGCCCGGGCTGAGCCGCGAGCAGCTGGCCATCACCCTGGAGGGCCCGCAGCTGCGCCTGGCCAGCGTGGAAGGCGCGCCGCGCCGCGTGCGCCGCACCTGGGAGTTCGCCTACGACATCGACGCCGGCGCCAGCAGCGCGCGCCTGGAGCACGGCGTGCTGACCCTGACGCTGGCCAAGGTGCTGCCCGAAAGCCGCGCCACCACGCTGGCCATCGCGTAAGCGGCGGCGCAAAGCCGGCAACCGGCCGGGCGGCCCTGGATTCATGGCCGCCTTTTTTTTGCTACCGAGTTGGTAGCTATATGCCGTTGCAGATCAAGGGCTGGACGCCGAAATGGCATCCAGGGGCCACCGGGGCTTGACGTCGAACATGTAGTCGCGCCGGGGCTGCTCCAGGCCGGCCTGCAGGCGCATCGCGGCCGCCATAGCGATCATCGCCCCGTTGTCCGTGCACAGCTGCAGCTCGGGGTAGTGCACGCGCACGCCGCGCTGCGCGCAGGCCGCGTTCAGCTGCTGGCGCAGCAGCTGGTTGGCGCCCACGCCGCCGGCCACCACCACGCGCTCCAGGCCGGTGGCGGCCAGCGCGGCCAGCGTCTTCTTCACCAGCACCTCGACGATGGCGGCCTGGGTGCTGGCCGCCAGGTCGGCGCGGCGCTCGTGTAGCTGCCCGCCCAGGCGATTGGCCTGGGTGAGGACGGCCGTCTTGAGGCCGGCAAAGGAAAAGTCCAGGTCGCCGCTGTGCAGCAGCGGGCGCGGCAGCTTGAAGGCGCGCGCATCGCCCTGCTCGGCCAGGCGCGCCAGTGCCGGCCCGCCCGGGTAGCCCAGGCCCATCAGCTTGGCCGATTTGTCGAAGGCTTCGCCGGCCGCATCGTCGATGGTCTCGCCCAGCAGGGCATAGCGGCCCACGCCATCGACCCGCATCAGCTGCGTGTGGCCGCCGGATACGAGCAGCGCGACAAACGGGAATTCCGGCGGGTCGGCGCTCAGGAACGGCGACAGCAGATGGCCTTCCAAGTGGTGCACGCCCAGCACCGGGCGCTCCAGCGCGGCGCCCAGTGCGCAGGCCACGCCCGCGCCCACCAGCAGCGCGCCGGCCAGGCCGGGGCCGCGCGTATAGGCCACGACGTCCACGGCCGCCAGCGGCAGCGCGGCTTGCTGCAGCACCGCCTCGGTCAGGGGCAGCACGCGGCGGATGTGGTCGCGGCTGGCCAGCTCGGGCACCACGCCGCCGTAGGCCTGGTGCATGTCGACCTGGCTGTGCAGGGCATGCGCCAGCAGGGCCGGCATGGCCCCGCTGCCAGGCGTGCGCACCAGGGCGACGCCGGTTTCGTCGCAGGAAGATTCGATGCCCAGGATCAACTCGCTCATGGCGGCGAGTGTAGTGGGCGCGCGCCGGGCGCAGGCCGCGCCGGCGCGGGTTCCTACCAGCGGTCCGAACGCATGCGCAGCTCCCAGCTGCCCTTGCGCAGCTCGTACACGCCGACGGCGCCGTAGCGCTGCTCGCCCTGCTCGTCCCAGGTCATGGTGCCGGTCACGGGCGCGTAGCCATTGATGCGGTGCAACGCCGCAGTGACCGCCGCAGGGTCGCTGGAGCCCGCCTTGCGCATGGCTTCGCTGATCACGTAGGTGGCGTCGTAGGTGTAGTGCCCGCCATAGGCCGGGGCCTTCTGGAAGGCCGCCATGTATTTCTCCAGGAATTGCCGGCCGGTGGTGAACTCGGCGACGTCCAGCACTGGCGAGGTGGCATAGATCTCATCGACCATGCCCATGCCCTTGGTCATCTCGGCGGTCTTGACCAGGTCGCCGCCCAGCAGCGTCATGTGCGTGTGGCCGATTTTTTGCAGCTCCTTGAGCAGCGCCAGCGCCTGGAAGTCGTTGAGCATGCAGATGAAGGCGCCGACGCGCGCCTCCTTGAGCTTGGCGGCCAGGTCGGCGAAGGCCACGGTCTTGTCGTCAAAGCTCTGCTGCAGGGCGATGTTCTTGCCCGCCTTCTTCAGTTCGGCCTGGGCCCCTTCGGCCAGGCCCTTGCCGTAGGGCGTGCCGTCATCCGCCACCGCGTAGGCCGTGGCCTGCAGCTGCGAGGCGGCGAAAGCGCCGATGGCGCGGGCCTGCAGGGCGTCGTTGGCGACGATGCGGAACGTGGTCTGAAGGCCCAGCTGGGTGATCTTGGGGTTGGTGGAAATGATGAGCTGGGGAATGTTCTTGGCCGCGTAGATGGGCGCGGTCTCCAGGCTCACGCCCGAGTTGAGGTGGCCGACGACGGCGACCACCCCGGCTTCCACCAGCTGCTGCGCGGCGGCGCGGCCGCGGGCGGCGTCGGCGCCGTCATCCTGCGCCACGACCTCCAGCGTCACGCGCTTGCCGCCGGCCGAGTAGCCGGCCTGGTTGAGCTCGTTGACTGCCAGCTGCACGCCGTTGAGCAGATCCTGCCCCAGCGCGGCCAGGGGGCCGGACAGGGGCTGGGCCACGCCGATCCGGACGGTATCCGACACCTTGCTGCAGCCCCCCAGCCAGGCCCCGGCGCCCAGCGCCGCCACGCTGGTGGAAAAGTGGCGGCGGTTCATCACATGCTTCACGCAGATCTCCTTGTCCCGTAAACATGGGATTTTGTCAGCAGATGTTCACCGCCTCGACAAAAAAAAACCACGGGACAAGCCCGTACGCCGGGCCTGCCGCGTGGCGCCACCGCGTGCATCAGCGCCCGGTGATGTATTGCTCCATCTGCTCGATGATGAAGCGCTGGTGCGAGATCACGCTCTTGACCAGGTCGCCGATGGACACCAGCCCCACGACGCGCCCGTCCACCACCACCGGCAGGTGGCGCAGGCGGTTGTCGGTCATGAGGGCCATGCAGTGCTCGGTGCTCTGCTCGGGGCGCACGAAGCGCACGGCGTGGGTCATGACCTCGCGCACCGGCGTGTCGCCCGAAGTGCGGCCGTGCAGCACCACTTTGCGCGCGTAGTCGCGCTCGGTGAAGATGCCGACCAGCTCGCCGTCCTGCATGACCAGCAGCGCGCCTATGCCCTCCTCGGCCATGCGCCGCAGCGCGGTCAGCACGGTGTCCGAGGGCGCCACGCTGTGCACCTGCGCGGCAGGCTTGGTTTTGAGGATCTCTGCGACGGTCGTCATGGTGGCCTCCCGGGTGGTGAAAAAACGAAGGGTCTGGGCCGGCGCAGTGTCGCCCGGATGGCGCCTGCGGCGCAACCGGCGGCGATCCCTAGGCGCTGCGCCTGTCAGCGCCGCCCGCCCAGCAGGCCGCCGCCGAGCTTGAGCAGGTCGCCCAGGTCCACGCGGCCGTCGCCGTTTTGGTCGAGCATGCGCGCCAGCAGGTCGGCGCCCGGGCCGCTGCCCGGGCTGGCGGGCGCCTGGCCCTGGCCCAGCTGGCCCAGCAGGCCGCCCAGGCCCTCGGCGCCCAGGCCTCCAGCGTGGACGCGCTGGGCCAGGAATCCCATCACCATGGGCGCCAGCAGGCGCAGCAGCTGGCCGGCGCTGTCGCCCAGGCCGCTGGCCTGGCCCAGGCTGGCCTCGGCCTGCTGGCGCGCACCGCCCAGCACGTGCCCCAGGATGGCCGCGCCGTCGCCCATCGCGCCGCCGCCGTCGCGCCCGCCCGCCGCCCCGGCCAGCACGGCGCCCATCAACCCGCCCCAGTCCGGCGCGCTCCCGCCGGCAGGCAGGTGGTCGCGCTGCAGCGCGCCCAGCAGCGCCTGCGCGCCTTGCGGCTGCTGCGCGTTGCGCTGCATGGCGCCCAGCAGCAGCGGCACCGCCATGGCGGCGGCGTCGTGCGCCTGCTCCTGCCCTATGCCCAGCTGGCTGGCGAGCTGGTTCAGCGGCGCACCGCGCAATTGCTGCATGAGCTGGTCGGCGAGCGAGGCGCCGCCGGCAGCGGAAGTGTCGAGATTCATGGCATGGCCCTTGTGGATGGAAGAAGCAGCACGCATGGTAGGCGCACGCAGCCGCCCCTGGCAGCGCCGCCCGGGCGGACCGCAGGGCGGCGGCGCCATGCCGGCCGGCCAAGCCAGGCCTATCGCTACAAAAAATATAGCTACAGGCCATTGATTGGAGCCGGCAACACGCGGTTTTGACCAAAAAACGGCGCAAACGGGGCGCTGCGGGGCCTGCAGGCGCACGCGCGGCGCCGGTGTAAAGAACCCTTCAGGATCTTTTCATCCTGCCCGCAAGGCAGCAAACCCCCACGCCCGCGCCCCCCCGCGGCCTGGCGGGCCACCCGGCTCGGCCGTTTGCTGCCTTGCCCGAAGGGTTGCCCCGCCGGGGCCCACTGCGGCGTCGCAAATCTCGCCGGGCCACCAGCTCAGGCGCGCTTTGCTTCTTGCACCTGGCCCCGGCGGGGCACGGGCAGGATGAAAAGACATACACCCAAAAACATAGTCCCGGGCCGCCGGCACGGGCAGCCTGGGGGGCCATGCGACAGTACAGTACACCCTCGCCTGCGCCGCGCGCGCCCTCCATTCGACCTTCGCTTGCCGGCCGCCCGGGCCGCTGGCCAGCGTGCCTGCCGCTTTCCATGACTGCACCGTTTCCCGTCCGCTTGTACGAGCGCCCCGCCCTGGCCGGCGCGCCTGCCCATGCCGCCTGCGCGGCCTGCATCCGGCCCGGGCTGGCGGCCATGGCGCTGCTGGGGCTGGTGCTGGCGCTGGCCGGCTGCGGGCGTGGCGGCGAGGGTGGCGCCGCCGGCGCGCAGGCCCGGCCCGGCCCGCCCGAGGTCGGCGTGGTCACGCTGCAGCCCGAGCGCCGCGTGGTCACCACCGAGCTGCCCGGGCGCACCAGCGCCTGGATGAGCGCCGAGATCCGCCCCCAAGTCGGCGGCATCGTGCAGCGGCGCCTGTTCACGGAAGGCGCGCCGGTGCGGGCCGGCCAGGTGCTGTACCAGCTGGACGCAGCCGGCTTCGAAGTCGCCCTGGCCACGGCCGAGGCGCAGCTGGCGCGCGCGCGCACCACGCTGGCCGCCGCGCAATCGAATGCCCGGCGCAACGCCGAGCTGGTGAAGATCGATGCCATCAGCCGCCAGGTGTACGACGACAGCCAGGCAGCGGCCGCGCAGGCGCAGTCGGAGGTGGCAGTGGCCAGCGCCGCGGTGCAGGGCGCGCGCATCAACCTGGGCTATACGCGCATCAAGTCGCCGATCGCCGGGCGCACCAGCGCCTCGGCGGTGACGCCGGGGGCGCTGGTCACCGCCAACCAGGCTGCGGCGCTGACCACGGTGACGCAGACCGACCCGCTGTACGTGGACATCACGCAGACCAGCACCGAGCTGCTGCGCCTGAAGGGCGAGCTGGCCAGCGGGCGCATCCAGCGCGCCGGCGGCGGCGCGCAGGGCGAGGCGCAGGTGGCCATCGTGCTGGACGACGGCAGCACCTACGCACACCCGGCGCGGCTGCAGTTCAGCGGGGTGCAGGTCAACCCGGGCACGGGCACCATCACGCTGCGCGCCGTGCTGCCCAACCCCGAGGGGCTCCTGATGCCCGGCATGTACGTGCGCGCGGTGCTGGCGGCCGGCGTGAACCAGCAGGCGCTGCTGGCGCCGCAGCAGTCGGTCACGCGCGACCCGGCGGGCAATGCCAGCGTGCTGGTCGTCACGCCCGGCGACAAGGTCGAGCGCCGGCGCATCGCCGTCGGCGCGGCCGTGGGCAGCCGCTGGGAGGTGGTGTCGGGCCTGGCCGCCGGCGAGCGCGTGCTGGTGGACGGCAGCCAGCGGGTGCGGGCGGGCGACACAGTCCGGCCCGTGCCCTGGACGCCGCGCGCGCCGGCCGCCGGCGCCCCCGCAGCCTCCGCGCCGCCCGCGCCGCCCGCGCCGGCCGCCCCCGCCGCCTCTGCCCCGGTGCGCTGACCCCATGGCCCAGTTCTTCATCGACCGCCCGGTCTTCGCCTGGGTGCTGGCCATCGTCATCATGCTGGCGGGCGCCATGTCCATCGCCGTGCTGCCGCTGGAGATGTACCCCGAGATCGCCCCGCCGCGCGTGACCATCAACACCACCTACACCGGCGCCTCGGCCGAGACGGTGGAGAACTCGGTCACCCAGGTCATCGAGCAGCAGCTCAAGGGGCTGGACAACCTGCTGTACATGAGCTCGGCCAGCGACTCGGCCGGGCGCTCGCGCACCACGCTGACCTTCGCGCCCGGCGCCAACGTCGACGTGGCGCAGGTGCAGGTGCAAAACAAGCTGCAGGGCGCCATGAGCCGCCTGCCCGAGGCGGTCAAGAGCCGCGGCGTGTTCGTCAACAAGGGCGGGCAGGACTACCTGGTCACCTATGTCTTCACCTCGCCCGACCCGCATGTGTCGCAGGTGACGATTGGCGACTACCTGACCAGCAACGTGGTGGACGTGATCGCCCGCGTGGACGGCGTGGGCGACGTGACGGTGTTCGGCACCAGCTACGCCATGCGCATCTGGATGGACCCGCAGCTGCTCGAGAAATACGCCCTCATGCCGTCGGACCTGGTGGCCGCGCTGCAGGCGCAGAACGCCCAGGTGTCGGCCGGCCAGCTGGGCCAGCTGCCCGCCGTGCCGGGGCAGATGCTCAACGCCACGGTGACGGCGCGCTCCAAGCTGCAAACCGTGGAGGAGTTCCAGGCCATCGTGCTCAAGGCGCTGCCCGACGGCGCGGTGGTCACCCTGGCCGACGTGGCGCGCGTTGCCCTGGAGGCGGACAACCTCACCGTGCGCTCCATCCTGAACGGCCAGCCCGGCGCGGGCCTGGGGATCGTGCTGGCCGACGGCGCCAACGCCATGAAGGTGGCCGACGCCGTGGCGGCCAAGCTGGGCGAACTGGCGCCCTACTTCCCCGACGGCATCACCGGCTTCGTCAGCTCGGACACCACGCCCTTCGTGCGCGCCTCGCTGCACGAGGTGGTCAAGACGCTGGCCGAGGCCATGGTGCTGGTCACGCTGGTCATGTTCCTGTTCCTGCAGAACCTGCGCGCCACCCTGATCCCGGCCATCGCCGTGCCGGTGGTGCTGCTGGGCACGCTGGGCGTGCTGGCGGCCATGGGCTACTCGATCAACATGCTGACCATGTTCGCGCTGGTGCTGGCCATCGGGCTGCTGGTGGACGATGCCATCGTGGTGGTGGAGAACGTCGAGCGCGTGATGAGCGAGGAAGGCCTGCCCGCAAGGGAGGCCACGCGCAAGTCCATGCGCGAGATCACCCCGGCGCTGGTGGGCATTGGCCTGACCCTGTCGGCGGTGTTCGTTCCCATGGCGTTCTTCGCCGGCTCGGTGGGCGTCATCTACCGCCAGTTCTCGGTGACCATCGTCGCGGCCATGGCGCTGTCGGTGCTGGTGGCGCTCACCCTCACCCCGGCGCTGTGCGCGGCGCTGCTCAAGCCGGTGGCGCACGGCAAGGCCGGGCGCACGCCGCGCCCCGGCCCGCCGGGCTGGGCCGACCGCTTCTTCAACGGCTTCAACCGCCGCTTCGATGCCGGCGCCGCGCGCTACCAGGGCACGGTGGCGCGGCTGCTGGCCCGCGCCGGGCGCGTGGTGCTGCTGTTCGCCGTGGTGCTGGCGGCGGTGGCGCTCATGTTCCGCGCCCTGCCCACGTCCTTCCTGCCCAACGAGGACCAGGGCTTCGTGCGCGTCAACGTCACCCTGCCCTCGGGCGCCACCGACGCGCGCCTGGCGGACGTGATGGACCAGGTGCGCCAGTACTTCAAGGACCGGCCGGAGGTCTTCAGCACCAACGCCATCCTGGGCATCAGCGGCAACCAGAGCTCGGGCAGCATGTTCGTGCGCCTGACCTCCTGGGGCGAGCGGCCGCTGCCCGGCCAGTCGGCCGAGGCGATCGCGCGTGCTGCCACCCGGGCGCTGGCGGGCATCCGGGATGCGCGCATCTTCGTCACGCTGCCGCCGCCGGTGCGCGGACTGGGCTCCAGCGCCGGCATCAACTTCGTGCTCAAGGACCTGAACGGCCTGGGCCACGAGGCCTTGATGCAGGCCAAGGACGCCATGATCGCCGCCGCGCGCCAGGTGCCCCAGCTGGCCAGCATGCGCACCACGGGCTTCGACGACACGTCCGAGCTGAAGGTGGTGGTGGACGACCGCAAGGCCGCCGCCCTGGGGCTGGCCACGGCCGACATCAACGGCGTGCTGTCGGCCGCCCTGGGCGGCAGCTATGTGAACGACTTCATCCACCAGGGGCGCGTCAAGCGCGTGTACGTGCAGGGCGACGCGCCCTCGCGCATGCTGCCGCAGGACATCGGCCAGTGGGCAGTGCGCAACAGGAACGGCGAGATGGTGCGCCTGGCCTCGTTCGCCAGCACGGCGTGGAGCAGCGGCTCGCCCCAGCTGGTGCGCTACAACGGCAGCCCGGCCATGGAGATGGAGGCCAGCACCGCGCCCGGCGCCAGCTCCGGCGACGCCATGGCGGCGGTCGAGGCCATCATGGCGACGCTGCCGCCGGGCATAGGCCTGGAGTGGACCGGCGCGTCGCTGCAGGAGCGCCAGTCGGGCTCGCAGGCGCCGCTGCTGTACGCCGTCTCCATCCTGTTCGTGTTCCTGTGCCTGGCGGCGCTGTACGAGAGCTGGAGCGTGCCGGTGTCGGTCATGCTGGCGGTGCCGCTGGGCGTCATAGGCGCGCTGGCCGCCACCTATGCGCGCGGCATGGCCAACGACGTGTACTTCCAGGTGGGGCTGCTCACCACCGTGGGCCTGGCATCCAAGAACGCCATCCTGATCGTCGAGTTCGCCGTGCAGCTGCAAGGGCGCGGGCTGCCATTGGTCGAGGCCACGGTGCAGGCGGTGCGCCTGCGCCTGCGCCCCATCCTGATGACCTCGCTGGCGTTCGGCTTCGGCGTGCTGCCGCTGGCCGTTGGCACCGGCGCAGGCGCCGGCGGGCGCCAGGCCATAGGCACCGCGGTGCTGGGCGGCATGGTGTTTTCCACGCTGCTGGGCATCTTCTTCGTTCCGGTGTTCTTCCTGGTCGTGCGGCGGCTGTTCAGCCGCCGCCCGCCGCACGGCCCGCAGCCCGCGCAGGAGGCGGCCGCCCCATGACCGACCTCGCCCGCGCACTTTCCTGCCCGCTGGCCCGCGCGCGCGCCGCCCTGCTGGCGGCGCCGCTGGTGCTGCTGGCCGGCTGCACCTCGCTGGCGCCGGCCTATGTGCCGCCGCCGCTGCCGGTGCCGGCCACGCTGGACGCCGGCCCGGGCCCCGCCACCCCGCCGCCGGCGGCTGGCGCCGGCGCGGCAGCGCCCTCCTCCTCCTTCGTGCTCGACGAGCGCCTGCGCGCGCTGCTGGAGCAGGCGCTGGCGGGCAACCGCGACCTGCGCCTGGCGGTGCTGGCGGTGGAGCGCGCGCGCGCCCAGTACGGCATCGCCCAGGCCGACCGGCTGCCCGGCCTGAGCGCCCTGGGCAGCGCCAGCCGCGCGCGCACCGCCGATGACCTGACGCCCGCCGGGCGCAGCAACACCGCCAGCCAGTACAGCGCCGGCATCGGCCTGGCCAGCTATGAGCTGGACTTCTGGGGCCGGGTGCGCAACCTGAACGAGGCCGCGCTGCAGGAGTTCCTGCGCAGCGACAGCGCCCGCGAGAAGCGCGCGCATCGCGCTGGTGTCCGAGGTGATGCTGGCCTGGCTGAACCTGGACGCCGACGCGCGCCGCCTGCAGCTGGCGCGCGCGGCGCTGGCCTCGCGCCAGCAGCAGCTGGCGCTCATGCGCCGCACCCACGAGCTGGGCGCCGCCTCGGGCCTGGCGCTGGCGCAGGTGCAGACCACGGTGGAGGGCGCGCGCGCCGACGCCGCCGCGCTGCAGGCCCAGGTGGCGCGCGGGCGCAACGCGCTGGCACTGCTGGCCGGCGGCCCGGTGCCGGACACGCTGCTGCCCGCCGCCGTGGCCGCGCCGCCCGCGCCCCAGGGCACCGACCCCTGGCTGCAGCCAGAGGGCGCCGCCGCCGCCGCCCTGCCGCCGCTGGCGCCCGGCGCCCCCTCGCAGCTGCTGCTGGCACGGCCCGACGTGCGCGCCGCCGAGCACGCGCTGGCTGCCAGCCACGCGCAGATCGGCGTGGCGCGCGCCGCGTTCTTCCCCTCCATCAGCCTGACCGCCAGCGCCGGCACGGCCAGCAACGCCCTGTCGGGCCTGTTCGCCGGCGGCAACGGCACCTGGAGCTTCCTGCCGCAGGTGCGCCTGCCGATCTTCGACGCCGGGCGCAACCAGGCCAACCTGCGCGCCGCCGAAGTGGCGCGCGAGGCCGCGCTCGCCCAATACGACAAGACCATCCAGGCGGCCTTTCGCGAAATCCTGGACGCGCTGGCCGAGCGCGCCACGCTGGCCGAGCGGCTGGACGCGCAGCAATCGCTGCTGGCAGCCAGCGCGCGCGCGCTGCAGCTGTCGCAGGCGCGCTTTCGCCTGGGCGCGGACAGCTACCTGGCGGTGCTGGACGCCGAGCGCTCGCTGTACGCCGCGCAGCAGGCGCTCATCGCCCTGCAGCTGGCCGAGCAGGCCAACCGCGTGCAGCTGTACAAGGCGCTGGGCGGGCAGTGGAGCGCGGCCGCCCTCCAGTAGCCGCCGCGCTGCACCGCAGCCATGCACCACGGCCGTGCATGCACCAGCCAGGCGCGCAGCCCGCGTGCCTGGCTGCTTTGATTTTCATAGCGCAAAGCTGTTGAAACACGCCGGCTACAGCCTTTTTTCACCCAAAAACCCCTTGCTGGCACGGCCGTTGCATTGATGGCCTGGGACCCGGCGCGGCGCCGGTTTTTTTGGCAACGCGGGGCTGCGGCCCCGGGGGGATTCACAGGTGAAACGAAACCGGCTGGTCATGGTGGGCAACGGCATGGCGGGGGTGCGCACGATCGAGGAGCTGCTCAAAGCCGCACCCGAGCTGTACGACATCACCATCTTCGGCGCCGAGCCGCACCCCAACTACAACCGCATCCTGCTGTCGCCGGTGCTGACGGGCGAGCAGCAGCTGCCCGAGATCGTGCTGAACGACTGGGACTGGTACCGCGACCACGGCATCACGCTGCACGCCGGCTGCACCGGTCACGCACGTGGACCGGCAGCGCCGCCTGGTGCATGGCACCGACGCGACCGGCACGGACGGTGTCCGCGCCCTACGACCGCCTGGTGCTGGCCACCGGTTCGGTGCCCTTCATGCTGCCGGTGCCCGGCGCCGACCTGGCCGGCGTGCTGGCCTACCGCGACATCGCGGACACGCAGGCGCTCATCGACGCGGCCGCGCGCTACCCGCGGGCGGTGGTCATAGGCGGCGGCGTGCTGGGCCTGGAGGCGGCCAACGGCCTGATGATGCGCGGCATGCAGGTGACCGTGGTGCATGCTGGCGAATGGCTGATGGAGCGCCAACTCGACGACGTGGCCGCGCGACCATGCTGCAGGCCACCCTGGACGCGAAGCGGCATGAAGTTCCTGCTGGCGCGCGCACCCAGGAGCTGCTGGGCAACGACGGCGGCCGCGTGCGCGCGGTGCGCTTTAAGGATGGCAGCGAGGTGCCCGCCGATCTGGTGGTGATGTGCGTGGGCATCCGCCCCAACACCGCCCTGGCCGAGCGCATGCGGCTGCACGTGGAGCGCGGCATCGTCGTGACCGACACCCTGCAGACCACCACCGACGCGCGCATCTACGCCGTGGGCGAGTGCGCCGCGCACCGGGGCGTGGCCTACGGCCTGGTGGCGCCGCTGTTCGAGCAGGGCCGGGTCGCGGCCAACCACCTGGCCGAGCAGGGCATAGGCCGCTACACCGGCTCGCAGACCTCCACCAAGCTGAAGGTGACGGGCATCGACCTGTTCTCCGCCGGCGATTTCCAGGGCGGCGCAGGCACGGAAAACCTGGTGCTGCAGCGACCCCGGCAGCGGCCTGTACAAGAAGCTGGTGCTCAAGGACGGCCGGCTGGTCGGCGCCGTGCCTGTACGGCAGCTCCGCCGACGGCGGCTGGTACTTCCAGCTGCTGCGCGAGGGCCGCCGGGTGGACGACATCCGCGCCGCGCTGCTGTTCGGCCAAAGCAACATCGGCGAAGGGGGCCACGCCGGCCAGAGCCAGGCGGCCAGCCTGCCCGACGAGGCCGAAGTCTGCGGCTGCAACGGCGTGACCAAGGGCGCCATCTGTCGGGCGATACGGGACAAGGGCCTGTTCACGCTGGAGGACGTCCGCAGGCACACCAAGGCCAGCGCCAGCTGCGGCTCGTGTACCGGCCTGGTGCAGCAGATCCTGGTGGCCACCGTGGGCGGCGACCACTCCGCCACGCCCGCCACCCGGCCGCTGTGCGCCTGTACGCCGCACGGCCACCAGGCGGTCAAGGGCGCCATCCGCGCGCACCACCTGCTGACCAAGGAGGCCGTGTTCGCGTTCCTCGAGTGGGGCACGCCCGACGGCTGCCCGACCTGCCGCCCGGCCATCAACTACTACCTGATCAGCACCTGGCCCGGGCAGGCCCAGGACGACCCGCAAAGCCGCGCCATCAGCGAGCGCAGCCACGCCAACATCCAGAAGGACGGCACCTACAGCGTGGTGCCGCGCATGTGGGGCGGCGAGACCAGCGCGGCCGAGCTGCGCCGCATCGCCGACGTGGTGGACAAGTACCACATCCCGGCCGTCAAGGTCACGGGCGGGCAGCGCATCGACCTGCTGGGCGTGAAGAAGGAGGACTTGCGGGCCGTGTGGCAGGACATCGGCATGCCCACAGCGGCCACGCCTACGCCAAGGGCCTGCGCACCGTGAAGACCTGCGTGGGCAGCGAGTGGTGCCGCTTCGGCACGCAGCGGACAGCATCGCGCTGGGCCGCGAGCTGGAGCGCGTGCTGTGGCGCATGTGGAGCCCGCACAAGGTCAAGCTGGCCGTCAGCGGCTGCCCGCGCAACTGCGCCGAGAGCGGCATCAAGGACGTGGGCGTGATCGGCGTGGATTCGGGCTGGGAGCTCTACATCGCCGGCAACGGCGGCATCAAGACCGAGGTGGCGCACTTTTTCACCAAGGTGAAGACCGCGCAGGAGGTGCTGGAGGTCGCCGGCGCCTTCCTGCAGCTGTACCGCGAGGAGGGCTAGTACCTGGAGCGCACCACGCACTACGGGGCGCGCGTGGGCCTGGAGCACGTCAAGCGCCAGGTGCTGCAGGACGCGGCGCTGCGCCAGGCGCTGTGGCAGCGCCTGCAGCTGGCGCTGCAGGGCGAGCCCGACCCGTCGTTCGAGGGCGAGGCGGCCCGCGTGGACGCGCGCCAGTTCATCCCCATCGCGGTGCCCTGAAAAGCATGTTTTTCGAGCAAAACCGCCGCAGGTCGGCGCCGATAAATGATCTACAGCTATTGAAAGTAGAGCAATGACGACATGGATCTACATCTGCCAGGTGGACGACATCCCGCGCCAGGGCGCGCGCCGCGTGGCCCGGCTGCGGGGGCTGGAGGTGGCGCTGTTTCGCACTGCGGACGAGCGCATCTACGCACTGCTGGACTGGAGCCCCTGCAAGGGCGGGCCGCTGTCGCAGGGCCTGGTGTTCGGCGCCAGCGTGGCCTGCCCGCTGCACGGCTGGACCATCGGGCTGGCCGATGGGCAGGCCCTGGCGCCCGACGAGGGCAGCACGCCGCGCTTTAGCGTCAAGGTCGAGGGCGGCGCCGTCCACCTGGACGCGCAGGAGCTGGCCCAGCGCGCGCTGGCGCCCGCCCGGCCGCCAGCCGGCCCGGCGCTGCGCGCCGCCGGCGCGCCGCTGCGGCGCTGACAGGGGCCGCCGCCGCCATCCCCGCCTTCCCTTTCCCCACCACCCCTTCCGGAGCGCACACCATGGCCTATCTCTCGCCCGCCGAATTCGTCACCAAGATGGTGGACACCGGCGCAGCCAAAATCCAGATGTCCACGCGCGACACGCTGATTCGCGCCTTCATGGCCGGGGCCATCCTGGCGCTGGCGGCGGTATTCGCCGTGACAGCCTCGGTCACCAGCGGCTCGGCCCTGGTCGGCGCCCTGCTGTTCCCGGTGGGCGTGTGCATGCTCTACCTGCTGGGCTTTGACCTGCTCACGGGCGTGTTCATGCTCACGCCGCTGGCCTGGCTGGATGGCCGGCCCGGCACCACCTGGCGCGGCATCGTGCGCAACTGGGCGCTGGTGTTCACCGGCAACTTCCTGGGCGCGCTCACGGTGGCCTTCATGATGGCCTTCATCTTCACCTTCGGCTTTTCCGTGCCGCCCGGCGAGATCGGCCAGAAGATCGGGCACATCGGCGAGGCGCGCACCCTGGGCTATGCGCAGCACGGGCTGATGGGCTGGATCACCATCTTCATGCGCGGCGTGCTGTGCAACTGGATGGTGTCCACCGGCGTGGTCGGCGCCATGATCTCCACCACCGTCAGCGGCAAGGTCATCGCCATGTGGATGCCCATCATGCTGTTCTTCGCCATGGGCTTCGAACATTCGGTGGTGAACATGTTCCTGTTTCCCTCGGGGCTGATGATGGGCGGCAATTTTTCGCTGCTGGACTATTTCCTGTGGAACGAGATCCCGGTGGTGCTGGGCAACCTGGTGGGCGGGCTGGCCTTCACCGGCCTCACGCTCTACACCACGCACCTGCGCACCGCGCCGCAGCACTCCCCGGGCTGACGGCACGCGCCGGGCGGGGCGAATAAGCGCATGCCGCCCAGGCATAAGCCCTGTCGCAAAATCCCGCGTCCCCTCTTCCCCGCGCTACGGCACCACAGCATGGCCATCAGCCACTACATCAAGGAAATCGGCCGCGGCGCGCGCGGCGCCCGCGCGCTGGAGCGCGGGCAGGCCGCCGACCTGTTCGGCCAGCTGCTGGACGGCCAGGCCAGCGAGCTGCAGGTGGGCGCGTTCTGCGTGGCCATGCGCATCAAGGGCGAGACACCCGCCGAGATGTGCGGCTTCCTGGACGCGGCGCAGGCGCGCATCGCCCGCGTGCCGGCCTGCGCGGGCGGGCGGCCGCTGGTGGTGCTGCCAAGCTACAACGGCGCGCGCCGCCTGCCGGTGCTGACCCCGCTGCTGGCGCTGCTGCTGGCGCGCGAGGGCCTGCCGGTGCTGCTGCACGGCATGCGCACCGAGGCCCGGCGCGTGCTGGCCAGCGACGTGCTGCAGGCGCTGGGCCTGGCGCCGCTGGAGGCACCCGCCGCCATCGCGCCGGGCAGCGTCGCGCACCTGTCCACGGCCGCGCTGCACCCCGGCCTGGCGCGCCTGCTGGCGGTGCGCGAGGCGATCGGGCTGCGCACGCCGGCGCACAGCGTGGTCAAGCTGCTCGCGCCCTGCGCCGGCCCGGCGCTGTTGCTGAGCAGCTTCACCCATGCCGAATACTTCGAGCTCAGCTGCGCGGTGGCGCGCGAGCAGCGGCTGCACCTGCTGCTGTCGCGCGGGCTGGAGGGCGAGGTCGCGGCCGACCCGCGGCGGCTGCCGCGCTACGACGGCTTCGTCGCCGGCTGCCACACGCTGCTGGCCGAGCAGCGCCCCGGCACCGACGCGCAGGTGCCCGGCCTGCCGCAGGACACCGGCGTGGACAGCACCGCCCGCTACACCCAGGACGTGCTGGCCGGCCGCCTGCCCGTGCCCGCCGCGCTGGCCGAGCAGGTGCGCCACGCCGCCCGCCTGGCGGCGCAGATCACCCCATCGCAGGAACCTTCATGACCACGAACCATGACCACGCCCCCCGCACCGGCAGCTGCACCCTGGTCGGCGCCGGGCCGGGCGATCCCGAGCTGCTGACGCTCAAGGCCGCGCGCGCCATCGCCGCCGCCACCGTGCTGCTGGTCGATGACCTGGTGGGCGAGGACATCGTGGCGCTGGCCGCGCCCGGCGCGCGCATCGTGCGCGTGGGCAAGCGCGGCGGCTGCCGCAGCACGCCCCAGGCCTTCATCGAGAAGCTGCTGGTGGCCGAGGTGCTGAACGGCGAGAACGTGGTGCGCCTCAAGGGCGGCGACCCGTTCATCTTCGGGCGCGGCGGCGAGGAAGTGCAGGCCCTGCGCGCCGCCGGCATCGAGCCCCTGGTGCTCAACGGCATCACCGCCGGGCTGGCTGCCCCCACCAGCATGGGCGCGCCGCTGACGCACCGCGAGCACGCCCAGGGCGTGGTGCTGCTGACCGGCCACACCCAGCCCGGCGGCACGCCCACGGACTGGGCGCTGCTGGGCGCCACGGCGCAGCAGGCGCGCCTGACGCTGGTGATCTACATGGGCATGCGCGGCGCGCGCCAGATACAGCAGGGGCTGCTGGCTGGCGGCCTGCCTGCGCATACGCCGGTGGCCGTGGTGCAGCACGCCACGCTGGCGCACCAGCGCCAGGCCGTCACCACGCTGGGCGCGCTGTACCAGACCGTCGCGCACGAACGCCTGGGCAGCCCCAGCATCATCGTGGTGGGCGACGTGGTGCGCGGCGTCCGCCAGGCGCTGGCCCAGCCGGCGCCTGCCGCGGCCCCGCCGGACGGCGCGGCCCGCTGCGCCTGAGCAGCTGTCCCGGCGGCGTCAGCCCCCAGGGAAAGCCCCCGGCCAGCCGGCCGCGCCGCAGCGAAACAATCGCGCCCGGCCAGGCCTGTCGCGGCCCGCCCCGCCCCCATTCCCTCGTCCCTGAACCGGTAGGAGAACCGCGTGTATCCAGACCCCTCCCCTGCAGCGCCCGTGGGCGCAGGTGCCCGCCGCCGCAGCGTGCTGCACGGCCTGGCGGCTGCCGCCGGCCTTGGCCTGCTGGCCGTCCATGGCGCCCAGGCCCAGCCCGCCCGCCCGGGCCCGGGGCGCAGCGAGATCCTCGTCGGGCGCTCGACGCCGCTGTCCGGCCCCATGGCCCCCTACCTGGTGCCCATCCACGAGGGCAACGACGCCGCCATCGCCGACTTCAATGCCCAGGGCGGCATCGGCGGGCGCAAGGTGCGGGTGATCACCCTGGACGACGGCTTTGACGCCAAGCGCACCCTGGACAACGCCCACCAGCTCATCGAGCGCGACGGCGTGGTGGCGCTGTTCGCCCAGGCAGGCACCTCGCAGGTGATGGCGCTGCTGCCCTACCTGGAGCGCGTGCGCACGCCGCTGATCGGCGTCTACACCGGCAGCCCGGCGCCGCGCGCCATCGCCAGCCCCTGGCTGTTCACCACCAGCGCCAGCTACGCCGATGAGCTCACGCAGATGGTGCGCAACCTGGTCGCCATCCAGACCACGCGCATCGGCGTGGCCTACGAGGACAGCGATTTCGGCAAGCTGACCCTGCCGCTGGTGGAACGCGCCGCCGCCGCCGAAGGCGCCACCATCGTCGCGGCCCAGTCCATGGCCAGCAACGGCAGCACCGCCGCCGAGGCGGCGCGCGCACTGGGCGCCAAGCAGCCGCAGGCCGTGGTGATGATTGCCGCCGGCCCGCCCGTGGTGGCCTACGTGCGTGCGCACCGCGCGCAGCTGGGCGTGCCCCTGTACACCCTGTCGCTGGGGGCCGGCACGCAGGTGCTGCGCGCGCTGGGCGAGGACGCCCGGGGCCTGGCGGTGGCGCGCTCGACGCCCTCGCCGCAGCGCGCCAACCTGCAGGTCACGCGCGACTTCCAGGCCTCCATGAAGCGCCACGGCCTGGAGCCCGACTACGACCACTTCGTCGGCTACCTGGACGCACGCGTGCTGCTGGAAGGCCTGCGCGCGGCCGGCCCGGCCGCCAGCGGGGCCGAGGTCGCGCGCGCCATGGAAGGCCTGGGCCAGCTCGACCTGGGCGGCCACACGTACCGCTTTGGCCCGGGCGAGCGCAATGGGTCGCGCTACGTGGACATCGCAGTGGTGGGCGCGGGCGGGAAGTACGTGCGCTGAGCAGCAAGGGGCGCGCCGGCGCCTGGGCGACAATGGCCGCCCCGTTTTTTGCCGCCCCCTGCCATGTCCCTTGAGTTCGACGTCGTCATCGTCGGTGCCGGCGCCGCCGGCCTGTTTTGCGCTGCCCGGGCCGGCCAGCGCGGCCTCAAGGTGCTGCTGATAGACCACAGCGAGCGCGTGGCCGAGAAAATCCGCATCTCCGGCGGCGGGCGCTGCAATTTCACCAACCAGGACCTGGACGCGCAGGCGCCGCAGCGCCACTTCGTCGGCGCCAACCCGCAGTTCGCACGCTCGGCGCTGCAGCGCTACATGCCGCAGGACTTCATCGCCCTGGTGCGCCGGCACGGCATCGCCTTCCACGAGAAGCACAAGGGCCAGCTGTTTTGCGACCGCTCGGCCGAAGACCTCATCGCCATGCTGTTGGCCGAGTGCGCGGACGGGCGCGTCGAGCGCTGGCAGCCCTGCAGCGTGGCAAATGTGGTGTTTTCGCCCTCCTGCCGGCGCGGGGAGCCGGCTTCTTGCTATGAAATCAATACCGACCGGGGGCCGGTGCGGGCGACCAGCCTGGTGATTGCCACGGGCGGCCTGTCGATTCCCAAGATCGGCGCCAGTGACTTCGGCTACCGCATCGCCCAGCAATTCGGCCTGCCGCTGGTGGCGCAGCGCCCCGGCCTGGTCCCGCTCACGTTTGATGGCGAGGCCTGGGCGCCCTACGGGCAGCTCGCCGGGCTGGCCTTGCCGGTGGCGATCAGCACCGGAACCAGGAAAAGCCGCACCAGCTTCCACGAGGACCTGCTGTTCACGCACCGCGGCCTGTCGGGGCCGGCCGTGCTGCAGATTTCCAGCTACTGGCAGCCGGGCACTCCCATCGCCATCGACCTGGCCCCGGGCGTGGACCTGCCGGCCACGCTGGCCCAGGCCAAGGCGCGCTCGAAGAAACGCATCGCCAATGAGCTGGCCGCGCTGGTGCCGGCGCGGCTGGCCGACACCTGGGCCGGCCAGAGCGCCGACTGGCAGCGCCCCATCAACGAGGCCAGCGACAAGGCCCTGGCTCGCCTGGCCGAGCAGCTGGGCCGCTGGGCCTTGACGCCCACCGGCACCGAGGGCTACCGCAAGGCCGAGGTGACCCTGGGCGGCGTGGACACGCGCGCGCTGTCGCAGCACAGCCTGCAGAGCAAGGCGCAGCCGGGGCTGTACTTCATCGGCGAGGTGGTGGACATCACCGGCTGGCTGGGCGGCTACAACTTCCAGTGGGCCTGGGCCAGCGCCGCCGCGTGCGCGCAGGCGCTGCCGGCCGGCGCGCCGGGCTGAGTGAGCGCCGGCCAGGCCGGCAGCAGGGGCAGCGCTGGCCGGCGCTGCCCTTTGCGGGTCAGCGGCCCCGCGCCGGTGCGCGCGTTGCGCTGGCCGCCACCGCGCTCTCCAGCCTGCGCACGGCGTCGCCGGTGACGAAGGACAGCGCCGGTGCGTCGCTGGCCACCAGGCCGCCCCACTGCTGGTTGCCGCCGCCCGAGCAGCCGTACGTGATCAGGGTGCCGACGTTGTTGGTCAGGTAGCCGCCGTTCAGGTCCAGGCAGCGTCCGCCGCGCGCAATGCGCCGGGGGGTGCTGGTGTCCCAGACCTGGGCGTCGTTGCGCACGTCGCACGGCGTGAGCCGGACGGCACTGCTGCCGCCCTGGTCGGTCAGGCACTGGCCCAGGTCGGCGCGGCTGCGGATGCTGCCGCGCCCGTCCAGCACCCAGGCCTCGCTGGCCCCGCCCTGGCACAGGGCCTTGCCGGCCACCCGCACGTCGTTGCCCACCTTCTGGATGCAGTTGCCGTTGGCCATGGCCATGCTCGTGCCCGCCGGAATGACGGGCTGCGCATCCAGCCCCAGGGTCTGCAGGAACTGCATCAAGGCGCCTTGCGCCGCCGGCACGCCCGCGTCCAGGTCGGCGGCATAGGCCGCGATCCAGCGGTTCAGGCGCAGGCCCTGCTGCTGCTGCTGGGCGTAGCGCGCCAGCTCGTTGCGCGCCGCGGGCGACAGGCCTTGCGTGTCTGCGCCCCAGCTCTCATACAGCAGCAGCCCGTCGCCGGACAGGTTGGGCATCTTCTTGCCTGCCAGGGCCTGCAGCGCCGCGTCCAGGCGCGGCAGCTCGACCTGGCGCAGGGCGCTGTAGCCGGCGTCCTTGCCAACGATGGCCGGCGCCGGCATGGCAGGCAGGCCCTGCGGGATGGCCAGGCTGTACAGCTCCTGCGCCTGCTGGCCGGGGGCCTGGCACAGCAGCCTGGCCTGCACGGGTTGCTCGCCCTGCGCCAGGTTCACGTGCAGCTTGTTGACCAGGTTGGTCTGCATGCGCTTGCCCGCCAGCGCGATGCGCTGCTGGCTGCCATTGGCAAAGGCCACGTTCAGCCAGCACTGGCGCGGCTCGCCCGCCGCCACCGCAGCCTGCGGCAGGTCGAAGACGTTGCCCCAGTTGCCGCGCAGCGCCGGGTAGATCAGCGCGTTGCCGGTGTCCGGGTCGTAGCCGCCCAGCAGCGTCCAGACCGGCACGCCGAACAGGCGCGGCTTGGCAAAGACCTTGGTCGCGCTGTTGTACCAGACGTTGCCGGAGTTGGGCACCGGCGGGGCGAACGGCTCCATGGCGCGGGTGGCCACATTCCACTTCCGGTAGCCCGTCTGCGAATCCGGCGCGAACACCGCCCGGTTCATGTGCGGCTGGATCCAGTTCTTGGTGCTGTAGCCGGTGTAGTGCGTGTAGTTGGACAGGCTGCTGGCGAAATTGCCGCCGGACATGGCGTCCTCGGCAAAGCGGTAGGTGTCGTCCAGCAGCAGCGGGCTGGCCAGGTTGGCGTCTTTCGCCGCCTTCCAGTGGATGCCGGCGCGCATGCGCTTGCGATAGCCGATGTAGCCCCAGCCGCTGTCGTGGTGGTGGCTGGTCCAGAACATGTCGCTGCCGTTCTGGCCGGGATAGTGGCCTATGCCGTAGTGGTGGCCGATCTCGTGGCTGAACTCGTTGCCGCGGCTGGTGCTCAGCGTCAGGATGCTGTTGCCGCCGCTCAGGCCGTGCTCGACCACGCCGTTGGCGTAGGCGCCGCGCGCATGGTGGATGACCGCGCTCTCGGTCACCTGCGGCTGCTCCTGCGATTGCATGCCCGAGCTGGTCACGCCCCAGTTGGCCAGGTTGATGCCCACGCTGAAGGTGGACTTGCCCGTGTTCTCGCGCATGTCGCCGCTGTACACGTCGCCATTGGTGGCGCTTTTGCTGTCGTAGATCACGCCCGTGGCGACCATGACCCGGGACAGGCGCACGTCCTCGTAATAGCTGGCGGTGATGCGGGCGGCAGGGATGGTCTGGAAATAATCGCTCGCCGCCTCCGTGGGGTTGCTGCGGAACCAGTGCTTGCCGCTGTTGTTGACCTCCGGGTCGGTGAGCATGCCCAGGCGCACGCTTTGCACCACCAGCTCGGCGGCCGCGCCGAAGTCGATGGCGCTGGCGCGCAGCATGCCCGTGCGCCCGCGCGGATCACTCACGCGCAGCTCCAGCCCCGGCTGCACCCAGTTCCAGGGCAGCACGCCCGTCCAGGCGCGGGCGGAATACACGTAGTCGGGCCGCCCGTCGGTATTGGCGTAGTCGGAGCGCGGGATGTCGTTGGGGTGGCGCAGCGCGAAGGTGCCCTGGGTCTGGCCGTTCAGCGTGGCGGTGACCTGCAGGGAATCGATCTCGCCCAGCGCCGGGTCGGGCGTGATCAGCACCAGCGCCTCGCGCTGCGCCGCCAGCCGGGGCATCTGCCGCGCTTCGTTGCCCGAGGGGTCCACCGTGTGGTTCTGGGCGAACTGCACCATGCCGGGCAGCGATCCGCCCAGGTCGTTGCGCACCGCGCGCGCGTTGCCGGAGGCGTCCCGGTCGTAGAAGGAGCGCGCCGTGAGGGGCGAATACTTCGCGCCGACGGGCTCCGGGTAGGTCTTGCCGGGAGCGGGGGGGGCGGAGCCGGGGCGGGTGTCGGAGCCGGTGCAGGGGTTGGAGCCGGCGCGGGGGGGCGGGGGGGGGGCGGGGGGGGGGGGGGGGGGGGGGGGTTGGCGCTGGTGCAGGCGTCGGAGCCGGCGCGGGCGTTGGGGCCCAGCGGAGCCGGAGCGGCGCGTTGGTGACGGTGCAGGCGTTGGCGCCGGTGCAGGCGTTGGAGCCGGTGCAGGGGTTGGCGCTGGCGCGGGCGCGGTGGGGCGGGCGTTGGGGCCGGTGCCGGGGTTGGCGCTGGTGCGGGCGTTGGCCCAGGATGGGGCCACGGCCCCGGAGCCTGGCCCAGGCCTGGGGCGGGCGCGGGCGCAGGTGTCGGCACAGGCGCCGGCAGGGGCCCCGGTGCCGAGCCGTTGCCAGGAGGCGGGGCGGGCTCGGAAGGCGCCGGCGGCTGCGGCGGCTGGCCGGGTCGGGCTGCTGCGGCTGGTCAGGCAGTTCCGGCGTCACCGGAGGGGTGGAGGTATCCGGGGCGATGCTGCCGGGAGGCGTGGGCTGCGGCGTGAGGGTGGCGCCATCGGAAGAACCGCCGCCGCATCCGCCTAGGGAAGCAGCAGCCAGGATCAGCCCGGTAAGGCGACCCAGTGGGGTTGAAACCATGAGAAACGATCGTGGATAAATGCAAGACCCGCGATTTTAGGAAACCGGTTGCCAAAGCCGGGCCGCCGCGGGGGCTTGTAACATTCATTTTCGAACGACCGTTCTTTTTTTTCCACCCGGCCGCCAGGCGCGCCGCAGGCGTGATGCGGCCAGGTGCAAAGCTTTGCGAGCACGCTATAATCTTCGGCTTTGCTGGCAGACGCCCGTCGGCCAATACTAGTTAGAGACGGGCAAACACGCTGCGCGCCGCCGCCGGGCCCGATCTTCCCTGCGGCATGCAAGCGGCAACCCTTTGGAAAATTTCAGCTGATGACCACCATCCGTGTAAAAGAGAACGAACCCTTTGACGTGGCCCTGCGCCGCTTCAAGCGCACCATCGAGAAGCTCGGCCTGCTGACCGACCTGCGCGCGCGCGAGTTCTACGAAAAGCCCACCGCAGAGCGCAAGCGCAAGAAGGCCGCCGCCGTCAAGCGCCACTACAAGCGCGTGCGCAGCATGCAGCTGCCCAAGAAGCTGTACTGATCCGGCTGCGGCGTTCCTCCAGACGCCCCACTGAAAAACCCGCGCCAGGGACGCCGAGCGCGGGTTTTTTGTTTTTCCACTCCCCTGCAAAGCCTGACCATGAGCCTGAAAAACCAGATCACCGAAGACATGAAGAGCGCCATGCGCGCCAGGGAGGCAACCCGCCTTGGCACCATCCGCCTGCTGCAGGCGGCGATCAAGCAGCGCGAAGTGGACGAGCGCATAGAGCTCGACGACGCCGCCGTGGTGGCAATCCTGGACAAGCTGCTCAAGCAGCGCAAGGACAGCATCGCGGCCTTCGAGGCCGCCGGCCGCCAGGACCTGGCCGACCAGGAAAAGGCGGAAGCGGCCGTGCTGCAGGCCTACCTGCCCGCGCGCCTGTCCGCGGCCGAGGTCGAGGCGGCGGTGCGCGCCATCGTGGCCGAGACCGGGGCCACCGGGCCGGCCGCCATGGGCCAGGTCATGGCAGCGGCCAAGGCGGCCCTGGGCGGCAAGGCCGAGATGGCGCTGGTGTCGGCCGCCGTCAAGGCGGCGCTGGCGGGCTGACCCCCCTGCCCCATCCCAACCCGCAGGAGCCCGCCATGCAGCAACGCATCTTCCACATTGCCGTGCTTGCCGGCGACGGCATCGGCCGCGAGGTCATGCCCGAGGGCCTGCGGGCGGTGCAAGCCGCCGCCGGGCGCTTTGGCATCGAGCTGCAGTGGCACAGCTTCGACTGGGCGCATTGCGACTACTACCGCCAGCACGGCCAGATGATGCCGGCCGACTGGAAAGCCCAACTGTCCGGCATGGATGCGATCTACTTCGGTGCCGTGGGCTGGCCGGCCACGGTGCCCGACCATGTGTCGCTGTGGGGTTCGCTGCTGAAATTCCGCCGCGAGTTCGACCAGTACATCAACCTGCGCCCCGTTCGCCTGTTCGAGGGCGTGCCCTGTCCGCTGGCTGGCAGGAAGCCCGGCGACATCGATTACGTGGTGGTGCGCGAGAACACCGAAGGCGAGTACACCGCGCTGGGCGGCGTGATGTTCGAGGGCACCGAGCGCGAGCTCGTCATCCAGGAATCGGTGTTCTCACGCCTGGGCGCCGAGCGGCTGCTGGATTTCGCCTTCGAGCTGGCGGCCAGCCGGCCGCGCCGCCACGTCACCCTGGCCACCAAGAGCAACGGCATCGCCATCAGCATGCCCTGGTGGGACCAGCGGGCCGACGAGGCGGCCCAGCGCCACCCGGGCGTGGCACTGGACAAGCAGCACATCGACATCCTGGCGGCGCGCTTCGTGTTGCAGCCGCAGCGCTTCGACGTCGTGGCGGCGACCAACCTGTTTGGCGACATCCTGAGCGACCTGGGCCCGGCGACCACGGGCACCATAGGACTTGCGCCATCCGCCAACCTGAACCCCGGGCGCCGCTTTCCCAGCCTGTTCGAGCCGGTGCATGGCTCGGCCCCGGACATCTATGGCAAGGCGATCGCCAATCCCATCGCCATGATCTGGTCGGGGGCGCTGATGCTGGACTTCCTGACCCACGGCCAGGGCGCAGGCCGGGCCGCGCACGACGCCATCGTGGGCGCCATCGAGCATGTCCTGCGCGATGGTCCGCGCACGCCCGACCTGGGGGGACAGGCCGGCACCGCAGAGGTCGGCCAGGCCATCACCGCCGCCATTGCACGCGGCTGACCGCAGGCTGCCGCGCAGGGAATTTCACAGGGAATACTTGGCGCAATCCAGGGGCCGCTCGCCCGTGGGCACCGGGCAGCGGTTCATCTCGAAGGGCGAGAGCGTCAGCAGGGTGGTCAGCGCGCTGCAGGCCATCAGGACCGCCCAGAACACGAAGAAGGCGATCGTGTAGATGCCCTCGCGGGAAACCTGCAGGGGCTGGTCAAACCAATACAGCGCCCCCGGATCGACAAAGGCAAACACCACCATTTCCATGACGCCGGCCATCAAGAAGGCGGGCCAGGCAATCCACATCATCCGTTGCATCAACATCGACAGTCTCCTTGCGATGGATCAAAGCCTAGCACCACGGCCGGCCCATGCAAAGGTGGGCGCACCCCAGGTCCTGTCAGCGCGGCTGGTCCCGGCCGGGGGTCGCGGCATGGTTGCGGCCCTTTACCGCTGGCTGCATGCCGGCCTGCGGGGTTTCGCCGCGCAGCGTCTTGTTGATGCCCAGGCCGCGCTGGTAGTAGTCCTCGGCAATGACGGGGTCCTGGCCGTGTACCGCCAGCCAGAGCGTGACGAAGCCGGCCACGACCACGATGGCCGGGCCCGCGATGATCAGCCAGACGTGGCCGTATTTCCACCAGGGCAGTGACGGCGCGCCCTGCTGCGGCGCGGCGGGGGCGGAGGGGGAAGGGGTGTTTGGCATGCTGTGGGCTCCCGGCCCCGGCTGGGGCCTCAAGGACCGGAGCGGCGCAGCGCGTCCGCCCCGGCGCCGCGGCGTCAGCGCGGCACGAGAAAGACGGACTTTTCCGAGACCTGCGCGCCTGTGGTCCCGCCCCGGATGTCGAAGTACACGGTATGCGACCCTGGCGCCGCCGAGCCGTAGGGGATGTGCAGGCGCACGGACACCCAGCGCGATTCAGCCGCGTCGATCTCCACCTGCGGCTCGGAGGCCAGCTCCAGCCCCTCCAGTCCGCGCGCGCTGATGGTGTAGGCCTGGGCCTGCTCCGTGGCGTTCATGATCTGCAGCCGGTAGACGTTCTCGAGCTTGCCGCCGGCCACGATGCGCGACAGCGCCGCGCGGTCGCGCACGATGTCCACCTTGAACGGCGAGCGCACCACCAGGCTGGCCAGCATGGCCACGCACAGCGCGACCAGCACCCCGGTGTACAGCAGCACGCGCGGGCGCAGCACGCGCTTGAGCATCTGCGACTGCGTCCAGTGGTTGGCAACGCCGTTTTGCGTGGAGAACCGGATCAGGCCACGCGGGTACTTCATCTTGTCCATCACCGTGTCGCAGGCATCCACGCACAGGCCGCAGCCGATGCACTCGTACTGCAGGCCGTTGCGGATGTCGATGCCGGTCGGGCAGACCTGCACGCACAGCGTGCAGTCGATGCAGTCGCCCAGGCCTTTTTCCCGGTGGTCCACGTTCTTGTTGCGCGGCCCGCGCGGCTCGCCGCGCTCGGGGTCGTAGGTGACCACCAGCGTGTCCTTGTCGAACATGGCGCTCTGGAAGCGCGCATACGGGCACATGTACTTGCACACCTGCTCGCGCAGGAAGCCGGCGTTGCCGTAGGTGGCAAAGCCATAGAAGACCACCCAGAAAATCTGCCACGAACCGTGGAACTGCATCAACTCCGCGCCGAGTTCGCGGATGGGCACGAAGTAGCCCACGAAGGTGAAGCCGGTCCAGAACGACACGGCGATCCACACGGCCTGCTTGAGCGTCTTCTTCCAGAGCTTCTCAAAGGTCCAGGGGCCGTTGTCCAGGCGGATGCGCGCGCTGCGGTCGCCCTCGATCTTGTGCTCTATCCACATGAAGATCTCGGTGTAGACGGTCTGCGGGCAGGCAAAGCCGCACCACAGCCGCCCGGCCACGGCGGTAAACAGGAACAGCGCCAGCGCCGAGATGATGAGCAGGCCGGTCAGGTAGATGAAGTCCTGCGGGTACAGCACCAGGCCGAAGATGTAGAAGCGCCGCGCGCCCAGGTCGAACAGCACCATCTGGCGCTCGCCCCACTGCAGCCACGGCAGGCCGTAGAACACCAGTTGCGTGAGGTACACCATGACCCAGCGCCAGCGCGCGAACACGCCGCTGATGGAGCGCGGGTAGATCTTCTTTTGCGCCTCGTACAGGGAGATCATCTCGCCCTGCGAGTTCTCCTGCGCGGCGGGGACGATGGGGATGATCTTCTTGCGTGGCTGGCCGTCTGCGGGCTTCATGGAACTGGGCTCTCCGGTCGAAGGCGGCGGCATCGCCGGCGCTTCCTTGAAAACGGCTGAGCGGCCGCCAGTCCCGCAGGGAGCCTGGCGACCGCGCAGCGGGCACTTGCCTGTCTGTCAGCGGGCGGCAGCGGCCTTGTTGGACAGGCCCCAGACGTAGGCCGTCAGCACGTTGATCTGGGCTGCGTCCAGCTTGTCCTTTTGCGCCGGCATCTCGTTGGTCTTGCCGTTGTTGATGATATTCACGATGGCGGCTTCGCCCCAGCCGTGCAGCCAGATGTCGTCGGTCAGGTTGGGCGCGCCCAGGGCCGTGTTGCCCTTGCCGTCCATGCCGTGGCAGGCCGCGCAGGCGGTGAACTTGGCCTTGCCCAGCGACGCCTTGAGCGAGTCGTGCGGGCTGCCCGACAGGCTCAGCACGTAGTGGGCGACATTGCGCACGTCCTCGGCCGAGCCCACGGCAGCGGCCATCGGCGGCATGATGCCCACGCGGCCATCCTGGATGGTCGTGTGGATGTTCTCGGGCGTGCCGCCGTGCAGCCAGTCGTTGTCGGACAGGTTGGGAAAGCCCTTGCTGCCGCGCGCATCCGAGCCATGGCACTGCGCGCAGTTGTTCATGAACAGGCGGTCGCCGATCGCGATGGCGCCCGGATCCTTGGCCAGCTCCTCGGTGGTCATGCTGGCAAAGCGCGCATAGACCGGGTCGGTCGCCGCCTTGCCCGCGGCCACTTCGCGCTGGTATTCGTCCAGCTGCGTCCAGCCCAGCTGGCCCTTGTAGGTGCCCAGGCCCGGGTAGGCGATCAGGTAGCCGGCCCCGAAGACCAGCGTCAGCACGAACAGCCACATCCACCAGCGCGGCATGGGGTTGTTCATCTCGGTCAGGTCTTCGTCCCAGACGTGGCCGGTGGTGTTGTCGGCCGCAGACTCGATCTTCTTGCGCGAAGTGAGCCACAGCAGCAGGCCGCAGGCGACGACGCCGGCGATGGTGATGCCAGCCACGTACAGGGACCAGAAATTACTGGTGAAATCGCTCATGGGTTCTCTCTCTTGTTGTGTTTACCAAGTCCCTCAGTCCTCGGCGAAGGGCAGCTGCGCTGCCTCATCGAAATGGCTCTGGTTGCTGCGCCGCCAGGCCCAGACCCAGATACCCACAAAGCAGCCCAGCGAGGCCAGCGTGGCCACGATGCGCAGGGTGGTGACGTCCATGCAGGCTCTCCTTGGCTACCGTGCCGGTCAGCGCAGCGCGCGGCCCAGCACCTGCAGATAGGCCACGACGGCATCCATCTCGGTCTTGCCCTTGACGTCGGCGCCCGCCTTGGCGATCTCCTCGTCGCTGTAGGGCACGCCCACGGTGCGCAGTGCCTTCATGTGGCGCGGCATGGCCTCGGCGTCCACCTGGTTCTTCTCCAGCCAGGGGTAGGCCGGCATGTTGGACTCGGGCACCACGTCGCGCGGATTGTTCAGGTGGATGCGGTGCCACTCGTCGCTGTACTTGCCGCCCACGCGGTGCAGGTCGGGACCGGTGCGCTTGGAGCCCCACTGGAAGGGGTGGTCGTAGACGAACTCGCCGGCCACCGAGTAGTGGCCATAGCGCAGCGTCTCGGCGCGGAAGGGGCGGATCATCTGCGAGTGGCAGTTGTAGCAACCCTCGCGCACATAGACGTCGCGCCCCGCCAGCTGCAGCGCGGTATAGGGCTTGACGCCCTGCACGGCCTCGGTGGTGGACTTCTGGAAGAACAGCGGCACGATCTCCACCAGGCCGCCGATGGCGACCACGACGAGGATCAGCACGATCATCAGGAAGTTGCTGGTCTCGACCTTCTCGTGCGTGAAGCCGGTGTTTTTATTGGTGCTGGACATGTTTCAAGGCTCCTCGGTGCTCAGGCGTGCGCAGCATTCACTGCGGGGATGGGCAGCCGGGCGGAGCGGCCGGAGATCGCCGTGACCCAGACGTTCCAGGCCATGATGCACATGCCTGCGAGATACAGCACGCCGCCGGCAAAACGGATGGCGTAGAACGGGTAGGTGGCCTTGACGCTCTCGACGAAGGTGTAGGTCAGCGTGCCGTCGGGGTTCACGGCGCGCCACATCAGGCCTTGCATCACGCCGGCGATCCACATGGCGGCGATGTACAGCACGATGCCGATGGTGGCCAGCCAGAAGTGCAGCTCGATGGCCTTGATGGAGTGCATCTTCTCCTTGCCGAACAGGCGCGGCACCAGGTAGTAGAGCGAACCCATGGTGATCAGGCCGACCCAGCCAAGGGCCCCGGCGTGCACGTGGCCAATGGTCCAGTCGGTGTAGTGCGACAGGGCGTTGACGGTCTTGATGGACATCATCGGGCCCTCGAACGTGGACATGCCGTAGAACGACAGCGACACGATCAGGAAGCGCAGGATGGGGTCGTCGCGCAGCTTGTGCCAGGCGCCCGACAGGGTCATGACGCCGTTGATCATCCCGCCCCAGCTGGGGGCCAGCAGGATCAGCGAGAACACCATGCCCACGGACTGCGTCCAGTCGGGCAGCGCGGTGTAGTGCAGGTGGTGCGGGCCGGCCCACATGTAGGTGAAGATCAGCGCCCAGAAGTGGACGATGGACAGGCGGTAGCTGTACACCGGGCGGCCGGCCTGCTTGGGGATGAAGTAATACATCATCCCGAGGAAGCCCGTGGTCAGGTAGAAGCCCACGGCGTTATGGCCGTACCACCACTGCACCATCGCGTCCTGCACGCCGGCGTAGGCCGAGTAGCTCTTCATCCAGCCGGCGGGAATGGCCGCGCTGTTGACGATGTGCAGCAAGGCGACTGCGATGATGAAGGCGCCGAAGAACCAGTTGGCCACGTAGATGTGGCGCACCTTGCGGATGCCGATGGTGCCGAAGAACACGATGGCGTAGCTGACCCACACGGCGGCGATCAGGATGTCGATGGGCCACTCCAGCTCGGCGTATTCCTTGCCCGAGGTGTAGCCCAGCGGCAGGCTGATGACCGCGCCCACGATGACCGCCTGCCAGCCCCAGAAGGTGAAGCTGGCGAGCTTGGGCAGGAACAACGCGGTCTGGCAGGTGCGCTGCACCACCCAGTAGCTGGTGGCGAACAGGCCGCAGCCGCCGAAGGCGAAGATCACCGCATTGGTGTGCAGCGGGCGCAGGCGCCCGTAGCTGAGCCACGGGATGCCGAAATTCAGTTCAGGCCAGGTCAGCTGGGCGGCGATCAACACCCCGACCAGCATGCCGACCACCCCCCACACGACCGACATGATCGTGAACTGGCGCACGACGGTGTCGTCGTAGTGCGCTATTTTTGATTGTGCAGACTCCATCGGGCACCTCTTGTAATTGCAGCAAAAAGTTTCAACCAGGCTCGCCTTGCCGGAATTGACCGAAGTCAACCATCCCGCAATATGCGCTCCCCCTCTTGATCGACGTTCTCGAACTGGCCGCGGTACACGGCCCACCACAGCCCGGCCAGCACGAACAGCACCAGCACCACGGACAGCGGAATGAGCAGATACAGGATGTCCATGTCAGGCTGGCTCCAGCGGGGTGTGCAGGGTGCGGGGCGAAGGATCGGGCGCCATGGCGGCCGCGGGGGCGGCAGGTGCGCGCGCCAGGCGCGCGGCGTTGGCCACCACCCAGAGCGAGCTGAGCGCCATGCCCAGCCCGGCGGCCCAGGCCGGCATGAGCCCGGCGATGGCCAGGGGCACGCCCAGGGCGTTGTAGCCCGCTGCCCACCACAGGTTCTGGCGCACGATGCGCAGCGTGCGGCGCGCCAGCAGCAGGGCCTGGGTCACGGCGTGGAGATTGTCGCCCATGACCACCAGGTCGCAGCTGGACTGCGCCAGGGGCACGGCCCGGCCGAATGCGAACGAGACATGCGCGCCGGCCAGGACGGGGCCGTCGTTGAGGCCGTCGCCCACCATGGCCACCTGGTGCCCGCCGTCCTGCAGCTGGCGCAGCCGCGCCAGCTTGTCCTGCGGGGCGCAGTCGCCCTGCGCGGCGTCGATGCCGGCCTGCGCGGCGATGCCCTGCACGGCTGCATCGCGGTCGCCCGACAGCAGCAGCACGGCCACGCCAGCCTGTTGCAGCTGGCGCACCACCTCGGCGGCCTCGGGGCGCAGGTGCTCGGCCAGGGTGAAGCGCGCGAGCTCCGCTACCTGGCCGCCGCGCTCCAGCGACAGCACGGCGTGCTGGCCGGCCTGTGCGCCGCCGCGCCCGACGCGCGCATGCGCGGCCGAGCCCAGGCGCAGGGTGCATGCGCCCTGCCCGGCCTGCCGGGCCGTGGCCACCAGGCCGGCGCCCGCCATTTCCTGCACGCTGCCCTCCAGCTCCCAGCCCGGCAGCGCCAGCCCCGGCGCGGGCGCTGCCGCAGCGATGGCGCGCGCCACCGGGTGCAGCGAATGGCAGGCCAGCAGCGCCGCCAGGCCCAGCGCCTCGTCGTGCGACAGGCCGGCAGGCGCCGCAGGGTGCACCTGGCGCAGTTGCAGGCCATCGCGCGTCAGCGTGCCAGTCTTGTCGAACACCACGGTGTCCACGCCTGCCAGCGCCTCCAGCGCCTGCAGGTTGCGCACCAGCACGCCGCTGCGCGCCAGCGTGCCGGCGGCGGTCAGCATGGCCACCGGCGTGGCCAGCGACAAGGCGCACGGGCAGGTCACGACCAGCACCGCCACGGCCACCATCAGCGCATGGCCGGGGTCGGTGCGCCACCACCACGCCGCCGCCAGCGCTGCCGCCAGCAGCACGCCCACCAGGAACGGCCGGGCGATGCGGTCTGCCAGCTGCGCCAGGCGCGGCTTTTGCAGCGAGGCGCTTTCCATCAGCGCCACGATCTGGCCAAAGCGTGTATCGGCGCCCAGCGATTGCACGCACACCTGCACGGCCGCGCGCAGGTTGTAGCTGCCGGCCGTCACGGCCGCGCCCCTGGGGCTTGTCCACCGGCCGGGATTCGCCGGTGAGCAAGGCCTCGTCGGCCTGCGTGCTGCCGGCCAGGATGCAGCCGTCGGCCGGGAAGGCCTCGCCCGGCAGCACGCGCACCACGTCGCCCGGCTGCAGGCGCCGCACGGCCACGCGCGCAAAGCTGCCGTCCGGGCCCAGGCGCTCGATGCTGTCGGGCAGGCGGTTCATCACCGCCTCCAGCGCGCCTGCCGTGCGCTCGCGCAGGCGCAGCTCCAGCCAGCGGCCGGTGAGCAGGAAGAACACGAACATGGTCAGCGAGTCGTAATAGACCTCGCGCCCGAACGGCCCGGCGGGGTCGAAGGTGCCCGCCATGCTGACGCAAAAGGTGATCAGCATGCCGGCCGCCACCGGCAGGTCCATGCTGACGCGGCGCTGCCGGATGTCGCGCCAGGCGCTGGCGAAGAAAGGCCCGCAGGCAAAGAGCACCACCGGCAGGCTGATGACCCAGGACGCCCAGCGCAGCAGCTGCTCCATCTCCAGCGTCAGGTCGCCGGGCATGGCCTGGTAGGCCGGCCAGGCGTACATCATGACCTGCATCATGCAAAAGCCCGCCACCAGCCAGCGCCACAGGGCGCGGCGGTGCTCGCGCTGGCGGTGCTCGCGGGCAAAGGCGTCCAGGGCTGGCAGCGGCTGGTAGCCCGCCCGGCGCACGGCCTCCATCCAGGCGGAGGGCAAGACCTGGCCGGGGTCCCAGACGACGCGCGCGCGGCAGGTGGCGGCGCTGACCTCGGCCTGCTGCACGCCCGGCACGCGGCGCAGCACCTCCTCGATGGTCAGCGCGCAGGCGGCGCAGTGCATGCCGCCCAGCACGACGTGCGATTCCCAGGCGGGCGCGCCGTCGGCCGCGCCAGGGCTGCAGGGGGCGGCCAAACGCCGGCCACTCCTGCGGGTCGTCCAGCAATGCCACGGCCGCTGGCGCCGTCAGGCCCTCGGGCACGGCAGCGGCGCCGGCAGCTGGAAGCGGGCCAGGGGGAAGGCTTGACATGGCGCAAAGGTTAACCCGATCGCACCCCTGGCTCATTGACTTGCATCAAGATGGCGCTGGTGGGCAGTCCTATGCTCGCCCGCAATACCGGCAAAAAACCGTGCCCATGGCCATTCAAAAGGAGTCCCGCCATGTACCAACGCATCCTGATCGCCACCGATGGCTCGGAGCTGTCCGACAAGGCCGTGCAGTCCGGCCTGGAGCTGGCGCGCCTGTCCGGCGCGTCGGTGGTCGCGATGAAGGTGGTGCCGCGCTACCCGCGCAGCTACTTCGAGGGCGGCGCGGCGGTCGATCCCGCCGAGATCAAGCGCATCGAGGCGCACTGGGGCCAGGCGGCCCAGGACCTGGTCAACGCCATCAAGGCGCGCGCCAAGGACGATGGCCTGGCGGCCAAGGCCGTGGTGGTGAAGTCCGACCTGATTGCCGAGGCCATCATCGCCGCCGCCGCCAAGCACGACTGCGACCTGATCGTCATGGCCTCGCACGGGCGCCGGGGCCTCAAGCGCATGCTGCTGGGCAGCGAGACGCAGCATGTGCTGACGCACTCGCACATTCCGGTGCTGGTGCTGCGCTGAGGCCAAATTTCGGCCCAAACCACCCTGGGCCGGCGTAGATCAATCGCCGCCAGCTATCAAATTTGATTGCCAAGCCCAGGCGCTCAGGCCGCGAACAGCGCCTGGTGCTGCTGGCGCAGCAGGTTCTTTTGCACCTTGCCCATGGCGTTGCGCGGCAGCTCGCTGGCGATGAAGCATTGCTTGGGCACCTTGTAGTTCGCCAGCTGCCCCTTGAGCGCCGCCAGGATGGCCTGCGGGTCGGGCTGCGCGCCGGCGCGGGCGACCAGCACGGCCACGCCCACTTCGCCGAAATCGGGGTGCGGCACGCCCACCACGGCGCTCTCGGCCACGCCGGGCAGTTCGTTGAGGGCGGCCTCGACCTCGGCCGGATAGACGTTGTAGCCACCGCTGATGATCAAGTCCTTGCTGCGCCCGACGATTGCCACGTAGCCGCGCGCGTCCACCAGGCCCACGTCGCCGGTCCTGAACCAGCCGTCCCGGGTGAACTCCTCGGCCGTCTTCTCCGGCATGCGCCAGTAGCCCTTGAACACGCCCGGCCCGCGCACCTGGATGTGGCCGGTCTCGCCAGCCGCCAGCGGGTTGCCGGCATCGTCCACCACGCGCAGGCCCACGCCCGGCAGGGGAAAGCCCACCGTGGCGCCGCGGCGCTCGTGCTGGCCGCCGTGGCGCGCGTCGGGCGCATAGGGGTTGGAGGTCAGCATGATGGTCTCGCTCATGCCGTAGCGCTCCAGGATGGTCTGGCCGGTGCGCTGCTGCCACTGGCGGAAGGTCTCGATCAGCAGCGGCGCCGAGCCCGAGATGAAGAGCCGCATGTGCGCCGCCGCCGCGGGTGTGAGCTGCGGCTCGGCCAGCAGGCGCACGTACAGCGTCGGCACGCCCATGAACACGCTGGCGCGCGGCATGGCATCGATGACCGCGCGCGGATCGGATCTGGCAAGCCAGATCATCTTGCTGCCATTGAGCAGCGCCCCGTGGCTGGCGACGAACAGGCCGTGCACGTGGAAGATGGGCAGCGCATGGATCAGCACGTCGCCGGGCTGCCAGCCCCAGTAGTCCTGCAGCACGCGGGCGTTGGACAGCAGGTTGCCGTGCGTCAGCATCGCGCCCTTGCTGCGCCCGGTGGTGCCGCTGGTGTAGAGGATGGCCGCCAGGTCATCGGCGCCGCGCGCCTCGGGCTGGTGCTCGTCGCTGAAATGCACGGCGCGCTCCAGCAGGCTGCCGCCGCGCTCGTCGTCCAGCGTGTAGACGTGCTGCGTGCCGGCGGCAAAGGCGATGCGCGAGACCCAGCCGAAGTTGCCCGGCGTGCACACCACCACCGCCGGCCCGGCGTTGCCCACGAAGTATTCGATCTCGCCGCTTTGGTAGGCGGTGTTGAGCGGCAAATAGCAATGGCCGGCGCGCAGCGTGGCCAGGTACAGCATCAGCGCCTCGACGGACTTTTCCACCTGCACGGCGATGCGGCTGCCCGGCGGCAGCTGCAGCGAAGCCAGCAGGTTGGCGATGCGGGCGCTGCCGCGCTCCAGGTCGCGCCAGCTGTAGTGCAGCCAGCCGCCTGCGGGCGTCGCGGCCTCGATGGCAGTGCCGTCCAGGTCGGCGGGAAAGGCGGCGCGCAGGGCGCTGTAGAGGTTGTGCGAGTCGGCGGTGGACATGGCGGGCAGGCAGTGAAGCGGCCAGGGGGCAGCGGCCGGACGGTCAGAAAACCGGCGTGCGCTTGGCCAGGAAGGCGGCGATGCCCTCCCGGTGCTCGGCGCTGTCGGCGTAGGCGTAGGGGTCGAAGGGCATGGGTGGAGCTATGTTTTTAATAGCAACATCTCCTTTATCCACGCCGGCAAGGCCCGGGTTTTGCTCAAAAATGGCCCGCAGCGTGCGTTTGTTCATGCGCGCCGCGCCGGGGGCCAGGGCGGCGATGCGCTGCACGCTGGCCAGCGCCTCCTCGCGCAGGCGCCCTGGCGCCGCCACGCGGCTGACGAAGCCGCGCTGGTGCAGCTCGGCGGCGCCGAAGGTGGCGGCCTCCAGCAGCATCTGGCGCGCCACCGCCGCGCCCACGGCGCCGGCGACCAGCGCCGCCTCGCGCGGCGCCATGGGAAAGCCCAGCCGCGCGATCGGCGCGCCAAAGCGCGCGTCGGCGGCGGCGATGCGGATGTCGCAGCAGCTGGCGATCTCCACGCCCGCGCCCATGCAGGCGCCGGCGATCGCCGCGACGATGGGCACGTCGCAGGCCAGCATGGCGGCCAGGCCGCCCCAGACCTCGTCCTCGTGGAAGGCGCGCAGCTGGGCCGCGTCGAAGCGGAAGTGCGGGTACTCGGAAATGTCGCCGCCGGCGCAGAACGCCTCGCCCTCGCCCTCCAGCAGCACGCAGCGCACGCCGGGGTCGCGCTGGATGGCCGCGAACACCTCGCGCAGCTGGCGCCACATGGCACGCGACATGGCGTTCAGCCGGCCGTCATGGCGCAGCACCACGCGCGCCACGCCGCCGCCCGGGCGCTCCTGCGCGCCCGGCAGCGCCAGCCAGGACCATTGCACTTCGGCCGTCATGAAGGTGCTCCGTCGGTGGGTTGCATGGGGAGGGTGGGCGCGCTGCGGGCCGGGTCAGCCACGCGCCAGCGCCTGGATGTCGCCCGACGCGGCAATCTTGCCCTTGGCCAGCTGCTCGCGGTGGCGGTCCAGGCGCTTGAGGTCGTACAGGTAGTTGACCATCAGGCCGAAGGACTGCCGCACGCCCTTGGCCGATGGGTCGCCGGCCCAGTTCAGGCGCTCCACGCGCGCGCCGTTGCCCAGGTGGAAGCGCGCCACCGGGTCCAGCGGCCGGCCGTCCTTGAGTTCCTGCGCCAGGTAGTGCGCCGCGCAGCGCAGCATGAACTGGCGCACGGGCGATTTGGGATCCAGCTCCTGCGCCTGCTCGGCGGCGGCCAGGACCTGCGCCAGCTCGGGCGCGCCGCCAGGCGGCAGCGCGCGCGCCAGCTCGGCGCGCTCCTTGTCGGCCAGCCCCTCCAGGCGGGCGGCGCCGTGCTTGGCCATCCAGGCGCGCAGCCCCGGGATGGGCGACAGCGTGGCGAAGGTGCGCAGGCGCGGGAATTCCTCGCTCAGCGTCTCCACCACGTGCTTGATCAGCGAGTCGCCAAAGCTCACGCCGCGCAGGCCGGCCTGGGTGTTGCTGATGGAGTAGAAGACCGCCGTGGTGGCGCGCTGGATGTCCGCCGGCGCGGCTGCCTCGTCCAGCAGCGGCGTGATGCTGGACGAGATGGCGTCCACCAGCGCCACCTCGACGAAGATCAGGGGCTCGTCGGGCAGGCGCGGATGAAAGAAGCCATAGCAGCGCCGGTGCTCGCCGACGCGGTTCTTCAGGTCGGCCCAGCTCTTGATGTCGTGCACCGCCTCGTACTTGATGAGCTTTTCCAAAAGCGATGCGGGCGAATCCCAGGACAGGCGCTGCAGCTGCAGGAAGGCCACGTCGAACCAGGTGGAAAACAGCTGCTCCAGCTCGGCGTCCAGCGGCAGCAGGCGGCGCTCGCCCTTCAAGCGGGGCAGCAGCTCGGCGCGCAGGTCCACCAGGAAGCGCAGGCCCTGCGGGAACACCGCGAAGCGCTGCAGCAGCCGCGTGCGCGGGGCCACCAGCGCGCGGCGCAGGTGCGCCTCGGCCTGGGCGGCCTCCTCGGTGCCGGTGGCGGCGCCGGCGTAGCGCTGCTGGGCCGTCTGCACCTGCGCGGCATCCGGGGCGAACTGCTCGCACAGCAGCAGCCACAGGTCGCCCCGTTCCTGGGGCGATGCGCCGGCGTACCAGTCGGCCACCGCCTGGGCGCGGCGGCCGGCCTCGATCTCGCTCACGCGCGGGCTGGCCACCTCCTGCAGGTCGGCCAGCAGGCGGCGCAGCGCGCGCGGCGCCAGCGCCTCGTCCTCGCGGCGCAGCGTGGCCTTCAGGCGCTCATGGGTGTCGCGCTGCGCCGGCCCGCCGGCGGAGCGCCGGGCCTTGGGCGCGGCCTTGGCCTGCTGCGCGTGGCCGGCCTCGGCCTGGGCCGCAGCGGGGGAATCGGCTTCGGGCGGCGGCCCGGGTTCGGCCGCCGCAGCCTTGCGGCCGACCTTTCGTGCAATCCAGGAAGCAGGGGAATTCATGGGCAGGCCCGGTTGGCGACAACGGGGGGCGGTGCGGGCGGCTAGCGCGCCGCAGCGTCCCGGCAAGTATCAAAAAATGATAGCTGTTCGTGATTGCCCGGCAAGGGCAGCAGCCCTATGCGGCACTTATCGGGCCCTGCGCTGCGCCTGCCACCACAGGGCGGCGCCGGCCAGCACCATGGGCACGCACAGCCACTGGCCCATGGACAGCCCCAGCCCCAGCAGGCCCAGGAAGGCGTCGGGCTCGCGGAAGTATTCCGCCGCGAAGCGCAGCACGCCGTAGCCCACCAGGAAGGCGCCGGCCACCTCGCCGCGCCTGCGCGGGCGGCGCGCATACAGCCACAGCAGCACGAACAGCAGCAGGCCTTCGAGCAGGAACTGGTAGATCTGCGACGGATGGCGCGCCAGCATCGAGCCGCTTTGCGGGAACACCATGCCCCAGGGCAGCTCGGGCGGGGCGAAGCGGCCCCACAGCTCGCCGTTGATGAAATTGCCTATGCGCCCGGCCGCCAGCCCCGTGGGCACGCAGGGGGCGACGAAGTCGGCCACCTCCAGCCAGGGCCTGCGGCGCGAGTGCGCGAACCAGACCATGGCGCCGATCACGCCCAGGAGGCCGCCGTGAAAGCTCATGCCGCCCTGCCAGATGGCGAAGATCTCCAGCGGGTGCGCGGCGTAGTAGCCGGGCTTGTAGAACAGGCAGTAGCCAAGCCGCCCGCCCAGCACCACGCCCAGCACGCCCAGGAACAGGATGTCCTCGACGTCCTTCCTGCTCCAGCCCAGCGACGCATAGGGCGGGTGGCGCAGCCGCAGCGTGCCCAGGAACATGAACAGGGCAAAGGCCGCCAGGTAGGTCAGGCCATACCAGTGGATGGCCAGCGGCCCGATCTGCAGGGCCACGGGGTCGATCTGCGGGTACATCAGCATGGCGGCGATTGTGGCGCATGCACCGCACGGCCCGGGCGTTGCGGCGCAGCCGGCCTTGATGCCTTCTTGATACCGGCGGCCGCAATCTTGAGCCGGCCCTGACGCGGGCGTTCCTAGCATCCGGGCTGTCACCACAACCGCCGTCCGCACCGGACGCAGCCCGCCATGTCCTCCGCTTCGCTGATCGACATCCTTGCCGCCGCCCTTGCCCTGGGGCTGTTCATCTACCTCGGCTATGCGCTGGCGCACCCCGAGAACTTCTGACCCGGCGAGGCCCTGTCATGCAAGACCTGATCTTCATCGCGCTGGCCGCCGCGTTCTTCGCGGGCACGGCCGCCCTGGTACTGGCGCTGGCGCGCCCGGGGAGTTGAAACCATGCACATCGATGTCCTGAAATTCGCCGCCCTGCTGGCCGTGATGACGCTGCTGGCCGTGCCCATGGGCCGCTGGCTGGCGCGCTGCTTCGAGGACGAGGGCCACTGGCTGGTGGAGCGCCTGAGCTACCGGGCGCTGGGCGTCGCCCCCGCCGAGCGCATGGGCTGGGCGCGCTACGGCCTGGCGCTGCTGCTGTCCAACGCCGCCATGATGGCGCTGGGCTACCTGGTGCTGCGCCTGCAGGGCTGGCTGCCGCTGAACGAGCTGGGCAACGCCGCGCAGGCGCCGGACCTGGCGTTCAACACCGCCGCCTCCTTCATCACCAACACCAACTGGCAGGCCTATGCGGGCGAGTCCAGCCTGTCCAACGCCACGCAGATGGCGGCCATCATCTTCCTGATGTTCTGCGGCGCCACCGCCGGCGTGGCGGCAGCGGGCGGCTTCATCCGCGCGCTGGCGCGCAAGAGCAGCGCCGACATCGGCAACTACTGGGTCGACTTCATGCGCGTGCTGTGGCGCGTGATGCTGCCGCTGTGCTTCGCGATGGCGCTGGTCTATGTCTGGCAGGGCATGCCCCAGACCTTGAGCGGCCAGGCCATCGCCACCACGCTGGAGGGCGCGCGCCAGCAGATCGTCCTCGGGCCGGTGGCGAGCTTCGAGACCATCAAGCACATCGGCACCAACGGCGGGGGCTTCTTCAGCATGAACGCCGCGCACCCGTTCGAGAACCCCACGCCGCTGACCAACGCGCTGCACATGCTGTCGATGCTGCTGATCCCCTCGGCGCTGACGGTGGCCTTCGGCCTGATGCTGGCGCGCCGGCGCCAGGGCTGGGTGTTCTTCGGCGCCTTCGTGGTCATGTTCATCGGCTTCCTGGCGCTGGTCTATGGCGCCGAGCAGGCCGGCAACCCGCTGCTGGCGCGCGCCGGCGCCGACCAGGCCCTGTCGGCCACGCAGGGCGGCGGCAACCTGGAGGGCAAGGAGCTGCGCTTCGGCATTGCCGACACGGCCTTCTTCGTCACCACCACCACGGCCGCGACGACGGGCTCGGTCAACGCCATGCACGACTCGCTCATGCCGCTGGGCGGCCTGGTGCCGCTGGCGCAGATGATGCTCAACTGCGTCTTCGGCGGCGACGGCGTCGGCCTGATCAACCTGGTGCAGTACGCGATCCTCACCGTGTTCCTGGCCGGCATGATGATCGGCCGCACGCCCGAATTCCTGGGCAAGAAGATCGAGGCGCGCGAGATCCAGCTGGTGATGCTGTCGGTGCTGGCGCACCCGGCGTCCATCCTGGGCTTCACCGCGCTGGCCTGCGTCTGGCCGACCGCCGCCGACAGCCTGGGCAACCCCGGCGCGCACGGCTTTTCCGAGCTGCTGTACGCCTACACCTCCGGCACGGCCAACAACGGCTCGGCCTTTGCCGGCCTGAACGCCAACACGCCCTTCTTCAACACCACCATCGGCCTGGCCATGCTGGCGGGGCGCTACCTGACGCTGCTGCCGATGCTGGCGGTGGCCGGCTCGCTGGCCGCCAAGAAGACCGTGGCCGCCGGCCCCGGCACCTTCCCCACCGCCACGCCGCTGTTCATGGCGCTGCTGGTCTTCGTCGTGCTGGTGGTGGGCGGGCTCACCTTCCTGCCGGCGCTGGCGCTGGGGCCGATCGTCGAGCAATTGCAGCTGTTGCGCCTTTAAAAGGGGGAAAAACCATGGATGACACCACCACCCTGCCCGGCCCTGACCGGCTTCCTGGCGCAGCCGCTGCCACCGCCGGCGCGCCGCTCGCGGGCCTGCTGGGCCCCTGTATCCGCAGTGCGCTGGCCATGCTGCTGATCACCGGCGTGGCCTACCCGCTGGCCACCACGGGCGCGGCGCAGCTGCTGTTCCCGCACCAGGCCAATGGCAGCCTGCTGCGCGCCGGCACTGCCGTGGTCGGCTCGGCGCTGATCGGCCAGCAGTTCGACGCGCCGCGCTACTTCCAGCCGCGCCCCAGCGCCACGCAGGCGCCCGACCCGCAGGACGCCGCCAAGAGCGTCGCCGCGCCCTACAACGCCGCCGCCTCGGGCGCCAGCAACCAGGGCCCGGCCAACCCGGCGCTGGCGGCCAGCGTGCAGGAGCGCGTGGCCGCATACCGCCAGGCCAACGGGCTGGCGGCGGACGCCGCCGTGCCGGTGGACGCGGTCACGGCGTCGGCCTCGGGGCTGGATCCGCACATCTCGCCGGCCAACGCGCTGGTGCAGGCGCAGCGCGTGGCGCGCGCGCGCGCCCTGGAGCCGGCGCGCGTGCTGGCACTGGTGCAGGACCATACCGAGCCGCGCCTGGCAGGGCTGCTGGGCGAGCCGCGCGTGAACGTGTTGCGCCTGAACCTGGCGCTGGATGCCGCTGCCGCCGGCAAGGAGTGAACACCCATGTCTGACAAGAAAAAACTGGCGCTGTTCGACCGCGCCCTGACGGTCCAGGCGCTTGCGGGCGCCGTGCGCAAGCTCAGCCCGCGCGCGCAGTGGCGCAACCCGGTGATGTTCGTGGTGTACCTGGGCGCCATCCTCACCACGGCGCTGTTCGCGCAGGCCCTGGGCGGGCACGGCGAGGCGCCGGCCGGCTTCATCCTGGCGGTGGCGCTGTGGCTGTGGTTCACGGTGCTGTTCGCCAACTTCGCCGAGGCGCTGGCCGAAGGGCGCAGCAAGGCGCAGGCGGCCAGCCTGCGCGGCCTGAAGAAGAGCACCTGGGCCAAGAAGCTCGAAGGGCGCGAGTACCAGGGCAGCCACCCGCGCAGCGAGGTCAGGTGGCTCCCCATCGAGGCCGACAACCTGCGCCGCGGCGACATCGTGCTGGTCGAGGCCGGCGACGTGATTCCCGCCGACGGCGAGGTGATCGACGGTGTCGCCTCGGTCGACGAGTCGGCCATCACCGGCGAGTCTGCGCCCGTGATCCGCGAGTCCGGCGGCGATTTTTCGGCGGTGACCGGCGGCACGCGGGTGCTGTCGGACTGGATCGTGGCGCGCGTGTCGGTCAACCCGGGGGAAACCTTCGTGGACCGCATGATCGCCATGGTCGAGAACGCCAGCCGCAAGAAGACGCCCAACGAGATCGCGCTGAACATCCTGCTGGTCGGCCTGACGCTGGTGTTCCTGCTGGTCATCGTGACGCTGCGGCCCTTCTCGGCCTTCGCGGTGGCGCAGGCCGGCGCGGGCAGCGTGGTCAGCGTGACGGTGCTGGTGGCGCTCCTGGTGTGCCTGATCCCCACCACCATCGGCGGGCTGCTGTCGGCCATCGGCGTGGCCGGCATGAGCCGCATGATGCAGGCCAACGTCATCGCCACCTCGGGCCGCGCGGTCGAGGCCGCGGGCGACGTGGACGTGCTGCTGCTGGACAAGACTGGCACCATCACCCTGGGCAACCGCCAGGCCAGCGCGTTCATCCCCGTGCGCGGCGTGAGCGAGCAGCAGCTGGCCGACGCGGCGCAGCTGGCCTCGCTGGCCGACGAGACGCCCGAGGGCCGCAGCATCACGGTGCTGGCCAAGCAGAAGTTCAACCTGCGCGAGCGCGACGTGGCGCAGCTGGGCGCGCACTTCATCCACTTCACCGCGCAGACGCGCATGAGCGGCGTGGACCTGGGCGACGGCCGCTCGATCCGCAAGGGCGCGGCCGAGGCCGTGCGCCGCCATGTGCAGGCGCTGGGCGGCCACTTCCCGGCCGAGCTGCAGCACGCCGTCGATGAGGTCTCGCGCCGCGGCTCGACGCCGCTGGTGGTGGCCGACGGGGCGCAGGCGCTGGGCGTGGTCGAGCTCAAGGACATCGTCAAGGGCGGCATCAAGGAGCGCTTTGCCGAGCTGCGCCGCATGGGCATCAAGACGGTGATGATCACCGGCGACAACCGCCTGACGGCTGCCGCCATCGCCGCCGAGGCCGGCGTGGACGACTTCCTGGCCGAGGCCACGCCCGAGGCCAAGCTGGCGCTGATCCGCGACTACCAGGCCCGGGGGCAGCTGGTGGCCATGACCGGCGACGGCACCAACGACGCGCCCGCGCTGGCCCAGGCCGACGTGGCCGTGGCCATGAACACCGGCACCCAGGCGGCCAAGGAGGCCGGCAACATGGTCGACCTGGACAGCAACCCGACCAAGCTGATCGAGATCGTCGAGACCGGCAAGCAGATGTTGATGACGCGCGGGGCGCTCACCACCTTCAGCGTCGCCAACGACGTGGCCAAGTACTTCGCCATCATCCCGGCCGCCTTCGTCGCCACCTACCCGCAGCTTGGCGCGCTCAACGTCATGCAGCTGGCCAGCCCGGCGTCGGCCATCCTGGCGGCCGTGATCTTCAACGCGCTGATCATCGTGGTGCTGATCCCGGTGGCGCTCAAGGGCGTGAGGTACCGCGCCGTCGGCGCCGCCGCGCTGCTGCAGCGCAACCTGGTGGTCTATGGCCTGGGCGGGCTCATCGTGCCGTTCATCGGCATCAAGCTGATCGACATGCTGCTGGCCGCGCTGGGCCTGGCATAAGCTGGCGCCACCACCCGAAACGCCCATGCCCCTGCCTGCTGACCACCGCCCCGACCCCGATGCCCTGCTGGCCCAGGCGCGCTACGAGGAAGCGCAGGCCCGGCGCGGCCGGCTGAAGGTGTTCTTTGGCGCCTCGGCCGGGGTCGGCAAGACCTACGCCATGCTGTCGGCCGCGCGCGCGGCGCAGGGCCAGGGCGTGCCGCTGGTGGTGGGCCTGGTCGAAACCCACGGCCGCGCCGAGACCGAGGCCGTGGCCGAGGGCCTGCCGCGCCTGCCGCTCAAGGCCGTGCCCTACCGCGAGCGCGTGCTGGACGAGTTCGACCTCGACGCCGCGCTGGCCTTCGGCCTGGCCCACGCCGGCCAGGCCCGGCCCCCGCTGGTGCTGCTGGACGAGCTGGCGCACAGCAACGCGCCCGGCTCGCGCCACCCCAAGCGCTGGCAGGACGCGCTGGAGCTGCTGGCCGCCGGCATCGACGTGTGGAGCACGATGAACGTGCAGCACCTGGAGAGCCTGAACGACATCGTGGGCGACATCACCGGCGTGCGCGTATGGGAAACCGTGCCCGACCACGTGCTGGACGCCGCCGACGAGCTGGTGGTGGTGGACCTGCCGCCCGACGAGCTGCTGGCGCGCCTGGCCTCCGGCAAGGTGTACGTGCCGCAACAGGCCGAGCGCGCCGCCGCCAACTTCTTTCGCAAGGGCAACCTGATCGCGCTGCGCGAGCTGGTGCTGCGCCGCGCGGCCGACCGCGCCGACACCCAGATCCAGCACTGGCGGCGCGCCACCCCCGGCGGCGGCGAACAGCCCGTGTGGTCCACGCGCGAGGCGCTGCTGGCCGCCATCGGGCCCCTGGGCGGCGGCGAGAACGTGGTGCGCCGCACCGCCCGCCTGGCAGCGCAGCTGGACGTGCCCTGGCACGCCGTGTTCGTGGACGTGCCGGGCCAGCGCCTGGGCGAGGCCGCGCGCGAGCAGGCGCTGCGCGCGCTGCGCCTGGCGCAGGAGCTGGGCGCCACCACGGCCACGCTGTCGGCGCCCGAGCTGGCGCCGGCGCTGGCCGGCTACGCCCGCCAGCACAACCTGTCGCGCCTGGTGCTGGGCCGCAGCCGGCGCCGCTGGCCCTGGCAGCGGCCGCTGGACGAGCAGGTGGGCCGCGTCGCATCCGAGCTCGACGTGCTGCAGGTGGCGGTGTCCAAGGTGGAGCGCCAGGCCGACATCCGGCCCCTGCGCAGTGGCGCCTCGTCACGCAGCAACTGGGTCGGCTACGCCTTTGCCGCCATCTCGTGCCTGATGCTGGCGCTGCTGGCGCTGCCCCTGGCGGGCGTGCTGGAGCTGACCAACATCGTGATGCTGTTCCTGCTGGTGGTGGTGGTCGTGGCGCTGCGCCACGGGCGCGCGCCGGCGGTGCTGGCGGCGCTGCTGGGGGTGGCACTGTTCGACTTCTTCTTCGTGCCGCCGCGCCTGTCGCTGGCGGTGAGCGACGTGCAGTACCTGGTCACCTTCGGGGTGATGCTGGTGGTGGCGCTGGTCATCGGCCACCTCACGGCCGGGCTGCGCGCCCAGGCACAGGCCGCCGGCGAGCGCGAGCGCCGCGTGCGCGGGCTCTACCAGATGTCGCGCGAGCTGTCGGCGGCGCTGCTGCCCGAGCAGGTGGCCGAGATCGGGGCGCGCTTCCTGCGCGGCGAGTTCGGCGCGCGCTCGGCCCTGCTGACCATGGCCGACGACGGCACGCTGGTGCTGCAGGCGGGCGCGGACGCCGAGCTCGACCTCGGCGTGGCGCAGTGGAGCTTCGACAAGGGCGAGCCCGCCGGGCGCGGCACCAACACGCTGCCCGCCAGCGCCTGCCTGGTGCTGCCGCTGGACGCGCCGATGCGCCGGCGCGGCGTGCTGGCCGTGCAGCTGGCGCAAAGCACCTCGCTGGCGCCCGAGCAGCGCCAGCTGCTGGACACCTGCGCCTCGCTGCTGGCGATCTCGCTGGAGCGCATCCACTACGTGCAGGTGGCCCAGCAAAGCACCGTCCACATGGAGTCCGAGCGCCTGCGCAACTCCCTGCTGGCGGCCATCTCGCACGACCTGCGCACGCCGCTGGCCGCCATGGTCGGCCTGGCGGACACGCTGACGCTGACCCAGCCGCCCCTGGCCCCCCAGCAAACCGAGGTCGCGCAGGCCATCCGCAGCTCGGCGCTGCGCATGAACGCGCAGGTCAACAACCTGCTGGACATGGCGCGGCTGGAGGTGGCCGAGGTGCAGCTCAACGGCGCCTGGCTGCCGCTGGAAGAAGTGGTGGGCAGCGCCATCGCCACCTGCTCGGGCTCGCTGGCGGGGCGCGCCGTGGCCACCCACCTGGCCGGCGACCTGCCCCTGATGCACCTGGACGCCGCGCTGATGGAGCGCGTGTTCGTCAACCTGCTGGAGAACGCCGTCAAGTACACCCCCGACGGCACGCCGCTGGAGCTGCGCGCCACGCTCGACGGCGCCGAGGTCGTGATCACGCTGGACGACCACGGCCCCGGCTTGCCGCCGGGCCGCGAGGAGGCGGTGTTCGAGAAATTCGAGCGCGGCACGCGCGAAAGCGCCACCCCGGGCGTCGGCCTGGGCCTGGGCATCTGCCGCGCCATCGTGCAGGCGCACGGCGGCCGCATCGAAGGCGCCAGCCGGATGGACGGCGACCGTGCCTGCGGCGCACGCTTTACCATCCGCCTGCCCGTCGGCCAGCCGCCGCTGGATGACGGCAGTGGCCAGGCAACGCCCGCAAGCACCCCCCCATGACCCCGCCCCGCACCCGCATCCTGATCGTCGAGGACGAAGCCGACATCCGCCGCTTCGTGCGCCTGGCGCTGGAGAGCGAAGGCCACGAAGTGTTCGAGGCGGCGACCCTGCAGCGCGGGCTGATCGAGGCCGGCACGCGCCGCCCCGATGCGCTGGTGCTGGACTTGGGCCTGCCCGATGGCGACGGCGTCGAGCTGGTGCGCGACCTGCGCCAGTGGTCCGAGCTGCCCATCGTGGTGCTGTCGGCGCGCACGGCCGAAAGCGACAAGATCGCCGCGCTGGACGCCGGGGCGGACGACTACCTGGTCAAGCCCTTCGGCGCCGGCGAGCTGCTGGCGCGCGTGCGCGCCCAGCTGCGCCGCCACGCCGCGCGCAGCCCCGCCGGCGAGCCCGAGCTGCGCTTTGGCACCGTGCTCATCGACTTCGTGCGCCGCAGCGTCACGCGCGCCGGCGAGCCGCTGCACCTCACGCCCATCGAATACCGCCTGCTGACCCACCTGGCCAGCCAGCCCGACCGCGTGGTCACCCACAGGCAGCTGCTGCAAGCCGTCTGGGGCCCCGGCCATGCCGAGGACACGCACTACGTGCGGGTCCACCTGGCCAACCTGCGCAAGAAACTCGAGGACGACCCGGCGCGCCCGCGCCACCTGCTGACCGAGACCGGCATCGGCTACCGCTTCGTGCCCTGACGCCGGGCGGCGGGCGATACTCGGGCCTTTCGCACGACAACGACAAGGCGCCCCATGCAAGGCCACCCCGACATCCTCGACTGCCTGAACGCCCTGCTGCGCGGCGAGCTGGCCGCGCGCGACCAGTACTTCATCCATTCGCGCCAGTACGAAGACCAGGGCTTCGCCCGCCTGTACGCGCGCATCGACCACGAGATGCAGGAGGAAACCCAGCACGCCGACGCCATCCTGCGCCGCATCCTGATGCTGGGCGGCAGGCCCGACATGCGCCCCGACGCCTTCACGCCGGGCCAGACGGTGCCGCAGATGCTGCGCATCGACCTGGATACCGAATACCGCGTGCGCCAGAACCTGCGCGAGGCCATCGCCCTGTGCGAGCGCCAGCGCGACTACGTCAGCCGTGCCATGCTGCTGGCACAGCTGCGCGACACCGAGGAAGACCACGCCTACTGGCTGGAAAAGCAGCTGTCGCTGATCGAGCAGCTGGGCCTGCAGAACTACCTGCAAAGCCAGCTGGGCGACGGCCAGGCGCCGGGCTGATGCGGGGCCAGCGCCCTGGCGGGTGCCTGGCGGGTGCTTGCCACCGTCTTTTTAACCAAAACAGGCCCATGCCGGCGTCCAATGGCGATAGTTTGCTATTTTTTGAATAGCACATCGGCCACACAGCAGGAATTGGGCCCTCACCACCGAGTTTTGATCAAAATCCGAGGCTTGCCGGCGCCAGCCGGTGATAGTTTGCTACACATCAGATAGCACACCACGAGCCAGGCGTCCGGGAATTGGAATCTGACCCCCATTTTTATTCGGCGCGGCGCAGCGCCAGCAGCAGCGCCATGCCCACCAGCATCACGGCGGCGGTGGCCGCCAGCGCGCCGGCATAGCTGCCGGTGGCCGCGGCGATGGCGCCCGTCATGGCGGGCGCGATGACCTGCGCCGCGCCGTAGCTGAGCGTCAGGCGCGCCATGGCCTTGGAGGGGTTGTCCGGGTAGCGCCGGCCGATCAGCGCCAGCGTCAGGCTGACGATGCCGGCAAAGGTGCCGCCATACAGCACGCTGCTCAGCAAATTCCACAGCGGCGCGCCGCTGACGGCCGGCAGCACGATGGACACGGTCTGCAGGCCGTAGGCCAGCAGCAGCGCCGGCACCTGGCCAAGCGCGGCGGCGGCGCGGTCCCACAGCAGGCTGGACGGAATGGCCGCCAGCCCGATGACGATCCACACCAGTGCCCCGCGCCCGGCCATGAGCGGCATCTTCTCGACGATATCGACGATGAAAGTGGCGCTGACCACGTAGCCGAAGCCGGCGCAGAAATAGGTCGCCATCAAGAGCGCCAGCCAGCGGCGCGAAGGCGCCGGCGGTGCGGCGCCTGCCGCTCCCGGGCCGCCCGGCGCCGGCGCGGCAGCGGCGGCAGGCTGCGGCATCCAGCGCCACGCCGGCACGAAGAACACCAGCCCCAGCAGCCCCAGCGCCAGCCACTGGCCCGACCAGGGCAGCCGCGCCAGCGCACCTGCCGCCAGGCCCGACACGGCAATGCCCAGCCCCAGGCCGGTGAAATGCAGGCCCAGCACCGGCTTGTGCTGCTGGCGCATCAGCCAGTTCAGCACCAGGCCCGAGGCCAGCAGCATGCCGGCGCTGCTGGACATGCCGCCCACGAAGCGCAGCAGCGCCCAGGCCAGCACGTCGTCGGTCAGCCCCATGGCGGCGGTGCTGAGCACGGCCGCCACCAGCCCCCAGCGGTAGTAGCGGTACTTGCGCGCCATGTCGCCGGTGACGGCGGCGATCAGCGCCCCGGCGATGTAGCCGGCGTAGTTGGCCGCCGCCAGCCAGCCGCCCGCCAGGTACGACAGCCCGGCCTGCTCGCGCATCACCGGCAGCAGCGGCGTGTAGGCAAAGCGCGCCAGGCCTATGGTCAGGATCAGCGAGGCCACGCCCGCCAGCAGCACGCGCAGGCGCGCGGCGTCAGCCGTTTTCATGGGTTTGGGGCCGCCTGCCGGCGCCGTGCAATGGCATTGTGCTATTCAGACGATAGCAAGGCCGGCCGGTGTCAGCGCGGCTGCACATAGACCATGGTGGCCTGCATCAGCGCCACCACCTTGGGTTCGGCGCCGCCGGCGGTGTGCGCCAGCACCTCGCCGGTCACCACCGCCAGCTGCCGACCGGCGTTGACCACGCGCCCCACGGCGACGAAGCGCTCGCCGATGGCCGGGCGCAGGAAGTTGGTCTTGAACTCGGCCGTCACCACCTCGCAGCCAGCCGGCCCGCGCGTCAGCGCGGCATAGCCGCAGGCGCTGTCGACCACGCTGGTGATGGCGCCGGCGTGCACGTAGCCGTGCTGCTGCGACAGGGCGGGCGAGAACGGCAGTTCGATCTGCACCTCGCCGTCCGCCACCTGCACCAGGCGCGCGCCCAGCGTGGCCATCAGGCCCTGGGCGCCGAAGCTGGCGGCGATGCGCTGGTAGGAATCACTCATGGTTGTCCAGTCTCTCGTCAGAAGGTGCGGATGAATCCCGCGGGCCCGAAAGGAGTGCCGCAAGCTGTCCGCTCAAGGCGCAAAGCACAGCCGTAGCGCGGGCTTGCAGCGTGCACTTGCATCGCCGGGCGTGCGGCCTGGGGCGCTCAGGGCGGGCATGTAGTGTTCGCTCACGCCTGCTCAGGCGAGGTTCAGCCCGCCGTCCAGCAGCAGGACTTCGCCCGTCAGGTAGGCGCTGGCGGCCAGCATCGACACGGCCTGGGCCACGTCGGCCGGCTGCGCCGCGCGCCGCATGGGGGACTTGCTCGCGCCACAGCGCCTGGGCGTGCGTCCAGTCGGCGGTCAGCGGCGTATCCACCAACCCCGGCGCCACCGCGTTCACGCGGATGTGCGGCGCCAGCGTGCGCGCCAGCAGCCGCGTCATGTGGTTGAGCGCGGCCTTGGAGGCGGCGTAGGGAATGGAGGCGCCCCGGGGCCGCACGCCGGCATGCGAGCTGATGTTGATGACGCTGCCGGCACGCCCCCGCTGCGCCGCCGCCTCCAGCGCGGCGCGCGCCTCGGCCACCAGGCGGAAGGGCGCGATCACGTTGACCTCGTGCAGCTCCTGCCACAGTTGCGGCGTGGCCGCCAGCAGGTCGTCGTGGGGCACCACGCGGCTGATGCCGGCGTTGTTCACCAGCACGTCCAGCCGACCCCAGGCCGCCACGGCCTCGCGCACCAGGCGCACGCGGTCGGCGTCCACCGCCAGGTCGGCCTGCACATAGGCCGCGCTGCCCAGCTCGGCGGCCAGCGCCTGCCCGGCCTGCACCGAGCTGCGGGAATGCACGATGACCGCGTAGCCCTCGTGCGCCAGGCGCCGCGCGACGGCCGCGCCTATGCCCGAGGTGGAGCCGGTGACCAGCGCGACGGGCGCGGCGCTCAATCGAGCAGCGACAGGTCGCGCACGGCGCCCTTGTCGGCCGACGTCACCAGCAGGGCGTAGGCCTTCAGCGCAGCGGAGACCTTGCGCGGGCGCGCCTGGGCCGGTTTCCAGCCCCTGGCATCTTGCTCGGCGCGGCGGCGCGCCATGTCCTCGTCGCTGACCAGCACGTCGATGGTGCGGTTCGGGATGTCGATGCGGATGCGGTCGCCGTTTCGCACCAGGCCGATGGCGCCGCCGGCCGCCGCCTCGGGCGAGACGTGGCCGATGGACAGCCCCGAGGTGCCGCCGGAGAAGCGCCCATCGGTCAGCAGCGCGCACGACTTGCCCAGGCCCTTGGACTTGATGTAGCTGGTCGGGTACAGCATCTCCTGCATGCCGGGGCCGCCCTTGGGGCCTTCGTAGCGCACCACCACCACGTCGCCCGCCTTCACCTGGTCGGCCAGGATGTGCTCCACCGCCTCGTCCTGCGACTCGACCACATGCGCCGGGCCCTCGAAAACCAGGATGGACTCATCGACACCGGCCGTCTTGACCACGCAGCCATCCAGCGCGATGTTGCCGTGCAGCACCGCCAGCCCGCCCTCCTTGCTGTAGGCGTGGTCGTAGCTGCGGATGCAGCCGTGCTCGCGGTCCAGGTCCAGGCTGGGCCAGCGCGCGTCCTGGCTGAAGGCCACCTGCGTGGGGATGCCGCCGGGGCCGGCCATGTACATGCGGTGCACGGCCTCGTCCTGCGTGCGCGTGATGTCCCACTGGTCCAGCGCCTCGCCCAGCGTCCTGGCGTGCACCGTGGGCACGTCCGTGTGCAGCTTGCCGGCGCGGTCGAGCTCGCCCAGGATGGCCATGATGCCGCCGGCGCGGTGCACGTCCTCGATGTGGTATTTGTCGGTGTTGGGCGCCACCTTGCACAGCTGGGGCACGACCAGCGACAGGCGGTCGATGTCCTTCATGGTGAAGGGAATTTGCGCCTCCTGCGCGATCGCCAGCAGGTGCAGGATGGTGTTGGTGGAGCCGCCCATGGCGACGTCCAGGGTGATGGCGTTCTCGAACGCCGGCAGGCCCACCGAGCGCGGCAGGATGCGCTCATCGTCCTGCTCGTAGTGCTGGCGCGCGAGCTCCACGATGCGCCGGCCGGCGCGCTTGAACAGCTGCTCGCGGTCGGCGTGCGTGGCCAGGAGCGTGCCATTGCCCGGCAGCGACAAGCCCAGCGCCTCGGTCAGGCAGTTCATGGAATTGGCGGTGAACATGCCCGAGCACGAGCCGCAGGTCGGGCAGGCCGAGCGCTCGACCTCGGCCACGTCGGCATCACTCACTGCGGCGTCGGCGGCCATGACCATGGCATCCACCAGGTCCAGCTTCTTGGTGAAGGTCATCGCCGCCTGGCCCGGCACCGCCAGCTTGGCCTTGCCGGCCTCCATCGGCCCGCCCGAGACGAAGATCACCGGGATGTTCAGCCGCATGGCGGCCATCAGCATGCCGGGGGTGATCTTGTCGCAATTGGAGATGCAGACCATGGCGTCGGCGCAGTGCGCATTCACCATGTACTCCACGCTGTCGGCAATGATCTCGCGGCTGGGCAGCGAATACAGCATGCCGTCGTGGCCCATGGCGATACCGTCGTCCACGGCGATGGTGTTGAACTCCTTGGCCACGCCGCCGGCGGCCTCGATCTCGCGCGCCACCAGCTGGCCCAGGTCCTTCAGGTGCACGTGGCCGGGCACGAACTGCGTGAACGAGTTGACCACCGCGATGATGGGCTTCTGGAAGTCGGCATCCTTCATGCCGGTGGCGCGCCACAGCGCACGGGCGCCCGCCATGTTGCGGCCGGCGGTGGAAGTCTTGGAACGGTATTCGGGCATCGGGGTACCTGCGCGGAAAAACGGGACGGCAAAACGGTGGAGTGGGGCAGGCGGCTGTGGCTGGGGGATGCGAGCAGGCGGCCGGCGCGCCCGGATGCGGCCTTGTGGGCCGCGCGTGGGCAGACGAATCGATTATGTCGCAGCGCCCGAACGGCGGCGCCAACCCGGGCATACTGCCCCTTTCGCCCGCGGCCCCACCCTTTCGTTTGCGCCTTCCCCATGATCCAGCCCCCCGCCCCGCAGCAGCCCATCGGCGTGTTCGACAGCGGCGTTGGCGGCCTGAGCGTGCTGGCGGCGCTGCGCGAGGAGCTGCCGCACGAGGATTTCGTCTACCTGGCCGACAGCGGGCACGCGCCCTACGGCGAGAGGGGCGACGCCTTCGTGATCGAGCGCTCGCTGGCCATCGCCCGCTGGCTGTGCGCCGAGCACCGCATCAAGGCGCTGGTGGTGGCCTGCAATACGGCGACGGCGGCGGCGGTGGAGCAGCTGCGCGCGGCCGCCCCCGCACTGCCGGTGATCGGCGTCGAGCCGGCCCTGAAGCCGGCGGCGCAGTGCACGCGTACCGGCCGCGTCGGCGTGCTGGCCACGCGCGGCACGGTGGACAGCGCCCGCTTTGCCCGCCTGCGCCGCGAGCATGAAGGACGTGTGCAATTTTCGGTACAAGCCTGCGACGGGCTGGCGCACGCCATCGAGCAAAGCACGGCCGAGGCGCTGCCGGCCGAGGCGGCGGCCGCCCGCATCCGCGCGCTGTGCGCGCGCTACAGCGGCGCGCTGGGGCGCTTTGGCAACCAGCCGGGCGAGATCGACACGCTGGTGCTGGGCTGCACGCACTATGTCTTCGCGCGCCCGCTGCTCGACGGCCTCGTCGGCTCGCAGGTACAGATCATCGACACCGGCCCGGCCGTGGCGCGCCAGACGCGGCGCCTGCTGGCGGCCGGCGCCAGCGCTCCCGGCTCGCCGCCGCGTGCCGGCACGGTGCGGCTGTGCACCACCGGCCAGGCCGACGCCTTGCAGGCCGCAGCCCAGCGCTGGCTGGGCCTGAGCCACCAGGCGCAGACCCTGCACATTTGAGGCCAATCAGGCTGGAGCCGGCGTCTGCAGGCGTTTTCCAGCTACATCGTTTGTAGCAAGCGCAGCTGGCGCAGCGGCAGCCCGGTGCTCAGTGGAGGTGGCGCGGGCGGCGTCCGCCGCCGTGGCCGCCGCTGCCCGGGCCCCCGCCCGCGCCGCGGGGCGGCTTGCCAATCTCCAGCGAGCTGACCAGCGCGTCGAAGCGCTCGGAGAACAGCTTGTCGATCTCGCTGACCACGCCGCCCAGCTCGGCGCCGTCGAAGTGGCGCTCCATCAGGTTCACCACGTCCTGCACCAGCAGGTCGCGCTGCACCTGCATGATCGCCGCAGGAGTCGGGCCGACGAACAGCAGCAGGAAGTCGTCGCGCGCGTCGTCCTCGTCGGCGGCCTCTTCCTCGTCGAACTCGGTGTCGTAGAAGGTGACCTCGATGGCAGCGCCCTGCTCGGCCAGTTCATTCAACCCCATGCACATGTCGTCCAGCGACTGGCGGAAGTCCTCGCCACCGCGCACGGTCCAGCACATCTGCAGGGTGCGCTCCTTGGGGTCGAACTCGATGCCGGGCTCGTCTTCATAGGCGCTCTCCGCACCATCGGCCAGCGAGCGGGCGCCGGCATAGGTCCACAGGGGCTTCAATGCGTCCTGCAGCTGGTTGAAGTCCACCTCGGGGCGCAGCGGAACCTGGCCGTGGACGTGGATTTCGAAAGGAGCGTTGTAATTTGACATGTGGATTCCAGTGGTGCCCCGGGCCGGGATTGAACCGGCACGCCCCTTTACAGGAAAGCGGCGGATTTTAAGTCCGCAGTGTCTACCAATTTCACCACCGGGGCGCTGGCCTGCAGTGCAGGCCGGCAGTGGCCAGCGTAACCGCGCCGGGCCTGGTGCGCAATGCCGCCAGGTGGGCTGACGGCGGCTGCGCACGGCCAAAGAAAAAGGGAAGCCTGGGCTTCCCTTTTGCGTAACTGGAGCGGGAAATCGGTCTCGAACCGACGACCTCAACCTTGGCAAGGTTGCGCTCTACCAACTGAGCTATTCCCGCATGCTTTCCTGCATTTCCGCTTTCGCGTCAGTGCCGTGGAAAGACTGAAATTCTAGCATTCATTTTTGCCGATTTTTTGCAAACCCGGCAAAATTTCCTGCCAACCGCACCCTGCAGACTGAACGCATTCACTGCAGGGCAGAACTGGAGGCGCGGGCCGGAGTCGAACCGGCCTCAACGGATTTGCAATCCGACGCATAACCGCTTTGCTACCGCGCCAATACCGCTCTACCGCGAAAAAAGGGGAGCCGCAGCACCCCTTTTTCCTACAACTGGAGCGGGAAATCGGTCTCAAACCGACGACCTCAACCTTGGCAAGGTTGCGCTCTACCAACTGAGCTATTCCCGCATTTACCGAAGCCTCACATTGTACAACGCCTGGCATCGATGGAGCGAAGTTTAACGCATTTTCGGCCGCCCGCCGGCAAATGCGTCAAATTCTTCCGAATCCGCCGGCGCGCCTCAATGGGGCGCCGTCCCTGCCCCTGCGGTGTGCGGGCCCGCAACCGGCGCGGGCACCGCCTGGGCTGCCACTTCCTCGTCGGTCAGGGGCGAGGGCATGCGCTCCAGTGCAACCTCCAGCACCTTGTCGATCCACTTGACGGGCACAATCTGCAGGCCGCTCTTCACGTTGTCCGGAATGTCCTGCAGGTCCTTGGTGTTCTCCTCGGGGATCAACACCGTCTTGATGCCGCCGCGCAGCGCGGCCAGCAGCTTTTCCTTCAGGCCGCCGATGGCGGTGACCTCGCCGCGCAGCGTGATCTCGCCCGTCATGGCCACGTCGGCGCGCACGGGTATGCCGGTGAGGGCCGAGACGATGGCCGTGGTCATGGCCGCGCCCGCGCTCGGTCCGTCCTTGGGGGTCGCGCCGTCGGGTACGTGGATGTGCAGGTCGCGCTTCTCGAACGCCTCGTCCTTGATGCCCAGCAGGCGTGCGCGGCTGCGCACCACCGTGCGCGCGGCCTCCACCGACTCCTTCATCACGTCGCCCAGCGAACCGGTGCGCGTGATGACTCCCTTGCCGGGCATGGTCGCCACCTCGATGGTCAGCAGGTCGCCGCCCACTTCCGTCCAGGCCAGGCCCACCACCTGGCCGACCTGGTTGTCGTGCTCGGCGCGGCCATAGGTGTATTTGCGCACGCCCAGGTAGTCGTGGAGGTTCTCGGGCGTCACCTGCACCGGGGCCGCCACCTGCTTGAGCTGCATGGCCTTGACGACCTTGCGGCAGATCTTGGACAGCTCGCGCTCCAGCGAGCGCACGCCGGCCTCGCGCGTGTAGTAGCGCACGATGTCGCGCACCGCCGCCTCGTTCACTTCCAGCTCGCCGCCCTGCACGCCGTTGTTCTCCATCTGCTTGGGCAGCAGGTACTTGAGCGCGATGTTGGTCTTCTCGTCCTCGGTGTAGCCCGACAGGCGGATGACCTCCATGCGGTCCAGCAGCGCCGGCGGGATGTTCATCGAGTTGGACGTGGCCACGAACATCACGTCCGACAGGTCGAAGTCCACCTCCACGTAGTGGTCGCCGAACTTGTGGTTCTGCTCGGGGTCCAGCACTTCCAGCAGCGCACTGGACGGGTCGCCCCGGAAGTCGGTGCCCAGCTTGTCGATCTCGTCGAGCAGGAACAGCGGGTTCCTCGTGCCGGCCTTGCTCAGGTTCTGCAGCACCTTGCCCGGCATGGCACCGATGTAGGTGCGCCGGTGGCCACGGATCTCGGCCTCGTCGCGCATCCCGCCCAGGGCCATGCGCACGTACTTGCGGCCCGTGGCCTTGGCGATCGACTGGCCCAGCGAGGTCTTGCCCACGCCCGGCGGCCCGACCAGGCACAGGATCGGGGCCTTGAGCTTGTCCACGCGCTGCTGCACCGCGAGGTATTCGAGGATGCGGTCCTTGACCTTCTCCAGCCCGTAGTGGTCCTCGTTGAGCACGCCCTCGGCCAGCGCCAGGTCGTGCCGCACCTTGGTTTTCTTGCTCCAGGGCAGGCCGGCCAGCACGTCGATGTAGTTGCGCACCACCGTGGCCTCGGCCGACATCGGCGACATGAGCTTGAGCTTCTTCAGCTCGGCTTCGGCCTTCTTGCGCGCCTCGGCGGGCATCTTTGCCGCCTTGATCTTCTTCTCGACCTCCTCCAGGTCGGCACCTTCCTCGCCCTCGCCCAGTTCCTTCTGGATGGCCTTGACCTGTTCGTTCAGGTAGAAGTCGCGCTGGTTCTTCTCCATCTGGCGCTTGACGCGGCCGCGGATGCGCTTGTCCACGTTCAGGATGTCCACCTCGCGCTCGAGCTGCTCGAACAGGCTCTCCAGCCGCTCGCGCACGTCGCCCAGGCCCAGAACGACCTGCTTGTTCTCCAGCTTGAGCGGCAGGTGGGCGGCAATGGTGTCGGCCAGGCGGCCGGCGTCGTCGATGCTGGCGATGGAGGTCAGGATCTCGGAGGGGATCTTCTTGTTCAGCTTGACGTACTGGTCGAACTGCTGCGTCACCGCGCGGCGCAGCGCCTCGATCTCGCTGGTGGCGCCAGCCTCGGCCGGCGGCAGCGGGCGCACGGTGGCGGTGAACAGCGATTCGTCGTCCTGCACCTGCACCACGGCGGCGCGCTGCTGGCCTTCGACCAGCACCTTCACCGTGCCGTCAGGCAGCTTCAACATCTGCAGGATGGTGGAGACGCAGCCGACTTCGAACAGGTCGGTCACCTGCGGCTCGTCCTTGGACGCGGTCTTCTGCGCCACCAGCATGAGCCGCCTGTCCGCCTCCATGGCCTGCTCCAGCGCCTTGATGCTCTTGGCACGGCCGACGAACAGCGGAATCACCATGTGGGGGAAAACCACCACGTCGCGCAATGGCAGCAGCGGCAGGTCGATGGGGGTATCGGGCAGGGGAGTGAATCCGGACATTGCAATCCTCGAATAGCTCCCTGGCATATGAGCCAGGGGCGAATGTTTTCAACCCGGTGCGGCCCGCGCGCCGGGAATTGCCAGCTTCGCGCCGGCAGGCGCTCAGAAGGCGTGGATGAATCCCGCGTGCCCGAAAGGGGCGCCGCAGGCTGTCCGGCCAAGGCGCCAAGCGCAGCCGCAGCGGGGGCTGCGGCGGGCATTTGCAGCGCCGGGCGGGCGGCTTGTGGCGCTCCAGGCTGGCATGTGGGGGCTCGTTCACGCCGTCTCAGGCCTTCTTGGCGGCCTCGCGGTAGACCAGCAGCGGCGCCTTGCCTTCCTCGATCGTGGACTCGTCCACCACCACCTTCTCGACATTGCCGGCGTTGGGCAGGTCGAACATGGTGCTGATCAAGGCGTGCTCCAGGATGGAGCGCAGGCCGCGCGCGCCGGTCTTGCGGGCGATCGCCTTGCGGGCAATCGCCTTGAGCGCACCAGCCCGGATCTCCAGGTCCACGCCTTCCATGGCCAGCAGCTTGCTGTACTGCTTGACCAGCGCGTTCTTGGGCTCGGTCAGGATCTGCACCAGCGCATCCTCGCCCAGCTCGGCCAGCGCCGTGACCACCGGCATGCGCCCGACCAGCTCGGGAATCAGGCCGAACTTGATCAGGTCCTCGGGCTCGATGTCCTGGAACAGCTCGGTCAGCGAGCGCTGGGACTTGGCCTTGACGGTCGCGCCAAAGCCGATGCCCGAGGCTTCGGTGCGCGCCTCGATGACCTTGTCCAGCCCGGCGAAGGCGCCGCCGCAAATGAACAGGATGTTGGTCGTGTCGATCTGCAGGAAGTCCTGGTTGGGGTGCTTGCGCCCGCCCTGCGGGGGCACGCTGGCCAGGGTGCCCTCGATCAGCTTGAGCAGCGCCTGCTGCACGCCCTCGCCCGAGACGTCGCGGGTGATGCTGGGGTTGTCGCTCTTCCTGCTGATCTTGTCGATCTCGTCGATATAGACGATGCCGCGCTGGGCGCGCTCGACGTCGTAGTTGCAGCTTTGCAGCAGCTTGCTGATGATGTTCTCGACATCCTCGCCCACGTAGCCGGCTTCGGTGAGCGTGGTGGCGTCGGCCATCACGAAGGGCACGTCCAGCTGGCGCGCCAGGGTCTGCGCCAGCAGCGTCTTGCCCGAGCCGGTGGGGCCGATCAGGAGAATGTTGCTCTTGGACAGCTCGACGTCGTCCTTGCCGGCCTTGTCCTTGTGGCGTAGGCGCTTGTAGTGGTTGTAGACCGCCACGGCCAGCGTGCGCTTGGCCTTTTCCTGGCCGATCACGTAGCTGTCCAGGCTGGCCTTGATCTCGGTGGGTGCGGGCAGGTCATCGCGCGCCTCGCGCGCCGTATCGGCGGGCAGCTCGTCGCGGATGATCTCGTTGCACAGGTCGATGCACTCGTCGCAGATGAACACGGACGGCCCGGCGATCAGCTTCTTCACCTCGTGCTGGCTCTTGCCGCAAAAGGAGCAGTACAGGGTCTTCTCGCTGGATGAGCCTTTTTTCTCGGCCATGGATAGGGGTGCCTCGCGACTATGGAACTGGAGCTGTCAGGGATGATAGCGAAATAAAAACGGCCTTCCCCGCGCGGGAAAAGCCGCTTCTCGCCGCAGGTTCCTGCCTGCGCGCGACGCTCAGGGCCGCTTGCTGATCACCTGGTCGACGATGCCGTAGTTCTTGGCTTCGTCGGCGGTCATGAAGTAATCGCGCTCGGTATCGGTCTTCACTTTTTCCAGCGGCTGGCCGGTGCGCTCGGCCAGGATGCGGTTCATCTGGTCCTTGGTGCGCAGGATGTCGCGCGCATGGATCTCGATGTCCGTGGCCTGGCCGCGTGCGCCGCCCAGCACCTGGTGGATCATGATCTTGGAGTTGGGCAGCGAGAAGCGCTTGCCCTTGGCACCGGCAGCCAGCAGGAAGGCGCCCATGCTGGCGGCAAAGCCGCAGCACAGCGTGGACACGTCGGGCTTGATGAACTGCATGGTGTCGTAGATGGCCATGCCGGCCGTCACGCTGCCGCCCGGGGAGTTGATGTAGAACGAGATGTCCTTGTCCGGGTTCTCGCTCTCCAGGAACAAAAGCTGCGCCACCACCAGGTTGGCCGTCTGGTCGTTGACCTCGCCGACCAGGAAGATCACGCGCTCCTTGAGCAGGCGCGAATAGATGTCGTAGGACCGCTCGCCGCGGCCCGATTGCTCGATGACCATGGGGATCATGCCCAGGGCCTGGGTGTCCAGAGCGCTCATGTGGTTCTCCATTGTTGTGCAGTTCGGGGGCTGCTCGCCCCCAAAGGAAATGGGGCTTGTGCCGCAAAGCACAAGCCCCGCAAGGCCGCTGTCCAGGGTCAGCGAAGGCCTCTTCTTTGGTCAGCCGCCGGGCCTCAACCCTGCTGCTGGCTGCCCATCAGCTCGTCGAAGCTCATCGCCTTGTCGCTCACCCGGGCCTTGGACAGGACGAATTCGGTCACGTTGTTCTCGATGACCACGGCCTCGACCTCGGCCATGCGGTTGCGGTCGCTGTAGTACCAGCGCACCACGTCCTCGGGCTGCTCGTAGCTGGCCGACAGCTCCTCGATGTGCGCCTTCAGCTGCTCGGGCGTGGCGCGCAGGTCGTTGCCCTTGACCAGCTCGGCCACCACCAGGCCCAGGCGCACGCGACGCTCGGCCTGCGGGCGGAAGATGTCGTCGGGGATCTCGGCCTTGTCGGCATCCTTGATGCCGCGCTGCTTCAGGTCGGCGCGCGCGGCTTCCTTCAGGCGTTCGATTTCGGACTGCACGGCAGCATTGGGCAGGTCCAGCTCGGCCTTGGACAGCAGCGCCTCCATGGCGGCCTGCTTGTTGCGCGCCTGCAGGCGGAACTTGACTTCGCGCTCCAGGTTCTGGCGGATATCGCCGCGCAGGGCGTCCACGGACCCGTCCTCGATGCCCAGCGACTTGACCATCTGCTCGTTCACTTCGGGCAGGTGCGCGGCCTCGATGTTCTTCAGGGTGACCATGAAGTCGGCCGTCTTGCCGGCGACGTCCTTGCCGTGGTAGTCCTCGGGGAAGGCCAGCGGGAAGGTCTTGCTCTCGCCGACCTTCATGCCGCGCACGGCGTCCTCGAACTCCTTGAGCATCTGGCCTTCGCCGATCAGGAACTGGAAGTCCTCGGCCTTGCCGCCGGAGAACGGCTCGCCGTCGATCTTGCCCTCGAAGTCCACGCTCACGCGGTCGCCATCTTCGGCCGCCGAGCCCAGCGCGCGCTGGGCAAAGGTGCGGCGCTGCTTGCGCAGGATGTCCAGGGTCTTGTCGATGGCCTCATCGGTCACCTCGGCCGACAGCTTGTCCACCTCGGCTTCGGCCAGGTCGCCGATCTTCACTTCCGGGAACACCTCGAACACCGCGTCGAAGCTGACCTCGCCCTCGGGCGCGCCGTCGCGTTCGGTGATGCGCGGCTGGCCGGCCACGCGCAGCTGCGCCTCGTTGGCGGCCTGCGAGAAGGCCTCGCCCACCTTGTCGTTGAGCACCTCGTACTGCACCGAGTAGCCGTAGCGCTGCTGCACCACGCTCATCGGCACCTTGCCGGGACGGAAGCCGTCCATCTTCACGGTGCGTGCCAGGCGCTTCAGGCGGCTGTCCACCTCGCCCTGGATGGAGGCAAGGGGCAGGCTCAGCGTGATCTTGCGTTCGAGCTTGTCAAGGGTCTCAACATTGATGGCCATGGTGTTTCCTAGGGTCAGATACAGGGGATGCAGGGGCCGCCGTGGGCGGTGCAACGCATCGCTGTCACGTTGGTGCGCGGGGGGGGACTCGAACCCCCACACCATTGCTGGCGTCAGGACCTAAACCTGGTGCGTCTACCAATTTCGCCACCCGCGCGGTTCATTCATTCTTGCCACCCGGATGCCCTGGCCACGCGTGCCAGCCATCCCGGTGAAATCGGTCAAACCGCAGATTTTACCCCGGCGGCGCCCCTTCTGCGGCCAGCTGCGGCCGGCGCACGCGAAACCAGGCCGCATACATCGCCGGCAGCGCCAGCAGCGTCAGCACCGTGGCCACCACCAGCCCGCCCATGATGGCGACCGCCATCGGCCCCCAGAACACGCTGCGCGACAGGGGGATCATGGCCAGCACCGCGGCCGCCGCCGTCAGCACGATGGGGCGCAGGCGGCGCACGGCCGCGCCGGTGATGGCATCCCAGGTGGGGATGCCGGCGGCGCGGTCCAGCTCGATCTGGTCCACCAGGATGACCGAGTTGCGCTGGATCATGCCCATCAGCGCCACCACGCCCAAAAGCGCCACAAAGCCGAACGGCCGCCCCAGCAGCAAGAGCGCCGCCGCCACGCCGGCGATGCCCATGGGCCCGGTGAGGAACACCAGCAACGCGCGGCTGAAGCTGTGCAGCTGCAGCATCAAAAGCGTGAACACGACGAACAGCATCAGCGGCACGCCGGCGACGATGGCCGCCGAACCCTTGCTGCTTTCTTCCACCGCGCCGGCGGCCTGGATGGCCACGCGCGGCCCGCCGGCGGCGGCCCAGCGCGCCTCCAGCGCGCGCAGCGCGGGCAGCAGCTCGGCCGTTACCGTGGCGCCCTGCATGCCCTCCTGCACGTCGCCCTGCACGGTGATGGCGTAGTTGCGCCCGTAGCGCCACAGCACCCCTGGCTCCCAGGCCAGCTGCGCGCGTGCGATCTGCGACAGCGGGATGGAGCGCCCCGAGGCGGTGGCGACGTAGCTGCCGGCCAGCGCCGAGACGCTGGCGCGCTCGTCCTGGCCCGGGCGCAGCACGATGTCGATCAGCTTGTCGCCCTCGCGGTACTGGCCCACGGTGGTGCCGGAAAACAGCGTGCGCGTGGCCTGCGCGATGGACTGGCTGGACACGCCCAGCGCGCGCGCCTTCGCCTGGTCCACCTCCAGGCGCAGCGCCTTGACGGATTCGTTCCAGTTGTCGTTCACGCCGCGCATGTGGGCGTTCTCGCGCAGCAGCTCCTTGACCTCGTCGGCGCGCTGGCGCAGCAGCTGCGGGTCGCTGCCGACCACGCGAAACTGCACCGGGTAGGGCACGGGCGGACCGTTGGGCAGCAGCTTGATGCGCGCGCGCGCCTCGGGAAATTCCTGGGCCAGCAGCGCCGGCAGCTGGCGGCGCAGCGCCTCGCGCTCGGGCAGGCCGCGCGCCAGCACGATGAACTGCGAGACGTTGCTCTGCGGGAACACCTGGTCCAGCGGCAGGTAAAAGCGCGGCGTGCCCGAGCCCACCCAGGTGGCCACGCTGGCCACGCCGTCCAGCTGCAGCAGCCGGCTTTCAGCCCGGCGCGTCACGGCCTCGTTGGCGGCCAGCGAAGTGCCCTCGGGGAACCACAGGTCCACCATCACCTCGGGCCGGCTGGAATCGGGGAAGAACTGCTGCTGCACGCGTCCCATGCCCACCAGCCCCAGCGCGAAGATGGCCAGCGTGGCGGCTATGGTCAGCCAGCGGTGCTGCACGCACCAGTCCACCGTGCGGCGAAAGCGCCGGTAGAACGGCGTGTCGAACAGGTCGTGCGACTCGGGGTCGCCCGCATGCGGCTTCACCTGCAGCAGCAGCGTGCCCAGGTAGGGTACGAAGATGACCGAGACGAACCACGACAGCACCAGCGCGATCACCGTGACCGCGAAGATGGCGAAGGTGTATTCGCCGGTGACCGACTTGGCGATGCCGATGGGCAGAAAGCCCGCCGCCGTGATCAAGGTGCCCGTCAGCATGGGCTTGGCGGTGATGTCGTAGGCAAACGTTGCCGCGCGCACCTTGTCGAAGCCCTGCTCCATCTTGCGCACCATCATCTCCACGGCAATGATGGCGTCGTCCACCAGCAGGCCCAGGGCGATGATCAGCGAGCCCAGCGACACCTTGTGCAGCCCTATCCCCAGGTAGTGCATGGCCAGGAAGGTCAGCGCCAGCACCAGCGGGATGGTGATGGCCACCACCAGGCCCGGGCGCCAGTCCACGTACCAGCCGAAGCGCCCGCCCCGGTGCAGCCCGAGCGAGACGAAGCTCACCGCCATGACGATGGCCACCGCCTCGATCAGCACCTTGACGAACTCGTCGACCGACGCGGCCACCGAGGCCGGCTGGTCCTGCACCTGCGCCAGCTGCACGCCGGCCGGCAGGCGCGCCTGGATATCCTGCGCGGCCGCGCGCAGGGCGTGGCCCATGGCGATGATGTCGCCGCCCTTCGCCATGGCGATGCCCAGGGCCACCACCTCGCGGCCCTGGAAGCGCACCTTGACGCCCGGCGGATCGACGTAGCCGCGGCGCACCTGCGCGATGTCCTCCAGCCGCAGCTGCGCGCCCGATTGCGCGCCGCGGATGGGCAGCGCGCGCAGCGCCTCGATGCTGGTGAACTGGCCGGCCACGCGCAGCTGCACCACCTCGGCCGGGCCCTGCACGGCGCCCGCGCTCTCGACCGCGTTCTGGCTGGCCAGCTGCTGCAGCACGGCGTTCATGTCCAGGCCCAGCTGCGCCAGGCGCTGCTGCGAGACCTCGATCCAGATGCGCTCGTCCTGCACGCCGAACAGCTCGACCTTGGCCACGTCCTTGACGCGCAAGAGCTGCTGGCGCGTGTCGTCGGCGAAGTCCTTCAGCTCGGCCGGCGAGAAGCCCTCGCCCGACAGCGCGTAGATCACGCCGTACACGTCGCCGAACTCGTCGTTGAAGAACGGCCCCTGCACGCCGGCGGGCAGCTGCCAGCGCATGTCGCCTATCTTCTTGCGCACCTGGTACCAGACCTGCGCCACCTCGGCCGGTTTGCTGGAGTCCTTGATCTCGAAGATCACCTGCGATTCGCCCGGCTTGCTGTAGCTGCGGATGCGGTCGGCATACGGCACCTCCTGCAGCGTGCGCTCGATCTTGTCGGTGACCTGCTCGGCCACCTGCTGCGCGGTGGCGCCCGGCCAGTTGGTGCGCACCACCATGGCGCGGAAGGTGAACGGCGGATCCTCGTCCTGGCCCAGCTGAAAGTAGGCGGCAAAGCCCAGCAGCATCAGCACCAGCATCAGGTAGCGCGTCAGCGGCGCGTGCTCCAGCGCCCAGCGCGAGAGGTTGAAGCCGGCGCGCGGCGGTGTCGTGTGCGGCATGTGGCGCTTCCCGGCGGTCAGCGCGCGGCGCCGGAGGCCGGCGCAGCTGCTTCGTTATTCATAGCATCAGGCCGGCCATTGGCGCCGGCAGGCGTGCCTTTTGGCTCATAAACGCTGACTTTTTGCCCCGCAGCCAGCACATGCACGCCCGCCGCCACCACCCGCATGCCCGGCTCCAGGCCGGATGCGATCAGCGCGTCGCCGCCCTCCAGCCGCGCCACCTGCACCGGCTGCGAGCGCACGCTGGAGCTGGCCGCGTCGAACAGCCACACGGCGCTGCGCCCGCCCTCCTCGCGCACCGCGCTGGCCGGCACGCGCAGCAGCGCCTGCCCGCCCGGCGCGCCCGCGTCGCCCTGCAGGCGCACCTGCACCGTGGCGCCCAGCGGCGGCGGCTGGTCCCCCTCCAGCGCCACTTTGACCTGAAAGGTGCGCGTCGCCGGGTCGGCGCTGGCCGCCACCTCGCGCACGCGCGCCGCCAGCGGCGCGCCGCCCGCCCAGGGGGCCACCTCCACGGGCTGGCCGACGCGCAGCGCCGCCACGCGGTCCTCGGGCACGGCGAACACCGCGTCGCGCGCGCCATCGCGCGCCAGCCGCACCACCGGCGTGCCGGCGGCCACCACCTGGCCCACCTCGGCGTCCACGCCGGTGACCACGCCGGCAGCGTCCGCTGCCAGCCGCGCATATCCCGCCTGGTTGCCCTGCGCGGCCAGCTGCGCCTGCGCCTGCGCCAGCTGCGCCTGGGCCGACTTCAGCGCCGCCGTGCGCCGGTCGATCTCGGCGCCGCTGATGAAGTTCTGCGCGCGCAGCCGGGTGAAACGCTCCAGGTCGGCCGCCGCCAGGTCGCGCTGCGTGCTGGCCGCAGCCACCTGGGCGCGCGCGGCCTGCGCGGCCAGCTCGTAGTCGCGCGCGTCCAGCTCGGCCAGCAGCTGGCCGGCGCGCACGTGCTGGCCCGGCTCCACTGGCCGCTGCACGATCTTGCCGGCGACGCGGAAGGCCAGCCGCGACTCGATGCGCGCGCGCACCTCGCCGGCGTATTCGCGCGCCTGCGCCGCCGGCTGCGCCGCGCCCACGCTGGCCAACTTGACCGCGCGCACCGGCTCGGGCGCGGGCGCCGGGCGCGAGCAGCCAGCCAGCGCCACCGCCGCCAGCACCGAAGCCGCCACGCCCGCGCCCCAGGCGCGCGGCCCCGCGCCCCGGCGCCAGGACAGGAATGCAGCAGCCCGTACACGGGCACCGCGCGGGAGTGGGTCGGAAACAGGAAAGTGCATGGCGGGCAGCCCTGGGGGCCGGTTACTGACTGACTGGTTAGTAAATTCTGAGAGAGGCCCACGCCTGCTGTCAAGCACGACAATCGCGCCCGTGAAGCCCTCCCCCTCCCGCGTTGCGGCGCCGCTACCGGTCACGCACTACGAAAACTTCCCCGTCGCCTCGCTCCTGTGCCCGCCCGCGCTGCGCGCGCCCATCGCCGCGCTGTACGCCTTTGCCCGCACCGCCGACGACCTGGCCGACGAAGGCGCCGCCACCAGCGCGCAGCGCCTGGCCGACCTGCACGCCTACCGCGCCGAGCTGTGCGCCGCCGCCGCGGGCCGGCCTGCCGGGGCGCGCTGGGGCGCGGTGTTTGCGCCGCTGGCCGGCGTGCTGCGCAGCCACGCGCTACCGCCGGCGCTCCTGCACGACCTGCTGGACGCCTTCGAGCAGGACGTGCGCATGACCGCCGCCGGCGCCACCTACCCCGACCGCGCCGCGCTGCTGCACTACTGCGCGCGCTCGGCCAATCCGGTGGGCCGGCTGCTGCTGCACCTGTACGGCGTGCGCGGCGAGCAGGCGCTGGCGCAAAGCGACGCCATCTGCAGCGCGCTGCAGCTGATCAACTTCTGGCAGGACCTGAGCGTGGACCTGCCGCGCGGGCGGCACTACCTGAGCGATGCGGACTGCGCCGCGCACGGCGTGGCGCGCGCCGACCTGGCGGCGCTGCGCCGCAGCCCGGCCAGCGACGCGCTGGTGCTGGACTGCGCCGCCTGGGCGCGCCAGCTGATGCTGCAGGGCGCGCCGCTGGTGCACCAGCTGCCCGGGCGCGCCGGCTGGGAGCTGCGCCTGGTGGTGCAGGGCGGGCTGCGCATCCTGGAGCAGGTGCAGGCGCTGGGCGGCGCCAGCCTGGTCAGGCGCCCGGTGCTGCGCGCGCGCGACTGGCCGCGCCTGCTGGCCCGCGCACTGCGCATGTAGCTCCTTGAACAATAGCAAGGTCTCGTTGAATGGCGCCGGCATGCGCCACTTTTTGTTCATAAGTGCCGCCCCCGCCCGGCTGCGGGCCGGCGTGGGACAATCGGGCCCCAAATGAATCCCCAGCAGTACGTCCAGCAAAAGGCCGCCGCCTCGGGCAGCAGCTTTTACTACGCCTTCCTGTTCCTGCCGCGCGAGCGGCGCGCGGCCATCACGGCGTTCTACGCCTTCTGCCGCGAGGTGGACGACGTGGTGGACGAGGTCACCGACCCCGGCGTGGCGGCGGCCAAGCTGGACTGGTGGAGCGGCGAGGTCGCCCAGGCCTTCGCCGGCAAGCCCACGCACCCGGTGATGCAGGCGCTGGCGCCGCACATCGCGCCCTACGGCCTGCACCAGCGCCAGCTGCAGGCCATCATCGAGGGCTGCCGCATGGACCTCACGCAGACGCGCTACCTGGATTTCCCCGGCCTGGCGCGCTATTGCCACCTGGTGGCGGGCGTGGTGGGCGAAGTCGCCGCGCGCATCTTCGGCCAGAGCCAGGACGCCACCACCGAGTACGCCCACCGGCTGGGCCTGGCGTTCCAGCTCACCAACATCATCCGCGACGTGGGCGAGGACGCGCTGCGCGGGCGCATCTACCTGCCCATAGACGAGCTGCAGCGCTTTGACGTGCGCGCCAGCGAAATCACCCAGCGCCAGTACTCCGAGCGCTTCGCGGCGCTGATGCGCTTCCAGTGCGAGCGCGCCCAGCGCACCTACGACGAGGCGCTGGCGCTGCTGCCTGCAGCCGACCGGCGCGCGCAAAAACCCGGCCTGATGATGGCCAGCATCTACCGCACGCTGCTGCACGAGATCGCCGCCGACGGCTTCCAGGTGCTGCACCAGCGCACCAGCCTGACGCCCTTGCGCAAGCTGTGGCTGGCCTGGAAAGTGCAGGCGCTAGGGCGGCTGTGAAGGTCGCCGTCATCGGCGCCGGCTGGGCCGGCATGGCGGCGGCCGTGCGCGCGGCGCAGGCCGGGCATGCCGTCACGGTGCTGGAGGCCAGCCGCAGCCTGGGCGGGCGCGCGCGCGGCATGGACGCCGCGCTGCCCGGCGGGCGCAGGGTGCGGCTGGACAACGGGCAGCACATCCTGATCGGCGCCTACACCGAATGCCTGGAGCTGATGCGCACCGTGGGCGTCGATCCGCAGGCAGCGCTGCTGCGCCTGCCGCTGGCGCTGCGCTTTCCCGACGGCACCGGCCTGGCGCTGCCCGACGCCGCGCCGCCGTGGGATGCCCTGGCGGGCATCGCCCGCGCGCGCGGCTGGAGCCTGCGCGAGCGCCTGGCGCTGCTGGCGCGTGCCGCGCGCTGGCGCCTGGGCGGCTTTCGCTGCCCGCCGCAGGCCAGCGTGGCCGCGCTGTGCAAGGGGCTGCCGCCGCGGCTGATGCACGAATTCATCGACCCACTGTGCGTGTCGGCACTGAACACCCCGGCGCAGCACGCCTGCGGCCAGACCTTCCTGCACGTGCTGCACGACAGCCTGTTTGCCGGGCGCGGCGGCTCGCACCTGCTGCTGCCGCGCACCGACCTGGGCGCGCTGCTGCCCGAGCCCGCCGCCCGCTGGCTGCAGGCCCGCGGCCACGCCGTGCACGCCGGCTGCCGCGTGCAGGCGCTGGCGCGCGCGCCACGGGGCGGCGGCTGGCAGGTCGATGGGCAGGCTTTCGACGCGGTGCTGCTGGCCGCCGGCAGCGCCGAGGCCGCGCGCCTGGCGGCCGGTGCAGAGACGGGCGCCGGCGAGCAGGCCCGGCTGCAGGCCTGGGCGCAGCAGGCGCGTGGCCTGGCCTTTGGCGCCATCGCCACGGTGTACGTCCACGCGCCGCCCCCGGGCGCCGGGCCCCTGCTGCCCAGCCCCATGCTGGCCTTGCGCGCGGCGCCCGGCCGGCCGGCGCAGTTCGTCTTCGACCGGGGCCAGCTTGGCGGCCCGGCCGGGCTGCTGGCCTTCGTGGTCAGCGCCTGCACGCTGGCGCGCGGCGCGCTGGAGGCGGCGGCGCTGGCGCAGGCGGCGCAGGAGCTGGCGCTGCCGGCGGGCGCCCTGGCCCTGGTGCAGACGGTCGTGGACAAGCGCGCCGCCTTCGACTGCACGCCCGCGCTGCAGCGGCCGCCCCAGCGCCTGGCGCCCGGCCTGCTGGCCTGCGGCGACGACGTGGCCGGCCGCTACCCGGCCACGCTGGAGGGCGCCGCACTGCACGGCGCAGCCGCCGTGCGGGCATTGCAGACCGGACGCTGACGCGTCCGCCACACCCGGCGCCGGCCAGGTGCCACCCCGGCGGCGCGGCGCTGCGCGGGCGCGGCCGGCGCGTCGGCGTACTGGCTGAAATTTTGTTGATCCAGCGCAAGCCCAGGTGTTTTCACCGGGATAATTCGCGTTTTTCCTCTTGACGCATTCGCTTGTTTGGATGCGCAAAATATTCTTCGTTAACCGATCCCCACATGACTGCACCCCTGCCAGCGGGCGAAATTGCCCAGACCTCGTTTGAATTCAGCCTCGTGGCCCTGTCCTACTGCATCGCGGTGGTCGGCTCCTTCGTGGCCCTGACGGCCGCCCAGCGCATCCGCCTGAGCGGGCGGCTGAGCTGGGTCAACGTGCTGTGCGCTGGCGCGGCCCTGGGCGGCATCGGCGTGTGGGCCATGCACTTCACCGGCATGCTGGCCTTGCAGCTGGGCATGGGGTCGGCCTACTCGATGGTGGAGACGCTGGCGTCGCTGGTGGCCGCCGTGGCGGTCGCCTCGGGCTCGCTGGCGTACGTGGCCCTGCGGCCGGACAGCGGCCTGCGCGTGCTGGCCGCCGGCGTGGTGCTGGGCCTGGGCGTGGCCTTCATGCACTACCTGGGCATGGCGGGCATGCGCTTCCCGGGCTTCCTGCAGTGGAATGCCGGCCTGGTCGGGCTGTCGGTGGTCATTGCCGTGGTGGCCGCCTGCGCCGCGCTGTGGCTGGCCTTTCGCACCCGCGCGCTGGCCGCGCGGGCGCTGGCGGCGCTGGTGATGGGCGTGGCGGTCTGCGCCATGCACTACACCGGCATGGCGGCGGCCGACTTCGTCTGCACCGCCCCCGACGCGCTGCGCCAGGCCACGCCGACCGGCACGGCCGTGATCAGCGCCATGAGCCTGCCCCTGCTGACCGGCCTGGTCGCCCTGGGCATGGCCGCCCTGATCGGCTACGACCAGCTCATCCAGCGCCTGTTCGCGCCGCAGGCTGCGCAGCCGCGCTGACCAGGACCGATGGCGGCGGGCGCGGCGCCGCGCCGCGCGCCAGCACGTCCGCCAGCGTCAGCATCTCCAGGCCCGTGTGGTGCCAAAAGCGCTCCAGCGCCGGTCCGCGCGCCAGCAGCAGGCGCTGCACCAGCGGCTGCATGAAGGTCTCGCCCGGCGCTGCCAGCAGCACGTAGCGGGCATCCTGGGTGTCGGGCGCGCCGGCGGCCGTCTCGTTGATCTGCGCCACCCAGTCCAGGCTGGTCAGCGCGTCCAGCACCGGCTCCAGCTGCAGCACGTCCACGTGCAGTGCGCCGGCCAGCTGCACGGCCGTCTGGCCGTGGGCGGCCTCCTGGCGCGCCGCGTGCAGTTGCTGCAGCGCCTCCAGCGCCAGCGTGAACGTCCAGCCCTGCCCGCCCGCCGGCCGCGCCACGCCGGCCAGCAGGCTGGGCAGGTAGGCGGCCACCACCGCGCCCAGCAGCACGATGACCCAGGCCACGTAGATCCACAGCAGCAGGATCGGCAGGGTCACGAAGGTGCCGTACAGCACCGAGTAGGTCGGCACCGTGGCCAGGTACAGCACCAGCACGTTCTTGGCCAGCGAGATGCCGCACGCCACGAACACCCCGCCCGCCCAGGCGTGGCGCCAGTGCACCTGGGTGTTGGGCACGTAGTGGTACAGCGCCGCCATGCCGCTGGCCAGCACGAAGAACTCGATGCCGTCGAACAGCAGCCGCGCCCCGCCCGGCAGGGTCGAGCCCAGCCCGCGCGTGACGGCCGAGGCCACCGAGCCGGTCAGCGCCAGGCTGCCGGCCAGCACCAGCGGCCCCAGGGTCAGCGCGGCCCAGTAGATCAGCACGCGCTGGCCCAGCGGGCGCAGGCGGCGCACGCGCCAGATGGTGTTCAGCGTGCGGGTCTATGGTCAGGATCAGCGTCAGCGCGGTCAGGATCAGGAAGCTGAAGCCGGCCGCGCCCAGGCTGCTGGCCTGGGCGGCGAACTGGGTGATGTACTCCAGCACCTGGCGCGCGATGGTCATGGGGATCAGGCTGTCGATCAGCCAGCGCTCCAGCACCCGCTGCATGCGCGCGAACACCGGAAACGCGGTGAACACCGCCAGCGCCACGGTGGCAAAGGGCACCAGCGCCAGCAGCGTGGTGAAGGTCAGGCTGGCGGCCGTCAGGCCCAGGCGGTCCTCGCGGTAGCGCTCGCGCAGCATGTGCGCCGTGGTGCGCCAGGGAAATTGCGACAGCTGCAGCAGCCAGGCTTCCAGGCGCCGCGCGGCCGGCTGTAGGGACAAGGACATGGCCGATATGATGCCAGCCCCATGCCTGCGCCCGCCCCCGTTTCCTCCCCCGCGCCTGCGCCCGCCGCGGCCTCCATCGGCACCGACGTGGCCGCCACGCGCTGGCTGGCCGTGGGCAGCCTGCTGGGCCTGATCGTGCTGTGCGTGGCGTGGGAGCTGTGGCTGGCGCCGCTGCGCCCGGGCGGCTCGTGGCTGGCGCTCAAGGGCCTGCCGCTCATCGTGCCGCTGGCCGGCCTGCTCAAGCGGCGCATGTACACCTACCGCTGGGTCAGCCTGCTGGTCTGGCTGTACTTCACCGAAGGCGTGGTGCGCGCCTGGAGCGACGCCGCGCCCGGGCGCTGGCTGGCGCTGCTGGAGGTGGCGCTGTGCCTGTCGCTGTTCGTCGCCTGCGCGCTGCACGTGCGGCTGCGCCAGCGCACGGCGCGGGCCGCCGCTGCTGCGCCGGCCTGATTCCTTCTTTCGGACCCATCCCCATGACCGCTGCCCTGCTTGACTCCCTGCGCCAGACCGTCGGCGCCGCCCACGTGCTGACCGAGGGCGACCTCACGGCGTGGGAGCAGGACTGGCGCCAGCGCGAGCGCGGCCGCGCCCTGGCCGTGGCGCGCCCAGCCAGCACCGCCGAGGCGGCGGCGGTGGCGCGCGCCTGCGCCGCCGCCGGCACTGCCATCGTGGCGCAGGGCGGCAACACCGGGCTGTCGGTGGGCAGCACGCCGGATGCAAGCGGCACCCAGGTCGTGCTGAGCCTGGCGCGCATGAACCGCGTGCGCGCCATCGACGAGGCCAACCTGACGCTGACGGTGGAGGCCGGCTGCATCCTGCAGGCGGTGCAGCAGGCGGCGGCGCAGGCCGGGCTGCTGTTTCCCCTGTCGCTGGCGGCCGAAGGCAGCTGCACCATAGGCGGCAACCTGGCCACCAACGCCGGCGGCACGCAGGTGGTGCGCTACGGCAACGCGCGCGAGCTGTGCCTGGGGCTGGAGGTGGTGACGGCGCAGGGCGAGGTCTGGGACGGCCTGTCGGGCCTGCGCAAGGACAACACCGGCTACGACCTGCGCAACCTGGTGATCGGCAGCGAGGGCACGCTGGCGATCATCACCGCTGCGGCGCTGAAGCTGTTCCCCCAGCCGGTCGCGCGGCTCACGGCCTGGGCGGCCGTGCCCTCGATGCAGGCGGCCGTGCAGCTGCTGGGCCTGGCGCACCGCCACCTGGGCGCGGGGCTGACGGGCTTCGAGGTGATGAACCAGTTTGCGCTGACCCTGGTGGCGCGCCACATGCCGCAGCTGCGCGTGCCGTTTGCCGGCCTGGACGGCGCGCCCTGGTGCGTGCTGCTGGAAAACAGCGACAGCGAGTCCGAGGCGCACGCGCGCGCGCGCTTCGAGCACCTGATGGAGCTCGCCTTCGACGACGGCTGCGTGCTGGACGCCGTGGTGGCCGAAAGCATCGCCCAGGCGCGCGAGCTGTGGCATGTGCGCGAGAGCATCCCGCTGGCGCAGGCGCAGGAGGGGTTGAACCTCAAGCACGACATCTCGGTGGCGGCCTCGCGCATTCCCGGCTTCGTGGCCGGCACCGACGCCCTGCTGGCGCGCGAGGTGCCGGGCGCGCGCCTGGTCACCTTCGGCCACCTGGGCGACGGCAACCTGCACTACAACGTCCAGGCACCCGAGGGCGGCGACGCCGCCGCCTTCCTGCGCGAGCAGGAGCCGCGCGTGAACCAGCTGGTCTATGACGCCGTGGCGGCGCACGGCGGCTCGTTCTCGGCCGAGCACGGCGTGGGCCGCCTCAAGGCCCCTACCCTGGCGCACTACAAGTCGCCGGTGGCGCTGTCCATGATGCGGGCCGTCAAGCAGGCGCTGGACCCGCAAGGCCTGCTGAACCCTGGCTGCGTGCTACTCAAATAATAGCTACACACCGGCATCCGGCGCCGGCAAGCGGGCACTTTGGCCCAAAAAACCCGGATTGGGCGCTGCGCGCCCTCAATTGCCGTGGGTGTTCTTGAGCAGCGTGCGGATGTCCTGCGGCCAGGCGACCTGGGCGCCGGGGGGATCGACGAACTCCTGCTCCTGGCCCGCGTGGTGCAGCCATACGCGCAGCGCATTGGTCTTGCCGTCGTAGGCGATGGCGGCCTGCTCGCTGCCGCCCTCGTGGGGGCGGTTGCCGGTGACGAACCAGACATCGCCCTCGTGCGACAAAGGCCCCGACACCCGCAGGTTCTCCAGCAGCGCGGCGTGGGCCTGCGGCCCCAGCAGGGTGCGCAGCCGTTCGGCAAAAGCGCCCTGGCGCAGCACATCGGTGTTTTGGTGGGGATAAAGGTCGACGCCCGCCTGCTCGGCGCTAGCGCTGGCGGCGGCGGGGCTGGCCTCTGGGGCGGACGCCGGTGCCTGCACAGCCGGCGCAGCGGGGCTGGCGCTGGACGGGGCAGGCGAGCCTGCGGGCTTGTCGCCGCACGCGGCGAGCAGCGCCAGCGCCGCTGCGCACACGGCGCCGCGCGCCAGGACAGGGAAATCAGACAGCATGGTTCGGAAAGGCCGGGGGTTGGAAAGGAAACGCATTATCAAGTCCGCCGCCGCGCGCCCCGCGTGGGACAATCGCGGTTTTTTGCCGCGCCGGCAGCCCCGCCCAGCCCCGCCCTGCCCATGACTGCCCGTCCCGTCAACACCCAATACGAAGACTTCATGCGCCTCGTCTTCGAGCGCGGCACGCCCAAGAGCGACCGCACCGGCACCGGCACGCGCAGCGTGTTCGGCCACCCAGATGCGCTTCGACCTGGGCCAGGGCTTTCCCCTCGTCACCACCAAGAAGGTGCACTGGAAGAGCATCGCGCTGGAGCTGCTGTGGTTCCTGCGCGGCGACGGCAACGCGCGCTGGCTGCAGGAGCGCGGCGTGACCATCTGGGACGAGTGGGCGCGCGAGGACGGCGGGCTGGGCCCCATCTACGGCGTGCAGTGGCGCAGCTGGCCGACGCCCGGCGGCGGCCATGTCGACCAGATCGCGCAGGCCATCGAGCTGCTCAGGCACAACCCGGATTCGCGCCGCATCATCGTGAGCGCCTGGAACGTGGCCGAACTGGACCAGATGGCGCTGATGCCCTGCCACGCGCTGTTCCAGTTCTACGTGGCCGAGGGCCGGCTGTCGTGCCAGCTCTACCAGCGCAGCGCCGACGTGTTCCTGGGCGTGCCCTTCAACATCGCCAGCTATGCGCTGCTGACGCACATGGTGGCGCAGCAGTGCGACCTGCAGCTGGGCGACTTCATCTGGACGGGCGGGGACTGCCACCTCTACAGCAACCACCTGGAGCAGGTGCAGACCCAGCTGGCGCGCGCGCCCTACCCGTTTCCCGAGCTGCGCATCCGCCGCCGCCCGGCGTCGATCCTCGACTACGAGTACGAGGATTTCGAGTTGCTCGGCTACGAGCACCACCCCGCCATCAAGGCCCCCGTGGCGGTGTAGGCGCGCCATGGACATCGCCCTCATCTATGCCCGCGCCGCCAACGGCGCCATCGGCCAGGGCGGCACCATGCCCTGGCACCTGCCCGAGGACCTGGCGCACTTCAAGGCGCTCACCCTGGGCGAGCCGGTGATCATGGGCCGCAAGACCTGGGATTCGCTGCCCGTGCGCTTCCGGCCCCTGCCCGGGCGCGCCAACATCGTCGTGACGCGCCAGGACGGCTGGCAGGCCGGCGGGGCGCAGCGCGCGGCCAGCCTGGAGCAGGCCCTGGCCCTGGCGCAACACGCGGGCGCGGCCACGGCCTGGGTGATAGGCGGCGCGCAGCTGTTCGAGCTGGCGCTGCCGCGCGCCAGCCGCATCGAAGCCACCGAGATCGGGCGCGACTTCGCGGGCGACACCTTCATGCCGCCGCCCGGCCCGCAGTGGGTCGAGCGCACGCGCGAGCGCCACGTCAGCGCGCAGGGCCTGCCGTTTGACTTCGTGCGCTATGAGCGCGGCGCGCCGGGCGTTCGGGCAAACTCCTGAATTGATAGCTGCCGGCCCAAGATTGGCGCCGGCAAGAGGCCAAAACCATGCAAATTGCCACCTGGAACGTCAATTCCCTGTCCGTGCGCCTGCCGCAGGTGCTGCAGTGGCTGCAGGACAACCCGGGCGTCGCCGCGCTGGGGCTGCAGGAGCTCAAGCTGGTCGATGACAAGTTCCCGCACGAGGCCTTCAATGCCCTGGGCTACCAGGCGGTGAGCCTGGGCCAGAAGACCTACAACGGCGTGGCCATCGTCAGCCGCCTGCCGATCAGCAACGTGGTGCGCAACATTCCGGGCCACGGCGACGAGCAGGCGCGCGTCATCGCCGCCACGCTGGAGGCGCCCGCCGGCCCGCTGCGCCTGGTCAACGCCTATTTCGTGAACGGCCAGGCGCCGGGCAGCGACAAGTTCGCCTACAAGATGCAATGGCTGCAGGCCCTGCAGGACTGGCTGCGCGCCGAGCTGCGCGAGCACCCGCGCCTGGCGCTGGTGGGCGACTTCAACATCGCCCCCGAGGACCGCGACTCCTTCGACCCGGTGGGGCTGGCCGGGAGCATTCACCACACGGACGAGGAGCGCGCGCACTTCCAGGCGCTGCTGGAGCTGGGCCTGACCGACGCCTTCCGCCTGTTCGAGCACCCCGAAAAGACCTTCTCCTGGTGGGACTACCGGATGCTGGGCTTCCAGAAGAACCGGGGCCTGCGCATCGACCACATCCTGGTCAGCCAGGCACTGCGCGGCAGCGTCAGCGCCTGCCAGGTCGACCGCGCGCCGCGCAAGAACCCCCAGCCCAGCGACCACGCCCCGGTGCTGGCCACCCTGGCGGGCTGACGAAACAACAAGGCCAGCCCGGGGTTGCCGGGCTGGCCTGTAGGGCGCGGGGGCGGCGCAGCCCGCCGCGGGCCTGTGCGTGGGCCTTACGACGCAGCGTTGTAGCGGTCGCGCAGGGCGCGGATTTCATCGTGGTTGCGCTGCACGCCCTGGGCCTGGCGCTCGACCAGGGCGCGCGCACTGGCGGGCAGCGTGGCCTTCAGCGCCTTGCGGTAGCGGGCCACGGCACTGTCCTCGCCGCGCTCGACCTCGTTCAGCACGGCCTTGTCGTCGTTGCTGGTCAGCGCGGTCTTGACCGACACCCAGCCCCGGTGCAGGGCGCCCGACATGGTGCCGCCCGAGGAAGGCTCGCCGCCATGGGCGCGGATCTCGCGCTCCAGTTCGCCGGCGGCCTTGGCGCACTCGTCCGCGTGGCGCATCAGGATCTGGCGCAGCTCGGCGCTGTCCGTGCGCTCGGCCGAGGTGCGAAAGCCGTATTCGCCGTCGCGGCTGCACTCCAGCAGGTCGTCCAGCACATCGACCACGTCGTCGTTGTCCACGGTGCCGTTGAGCGTGGCGCCGTTGGTGGCGATGGGGCGGCCCGCGTTGTAGCCGCGTGCCCGCTCCCACGCGGCCTGGGTGGCCGGGCGGGCGTGCTCCCATTCCAGGGTGCTGGCGCCCCGGGCAGTGCCCCAGTCGCGCGACAGGCTGGGCTCGACGGCGGTGAAGTCGCCCTCGTAGCGGCCGGCCGAGCTCCAGCCCAGTTCGTAGGCGGGGCGGTATTCGTCATAGCTGCGGCCAGGCTGGTAGTAGGGCTCGCGGTCGTAGCTCTCGCGCCAGTAGGCATCCTCGGCCGTGGGGTTGACCGACTCGGCCGCTGCCTTGCCCGCCAGGCCGCCGATGACGGCACCGGCGATGCCGCCGATGGCCGCGCCGATCGGGCCGCCGAACGAGCCGGCCGCCGCACCGGCGACGGCCCCGCCAGCGGCGCCCACGCCGGTGCCGACGGGGTGCGCACCTGGTTCATTGGTCAGCGGGTCGCGGTTGGCATCCTTGAAATCCGACATGGAAAGTCTCCGGTTGGTTGAACGATGGAGCCATTCTCAAAGCCGGGTGGCGGCGGCCGGGTCAGCACCGCGAGCGCCTGCGTGTAGGACTCATGCCGGCGCGCCGGGGCTGCCCGCCCCGCCCGGGGCGTCTTCCAGGCGCAGCTCCTGCAGCTTGCGCGCCAGGGTGTTGCGGCCCATGCCCAGGCGCTGCGCGGCTTCGATGCGGCGGCCTTCGCTGGCCTGCAGCGCGGTGCCGATCAGCACCGCCTCGAAGCGCTGCGCCAGCCCGGCCCAGACCTGCCCGCGCCCCTTCTGCAGCTGGGCCAGGGTCTCCTCGGCCAGGGCCTGCTCCCAGCCGCCGCTGGCGTGTGGCGCGGTGCGGGCCGGCACGCCGGGCTGCAGCTCGGGCGGCAGGTCGGCGGGCGCGACGACCTGCGCCGGGGCCATCACCGTCAGCCAGTGGCACAGGTTCTCCAGCTGGCGCACGTTGCCCGGGAAGGCAAAGCGCTGCAGCTGCGCCAGCGCCGCGCCGGACAGCCGCTTGGGCTCCACCCCCAGCTGGTGCGCGGCCTGCCCCAGGAAGTGCTGCGCCAGCATGGGCACGTCCTGGCTGCGCTCGCGCAGCGGCGGCAGGCGCAGCCGGATGACGTTCAGGCGGTGGTACAGGTCCTCGCGGAACGCGCCGGCGCGCACGCGCTGCTCCAGCTGCTGGTGCGTGGCGGCGATGACGCGCACCCGCGTGCGCACGCTGGCGTGCCCGCCGACGCGGTGGAACTCGCCGTGCGAGAGCACGCGCAGCAGGCGCGTTTGCAGCTCCAGCGGCATGTCGCCGATCTCGTCCAGGAACAGGGTGCCGCCGTCGGCCTGCTCGAAGTGGCCGCGCCGCTGGCCGGCCGCGCCGGTGAAGGCGCCGCGCTCGTGGCCGAAGAGTTCGCTCTCCAGCAGCTCGCGCGGGATGGCGGCGGTGTTGATGGCGATGAACGGGCCGCCTGCCACGGGCGAGTGGCGGTGCAGCGCGCGCGCCACCAGCTCCTTGCCGGTGCCGGTCTCGCCGGTGACCAGCACCGTGGCCACGCTCTGGCTCAGGCGCCCGATGGCGCGAAACACGTCCTGCATGGCCGGCGCCTGCCCCAGCATGCCGGGCGCGTTGTCCGGCTGCGCCTCGGGCGCGGGGTCGCGCACCGCCTGGGGCAGCGCGCGGTGCACCAGCTGGACCGCCTGCTCCAGGTCGAAGGGCTTGGCCAGGTAGTCGAAGGCGCCGCCCTGGAAGGCAGCCACGGCGCTGTCCAGGTCGGAGTAGGCCGTCATCACGATGACCGGCAGCTGCGGCAGCTGCGTGCGCACCTGCTGCAGCAGCGCCAGGCCCGAGCCGCCGGGCATGCGGATGTCGCTGAGCAGCACCCGGGGTGCCTGCGGGCTGCCCGGGGCCAGGCCGTCCAGCGCCTGCAGCACTTCGGGCGCCTGGCCGAAGCTGCGCGTGGCCAGGCCCTCGCGCGCCAGCGCCCGCTCCAGCACGAAGCGGATGGACGGGTCGTCATCGACGATCCAGACGGGCGGCCCGGCGGGAGAGGTCAGGGATGTGGTCATGGTGGAGCGGCCAGTCCGCGGGGCAAGGGCAACAGGAGGGAAAAGCGCGTGCAGCCGGGCTGGCTTTCGCATTCGAGCAGGCCGCCGTGGCGCTGCACGATGGCCTGCGCCAGCGTCAGGCCCAGGCCGGTGCCGTCCTCGCGCCCGGTGACCAGCGGCAGGAAGATGCGCTCCTGCAGCGCCGCCGGCACGCCCGGGCCGTTGTCGATGACGTCCAGCACCAGGGCCACGCGCTGCTGGCGCTGCGCCAGCGCCACCTGGTGCGCCACGCGCGTGCGCAGCAGGATGCGGGCATCGCCGGCGGCAATGCGCGGCGCGAGCGCCTGGGCGGCGTTGCGCACGATGTTGAGCAGCGCCTGCACCAGCTGGGCGCGGTCGCCGCGCAGCTCGGGGATGGAGGCGTCGTAGTCGCGCAGCAAGGCCAGGCCGGCGCCGTACTCGGCCTGCACCAGGGCGCGCACGTGTTCGCAGACCTCGTGGATGTTGACGTCCGCCAGCTGCTGGGGCTGGCGGTGCGGCTCCAGCAGGCGGTCCACCAGGGCGCGCAGGCGGTCGGCCTCGCGGATGATGACGCGGGTGTAGTCGGCCAGCTCGGGCGCAGGCAGCTCCAGCTCCAGCAGCTGCGCGGCGCCGCGGATGCCGCCCAGCGGGTTGCGGATCTCATGCGCCAGGTTGCGCACCAGCTCGCGGTGCGCCTCGCCCTGCTCGCGCAGGCGCTCCTCGCGCTCATGGCGGGCCTGGGGGTGCAGCGGCCACAGCTGCAGCAGCACGCCGGGCGCGGGCTCGGCGTGGCGCACGCAGGCCTGGAGGGGCACGCGGCCGTAGCGCGGGCTGAGCAGCTCGGCGGCAAAGTGCAGCTCGGTGCCGTCCTGCGTGCCGGCGCCGGCCAGCGCGCGCTGCAGCGGCCCGGGGTCGGCCAGCAGCCGGCAGAAATCCGTTCCCTGAAGCACGCGGCGCGACAGGCCGAGCGCGTCTTCCAGCGCCGTGTTGGCAAAGCGCAGCTCGCCTTGCGGGCCCAGCAGCGCCACGGGGGTGCTGATCCAGTCCAGTGCCAGGCAGGCTTCGGGGGACGCAGCGATGGTCGGGGTTTGCATGGCCGGCCTCCTGCCAGCGCCTGTGGGCGTGGGTCGAAAAGGCGGCGCAGCGCTGCTGCCGCCCGCCGGCGCGCGGCCGGCTACTTGTTCAGCCGCCCCAGCTCGCGCCGGATGCCAGCCACATCGGCTTCGGCGCGCGCCACGGAGGCCTTCAGCTCGGCCGTGCGCTCCATGTAGACCTGCGGGTTGCGCAGCTCCAGCGCCGTGCGCTGCGGTGCGCCGTCGTTGTATTCGCGGCGCAGCTCGGCCAGGCGCTGCTCGGCCTTGCGCAGCTCATCGTCCAGGATGGCACGCGCATCGGCGTCGCGGGCGCGCTGGTCGGACGTGGCCACGCGCGGCGCACCGGGCGGCGAGGCGCTGGCGGCCGGCGCGGCACCGGCAGCTGCCGCAGGCGCAGCCGCACCCGGCGAGGCCGGGCGCGCCGCGCCCTGCAGCACGGTGACGTTGCCGCCCTCGACCAGCCGGCAGCCGCGCTCCTTGGCCTGGGGCGCGTTGTTGGTGTATTCGTTGCCGCAGCGGTAGATGCGGTCCTGCGCCGCCGCCGGAGCGGCCGCGGCAAGTGCCATGGCCAGAGCAGCCAGGGTGTGTTTCATGACGTGAATCCTCGCAAGCGGCGCGCCCGGCCTGTGCCCGGCACGCCTGTTGCAGGCAAGTATCCCTGAATCGACCACCCTGGCAAAACCCCGCCTACAGCGAGTAGTACATGTCGTACTCGACCGGGTGCGGCGCCATCCGAAAGCGCTGCACCTCGCCCATCTTCAGCTCGATGTAGGCGTCCAGCATGTTGTCCGAGAACACGCCGCCCTTGGTCAGGAAGCCCCGGTCCTGGTCCAGCGCCTCCAGCGCCTGGTCCAGGCTGTGGCACACGGTGGGCACCAGCTTGTCTTCCTCGGGCGGCAGGTGGTACAGGTCCTTGGTGGCGGCTTCGCCGGGGTGGATCTTGTTCTCCACGCCATCCAGGCCGGCCATCATCAGCGCGGAAAAACCCAGGTACGGGTTCATCAGCGGATCGGGGAAACGCGCCTCGATGCGCCGGCCCTTGGGGTTGGCGACGTAGGGGATGCGGATGGACGCCGAGCGGTTGCGCGAGCTGTAGGCCAGCTTGACGGGCGCCTCGAAGCCGGGCACCAGGCGCTTGTAGCTGTTGGTGCCGGGGTTGGTGATGGCGTTGAGCGCGCGGGCGTGCTTGATGATGCCGCCGATGTAGTACAGCGCGAAGTCCGACAGGCCGGCATAGCCGTCGCCGGCGAACAGGTTCTTGCCGTCCTTCCAGATGGACTGGTGCACGTGCATGCCCGAGCCGTTGTCGCCGGCATAGGGCTTGGGCATGAAGGTCACCGTCTTGCCGTAGGCGTTGGCCACGTTCCAGATGACGTACTTCATGGTCTGCGTCCAGTCGGCGCGCTCGACCAGGGTGGAAAAGCGCGTGCCGATCTCGTTCTGGCCGGCGCCGGCCACCTCGTGGTGGAAGACCTCGACCGGGATGCCCATCTGCTCCAGGATCAGCACCATCTCGGCGCGCATGTCGTGCGTGCTGTCCACCGGCGGCACGGGGAAGTAGCCGCCCTTGGTCGTGGGCCGGTGGCCGCGGTTGCCGCCTTCGAGCTTGGCGCCGCTGTTCCAGGGCGCTTCGTACTCGTCGATCTCGTAGAAGGTGCGGCCGGGCTCGGTGTTCCAGCGCACGCCGTCGAAGATGAAGAACTCGGGCTCGGGACCGAAGTAGGCCGTGTCGCCCAGGCCGGAGGCCTTGAGATACGCCTCCGCGCGCTTGGCGATCGAGCGCGGGTCGCGGTCGTAGGCCTTGCCATCGCCGGGCTCGACCACGTCGCACTGCAGGATCAGCGTGGTTTCCTCGAAGAAGGGGTCGATGTTGGCGGTGTTGGCGTCGGGCATGAGCTGCATGTCCGAGGCCTCGATGCCCTTCCAGCCGGCCATGGACGAGCCGTCGAAGGCATGGCCATGGGTGAATTTTTCCTCGTCGAAGTGCGACACGGGCACGGTGACGTGCTGCTCCTTGCCTCGGGTGTCGGTGAAGCGCAAGTCCACGAATTTGACTTCGTTTTCCTCCACCATGTTCATCACGTCAGCAACGGTCTTGGCCATCAAGGTTCTCCAGGGTTGAACGGTTCATGCGGTACGGCTGGACACCAGCAATGCATTTTGCGTGCCAGCCCGTCCAGCGGCTTGCGCGCCGTGCCGCAGGCCGGCTCGTCAGCGTTCGCGCACCATTTCGGGGCCGAATGATGCACCATCCTGGCGCAGCGCCTGGTGCAGCGCCTGCCAGGCCGGCGCCACCAGCGGCGCCGCACCCTTGACGCCCAGCTCGATGTGCCGCCCGTGGACGGGGTGGTCCACGCTGGGCAGGCTGAAGACCTTCACGCCCGGGTGCGCGGCCTCGATGCACTCCATCAGCGGGGTGAGCGCGGATTCCATGGCGCCGTACAGGACCACCGAGTGCTCGCGCTGGGGCGGGGGGCGAGGCCATTGGCGGCAGCTGGCGTCCAGCACCGACTCGATCATGGGCCAGGCCATGACGGGAAAGCCGGGCACGAAATGCACCACGCCGCCACCCGGGCCGGTGCAGGAAAAGCCGGGAATCTTGTTGTAGGGGTTGGCCAGGATGCGCGCCCCTGCCGGCAGCACTCCCATCTGCAGGCGCTGGCGGTTGTCGCTGCGCCCGGGCTCGAAGGCCTGGCCCTGCTCGCGCGCCATGTCCTGCATGCGCTCGGTGATCAGCGCCTGCGCCTGCGGGTGCGGCTGCAGCGGCACGCCCAGCGCGGCGGCGGCGGCCTGGCGCGTGTGGTCGTCTGGCGTGGCGCCAATGCCGCCGCAGCAAAAGATGATGTCCGGCGTGGCAAAGGCGCGCGCCAGCGTGGCGGCCAGGCGGTCGCGGTCGTCGCCCACGTACTGCGCCCAGGCCAGCCCCAGCCCCCGCGCGCCCAGCAGCTCGACGACCCGCGCCAGGTGCTTGTCGGCGCGCTTGCCCGAAAGGATCTCGTCGCCGACGATGACCAGGCCGAAGGCCGGCGTCATGGCCGCCCCTGCTGCTGCTGCTGCGCCAGCAACGCACCGCCGGGCGGCGGCCCGGCATCCCGGTGCTTCACGGCGCAGCTGCTCCAGCGCGGCCAGGCAGAAATGCGTGAACCACAGCGAGGAGAACACGAACACCAGCGTGTAGATCCAGATGGCCAGCGGCACCAGCACGAAGAACGCGGCGGCAAAGACCAGGCCGGATATCCACACCACGCCAGGCGCCGCGCCCAGGAAGCCGCACAGCACGCCAATCACCAGCAGCGGCCACTGGTGGCGCTGGAACAGGGCCTGGCGCTCTGCCTTGCTGGCGTGCTCTGACAAGGCGTCGAAGGCCATGACGCGGTAGTTCAACCAGCCCCAGATGAGCGGCGGCAGCACCAGCACCAGCGGCGGCACCAGCCACAGCGGCATGGACACCAGCATGGCCGCCAGGGCCGCAAGCGTGCTGCCCAGCGCCCAGGCGATGCTGGCCGCGGCGGAGGCGCCGCGCTTGCGCTCCAGCTGCTCGAAGCGCCGCGCCGCCACCAGCCGCACCAGGGCGGGCGTGACCAGCGCGGCGACGGCCAGCACGCACACGATCACGATGAGCGGCAGCGCCGCCAGCAGCACCAGCAGCGGCGCCAGCGCCGCCGCCGGATCGCCCACGCCCAGCTGCCCGAGCCAGCCCCAGAGCATGGCTAGCCAGTGCGCGTGCGCCAGGACGGCCTGGGTCCAGGCCACGGCGGTGTCCCAGAACAGCCAGGAGCCTATGCCGGCCGCCAGCGCGATCGACGCCAGCGGCAGCAGCGACAGCGCGATGACGCGCGGCACCAGGCAATAGGCCGCAGCGCGCCAGAAGGAGTCTATGAGCAGACGCATGGCGCGCAAGCATACGGGAAGGCCGCCGGCGGCGCTGGCCCGGCGTCCCGCTCGCGCCCGGCGCCCCCGGCGCCTGTCTGCGATCTTTTCATCCTGCCAGCAAGGCAGCCAACAGCCGCAGCCAGGGCGGGCAACGCTGTGATGGCGGCTGTTGGCTGCCTTGCCCTAAAGGCTGCCCCCCCCTTGGGCCCATCTGCCGCGTCGCAAATGCTTGCCGGGCCGCCTCAGGCGCGGCCGGCCAGGCGCAGCAGGCCGCGCCACTGTTGCTGCCAGAAACCCCGCCCGTAGTCGCGCAGCTGGCCGTCGCGGCCGGGCTGGATCTGGTCCAGCACCCCGGTCGGGTCATAGCGCCGCGAGAAATCGGCCGTGCCCAGCAGCATGTCCCACCAGGGCACCAGCACGCCGAAGTTGCACCCTCCCGCCACTTGGCGGCGCACCCCGTCCTGGTCGCCGTGCGCCTGCACCACTGCGTGGTGGCGGCGGTGGAAGCGCGGCCCGATCCACAAGCGGTTGCCCAGCCAGCCGAAGCCCGCGCGCACGTTGGCATGGTGCAGGTTCTCGCTGAGCTGGGTGATGGCGACGATGGCGACGAACTGGCCCGGTGCCACGCCGATGCACTGCGCGACGAAGACGATGATGGCGTCGCGCAGCAAGTCATCCAGCAGGTGGTTGCGGTTGTCGCTCCACAGCGTCATCTGCTGCTGCGAGTGGTGCAGCGCATGCAGGCGCCACCACCAGTCGAAGCGGTGCTGGCCCCGGTGGATCCAGTAGTCCAGCAGGTCGAACGCCAGCAGGTAGATCAACAGGCTGGCCAGCGGGCGGTCCGTCACCCCGGGCCACAGGGCATCGAGCTGGATCCCGTGCCAGCCCTGCACCCGCAGCGCGCCAAACATGGCATCCCACAGCGGATCGACGGTGAAGAACAGGGCCAGGCGAAACATGCCCAGGCGGTGGATGAGCGTGTACAGGATGTCCGTGCGCACTGCCGTGCGGTCGCGCAGGGGCTCGACCGGCCGCCAGCGCTCCAGCGGCGCGATGAGCGCCACCATCACGGCCAGCTGCACCAGCCCGACCAGCAGCCAGCCGGTGGCGGCGTAGCCATCCTCCAACACGCTGGCCAGCCCCAGCCGGAACAGCAGCGGCTGCACGGCGGATTCGAACAACCACTGCTGCGCCGCATCGAAGCCAGCGGCCAGCCATGCAAGCGCATCCGTCATGGCTTGGCCTGCGACAGCAGCGGGGCGTAGGCGGGATGTTCGCGCAGGGTCCGAAAGCACAGCCCGCGCGCCTTCAGGCCCTCGATCAGCGGCTCCAGCACAGCGGGCGCCCAGGGGTCCTTGCGCGACCAGATTCCGAGGTGCGCCAGCAGGACGTCGCCAGCGCGGATGTCGCGCAGGCTGCGCGCCAGCAGCGCCTGGTTGCTGTAGCGCTCGCTGGGCAGCTCGTCGCCCAGGAAGCCCGCGCTCGACCAGCCAGCGTGCGTGTAGCCGCAGTGCCGGGCCGCCTGCAGCAAGGCTGGCGAGGTCTTGCCCGCAGGCGCCCGGTACAGGGGCAGGATGGCGCGGCCGGTCAGGCTTTGCAGGCGGCGTGCGGCAGCATCGATCTGCTCGCAGTACTGCGCCGCGCTCACGGTGAGGGCCTGGCCGGCCTGCGGCCCGGCCGTGGGACGCACCCGGAACAGCGGCTGGCCTTGCGCATCCGCGCCCGCGTCCGCCTGCCAGACCAGGTGGTGCAGCGTGTGCGAGGCGAACTCGTGGCCCTCGGCCGCCCGGGCGCGCCACCAGGGCGCCCAGTGGTCGTCCAGGCTGGTGCCGCCGTCCTGCGTGCGCTCATCGGCGGCGAAGAAGGTCACGCGCACCTGCTGGCGCGCCAGCACCTCGGCCACCAGCGGCGCGACGCCCATGTGTCCGGTGTCAAAAGTCAGGTACACCGGGCCTTTGCAGTCATTTTGGCCCTTTGCCGGCGCCAACAGGGGATATATAGCTATCAATATAGTAGCTAAGATCCCCCGTACCCGGCGCCTCGACCGTTCAGCGCGGGGCATGGCTCAAAGTCCAGACGCCGTGCGGCGACTTGCCGACCTTGACCGCCTGCACCACCTTGCGCTGCTGGGTGTCTATGACCAGCAGCTTGCGCGCCCAGCGGGCAGTCACATAGATGAAACGGCCGTCGGCCGACACGTCCATGCAATCCGGGCCGCCGGGTGCGGGGTAGCTGTCCACCACGCGCAAGGCCTGCATGTCCAGCTTGCTGATGGTGTTGGCCACCCGGTTGCTGACGAAGAGGTGGCGCCCGTCCCCGGCCGCGCGAAAGGCGTGCGCGCCATCCGCCGTCTTGATGCGCTGCACGCTGCGCGGCTGGGCGGCGCCGATATCGAACACCTCCACGCTGTCGCCGCCGGTGAGGCCGACGAACAGGTGTCGCCCGTCCGGGCTGCCATAGACGTCGGCCGGCATGGGCCCGGTGGGCGTGCGCCAACGGATCTTCTGCGTCGCGATGTCGATGGCCACGAGTTCGTCGCTGTCCTGCATGGATGCATAGACGGTGCGGCTGCCCGCGTCTATCCAGAGGTGGCTGGGCGTCCTGCCCGTGGCAACCCGCTGCGCCAGCGTCAACTCATGGCCGTCCCAGCGGTAGAAGTCCACGTGGTTCAGCCGGTTGGCCGCCGTGACCAGCCACTTCATGTCGGGCGAGAAGCGCAGGTGGTAGGGATCGACGATGCCGCGCACCACACGCTGCACCTGGGCGGTGCGCGGATCGATGAAGGTCAGGCTGTCCGCGAGCGCATTGGCGACCACCAGCGATTTCTCGTCAGGGGTCAGATAGAGGTGGTGCGGTTCCTTGCCGGTCGGGATGCGCTCGCGCTCCGTCCAGGTAACGGGATCGATCACGCTGATGTCGGCCTGCAGCGAGTTGAGCACGAACAGCGGCGGCTGGGCCGCGTGGCCCCAACGGGGGGCAGCCGCCAGCGCCACCAACGACCACAAGGCTGAGCGGCGCGCCATCAACACGGCGCCGGATGTCTGGATATTGCTCACGCTGCTGCTCTGCATTTGAAAGGTTTCGGAGGGAAGGGCGGGCCCGGCCTGTGGCCCGGCAGTGTGCGAATCAGGCCAGCAGGTGGAGTTCCCCGGCCTCCAGCCAGCGCCACTGGCCCGGTGCAAGTTCCTCGGGCAGCTGCAACTGGCCGATCTGCGCCCGATGCAAGGCTTCGACCCGATTGCCCGACGCCGCCACCATGCGCTTGACCTGATGGTACTTGCCCTCGGTCAAGGTCAGGTCGAGCCGGAATTCGTCCTGCTGGACACAGGCTGCCGCCCGGACCGGACGGGGCTCATCGTCCAGCAGGACGCCCTGCAGCAATTGATCGACCTGCTGCGAAGTCACCGGATGCTTGGTGGTGACCTGATAGACCTTGGGCACCAGCTTCCTCGGTGAGCTCATGCGGTGTATGAACTGCCCGTCATCGCTGAGCAGCAGCAACCCCGTGGTGTCCTGGTCCAGCCGGCCCACGGACTGCACGCCCGCCACGGCGCCTTTGGCCGGGCGCTGGCGCAGCGGCGCCGGCAAGAGCGAATAGACGCTGGGATGGAATGCCGGCTTCTGCGAGCACTCAACGCCGCTGGGCTTGTGCAGCATGAGGTACGCCTTGGCCTGATAAACCCATTCGACACCCTGCACGCTGAACTGCAGGCCATGTTCATCCAGCTGCGCCGCCGGATCATCGCAGACCGTCCAGGCGGCATCGCCCAGCTGCCGAATGGCGACCAGCCCCCGCTGCACCAGGCCGGCACAGACACGCCGGGTACCGAACCCCTGTGAATACAAGATATCCTGGATTTGCATATGACAACGCGGTAAATGGTCCTGCCGCAAACACGAACGCCCTCCAGCGTATTGAGCTGAAGGGCGTGGTGGTAAGAGTAGCCTGACGATGACCTACTTTCACACGGGTAACCGCACTATCATTGGCGCGAAGTCGTTTCACGGTCCTGTTCGGGATGGGAAGGGGTGGGACCGACTTGCTATGGTCATCAGGCTTTAACGGTTGAGGGCGGCTGACACTTTTGGGGGTGGTCAGCGGCCCTGTATTCATAGAGTCGAGGGGATCAGCGTTGGTGTTGTTGGCGATGGTTTGATTGCGCTGGCACAACTCACGTGTTGTGTGGTCTTTGCTGCCGGCATGGACAGTCAAAGTTATAGGGTCAAGCCTCACGGGCAATTAGTACTGGTTAGCTGCGTACATTGCTGCACTTGCACACCCAGCCTATCAACGTCGTGGTCTACAACGACCCTTCAGGGGGCTCTAGGCCCCGGCAGATCTCATCTTGAGACGAGTTTCCCGCTTAGATGCTTTCAGCGGTTATCTCTTCCACACTTAGCTACTCGGCGATGCCACTGGCGTGACAACCGATACACCAGAGGTGTGTCCACTCCGGTCCTCTCGTACTAGGAGCAGGCTCTCTCAAATCTGCAGCGCCCACGGAAGATAGGGACCAAACTGTCTCACGACGTTTTAAACCCAGCTCACGTACCTCTTTAAATGGCGAACAGCCATACCCTTGGGACCGACTACAGCCCCAGGATGAGATGAGCCGACATCGAGGTGCCAAACACCGCCGTCGATATGAACTCTTGGGCGGTATCAGCCTGTTATCCCCAGAGTACCTTTTATCCGTTGAGCGATGGCCCTTCCATACAGAACCACCGGATCACTATGTCCTGCTTTCGCATCTGCTCGACTTGTCAGTCTCGCAGTTAAGCACGCTTATGCCATTGCACTATCGCCACGATGTCCGACCGTAGCTAGCGTACCTTCGAACTCCTCCGTTACGCTTTAGGAGGAGACCGCCCCAGTCAAACTGCCCACCATGCACTGTCCCCGATCCCGATAAGGGACCTGGGTTAGAACCTCAAACGCACCAGGGTGGTATTTCAAGGATGGCTCCATGCGATCTGGCGACCGCACTTCAAAGCCTCCCACCTATCCTACACAGATCCGTTCAAAGTCCAATACAAAGCTACAGTAAAGGTTCATGGGGTCTTTCCGTCTTTCCGCGGGTAGATTGCATCATCACAAACATTTCAACTTCGCTGAGTCTCAGGAGGAGACAGCGTGGCCATCGTTACGCCATTCGTGCAGGTCGGAACTTACCCGACAAGGAATTTCGCTACCTTAGGACCGTTATAGTTACGGCCGCCGTTTACTGGGACTTCAATCAAGAGCTTGCACCCCATCATTTAATCTTCCAGCACCGGGCAGGCGTCACACCCTATACGTCCACTTTCGTGTTTGCAGAGTGCTGTGTTTTTAATAAACAGTCGCAGCCACCGATTTTTTGCAACCCCTTTCGGCTCCCCTTGTACAGGTTCACCTAATTGGGGCATACCTTCTCCCGAAGTTACGGTATCAATTTGCCGAGTTCCTTCTCCTGAGTTCTCTCAAGCGCCTTAGAATACTCATCTCGCGCACCAGTGTCGGTTTGCGGTACGGTCGTCAATAGCTGAAGCTTAGTGGCTTTTCCTGGAAGCAGGGTATCACTCACTTCGTGTGCAAGCACACTCGTTATCACGCCTCATCTTAGCTCTCCGGATTTGCCTAAAGAGCACGACTACACGCTTGAACCAACTATTCCAACAGTTGGCTGAGCTAACCTTCTCCGTCCCCACATCGCACTATTGAGCGGTACAGGAATATCGACCTGTTTCCCATCAGCTACGCATCTCTGCCTCGCCTTAGGGGCCGACTCACCCTACGCCGATGAACGTTGCGTAGGAAACCTTGCGCTTACGGCGAGCGGGCTTTTCACCCGCTTTAACGCTACTCATGTCAGCATTCGCACTTGTGATACCTCCAGCAGCCCTCCCGGGCCACCTTCACAGGCTTACACAACGCTCTCCTACCACGCACAGTAAACTGTGCATCCGCAGCTTCGGTAACTGGCTTGAGCCCCGTTACATCTTCCGCGCAGGACGACTCGATCAGTGAGCTATTACGCTTTCTTTAAATGATGGCTGCTTCTAAGCCAACATCCTGACTGTTTTAGCCTTCCCACTTCGTTTCCCACTTAGCCAATTTTAGGGACCTTAGCTGGCGGTCTGGGTTGTTTCCCTCTTGAGTCCGGACGTTAGCACCCGGTGCTCTGTCTCCCAGGCTGTACTCTGCGGTATTCGGAGTTTGCCTTGGTTTGGTAAGTCGCCATGACCCCCTAGCCAAAACAGTGCTCTACCCCCGCAGGTAATACCTGAGGCACTACCTAAATAGTTTTCGGAGAGAACCAGCTATTTCCAAGTTTGTTTAGCCTTTCACCCCTATCCACAGCTCATCCGCTAATTTTGCAACATTAGTCGGTTCGGACCTCCAGTACCTGTTACGGCACCTTCATCCTGGCCATGGATAGATCACTTGGTTTCGGGTCTACACCCAGCGACTCGATCGCCCTATTCGGACTCGGTTTCCCTGCGCCTCCCCTCTTCGGTTAAGCTTGCCACTGAATGTAAGTCGCTGACCCATTATACAAAAGGTACGCAGTCACCCTTGCGGGCTCCTACTTTTTGTAAGCATGCGGTTTCAGGATCTATTTCACTCCCCTCCCGGGGTTCTTTTCGCCTTTCCCTCACGGTACTGGTTCACTATCGGTCGATGATGAGTATTTAGCCTTGGAGGATGGTCCCCCCATGTTCAGACAGGGTTTCTCGTGCCCCGCCCTACTTGTCTCTAGCCTAGTACCACCAAACAGTTTTCGCATACGGGGCTATCACCCACTATGGCCGGCCTTTCCATGCCGCTTTGCTAACCGCTTGACTATCACTAGAAGGCTCTTCCGATTTCGCTCGCCACTACTTTCGGAAT